>NZ_JBHXWK010000007.1:0-16700 GCF_042671685.1 Streptomyces sp. NPDC127595 | reverse complement strand
CAGCCGGTCCCCCGGGAGGACAGCTCGGAACAGTCCGGATAGCCGGGGACGGACCGGGCAGGGGGCGGAGGGGGCGAAAAACTCCCCGCCCCGCCCCGCACCACCCCCACCTCACCCGATCGCCGTCCCCGGCATGCGCACCCCCCGCTCCCCGCCTTGACTGAGGCAACCGCGAGGAGCAGAACCGGACGAGAGCCACCAAGAGCCGGCGAGAACCAGCGAGAGCCAGCAAGAGCCAGCGAGAGACCGAGACGTCGGGAGACGGCATGAAGAGGCACGGCCCACGGGCCCTGATCCTGGGCGCAGCCGCCACGGCGGCCCTCGCCGCCCCCCTCACCGGCTGCTCGGACGACACCACCCCCTCCGCCGCCGTCTCCCAGGCCGCCTCCGCCGCGTCCTCCCTCGCCTCCGAGGCGGGCAACGCCCTCGCCTCCGCCACCGCCGAGGCAGGCCGGCAGTTCGACGAGTTCAAGAACGGCGTGAACGCCAAGGGCGACGTCAAGGCGAGCGACGTGAGCACCGACTCCGACGGCCGCTCCACCGCCAAGGTGACCGTCACCAACTCCACCTCCGCGTCGAAGTCGTACGCCGTCCAGATCGACTTCCGCGACCAGAGCGGCAACCTCCTCGACACGGCCGTCGTGACGGTCGACGACGTCGCCGCGGGCGCCGCCAAGGACGCCACCGCCCGCAGCAACCGCACACTCTCCGGCGAGGTCACCGCCGAAGTGGCCAGAGCCGTGCGGAACTGACGACCATGGCCCCGACCGGCGCCGCGGCCACCGCGGCGGACCGCGCCGCGCAGGGCAGAGCGGCCCGCAGACGCGTCTCCCGCTCCGAGCACGCAGGCTGGATCCCCGGTGTCGGCCGGCCCGACCCCGTCGCCGTACTGGAACGGCAGGGCAGGAGCCGCCTCCAGGAACTGCTGCCGATCCGGTACGGGCGGATGACCGCGTCACCGTTCGCCTTCCTGCGCGGCGCCGCCGCCGTCATGGCCACCGATCTGGCGGCCCAGCCGCACACCGGGCTCACCGTCCAGCTCTGCGGCGACGCGCACCTTCTCAACTTCGGCCTGTATGCCTCCCCGGAACGCACCCTGCTCTTCGACCTGAACGACTTCGACGAGACGCACCCGGGCCCCTTCGAGTGGGACGTCAAACGGCTCGCGGCCAGCGTCGCGGTGGCGGCCCGCGAGAACGGGCACGCCGAGACGCAGGCCCGCGGCGCGGCCCAGGCTGCGGTGGGCGAGTACCGGGAGAGCATCCGGCGGCTCGCCGGGAAGGGCGAACTGGCCGTCTGGTACGAGCGCATCGACGCCGAACAACTGCTCCCGCTGGTCCGCTCCGCCCGCCACCGCAAGCAGGTCGAGTCGAGCCTCACCCGGGCCCGCCGGCGCACCAGCCTGCACGCGCTCGGCAAGCTCACCGAGACCGTCGGCGGACGCCGCCGCATCGTCCAGGACCCGCCCCTGCTCGAATCCGCCGGAGTCTCCGACATGGCGTCGCTCCGCAAGATCTTCAGCGACTACCGCTCCACGCTCTCCGAGGAACGCCGCCTCCTCCTGGACCGCTACCGCTTCGTCGACGCCGCCCGCAAGGTCGTCGGCGTCGGCAGCGTCGGCACCCGCTGTTTCATCGTGCTGCTGGCCGGGCGCGACGCGGACGACCCGCTGTTCCTCCAGATCAAGGAGGCCGGCAGGTCCGTACTCGAAGAGCATCTGCCCAACGGCCCGTACGTCCATCCAGGGCACCGGGTCGTCGCGGGGCAGCGCCTGCTGCAGGCGGCGAGCGACATCTTCCTGGGCTGGATGACCGGGCCGCAGGGACGCGCCTTCTACTGGCGTCAACTGCGCGACATGAAGGGCTCAGCGGATGTCGCCGGGATGGCCCCCGACGAACTGGTCGCCTACGCCCGCCTGTGTGGCACCGCCCTGGCCCGCGCCCACGCCCGCTCCGGCGACCGCATCGCGATCGCCGCCTACCTGGGCGGCGCCGACACCTTCGACCGCGCCGTCGCGGACTTCGCGCTGCGCTACGCCGACCAGAACACCGTCGACCACGCGGCACTGGGCGCCGCCGTGACGGCCGGGGTGGTCACGGCGACGCAGGGAGTGTGAGCCCGCCGGCCCGGACTCGACGCCGGACCGTCGCCCCCATGCGCCGCGCCCGATGCGGCCGCCCCTACTCTCCGAGCCCGGTGAGAACGGCGTCCACGAACCGCCGCCGGTCCTCGGCATGGTCGCGGAACCACAGGCCCAACATGTGCTCAGCGCCGGGCAGTTCGAGCCGGCTGAAGCGGGAGCGGGTGGTGAGCGCTTCCGTCACGGCCTCGGTCACGGCGGGCGGGATCACGGTGTCCGTGCCCGGCACGGCGAGCACCGCGCGCCCGGCGTACGCCCGCAGGACGCCGAGCGCGGGGGCCTGACGCCAGCTGTCCGGCGTACGGATGATCTCGCTGAAGCGGCTGTCGCCGTTCCCGAACGGGACCGGCCACGCCTCGGCGCCGTACACGGCGGGCGCGCACAGGCCCAGCGCCACCGCTCGCTCCCCGTAGTGCCCAGCGAGGTCGGCCACCGTCTGGCCGCTCATGCTGAACCCGACGAGGATCAGCGGAGTGTCCGCAGGCAGGGTCGCGTCGATGACGGCGACGGCCTGCTCGAAGCGCTTCTTGAGGCTCAACTCGCCCAGCGCGCCCGAGCTTTCGCCATGCCCGGAGAAGTCGAGCGCGAGGCCTCGGCAGCCGCGTGCGACGAACTCCTCCAACAGAGGGAGCAGCCGTTCCTTGCTGCCGAGGCCCGCGCCGTGCAGCAGAACGACGGTGGCTGTCGTACCACCGCCGTCTCCAGCACCGCCGGCTGATTCGCCGTCACCGCCCGATGCGCTGACGCAGCTCAGTCGTTCACCGTCATGGTCGTATGTAAATGGGAAGAGCACCCCTCATTTACTCATGCCCCCATATGAGTAGGCGCAGGTGAGGGATATGTCCACGGAAATGCAGATGCGCCCCGACAGGCCGCTTCCCTACGCTGGAGAGGCGTTCCGGAGGAGCCGAGCACCGCTTTCCTCCGGACAGGCATCAGTGGGCGGACTCAGGGCTACTCTCTACGCACCGACGGACGGCAGCCTCCCCCAGCGCCCCGTCGTTTCATCCGGAAACACCTTCACTCCATCAAGATCCAGTCACCCACGCACGCAAGGAGTCCCGTCATGGGAACCTTGATCATTTCAGCGACCGCGATCCTGGTCGTCATGGGCTTCTCCAACCACGTTCTCTGGCTCGCGGCGGTCGCCCTGCTCTTTCTGTACGTCCGCTACGGCCGTACAAGCGACGGTTCATCGGCGACGTCCGCGCCGGGTTCGGCGCCGGGAGCCGCCTCGTCGGGCGCGTCCGGAGCCGGGGGCCGCGCGGACTCCACCTACCGCGCGTACCGCGCCCGCCGTGACCGTCAGGCCAAGTGGGAGCGCCGTTACCGCCGCGAACGTCCGCTGGAGGCGCGGCGCCAGGAGCGCAAGAAGTAGACAGTCGCGCCCCGGGTCACAGGCCCGGGGCGCCCCAGATCGGGAACCAGCGGCTCAGGTCCTGCTCGATCCGCAGATCGTCGGTGAGCGCGGCCTTGATCTGCAGTTCCAGTGAGTTGTCGCGCTGCTGCTCCGTACCGGCCAGCGGCGCGAAGGGGTAGAACGTGCCGCGCTTGTAGAGATAGACGAGCCCGAGCCGCCGCTGCTCGCTGTCCTGGAAGCCCGCCACCGAGCAGAGCAGTTGCGGCCCGAAGCCGCTGCCCTCCAGCGCGGTGTTCACCGCGTGCAGATCACTCACCAGCGCCGGCAGGTCGTCGGGGTCCCGCCGCGAGACCAGCCACGAGTACCCGTACTCGTCCCGGCTGATCTCCACCGGGGAACTGTCCCTCTCCGCGTCCGCGTCCAGCAGCGCCTGGACCTCCTGACGCGCCTCGGCGAACGCCCCGCCCTCGACGGTCGCGAAGCACACCGCGCCCGTCCCCGTCGGGGTGAAGCCGGCGGCCGCCTGCAAGGTGATGGCGGCCGACGGCAGGGCGAAGAGCTGGTCGAGGTCGGGCGCGACGGGTCTGCTGCGCCCGAGCAGGATGTCCAGGAGCCCCATGCTCAGCCGGCCTTCCCGGGGGTCGCCGGCTCGCCCAACTCGGCCGAGATGCGTGCCAGTTGTTCGAGCCGCTGCTCCAGGCTCGGGTGGGTGGAGAAGTACTTCGCCACGCCCGGTTCGGCGCCGAGGGCGGGGGTGAAGTAGAAGGCGTTGAACGCCTGGGCCGTACGCAGGTCCTTGGTCGGGATCTTCGCGATGTCCCCGGTGACCTTGGTCAGCGCGGACGCCAGCGCCGAGGGCCGTCCGGTGAGCTGGGCCGCGGCCCGGTCGGCGGCCAGCTCGCGGTACCGGGACAGTGCCCGGATGAGCAGGAAGCTGATCGCGTACACGGCCGCGGAGACCGTCATGACGGCCATGAACACCATCGCGGTGTTCTGGTCCCTGCGCCCGCCGCCCAGGAGCTGCGAGTAGAAGGCGAACCGCACGATCAGCCCGGCGATCACGCCGAGGAAGGAGGCGATGGTGATCACCGCGACGTCCTTGTGGGCCACGTGCGACAGCTCGTGCGCCAGCACACCTTCGAGTTCGTCGGGTTCGAGCCGCCGCAGCAGCCCGGTGGTCACACACAGCACGGCGTGATCGGGGTTCCGCCCGGTCGCGAACGCGTTGGGCATGTCCATATCGGAGATGGCGACGAGCGGCTTCGGCATGTCGGCGACGGCACACAGCCGGTCGACCACCCCGTGCAGCTGCGGGTACTCCTCCCGCTGCACGATCCGCCCGCGCATCGCGAACAGCGCGATCCGGTCCGAGAACCAGTACTGCGCCCCGAGGAATGCCGCCGCGATCACCACGACCAGCACCCAGGACTTCATCAGCACGATCAATCCGGCGATGAAGGCCACGTACAGCAATCCGAGCAGAAACAACGTGACCGTCATCCTGACGGTCAGCCGCCGATCGCTCTGGAACCGGCTCTGCATCATGCATCACCCCACACTCGGGCACTCGTCCCGACTTCCATTGTGCGCCCGCCCACCCCCAATAACAGGCCCCGATCCACCCCACAGCGGGCAAAGACCTGCCCTGTCAAGAGCCACTTATTTATGGGGAGTGGACACAGGGACCGCCGGTCAGGGCGGCGGCGGCATCGCCGTGAAGTTCTCGCCGCCGTACAGGGACTCGTAGGTGATCTCGATCAGCAGCCGTCGGGTGACCAGATCCCAGAACCAGCTGTGCTCGGCCTCGCTGAACGGCTGTATCTGAAGCAGGGGCCTGACGGACTGGCGGTTGTGCAACCGCGTGGCCTTGGTCTGCGAGTAGCTGATCCAGAGCGAGCCGAGCGCTATCGCCGTCGCCGCTATGGCCGTGACCGTGTCCGAGTTCAACTTGGCTGCCCCCCACGACGACGGGACCATAGTCCTTCCCGGCCGCCGCGGGCGCCATGCGCCACCGAACAGCACATCGGCCGCGCCTTTCCCGGAGGGAAGGACACGGCCGACGTCGTACGGCTGGTGCGACGTTCTTACACGTCGTAGTACAGCTCGAACTCGTGCGGGTGCGGACGCAGCTGCAGCGGGGCGATCTCGTTGGTGCGCTTGTAGTCGATCCACGTCTCGATCAGGTCGGGCGTGAAGACGTTGCCCGCGAGGAGGAACTCGTGGTCGGCCTCGAGGCGGTCCAGGACGGCCGGGAGGGAGGTCGGGACCTGGGCGACGCCCGCGTGCTCCTCGGGAGCCAGCTCGTAGAGGTCCTTGTCGATCGGCTCGGCCGGCTCGATCTTGTTCTTGATGCCGTCGAGGCCCGCGAGGAGCAGCGCCGAGAAGGCGAGGTACGGGTTGCCGGAGGAGTCGGGCGCGCGGAACTCGACGCGCTTGGCCTTCGGGTTCGAGCCGGTGATCGGGATACGCATGGCCGCGGAGCGGTTGCGCTGCGAGTACACCAGGTTGACCGGGGCCTCGAAGCCGGGGACCAGGCGGTGGTAGGAGTTCACCGTCGGGTTGGTGAAGGCGAGCAGCGACGGGGCGTGCTTGAGGATGCCGCCGATGTAGAAGCGGGCGGTGTCCGAGAGGCCCGCGTAACCCGCCTCGTCGTAGAACAGCGGGTCGCCGTTGGCCCACAGCGAGGAGTGGATGTGCATGCCCGAGCCGTTGTCACCGAAGATCGGCTTCGGCATGAAGGTCGCGGTCTTGCCGTTGCGCCAGGCGACGTTCTTCACGATGTACTTGAAGAGCTGGAGGTCGTCGGCCGCGGCGAGCAGCGTGTTGAACTTGTAGTTGATCTCGGCCTGGCCGGCAGTGCCCACCTCGTGGTGCTGGCGCTCGACCTGGAGGCCGGACGCGGCCAGCTCCAGGGAGATCTCGGCACGCAGGTCGGCGAAGTGGTCGACCGGCGGGGTCGGGAAGTAGCCGCCCTTGTAGCGGACCTTGTAACCGCGGTTGTCCTCGAGGGCGCCGGTGTTCCAGGCGCCCGCCTCGGAGTCGATGTGGTAGAAGGCCTCGTTCGACTTGGTGTCGAAGCGCACGCTGTCGAAGACGTAGAACTCGGCCTCGGGGCCGAAGTACGCGGTGTCGGCGACGCCGGTCGACGCGAGGTACGCCTCCGCCTTCTTCGCCACGTTGCGCGGGTCACGGGAGTACTGCTCGCCCGTGATCGGGTCGTGGATGAAGAAGTTGATGTTGACCGTCTTGTCGCGGCGGAAGGAGTCGACGCGCGCGGTGGACAGGTCGGCGCGGAGCGCCATGTCGGACTCGTGGATGGCCTGGAAGCCGCGGATGGAGGAGCCGTCGAAGGCCAGTTCCTCGGTCGGGTCGAAGGCCTCTGCCGGAATCGTGAAGTGCTGCATCACACCCGGCAGGTCGCAGAAGCGGACGTCGACGAACTTGACGTCTTCGTCCTTGATGAACTTCTTGGCCTCGTCGGCGTTCTGGAACATCCAGCTCCTCCTACTCCCGCCCACTGTGGACCGGGGTGGTAGTTCGTTCGTGCGGCCAGTGCGGTGGCACACGCTGGACCCGACCATAGGGACGGGGGATTTCTCAAGCGTGACCCATTTGTTTCGCCCAAGTTAACCGGACCGGGTCCGCGGCACCCCACCCGTCCACATGTCAAAACGGGCACAGTACCGTGGACGCGTGGACAAGAGGCAAGCAATCGGATCATGGCTCTCCGGACCGCGTGAGGCCCTGGGGGAAGCCGGTGTCGACCTCGGCTACCCCGGTGAGCAGCTCGGACTGCCGCAGACGGGGCCCGGCTCGATCGCCCGCCCCGGCCGCCGCCTCGGCGCCCTGGCCGTCGACTGGGCCCTGTGCCTCTTGATCGCATACGGCCTGCTCACTGACGGCTACAACCAGACGACGGGCAACTGGGCCCTGCTCATCTTCTTCGCCCTCGGCGTCCTCACCGTCGGTACGGTCGGCTGCACCCCCGGTAAGCGCCTGTTCGGCCTGCGAGTCGTCCCCCAGGACGGCGGCCGCCTCAACCCCCTCCGCGCCCTCCTGCGCACCACGCTCCTGTGCCTCGCCCTCCCCGCCCTCATCTGGGACCGCGACGGCCGCGGCCTGCACGACCGGCTGGCCCGCACGATCGAGGTCCGCGGCTAGAGACCCGAGCTCGACGGCTAGACACCACCCCGGTGGCACCCGGCCAGGTGCGACCCCGCGCTCGACTTCCGACGTCGGCCAAGCGCGACCTCGCGCTCGACTTCTGACGCCGGTCGGGTGACGGATCGCCCGGCCCGGCTCGGGGTCCGTTCGGTGGCGAGCCCCGGCGGAGACACTGCGTCCACTCCCGGTGAAGGTGGTGGACAGCATGTCGCACGACAGCAGGCCGACGCACGACAACGAGTCGACGCTCGACAGCAGGCCGACGCACGACAGCAGCTCGACGCTCGTGGCCCGAGCGCCGCAGGTCGCAGAGATCGCGGCCCGGTACAGCGACGAGGCGGAAACCGCCCGTCAGCTCTCCCCGCAGGTGGTCCGCGCGGTGCTGGACGCCGGCTTCGCGCGGCACTTCGTACCGGCCGCCCACGGCGGCGAGCCCGGCGGTTTCGGCGAGCTGACGTCGGCGGTGGCGCTGGTCGGCGAGGGGTGTACGTCAGCGGCCTGGGCGGCCTCGCTGGCCGCCTACGCCGGGCGGTACGCGGCGTTCCTGCCCGAGGCGGGGCAGGCGGAGATCTGGGCGGAGGGGCCGGACGTGGTCCTGGCCGGTGCGCTGATGCCCTCCGGCAAGGCGGAGCCCGTCGCCGGCGGCTGGCGGCTGAGCGGTGAGTGGAAGTACATCAGCGGGGTGCACTTCGCCGACTGGGCGCTGGCCTGCGCGGCGGTCCCGGCCAAGGACGGCGAGGACTCCGCCGACCGCCCCGAGGTGCGGTTCTTCGCGGTGCCGCGGGCCGACTTCTCCATCGAGGACAGCTGGTTCACCGTGGGGATGCGCGGCACCGGCAGCCACACCCTGCTCCTCTCCGACGTCTTCGTGCCCGAGCACCTGACCCTGCCGCGGTCGGCCGTCCACGCCGGCCGCGCGACGGCCTCGGACGCCCGCTGCCACATCGTCCCGATGTACGCCGTGAACAGCCTGCCGTTCGCCGCCCCGCTGATCGGAGCCGCCCGGGGCGCGCTGCGTGCCTGGATCGCGCGGACCGGGCAGCGTGTGGACCGCCGGGGACGGGCCGTCCGCGAGATGCCGTCCGCGCAGGTCTCCCTGGCCCGCTCGGCCGCCGAGGTGGACGCCGCCGAACTCCTCATCCTGCGGACGGCGGCGGTGGCCGACGGCACCGAGTGTCCGCCGGAGGGCGAGGCCGCGGTCCGCGGCGCCAGGGACCTCGCGCTGGCGGTGGAACTGCTCGTCTCGGCCGTCGACCGGGTCTTCCGCGCGAGCGGGACCTCGGGACAGTCCTCGTCCGACCCGGTGCAACGCTTCTGGAGGGACGTGAACAGCGCGGCCTCCCACGTGGCGCTGTCCTTCGAGACCACCGGTGCGGCCTACGGCGCCTGGGCGCTGTCCGGCAACGAGCGGACGGAACCGGTGCGCTGACCGAGGTTCCGGCAGGGCCCCCTCGCGTCACCCGTTCGGCGGCACCTTTCGAACGCCGCCCGCCCTGGGCGAGGCGGCGGGAGGTGCCGCGCCGGCGCAGGTCGCGAGCGCCGCGAGGGACCACTCGCCCGGTTGCCGGCCCGGGACGCCGACGGCATAGTCGTCCTGGATACGCGTGACATCTCGAACACGGTCGGTGGCCGCACATTGCCTTGGCCGACATCCACAATCGCCATGAATGCGGCCACGGCCAGTCGCTCACCTGTCAGTCCTCCGGGAGTTGACGATGGTTCAGCAGATCGATGGCGGTGCGGCCGCGACGACGGAGCGGCAGGACGTGGCGGCCGCCGAGGTCGCCCCCGAGCAGTTCAGGGCCGCGATGGCACGCTTCCCCTCCGGCGTGGTCGTGGTGACCACCCGGTGCGCGGACGGCACCCCCCGGGGATTCACGGCCAGTTCCTTCTGCTCGGTCTCGCTGGACCCGCCGATGATCCTCGTCTGTCTGGCGAACTCGGCCGACTCGGCGGCGTCGTTCGAATGCTGTGACCGTTTCGCGGTGAGCGTGCTGGCCCCGGTCCATCGCCCGCTCGCCATGCGCTTCGCCACCAAGGGCACCGACAAGTTCGCGTCGGGCGGCCTCTGCCTCAGCCCCGACGGGCTGCCGACGGTCGATCAGGCACTCTCCGAACTGGACTGCGCCGCGCACGCCCGCCACCCCGCCGGGGACCACACGGTCCTGATAGGTCTGGTGAGAGGCGTCCGCCTGGGCGAGGGATCCCCGATGGTCTACTACGACCGGGCATTCAGAACCCTGGCCTGAAACAGCCACGCTCCCCGCAACAGCGGCGCTCCCCACAACAGCCACGCTCCCGCAACGAAGATGCTCCCCCCAAACAGAGATGCTCCCCGCCACGAAAGTGACGGGGAGCATCGCAACAAGTAGTACGAGGTTCAGCGCATCTTGCCTCGCGGCATCCGCATCCCCTTCGGCATCGGACCCTTCGGAAGCGGAAGGTTCGACATGATGTCGCCCATCGCACGCAGCCGGTCGTTGGTCGCGGTGACCTGCGGGCCCGCCAGGACACGCGGCAGCTTCAGCATCGTCGTACGGAGCTTCTTGAGTTCCACCTGGCCCTCGCCGGTGCCCACGAGAATGTCGTGCACCGGGACGTCGGAGACGATCCGCGCCATCTTCTTCTTCTCGGCGGCCAGCAGGCTCTTCACCCGGTTCGGGTTGCCCTCGGCGACCAGCACGATGCCGGCCTTGCCGACCGCGCGGTGCACCACGTCCTGGCTGCGGTTCATCGCCACCGCCGGAGTCGTGGTCCAGCCCCGGCCGATGTTGTCCAGCACGGCCGCGGCTGCGCCCGGCTGGCCCTCCATCTGCCCGAAGGCGGCCCGCTCGGCCCTGCGTCCGAAGACGATCGCCGACGCGAGGAAGGCGAGCAGGAGGCCGAAGATGCCGAGATAGATCGGGTGGCCGATCAAGAAGCCGATCGCGAGGAAGACACCGAGGGTGACGATTCCGACAGCCGCGAGTACAAGACCGATCTTGGAGTCGGCCTTGCGGGTCATCTTGTAAGTCAGAGCGATCTGCTTGAGTCGCCCGGGTTCGGCAGCGGCGTCCGCTGCGGTTTCCTTCCTCGCCATGCCGGGAAGTCTACGTGGCCCGGGAAGCGCCGACGACGGCAGTACCGGGGGAGCGTCGACGAGGTGCCGGCGGAGCGCGGGGCGGAGGCTACGAACGCGTCGCGACGGCTTCCAGGACGCGCTGTGCCTCGACCCTGTCCTTGGCGCGGCGGCGGTCCTCCAGGACGGAGGTCCAGGCGTTGCGGCGGGCGGTGCGCTGGCCGCCGCTCATGAGGATCGACTCGACGGCACGGAGTGCATCGGTGAACGACGGAATCGCGGTGGCGCGAACGGGCGCGGCCTGCATGATGGTGTTCCCCCCTCGGGATGGCGGCTCTGGCGGGTGCGGTACGGGGTCTGAAACCAGGGTCACTGATTGGTGTTACCAGGGCGTGACCGACCGGTCAAACACCAATGAAACCTTGATGCACCGGCCCCGATCGCTGACGCGTCCCTGACGGCGCCCCCATCTGCGGGGAAGACCTCGGCCGCATCGAACGCGCCATTGTGGAGGGGGAGTTGCTTGTGTGCCGATTCACACGAAAGCGGTGGCACTGAGTGCCACCGCTTTCGCCGGATCACTATCTACGACAGGTCCGGCCGACTGGGCCGTACGGGGCCGGGGCTCCGTTGCCGTCTTCCTTCTTACGTCGGTTCGGACCACATGCTTACGTCGGCTCAGACCGCCTGCGAGGCGACGTACGCGCCGCGCTTCTCGATGGCCATCTGGTACAGCCGGCCGGCCCGGTAGGAGGAGCGGACCAGCGGACCCGACATGACACCGGAGAAGCCGATCTGGTCGGCCTCCTCCTTCAGCTCCACGAACTCGTGCGGCTTGACCCAGCGCTCGACGGGGTGGTGGCGCACGGAGGGGCGCAGGTACTGCGTGATCGTGACGAGCTCGCAGCCCGCCTCGTGCAGCTGCCGGAGCGCCTCACTGACCTCTTCGCGGGTCTCGCCCATGCCGAGGATCAGGTTCGACTTGGTGACCAGACCGTAGTCGCGGGCCTCCGTGATGACCTTCAGCGAGCGGTCGTAGCGGAAGCCGGGGCGGATGCGCTTGAAGATCCGGGGGACCGTCTCGACGTTGTGCGCGAAGACCTCGGGGCGCGAGGAGAAGACCTCGGCGAGCTGGGCGGGCTCGGCGTTGAAGTCGGGAGCGAGCAGCTCGACCTTGGTGCGGCCGGCCTCGCGGCCCGACGTCTGGGCGTGGATCTGGCGGACCGTCTCGGCGTACAGCCAGGCACCGCCGTCCTCCAGGTCGTCGCGGGCGACGCCGGTGATCGTGGCGTAGTTCAGGTCCATCGTGACGACCGACTCGCCCACCCGGCGCGGCTCGTCGCGGTCCAGCGCCTCGGGCTTGCCCGTGTCGATCTGGCAGAAGTCACAGCGACGGGTGCACTGGTCACCGCCGATGAGGAAGGTGGCCTCGCGGTCTTCCCAGCACTCGTAGATGTTGGGGCAGCCCGCCTCCTGGCAGACCGTGTGCAGACCCTCGCTCTTCACCAGGGCCTGCATCTTCGTGTACTCGGGGCCCATTTTCGCCCGGGTCTTGATCCACTCGGGCTTGCGCTCGATGGGGGTCTGGGCGTTCCGGACCTCCAGGCGCAGCATCTTGCGTCCGTCGGGTGCGACTGCGGACACATCGGCTCCCTGTTTGTTACTGGTCGTAGTCTTCGATTCTTCGGCGTACACCAGCCTACGCCCGTTCGTTTTCACCCTACGAGACGGGCAACCCTGGGGAACAGGGGCCCATTCCCGCCGGGGCTATGCCGACGCCCGCTCGATCTCCCGGGGCAGCAGCTCGGCGTTCTCCAGTACGTCCTTCAGGTGCCGCTCGGCCACCGGGAGAACCTCGCCGATGGTGACGTCGCGGCCCAGCTCGGCCGCGAGCGAGGCCACACCCGCGTCGCGGATCCCGCAGGGGATGATCCGGTCGAACCAGACGTTGTCCGGGTTCACGTTCAGCGCGAAGCCGTGCATGGTGACGCCCTTGGCGACGCGGATGCCGATCGCCGCGATCTTGCGGTCCTCGCGGCGCTGGCCGGCGTTGGAGGGGGCGTACTCCGGACCGTTGAGCCGGGGGTCGAACTCCTCGTCCGTCAGCCGCGGGTCGAAGTCGAGGGAGAGCCCGCCGAGCGCCGGGCGCTGCTCGGCAGGGTCCTTGGCGTCACCGAGGACCCAGACGCCACTGCGGCCCTCGATGCGGCTGGTCTCCAGGCCGAATTCCGCACACGTACGGATAAGAGCCTCTTCCAGACGTCGTACATGTGCTACGACGTCCACCGGGCGGGGGAGCTTCTGGATCGGATAGCCCACCAACTGGCCAGGACCGTGCCAGGTGATCTTGCCGCCGCGGTCCACGTCGATGACCGGGGTGCCGTCGAGCGGCCGCTCGTTGTCCGCCGTGCGCCGGCCCGCCGTGTAGACGGGCGGGTGCTCCAGGAGCAGACAGGTGTCGGGGACCTCGTCCAGGAAACGGGCGGCATGCACACGGCGCTGCTCGTCCCAGGCCTCCTGGTACTCGACCGCCTCCGCACCGAATCCCATACGGACGAACCGCAACTCACTCACGGCAAGCGCCTCCCTCAAAGCTCCGTCAGGCACGCGAAGTACGCGAGGTACCCACGCGAACGGCGCGAGGTACCTGTGTCAGGCATGTAACGCGCCCACGCCACTGTACGTCCGGCCGATGCCCGTCAGCCCAGCGGCCAATCCTCACACGATCGGATGAATGCAGGCCGAATTGTGCGACCACATGCTTACGCTCCGCTACATTCGCGCCGTTCAAGAGGCCAAAAGGGCTGCTCACAGGCAAACCGGGCCACCTCGGCGACCAAATGGCCGCTCGGAGGCCCGAAAGGCAGGAGACCGCACCGCAGATGACGGAACGACCCGCGCAGCGCACCCCCAACCGACAGCTCGCCGCGCTCATCGCAGAAGCGGGGTTCTCCAACGCAGGTCTGGCCCGTCGCGTGGACCAGCTCGGCCTCGAACACGGCCTGGACCTGAGATACGACAAGACATCGGTCACCCGATGGCTGCGCGGACAGCAGCCGAGAGGGACCACGCCCGCGCTCATCGCCGAGGTGTTCACCCGCCGCCTCGGCCGCCGGCTCGGCGCACAGGACATGGGGCTCGACGCCTGCGCCCCCGTGTACGCGGGGCTGGAGTTCGCCGGGTCCCCCGAAGAGGCCGTCGACATCGTCAGCGGCCTGTGGCGCAAGGACTCCGGCAGCCACGCGGAGCTGCGCAAGATCGCCTTCACCCCGGCGGGACTCGTCGTCCCCAGCCGGGACTGGCTCATCGGGAAGGCCGACGACCGGGTGAGCCGCGGCGACCCCGGCCCCGGGCGCGTACCCGCGCAGGGCCGCCCGGCCGTGCCCCGGCAGCGCGGCCAGACGGAGCGCGGCCCCGGCCAGAAGGTCACCGGCGGCGACATCGCGGCGCTGCGCTCGGTGGGCGAGCTGTTCCGCACCCTCGACCACGCCTACGGCGGCGGCCACGCCCGCCAGGCGCTGGTCCGCTACCTGGAACACGAGGCCGAGCCGATGCTGCGCGGCGCATACGGTGAGCAGACCGGGCGCCGCCTGTTCGCCGCCACCGCCGACCTCACCCGGCTCGCCGGCTGGACCTCGTACGACATCGCCGCGCACGGACTCGCCCAGCGCTACTTCGTCCAGGCGCTGCGCCTCTCCCAGGCGGCCGGCGACCGGGCGTACGGCTCGTACGTGCTGGTGACCATGAGCAGGCAGGCGGTCTATCTGGGGCACGGGCGGGAGGCCGTACAGCTCGCGCGGGTGGCCCAGCAGGGCGTCGGGTCGGCGGCCCCGCCCGTGGTGCAGGCGATGCTGCACTCCGTGGAGGCGCGCGGACATGGCGTGCTGGGGGAGGTGCGGCCCTGCACGGCGTCCCTGGTCCGCGCCGAGCGGGCCCTTGAGGCGGCCCGCACCGGCGACGAAGTCCCTTACTGGGCACGGTTCTTCGACGAGGCCCAGCTCGCCGACGAGTTCGGGCACTGCCACCGGGACCTGCAGCAGTACCGGGCCGCCGCGCAGCACGCCGAGCGCTCGCTCCAGTTGCGGGCGCCCGGCTATGCGCGCAGCCGGCTGTTCTGCCGGGTGGTCCTCGCCTCGGCACGGCTCGGGCTCGGGGAGCTCGATCAGGCCTGCCAGTTGGGGGCCGAGGCCGCCGGGCAGGCACTGGAGATGCGGTCCGTCCGGGCCATCGAGTACGTACGGGACTTCGAGCGGCGGCTCGAACCGTACCGGGACGCCGCTCCCGTGCGCGGATACCGGGACCGGGTGGCCGCGCTGGGCTGAGGCTCAGGCCGCCTCCGCCTCCAAGGGCTCCTCCTGTAAGGCGGGCCGGGCGCCCAGGTCCATGAGTACGGCGTGGGCCGCCCGGTGGGCCGAGTGGAGGGCGCCCTGCACCGTGCTCGTGTCGCGGTGGTCCCCGCAGACGTACAGCCCCGCGAGGAGCCGTACCGGGCGGCGAAGGTCGTGCGGCGGGGGCATCGCGGGGACCGCCTCGGGGTCGTGGTGGACCGCGAGGAGCTCCCAGCGCGCGGTCGACGTCCCGTAGAGGCGGGCCAGTTGGGCGCGGACCGCGGCGTCCAGGTGGGCGGCGGCCGGCGGAGTGCCGAGGACGGTCGAGGAGATGAGGGCCCGTCCGGCCGGGGCGCGGGTCGCGTCCACCTCGCTGATGACCGCCGTGTGCGCCACGGGTCCGCTCCTGTCCGCGTCCAGCAGCAGGGCCGGTTCCATGAGCGGGGGCTCGTCCGTGGTGTGGTGCACGACCGTCACCGGGTGGAAGTCCGGCACGTGCAGCCCCGGCAGCAGTTCGGCGGCGGCACGTGCTCCGGTCGCCAACAGGACGGCCCGGCAGGTGAGTTCACCGTGGTCCCGGGTCGTCACGCTGGTGGTGGAGACCGTACCGACCTGTACGCCGGTGTGGACCGTGCCCGGTGGGAGGGAGGCCGCGAGAAGCTCCGGGAGCGCGTCCGCGCCGCCCTCCGGCAGACACAGGCGGCCCGTCGCGAAGGAGTGCAGCGCCAGGTCGGCGCAGCGGCTGGAGGTCCGCAGCTCCGGGTCGCAGAGCAGCGCGGCCAGCAGCGGACGCAGGAATCCGTCGACCGTGCGGGGTGGCAGGCCCCGGGCGGCCAGCGCCTGCGCGGCGGGGAGATCCGGGCGGGCGAGGAGACGGGCCGGCGGGGTGGCGGCGAGGCGGGCGAGCGCGGTGGTGAGACGGGTCTGGTCGAGGGGCCCGCCGAGCGGCCCGGGCCGGTGCGTTCCGCTCTGGGGGCGCGGCCGGGGGAGACGGGGGGCGCTCGCGAGGGCGCGTGCGGCGGTGAGTGCGCCCCTCGCGCTCCGAGGGGTGGCGGGAGGGCTCGCGCGATGGTGCCGGCCGTCGCTGTGGAGCAGGACGCCCGGGGAGAACGGGCGCAGGGTCAGGGTGTTCAGACCCGGGGTGCGGAGCAGTTCGGGGTACGCCGTGGACAGGAGCCGGCCCGCGCGGTCGAGCCGGAAGCCGTCGATCTTCTCCGTGGACATGCGGCCCCCCACGTGGTGGGCCGCCTCCAGGACGGTGGCCGTCAGGCCCGCCCTGGTCAGATGCTGGGCGGCGGCGAGGCCGGCGACCCCGGCCCCCACGATGACCACGTCCACGTCCACGTCTTGCGCCGGGCGAGCGGGCTCTGGCACGTGCTCCTCCTCGAGGTTGCGCGGCGGCCTTGCCGGGTGGGGACGTCATGCCCCCAACGGGCTTCTGGAATACCCGAGTTCGGATCTCGGATCGAGGTTAGGCGCGCGACCGGGGGAGGGAAGGTGCGCGGGGGCCGTGCATGGTGGCATGGGGGTGCGCGGGTGGCGGGGGTCTGGTTTCTCGCCCCCTCCGCCCCTGCCCGTCCCTTGTTCCTGGGGCTCCGCCCCAGACCCCGCTCCTCAAACGCCGGAGGGGCTGAAAATCTTTAGCCCGTC
>NZ_JBHXWK010000006.1:0-603442 GCF_042671685.1 Streptomyces sp. NPDC127595 | reverse complement strand
GAAGCTAAGCCTCACAGCGCCGATGGTACTGCAGGGGGGACCCTGTGGGAGAGTAGGACGCCGCCGAACTATCTTTAGAGCTCCGGCTCCTGGACGATAAGTCCAGGAGCCGGAGCTTTTTTGTTTTCAGGGTGGCCTGGGTTCTCGGGGCCTGTTTTGAGTTCTCGGGACGTGCTTTCAGGACGGCCTGACCAGCTTTGTGTCATACGCCAGAATCACTGCCTGAAGAGGGGGATGCCGTGGGCGGCGGCGGTTCGGCCGATCTTCTCGGCTTCGGTGCCGCGGACGTGCAGGGTCCCGGGAGTGGGGCTGGTGAAGTCGACGTCGGGCGGGGTGAGGAGCTGTGCGAGGGTGCCTGCGTCGGGGCTGACGACCCTGGCGGAGGCAGCGCCGGAGTCCCGTACGAAATCGGAGACCGTCGTGTCGGCCAGCAGCCGGCCGCGGCCGATGATGACGAGGTGCTCGGCGGTCAGGGCCCTCTCGCTCATCAGATGCGAGGAGACGAGAACTGTACGGCCTTCTGCCGCAAGGGACTTGAGGAGGGTACGGATCCACAGCACGCCCTCGGGATCGAGGCCGTTGACCGGCTCGTCGAGGATGACGATGGCCGGGTCGCCGAGCAGGGCGGCCGCGATGCCGAGGCGCTGGCCCATGCCGAGGGAGAAGCCCTTGACGCGGCGGCTCGCGACCTCGGTCAGGCCGCTCAGGTCCAGGACGTGCTGGACGCGGCTGCGGGGGATCCCGTGGCCGGGGTATGACCTGGACCCCGGCACAGGGGCTGCGGGCGGCTACTTGAGGCGGGACGACGAGACGATCGAGATGATGTGGGCGGGGACGAGCAGCCAGATGATCGCTGTGATGGCTGCGGTGGCGATTTTTGTTGCTGTCAGGTCACCGAGGGCTGTGTCGACGACTGCGGTGGCGAGGAGCAGGAGGGTGGCCTCGATGCCGTTGCACAGGCGGTGGAGTTGGATGGCGGAGGCCAGGCGGCGGGCGCGGGCCAGGCCGGTGGAGCGGGGGACCACGGACTGGTCGGTGGCCTTCTGGAGGCCGCTGTCCGAGCGGGCGACGTGGACCAGGTCGGAGGACGGCTTGAGGAGCAGGACGCCGATGGCTGCTGCCAGGCCGGCCACCAGGTAGGGGTCCAGGCCGAGTTCGGCGGCGCGCAGGCCCATGCCCACCATGACCGCGGCGTCGGCGAGGTAGGCGCCGAGGCGGTCCAGGTAGACGCCGAGCGGGCTGAACTGCTTGCGCCAGCGGGCGACTTCGCCGTCCACGCAGTCGAGCAGGAGGTAGAGCTGCATGAAGAGGACGGAGAGTACGGCGCCGCCCAGGCCCGGCAGGAGCAGGGCCGCCCCGGAGAGAACTCCCGCGAACACCATCACCACCGTGATCTGGTTCGGCGAGACGCGGGTGCCGAGGATCAGGCGGGTCACCCGGAGGGACAGTGCGCGCATGTAGAGGCGGCCGGCCCAGTGTTCGGCCCTGCTGTCCAGCTTGCCCGGAGGGTGGATCACGTTGCGGAGTTCGTCGAGTTGGACCTTGGGCATGCGGCGCTTCTCCATGGAGAGTCGGGGGCGGGTGCTCGTGGGCTTCCACGTCAGTCTGACGTCCAGTTTGACGGCGAACAGGGACGAGCATGACGGGGGTGCTGACGGCGGGTGTCAGCAGGGTGGAAACCCGGTGGGCGCTGTCGTAGGCAGGTAATACCGTGGTTTTCATGAACCACGTGATTCGTTCCATACGTTCCGACGAGTGGGCCGAGGTGAAGGAGCTGCGGCTCACCTCGCTGCGGGACCCCGTCGCTCATCTCGCGTTCCTGGAGACCTACGAGGAGGCCGCTGCCAGGCCCGATGCGTTCTGGCGGGAGCGGGCGGCCGGGGCTGCCGAAGGGAGGGCCGAGCGGCGGCAGTTCGTGGCCGTGGGGCAGGGTGGGGTATGGGACGGATCCGTGGCCGTACTCGTGGAGGAGGCCGGGGAGCGGGACTTCTTCGGAGGCGTGGTCGAGCGGCGCCAGGGGCATCTGGTGGGGGTGTATGTGCGGCCCGAGCACCGGGGGAGTGGGGCCGGGGTGACCGGGGCGCTCTTCGATGCCGCCCTGGAGTGGGCCTGGGAGAGCGGGCTCGAGCGCGTACGGCTGTTCGTGCACGAGAAGAACGGGCGGGCCGAGGCGTTCTATCGGAAGGCGGGGTTTCTGCCGAGCGGGGTGATCGTGCCGACGCCAGGGCGTTCGGGGGATCGGGATCTGGAGTTCGTGATCGCTCGGCCGGTGGAGAGCCGGGGCCAGGAGCCGTCCTAGGGAGTGTCAGACAGGCGCCGGCGGCTGGGGCAGGTCCTAGAGCGGGAGGTCGTACTGCGGCCAGCGGGACCTGGCCTGCTCCTGGGAGCGGAGGAGGGCCAGGGTCGGGAGGCCCCGGGTCGCTCCGGTGGACAGGAGGTCCGGGAGCTGGGGGAGCGGGGCCACGGCCGCCACGTCGTCCAGGACGAGGGTAAGTGGTGGGTCGAGGCGACCGGAGGATGACCGTTCGGCCATGCCCCGGCCGCGCTCGACCACGCTTGAGGCGAGGGCCGTCAGGAGCGGCATCGCGCCGGGATTCGCTCTGGGGTCCTCGATGGGTTCACCGACCACATAGAGCGTGCCCCCTTCGTTCACGAAGGAATCCAGAGTGAGGGTGTCACTTCGGTTTGGGGTGCAGGATTCGCGGACGTTGACCGTGGAGAAGGCGGAGAGGGCGCGGGCCGTCAACTCCTGTGCGATGTCTCGGCGTTCGGCGTGCGAGGTGAGGGCCGCTTCCAGTTCGCCCGCGGCTCCGGATGCAGCTTTGGGGTTGGTACGGAGGGCTCGTACGGCATCTTGTACCTGCATGCCCTGGGACCAGCGGTGGACGTGGCGGAAGGGTTTGCCCTCCACGGCGGCGGCGTGCAGGTAGCTGCGCAGGAGCGTTTCCGCTACGTCTGCCATGGGCTGGTCCACCTTGGCGGTGGGGCGTACGGGGGCGAGCAGGGCTGCCGCCCTTGCCGCTGCGGTGGCCTTGTCCTCGCAGCCGGTCGAGGGCGACCAGTGGAGGCGGGCCGGGGTGTCGCACAGGTGCGCGGGGTCGTAGAGGAGGACGGGGCCGAGCTTGGCCCTGGCGTCCTTCGTGTCCGACCAGGTTCTGGGGTTCGAGGTGACGACCATGGCGGGGCCCTCTGCGTCCTGGATTGCCTGGACGGCGTGGGGGTGGCGGGTTTCGGCGGGGCCCAGTCTGACGAGGCGGGGCGGTTTCGGCGGGGGGTTCTCCCACTCGGCCGGCTGATTGGGCTGTTCCTGCGGCTGCGTTGTGGTGTCCGCGGGGGTTTCCCGCCCGCCGGTCCGTTCACCCTCCGCTGCCAAAGGAGCCGTCGCCAAACGTGGTTGCTCTTGCGTCGGCGGGTGCCGGTGCGTTGGGGTTTCCGCGCCTTCGGCGCGAACAGTTTCGCGCCCACCCGCCCGTTCGCCCTCCGCTGCCAAAGGAGCCGTCGGCAACCCACCCTTCGCCCCGCGTCTCACCCTCCCCGCCCGCCACCTCGCCACCGTTCCGATCACGAAGACCGTCAGCACCACCAGCAGCAGCAACTGCCCGATGAACAGGCCCCAGAACAGCCCCCACCCCGACAACTGATCGGCGGGCGTCTCCGGCCACGCCCCCGTCAGGTCGTGCGGCTCCCCGATGAGGTGCCGCATGGCAAGGGGCGTACGGGCGAAGGTGATGGCGTCCGGCCATGCTCCCCGGGAGAACAGTCCCGCGAACCCCGTGGACGTCCACACCATCAGCGTCATGCCGAGCAGGAAGGCCAGTACCCCGACCAGCAACCCGTCGGGGACGCCCCCTTCCTCGGCGCGCCCGTGCCCGCGCTCTTCCCGTCTCATCTCACGTCACCGTCCTCACGCCACCGTGGACTCGGACGAACCGTCGAGATCGCTGAGGTGCTGTTCCATGAAGGCTGCCGCGCGCTCCTCCGCCTCCAGTTCCGCGGCGTGCAGCGCGTCGTCGGCGATGAGTTCGGCGGAGGTCTGGGTCATGGCGCGGTCGGTGAAGACGAGGGGGCGTTCGGTCTCGGTGATCAGGTGTTTGACCACCTGGACGTTGCCGTTGACGTCCCAGACCGCGATGCCGGGGGTGAGGGTGGGGATGATCTCAACTGCCCACCTCGGGAGGCCCAGCACCCGCCCCGTAGCCCTCGCCTCGTCGGCCTTCTGGGCGTAGATCGTTCGCGTCGACGCCATCTTCAGGATCGCGGCGGCCTCCTTGGCCGCCGCCCCGTCCACGACGTCGGACAGGTGGTGGACGACCGCGACGAAGGACAGACCCAGCCGGCGCCCGAACTTCAGCAGGCGCTGGAAGAGCTGGGCCACGAAGGGGCTGTTGATGATGTGCCAGGCCTCCTCGACCAGGAAGATGCGCTTCTTCCGGTCGGGGCGGATCCAGGTGTGCTCCAGCCAGACGCCCACGATCGCCATCAGGATCGGCATGGCGATGGAGTTGCGGTCGATGTGGGAGAGGTCGAAGACGATGAGGGGCGCGTCGAGGTCGATGCCCACCGTCGTGGGGCCGTCGAACATGCCCCGCAGGTCGCCGTCCACCAGTCGGTCGATGACCAGGGCCACGTCCAGACCCCAGGCCCGTACGTCGTCTATGGCGACGTTCATCGCCTCGGCCGACTCCGGTTCGGGGTGGCGCAGTTGCTCCACGATGTCGGTCAGGACCGGCTGGCGTTCGACGATCGTCTCGTTGACGTAGGCGTGCGCGACCTTCAACGCAAAACCCGACCGCTCGTCGAGGCCGTGGCCAAGGGCGACCTCGATGATGGTCCGGAGCAGCGCGAGCTGCCCGGTCGTGGTGATCGCCGGGTCGAGCGGGTTGAGCCGGATGCCCATGTCCAGGGCGGCGGTGGGGTCCAGCCGGATGGGGGTTATTCCCAGCTCTTCGGCGATGAGGTTCCACTCGCCGACGCCGTCCTCGCCCTGCGCGTCGAGCACGACGACCTGCCGGTCGCGGAACCTCAACTGCCGCAGGACGTACGTCTTCTCCAGCGCCGACTTGCCGTTGCCGGACTCTCCGAGGACCAGCCAGTGCGGCGCCGGGAGCTGCTGCCCGTAGAGCTGGAAGGGGTCGTAGATGTAGCCCTTCCCGGAGTACACCTCACGGCCGATGATGACGCCGGAGTCGCCGAGGCCCGGGGCGGCGGTCGGCAGGTAGACGGCCTGGGCCTGGCCGGTGGAGGTGCGGACCGGGAGCCGGGTCGTCTCGATCTTGCCGAAGAGGAAGGATGTGAAGGCGTCGGTCGCCGTGGACAGCGGATCCCGCATCAGAGCATCAGCCCCATCAGAACATCAGCCCCTACCTGCGGATTCCGGTGGCGAACGGCAGTGTGTTGACGAAGGCGCGGTGGTGCTCGCGGTCGCACCACTCCAGCTTCAGATACGACTTGCCGGCCGAGGCGCGGATCGTCCGCTTGTCGCGGGCGAGGGCCTCGGGGGAGCGGGAGCTGACCGTGATGTAGCCGACGAGGTTCACGCCGGCCGCGCCGCTCGCGAGGTCCTCGCCGCGCTGGTCCATGCGTCCGTGGGCGGCGACGTCGCGCGGGTCCACTGTGCGGTTCATCTTGGCCGCGCGGCTGGCCTCGGCGTCGTCGTTCGTCTTCTCCGTCAGCATCCGCTCGATGGCGATCTCGGTGGGTTCGAGGTCCATCGTGACGGCCACGGTCCGGATGACGTCCGGGGTGTGGACGAGCAGCGGGGCAAGGAAGTTGACGCCGACCGGTGTCATCGGCCACTCCTTCACCCAGGCCGTGGAGTGGCACCAGGGCGCACGGGTGGAGGACTCGCGGGTCTTCGCCTGGAGGTAGGTGGGCTCCAGGGCGTCGAGCTCGGCGGGCCAGGCGTTGCGCTTCGTCATCGCCTGGATGTGGTCGATGGGGTGGTCCGGGTCGTACATGGAGTGGACGAGGGAGGAGAGCCGGCCCTGGCCCAGCGGCTGTCGTACGCGGATGTCGGCTTCCTGGAGGCGGGAGCAGATGTCGGTCAGCTCGCGCGCCATGACGACGGCCAGGCCCGCGTCACGGTC
Source organism: Streptomyces sp. NPDC127595 (assembly GCF_042671685.1). Lineage (NCBI taxonomy): Bacteria > Bacillati > Actinomycetota > Actinomycetes > Kitasatosporales > Streptomycetaceae > Streptomyces > Streptomyces sp. NPDC127595. The sequence continues at coordinate 597,356 of NZ_JBHXWK010000006.1, read as the reverse complement.
CAGCTTGCGGCCGCCCTGCGGACGCGCCGCGCGGGCCATCGCGTGTGCCTCGGCGGCCAGTTCGCGGTTGAAGTGCATGCACGCGACGAGGTACGCGCGGTGCTGCTCGCTGCTCGTGGAGACCATGGACTGGAGCTGGTCGTACGACTGCTGCAGCCAGCCGGGGGCGTGCTCGTCGCCGCGTACGGAGACGTCCTTGGCGTGGGCGTCCGGGTCGGCGGGGAGGGTGCGGGCGAGCATCTGGATGCGGGTGACGAAGCCGTCGCCGTTCGCCACGTGCTTGAGGAGGGTGCCGAAGCGGTCGACGAGGGCTTCCTGGTCCTCGGAGTCGCGCAGGCCGACGCCCGGGCCCTCGATCTCGATCGCGGCGGTGACCGTGCGGCGGTCGGCGTGCAGGAGTACGGCGATCTCGTCGGGGCCGAAGGGTGCCGCGAGCCAGTTGATCCGCCCGATGCCGGGCGGCGGTCCGATCTCGACCTCGCGGCCCTCGATGCGGGTGCCGGCCTCCATGACACTGCTGCGGTACGCCGTTCCGCGGCGCAGGCTCCGCTTGTAACTGCGGTTGATCTCGAACCACTTGTAGAACGTGCGGCGCTTGTAGGGGACGTACACCGCCGCGAGGGCGACCAGCGGGAAGCCCATCAGCAGCACGATCCGCAGGGACAGCACCGGGACGAGCAAGCCGCACATCATGCCCAGGAACGCGCCCGCGATGATCAGCGCGATCTCGCCGGACTCACGGTTCCGGCCGACGATCGCGTTCGGCCGGGCGCGGCCGATCAGATATGTACGGCGGGGCGTGACCACGTGGGACACGTGGGACTCGGTCGTCAACGCCCTTCACCTCCCGTGCGGTTGTTGCGGGTGCCTGCGTGCGGGGTGCTCGTCGGGCTGGAACGCGGTGGGGGCGCGGCGGAGGGGACGGATCCGCCGCCTCCGTTCGACGTACGGGTGCTGTGTGCGGCGACGCCGCCGGAGGCGGGGTTGGCGGGGCGGGGCTGGCTGTTGCCGCCTCCGCCTCCGCCTCCTCCACCGCCGCCGTTGTCGGCGCGGGTGCTGTGGGTCTTGATGCCCTGGGCGACCAGGGTGGCCGGGGAGCTCATGACGGCGGCGGCCTTGCCCTCGGCGCCCTGCATGATGCGGTTGTTGCGGGAGTTGGCGATATCGTCGCCGAAGCCCGGTACGAAGCGGTAGATCATCGCGCTCGCGAAGATGGCGAGCAGGATGATCGCCAGGCCCGAGACGACGGCGGAGAACGCGTCCGGGCCGTCCGAGGTGGACAGCGCGCCGGCCAGGCCCAGCACGATGACGATCACCGGTTTGACCAGGATGACCGCGATCATGATGCCCGCCCAGCGGCGGACGTGGCCCCACAGGTTCTTGTCGACGAGGCCCGCGTACACGATGACGCCGAGCAGGGCGCCCACGTAGAGGAGGGCGGCCCTGATGACGAGTTCCAGATAGAGGACGCCGGCCGCCAGGATCGACACCATCGACACGATGATCAGCATGATAGGGCCGCCGCCGATGTCCTGGCCTTTGGACAGCGCCTCGGAGAAGTTCCCGAAGAACGTGTCCGTCTGGTTGCCCGTCGTCGAGGCCAGGACCTCCGTGACGCCGTCCGATGCCGACACGACCGTGTAGAGGATCAGCGGGGTGAACGCCGACGCCAGCACCGTCAGCCACAGGAACCCGACCGCTTCCCCGAGCGCGGTGGTGAGGGGGACACCTCGCACCGCCCTCTTCGACACGGCCAGCAGCCACAGGACCAGGGTCAGGATCGTCGACGCCGCGAAGACCACCGCGTACTGCTGGAGGAACGCCTGGTTCGTGAAGTCGACGGTCGCGGTGTCCTTGACGGCCGCGCTGAGCTTGTCGATGGTCCACGAGGCGGCGTCGGCGCAGCCCTGTGCGAGGGAGGAGAGGGGGTCGAGGGTGGAGGTGAGGGGGTTGTCGTTGGTGCCGGTGGTGCCGGTGTCGCTTTCGCAGAGGTCCCTGGCGGCGCCGTAGATGAGGTCGCAACGGTTACTGCTCGGCGTCGGTGAGGGGGTGGGTGCGGCGGCAGCCCGGGTTGCCAGCAGCAACGCCGTGGCCTGCACGGCCCCGACGGCGGCGGTGAGTCTGAGTACGCGATGGTTAGCGGGCATACGTGAACCCTCCGTACTCCTCGACAGCCTTCGCGATGTCGTCGGCGCTGGAGGCCCGGTCGTCGCCCGGTACGGGCGCGGGGCCTTCTTTCTGAGAGTGCGTCACGATCTTCCAGTCGCCGCCGGTCCACTCCAGCTGGGCAGTGATGGTGAACCAGGTGCTGGTGACGGGGTTGGTGGAGTTCTCGCCGGTGAGGCCGAGGAGACCGCTGCACCACACCTCGACGGTCGCCGTGTCGCTGGACGACTTGGTCACCTTGGTGCCGAGAGGGCTCGTACGCGAGACGAACGTACTGCCCTGGGGCGCCGAGCCGTCCTCGTTCAGACCGACGTTCTGGTTGAGCTGCGGGGTGTACGCCTGGTCCAGCGACGCCTGGAACTCGGCGACCTTGGACGGGGTGATGACGGCCGCCAGGATCTGGTCACGCCTGGCCTTGTTGAACATGTCGGCCGAGCCCAGCGCCACGGCGTAGTTCGCGGCGGCGGACTCCGCTCCCACCGCGCTGTGCGCGAACCCCGAAGGAATCCCCGACTCCTTCGACTCCACAGGACGCTCTCCCGAAGCCGCCGTGGGCGAAGTCTGGGCGTTGTCGGTGCCCCCTGCCTCGGAGGAGGAGCCGTCGTCGCCACGGTTCGCGAAGGCGATCGCGGCGATGAGGAGGACGACCACGCCGACGACCGTGATCAGGCTCCGTGAGGAGGACCGTCCGCGGCGGGCACCCCCGTACACGTCGCCCGTGCCACCGCCGGGGAGTCTGGTCCGGGTCTGGCCGGAGCCGCCGTATCCGCCGTCCTCACCGCGAGATCCGTCGCCGTATCCGGGTTCGTCACCGAGACTCATGTCGCGTACGCCCCCTCAACCTCTCGCTGAACCGCTGAACCGTGTAATACGACGCGTAGTACGACGGTAGCCGTGCTGGTTCCCGCGCGGGCGCGGTGTGGTGACTCGACATCAGGGAAACGCAACCTCAGCCGGTGGGCACGACGGACGGGTGGGTCGGAGGGAGAGGAGAGGTCCGGGACTGCCCGGCCCGCCTAGACGGCCATGCCGTACACGATGGTGAACAGCGTGCCGAGGGATCCGATGATGAAGACTCCGGTGAGGCCCGCGATGATGAGGCCTTTGCCCTGTTCGGCGCTGAAGGTGTCCCGGAGGGCCGTCGCGCCGATGCGCTGCTTGGCCGCGCCCCAGATTGCGATCCCGAGGCAGAGCATGATGGCGACCGCCATCACAACCTGGACCATCGTCTTGGCTTCGTTGCCCAGGCTGCCGAAGGGACCCCAGTCCGGAGCGATCCCGCCGATAATTGTGGTGATGTCGCCCTTTTCGGCTGCGAAAAGCATGTAAGTCACCGCCCCTAGTGGGTAGTTCTGCACCCTCTGCCCTGTGCGCAGAGGTCGGGCCCATTCTCGCTGACGATGGCGCTGTCGGATGTCGACTTGGCGTCATTGATTGGCGAGTTTCGTACGAATCCCTTGCCGTTCCCTCGTGGACGGCCCACGCGGGATCCCTTACGGGGTGTGTGGGACGGTATGCGAAGGATCGTATGGTCACTCTGTGTATCACGGCTGGTTACGCCGGGCAATGAATTCGGTGCGGAACCTGTGGTGTGGTTCCGTCGTTAACCCCTACTCATGAACTGCGGACGGTCGCGCGTCCGCGGGGTGTGGCCGAGTGACTGTCAGCCTGAAGGCTATCCCGGGTTGTTGCGGGACACGGAAACGGGCCGCGGCTGGTAGCCGCGGCCCGTTCTCTGTGCCGCCGGTGAACCCCACGTTCCTGTGCCGGCGGCTCCTGTTGCCCCTGAGGTCAGCCCGTGAAGGCCGCGACTCCCTCCGGGGTGCCGTAGCCGGTCGGGCCGTCATAGCCCGACTTCGCGGTGCAGAGGTAGCTGGAGGAGCAGCTGCCGTTGGTGCCGCTGGTCACGTCGTTGAGGGCCGAGGTGCCGGCCGCCGTGTACGGGAACTTCGCGGGGTAGGAGCCGGTGGAGGGGGTGCCGGCGAGGGCGTAGACGCCCGCGATGATCGGGGCGGAGGCGCTGGTGCCGCCGAAGGTGTACCAGCCTGCCGTGATGCCGTACGAGTCGTAGACCGAGACGCCGGTCGCCGGGTCGGCGACGGCCGAGACGTCGGCGATGGTGCGCTTCGTGCAGCCCGTGTCGGTCTGCCAGGTGGGCTTGGCGTCGTACGCGGAGCAGCCGGAGCCGGTGCCCTCGGTGCTGCTGGTCTCCCACACGCTCTCGCTCCAGCCGCGGCTGGTGGAACTCGTGGAGAGGGCGGTGCCGCCGACGGCGGTCACGTACTGGGAGGCGGCCGGGTATTCGGCGCCGTAGCCGGAGTCGCCCGCGCTGACGGTGATCGCGACGCCCGTGTGCTTGAAGTACGAGGTGTCGTACGTCGAGTCGGAGGAGGACTCGGAGCCGCCGTAGCTGTTGGAGACGTACTTCGCGCCCAGGGTGACGGCCTCGTTCACCGACTTGCCGAGGTTGGCCATGGAGGCGGAGGTGGCCTCGACGAGCAGGATGCTGCAGTTCGGGCAGATCGCGCTGGCCATGTCCAGGTCGAGGGAGATCTCCTCGGACCAGCCCGAGTCACTGGTGGGGAGGGAGGTCGTGGAGCCCGTCTGGCTGACCTTCTTGAAGCAGCCGTTGGCGGTGGTGCAGGCCGAGAGGCCGTACTGCGTACGGTACTTGGCGAGGTCCGCCTCGGCGTTCGGGTCGTTGTACGCGTCGACGATCGCGATGGTCTCGCCCGAGCCGTTGGACGCGGCGGCGGAGGTCAGGCCGTATGCGCTCTGGAGGTCGCTGGGCCCGTAGCCGGAGGGGGTCGTGGCGTCGGCGGCGTCGGGTGTGACGGCGTCCGTGCGGGCGGCCTGTTCCTTCTGGAATGCGGTCGTGCCGCCGGTGACGCGGAGGGCCTTACAGGCCATCTGGCCCTTGGCGGGGGTGGCGCAGGCGTGGGTCCATGTCACCGCTGGGGAGGGGGACTTGGCGGACTTGGTCGCGACGGCCTGGGCGGCACCCGCGGGAGCGGCGGTGCCGAAGCCGGCGAGGACGAGGGCCGCGGTGCCGAGGGCTGCTGCGGCCATACGACGCCATCTGCCGCGTATGGCAGGTCTTTTGGGGGTTTCGGTAAGCAACGGACAGCCTCCTGAGACTGGTTGACAGGGGCGGTGCGGGTGCGGTGCGCCGCCGGTCCGGTGTCCCCGGCGGTGGGCTTGATCGGCCCGCGGATGACCCTCCCTTGTTGAGTACGTGACAACAAGAGGCATCTGGAATCCTGACTTCCGCCTTACTGAACCAAGGCCGTCGGCTTACCGCCCAATGGCGCCTCGATGGCCGGAAGCTGACGGCGGCTTGACTCGGCTCACAGGAAAGTCATCGGTGGCCAGCGCTGATGCATGGATGCAGCATCGATTGCAATCTATTGCGTTCTACTTATATAAGCGGTAGCTGATATAGTGAGGCTGTGCATGCATTCGACGTCCTCGGTGACCCCGTACGCCGCCGCATTCTGGAGCTGCTCGCCGACGGTGAGATGAGTTCCGGGGCGGTGTGTGAGGTCATCACGGTGGAGTTCGGGATATCGCAGCCCGGGGTCTCGCAACACCTGAAGGTGCTGCGGGAGAACGGTTTCGCGACAGTACGGCCGGAGGGAACCCGTCGGCTGTACGCGGTGAACTCGGAGCCGTTGCGGGACATCGACGCATGGCTTGAGCGGTTCCGCCGCTTCTGGACGCCCCATCTGGACGCCCTGGCCACGGAGTTGGCCCGGGGCAAGCGTGAGCGCCGGCTGGGCAGCGAGTCCGGCGACGGTGAGTAGCCGGATCCGGGGAGGACCACAGTGACCGTCCGGGGAGGACCAACATGACCGTCCGAGGAGGACCGCAATGACTGTCCGAGGAGGACCGCAATGATCGACGTCACCCATCAGATCAATGCCGTACGGCGCCAGGTCGGCACCCGTGATTTCGAGGCCGGTGAGGCGCGTGTGGTCACGGTGAGCCGGACGTACGACTCGACGGTCGAGGACGTCTGGGACGCCTGCACCAACGCCGAGCGGATCCCGCGCTGGTTCCTGCCGGTCTCCGGCGACCTCCGCGTCGGCGGCAAGTACCAACTGGAGGGCAACGCGGGCGGCACCATCGAGCGCTGCGAACCGCCGTCGGGCTTCCACGCGACCTGGGAGTACGGCGGGGAGGTCAGCTGGATCGAGCTGAAGCTGACGCCCGCCGAGGAGGGCGGCACCCGCTTCGAGCTCCAGCACATCGCGCACGTCGACGACGAACGCTGGGCGGAGTTCGGGCCCGGCGCGGTCGGCGTCGGCTGGGACCTGGGGCTCACCGGCCTCACCCTGCACCTGGCGTCCGGGAACGCCGTCGACCCGCAGGAGTTCGCGGCCTGGACGGCGTCCGAGGAGGGGCGGCGGTACGTGACGCTGAGCAGCGAGGGCTGGTACGAGGCGAGCGTGGCGGCGGGGACGGAGGCGGCCGGGGCGCGCGCGGCGGCGGACCGGACCACGGCGGCGTACACCGGGGCGGAGTCCGAGTCCGGTTCCGAGTCCGAGTCCGGTTCCGAGTCCGGTTCCGAGTCCGAGTAACTCAGGCCGCCTTGTCCCCCTCCGTGTCCACATGCGGGAGGAGACGGTCGAGCCAGTGGGGTGTCCACCAGGCATGGCGGCCCAGCAGCGTCATGACCGCCGGCACCAGCAGCAGTCGTACGACGGTCGCGTCGATCAGCACACTCACGGCCAGCCCGAGTCCGAGCATCTTGACCACGACGTTGTCGCTGACCACGAACGCGGCGAAGACGCTCACCATGATCAGGGCGGCACAGGTGATCACGCGGGCGGTGATCTCCAGGGCGTGCGCGACGCTCGCCTTCGCGTCGCCGGTGCGCAGCCAGGCCTCGTGGACGCGGGAGAGCAGGAAGATCTCGTAGTCCATGCTCAGTCCGAAGATGATCGCGAACATCATCATCGGCACATAGCTCTCGATCGGCACCTTGCCCTCGACGCCCAACGCGGGCCCGCCCCAGCCCCATTGGAAGACGGCGACGACGACGCCGTACGACGCGGCGATCGAGAGCACGTTGAGGACGGCGGCCTTCAGGGCCACCAGCAGGCCGCGGAAGACGATGAGGATGATCAGGAAGGCGAGGGCGACGACGACCCCGATGATCAGGGGGAGGCGGCTGGCGACGATGTCGCGGAAGTCGACCTGCGCGGCGGTCGTGCCGGTCACATAGCCGTCGGCCTGCGTCCCGGAGACTGCCTGGGGGAGGGTCTCGTCGACCAGGCGGTTGGTGAGGTCGGTGGTCGTGGCGCTCTGCGGGGCCGCCTTCGAGTACACCGTGCCGACCAGCACGTCTCCGTCCTTCGTCGTTGTGAGCGGGGTGACGGTGGCCGCGCCCGCCACATCCGTGAGTTCCTTCTGCGCCTGGGAGGAGAGGGCGGAGCGCTGGTCGGAGGGCACGTCGGTCTGGTCGATGACGACCGTCAGGGGACCGTTCGATCCCGGGCCGAAGGACTGCGCCATGATGTCGTACGCCCGCCGGTCCGTGAACGACTTCGGGTCCGCGCCGTCCCCGATGTGGCCGAGCTGGATGGACAGCACGGGGATCGCCAGCACGAGTACGACGACGACTCCGCCGGCCAGGAACCACCACGGCCGCCGCTCCACGCGCTGCGCGTACCGGTGCCAGGTGCCGTGCGCGGGGGCGCCGGGTTCGGCGTCCGTCTCGGCGACGGGGCGGCGTACGTGGTAGCGGTCGATGCGTTTGCCGATGAGGCCGAGGATCGCCGGTACGAGGGTGAGGGCGCCCAGCACCGCGGAGACCACGGTGACGGCCGCGGCCACGCCCAGCAGGCCGATGAACGAGACGCCGGAGACCGAAAGACCCGCCAGGGCGATGATCACCGTGCAGCCGGAGACGAGGACGGCCCGCCCGCTGGTGGCGGTCGCGCGACCGGCCGCCTCCACGGGATCGGCCCCGTCCATGAGGTTCTGCCGGTGCCGGGTGATCAGGAACAGCGCGTAGTCGATACCGACGCCGAGCCCGATCATCGTGGCCAGGGTGGGCGAGACGGTGGCGAAGGTGAACGCGGACGCCAGCAGCCCGAGGCAGGCCAGCCCCCCGATCACGCTGATCAACGCGGTGAGCAACGGGATGCCCGCGGCGATCACACTCCCGAACCCGACAAGCAGCACGACGATCGCCACCGCGAACCCGATCAGCTCACTGACCCGGTCGTCCGCCTCGGGCCTGGCCAACTCGCCCAGCGGCCCGCCGTATTCGACGTCGACACCGGCCGCGCGCAACGGCTGCACCGAGTTGTCCACGCCGCCGAGATAGCCGTCACCGAGGGTGGAGGGCTGTACGTCGAAGCGGACGGTGATGTAGGCGGTCTTGGAGTCGGAGGAGAGGGGGCCGACATCCTGTGCCGACGATTGCGTCGACTGTCCTGATTCTGCTGAGGAGGACTGCAACGGGTTCTGCACGGCGAGGACGTGCGGCAGCTTCTGAAGCTCGCCGACCGTCTGCGACATCTGCGAGTCCACGTCGGTCAGCGGTTTGGTCTTGTCCTGGAGCACGATCTGGCTGCTGTAGCCGCCGGCCGCCGGATCGTGCGTCTTCAGGACGTCCAGGCCCTGCTGCGACTGGACTCCCGGCAACGAGAAGTTGTCCTCGTACTCCCCGCCGAACGAACGGTTGAGCATCTGCAGTGCGACGAGAGCGGCCAGCCACAACACGATGACGGTCACGAAGTGCCGCGCACACCATTCACCCAGCCGACGCAGTCGCATGGGTCGCTCCCAGCGCTCCCACCACTCCCAGCGGAGACGTTCCGTCACTTCCATTAGACGTCGCGCTGATCGGGGTGTCCTGTTGGGGCGGGTGGGGGAGAGCGGGCGGCTGGGCTGGTTTGGCCGGGCGTTGGTTGTGTGGTGGGCGTGGGGCCGCCCGCTTCTTGGTCAGTGTCGTGCTTGCGCGGTCCGAGTAAAGGGCGCTCCGCTGCGCTGCGCGTCGGCTGCGCCGATTGCGCTGCGCTCCACCCTTGACTCGGCCCGCTCCAGCACGGGAGAGAAGCGAGCGAGCGGCCTGGGGGTGAGGGGTCCCCGAGGTGGGCTTGAGGTGCTGTGGGTGGGGAGTTGCCCGGGGTGGGTGGAGCGCGGCCGCACCTCGCCGGCACGCCGGGCAGGCATAGCGGCGAACGGCCGGTGAGCGGTTGCGGCAGCGCACCCGCCCCGGCGGGGGCACGCCGGGCAGGCATAGCGGCGACCGGCCGGTGGGCGGTTGCGCGAGCGCACCCACCCCGGCGGGGGCACGCCGGGCAGGCATAGCGGCGACCGGCCGCTAGCGGTCCCTTGCGTAGGGGTCCGGCTCGGTCTCCGACCTCCCCGGTCGCAAGCCCCCCACTCACCCCTCCCCTCCCACGCAGACACACGATTGGCAGATCTGTCCCATGAGGAGGCAGGAAAGACCGAGGTCAAGCGACCTACGCCTGGGATAAATCTGCCAATCACGCCCCATCACCGATTCCCCGGCCGATAGAGGTGCGCTGGGGCGGGGGTCGATCGCGCCCGGTTCCGTCCGGTCACATCGACATAGGTGGATGGGGTGGAAAGATGCGGCTCCTGGCTCGTGGGGCTCGCGGGCCACCGGTGATCGGCAATCGGCAATCGTCGCCTGGGGCCCATCCAGATCAGCAAAGACCCCAGACCGCGAGGACGGTCCCTGAGACTCAGGGCCCAATTGGCCAACAGCCAACCCTCGACCGCCAGCCGCCAGCCGCCAGCCGCCAGCCGCCAGCCGCCAGCCGCCAGCCGCCAGCCGTCGACAGTCAACCGCCCACCGGCCGGTCGTCGCTATGCCTGCCCGGCGTGCCCCCGCCGGGGTGGGTGCGCTGCCGCAACCACCCCACTGGCCGTCTGCCGCTGGGCCGGCCCGGCGTGCTGACGCGGCCCGGCCGCGCCCCACCCCCTCCGGCCAACTGCCGAGTCGGCGGACCCGGTGGGTGCGCTCGCGCAACCGCCCACCGGCCGGTCGTCGCTATGCCTGCCCGGCGTGCCCCCGCCGGGGTGGGTGCGCTGCCGCAACCGCTCACCGGCCGTTCGCCGCTATGCCTGCCCGGCGTGCTGGCGAGGTGCGGCCGCGCTCCACCCACCCCGGGCAACTCCCCACCCACAGCACCTCAAGCCCACCTCGGGGACCCCTCACCCCCAGGCCGCCCGCGTGCTGGAGCGCCCTTTACTCGGACCGCGCAAGCACGACACTGACCAAGAAGCGGGCGGCCCCACGCCCACCACACAACCAACGCCCGGCCAAACCAGCCCAGCCGCCCGCGTCAGCTCACAGCATCCGCTAGGACCGTGGCTGTCTTCGCGACCAGTGGGTTGTCAGCGGTGGCGGTCGGGTCGGGCTTGGTGGTCAGTACGGCCACTACGACGGGGGTGCCGTCCGGGGTCCAGGCGATGCCCACGTCGTTGGCCGTCCCGTGCTGGCCCGTGCCTGTCTTGTCGCCGACTGTCCAGTCCTGGGGCAGGCCCTTGCGCAGGCGTTCACCGCCGGTCGTGTTGCCAAGGAGCCAGGTCGTCAGGCGGGTGCGGTCCGCGTTGTCGAGAGCGTTGCCTAGTACGAGGTGCGCGTACGTACGGGCGATGGCACCCGGGGTGGTCGTGTCCTCCAACCGCCCTGGTTCCGCCGAGTTGAGGGCCGGTTCCCAGCGGTCCAGGCGGGTTTTCGGGTCCCCGAGTGACCGGCTGAAGCGGGTCACCGCCGTGGGGCCGCCGAGTTCGTGGAGCAGGAGATTGGCGGCGGCGTTGTCGCTGAAGCGGATCGCCGCGTCGCACAGTTCCTCGACGGTCAGGCCGGAGGCGATGTTCTCCGGCTTGACGGTCACCGCGCCGCCCCCGGCCGCCTTCACGTACTCGGCCGTGTAGTGGATCCGCCTGGCGAGCGTCTCCCCGTGCCGGTCCAGGTCCCGCAGCACCGCCGCGACCGCCAGCGTCTTGAACACCGAACACATCGGGAAAAGCTCCGACGCCCGATACCGCACGGTCGCCTTTGTACGGAGGTTGTACGCGAAGGCGCCGACCCTGGCGCCGTGTTGCTCTTCCAGCTCCCGCAGGCGGGTGTGCGCGGTGTTGCGGGTACGGGGGGCTGCTTGCGCCGGGTTCCCTGCGAGCGCGAGTGCGGTTGTTGCGGCGGTCGCGGTGAGCAGGGTGCGGCGTGTTGTCGTCGTACCTAGGATTTTTCTTCCTCCAGTTCCTCTACTCCCTCAACGAAGTGGTCGAACTCGCCTGCCTGTACGCCCAGTACGAATGCGTCCCACTTCTTCTGCGTAGTAGTGACGATGTTCGTGGGGTCACTGGTTTCACGGATGTAGACCAAGTCGTTCTCGCCGAAGGCGAGCTCGATCCAGGGGCCGGGGCCCGTCGCGTCGTCAGGTGCGGCGCGGATCCAGTCCAGGTCCGGAGGGATGTCAGCCACGGAGCGGTTCCTTGTCCTTGAGGGTGTGGAGGAGGGTGCGGAAGGTGGCGGGGGTGGCGGTGAGTATGGATTCGGTGGGGTCGCTGGTCTCCGTGAGATGGATCGATTCGGATCCGGTGACATGTATGCAGGCCTCGCCCTCTCCGCAGTACGAGGACTTCTGCCAGGTGTCGCTGGGCATCTCGGTTCCCTTCACAGGTCCTGAACGATGGCGTGTATGAGGTCGCGTGACGCATTGGGCGTGAGGGCTGTGGCCTCCATGCGCTCCAGTAGTACGCGGTACTTGTCGAGCTGTGCTTCGGCGTCGATCAGCGCGGAGCCATGGGACTGGTCGAGGTGCACTGTGTCGAGCTGCGGCACGGGGCCATGGGCGTACAGGATCGACTGACCCGATCCGGGGTAGGCGCCCGCAGCGAATGGGATGACCTGCACCGTGATGTGGGCTCGCTCGCCCATGTCGAGGATGTGCTGCAGCTGCTTCCTTGTGATGGCGGGCCCGCCGAACTGCATCCGCAGGGCGGCTTCATGGATGACCGCCTGGTACGGGGTGGGGGAGTCCTTGAAGAGGACGGTCTGGCGCTTGATCCGGAACGAGAGACGGTGCTCGATGTCAGGGGGCGAGAGTTCCGGAACGACCTGGCGGATGACCTCGCGGGCGTGATCGTGGATCTGGAGCAGGCCAGGAATGTGCGCCGTGATCCCGGCGCGCAGTCGCGTCGCGTGGTGCTCCATCTCGGCCAGGTCGATCAGCCCGCCCGGCAGGATCTCGCGGTACTCCTCCCACCAACCTCGCGACCGCTCGGTGGTCATGTCGCTGAGAGCCTCGATAAGGGCCTTGTCGGAGCAGTCGTAATGGCAGGCGAGAGTGCGCACCCGTTCGGCGCTCACTCCAACGCGCCCAGCTTCCGTGTTGCTGACCTGAGTTTGCTTGATACCCATGAGTTGACCGGCCTCGGTGGCAGTCAGGCCTGCGCGCTCCCGGAGTTTGCGCAGCTCCGCGCCGAACCGGAGTTGCCGACCCGTCGGGTTACTCCTCAAGGACTTCTCCGCCTTCTTGATGCACTGTCACTCACACGAGTGGCAGTGCATGGAATTCCTCGAAACCAGTGAATGGGTGCACTGTTCGCCCACTACTTTAGTACCTGGGTCCCCGCCCCAGAAGCACCCCGCTCGACGGAGCGGCCATGGTCACTGGGCAACGTAACGACACCACCCAACTCCACTCCGTGATCGGAGACTTCCGATGGCAACCGTATCCCCGTCCTGGGCCTACACCCTTCAACTCCCGCACGATCCCCGTGCCCCCGGTATCGCACGGGCCACCCTCCGGACCATCCTCACCGCGCACGACCTCACCGAACTCACGCCCACCGCCGAACTGTTGGCCTCCGAGCTGCTGACCAACGCTCATCTGCACACCCGGGGCCCGTACGCCCTGCGCCTGTTCGCCGCTGAACCCGACCGGCTCCGTATCGCGGTCTGGGACACCGATCCGACCGTCCCGCCGGGCTTCTCGGAGAAGGGCGCCCCTGTACTCGTACCCCCGGAGGAAGCCGAACACGGCCGTGGCCTGCACCTCGTGCGGGCCTGTGCGGACGCGTGGGGTGTGTCCGTGCTGCGGGAGCTCGGGGCCTCGAAGGGCGGGAAGCTGCTGTGGGCGGAGTGTGGGGGTAGTATTACGTGACACGCGTATTACGTAGCACTCCGAGGTGGACGGGAATGGAGGAAGCCGATGCTTCTCAACAGCAAGGGCCAGGTCACGATCCCTGCCGCGCTCCGTGCGAAGTTCCACCTGCGGGAGGGGGACGAGGTCGACGTCATAGAGGTGGATGGAGCCCTCCGTATCGTCCGGTCGGAGTCGGCGCCGACGGCTGGGCAGCGCATGGTCCAGCGGATGCGAGGAACTGCGAACAGCAAGGACGTCGAGGGCATGACCACCGACGAGATCATGGAGTTGCTGCGTGGTGAATGACCGGCTGACCGTAGCCGGGGACGATCGGAGGCCAAGGACGCTGGTGGACTCGTGCGTCATTCTCGACATCGTGAAGAACGATCCGAAGTGGTCGCAGTGGTCGGCCGAGCGGCTGGCGGAGGCCAGGGACGAGGGGCTCCTCGTCATCAACCCCCTCGTCTACGCGGAGATCTCGGTGGGGTACGACACGCTGGATGCTCTCGAAGCCATGCTGGGGGACGACTACGAGCGCCACCCCATGCCGTGGAGCGCCGCGTTCCTGGCGGGCAAGGCGTTCCGGAGGTACCGGAACAACGGCGGGCAGAAGCGTTCTCCGCTGCCCGACTTCTACATCGGCGCGCACGCGGCCGTCGCCGGATTCCGGCTGCTCACCCGGGACGCCGCGCGATACCGGACGTATTTCCCGAGGATCGAGCTGATCCACCCGGGCTGACGTCCCACTGAGGGAAGACACCGAGCACGGGCGTGGATTCAGGTTGTCGGGTGAGCCCCGGCACCGTGGCGCCGGGGCTCACTGAGGGTGCGTCAGCGGTTCATCAGGGCGAAGACGCCCCAGCCCAGGTACTCGCGTTGGTAGCGGGCGTGGCGGGCGGGGGCGGTGGTGAGTTCCTCGCGCATTTCGGGGGCGAGGTCGTCGTCGGGGTTGTCGTCCAGCCAGCGGCGGATGCTGAGCCACTGGGCGGCCGCATAGCGGTCCCAGCTGTCCTGGTCGGCGAGGACCATCTCGACCACGTCGCAGCCGAGTTCGCCGAACTGTTCGAGCAGGTCAGGTAGGGGGAGGAAGTCATCCCTCGCGGAGGCATGGCAGGCCTCGACGGTGGTCTGGTCCGGGGGATCGAGGCGCCAGTACGGCTCGCCGATCAGGATCGTGCCGCCGGGGGCGAGGCTGCGCCGGAGGAGTTCGACGGTGCCGGCCGCGCCGCCGCCGATCCAGGTGGCGCCCAGGCACGCGGCGATCCCGACCGGTTCGTCGGCGACGTGGTCCGACGCGTCTCCGTGCGTGAAGCTCACGCGGTCGGCGACGCCCAGCTCGACGGCCCGGGCGCGGGCGCCCGCGAGAAACACCGTGCTGATGTCCACGCCGGTGCCGGTGACCTGGTGGTCCCGCGCCCAGGTGCAGAGCATCTCGCCCGAACCGCAGGCGAGATCGAGCATGCGGGTGCCCGGCGGCGGGCTGAGCGCTCGGCCCAGGGCTGCCAGCTTCTCGCTGGTGAACGGGTTGTGGATGCGATGGCCGCTCTCGCGGATGGTGAAGCTACGTGGGAGATCCACTTCTGGGGTTCCTTCGGTCCAAGGCGGTAGGAATGGGTGCCTTACACGGCCGGTGGGAGTTGGCCGCGGCTGTCTGGACCGTCATCAAAAGCACCTCATCAAAAGCAGCAACGCCTGGACCGGGCGAGGTTAGGACCGTCGGGCCGGTCACGTCCATCGGTTATCGGCTCCGGCGCAACCGATGGACGTACTCCCGGAAAACGCGGAGGCGGAGAGGCGGCGCCTGTGCGCGTGCCGGTCTCCGCCCTCGGTCGGCTCAGTCCTTTGCAGGCGCCGTATGCGGGGTGAGGGTCATGGTGACGTGGTCCAGGCGGGAGATCACGCGGTAGAGGTGCTTGGGGGCCGGGCCCGGTGCCGGGGTCAGGTTCCAGCGGGACAGGATCGCGGCGAGGACGACGGTCATCTCCATCCAGGCGAACGTGTTGCCGATGCACTGGCGGTTGCCCTCTCCGAACGGGAGGTAGGCGCCGCGGGGGAGGTCCTTGACCGAGATCCGCAGCCAGCGGTCCGGATCGAAGGCGAGCGGGTCGTCGTAGACGGCGGGATCGCGATGCAGGGTCGAGATGCTGAACAGGACCTCGCTGCCGGCGGGCAGTTGAGTGGTGCCCAGCGTGACGTCGGTCCTGGTACGTCGCATCAGGAGCCATGTGGGGGCGTGCAGGCGCAGGGACTCGGTCAGTACGCGGCCGGTGTACTCGAGTTTCGGGAGATCCTCGGCGGTGATCGGACGTCCCTGGAGTACGCGGTCCAGTTCGGCGTGTACGCGGGCCTGTACGTCCGGGTGGCGACCGAGTTCGTACAGGACCGAGCCGATGGAACTGCCCACGGTCTCGGCACCGGCGAGCATCAACGTGACCAGCTCGTCGCGGACTTGGAGGTCGGTCATGCCCTGGCCGGTTTCGGCGTCGCGGGCGGCGAGGACCAGGGAGAGGAGGTCGTCGTGGTCGGTTCCGTCGGTGCGGTACGCGGTGATCACCTGGTCGATGACCTCGCGGATCCGCTCGTGGGCGTTGTTGAAGCGCCGGTTCGCGGGAGTGGGGAGGCGGTGCAGGCCGTCGACGGGGAAGAGGGTCCGCCAGGTGACGCCGTCCACCACGATCGGCAGGCTTTTCTGGATCTCGTCGACCGCCTGCCGGCCGAGGTCGGTGGTGAAGAGAGTGGCGGTGACGATGGCCAGCGCGAGCTCGTCAAGACACCTCATGAGCTCGACCGGCTGTCCGGGTTTCCAGCTCTCCGCGAGCTCCTGGGCCTTTTCGTCCATCGCCGTGAAGTAGTGGTTGATCTTCTGCCGGTGGAATGCGGGCTGCAGGAGGCGG
Organism: Streptomyces sp. NPDC127595; assembly: GCF_042671685.1. Taxonomy (NCBI): domain Bacteria; kingdom Bacillati; phylum Actinomycetota; class Actinomycetes; order Kitasatosporales; family Streptomycetaceae; genus Streptomyces; species Streptomyces sp. NPDC127595. Next base: position 581,158 of record NZ_JBHXWK010000006.1, on the reverse strand, counting down.
CGCTGGCGGCGATGGAATGCACCGCCGGACGTCATGATGCCGTCGCCGAGGAAGTGCCGTGCCTTGTCGAAGAGTTGGCCCTTTTCGAAGCTGTCGGCCTTGGTGACGAGGATTTCGTGCAGGATTTCGGGCCGGGTGACCACGTACACGGGCAGCGGCCCGAGGTGGAGTTTGACGACGGGGCCGAGTTCGCCCAGCCGGGCCAGGAACTGAAGGGGGTTCCGCTGGAGGGGTACGGCATGGCCGATCAGGGGGAGGCGTCCCGGGGCGGTGGGGACGGCCGTGGTCGCGGTCATGCCGGTCATGCGGGCCTCACTTCGTCGAGAGCGTCCACGGCGTTGAAGTCGACGGCGTTGTAACGGCGCGTCTCCAGGGACCAGTCGAGGTTGCCTGTCATCCAGAACCTCAGGTCGTCGAGATAGCGGTGCAGTTGCGGACTGGCCTGAGCGCGGGCGGCGGCCTCCTGTTCCAGGTACTGGCGCACCGCGTGGTCGTGCATCTGACCCGCGCGGTGCAGCGCCTCGGGCATGTCGATGCCGTACTGGGTGGAGAGAATGGGAGGCAGGCTGTGCACGCTGCGGCTGCGGGCCACTTCCTTGGGGTAGGAAAGGATGTCGTTGGCCCAGCACGCGATGTTCGTGGCCTGCTGGGCCAGCGACATCACATGCGGGTTCGCGAAGTCCTCCTGCGGCAGCACGAACCCTCCCGCCACGTCGATGAGAGCCATGCAGGTGGGGACGGCGCCGCTGTGGCGACGCATGTGGACGTACTCCACCAGCGTCGGAGCGGTCTGCCGGCTTCGGTTCGCTGCCTCCCAGCACTGGGCGAGGAAGTAGCCGGTGACCGAGTGCACGAAGCGCATCCACTGCATGGGTGCCGAGCGGGCGAGGATGCGGTCCCTGAGATCGGCCAGTGCTCCCATGAACGGATCGGCGGGGTCGGGCACTTGGCCGGGGTCCTCGATGACGCGCAGGTAGTCCACGACGGTCCGGGCGAGCAGTTCGGGATCCTCGCCCGTGGAGGACTCGTCGCAGAAGGCGTCGTCGAAGGCGAAGAGCCACAACTGCCAGTCCGCGAGCAGCTGGAGGCCGACCGGTCCGCTGCGCGGGCTGGTCCGCCCGGCTAAGCGCCCGACGCGCAGCCCTGCGTACTCGGCGGTCATCGCGGAGTCGAGGATGTTCATCTGCCCGGCCCAGTCGATGGCTTGTGCGTCGATCTCGTTGGCGTACGGGCTGATCTCTGACTGGAACGGGTAACTCAGCGGGGGCAGGGTGAGGGGGGCCCGCAGTTTTCCTTGCATGGTTCTCCACACGTGTCGCGTGCCAGTGGGGGGGGGGACGAGGATGGAGGGATCGACTTTGCGGAGGCGTATTTCGGCAACGCCGTTCCGACGTCCTGATGGTCACACGGCGTCACGAACCGCCACAATGGGTCTTTCATTAAGTGAGAGATCACTACCGTTAGAAGTTGATAGCCGAATGGTAAGAATCGACTGGTGGCGAAATACGACCGCCGCGGTCGAGCTGTCGCCCCGCCCACGCCCCCGCCCCCCGCGCCGACAGGTGTGGCTTGTCTTTGCGTGTGATCATCACGTCGCACAGTGACCGCCTCTACACTGACCTCGGCGGACTCCCGGGCGGTGAGGGGCGGTTGACGGTGCGTAAGGCATGGATCGTGGCGATCGCCGCCGTCGGGGGCGGCGTCAGCTTCGTGATGGTGCTCGTCGTCGGCGTCTACCTGGTCGCGGGGAACATCGCGGGCGGGGTGGGCGGAGGAGCGGTCACGCTCGCCAAGGGCGCGGTGCCGGCCGCGTACCAGACGCTCGTGCAGAAGTGGGGCAATCTGTGCAGCGCCATCAACCCGGCGCTGCTGGCCGCGCAGTTGTACCAGGAGAGCGGATTCAATCCGACGGCCCAGAGTCCGGCGTCGGCGCAGGGGATAGCGCAATTCATCCCCGGAACGTGGGCGACCCACGGAATCGACGGCGACGGTGACGGCGACCGCGACGTATGGGATCCGAATGACGCGATTCCGTCTGCCGCTTCGTACGACTGCGAGCTCGCCTCGTACGTGAAGGACGCGCCGGGGGACCCGACGCAGAACATGCTCGCCGCCTACAACGCGGGGGCGTACGCGGTCATCAAGTACGGGGGTGTGCCGCCGTACAAGGAGACCCAGAACTACGTGAAGACGATCACCACGCTGCAGGCGAGTTTCGCCGCGCCGGTGACCCGGGTCGACCCGTCCAAGCAGGCCGCGGCGGCCATTTCGTACGCCCAGGAGAAGCTCGGCACGCCCTACCTGTGGGGCGGGAACGGTACCGCTGACCAGGGCGGACGCTTCGACTGCTCGGGGTTGACGAAGGCCGCGTACGAGAGTGTCGGGGTCACGCTGCCGCGGGTCGCCAACGACCAGTACAACGCCGGGCCGCACCCCTCGCGGGCCGAACTGCTGCCGGGGGACCTGGTGTTCTTCTCGGACGACCTCACCGACTCCCGGGCCATCCGGCACGTGGGCATCTACGTGGGCGGCGGATACATGATCGACGCGCCGCGGACGGGTGCCGTAATCCGCTTCGACCCCATCGACACCCCCGACTACTTCGGAGCCACCCGAGTGACCGAAGATGGCGCGAAAGCATTGCCCACGACGGTCTGAACCTGCCCTCTGAGCTGCGGCGATGTGTCTCTCTTCGATAACGTCTGCGTGATCATTCGGTGGAGGGTGGAACGTATATCAGGGGAGTGTGCGTTCCTTTTCTCGTAGAGCGGATCTACGACCACGGGGGTGGGACAGGGCGCCGCACGAAAGGCTGCGCGCGCGGGCAAGACGACGAAGGGGCCACAGCACCATGGCTGGACTCGCCGAATCCGGTTCCAACCCCGACGTCAACCTCCTCTACGACATCAATGGCCTGGCCAAGGACGCGCCCCGGTGGTTCGACCACGGGGTCGAGTTCGTGGGTGAGTACGGGCTGTTGATCGCGATGCTCCTGCTGGTGGCCGGCTGCTGGTGGGCCGTGCGGCGGCGGGGCGGCGAGGATGCCGCGCCGAACGTGGCGGCGGTGATCTGGGCGCCGCTGGCCGCCGCGATCGCGGTGCTGGTGAATATCCCGATACGAGGTTTCGTGGCGCGGCCCAGACCCTTCGTCGACCACCAGGACCTGGACGTGCTGGTGTCCGGCAAGACCGACTACTCCTTCGTCAGCGACCACGCGACCCTCACCATGGCGGTGGCGGTCGGGCTCTTCGTCGCCCACCGGAAGTTCGGGCTGGTGGGCATAGGGCTCGCGCTGGTCGAGGGCTTCTGCCGGGTCTACATGGGCGTGCACTATCCGACCGACGTGATCGGCGGCTTCGCCCTCGGTACGGCGGTCGCCCTGCTGCTGTCCCCGCTCGCCATGCTGCTGCTGACGCCGTTGACCAAGGCGGTGGAGGGGTCGGCGCGGGTCGGCGGGCTGATCAGGGCGCGGGGAGTCTCCTTGGCCGGGGAGGAAGCGCTGATCGCGGGGAGTCGGGTGGAGCGGCCCGAGGACCGGGATCTGGCCGCGTAGGTCGGAAGAAGCGGTGATCGCGGGGGCTCGGGTGGAGCGGCCCGGGGACCGGGGATCTGGCCGCGTAGGTCGGAGGAAGCGGTGATCGCGGGGGCTCGGGTGGAGCGGCCCGGGGACCGGGATCTGGCCGCGTAGGTCGATCCGCGGGGCCTGGTGCGGTTGCCGTCAGAGGGCTTGCGGGAACGTGAAGACCCGGCTCGGGTCGTACAGCCTTTTCAGGGTGGTCAGGCGGGGGGCCGCGTCGCCGTAGTACGCCTTGCGCCAGTTGGTGAGGGTGGGGTCCGCGTAGTTCTGGTAGGCGGCGCCCGAGGCGTAGGGGGCCATGGCCTGGTGGGCGGTGGACAGCCAGGACTGGGCGGTCGTGCCGGACGTGCCGGGCTTCCAGGAGACGATGTACTGGGCGAGCATCCGTGAGCGGCGGTGGACGAAGGCCGTGGCGGTGGGCGAGACACGGTTGATCGCGCCGCCGAGTGCCGTGAAGGCGATGCTGCCCGCGCTGCCCCGGACCGTCGTGAGCTGGTTCAGCAGGGCCTGGACACCGGCCGAGGACAGCGAACGGTCGAAGAAGTCCGAGCGTGCCGCGTACGTCTCGCGGCCCAGCGCGCCCTGCGAGGAGCGGCCAGGGGTCGAACCCGGCAGGTGACACTGGGCGTCGGTGGAGAAGGACGAGCAGCCCGCGTACACCTCCATCGAGTCCTTGTACGACCTGCGCTTCAGCGAGACGCTGGTCGCGGAGGCGCCGATCGTGTCGGCCAGGCGGTCCACGGCGTTCTGGAGTTCGCCGTACGTGCCGAGGGAGAACGCCGCTATGGAGATCGTCGGGGTGCCGCCGGGTGCGTTCGCGAGGTGGCACGAGGACCAGATCTCGTCCGGCTGGGTCGGGCCCCACTCCTGCCAGGCCTTGACCACGGCGGCGGCCTTCGACCAGGGCCAGCTCATGTACGCGGATACGGCCTGGGGCGCGGGGTGGGTCTTGTACCGGAGCTCGGTGACGATGCCGAAGTTGCCGTTGCCGGCGCCGCGCAGGGCCCAGAAGAGGTCCTTGTGGTCGGTGGCGTTCGTGGTGAGCTGCTTGCCGTCGGCCATGATCAGCGTCGCCTGCGTGAGGCTGTCACAGGTCAGGCCGTACGCGCGGGAGACCACGCCGTGGCCGCCGCCCAGGGTCAGGCCGGAGACGCCGACGGTGGGGCAGGAGCCGGCGGGGATGGTGACGCCCTTCGCGGCGAGGGCGCGGTAGACGTCGATCAGTTTGGAACCGGCGCCGACCACCGCCTCGTTGGCGCTCGCGCGGATCTGGTTCAGCTTCGATACGTCGATGACCAGGCGGTCGTTTCCGGAGGACCAGCCTCCGTAGGAGTGGCCGCCGTTGCGGACCGAGATCTTGATGGCGTGGGCGCGGGCGTAGGCCATGGTGGTGCGGATGTCGTCCGCGGTGGCGACGTACGCGACTGCGGTGGGCTTCAGGGTGTCGAAGCGGGTGTTGTAGAGCTGGTGGGCGGTTGGCCAGGTGGCGTCGCCGGGGCGGATCAGGGTGCCGTCCAGGTCGGTGGCGAGGGCGGTCCAGTTTGCGGCGGCCTTGGTGCTGGTGCTGGTGCTGGTGGTGGTGGTGGTGGTTGTGCGGAGGGGGGTGCTGGGTGTACCGGTGTTGTCGCTGCCCATGCCGTTGCCCTTGCACGCCGTTGTGGCTGCCGCCGCGAGTGCGGCGGTGGCTCCGCCTATGAACGTACGCCGTTGCATGTGCGCCTCTCCGTTGGTTCCGTGGGAGGAGACGAGTCCCCAGGGTTGGGGGTTCCACTTACGGGGTGTCTGCGGGTGGGGTGGGGCTGGGGTGGAGGGTTTCGCGCCCTCCGCCCCTGCCCGTCCCTTGTACCTGGGGGATGCCGCCCCCCAGACCCCCGCTTCGGCCTGGACGGCCTCGTCCTCAAACGCCGGACGGGCTGCAACGGGGCGTCGGGAGCGAGCGAGCGTCCCTACAGGAACGCCAGGTTCACGAGCCAGAAGCTCAGGGCCGCTACCAGTGCTGCCGCAGGCATCGTGATGAACCAGCCCAGGATGATGTTCTTGGCGATTCCCCAGCGGACGGCTTTGAGGCGCTTGGTGGCGCCGACGCCCATGATGGCGGAGGTGATGACGTGGGTCGTGGAGATGGGGGCCTTGAAGAGGTACGCCGAGGCGAACATGATCGACGCGCCGGTCGTCTCCGCCGCGAAGCCCTGCGGAGGGTCGAGCTCGATGATCTTTCGGCCCAGCGTGCGCATGATGCGCCAGCCGCCGGCGTACGTGCCCAGGGACAGCATCGCGGCGCAGACGATCTTCACCCAGACCGGGATCGGATCGCCCGCGTTCTGTACGTCGGCGATGACCAGGGCCATCACCACGATGCCCATGGTCTTCTGGGCGTCCTGAAGGCCGTGGCCCAGGGCCATGCCGGCGGCGGAGACGGTCTGCGCGATGCGGAATCCGCGCTTGGTCTTGTGCGGGTTGGAGCGGCGGAACAGCCACATGATCGCGGTCATCACCAGGTAGCCGACGAGCAGGCCGACGACCGGGGAGACGAACATCGGGATGACGATCTTGTCCAGCACCCCGTGCCAGTAGACCGTCGTCCCGCCGGCGAGCGCCGCGCCCACCATGCCGCCGAAGAGGGCGTGGGAGGAGGAGGACGGCAGACCGAAGTACCAGGTGATCAGGTTCCAGGTGATCGCGCCGATGAGGGCGGCGAAGAGGATTCCCATTCCCTTCGAGCCCTCGGGTGTCTGGATCAGGCCCTCGCTGACCGTCTTGGCGACGCCGCTGCCGAGGAACGCTCCCGCGAGGTTCATCACCGCGGCCATCGCGAGCGCCGCCCGCGGCGTGAGCGCCCGCGTCGACACGGAGGTCGCGATCGCGTTCGCCGAGTCGTGGAAGCCGTTCGTGTATGTGAATCCGAGCGCGACGCCAATGGTCACGATCAGGGCGAAGGTGTCCATGAAGAGGTCAGGACTCCTTGACGGCGATGGTCTCCACCGTGTTCGCCACGTGCTCGAACGCGTCGGCCGCTTCCTCCAGCACGTCCACGATCTGCTTGAGCTTGAGCACGTCCATGGCGTCGTACTTGCCGTTGAAGAGCTGGGCGAGCAGCTTGCGGTGGATCTGGTCGGCCTGGTTCTCCAGGCGGTTGACCTCGATCCAGTACTCGGTGAGGTTGTCCATGGTGCGGAGGTTCGGCATGGCCTCCGCCGTCAGCTCGGCCGCCCTGGCCAGCACCTCGATCTGCTGCTCCACGCCCTTGGGGAGCTCCTCGACCTGATACAGCACGACCAGGTCGACGGCCTCCTCCATGAAGTCCATGATGTCGTCGAGGGACGAGGCCAGGTTGTAGATGTCCTCACGGTCGAACGGCGTGATGAACGAGGAGTTCAACTGGTGGAAGATGGCGTGCGTGGCGTCGTCTCCGGCGTGTTCCGCGGCCCGCATACGCTCTGCGATCTCGGTCCGGCCGGAGGCGTCGGCCCCGAGCAGTTCCATGAGGAGTTTCGAGCCCGTGACGATGTTGTCCGCGGATGCGGAGAACATGTCGTAGAAGCTCGTCTCCCTGGGGGTCAGACGAAAGCGCACTTGGGGTCCTCGGGGTGCTTCGGTTTCGGTCAGGCTGATGCTAGGCGCATCATCCGGCCACGGCTAATGGGCCGTCTCCCAGTGTCGCCCATCGGGCACAGTGATCAGCACAGGGTCCGGTCCCGGCATCGGGCAAGGGCCCTATACCCAGCAAAGTTCGATACCATATACCTACCAGGGGTATATGTACGCGGCGAAACGGACAGGATCTCGACAAGAGCCTCCGGAATATCCCACGAGGTGCCCCACGGGCCCTCCGGGACCGCCGAAAGGATCATCAGGATCATCAGGAGGACGCGATGACGACCACCGAGGCCGGCGCGACGGCGCCCTCCGGCGAACCGCAGGCGACGCCCGCTGGCGAACCCGTGCAGCAGATCGTGACCGACCACGACCGGGGTATCCACGGCTATCACCACCAGAAGGACGAGCACCTCAAGCGCCTGCGCCGGATCGAGGGCCAGATCCGCGGTCTGCAGCGGATGGTCGACGAGGACGTCTACTGCATCGACATACTCACCCAGGTCTCCGCCTCCACGAAGGCCCTGCAGTCCTTCGCCCTCCAGCTCCTGGAGGAGCACCTGCGCCACTGCGTCGCGGACGCGGCCGTCAAGGGCGGCGACGAGATCGACGCGAAGGTCGAGGAAGCGACGAAGGCGATCGGGCGACTGCTGCGTACGTGACATACACCGCCGTACGCAGTGTGCGGAACGGCGGCGCGGGGACCGGGCCACACCCGACTGGCCGGGACGGGCTACGGATTCATGGCCCGCGCCTGCTGAAGCTCACGCTCATGGGTGCGCGCTTCGGCCACTTTCAGCACTTCGTCGATGCTCTCAAGGCTGAGCCGGTCCTCGTGCGCGGCCGAGGCCGCGATGATCAGCTCTCCGCACAGCTCGATCTCGGCGAGGGCCACGTGGTCCTGAACTGCCGTACCGCCGACCGGAGCCACGTACATCACCTCTTCCTGCCGTCACCGACTTCCTAGAGTAGGTAGCGGCCTACACACCGCGCATGGCACGGAAGGGCCATTTCCGGCCCCCAAGTCCTCCTACGCGCCCCTGCCCAGGACGCCGCTCCCTACTCCGCGATCTTCCCGGCGTAGATGTCCGCGGAATCCGGCAGCTGTACGTCGGCGGCGACCCCGAAGTCGTACAGCAAGGTCGTCGAGGCGACGGCGACCGTGCCCTTCTCGGAGCCGTTGACGAAGCTGAAGCGGTGGCGGACCTTGCGCAGGCGCCCCTGGTCGTCGAGGAAGGCGTCGAACGGTACCTGCGCGGTGGCGAACCCTTTGGCGGCGGCCTTCAGCGCGTCCCGGTTGCCCTCCGACGCGCTCTTCGCGGCGACATCGAGGTCGGCCGTGCCGCGGTAGTGCCGCACCGGGGTCCCGGCGACCTCGGTCTTCCCGACGTACGCCGCCGTGCGCGCCCCGCGCAGCAACTCGGCCGCCGCGTACGGATCGGTGGCGCCGCCGGTCACCAGGTTCCCGTCGGAGAGGCCGGCCGTGTCGACGCGGACCCACTTGTCGGCGGGGACACCGGCGCCGCGGTTCTTCATGAACAGGGCGCCCGGGGCGAGGAGTTCGGTGATGGGCCGGTGGTCGGCGGCGCCCGCGGGATCCTGTGGCAGCAGTACCTTCAGCCGGCCCCGCTGCTGCTCGAAGTCGTACACGCCCTCGCCCCGGATGGTGACCCGCGTTCCGCCGGTGGCCATCTCCATGGACGTGATGGTCTGCGCGCTGCCCGCCCGGCGCAGGGTGGCGGCGGCCCGGTGGACCACCTCGACGGGGTCGGCGCCGGCACGGGCGTCCTCGGCGCCGCCCGCGCCGCCGGTGCATCCGGTGACACAGACACAGACCAGGAGTCCGGTCGCCGCGGCCGTGGCCGCCAACCGGCCCGGCCGCCCGTTCTCCGTCACTCGCGCGATCACGTGCGCCACCATCGCCTGCTGACCCCCAGCCGGTCCGTCCCGGGGCTCTCGGACTCCCCGTCGTTCCGCTTAACGACGTGTGGGGGTGCTTGTCACGCGTCTGCGTGCCGTTCAACCGCGATGGGTAACGTTGTCAATGTGGCACAGCAGGACGACACCGCCCAGGCGCAGGAACACCACACGACAACGGTCGAGCAGGGCCGTTTCTGCTTTGCCCGCTGCTCCTGCGGCTGGCGTGGCCCGGCGCGAAGAGCCCGCAGCCTGGCCCGCACGGACGGGGACGGACACTCCCAGGGGTAAGGGTGCGGTGAGAAAACGAGCGGGCCCGCCCCTGGGAGCCAGGGGCGGGCCCTTCTCGTCCTCGCGGTGGCACCGCCATGCAGCACCGCGAGGGGTCCAGAAGGCTTCGGCTCAGCCGAAACGGCCCGAGATGTAGTCCTCGGTGGCCTGCACCGACGGGTTGGAGAAGATGCGCTCCGTGTCGTCGATCTCGATGAGCCGGCCGGGCTGGCCGACCGCCGACAGGTTGAAGAAGGCGGTGCGGTCGGAGACGCGTGCGGCCTGCTGCATGTTGTGCGTCACGATGACGATCGTGAAGCGCTCCTTCAGCTCGCCGATCAGGTCCTCGATCGCGAGGGTGGAGATCGGGTCCAGGGCCGAGCACGGCTCGTCCATGAGGAGCACCTGCGGCTCCACCGCGATCGCCCGCGCGATGCACAGACGCTGCTGCTGACCGCCGGACAGGCCCGAGCCGGGCTTGTTCAGACGGTCCTTGACCTCGTTCCAGAGGTTCGCGCCCTTGAGGGACTTCTCCACGATGTCGCTGAGCTCGGACTTCTTGTAGGAGCCGTTGAGCTTCAGGCCCGCCGCCACGTTGTCGAAGATCGACATGGTGGGGAAGGGGTTGGGGCGCTGGAAGACCATGCCGATCGTGCGGCGCACGGCGACGGGGTCGACGCCGTGCCCGTACAGGTCCTCGTCGTCCAGGAGCACCTTGCCCTCGACGCGGCCACCGGGGGTGACCTCGTGCATGCGGTTGAGGGTGCGCAGGAAGGTCGACTTGCCGCAGCCGGAGGGGCCGATGAAGGCCGTCACGGAGCGCGGCTCGACCGTCATGGAGATGTCTTCGATCGCCTTGTGGGCGCTGTAGTAAGCGGTGAGTCCGCTTACGTCGATTCGCTTGGCCATTTCACTCACTGCTTCTTTCGAGGGGGAGACGTCGGTCGCTGATATGGCCGCGTCAGCGACCTGTCTTCGGCGCCTTCCAGCGGGCGATGCCGCGAGCCGCCAGGTTGAGGATCATGATGAAGGCGATCAGGGTGAGCGACGCCGCCCAGGCACGGTCGTACGCCGCGCCCGAGCCGGCGCTGTTCGCGTACTGCTGGTAGATGTACAGCGGCAACGAGGCCTGCGCACCCTCGAACGGGTTGTTGTTGATGAAGGGGTTGCCGAACACCAGCAGCAGCACCGGTGCGGTCTCGCCCGCGATACGGGCCACTGCCAGCATGATGCCGGTGGTGATGCCGCCGAGGGAAGTCGGCAGGACCACCTTCAGGATGGTGCGCCACTTCGGGATACCCAGGGCGAGGGAGGCCTCGCGCAGCTCGTTCGGAACGAGCTTGAGCATCTCCTCCGTGGAGCGGACGACGACCGGCATCATCAGGATCGCCAGGGCGAGTGAGCCGGCGAAGCCGAAGGGCTGCATGTCGAACTGCAGCATCAGGCTCAGAATGAACAGGCCGGCGACGATCGACGGGATGCCGGTCATGACGTCGACGAAGAACGTGATGGCCCGGGAGAGGTTGCCGCGCCCGTACTCCACGAGGTAGACGGCGGTGAGCACACCGACCGGTACGGCCATCAGTGCGGCGAGGCCGACCTGCTCCAGGCTGCCGATGACGGCGGCGTAGATGCCGCCTCCCGGCTCGGTGTCGGCGACGACTCCCATCGAGTGGGTCAGGAAGTAGACGTCGAGGACCTTCACACCGCGCGCGACGGTCGTCCAGACCAGGGAGACCAGCGGCACGACCGCGAGGAGGAACGCGACCCAGACCAGGCTGGTCGCCACCCGGTCCTTGGCCTGTCGGCGGCCCTCGACGCGCGTGGCGATGGCGTACGTCCCGAGGACGAAGAAGACCGCGGCCATCAGGCCCCACTGGATGCTGCTGTCCAGCCCGGCCGCGGCGCTGATCCCGATGCCGAGGACGACCGAGCCCGCGGCGATCGCCCACGGGGTCCACCTGGGCAGCGTGGCGCCCTTCAGGTCGCTGGGGGGCTTCACATCTAGGGTCTGGCTCATGCGTTGGCCCCCGAGTACTCCTTGCGGCGGGCGATGATCGCGCGGGCCGCACCGTTGACCAGCAGGGTGATGACGAAGAGGACCAGACCGGAGGCGATGAGCGCGTCACGGCCCTGCTCGGACGCCTCACCGAACTTGCTGGCGATGTTCTGGGCGAAGGTGCCGCCGCCCGGGTCGAGCAGGCTGGCCTGGATGTCGAAGGTCGGCGAGAGGACCGTGGCGACGGCCATCGTCTCGCCGAGCGCGCGGCCCAGGCCCAGCATCGAGGCGGAGATCACGCCGGAGCGGCCGAAGGGCAGCACCGACATGCGGATGACCTCCCAGCGCGTGGCGCCGAGGGCGAGAGCCGCCTCCTCGATCATCTGCGGGGACTGCCGGAAGACCTCACGGCTCACGTTCGTGACGACCGGCAGGATCATGATCGCGAGCAGGATGCCGACGGTGAGCATCGAGCGCGGGGCGCCGCCCTGCCACTCGAAGATGCCGGTCCAGCCGAGGTAGTCGTTGAGCCAGCCGAAGAGGCCGTTCATGTGCGGGACGAGGATGAGGGCGCCCCACAGGCCGTACACGATGGACGGCACGGCGGCGAGCAGGTCGATGACGTACGAGATGGGGCCGCCGAGCCTGCGCGGGGCGTAGTGCGTGAGGAACAGCGCGATGGCGACCGCGATCGGGACCGCGATGACCATGGCGATGATCGAGGAGACCACCGTGCCGAAGGCCAGGACGGCGATGCCGAAGTCCGGCGGGATCGCGGTGGGGTTCCACTCGAACGTGGTGAGGAAGTTGCTCTCGTCCTTGCTGATCGCGAGGGTGGCGCGATAGGTCAGGAAGATCGCGATGGCGGCCATGACCACCAGCAGGAAAATGCCCGAGCCGCGGGAGAGACCGAGGAAGACTCGGTCACCGGGTCGGGTGGCGCCGCGACTGGCGCGCTTCTGCTCGGTCGCGGTGGGCTGGGGAGTTGGCGGAGGCGCTTCTGCGTCGTTCTTAGTCGATATATCCATCAGTTTTCTCCGGTCTGCGGAGTCGCACGAGATGTGGGGCTCCTGGCGGCGGTGCACCGGACGCGGTGCGGTCCGGCCCCGTGGCGGGGCCGGACCGCACCGTCGGGAACTAGCTCAGGCCCGCGATGGTGGTGCGGACCTTGGCGATGATGTCGGCCGGGATCGGCGCGTAGCCGGCGGCGGGGAGGAGGGCCTGGCCTTCCTCGCTGGCGATGTAGGTCAGGAACGCCTTCGTGGCGGTCAGGGTGTCGGCCTTGTTGCCCTTGTCGCAGGCGATCTCGTAGGTGACCAGGGTGATCGGGTACGCACCGTCGGCCTTGGTCGTGTAGTTGAGCTGCAGCGCGAGGTCCGAGCCCGTGCCGACGATCTTGGCGTCGGCGATCGCCTTGGTGGCGTTGTCGACGGTGGCCTCGACGGGGGCGGCGGCACCCGTGTCCAGGGACGCGGCGTTGATGCCGTCCTTGGCGTAGGAGAGCTCCATGTAGCTGATGGCGCCGGAGGTCTGCTTGACCTGCGCGGCGACACCGCTGGAGCCGCTCGCGGACTGGCCGCCCTTGGCCTGCCAGGCCTTGCCGCCCTCGTACTTCCAGTTGTCGGGCGTCGCGGCGATCAGGTACTTGGTGAAGTTGTCCGTGGTGCCGGACTCGTCCGAGCGGTGGAACGCCTGGATCTTCAGGTCGGGCAGCGTGGCGTCGGGGTTCAGCGCCTTGATCGCGGCGTCGTTCCAGTTGGTGATCTTGCTGTCGAAGATCTTCGCGATGGTGGGCGCGTCCAGGACCAGGTTGTCCACACCCGGGACGTTGTAACCGACCGCGATCGGGCCGCCGACCATCGGGAGGTCGATGGCCTGGCCGCCGGTGCAGACCGCCTTGGAGGCCTCGACCTCTTCGGGCTTCAGCGCGGAGTCGGAGCCGGCGAAGGCCACCGTGCCCTGCGTGAACGCGGTGACGCCGGCGCCCGAGCCGCCGCCCTTGTAGTTGATCTGCACGCCACAGGCGGTGCTGAACTCCTTGACCCAGGCGTCGATCGCGTTCTTCTGCGCGGAGGAGCCGTCGGCGAGGAGCTGACCCTTGGCGTCATCACACTTGATCGAACTGGTCGAACCCGACGACGCGCTCGGGTCGCTGGAGGCGCCAGTGTCGTCCGAGCCGCACGCCGTGAGGGCCAGGGCGCCGGAGACGGCGAGAGCACCGAGGGTGATGGCCCGCCGGTTCATGCGCTGAAGCTTCACTTTTCGGGAGTTCCTTCCAGGAGCCGCCGTCTGGTGGCGGCGTGCGAAGTCTGTGTGATGCGGAGGAGGCACCCATGAATGCCCTTCGCACCGTGTAAGGCCGAAATTAGGCAGATCAGGTGAAGGCGCCGATGGCCAAAAGTGAACGGAGGGTGAACCCCTGCGGACGGTGCGGTGAGGTCACGGAACGCTTACGTCGAGGACACAGAGAGATCCCAGGTTGTCGGACCCAGAGGGAAACTGTACGTATTCATTCGGGTACGCACATGTTGCGACGCCGGTCGTGAATCCGCCGAAGTCGGCCGGTCGTGAATCGGCCGAAGTTAGCCGGTTACGAATCCGCCGAAGCCGGGTGACCTTCCGTGATCGCCGTGCGAGGCGCTCCAGCGGCGCTAGGCAAGGTTCAGCGCACTCAGCAGGGCGTCCACCAGGTGGCGGTCGCGGGGCTGGGTGAGGCGGGTGCGGGCCGCGTCCGGGGCGAGCCAGGCGATGCGGTCGACCTCGCGGTTGGGGGTGAAGCGGCCGTCCGCCGCCTCGGCGGCCCAGTAGCTGACCTCTTTGGGCTGCCCGTCAACGGAGTAGCGGGCGGAGGGGAGGCGGGCGCCGGGCACGCAGCGGAACCCGGTCTCCTCCTCCACCTCGCGCAGGGCGGCCGCGAGGGGCTCCTCGGCGCGCTTGAGCTTGCCCTTGGGGTGCGACCAGTCGTCGTACTTCGGCCGGTGGACCAGGCAGATCTCCAGCTCGCCGGCGACCGGGGAAGGTCGCCACAGGACGCAGCCGGCCGCCCGGACGGTGTCGTCGTCGGTCATCGGACCTCCAGTCCTTTCCTGCGGGGCCTTCTTCGAGGGCCCCCAGAAAGTCCTTCTGCGAGGGTCTCCTACCGCGTGGGTACCGCTTCTTTCTGCCAGCTCTGCTGGAACGCGAACCGCGCCGCCTCCACCTCGTGCCGCTGGTCGGCGTGGAGTACACCGAGCGCGTACGCCGTCGCCGGGGCGATGCGCGGGGTGCGGGCCGCGGACGCCGCGGCCGAGGCGGCCTCCGCCGCGTCCCGGTGCTGGTTCAGGGCCTGGCCGGCGCCGAGCAGACGTACGTCGACGGGGCACTCCTCGCCGTACAGGACCTCGCGGGCGTAGCGGTGCAGGCGCAGCAGGAGGCGGACCTGGTGCCAGGGGGCGTCCTGCGGCTGGGGCGCGGTGTCGGCGGAGAGGCCGTGCACGAGGGCCTCCGCGTTGTACGGGTGGCCCGCGGTGAGCAGCGGCAGCGTACCGACGGCGTCGAGCAGGCGGCCCTCCGCGGCGGCGGCCGGCGGGCCCAGGTCGGCGGTGGCGGCCGCCGGGGTCAGCGGGACCTCGCTGGCCAGCACGGCGACGCTGTCCGCGACGGCGTGGAAGCGGGAGGAGCCCAGCGCCTGGAGAGCGGCCGAGTGGGCGCGGGTGCGGGCCAGGGTGAGCTGGCGGTCGAGCAGGGCGCCAGCCTTCGCCGCGCCGATGGTCAGATTGCCCTTCGGCGCCGAGCTCGCCTCCGGTCCGCCCTGTGCGGGGAAGCCGGAGCCTGAGCCTGTGCCGGACAGCCGGTTCAGTGCGCCGACCAGCCGCTCAAGGCGCGCCGAGTAGGCGTGCTCGCGCGCCAACGTGCCCGACAGCCAGGCCAGTTCGGGGCGCATGCCCTCCGACCAGTCCGCGTCGAGCAGCGGCCGGAAGGTGTGCAGCGAGCCGCTGATCCGGCGGGCCGAGCGGCGCAGGGCGCGCGCCGCGTCGACGGCCTCGTCCGAGCCGTTGGACGCGCCCCCGGTCTCCCGGTGCTGGCGCAGTGAACGGAGGAACTCCGTTGCCTGGGCCCGCAGATAGCCCGCGAGGGCATCCCCCGATACGGGCACGGCGCGGGCCGTGGGGTCGGTGGGGTCAAGTTGTTGCTGTGCCACGCCGGCGCCTCCGGGCGTCTATGAGCATCTCCTGGACGTTCCGCAGGGGCTGGCCCTCGGCATCGAGCGCGTGCCGGGTCCATTCGCCGTCCGGGCCCAGGTGCCAGGAAGCGGTGGTGTCTGACATACCGGTCTCGAACAGCCGGTTGAGGGCTGCCCGGTGGGCCGGGTCGGTGATCCTCACCAGGGCCTCGATGCGGCGGTCGAGGTTGCGGTGCATCATGTCGGCGCTGCCGAGCCAGATCTCGGGTTCGCCGCCGTTGCCGAAGGCGAAGACCCGGGAGTGTTCCAGGAAGCGGCCGAGGATCGAGCGCACCCGTATGTTTTCGGACAGGCCGGTGACGCCGGGCCGGACCGCGCAGATGCCGCGTACCCAGATGTCGACCGGTACCCCGGCCTGCGACGCGCGGTACAGCGCGTCGATGATCGCCTCGTCCACCATCGAGTTGACCTTGATACGGACGAACGCGGGGCGTCCGGCCTCGTGGTGCTGGACTTCCTTGTTGATCCGGGAGATCAGGCCGTCGCGCAGGGACTTGGGCGCGACGAGCAGCCGGCGGTAGGTCTCGCGGCGCGAGTAGCCGGAGAGCCGGTTGAAGAGGTCGGAGAGGTCCGCGCCGACCTGCGGATCGGCGGTGAGCAGCCCCAGGTCCTCGTACAGGCGGGCGGTCTTGGGGTGGTAATTGCCCGTGCCCACATGGCAGTAGCGGCGCAGGGTGTCGCCCTCCTGGCGCACGACCAGCGACAGCTTGCAGTGGGTCTTGAGTCCGACCAGCCCGTACACGACGTGGCAGCCGGACTCCTCGAGCTTCCTGGCCCACTTGATGTTGGCCTGCTCGTCGAAGCGGGCCTTGATCTCGACCAGGACGAGGACCTGCTTGCCGGACTCGGCGGCGTCTATCAGCGCGTCCACGATCGGCGAGTCGCCCGAGGTCCGGTACAGGGTCTGCTTGATCGCCAGCACGTCCGGGTCGCTCGCCGCCTGCTCCAGGAAGGCCTGGACGGAGGTGGAGAAGGAGTCGTACGGGTGGTGGAGCAGTACGTCCCGTTCCCTGAGCGCCGCGAAGATGTCGGGCGCCGACGCCGACTCGACCTCGGCGAGGTCGCGGTGGGTGCCCGCGATGAACTTCGGGTACTTCAGCTCGGGCCGGTCCAGGCCCCCTATGCCGAAGAGCCCGGTGAGGTCGAGGGGACCGGGCAGCGGGTACACCTCGGCCTCGGAGATCTTCAACTCCCGCACCAGCAGGTCCAGTACGTACCGGTCGATGGACTCCTCGACCTCCAGGCGCACCGGCGGCCCGAAGCGGCGCCGCATGAGCTCCTTCTCCAGGGCCTGGAGCAGGTTCTCGGCGTCGTCCTCCTCGACCTCCAGGTCCTCGTTCCGGGTGAGGCGGAAGGTGTGGTGCTCAAGCACCTCCATGCCCGGGAAGAGTTCCTCCAGGTGGGCGGCGATGACGTCCTCGATGGGGACGAAGCGGTTCGGGGCGGCCTCCAGGAACCGGGAGAGCAGCGGCGGGACCTTGACGCGCGCGAAGTGGCGGTGGCCGCTGACCGGGTTCCGTACGACGACGGCCAGGTTCAGCGACAGGCCCGAGATGTACGGGAAGGGGTGCGCGGGGTCGACCGCGAGGGGGGTGAGGACCGGGAAGATCTGGTGCCGGAACAGAGTGAACAGGCGGGCCTGCTCCTTCTCCGTCAGCTCGCTCCAGCGGACCAGGTGGACGCCCTCCTCCGCGAGCGCGGGGGCCACGTCCTCCTGGTAGCAGGCCGCGTGCCGGGCCATCAGCTCGCGCGATCGGGCCCAGATCATCTCCAGGACCTCGCGGGGCTGGAGGCCCGAGGCGGACTTGGTGGCCACGCCGGTCGCGATACGGCGCTTCAGGCCTGCCACCCGGACCATGAAGAACTCGTCCAAGTTGCTGGCGAAGATCGCCAGGAAGTTGGCGCGCTCCAGGAGGGGCGTGTTCGGGTCCTCGGCGAGCTCCAGAACCCGTTCGTTGAACGCGAGCCAGCTTCGCTCGCGGTCCAGGAACCGGCCCTGCGGCAGCTGGACGCCGTCCTCCACCATGTCCTCGTACTCGTCGAGGTCGGCGTCGAGGTCGGGCTCCAGGTCGGAGACGTTGGCCGCCACGGTGTGCGGGCGGTGCGCGGCTATCGAGCCGACCGACGGCTGTGCGTGCTGGACCGGGGCCTGAGCGCTTGGCTGGTTCATGGACCCATTCTTCCGTGCCGGGGGCACTACCGGCGCGTCGGAGAGGGCGAGCGGCAGCGCGGCGAGGCGGATGTTCCCGTTCCGCAAGGCAGGCGCGGGCTCTTTCACCGTCGACGGCAGGGGCTCGCTCTCCTCGGAAGGCGGAGGCTCTGGCACGGCGGGGTTCATTGGTCGAGCGTCGCAAGGTCGTCTGAATCAATGGTTACGAGGACATGACGTGCGGGATATGGAGGGGCGTCTCCCGGAAGTCCACGGACCGGGAGGCACGCCCATTCGGGGCTTGTCGGCCCGTACGCCGCTTGTCAGGCGGTACGCCGCTTCAGGACCCGGAAGGACAGGAAGACGGCGAGAGCGGTGACGGTGAGGAGGAGTGCGGTTTCCGTGAGCTGGAGGGGCCAGAAGTGGGAGGACGGGTGGTAGGTGGCCCAGAGGTCGGAGATGCCGTTCTCGCTCATGCACTTCATGAGGTCGGCGCCCGTGTCGTAGTCGACGCAGGCCAGGTTGTTGCCGATCCGCTCTCCTGAGGTGAGGGTCACACCTTCTTTCACCAGTGCCGCGCTGTCCGGGATGCGGGAGGCGGCGGCTCCGGTGACGGTCACCACGGGCCAGAGGCTGTCCCGGTAGAGGTCGCCGAGGGTCTGTACGGCCACGGTGACGAGGACAGCCACGCCCAGCGCGGGCAGCGTGCGGCGGACCAGCATGCCCGCCAGGGCGCCCACGGCGAGCGCGCACAGGGCGGCGCCGACGGCGACCGTGCCGTTGGAGCGGTAGGCGTCCGTCGCGTACCAGTCCTGGTAGAGGACGTCCTGGTGGCCGTCGATCCACATCAGGCGGTGCAGCAGCACCAGCACGGTCGTGCCGGCGGTGACCAGCGCGGCCGGCACCGCGAGCTGCGTCGCCAGCCAGCGCGCGGGTGTGACGGACTGCGTCCATGCGAGGGCGGCCGTGCCGCTCTCCAGCTCGCGGGCGACGAGCGTGGCGCCCGCCCAGGCGGCGACGAGGTAGGGCAGATAGACGATGGATGAGGTGGCGAGCTGGGCGACCGCGTCGTACCAGAGCGTCGCGTTGCCGGTCGTGTCCGCGCAGAGGTTGTCCGTGCCGCAGGAGAGCTGCAGCAGATACGGCTCCTTTCGCGCGGCGTCCGCTCCGGGGCCGTACGCCCACAGCAGGCCGGCCGCGGTCACCGTGACCAGTGCCGCCCAGATCAGCAGCGCGGCGCGGTGCAGCCGCAGCGAGGTCCAGACCGTGCCGTGCGGGGTGAGCGGGGAGGGGCGCCGGGTGAGGGGACGCGTGGCGGTGGTGGCCGCGGTCATGCGTGCTCCTTGATGGTGACGGCGGTGGCGGCGCCCGTGTACCGCTTCAGCAGGCGGAACGCGACCAGGGCCGCGAGTGCGGTCAGGGCGAGGACGAGGGCGGTCGCGGTGAGCTGGAGGGGCCAGTAGTGGGAGAAGGGGTGGGAGTCGGTGTAGAAGCTGACGGCGCCGAGGCGGTCGTACAGGTCGCTGCACTCCTTGAACTGGCTGCTCCCGCAGTACGGGTTGGCGATGCGGTCGCCGTCGGAGGTGAGGAGACCTCCGCTGACGGTGAGGCCCAGGCTCTTGGGACCCTCGCCCGAGAGGCCGGTGACGGTCCTCACCGGCGGCCACAGGTGGGGCAGCACCAGGGAGACGACGACGCGGACGGCTCCCACCGTCACCAGGGCCACCACGAGCGCGGCCAGGGTGCGGCGCAGCGCCAGCCCGGCGAGAGCGCCCGCGGCCAGGCCGAACAGGGCGAAGGCGACCGTGGTCGGGCCGTTGGCGTGAAAGGTGAGGTCGTCGGTCCAGGGCTTGGCGGTGTCGATCTTTCCGTGGCCCTTGGACCACACCAGGTTGTGCAGCAGCACCAGCACGCTCGTGCCGGCGAGGACGAGCGCGGCCGGGAGCGCGAGTTTGGTGGCCAGCCAGCGGGCCGGGGAGATCGACTGGGTCCACGCGAGCTGCGCTGTGCCGCTCTCCATTTCCCGTCCGGTCAGTGAGGCGCCCGCCCAGGCGGCGACGAGGAACGGGACGAGGTTCACCGCGATGCTCATGTAATTCGCGAGCGACTTGTAGGTGAGGATCGCGTCCTGGTCGTAGGCGCAGGAGCCCATGCCGCAGCCGTTCCACTGCCGCCACGCCGAGGCCGCCGCGTCCGTGAGCGGGCCGTAGAGCCACAGCAGCAGGGCTCCGACGACGAGGAGCACGCCGGCCCAGACGTACAGCGCGGGCCGGTGCAGCCGCAGCATCACCCGTGTCGTGGCGAAGGGGATGACGGCGCTCATGCGACGGGCTCCTGAGCGGTGGTGGGGGTGGTGGGGGTGGCGTCGAGGGAGAGCGTGGGCGCGTCGGGGCTGCGCAGATGCGCGAGGACCAGCTCCTCCAGGGACGGCCGGGCGCTCTGCCAGCCGTCGGCGAGGGGCCCGTCCGGGCGGACGAGCGCGGTGAGCTGGCGTCCGGTGGTGCGGGACTCGACGACGGTGTGCGGGGCGAGGTCGCCGACGGGACCGGTGAGGAGGGTGTGCGCGGCCAGCAGTTCGTCCAGGTCGCCCGCCAGGCGGACCCGGCCGCCGCCTATCAGGAGCAGATGGTCGCAGGAACCCTCCAGGTCGGAGACGACGTGCGAGGACATCACGACCGTGGTGCCGTGCTCGGCGGCCTCGGCCATCAGCGTGCCCATCAGTTCGTGCCGGGCGAGCGGGTCAAGGTCGGCCATCGGCTCGTCCAGCAGCAGCAGTTCGGGCCGCTTGCCGAGCGCGAGGGCGAGGGCCACGCGGGTGCGCTGGCCGCCGGAGAGGGAGCGGATCCTGCTCTTCGGGTCGAGGTCGCCCTTCGCCACGATCCGCTCGGCGACCGAGGCGTCCCAGCGGCCGGGGTTGAGCTCGTGGCCCACGCGGAGGGTGTCGGCGACGGTGAGCTGCGGGTACAGCGGCTTGGCCTGGGCGACGTACGCGATGCGTTCGCGGGCGGCGGCCGGGTGCGTGCCGAGCACGGTCAGGGAGCCCTCGGTGGGGGCGAGCAGTCCGGCCGCGTGGGCCAGCAGGGTCGACTTGCCCGCGCCGTTCGGTCCGACGACCGCGCAGACGCGTCCGGCGGGGAGCCGGAACGTGCACTCGCGCAGTGCCCAGCCGCCGCGCCGCCCGAACCGCTTGCCGAGTCCGGCCGCCTCCAAGGCGGTGTCCGTCATTCCTGGTCTCCCTTGGTGAACTGTTCATCGAGTACGGCGGTGAAGAGTGCTGCCACGTCGTCGCGCTGGAGTCCTGCCTCACGGGCGCGGGCCGCCCAGGCGTCCAGTTCGGCGCTCAGCGGCGAGTCGGCCGGGGCGCTGCCCAGCGAGCGCTTGACGAAGGTGCCGAGACCGCGTCTGGCCTCGACCAGGCCCTCGCGCTCCAGCTCGCGGTAGGCCTTCAGGACGGTGTTCGGGTTGATCGCGGTGGCCTCCACGACCTCGCGGGCCGTGGGGAGCTTGTCCCCCGGCACCAGCAGGCCAAGACGCAGGGCCTGCTTGGTCTGCTGGACGATCTGGACGTACGTGGCGACACCGCTGCGCCGGTCGATGCGGTACTCCACCACTACGGCGACCACCTTTCACTATTTGAGTAGTGAAAGGGTGGTGCATGATGGTGAGCGCTGTCAAGAACGAGATTTCTTCGGTGGGTGCGAACCGATCGGCAGGGCTCGTCCGATGAGGGGGCGTGAGGGAAACGAGAAGCGACGGGGAGCTGCTGCGGGCCATCGCGGCGGACGGTGACCGGCGCGCCTTCGAGGAGCTGTACCGGCGGTACGCGCCGTGGCTGACCGCGCGGCTGCGCGGCCGGTGCGCCGACGCCGGGATCATCGACGACGTCGTACAGGAGACGTTCCTCGCGGTGTGGCGCGGCACCGCCCGCTACCGCGAGGAGGGCTCCCCCGGAGATGCCGCCGGCTGGCTGTGGCGCATCGGCTCACGGCGGCTCATCGACACCCTGCGCGGGGACGGCGCGCGCGGGCGGATGCGGCAGGCGCTGGCCCGCCTCCGGCACCGGGACGAGGTCTCCGCCGAGGAACGCGTCCTGGCCGGCGTCGAGCACGGCGACCTCGCGGGCGCCCTGACCCGGCTCTCGCCCGAACTGCGCGCGGTGCTCCAGGCCACGGTGATCGACGGGCTCACCACCCGGGAAGCGGCCGTCCTGCTCGGCATCCCGCCGGGCACGGTCAAGACGCGGGCACTGCGTGCGCGCAAGCAGTTGCGGGAGGCACTGGCATGAGCGGCAAATTTCAGCCCCTCCGGCGTTTGAGGAGCGGGGGTTCGGGGGCGCAGCCCCCAATGACGGGCAGGGAAGGGGCGGAGGGGGCGAAAACCGCTGCTGTGCCCGATGCCGACGGTCAGTGGCACGTGGACGATGCCGATCTCCGGGCTTACAGCCAGGGCGAGTTGACCCCTCCCCGGCTCTGGTCCGCCGACACGCATCTCGCCTCGTGCGCACGGTGCCGCGAGGCGCTGGCGGCCGTCAGCGATCCGGTCGCGCTGGACGCGGGCTGGGAGCGGCTGGATGCCGAACTGGACGCGCCGCGCCCGGGATTGGTCGAGTCGCTGCTGGTGCGCGTCGGCGTCGCCGACCACACGGCACGGCTGCTGGCGGCCACGCCCGTCCTGCGCCGCTCCTGGCTGCTCGCGGTCACCGCCGTGCTCCTGATGACCGTGGCGGCCACCTACTCGGTGGAGGCCGGGGCCACCCCCAAGCTGTTCCTGGCGCTCGCACCGCTGCTCCCGCTCGCCGGCGTCGCCCTGTCGTACGGACCCACGCTGGACCCGACGTACGAGATGGCCGTCGTCTCGCCGACCCACGGATTCCGGCTCCTCCTCATCCGTACGGTCGCCGTGCTCACCGTCGGCCTCGGTCTGAACGGGCTAGCCACCCTCGCGCTGCCCACCTACGGGCTGCGCGCGCTGGCCTGGCTGCTGCCCGCGCTCGCCCTCACCGGCACCGGACTCGCCCTGACGCCCCGCCTCGGTCCCGTCCTCGCACCCTCACTGGTCGGCGGCGCATGGGTAGCACTGCTCCTTACGGCGCAGGCGACGACCGCCGAGCACGCCACGCTCGCGCCGTTCACGGCGGCCGGACAGGGGATCGCCGGGGCGGTCGCCGCGCTCGCCGTCGCGCTGCTCTATCTCGTACGGGACCGGTTCGACTCGGCGCCCGCGCATGTGCCCTTCTCCGGCGGGGGCGGGGCGTGAAACTCCCCTCCGCACATAACTTCTCCTACAGGAGCGCCGTACGTATGACGCCCACCGTCTCCGCCTCCGGGCTGACCCTCCGCTACGGCGGAACCTTCGCCCTCGACGATGTCTCGCTGCGCCTGGGCGAGGGGGTCACCGGGCTCCTCGGGCCCAACGGGGCAGGAAAGACCACCTTGTTGAGGGTGCTCGCCACCGCCGTGCCCGCCGACCGGGGGGCCTTCACCGTGCTCGGGCACGACCCGGGAACGGCCGCCGGGCGCCTGGACCTGCGGCGCGAGCTGGGATACCTGCCGCAGACGCCGGGGTTCCACGAGGACTTCTCTTCCTTCGAGTTCGTCGACTACGTGGCGATCCTGAAGGAGCTGACCGACCGCACCGCCCGGCACCGGGAGGTGCGCCGGGTGCTCGACGCCGTCGACCTGTCCGACGTACGGAGCAAGCGCATCAAGAAGCTGTCCGGCGGTATGCGGCAGCGGGTCGCGCTGGCCGCCGCGCTCGTCGGCGACCCCGGTTTCCTCGTCCTCGACGAGCCGACCGTCGGACTCGACCCCGAACAGCGCATGCGGTTCCGGGAGTTGATCGCCCAGGCGGGAGAGGGGCGGACGGTTCTGCTGTCCACCCACCAGACCGAGGACGTGGCGATGCTCTGCCACCGCGTGATCGTCATGGCCCGCGGGCGCGTCCGCTTCGAGGGCACCCCGGCCGAACTGACCGCGCGTGCGGCGGGCCGGGTGTGGAGCAGCACGGAACGTGACCCCGCCGCGCGCGCCGGATGGCGTACCGGCACCGGCTCCTTCCGTAACGTCGGCGACCCGCCCCAGGGTGCCGAGCTCGTCGAACCGACCCTGGAGGACGGCTACTTGCTCACCCTCGACGGCGAGACGGGTGACAGCGACGGGAACGGCGAGAACGACGGGAACGGCGAGACCTCGGAGGTTGCCGCATGAGCGTCACGACCGGTCTGGTCAAGGAGGCGGCGCCCACGGGGGTGGAGCCGGCCCCGCGGACCACACAGCACAGGACGGCGGCCGTCATCGCCCTCGCCCGCTTCGAGGCATACCAACTCTTCCTCCACATACCGGTGTTCGCCTTCCTCCTGCTCTACCTCGGCGTCACCGGCTGGGAGTTGTTCAACGGCCGTGAGGGCATGGACGACTTCCCGGCCCTCCAGGACTTCGACCGGTCCACCCAGTCCGCCCCGCTGCTCCTCGGCGTCGCGCTGCTCATCGTCGTCAACCGGACCGTCCTGCGCTCCCACCGGCGCGGCACCGACCGGCACTTCGACGTCCTGGTCATGGAGCCGTGGAGGCGTACGGTGGCACACGCGCTGTCCGTCGTGCCGTATGCGGTGATCACCGCCGGAGTCGTCGCCTTCCAGATCGTCTGGGCCGGGCGCAAGCTGGGCGCCGTCGGCCATCCCTCGCCCGCCGAACTGGCCGTGGGGCCGCTGGCCGTGCTCCTGTCCGGCGTCCTCGGCGTGCTGCTCGCGCGGCTGGTCCGGTCCTCGTTCGCCGCCCCGCTCTTCGTCGTCGGCGTCGCCATCCTGCCCGCCCTGCTGTCCTCCAGCGACGGCAGCCCGCGCTGGCAGCAGTGGCTGTCGCCGGTCGTCACCGAAACGGGCGCCGATCCGTTCCCGTCCGAGCTCATCGGCCGCCCGGCCGGCTGGCACGCGCTGTATCTGGTGGGGCTCGTCGGGGTGCTGGTCTGCGCCGCGGTGCTGGTCAGCGGCGGTCGTGACCGGATCGTGCAGGCGGCGACCGCCGTCACCCTCGCCGCCACGGTCGCCGGTGTCGCCGGGCAGTCCCAGGGTGACTCGGCCGCCCTGCTCGCGGCCCGCAAGGAGGCGTCCGTCAGCCCGGAGAAGTTCCAGACGTGCCACGAGTACGGCAGGTCGACGTACTGCGCCTTCCCCGAGTGGGATGCCCGCGCCGCCCTCGACTGGTCCCCGGTCGTCGACCGTGTCCAGTCCCTGGCGGGCGGCGCCGCCGGCGGTGAGCGGCTGACCGTACGGCAGCGGATCGACGCCACCTATGGCCTGACCGGTGACTCCACGCTCGAAGCGTCCACCACACCGGGCACGGTGACCGTCGGCACGCGCTGGGGCGGCAACCGGGTCCCCGAGTTCGCCGTCGGAGTCGCCTCGGTCCTGGTGGCGGGCAGCGAGGCGGCCGGCAGCGAGTGGTGCACCGGGGACGCCCGCGCGGTCACCGTCATGTGGCTGGCGCTGGGCGGCGACTCCGACCCGATGACCGCGTTCCGTAACGTCCGGCTCGGCGACAGCATCGAGGGTGCGGATTTTGTCCTCGCGCCCACCAACGGCATCTCCCTGTCCGCCGAACAGACCCGGATCGTACGGGAGTTGCTCCAGAAGCCCCGCTACAGCGTCATCCCCAAGGTGAAGTCCCACTGGACGGAGCTCACTTCCCCGGAGACGTCCCTGGCCCGGGTGGCCGAACTGCTGGGTGTGCCGGCCGCGACCACGGGATCGGTTGCCGCGACGGAGGACGAGACGTGCGAGTAGCCGCTCACGGGGAGGGCGCGCGGTCGACGGTGGCCGGTGTCAGTGGACCGCCCACGAGGCGTGCGTACGCCGTGATCCGCGCCCTTCTCCGCCCCGTGTGGCGCAGCCTGCCCCGCCGGGCCCTCGCGGCCGGTGCCGCCCTGGGGCTGCTGATCGCCGGCGCCCCGTGGCTGCTGTCGGTCTCCCGCGAGGGCTGGCCAGGACTTGATGTCCTGCGGGCCGCCGCGCTCGCCTTCGGCCTGGGCCTGGCCTTCCTGCTTGACGACCCCGCGCGGCACACCACCGCGGCGGTGCCGACCCGGCGGCCGGTGCGTATAGGGCTCCGGGTGGCGTTCGCCGTTCCGTTCGCCGCGCTCTGGTGGACGGGCGCGCTGCTCCTCGTACCGGAGGATGTCCGGCCGCCGGTCGGCGCGGTGACCCTGGAGGCCGCGGCCGTCGCCGCGCTCGCGTTGGCCGGAGCGGCCGTGGTGGTGCGGTGCACGGAGGCGGCCGAGCCCGGGGTCGCGGTGGCGGGCGTGCTGTTGGGTACCGGGCTGTACGCCGCCCTGCTGGTCCCGGACCGGTGGGCGCTCGTCGTTCCGGTGAACGACCCGCGCTGGGGCGGCGCGCATGACCGGTGGGCGGGGATCCTTGTCGTGGCTGTGGTGGTGGGTGCCGCGGCCTGGGTGGAGCCGCTGCGGAGGCGGACGGTGCTGCCTGTCCGCCGGTAGGTGCCGGCGGGGGGTGAGGGTTTTTCGCCCCCTCCGCCCCTGCCCATTCCCGTCACTTGGGGGCTCCGCCCCCAAACCCCCGCTCCTCAAACGCCGGAGGGGCTGACCCCCCCTTAGCCCGTCCGGCGTTTGAGGTCGAGGCCGTTCAGGCCGACAGCGGGGGTCTGGGGGCGGCAGCCCCCAGGAACAAGGGACGGGCAGGGGCGGAGGGGGCGAAAACCCGCGTCAGGACTCGCTTCGGTACATCAGGTCCGTCTCGTGGGTGTGGAAGCCGAGCCGCTCGTACACCGTGACCGCCGCCTTGTTGTCGGCGTCGACGTACAGCATCGCGGTGGGCAGCCCCTGCCCGGCGAGATGGCGGAGCCCGATCGTGGTGAGCGCCTTGCCCAGGCCCCCGCCCTGCGCGCCGGGCCGCACACCGACGACGTACACCTCACCGATCTGCTCCTCGGCGTGCACCTTCGTCCAGTGGAAGCCGATCAGTTCGCCGTCGCGGAAGGCGAGGAAGAAGCCGGACGGGTCGAACCACGGCTCGGCCATCCGGTCGTCCAGGTCGCGCTGGGTGAGGGAGCCCTGCTCGGGGTGGTGGGCGAAGGCCTCGGCGTTCACCGCGAGCCAGGCGGCGTCGTCCCGGCCCGGCACGAAGGCGCGGACGTGCACACCGTCCGGAAGCTTCGGCTCGGGCAGGTCAAGGCCGGTCAACGGTCGCCGCATCTGGCGCAGTTCGCGGAAGAGGGTGAGCCCGAGGACCTGCGCGAGATGCCGGGCGGCGGAGTGCCCGCCGTGCGCCCACACCCGCAGCCGTTTCCCGGACTCGGCGAGCAGCGCGGCGCCCAGCGCCCGGCCGTGCCCGCGCCCGCGGTGCGCGGGGTGGACGACCAGCTCGGCGGCCGGGGCCTCCACTGGGTCGGTGTCCTCCAGCTGCGCGTACCCGACCAGTTCGTCCCCGAGGGTCAGCAGCAGATGCCGTACGCCGGGACGGGCACCGCCCTTGAGCTGCAGACGCCCCTGCTCGGAGACCGCCTGCTGACCGTCGGTCCCGGCGGCCTCCGCGAGCAGCCCGAGCACGTCCTCGGCCTGGGCCGGGGAGAGCACGGAGTAGGTCTCGATGGCGCGGGAGAGGCCGGACTGTGCGGTGTCGTCGCTGGTCATGGATACGAGGGTACGGCGAGCCGCCCGGATGGATCGAGAGGCAGCGGCAAATCGATCGAGAGGCAGCGGCCACGACGTTGAGAGGCAGCGGCCAGGGCGTCGAGAGACAGCGGCCGAGGGGCAACGGCAACCTGTCTGTAACCACGAACCCCCTGTTGCGCTACGCGCGTTGATTCTAAAGTGCGTGCAAAACCACAGCCGTCCTACAGCGCTCGTGACCCTCGCGGCTCTCAGGCGCTCCCGGCTCTCACACTTCCCTGGGGGGAACCCATGCCGCCGACTCCCCGGCACAGACGTACGTATCGCATACTCGCGGGCGCCGCGGGCCTGGCCACCGTCGGTGCCCTGGCCGCCGCGCTGCCCGCGAGCGCCGGCCCGGCCCTGGACAAGTCCGCCGGTCACAAGCCGGGCAGCGGCCGTTACCAGGACGTACAGCTGCTCTCCTTCAATGACCTGCACGGCAACCTGGAGCCGCCGTCGGGCTCTTCCGGCCGGGTGACCGAGGTGCAGGCGGACGGCACCACGAAGACCATCGACGCGGGCGGCGTGGAGTACCTCGCCACCCACCTCCGCGAGGCCCGCGAAGGCAACAAGTACTCGATCACCGCCGCCGCCGGTGACATGGTCGGCGCCTCCCCGCTGATCTCCGGGCTTTTCCACGACGAGCCGACCATCGAGGCGCTGAACGGCCTCGACCTGGATGTCACCTCCGTCGGCAACCACGAGTTCGACGAGGGCGCTCAGGAGCTGGCCCGCCTGCAGAACGGCGGCTGTCACCCGACGGACGGCTGTTACAACGACAGCGAGGAGTTCGACGGGGCCAACTTCCCCTACCTCGCGGCGAACGTCACCAAGGAGAAGACCGGTAAGCCGATCCTCAAGCCCTACTGGGTGTGGAAGCAGAACGGCATCAAGGTCGGCTTCATCGGTGTCACGCTCGAAGGCACCCCGAACATCGTCTCCGCCGAGGGCGTCAAGGGCCTGAAGTTCGGTGACGAGGTCGCCACGATCAACAAGTACGCCAAGGAGCTCCAGAAGCAGGGCGTGCAGTCGATCGTCGCGCTGGTCCACGAGGGCGGCGCGCCCGCCTCGACGTCGTACAACTACGACTGCGACAGCCCCGGCGCCGGTGACGGCATCTCCGGGCCGATCGTCGACATCGCCAAGAACGTCACGCCGGCCGTCGACGCGCTGGTCACCGGCCACACCCACCAGGCGTACGCCTGCACGATCAACGACCCGGCGGGCAAGCCCCGTACGGTCACCTCGGCCTCGTCCTTCGGCCGTCTCTACACGGACACCACGCTGACGTACGACCGCTGGACCGGCGACATCGCCCGCACGGCGGTGAAGTCCGCGAACCACGTGGTCACCCGTGACGTGGCGAAGGCCACCGACATGACCGCCCTGATCGACCGGTGGAAGGCGCTTTCCGCCCCGATCGCCTCCCGCCCCATCGGCTACATCGCGGGCGAGATCCCCAACACCGGCACCGAGTCCCCGCTCGGCGACCTGATCGCCGACGCGCAG
Source organism: Streptomyces sp. NPDC127595 (assembly GCF_042671685.1). Lineage (NCBI taxonomy): Bacteria > Bacillati > Actinomycetota > Actinomycetes > Kitasatosporales > Streptomycetaceae > Streptomyces > Streptomyces sp. NPDC127595. Next base: position 552,258 of record NZ_JBHXWK010000006.1, on the reverse strand, counting down.
CTCGCGCACGCCAAGTCCCTCGACCCGGAAGCCGACATCGCGGTGATGAACCCGGGCGGTATCCGCGCCGGGCTCACCTATGCGGCGAGCGGCAGTGAGGGTGACGGGGTGGTCACCTTCGGCGAGGCGTACACGGTCCAGCCGTTCGCCAACACCGTCAACCTGGTCGACCTCACCGGCGCCCAGGTGATCACCGCACTCCAGCAGCAGGTCAGCGGCCTGAACGAGGCTTCCCCGAAGATCCTGCAGATTTCCGCCGGGCTGACCTACACCCTGGACCTGACCAAGTCCGGCGCCGCTCGCGTGGTCGCGGACTCCGTCAAACTCAACGGTGCGGCCATCGACCCGGCCGCCACCTACCGCGTCGCGATGAACTCCTTCCTCGCGGGCGGCGGTGACGGCTTCGCCGAGCTCGGCAAGGGCGGAGACGTCCTCGTCGGCGGCGACGACCTCGCCGCGTTCGAGGCCTATCTGACGGCCAACTCCTCGGCCACGACGCCGTATCCGGTGCCGGCGGCGAACCGGATCACGATCGTGAAGTAGGAATGACGTTGGAGTGAAGTAGCGACAGCGAATAGCTGAGCGGGGCCGGTACGCCTGTGCGTACCGGCCCCGCTGCTTTATGCTCACGAGCGCACCGATAAATTCCATGTCAGGCCTGTAATAAACTCTGTGTGAGACGTGGGTTGGTTCCGTCTCCGGGCTGAGAATTGTTTTCAGGTGCAATTCACTGAGCTCTAAGGCGAATTGGCGATTTGCGGGTTTGCTGTCCCGTAGTGTTTTTCTTGTCGAAAGCGAACGGAGCTTCCGGCACAAGGAATTCACCACAGGACATCGCAGCGGAAGAGGAGAACATCATGAGCTTCCACAAGATCACCCCGGTCAAGAAGTCCAGCAAGGCCGCGCCGAAGCCCGAGCCGAAGAAGACGGCGAAGAAGGCTCCGAAGCGTCCGGTGGGTCACCAGGACCGCTAGCAGCCGCAACGAGGCGGGGTCACCGGAATTGCTCCGGTGGCCCCGCCTCGGCCATGTTCCGGAACGGAAAGGGGAGTTGAATCGACATGCGGGAAGTCCGGGAGGCGTTCGCGCGGTTCTGGCCGCTGACACGCGGTGACCGTAAATGGCTGGCGCTGGTCATTTGCTGCGTGGTCGTGGCAGCGCTTGCCGAGACGGCCTCGATCCTGATCTTCGCGGATCTCACCGACCACGCGCTGAAGTTCGGCAGGCTCGCCAAGTTCTGGGGACCGGCCGCCACCTGGCTCGGCGTCGCCGTTCTCGGCGCGGTCGTCGGCTACCTGGGCAACTCGCTCGCCGTGTGGACCGCCGAGAGGTTCGTGCTGCGGCTGCGCGCCAGCGTCTTCCGGCACGTCCAGGGCATGCCCCCCGACTTCTTCCAGAAGCACCGCCAGGGCGACCTGGTCGAACGCCTCACCGGCGACGTCGAGGCCATCGAGCAGATGGTCGTGTCCGGCGTCGTCGGCACCGTCTCCGCCGCCTTCTCGGCCGTCTTCTACGCTGCCGCCGCCCTCTGGCTCCGCTGGGACCTCGCCCTCGTCACCTTCCTCCTGGCACCGCTCTTCCTCGTCGCCGCCCGCCGCTTCGCCGGCCGTATCAAGACGTCCTCCCAGGAGGAGCGCGCCGCCGACGGCGCGATCACCTCGGTCGTCGAGGAGTCCCTCGGCAACGTCGTGCTGACCCAGGCCTACAACCGCCGCGGCGCCGAGGAGAAGCGGCTCGACCGCGAGGCCCGCGCCTGGATGCGGGCGTCCGTGCGCGGGGCGCGGGCCAGTGAGATGTACGAGCAGTTCGTCGAGGTCGTCGAGACGCTGTGCGTGCTCGCGGTGATCGGCATGGGCGTCTGGGAGATCGCCCAACGCCGCATGACGCTCGGCCAGCTGCTCGCCTTCGCCGCCTTCCTCGGCTATCTGTATCCGCCGATCCGCAGCCTCGGCCAGCTCGGCCTGACGCTCACCGCCGCGACGGCGGGCGCAGACCGGCTGGCGGAGATCCTGGACACCGAGCCGGCCGTCACCGACCCCGCCGACCCGGTCAGGCCCTGGCCCGTACGCGGCTGGGTCAGCCTCCACAACACCTCCTTCCGCTACCCGGGCGCCGCCCGCGACTCCCTGCACGACGTGACCCTCACCGCCGCACCCGGCGAACTCGTCATCGTCACCGGCCCCAGCGGCGCCGGAAAGTCGACCCTCTCCAAACTCCTCACGCGCTTCTACGACCCCACCTCGGGCGTGATCTGCCTGGACGGGGTCCCGCTGACCGCCGTACCCCTGGAGTTCCTGCGTGAGAACGTCGCACTGCTGCCGCAGGAGACCCTCATCCTGAACGGCACCATCCGCGAGAACATCGGATGCGGACGCCCGGGAGCCTCCCCGGCCGACATCGAGCGGGCCGCGGCCGACGCCTTCGCGCACGAGTTCATCCATGCGCTTCCCGACGGGTACGACACGGAGATCGCACCCGGCACCGCCACCCTCTCCGGCGGCCAGCTCCAGCGCATCGCCATCGCCCGCGCCATGCTCCGCGGTGCCCCGGTCCTCGTCCTCGACGAGCCCACCACCGGACTCGACTCGGTCGCCGCACGCCGGGTGGTGCAGCCGCTGCGCCGCCTGATGGCGGGCCGTACGACCATCATGATCACGCACGATCTGAGTCTCGCCCCCGACGCGGACCGCATCCTCGTCGTGGAGGGCGGGCGGCTGGTGGAGGCGGGCACCCACCAGGAGCTGATGGAGCGGGGCGGGGCGTACGCGCGACTGGCGACGCCGGATCTGGGGCAGCGGGCGGTGGAGTCGGGCGCCTCGGCACCGGAATCGGTGGGGTCGGGTTCCGTGGTGCCGGAATCGGTGGGGTCGGGTTCTGCGGTGCCGGAATCGGTGGGGTCGGGAGCGACGGCGACGGCGACGGCGACGCCGTCGGCACTGGGGGCGTCGGTGACGGTGCCCGGTGACTCGACTCTCGTGCTGGGCCGCTCGGCGCTGGGGCTCGGCGGCTATCTGATCCCGAGCGTGCCGCGTGTCCCGCGCCCGCCGCGGGTGCCGAGCGTGCCCGGCCTCTCCGGCGCACCCCGGGTGCCGGGCGCGCCGGGCGACGACGCCTCAGGGGCCCGCAGCATGTAGCCCAGCCCCCGCACGGTGTGGATGAGCCGGGGTCCGCCCCGGCTCTCCATCTTCCGGCGCAGATACATCACGTACACGTCCAGCGTGTTGGACGCCGGCTCGAAGTCGAACCCCCAGACCTCCTTGAAAATCCTGGCGCGGCTGAGGACCTTGCCCGGGTGCCGGAGCAGATACTCAAGCAGGCCGAACTCCGTCTTGGTGAGGTCGAGCACCTGGCCGTCGCGGGTCACCGTGCGGGCGCGCAGGCTCATGGCGAGGTCCGCGAAGGCGAGCCGGTCGCCGGGGCGGGGCGCGGCCTTCCGCGCGGGACTGCGGCGCAGCAACGCCCGTACACGCGCCAGGAGTTCCTCGGTCGCGAAGGGCTTGGTGAGGTAGTCGTCGGCGCCGTTGTCGAGGGCGACGATACGGTCGCCGACGGCGCTCCGGCCGGTGATCATCAGGATCGGCACGGTGGACCCGGAGGCCCTGATCCGCCGTGTTGCGGCGAGCCCGTCGAGGCCCGGCATGGTGACGTCCATCAGCACCAGGTCGGGCAGGCCGTCCTTCGAGGCGACCAGTTCCAGCGCCTCCCTGCCGTCCCCGGCGAGGACGGTCTCGTACCCCTCGAACCTGAGCAGTCTGCCGAGCCCCTCTCGTACGGCCTCGTCGTCATCGGCCAGCAGGATCTTCCGCGCCATCCGCCAAACGTGTTACGGAGGCCTGTGGGAGAGCTTGGAGGGGGGTGTGGGGAGGCTGGGGGTCCGTTCGGCGAGCGGGACCGCGGGGGTTACGGCAGTTCGGGCGGAGGCGTGGGCGCCCCCGGCAGCCGTACCGTCGCCACCGTGCCGCCGCCCGCCGCGGGCGTCAGCGACACCTCGCCGCCCGACTGCTGCACCGTACGCGCGACGATCGACAGACCCAGGCCCGAGCCCGGCAGCGCTCGTGCGCTGGGGGAGCGCCAGAAGCGGTCGAAGACGTGGGGGAGTTCCTCGGAGGGGATGCCGGGGCCGTGGTCGCGGACGGTCAGTTCGCCGTCCCTGAGGATCACGTCGATGGCCTCGCCGGGCGGGCTGAACTTCACCGCGTTGTCGAGGATGTTCACGATCGCCCGCTCCAGGCCCGACGGTTCCGCCCGTACGTACCAGGGCTGGATGTCCGCCCTGATCGTCAGCTCCGGGCCACGCAGCCGCGCCCTGCGCAGCGCCGCGTCCACCGTCTCCTGCAGCGCGACCACCTGAAGCCGGTCCGCCTGATGCCCCGCGTCCGAACGAGACAGCGTCTGCAAGTCCCCGATCAGCGAGGCCAGTTCGGTCATCTGCGCCGTCACCGACGACAGCAGCGCCTTGCGGTCCGCCGGGGGGATGGCCCGGCCCGTCTCCTCGCTGCGGGCGAGGAGCTCTATGTTGGTGCGCAACGACGTCAGGGGGGTGCGGAGTTCGTGGCCCGCGTCGGCGATGAGTTGTTGCTGTAGTTCGCGGGAGTTCGCGAGCGACGCGGTCATCGAGTTGAAGGAGTGGGAGAGGCGGGCGATCTCGTCCGCGCTGTCTTCGTCGACCGGGATGCGGATCGAGAGGTCTTCCGTGCGGGCGACGTTTTCCACCGCCTCGGTGAGCTTGTCGACGGGTCGCAGACCCGCGCGGGCGACCGCGAGGCCGGCGGCACCGGCGCCGAGGACTCCCACGCCGCTGACCAGGAGGAGTACGAGGGCCAGTTCGTTGAGGGTGGCCTGGGTGCTCTTGAGGGGGAGGGCGATGAGCAGTGCGACGCCGGGGTACAGCTGAGCCTGCCGATTGCCGGGTCCGTCGATGACGGTCAGGGGGACAGTCAGGACGCGTACGGCATTACCGTCGCTGTCGGTGCCGTTACGAATGATGCCGTTGCCGGTGGTGGTCGCGTTCTTGATGACATCCGTATCGCGGGCGGTCACCTTGACCGTGCCTTGGGAGGTCGCCGACACGCAGGCCGTTCCGTCGTCCTGGACCAGTTGCAGGTAGTTGGTCTCCTTGACGCCGAAGGTGTTGGTGTTCTGCGTCGGAGTCTGGGTGCAATTCTGAAGCGCACCCTGGACCTGGCTGATCAGCTGGGGCTGAGTTGACGTTCGCAGGTCTTCGTCCACCTGGTCGTACAGCTTCCCCTGCACGATGAACCAACAGGTCACCGAAACCGCCGCCACCCCAAAAGCCACCGCCGCGGCGACCAGCATCGACAGCCGAGCCCGAATAGGAAGGGTCCGGATCCGGCGTACCACCGATTTCACTCCGCGCCGCCCGAGCGCAGGACGTACCCGACACCCCGCACCGTGTGGACGAGGCGTGGCTCGCCGCCCGCCTCGGTCTTGCGGCGGAGGTACATGACGTACACGTCGAGGGAGTTGGAGGAGGGCTCGAAGTCGAAGCCCCAGACGGACTTGAGGATCTGCTCGCGGGTGAGGACCTGGCGCGGGTGGGCGAGGAACATCTCCAGGAGGGTGAACTCCGTGCGGGTCAGTTCCACGGCACGCCCCCCGCGGGTGACCTCGCGGGTCGCGAGGTCCATGCGCAGGTCGCCGAAGGTGAGGGCGTCGTCCTCGGGGACCCCGACCGCAGCGGCGGCGTACGAGCTGCGCCGCAGCAACGCCCGGACGCGGGCGAAGAGTTCGTCGAGTTCGAAGGGCTTGACGAGGTAGTCGTCGGCGCCGGCGTCGAGCCCGGTGACGCGATCGCCGACGGTGTCGCGCGCGGTCAGCATGAGGATGGGGGTGGTGGTGCCCGCGCCGCGCATCCGGCGGGCGGCCGTCAGACCGTCCATGCGGGGCATCTGGATGTCGAGGACGACCAGGTCGGGCTGGTAGGCGGTCGCCTTCTCCAGCGCGTCCGCCCCGTCGACCGCGACCTGGGTGTCGTAACCCTCGAAGGCGAGGCTGCGCTGGAGTGCTTCACGCACAGCCGGCTCGTCGTCGACGATCAGGATGCGCTGGGGTTCACGGTCGCCTTCGGCGGGGCTCATGGGCGTGGGTTCCTCAGGTGCGGTGGGACGGGGCCGGTCGCTTTCAGCCTCGCACGTTTCCTGGCTGTGTCGTAGGGCCGAAAAGGATCAGCCCTGCTTACGAGGGATCAGCCTCGTACGACGGTACGGCGGCGGGTGGGAGTGCGGCGGGACCGCGGGGCGGCGGCCGTGGAGACCTCAGGAGCCCGGCTCACCGGAGCGTGCAGCTCGCGGGCGACGGCGAGGGCCAGGCCGAGACCGGCCGGGTCGTCGCCCGCGACGCTGTGCGAAACCTGCTTGATCGAGAGCTGCCCGGCCGAAGCCTGTGTGGCCTGCTTGGTCTGCTTGATCTGCGTGGTCATGTCGAACTCCTTGCTCACTCACGGCCCCGGAGGGCGTCTCAGCTGTCCGAGCCGCCGGCGCGGAGGGTTGCCAGGTCGGACTTGACGGTGTTGATCGGGATGGCGAAGCCGAGGCCGACGCTGCCGGCGCTCGACGAGCTGGTGGCGTCCGCGGCGGAGTACATCGCGGAGTTGATGCCGATGATGTTGCCGTTCATGTCGATGAGGGCGCCGCCGGAGTTGCCCGGGTTGAGGGACGCGTCCGTCTGGAGCGCCTTGTAGGTCGTGGTGGACGAGCCGGTGTCGCCGTTGAACTGCTGGCCGCCGAACTCGAACGGCCACTGGCCGCTGCCGTTGCCGCCGCCTCCCTGGGGCTGGCCCTGGCTCTCGTCCGTGGAGACGGTGACGTCACGGTTCAGGGCGGAGACGATGCCGCTGGTGACGGTGCCGGTCAGGCCCTCGGGGGAGCCGATCGCGACGACCTCGTCGCCGACCTGGACGCCGTCGGAGTCGCCGAGCGTCGCGACCGTCAGACCGGAGGGCGCGTCGTCCAGCTTGATCAGCGCGAGGTCCTTGGCGCTGTCGGCACCGACGACGCTCGCGGTGTACGACTTGCCGTCGCTCAGCTGCACCTTGATCGTCGAGGCGCCCGAGATGACGTGGTTGTTGGTGATGATCTCGCCGCCGGTCGTGATGATCACGCCGGAACCCGTGGCCTCACCTGCGTTCGAGGAGGCGGTGATCTCGACGATGCTCGGGCTGACGGCCTTGGCGACACCGGCGACGGTGCCCCTCTCGGCGGTGGGTACGACGCTGGTGCTGGTGCTGCTCGACACGGTGTCGTTGCCGGTCAGTTCCTGGATGCCGTACGCGGTGCCGCCCCCGATGGCCGCGGCGACGATCGCGACGGCGGCGAGGAGGGCGAGGGGACCCTTGGCGCGCTTCTTCGAGGTGTGGTGGGTGGCCGGCGCGGGCTCGGCGGTGAGGACTGCGGTGTTCCCCGCGGCCGGCTCGGGGTAGCCGCCGTAGGCGCCCCCGCCCTGGCCGCCGTCGCCGTTCCCGCCGCTGCCACCCTGACCGGAGCCCGGCCATACGGTGGTGCCGGGCTCCACGGTGACGGGCTCGGACGGCTGGTGCGCCGGCGGGGGCGGCCACTCGGGGTTCACGGGGGAGGAAGCATGCTGCTGCTGGGGGTACGCGGGCTGCTGGCTGCCCTGCACATACCCGGACTCGTCGCCCTGCTGGGGGTGCTCGTACTCGCCGCTGCGGCGGAAGCTCTCGGTCATGTAAAAGAGACTGGCGCCCCATCATGAGAGCTCCCTGAGCGCCCGCTGAGAAGCCCGGCAGAAGCTCGTATGCCCGATATAAAGGCGCTGGAGCCCTGTATTAGAGCGGTATTAGAGCGGTCTGAGCCCCGGAGGCGGGGTGCCCCCGCCCCGCGTACGGGCAGGCTCAGGCGCAGCCGCAGGACCGACGCACAACCAGCTTCGAGGGGAACAGCTTCACGCGCTCCCGGCGCGATCCCGCGACCCGCAGCCCGTCGTCGAGCACGAGATCGACCGCCGCGCGGGCCATACCCGTACGGTCCGTCGCGATCGTCGTCATCGGTGGATCCGTCAGCGCCGCTTCCTTGACGTCGTCGAAGCCGACCACCGCCAGCTCGCCCGGCACGTCGATGCGCAGCTCGCGCGCTGCCCGCAGCACGCCGATCGCCTGGTCGTCGGTGGAGCAGAAGATGGCGGGCGGCCGGTCAGGTCCGGCGAGGAGCTGGAGGCCGACCTGATAGGCGTCGTAGCGGTTGTACGGCGCTTCGAAGAGCCGGCCCTCCGTGGGGATCCCGGCGTCCTGCATCGCGCGGCGCCAGCCCTCGACGTGGTCGGAGACCGGGTCGCCGACCGTCGGGGTCTCCGCGATACCGCCGAGGCAGGCGACGTAGTCGTGGCCGTGGTCCAGCAGGTGGCGGGTGGCGAGCTGGGCGCCGCCGATGTCGTCCGTGACGACCGCGACGTCGTCGATGGCCTCGGGCCGCTCGTGCAGCAGCACGACGCGGGCGTCCCAGGCCTCGATCTCGGCGGCGGCGTTGTCGTTCAGGGCGTGGCTGACGAGAATCAGCCCGGAGACCCGCATGCCGAGGAAGGCGCGCAGGTAGTGGACCTCGCGCTCCGCGACATAGTCGGAGTTGCCGACCAGGACCATTTTTCCGCGCTCGGCGGCGGCCTGTTCGACCGCGTGCGCCATCTCCCCGAAGAAGGGCTGGCGTGCGTCCGGCACGATCAGGCCTATGAGCTCGGTCCTCCGCGATGCCATGGCCTGGGCGACCCGGTCGGGCCGGTACGCCAGTTCTTTGATCGCGGCGAGAACGCGCTCGCGCGTGGCCGGGGCAACCGGCCTCGGTCCATTGTTGATGACATAGCTGACCACGGCGGTGGAAGTACCCGCCAGCCGCGCCACATCATCCCGAGTTACCTTGGCCACGCGCGGAGTCTACGCGGATGGACCTACCCCTGGGCAGGCCGTACGGCTACTTCCTGTGCCGGAGCTGTGGCCTCGGCGGCGGCGGCCGCGTCGAGGTGGGCCGTCTCGTCCGCATCCTCCGGCTTTGGCTGGGCCGCCTTGGCCTTCGCGTCGTCCGTGGTGCGGTCCGTCTTCTCCGGTGTAACGAATCGATAACCGACGTTCCGGACGGTCCCGATCAGCGACTCGTGCTCGATGCCGAGCTTCGCGCGCAGCCGCCGTACGTGGACGTCGACCGTCCGCGTACCGCCGAAGTAGTCGTAGCCCCAGACCTCCTGGAGCAGCTGGGCGCGCGTGAAAACGCGGCCGGGGTGCTGCGCCAGGTATTTGAGGAGCTCGAACTCCTTGAAGGTCAGGTCGAGGACCCGGCCCTTGAGCTTCGCGCTGTACGTCGCCTCGTCCACGGAGAGGTCGCCGTTGCGGATCTCCATGGGGGAGTCGTCGTTGACGATCTGCTGGCGGCCCATGGCCAGCCGCAGCCGGGCCTCGACCTCCGCCGGACCGGCGGTGTCGAGCAGGACGTCGTCGATGCCCCAGTCGGCGGTGACGGCCGCGAGGCCGCCCTCCGTCACGACGAGGATCAGCGGACAGCCCGGTCCCGTCGAACGCAACAGCTGGCAAAGGCTGCGCACTTGGGGGAGATCGCGGCGTCCGTCGATCAGGATGACGTCGGCACCGGGGGTGTCGACGAGAGCGGGGCCTTCCGCGGGAGCCACTCGCACGTTGTGCAGGAGCAGGCCGAGAGCGGGAAGCACCTCCGTCGACGGCTGAAGGGCATTGGTCAGGAGCAGCAGAGAACTCATCGCGCCCCACCTGCCCGGGTCGTCGTCACAAGGTCATGCACGGTTCGCTTGCCCATAACGTCGGTTCCTCCTCGGTCCCTGCGAGGACGTTTGCGGCACTGCTTGTCACTCGCGTCTCCCGCGCCCCTGGGAGCCGCTATGCACTGGTGGCCTTCGTACACCTGCGGTTTCCCGCTTCGTATACAACGGTTACGAATGCACAAAAGGACCCGGGGGCTACTCTGCCCGAGTCCTCTGCCCGTCAGAATAGCCCACATGAGCTCAGGTCCGGCAGGTCAAGTCACGGGATCTTTCCTTCGTCCATCCCTTGAGACGACCCCGCGCACCCCTTTGCGGAAGTTTCTGCGCACGGTCGACGGGATCACGATTGATGCGGCGTACGACCCTGGAACGCGGCCATCAGGTGACCTGGCGATCGTCGTCGCGCACGGTTTCACGGGCGATCTGGACCGCCCGCACGTGCGCCGCGCGGCGGAGGCCCTATCCCGGAACGCGGCGGTCGTCACCTTCTCCTTCCGCGGTCACGGCAGATCCGGCGGCCGCTCCACCGTCGGCGACCGCGAGGTCCACGATCTGGCCGCCGTGGTCGCCTGGGCGCGCGAACTCGGGCACCGGCGGGTCGCGACCGTCGGCTTCTCGATGGGCGGCTCCGTGGTGCTGCGGCACGCGGCGCTGTACGGGGCGGCGGGGCAGGAACAAGAACATGGGCGGGAACAGGGGCAGGAGCACGGGAGGCGTACGGAGGCGCGTACGGACGCGGTGGTCTCGGTGAGCGCACCGGCCCGCTGGTACTACCGGGGTACGGCCCCTATGCGCCGCGTGCACTGGCTGGTGACCCAGCCGGTCGGCCGCGCCGTCACCCGCTGCTATCTGCGCACCCGGATCCACGGCCGCGGCTGGAACCCGGTCCCGGCCTCCCCGGTCGAGTCGGTCCCGCTGATCGCGCCCACGCCCCTGCTGATCGTCCACGGGGACATCGACGGCTACTTCCCCGTCGACCACCCCCGGATGCTGGCCGCGGCCGCCGAGGGCCACGCCGATCTCTGGCTGGAGCGTGGCATGGGTCACGCCGAACACGCCGCCGATGACGAGCTCCTGGCCCGCATCGGGGAATGGGCCGCCACCCACGCGGGCTAGCCTGACCGTGTTCACAGCGACCGATCCATTGACGACCGACCGACGACTGACCCACGACCGACCGACGACTGACTGAGGAACGTGATGGCAAAGGGCACGGTGCGTTACTGGGCCGCGGCCAAGTCCGCCGCCGGCGTCGCCGAGGAGCCGTACGAGGCCGAGACCCTCGCCGAGGCGCTCGACAAGGCGCGCAAGCGACACCCCGGCGAACTCGTCCGCGTGCTGCGGCGATGCTCGTTCCTCATCGACGGTGACCCCGTGGGAACCCGCGGGCATGAGACGGTACGGCTGGCCGAGGGCGGCACGGTCGAGGTGCTCCCGCCGTTCGCAGGAGGGTGACCGAGACGATGAGCAACCAGCCCCACGATCCGCAGTACCAGCCCCCGTACGAGGGCTACGACCCGTACCAGCAGCCCGCGCCGGGGCCCGACTGGCAGCAGCACACCCAGCAGTGGGAGGGGCAGACCTGGGAGACCCAGACCCATGCCCCCGTGGCGTCCGCGCCGGACACCGCGTATTTGCCGCCGCAGGGATACCAGCAGGCGTACGGCGCGCCGCAGGGCCAGGGTTACGGGGAGCCGTCGGCGTACGGGTACGCAGCCGCCACGCCCGCACACCAGCCACTCCCGCCCGAGGGCACGGCCGCGGCTGCTTCCCAGGGCTGGGCCCGCGAGCCGCAACCGGGGCCCCAGCCCCAGCCGGACGCGTACGCGGCTGCCGCCGAGGACGGCCCCGGCTACGGCCCCCCGACCGTCACCGGCAACCCCCGCGTCACCGACGCCCAGCGCGCCCGCGCCGAGGGCCGCTCACCCATCATCGAACCCGGCATCCAGCCCGCCGGGCTCACCGCGCTGCTCGGGCTGCTGCTCGCCGGTACGGCGGCGGCCGGGGAGTATGCCCTCGTCGTACCCCTCGTACTGCTGCAGGCCGTCACCGCGGCCGGCTGGTTCCGGCTGAACGGGATGTGGCCGGCCCGGCAGGGCATCGCGCTGGCGTTCGCGGGCGCGCTGACCGCAGACGTGGCGCTGCTCGCCGCGGGCCGGGAGAACGCGCCCGCCGCGATCCTCGGCACCCTCGGCGTGTGGGTGCTGCTCACCCTCGTACTCCAGCTGCGCAGTCACGCCGACGCGGACACCCGGATGTCCGGTCTGATGGCGACCGTCGTCTCGGCGGCACTGGCGATCATCGCGGCCGGGTATCTCGCGGCCGAGCCGGACGCCGTGTCGGTGGGCGCCGTCGCGGTCGCCGTGGCGGTCATCGCCCGCGCGCTGCCGCTGCCCACCGTGGCCTCCGTGGTGGTGGCGCTGCTGGCGGCCACCGGCGCCGGAATCGCGGTCGGCGGGATGACGGACGTCGGCACGCAGGGCGCCTTCATCGGCCTCGGCGCGGGCGTCTGCGCGCTGGTCGGCCACCGGGTCGCCAGCTACGACTACCCGTCCCGCTTCGTCCACTTCACCGCGGGAGTGGCTCTTCCGCTGGCCGCCGCGGCCCCGGCCGTCTATCTGCTGGGGCGCGCCTTCGCCTGAACGACCTGACGGCCGCCCGGCGCCCCTCCCGAGTTTCGAATCCCGAGTCCCGAGAGGACACCTGATGCACGAGGAACCGTTCACCGCGGCGGGTGAGGGGCTGGGCTTCGAGCGCTGCTGCGCCGAGATCGTCACGCAGACCGGACTCCTCGCCGCCGTCCTCCCCGGCGCGGACCTCGCGGCCGAGGTGCCGTCCTGCCCCGGCTGGACGGTCAACCAGTTGGTGCGCCACCTGGGAGGCGGCCAGCGCTGGGCCGAGGAGATCGTCCGCACGCGGGCCGCGCAGCCGCCGCCGGACCTCGACTTCCGCGATCTCTCCCCGTACGCCGGGGAGGACCCGGTGATGCTCGCCGACTGGCTCACCGAGGGCGCCGAGCAGTTCGCGGCCACGCTCCGGAAGACCGGTCCAGACGCGGCCGTGTGGACGCCGCTCCCCAGAGGCCCGCGGAACCCGTCTTTCTACGCGCGCCGCATGACCCACGAGACCGCCCTCCACCGGGCCGACGCGGTCCTGGCCCTCAAGGGCGACTACACGCTCGCCCCTGAGGTGGCGGCCGACGGCCTCGACGAGTGGATGGAACTGGGCTCGCTGCCCGAGATGCTCGACTTCCACCCGGGACAGCGGGAGCTTCTCGGCCCTGGCCGCACTCTGCGGTTCGAGGCGACCAACGACGTACGGGCCGACGGCGAGGCGTCCTGGCTGGTGGATCTGACCGGCGACGTGCTCGCCTGGCGCCGGTCGGCCGAGCCTGCCGCGGTGACGGTGCGGGGCCCGCTGTCCGAACTCCTGCTGACCGTCTACCGCCGCCGCTCCGTGGCCGACGGCGGTCTGGACGTCGAGGGCGACGCCGGGCTGCTCGACTTCTGGCTGGAGCGGGTCGCGTTCGGCTGAGCGCCGGCCGCTGCCCCGAGAGCCGGCTCCCGGTTTCCGTTCGTTGGCCGGCGACTGGTCACCGTGCGTTCGTCACAGGTGATCGACAAGTGTTCGAAAGGGCTCCCGATCCGGGGGTCCTTCGGGGTTAGGCTCGGCGGTCGGCGGCCACTCGGCCGTTTCGGGGGCCGTCACGGATCGTCGGCACAGGGCCGAGGTTGGGGAAACTGCGAGCATGCGTGCACTGCGAATATTCCTGGTCGTCGCCGTCATCCTGGGCGGTCTGTTCGTCATCGCGGACCGGGTGGCGGTCGGATTCGCGGAGGACGAGGCGGCGGACCGGATCAAGACCACCGAGGGTCTGGCCAGCACCCCCGACGTGTCCATCGAGGGCTTCCCCTTCCTCACCCAGGCCCTTGGCGGCGAACTCGACGACGTGAAGATCGGCATCAAGGACTACGAGGCGTCCACGAGCGGGTCGGGCGACGCTGTCAGCACCATCCGCATCGACGACCTCAACGCCGAGATGCACGGCGTCGTCTTCAGCGGCAGCTACAGCACCGCCACCGCCAACTCGGCCACCGGCACCGCGACCATCTCGTACGCCGAGCTGCTCAAGGCCGCCAAGTCCGAGACCACGGAGGTCACGGCGGGCGTCACCGCCCAGGTCATCGGCCTCTCCGACGGCGGCAACGGCAAGATCAAGGTCACCGTCGAGGCGACCGTCCTCGGCACCAAGCTGCCGCAGCCGGTCTCCGTCCTCAGCTCGGTCAGCGTCGAGGGCGACACCGTGAAGGTGCACGCCGACTCCCTGCCGAACCTGGGCGTCGACCTCGCCGAGGACACGGTCCGCTCGGTCACGGACTTCGAGCAGAAGATCGACGACCTGCCCGGCGGCATCCAGCTCGACAAGGTCGAGGCGGCCAAGGACGGCGTCGACATCTCGGTGAAGGGTTCGGACGTCAGGCTGGTCGGGTAAGAGGGCTCCCGGGGTCGGGCATCCGGCCCGAAGGGGCAGGCTTGCCGGGCCACGCGCTGAGGGCCTTCAGCCGGGCCTGAGGGGGCCGTCGGATCGGGCGTACGTTCCGAAGGGCGAGACGGCCCCGTCCGTCCTGCAGATGGGTGACGGGGACGGAGCGCGTACAGGTGCCCGGAAACCGTACGGACGTGGCCCCGGCGATCCGCCCTTCCCACATCGCGGACGATCGCGTCTCAGCATTCGACACGCCGGTGACATCCCCGGCAGTCCGTCCCTACGATCGTGGACATGCAGTGCAATTTGAGCGTCCTCCGGTCGAGGGGACAGGCGGATTTCACGAAGCGGCGGGCAGTGGACCTGTGCCGCGTCGCCGCCATGCTCTGTCGCACCTTCTGAGCGGAAGCGTCGTTACTTCCGCGAGCCGGGCCCTTTGACCTCTCGCGTCAGGGCCACCCCTGCGTCGGCCGGCCGCCATCGGCATGACCGCGCACCCCTCTCCTGAACGCCAAGCCCCGCCCCGCCGCAACTGCCCCGGAGGAGAACGAGCATGAGCCGCAGCGACGTCCTGGTAGACGCCGACTGGGTCCAGGCACACCTGGACGACCCCAGCGTGGCCATCGTCGAGGTCGACGAGGACACGTCCGCGTACGAGAAGAACCACATCAAGAACGCCATCCGGATCGACTGGACGAAGGACCTCCAGGACCCGGTCCGCCGTGACTTCATCGACCAGGAGGGCTTCGAGAAGCTCCTGTCGGCGAAGGGCATCGGCAACGACACCCTCGTCGTGCTCTACGGCGGCAACAACAACTGGTTCGCGTCGTACGCCTACTGGTACTTCAAGCTGTACGGCCACGAGAACGTGAAGCTTCTCGACGGCGGCCGCAAGAAGTGGGAGCTCGACTCCCGCGACCTGGTCGTCGAGGTGCCCGAGCGCGCCGCGACCGACTACAAGGCCAAGGCCCAGAACACCGCGATCCGTGCCTTCCGCGACGACGTCGTGGCGGCCATCGGTTCGCAGAACCTGGTCGACGTGCGGTCGCCCGACGAGTTCAGCGGCAAGCTGCTCGCGCCGGCCCACCTGCCGCAGGAGCAGTCGCAGCGTCCGGGCCACGTCCCGTCCGCGCGCAACATCCCGTGGTCGAAGAACGCCAACGACGACGGCACCTTCAAGTCGGACGACGAGCTCAAGGAGCTCTACGCCGACGAGCAGGTCGACCTCGCCAAGGACACCATCGCGTACTGCCGCATCGGTGAGCGTTCCGCGCTCACCTGGTTCGTGCTGCACGAGCTCCTCGGTGTCGAGAACGTCAAGAACTACGACGGTTCCTGGACCGAGTACGGCTCCCTCGTCGGCGTACCGATCGAGCTCGGCGCCAACAAGTAATCCGGCAGATACGGCAAGTGCGGCAAGAACGGCAAGTCAAGGCCTGAAGGACGGAAACGAAATATGTGTGGAGCGAAGGCCGGCGGCCCCGACGCCTCGACGATCAAGCCCGGTGAGACCACGATCCAGGGGCAGGTGACCCGCGACGGCGAGCCCGTCACCGGTTACGTCCGCCTGCTGGACTCGACCGGTGAGTTCACCGCGGAGGTCCCGACCTCCGCGACGGGCCAGTTCCGCTTCTACGCGGCGGAGGGCACCTGGACCGTTCGGGCCCTTGTCCCCGGAGGCACCGCGGACCGCACGGTCGTCGCCCAGACGGGCGGCCTCGCCGAGGTCGCCATCGCCGTCTGACACCAGCGGCACTGAAGGGCCGTACTCCGGGCGCTGGAGTACGGCCTTTCGCCGTGCCCGGACCTACCCTGGATGTATGTACGCACGACGGCGGCACGTCTACTTCGCCATGATGGGGACGTGCATCGGGCTCTTCGTCCTGGCCTGGGGAGTCGTCCGCCTCTGGTCGGTCCCGGTGGCGGTCGGCATGTGCGTCGTGGCCATGGTCATCCCGCCGGTCGCCGCGATGGCCGCCAACCGGCGCGGCCCGGACGACCGCTGGTGGGACGACCCCTCCGGCGACCCCAAGTCCGACGACTGGTGGGACGAGCTGGACGGGAAGAAACGGCGGCGGCCGTAGGGGCAGGCGGCAGGCGGCAGGCCCCCGTCATCCGTCATCCGGTCATCCGGCCGGTTATCCGGCCATACGGTCATCCGTCATCCGGTCGGTTATCCGGTCATCCGATCTCCTGTCATATGGGGGTACGTGTGAGCGTGAGGCTGTCGACCGTCGCCTTCGAGGCACCCGACGCGCATGCGCTCGCCGGGTTCTATCGGCGGCTCCTCGGCTATGTGGTCCGCGCGGAGGAGCCCGACTGGATGCTGATCGGCCCACCGGGGGGTGGCACGGCGCTCGCGTTCGAGACCTCGCGTGGCTACGTCCCGCCGGTCTGGCCCGCCGCACCCGGCGACCAGCGCATGATGCTCCATCTCGACATCGAGGTGGACGATCTGGCCGCGGAGACGGCGCGGGCCCTCGCCGAGGGCGCCAGGCTCGCCGCCTACCAGCCGCAGGAGGACGTACGCGTCCTCCTCGACCCGGCAGGACACCCGTTCTGCCTCTGGGTGCGGGAGCAGCCCGCGCCTCAGTAGACGAGCGCCTGCGTCTCCTCCGCCATCGCCTCCTGCACGAACACCTGGGCACCCGCGATCCGTACGCCCTCGATGACGTCCTTCTCGGTGATGTCCCGCCGGGCCGCGCACTGTGTGCACAGGGTGATGCGGCCGGCCGCCAGGATCGAGTCGATCAGATCGGGCAGCGGCGCCGCGTGCGGCAGCTCGAACTCGGCGGCGCGGCCCGGCAGCGCGAACCACGCGGACTCGCCGGTCAGCCACAGGGACACCTCGACACCACTGGCCACGGCCACCGCGGCGACCGTGAACGCCTGCGAGCAGCGCTCGGGGGCATCGGCCCCCGCCGTCACCTTGATAACGAGCTTCTTAGCCATGCCCGAATGCTAGTCGGGTGGTACTCCGAATCGTGATCAACTCCCGTGCAACCCAAGGTGTTGGCCGTGGGTCTCCTGTGCGCGCGGATATGGAATCCGCGATTCGCGTTCGTGGGGGGACGTTGTGGAAGTACCCGAAGTGCCCGAAACACCCGAAGAATCGGGGGTGTTCGCGGTATCCGCTACACCTGAGATACCTGAGATATCCGAGATACCTGAGACATCTGAGATACGTGAGACACCTGAAGTCGTGCCCGTTGCCGGGCGGCGCCGACGCGGTCGTACGACCCTGTTGATCGCCACCGCCGCGGTGCTCGGCCTCGTCGCCGGCACCTGCGCCGGTTTCCTGATCCAGGCCGACCGCGAGCCCACCAAGCTGCCGTCGCTCTCCCAGCCGGTGCCGGCGCAGGCCAAGGGCGAGGGCCCCGAGCCCCTGTCGGCCGCGCAGGACCGTCAGGTGAAGACCGACGGGGACCTGCGCAAGCTGCTGCTGAAGCGGCCGGCCGGGTTGAAGGAGGCCGACTGGGTCGAGGGCGCCGACGGCTGGGTGGAGCTGGCCGGTTACGCCGACGCCTTCGAGGAGCCGGGCGAGGTGTTCGGCGACCTCGTCGGCGCGGAGCTCCGCCGGGTGGCCACCACCGGCTGGGAGGTCAGCAGCACGTACGGCGTGCAGATCCGGCTGGTCCAGTTCCGGCAGGAGGAGGCCCTCGGCGCTGCCGACCGCAACGACAGCGAGCAGTACTGGGAGGAGAAGGAGGACGACACCGACAGCTGGCCGATCCCGGGTACCGGGAACGGCATGGTGTACGTCCACAACAAGCCCGAGACCGAGCCCGGCTATCTGCCGCAGTACTTCGCGGAGGCGTCCGCCTGGCGCGGGGACATCGCCGTCGAGATATACGTGTGGGACTCCAAGCCGATCCCCAAGGCGAAGATCATGGACCTGGCCAAGCGGCAGATGGGGCGGCTGTGAGCGAGAACGAGAACCAGAGCGAGAACCAGAGCGAGTCGGCCGAGACCGTGGAGTCCGCCGAGCAGCCGTCGCTGCCGCCGGTCCCGCCCGTCAAGAAGTCCGTCCGCCGCGGACGTATCGCCGCTGTGGCCGGGTCCCTGCTGCTCACCGGGGCCCTCGTCGCCGGTGTCGGCTACACCGTCGTGACCGTGGACGAGGCCGACCGGGACGCCGGTGCGCCCGTCTGGACGCTCCCGAAGGAGGCCGCGGACGACAAGAAGGCGGCGACCGTCACCGGGCTGGCGGCGATGCTCGTGCCGTACGGGCAGGACGGCTGGTATCGCGGGCCCGACATCGGAGAGTACGGCTACGACGCCCAGCTCAGCGGTGCCCAGGCCACGGCCCTGCGCAAGGAGGGGCTGAGCGACCTGCCCCGCTCGCAGCGCAAGCAGTTGGAGAAGGAGATCGACAAGCAGCGCGTCCAGGGCATGGCGATGCGCAGCTACATCAGCGAGGAGGCCGAGGCGCTCGGTGAGAACGAGGGCATCTACACGGTGAACGTCACGCTGGTCCAGATGGACAACAAGACGGCCGTCCGTGAGATCTCGACGTTCCAGAACGAGTTCCTCGACGCCCTGGACATCTTCCGCAAGGGTCCGGCGATCAAGGGCTACAAGAACGCCCAGTGCTTCCTGCCGCCCAAGGACACCGACGAGGACCTCGACGCGATGTACTGCTCCGCCTACGTGGGAGACGTCCTGGTCACCGCCACCGCGGACGGGGCCAAGCCACTGGACACAAAGGGGGTCGCGATGCTGCTCAGCAAGCAGCTCGACCGCATCGCGGAGCCTGGGGAGGCGGTATGACGACCGAGCAGAGCGAACAGGTCGGGCAGGGCGAACAGGGCCTACAGGCTGGGCAGAGCGAGCAGGCCGGGCAGGTGACGCCGGCGCAGGCGCCGTTGCCGGCCGAGGAACCGGCGTCGGCTGACGCGCAGGCTCCCCTGCCGCCGATGCCCGAGGCGCCGCCCGTGGTCCCTGAACCGCAGGCACCCCCGGTGAAGAAGGACCGCCGGGTTCTCCGCGCCGTCCTGCGCTGGACCGCGGCCGTCGTGGTGTTCGCGGCGGTCGGTACGGCGGCGGCGTACGGCATCACGCGGATGGAGCGCACGGACGTACCGGGGCTGGCGACCGAGCCGGACGGGCGCTGGGAGTACCCGACGATCAGCAAGCCGCCGCTGCCCGCCGGCAGCCCGGGCCCGTTCGCCGAGACGAACACGGCCGGTGCGCACTACGCCGACCTGCGAAAGCTCGTACTCCCGGCTCCGAAGGGCGCGAAGGCCGACGTGGCGCTGCGCGGCGAGGACGGCTGGCTGGCGACGAAGACCTTCCTGGCGGAGTACGCCACGAAGGAGGACCGGGAGACCGTCGGGCAGCTGCTGACCGACTACGGCCTGCGGCACATCGCGGCGCGCGGCTGGACGACACCGGACGGTACGCACACGCGGATCTACCTGCTGCAGTTCGGCACCGCGGCCGTCGCCGACGAACTGGTCACCTCCGAGCTCATCAGCTACAACTCCCCGGTGCACACGGCGCGCGGCGCCGAAGCGGTCGAGGCCTACACAGGGTTCGCGGCGGAGGCTCAGGTCGCCGACGTCTCGCGGTACTCGTTCGTGGAGACGAAGCCGTACGGCCCCGAGCAGGTCCGGCAGGCGTACCTCTCGGCGGCGGACACCGTCGCCGTGGTCCTGCAGTCCCGCAAGGGCACCGCGGAGGCCCTGCCGTTCCAGCAGACGGTGATCCTGCAGAGCCAGCTGCTCGACTGAGCCGCCAGGGTGCACCTCGCAGTGAGGTCCGGGCCCCACCCCACTAGAGTGGGGCCCGGACCTGTACCGCCTTCACCGTGTCACCCGAGGAGCACCCCGTGCTTGAGGCATTCTTCGAAGCCCTGCTCGCCCTTGTCTGCGTCGGCGTTCTCGCCTTCGCAGGGCTGACCGTGAAGAAGCTGTACCAGGGCCAGCGCTGACCACCACGAAGAAAAGCTGCTCATGATCGAGATCCCGTCCGACCTGCACAAGGACCTGCTCCCCATTGCCTTCCTGCTCGGCAACTGGGCAGGCGCGGGTGTCCACGACTTCCCCGGCTCCGAGAAGTGC
This sequence comes from Streptomyces sp. NPDC127595, assembly GCF_042671685.1. Taxonomy (NCBI): domain Bacteria; kingdom Bacillati; phylum Actinomycetota; class Actinomycetes; order Kitasatosporales; family Streptomycetaceae; genus Streptomyces; species Streptomyces sp. NPDC127595. The sequence goes on along the minus strand of NZ_JBHXWK010000006.1, from coordinate 531,955 downwards.
AACTTCGGGCAGGAGGTCACCTTCACCCATGACGGGCGGGACTTCCTGGAGTACCACTCGCACACCTGGGTGCTCGACGCCGACGGGAACAAGGTCAGGCCGCTGGAGTCCGAGTTCGGTTTCTGGCGGATCGACCCCAGCCGCAAGGTCGAGGTCGTGATGACCCGCGACGACGGTGTCGTCGAGATCTGGTACGGCGACCTGGCCGCCAAGCAGCCGCAGATCGACCTGGTCACGGACGCCGTGGCGCGCACGGCCGCGTCGGGTCCGTACACCGGTGGCAAGCGGCTGTACGGCTATGTGAAGAGCGACCTCATGTGGGTCGGCGAGAAGCAGACCCCCGAGGTCGAGCTGCGTCCCTACATGTCCGCGCACTTGAAGAAGGTCGTGACCCCGGAGGACGTCGAGCGCTGGGCCAAGGCCCTCCCGGACGACATGCCGGACGACGGCATCGCGTTCTTCAAGTAGGACGGCGCGGGGCCGGCGGTCTTACGCCCCACAAAGACGAACTTCACGCTGTTCTGATCCGGGCCGGTCACCCTGCTGGTGTGACCGGCCCTACAGCTGTTTCCCGCGGTACCCACGGCGCTTCCGGCGCCCCCAGTGTTCCCGGCTCGAAAGTGCTCGTGGTCGACGACGAGTACGGCGTCCGCGAGGTGCTCGCGGAAACGTTCCGGCTGGCCGGCTTCGAGGTCACCGCCGTCGCCAGTGGTGTCGCCGCGCTGAACACCGCGTACGCCGAACCGCCCGACCTCGTCGTCCTCGACGTCCGCCTGCCGGACTTCGACAGCCTGGAGGTCGCCCGCATCCTGCGCGACGACGGCCACGACGTCCCGGTGGTCTTCCTCCCCAAGCCCTTCGTCCTCGAGAACATCGTCACGCGCGTAAGAGAGATCCTGGCTCCCTAGAGGCGGGCCTACACTGGGCGGCGTGGTAAGCACCGACTGGAAGAGCGATCTGCGGCAGCGCGGTTACCGGCTGACTCCGCAGCGGCAACTTGTGCTCGAAGCGGTGGACACGCTGGAGCACGCCACCCCGGACGACATCCTGGTCGAGGTACGCAGAACGGCCTCGGGTGTGAACATCTCGACGGTCTACCGGACGCTGGAGCTCCTTGAGGAACTCGGCCTGGTCAGCCACGCGCACCTCGGGCACGGCGCGCCGACGTACCACCTGGCGGACCGCCATCACCACATCCACCTGGTGTGCCGGGACTGCAAGAACGTCATCGAGGCCGACACCAAGATCGCCGCCGAGTTCACCGCCAAGCTCCGCGAGAGGTTCGGCTTCGAGACGGACATGAAGCACTTCGCGATCTTCGGCCTCTGCAAGGACTGCTCGCTCAAAAATTCAATTACCAAGTCGTAGGCTAGGCATATGAAGAGCCCTCTGCTGTCCCTGCCCGGCGCCGTCTCCGCCGAGGGTGTGGACGAAGGCGTCGCCGCCCACTACGGAGACCTGTTCCGCGAACAGCGTGCCCTCGCCGACGGCACCGGCTTCGTGGACCTCTCGCACCGCGGCGTCGTCACGGTCACCGGAGACGACCGGCTCACCTGGCTGCACCTGCTGCTCACCCAGCATGTGACGGACCTGCCGGCGGGCCGTGCCACCGAAGCGCTGATCCTCTCCGCGCACGGCCACATCGAGCACGCGCTGTACCTCGTCGACGACTCCACCACGACCTGGATCCATGTGGAGCCGGGCAGCCAGGACGCGCTGATCGAGTACCTGGAGTCCATGAAGTTTTTCTACCGCGTCGAAGTCGCCGACCGGACAGATGAGTTCGCGGTCGTGCACCTGCCGGCGGGATCGATCGCCGAGATTCCGGAAGGCGTCGTCGCACGCGAGACACCGTACGGACGTGATCTCTTCCTCCCCCGTACGGAGCTGGAGTCGTACGCCGAGAAGAGCGGTCCGGCGATCGGGCTGCTCGCGTACGAGGCCCTGCGCGTCGAGAGCCACCGGCCGCGCCTGGGCTTCGAGACCGACCACCGCACCATCCCGCACGAGCTGGGCTGGATCGGCAGCGCGGTGCATCTGCAGAAGGGCTGCTACCGAGGACAGGAGACCGTCGCCCGCGTGCAGAACCTGGGCAAGCCCCCGCGTCGGCTCGTCTTCCTCCACCTCGACGGCAGCGAGGTCCATCTCCCGCCGCCCGGCACGGAGTTGCGCCGCGCGGACGAGGGCCCCGACAGCCGCAAGGTCGGCGTCATCACCACCTCCGTACGCCACCACGAGCTGGGCCCGATCGCCCTGGCGGTCATCAAGCGGAACGTGCCGCTGGACGCGCCGCTGCTCGCCGACACGACGGCGGCGGCGCAGGAGGTCGTGGTCGAGCCCTAGGGGGTGTCGTTTGGATCAGGACGGTGAACGGCCGTAGCGGCGAGATCGCGACGAGGACCGTCAGATCTCGACGAGGACCGTGAACGGGCCGTCGTTCGTCAGTGAGACGCGCATCTGCGCGCCGAAGCGGCCCGTCGCCACCGTCGCTCCCAGGGCGCGGAGTTGGGCGACCACCTCGTCGACCAGGGGCTCGGCGACATCGCCCGGGGCGGCCGCGTTCCAGGTGGGGCGGCGGCCCTTGCGGGCGTCGCCGTACAGCGTGAACTGGCTGATGACCAGCAGCGGCGCGTCGATGTCTGAGCAGGACCGTTCCTCGCTCAGCATGCGAACCGACCAGAGTTTGCGGGCGAGTTGGGCCGCCTTCTCCTTGGTGTCGTCGTGGGTGATCCCGACGAGGACGCACAGTCCCTCGCCGCTGATCTCGCCGACCGTCTCGCCCTCGACGACGACGCTCGCGCCGTCCACTCTCTGCACCACCGCACGCATGCGGACCATCATGCCGTGCGCGCGTACGGGGGCTCGGTGCGGGCCCTTCGTGTGATTTCCCGGTTCGCCAAACCCCCATCTGGGGCCGATCGGGGGCACTCGGTCACATAGCGACCACTGGGGGTGGCACCATGCGGGGTGTTGCGGTGCATTCATGGGCGCATTCATGGCGCATGCGTGGGACGGACCGCGCCGGTCGAGGGGACGGTAGAGGCACATGAGCACACCGAGTAGTGGGCAGCCGCCCGGGGTCGTGTCACTGACCCGTACGAGCCCGCGGGCGGGACGGACAGGGCGGGCCGTGGGGACGGCGGCCACCGCCCGGCCGCCGGTGCAGCGCACCGACAGCCCGCTGTCCCCTGAGGGTCCCCGGCACGACCTGGCCGTGCTGCGGCTGCCCGAGCTGCGCGTGCTGCGCCGGGACGCCCAGCGGGACGAGGCCGACCTCAGCTATGTGAGGCGGCTGCTCCAGGGGCGCATCGACATCCTGCGGGCCGAGCTGGCGCGCCGCGGGGGACTGCGGGCGCCCGGCGCGGGGCAGCCGCGGGTGGTCGGAGCCGGGGAGCCGTCGGTCGTCGAGCGGCTCTCGGAGATCCTCACGGACGCGCCCGCCCGGCACCGGTCCTCGGCCCGCCATGTGACGGTGGGCACGCCACACGGCGAGGAGTACCGGCGGCTGGCCTCGGACATGCTCTCCGAGGTGGAACTGTCCGACCTCGAAGCCCGTACGGACGAAGAGCTGGGCGCGGGAATGGGGCGGCTCGTGCGGTACGAGCAGCAGGTCTCCCGGCGCCGCCAGCAGCTCCAGCGCACCGCCGACGACTGCAGCGCGGAGATCGCCCGCCGGTACCGCGAGGGCGAAGCGCAGGTCGACGACCTGCTCGTGTGACGGACCTGTCCGTGGACCTTGCCTGAGCCGGAGAGTTTTTCGCCCCCTCCGCCCCTGCTGCAGTGGTTTCAGCCCGTCCGGCGTTTGAGGACGAGCGCGTTCAGCGCGATGGCGGGGGTCAGGGGGCGGCAGCCCCCAGGAACAAGGGACGGGCAGGGGCGGCGGGGGCGAGGAAAATCCCCGCGACACTCTCACCCCCGTACACCTAGCGTGGGCCTCATGACTGACCGCGACGCCATCGACGTACGAGCGATCACCGAGGCCGAGATACCGGACTGGATCCGCGCGCTGAACACGGGCTTCCTGCGCTCGCCCGCGGTGGCGGAGACGGAGATCCGGGACCGGAGCTCGTACATCGTCCCGGAGCGCACCCTCGCCGCCTTCGACGCGGGCCGATGCGTCGCGACCTTCAGGTCGTTCGCACAGGAGCTCACCACCGTGGGCGGCACCCCCGTCCCGGCGGACGCGATCTCGAATGTCACGGTCACCGCCACCCACCGCCGCCGGGGCCTCCTCACCCGCATGATGGCGGCGGACCTCGCGGCGGCGAAGGAGCGGGGCGACGTGGTGGCGACCCTGATCGCCGCCGAGTACCCGATCTACGGCCGGTACGGCTTCGGCCCCGCCACCTCCACCGCCGAGTGGACCATCGAGGTACCGAGGGCAGGCCTGGACCGCCGCTGGTCGGGCCCGGCCGACGGCGCCCGTATCGACCTCGTCGACGGCGAGGACGTCCGGAAGACCGGCCCCGAACTGCACGAACGGCTCAGGCGTACCCAGCCCGGCGCGGTCAGCCGCGACGAGCGCTGGTGGCAGGTCAACACCGGTGTGCTGCAACTGGACCGCGCGCCGTGGACGGAACCGTTCTACGCCGTCTACCGCTCGGCGGCCGGCGAGGTCGAGGGTCTCGTCTCGTACGAGTCGGACGACAAGTGGCACGACAAGCAGCCGCACCAGACGGTGGACGTGAACTGGCTGATCGCGGCGACGCCGGCGGCGGAGCGCGCCCTGTGGCAGTACCTCTGTTCGATCGACTGGATCACCAGGGTCAAGACGGGCATGCGGGCCCCCGACGACCTGCTGCCGCAGTTCCTGCCCGACCCGAGGGCCGCCCGGATCACGACACAGTCGGACTGGCTGTGGGTGCGGATCCTGGATGTCGTACGGGCTCTGGAGGCGCGGACGTACGGGGGTACGGGGACGCTGGTGCTTGAGGTGACCGACCGGGACGGGCTCTCGGCCGGGCGGTACCGGCTGGAGGCCGGGCCGGACGGGGCGTCCTGTGCGCCGACCACGCTGGACGCCGAACTCACGCTGGATGTGGGTGAGTTGGCGCGGCTGTGGCTGGGCGACGAGTCGGCGGCGCGGCTCGTGGCGCTGGGCCGGGTCCGGGAAGAACGAGCGGGCGCCGGCTCCGTGGCCGACGCCCTGCTGCGAACGTCCAGGCGACCGTGGTGCCCGGACATCTTCTGATCGCGGTCTTCTGAGCTTGTGCGGCCGGGCTCCTTCCCCGCCGTGCCGGTGGTGGCCGTTGATCCGTAGCTGGTAGCTGGTAGCTCTTGTAGCTGTTCAGTTGTGGTTGTGGGTGGTGCTGACTGACCGAGCTCCCGGCTCCCCTCCAGGGGGGAGCTCGGTCAGCCGGACTGTCCGGACGGTGGCGCCCGATCAGCCGGACTGGGCGAGCAGCATCACGATGAGCACAGCTCCGATGCCGCTGAGCATGGTGTTCTTGGCCTTGATGCCGATGGTCAGCGCGACGAACGCGATGATTCCCATCGGCCCGTACTTCCACTGGATGAGCTGTTCGAATCCGATGGCGAGGGCGGCGACTACGAGGGCGACGAGCGGCATGACGGTCCCTCCTTGGGGACGGGGAGGCGAACCTCGGCTGGGAACCGCTGGGAACCGTCCACCTGGTCAACGCTTGCGACCCTGGCGGCCAACCCCCTGGAAGTTTGACCATGTTGCTTAAGTTGGTGACCAACTTATTCATAGTTATCTCCGCGTTGGGTCGACTCATAACCACCTATCCCGTAACTGCCCAAAGATGGCGGGAAGTTGTAGGGTTTGGTCGTGGACCCGGAACACGCCGCCGCCAATGGGCGAAACAGGTCACCACGGTCACTGGCATCGCATCGCGAGGTGGCCGACGAGCTGCGCAGCCGGATCAGGTCCGGTCAACTGCGGGCCGGCCAGCGCATGCCCACCCAGGCCAGGCTGGCGGACGAGTTCGGCGTCGAGCGTGGGGCCGTACGGCAGGCGCTGCGCATCCTGCAGTCGGAGCAACTGCTCGTCAACGTCTCCAAAGGGAGCCCGGCGACCGTCGCGAACGACCTGGGAAGGGCCCTGACCGGGCCCGAAGCCCCGCCGCAGCCCACCACGGTGGCACTCGGCGCGAGGATAACGGAAGCCTTCGCGGCCCCTCATGTGGAGATCGACGCGCTGTGCCTGACGTCCATCTCACTCACCCTCGCCATGGGCGAGCCGCTCCGTCAGATCCACGCCGAGCGAATAAAACCGGCCAGGATCGACGTCCGGGTGCTGCTTCCCAGTAGTGACATCCCGCTGGCCTTCCCGACCACGGTGGACGCGTCGGCCGACGGCGGGTCCAACGACGACGTCCTTCAGCGCAATTGGCTGGCCAACCGCAACGCCCAGGGGCAGGTCCTGCGCCACAACCTGTTCGCGCTGCGAGCCACGCACGGCATCGAGGTCAACGTCACCTTCCGTGCGCTCCCCTTCACGCCGCCCGTGAAGCTGTATCTGCTCAACGGGTCCGAGGCGCTCTTCGCGTACTACACCCTCGCCAAGCGCGAGGAGGAGATCGACCATGTGCACCTGGAGATGTACGACGTCCAGGGCACCCAGTCCATGCTGTTCCCCTTCATGCAGGGGAACGGGCTGCGGGACACGACCTTCGTCGAGCAGTCCCACCTGTGGTTCAACGCGCTGTGGGAGACCATCAGCTCGGAGCTGGTGCTCACGAGCTGAGGCCTCCTGGGCGGAGGGTTCTCCGGTTCGGACGCATGCGGGTCAGAGGGCCGGGCCCGTGACCATCAGGGCCAGGACGACCGCTCCGATGGAGCTGCAGGTGGGGCTTTTCGCCTTGATTCCGATGGTGAGCAGCAGCAGGCCGACGATGCCTGTGGGGCCGTAGTGCCACTGGACGAGCTGCTCGAAGCCGACGACGAAGACGGCGGAGAGGAGGGCGATGACAGGCATGGTGGTTCCTCCTGCTTCTGGGGGAGGTAAAGGGGGAAGCAAAACTTCCGCCAACTTGGCTAAGTTGGCGACCAACTATGCTTAAGTTGTCCCCACTTGGCTTGTACTCATAAACAACTTTCAAACAACTCCCCATAGATGGATGGGAGTTGTAGCGTTTGGTCGTGACCCAGGAGAACGTGGCAGTGAACGGTGACAGAAGGCTCTCGTCCCAGGAGATCGCCGGCGTCCTGCGGGACCGGATCCGTGCCGGGGATCTCAAGGCGGGCGACCGCCTGCCCACCCAGGCGGAGCTGGCGGACGAGTTCGGCGTCGAGCGCGGCACCGTCCGCCAGGCCCTCAGCTCACTCCAGAGCGACGGGCTGCTCAGCAACACCGGCAGGGGCAGCCCGCCGCGGATCGCGGACGTGTCACCCACCCGCGACGAACCCCAGACCACGATGGTGGGCCTCGCGCCGCGCCTGGCCGAGGCGTTCGCGGCCCCGCACGTCCGTATAGACGCCGCGTGCCTCACCGCGGAGACCCTGATGGTGGCCCTCGGTGAACCGGTGCGCCTGATCCACGAGGGCGCCATCCGGCCCGAGTCGATCGACGTCCGGATCCTGCTGCCCTCCCGGGACATCACCCTGGCGTTCCCGGTCCCGGTCGAGGGCCGCACCGACGACGACGCGGTCCACAAGCGGTGGCTGGCCCAGCGCAACGCCCAGGGACACGTCCTGCGCCACAACCTCCAGACCCTGCGCCACTCGCACGGCATCGATGTCCGCGTGACCTTCCGCGCCCTGCCGTTCACTCCACCGGTGAAGCTGTACCTCCTGAACGAGTCGGAGGCGCTGATCGCGTACTACATGATCACCAGGCGCGAGGAGACGGTGGACAGCGGAGGAGTACTCGACATGTACGACGCCGTCGGCTCCTCCTCGCTCCTCTTCTCCTTCGAGAAGACGACCGGTCACCGGGACGCCTCCTTCGTGGAGGAATCCCAGAAGTGGTTCAACGCCCTCTGGGAAACCATCACCACGGACCTGACACTCTCCTAGTGACTCCTCATACAGCGCAGACTGAACCGGTGGCGACAGAGACAGAGAACCTGCGGGAAGTGATCGACCGTGCTCGCTTCGTCCTCTTCGACTTCGACGGGCCGATCTGTCGGCTGTTCGCGGGGCTTTCGGCGGAGGACGTGGCGAGGAACCTGGTGGAGTGGCTGGAGGAGCAGGGGCTGCGAGGGCTGCTGAGCGAGGAGGAACGGGTCCATCCCGATCCGCATGTCGTGCTGCGCATGGTCAACCAGCGGCATCCGCACAGCGACCTGGTGGCCGAGCTCGAGGAACTGCTCACCCAGCACGAACTCAAGGCGGTACCGTCCGCCTGGCCGACCCCGTTCGCCGATCCCCTGATACGGACCTGGACGGCCGTCGGGGTCCGCCTCGCGGTGGCCACCAACAACTCCCCGCGCGTGGTGGCCCGTTACCTGGAGAGCCGCGGCCTCACCGAGTGCTTCGCCCCCAACGTCTACGGCCGCACCCGCAACCTGGACCACCTCAAGCCCCACCCGCACTGCCTCAACCGAGCCCTGAGCACCCTGGGCGCCGCCCCCTCGGCCGCCCTCATGATCGGCGACACCCCCTCGGACTTCCTCGCCGCCCAGCGAGCCGGAGTCCCGTTCCTCGGCTACGCGCGTAACGGCTACAAGGAGAAGCTGCTGCGGGATGCGGGGGCCGAGGATGTGGTGGGGTCGCTGGAACCCTTGCTGCGGGCCCTTCGGGGTCAGACCTGAAGTTGAAGGGTGAGCAGGAGGAAGAGGAAGGCTGCCCAGCCGGCCAGCCGCGGATGCCCTGCTCGTATACCCACCAGTGCCAGGGTCAGCAGAACCAGACCTGCGAACCCGAGCTCCGAGCGCACCAGCTGGGCCGTACCGAATTCGATGGCAGCGCCCACCAGTTGGAAGATGACCATGTCCCCCACTCCGTCCACTTCACTCAAGCGATCAACTAGCCGCCCAATTGGACTGGTTGACTTAGGATTGATTTCCCCGTCTCGCGTGATCCCTTAACAGGCAGTCAAGTTGGGTTTTCGATTTGACTGGAACTGGTTTGCTTGTGGGCCGGAAGAGGTACGGTCGGCATGTGGATGTAGAGCGGACCGGCGAAGGAGGCGGCAGGGAGTTCGGGCGTGTCTTGGAGGTCTTGCGCAACCGCATGGCCAATGGTGATTACGCATTGGGAAGCTCTCTGCCGCCGCAGCGAGCCCTGGCCGAGGAACTCGGGGTATCCCGGGACACCATCCAGCGGGTGCTGAAGACACTGGCCGGCGAAGGCTGGGTCGAGTCCCGGCAGGGCAGCGGATCCCGTGTGGTCAAGACTCAGCGCATACAACCCGCGGTCGTGGTCAGCACGGTCCCTCGGCCCACGGGTCTCGGGCCGATCATCAGCCAGGCCTTCGGCCGGCCCGAGGTCAGCCTGGACGTCTTCACCCTGACCGGTGAATCCCTCGACACCCACGTCCGGTTGCAGGCGGAGCGGATTCGTGGGGAGCCTCAGAGCGCACCCCAACGCGTGGCCATACGCATTCTGGTGCCTGCAGAGGGAGTCTGGCTGCCGTTTCCCATCTCCAAGGACAACCCGTCCGACCGTCGCCCGGTGGAGCGGGTGTGGGACATCGCGCGCCGGTCGGCGTCCTCGCTGCGGCACACGCTTGAATCCTTGCGGGTCGAGGAGCTGGTGCCGGAGGTCAGTCTGGACATCCGGCACACATCCGTCGTTCCGAACTTCAAGTTGTATGTGCTCAACGGATCTGAGGCGCTGTTCGGGCTGTACCAAGTGGTCGAGCGCCGGATCAGGCTGGACGACGGGGAGGTGCTGACCGCTATCGATGTCGAAGGCATTGGAGCCAACCTCATGCACTACGAGAAGGACGCAGATCCGGAATCCTCGAGCTCCTTCTTCGTGGACAGCATGCAGACCTATTTCGACTCGATGTGGAGCCTTCTGGCGGAGTAGTCGTCCAGGAGTGTCCGAGCCGCTGCGACCACCGGGGCGTGTGACGCGACCACCTCATCCGCGCCGTTCCGATTCATCTGCCGGCGGCGCTTGTTGTTCTGCGTGAATCCGAGGAAGCGGACCCTCGCAGACCGGGCAGCCTGGAGGTCGGTGAGCTGATCGCCCACCAGCAGGGCGCGGGAGGGTGCCAGCCCGTCCAGGGTTTCCAGGCCGCGGAGCACTACGTCGGGATCGGGCTTCATGCGTCGCGGTTCCCGCGCGTCGCGGCCGCAGACCGCCTCGAACTTTGACTGCAGGTCAGCCCGCTTAAGGTATTGCCAGATGGGTTCCTCGGCGTTGTTGCTCACGACTACGAGACGCTTTCGCAGGTCGAGCAGTACGTCCAGCAAGGTCTCGACATCCGGAGCCTGCACAGCGGAATTTACAGCGGCGTATTCATACCGGGTGACGATGGTGTGCGCCCTGTCCAAAACCGCGCGGCTGCGATGGAGCGCCGCTTCCCCGTCGAGCATGTTCCTGAGCTGTTGGAGGATTCCGTGCGAGTCGTGGCAGTCCTCGACCTCCCGGTCGAGAGTGCCCCATTCGTGCCGCGCCATGGTCTTGATCTTCTCGGCGATGGGCGCGGTGGGCGCCTTGCCGAACAGGTCACAGAGAGGGCCGTCGAAGTCGAAGAGCACCGCGTCCACGCTGTGCAGGAGTTGTCGCAGGTCTTCCTGCTCACGAGGTCTGCCGCGCATGGGCCTCTTCGTCGTCACGACGACATTGTGGACCACTCCGACCGGTGCTCCGCGCCCTCGCGGTGTGCTTCCGCCAACCGTCTACTTTCGCACGTGTGAGCTTCTCTACGCTCACGCAGGGGATGGAGGTGATCGAAACAATCGCTTCTGGCACGATGCTCACGGCAGAGGAGTACCTTTTTCCCTCTCCTTCAACATTGGTGTGGTCTCACGCGAGAGAACGGGCAATGTCACCCGAACCGGCTTCCACGGCTTGGCAGCAAGCCGTCGAGGTGAGTGGCAACGTGAACGTGGTCGAAGGGCCACTCCAGGGCTACCACCACGAGACGTATGTGTTTCCGCTGCCCAGCGGGGCGGAGGCTGCCGAACAGGTGCGATGGAAATGCCGTGAACCGCGCAGCAACCTGCTCTGGTTCGACCGGCGTTGCTTCGCTTCGGAGGAGCAGCTGCTGCAGGCTTTGCAGGGGCATATCACGGACATCCCCGACATCATCCAGGCAGGAAACGTCGGTCTTCAGCGGTTCATCGAGGGGGAGACGCTGGGGTCGCTGCACGGGTCCGGCTGTTTGATCCCGCCGTCCGTCTTCGGGCAAATCGTCTCTCTTTTCAAACAGCTGGCTGCAGTCAGACCCGAAGTGCTCACCGTGGAGAGGAGATGCGCGCTTCGGGACCGTGCGACGGAAGGGGACACCTCCGGCTTCCTGGAACGGCTCGTCTGCTTCACCGAAGAACGCGTGTACCAAGACAACCTGGGTGCTTTCGAGAGCCTGTTCGGCGAGCTCGGGCTGGACGGCGACTCCTTCAAGCGCCTCAAGAAGCGTGTGTCAGGCCTGGCCGAACGCCCCTTCTGCCTTCTGCACGCCGATCTGCACCGGGAGAACTTCGTTGTCGATCCCCAGGGCCGACTCTGGACGATCGACTGGGAGTTGGCGATGTTCGGTGATCCTTTGTACGACTTGGCCACGCACCTCTATCTGATGCGGTACCCGGAGCGACAGGAACGCCTGATGGCAGAGCAGTGGTGTGCCGCTGTCGAGGAGGTCACGCCCGGCAGCTCGGCCCGGTGGGAAGAGGATCTACCCAAGTTGCTTGACTACAAGCGGGCGCAATCGGTGTTCACCGACATCATCCGCATGTCCCTGTCGTTGGGCGCGGGGTCGGAGAACGAGGAGAGCCTCCTGACCCGTGCGGGCAGCAAGATACAAAAAGTGCTGGCAGCCGCGTCGGAACCCTTGGAGTTGAAGACGGTGCCAACCATGGGACAGGTCGTGGCCGCGCTCGATCGGTGGCGTCGGGGGCACAGTGAGTTCGCTGCGGCCCAGGAGTTGTAAGGCCCACTGCCTGTCTTCTCGTGTTCGGTTCGTCGGCCGGAGGCTGGCGGACAGGCCCGTGAACATCGAGATCAAGGTCGGCTCGTCGTGTGCTGTTTGCTCGGCCGCGGGGGTAGCGGCCTGCTGAGCAATGCTCCCAGCCCAATTGGACTGAGTTCGGCGGGCTGTTCGCGGCGCCGGTCGGCCCGAAGGCCCCCGCGTTGCGAAGTCGCCGACGGTGGGGTGTCCGACCAGAGGAGTCTCGAGGCAGCGACAGCATGTCCCAGCGGGTGGCACTACGGTCGCCGTATGGGTGGAGTGCGGTCCGGCGACGGTGGTGGCGGAGAGGTCTCGCGCGTCTTGGAGACACTGCGGGAGCGCATGGCCGCAGGTGTCTATCCGTTGGGGACCCTGCTGCCGCCTCAGCGCTTTCTGGCCCACGAACTCGGGGTCTCCCGGGACACCGTGCAGCGCGTCCTGAGGGCGCTGCGCGATGAGGGGTGGATCGAGACCCATCAGGGCAGCGGCTCCAGGGTGATCAAGGCGCAGCGAATCCACTCGTCGGGGACGCGGACCGGGCGTCCTGCGCAAGCGGTGACGCTGAGGTCGTTCATCAACGAGGCTTTCGAGGCGCCCGAGGTGACCTTGGACGTCTACACGCTGACATCGGAGTCCCTGGACGCGCACATTCGTATGCAGGCGGAACGCATACGCGACCGGGAGATCTCTCCCGAGCGGATCGCTCTGCGCATGCTGCTGCCGTCCGACGAACTGAGTCTGCCTTACCCGAGTACCAAGGGCGCTCCGGACGATCTGCGCCTTCAGGACCGGCTGAACGGGATCACAGAGCGCCACTCCGCCTCGCTGCGAAGCGCGCTGCGGGACCTGCGGGTCGAGGGCCTGGTGCCCTTCGTCGATGTCGAGATCCGCCATGTGCCCCTGGCGCCGACCTTCAAGCTCTACCTCCTCAACGGAACCGAGGCGCTGCATTGGTCCGTACGAAGTGATCGAGCGGACCATCGAGCTGGACGACGGAGAGGAGGTCCTTGCGCTGGACGTCCTCGGGCTGGGGGCGACGCTGACGCACTACGAGAAGACTGACGACCCGGAGGTCACCACGGGGAGCGTCTTCGTCAGCAGCATGCAGTCCTGGTTCGACTCGATCTGGGGCGCGCTCGCGGAGTGAGAGAACCGGCCGACTGTTGCCCATCCCGGGCGTCCTGCACACCGCGGTCACCGCATTGAGACCAGTCAATTCCTGTCTCCGGTCGTGAGTGATTTACGACCCGGCTATGGTGCGCTCACCAATCACTTCCAGGAGTGGCCAGTGGGAGCACCTCCTGTTCCCGGGTTTGTGCCCAGGGAGCAACGCATCGCCAATGACGCCTACGACACGTTCGTACGGCTGGCGAAACAGCACGGAGTGGCGAGCGGCGGCCATCACAACCGGAACTACGTACTTCCACTGACCGAGGCCATGGCGCGCTATGTGAGCTGCGATCCGGGCACCTCGGTGATCGTCCGGACACGGAGGCCGGAAGCGCTGCCCGTGGTGATCAGAACATGGCGCGAAGTGGACATTCTCCGGGCCGTCGAGGGCACGCTGCCACATGTACCGCGCTGCGTCGCCAGCCGAGGCGGCACAGCCGTGCACAGCTATGTGGAGGGCCTGCCGCTCTCCGCGGTCTGCCCGAACGGCAAGCCTGTGGACACCGTGCTGATAAGGGCGATGGCAGGACTGCTGGCGCAGATGTCGAAAGTGCGGAAGGAGGCGTTACCGCCCCTCCCGGACGGGTGGCCGCCCAGCCACAAGGACAGTCAGGGGTTCCTGCGTACGCTGGCGCATCTCACCGACCGGCAGATCCGTCGGCCCAATTGGCATGACTTCGGCGGACTGTTCGCCGCTCTGGGCATCCCGGACGACGCCCTGGTCCGGCTGGCGGACCGGGTGCCCGTCATGGCCCGCCGCCCGCACAGCCTGCTCCACACGGATCTGCACCGCGACAACGTCATCGTCACCTACCGCGGCGAACCACCCTTGATCTGCGTCGACTGGGAACTCGCGACCTACGGTGATCCGCTGCACGACCTGGCCACCCACCTCGTCCGCATGCGCTATCCAGAGTCCCAGTGGGACGAGGTCGTCGATGCCTGGGCCAACGCCGTTCAGACGGTCAGGCCGGCGGCGGCTGCCGGTCTCGTCAAGGATCTCGGTCACTACGTCGCTTTCGAACGTGCGCAGTCGGTGTATCCCGATGTGATGCGTGCGGCGAAGTCGCTGGAGGTGTCGCTCGACCAGAAGTGCCTGGAGACGGCGACGCAAGCGGTGCGCCGTGCACTTGAGGCGGCGGCCCAACCGCTGGGCCTCGTCAACGTGCCCGACGAGGCCGAGATCGAGCGAGTCCTGCACCGGTGGCAGATGTCCCGGAGGAAGTGGCACGGCGACGATCGGGCCGTCATCGCCATCGGCTGGCAGCCCGACAGAAGGCTGCGGGAGCCTGCCGACTTTCCGCACACCGCGGTGCTTGAGGCGTTGCGGCTGGAGGGCGCCGCGCCAGCCGCTCAGGTGTTCAAGGGCACCGCGCACCTCAACACGGTGGTGCGGGTACCGGGCGTCGGGTTCCCCGTCATGGTGCGCCGCAAGGTGGCCGCCGTCAGCCGTCGCGAACCCACGCTTCTCAGCGAGCACGCCGTCCTGCGGGCCATTGAGCGGTCCGGAGCCGATGTGGCGGCGCCGCGGGTGCTGGCGCTGGGCACCAGCCACACGAAGGACCCCTTGGCAATCCACACGTACGTCGGCCCGCACGACAGCGACCAGCCCCCCAGCCATCCCGTGAACGGCCTGCTGCCGCACGAGGCGGACGGACTCGTCGACCAGCTCCGGGCCCTGACCGACGTGGACTACCGGCCATTGGACCCCACCGCGAACGACGTTCGCTTCTTCGCCTGGCTGAGTGAGCTACTGGTGCAATTGGTGGACGAGTTGCCCAAGGAGACCAAGCACCTGGCCGGTGTCCTGGGGCTGCCCAACGCACGCCGTCTGTGGGAGATGCTGGCCCGTCACCGAGTGACGCCGAGAGAGTCGGCCCTGCTGCACGGTGATCTGAACCCCTGGAACCTGGTGCGACGGGACCACAAGCTCGCCCTCACGATCATCGACTGGGAGATGGCGATGGTCGGGGACCCTCTGTACGACCTGGTCCGGCACATGCATCTCACCCCGACCCGGCCCGAGATCCGCGCCCGCATGTTCCAGCGCTGGAGCAGAACCCTGCCCCCTGCTCACACCAAGGACTGGGAGCGGGACTGGCACGTCTACCGGTGGATCGAGAACGTGCGCTCCGCCTACGTGGATCTGGACCGCCTGATCACCGGCGCAAGCCTCGACGCTCCCAACGTGAGCCGTGCGGTGGATTCGTACGGGATGACCCTGCGGATGGTGAAAGGGTCCCTTGGACTGCCTCCACGCCTGCTGTCGAACCCCTACCTTGCCCGTGCGTTGCCGGATGGGGACCATGGCACCACTAGTCAGGCCGGGTTGCCCGTGGGCATGTGAGCTGCCGCGTCGGACCGCCGGGCCTCGGGGGAGAGGGGCTGGCCATGTCCGGCATGCGGCGCGGTTCGGCGGAACGCGGTGGTGAACGCCTGAGGCGGTATCAGGCAAGGTTCGAGCCGTTGGTGACGCGTGTCCTGCTCATCGGGATCTTTGTCACCGGACTGACCGCGCAGTTCGTCAAGCCGGTCGGAGACGCCTTGGAGGACAAGGCATTCCTCGGTGGCGCGCTGCTCAGTCTCGTCGGCTACGTGTTGTACGACTCGGTGAAGGAACTGGCCGCATCGCTCCGGATGCCACCGCGTGTCCAGGTCGAGTCGAGGGATCTGGGCAGTTTCGTGAGCGAGGCGTTCCGTGCCCGAGAGGTGGAGATCCGCTTTCTCGGTTACACCGGGGAGACGCTCTACAGCGAGCTCCATCGCCGGCTGGAGGGCCTTCTCGATGATCCCGGACCGACCAGACACGTCTCCGTGAGGGTCCTGATTCCGGACTTCGGGCAGCAGATGACCGTCCCCTCGCGCGTGGGACCGGACGGTGCGCCCCTGGACGACCCCGACTTCCGCAAGCGCCTGGAGCTGATGTGCCAGCACTACGACCGGACGCTTTCGGGGTTCGCGGAGCGGCTCACCGTGATGGGGCGGGTGAGTGTGGAGTGCGAGTACCGCCTCTACCAGGGCATACCGAGGGACAAGATCTGCATCTTCAACGGGAAGCAGGTGCTGCACGGTCTGTACGACGTGGCCGCCCGCACGCAACTACGCAGTTCGGACCCCGAGTTCCACGATCCCAAGGGCTACCGCACCGACTTGAGCGTCTGGACCCGGGAAGGCAGCGAGGACTCCAAGGCCGCCGTCGCCACCTGGAACAAGCATCTCGACGACCTGTGGATTCTGGCGGCGGTACCGCATTGGCGGCGGGGGACGCCGGCCTGAGCGCCCCCGGGGCGGGCCTCTCACCCGTACCTCCTCACACCTCCAGCACCACCTTCCCCACCAACCCCCGCCCCTCCAAAGCCACATGCGCATCCCCCGCCCGCTCCAGCGGAAACACCTCGCCAATCACCGGCCGCAGCCGCCCCGCCGCGGCCTCGGCGAGGGCGATGGAGGTGAAACGGTGGAGGTCGGCGGGGGTGAACTGGACGTCGGCGATGCCGAAGAGGGTGATGTCGCGGTGGGCGGCTTCGGCCGGGTCGATGGGGGAGAAGCTGCCCGAGGGGGCCCCGTGGGCCGAGAAGCGGCCGCCCTTGGCGGTCAACGGGAAGGCGGCGGCGCCGAGTTGGCCGCCGACGCCGTCCAGGACGACATCGGCGGCCGCGACGGATCCGCCGAGGGCGTGCCGGGCGGCCGCGGGCCAGTCGGCGTCGGTGGCGTCGATCGCCGCGTCCGCCCCCAACTCCCTTACCAGGGCGAGTTTCGCGGCGCCCCGGGCCACGGCCACCACGCGAGCCCCGCGCGCGTGGGCCAGTTGGACAAGGAGCGTGCCCATGCCTCCGGAGGCGCCGAGGACGAGCACGCGGTCGGTGGCGCCGATGCCGGTCAGTTCGATCAGGCCGGTGGCGGTGAGGCCGTCGTGGACCAGGGCCGCGGCCGTGAGGAGGTCGAGGGAGTCCGGTACGACGGAGAGGGCCGAGGCCGCCGCGACGGCCCGCTCCGCGTAGCTGCCCGTCACGGATGCGGTGACCCGGCGCCCCAGCCACTCGTCGGCGACGCCCGCACCGAGGGCGCTGACCACACCCGATACGCCGCCTCCGGGGACGTACGGCGGTGTCACCGCGAAGTACTCCCGGCCCCAGCCGGTCCGCAACTGGGCCTCCAGGAAGATCGTGTCCGCGTAGGCGACATCGATCACCACCTCGCCGGGTCCCGGGACCGGGTCCGGAATCTCCACCTGGACGAGAACCTCGGGGCCGCCGAACGCCTTCACCTGTGCCGCACGCATCGGTCACTCCTAAGAAGAAGGGCTGTCGTCGCGCAGTCTTCGGCCTCAAGCTTGGTTGAGGTCAAGGGGTGGCCGGTGCCGTGCGTAGGCTCGGGGCATGGCTGAGATCGGGCTCCGGGAGCGCAAGAAGCAGCGGATGTACCAGGCGGTGTCCGACATCGCGATCGGGCTCTTCCTGGAGAAGGGGTTCGACGCCGTGTCCGTCGCCGAGGTGGCGGCGGCCGCCGAGATCTCCAAGCCGACCCTCTTCCGGTACTTCCCGGCCAAGGAGGATCTGGTCCTGTACCGCTTCGCCGATCACGAGACGGAGGCGGCGCGGGTCGTCGCCGGGCGGCCGCAGGGACAGTCGGCCACGGACGCGCTGCTGGAGCACTTCCTGGACGGACTCCGCCGCCATGACCCCGTCACCGGGCTCAACGACCACCCGAATGTCCTCGCCTTCCACCGGCTGCTCTACGGGACGCCTTCGCTGGCGGCAAGGGCGTACGCGTACGCCGAGCGATCCGAGGCGGCGCTCGCCGTGGCCCTGGGCGGCGGCCTCGACGCCCGGCTCGCCGCCGGTCAGATCACCGCCGTACAGCGAATCCTCGCGCTGGAGAACTGGCGGCGGATCGCGGAGGGGGAGCCGGTGGCGGACGTACGACGGGATGCCGTGACCGCTGCCCGGCGGGCGTTCGAGGGGCTGGCGACAGGGTTTGCGGGGCTGTCCAGTGTGCGACCGCCCGGCGATACTGGGTAAAGAATGTAACTCGGTTACGTTATTCCGCTACCCTGGCTGGAATGACGTCACCCGACCCTGTCCTCGACCAGCCCCGGACGCTCGCCCGGTCCCTCACCCGCGAACGCGACTACCACGACACCTGCCGCGCGGCCCTCGCCGCGATGGTCGCCGGCGCCGAGGAGCACGTCGTCACCGGCGAGGACGTCTCCGCCTCCGGTGCCGACGCCGAAGTGCTCGGCCACCGCCTGCGCAGCAAGGCCAAGGAGATGCGCGAGCTGCCCCAAGGACCGCTGTTCTTCGGCAGGTTGGACTTCGGGAGCGCGGGTGCGGGTGCTGGTGCTGGTTCTGGTTCGAGTGCGGCGGCCGGTGAGCACGCCGGGCAGAGCTATCACATCGGGCGGCTGCGGATCACCGAGCACCCCTCCGCGCCGCCCCTCGTCGTCGACTGGCGTGCCCCCGTCTCACGGGCCTTCTACCAGGCGAGCGCCCGTGCGCCGCAGGGCGTCGCCGTCCGGCGGCGGTTCGGCTGGGCGCCGGGGAGCCTGGGGGACTCCGCGGATCTAACGGGCCTGGAGGACGAGCACATCGGGGAGGAGGGCCACGCGCGGCCGAGCCGTATCCTCGCGGGCGAGATCGAGCGCCCCCGCGTCGGCCCGATGCGCGACATCGCCGCGACCATCCAGCCCGAACAGGACGATCTCGTACGAGGTGATCTCGCGTCCTCGGTCTGTGTGCAGGGAGCCCCGGGCACCGGCAAGACGGCCGTCGGACTGCACCGGGCCGCGTACCTCCTCTACACCCACCCGCAGCGCATCCGCCGCGCCGGCCTGCTGATCCTCGGCCCCAACCGCACCTTCCTGTCGTACATCTCCGAGGTCCTGCCCGCGCTCGGCGAGACAGGCGTACGGCAGTCGACCCTCGGGGACGAGATCGCCCGCCATCCCGTCACGGGGGAGGACGACGAGCGCGCCGCCGTCGTCAAACACGACGCGCGGATGGCGGAGGTGCTCCGCCGGGCCCTGTACGGACGGATCGGCGGTCCCGGTCCCGTCAACTCCCTTGCTGTGCCGGACGGTTCGTACCGGTGGCGCATCCCGGCCGACGAACTCGGCCGCATCGTGGACGGCGTACGAGCCGAGGAACCCCCGTACGCCGTCGGGCGTGAGCGGGTGCGGACGCGAGTCGTGGGGTGCTTGCTGGAGCAGGCGGAACGGCGCGCGGGGCCGCGTACGAACGCCTGGGTGCGGAAGATGTCGCGGGCCAGGCCCGTCAGTGCATACGTCGACGCGGTGTGGCCCAAGGTGTCTCCCGAGGAGGTGCTCGCCGAACTCCTCACCGATGCCGAGGTGTTGGCGGCCGCGGCGGACGGGCTCCTGGACGCGGACGAGCAGCAGGCGATCCTGTGGGCGAAGCCGCCGCGCTCCTACAGGTCGGCACGCTGGTCGGCCGCCGACCTCGTCCTTCTCGACGAGGTCGGCGGGCTCGTCGAACACCCCGAGGGCTACGGCCACTTGGTGATCGACGAGGCCCAGGACCTGTCACCGATGGAGTGCCGGGCGATCGCGCGCCGGGCGCCGTTCGGGTCGCTGACCGTGCTCGGCGACCTCGCGCAGGGCACGACTCCCTGGGCGGCCCGGAGTTGGGACGAACTGCTCGCGCATCTGGGCAAACCGGATGCCGCGGTCGTCCCCCTGACGACCGGCTTCCGCGTCCCGGCAGCCGTCGTCGGACTCGCCAACCGGCTGCTGGCCCGCCTGGACGTGCGCGTACCTCCGTCCCAATCCTTCAGGACGGACGGCGAGTTGAACGTCCGGCACGTGTCCGACGTCCTCGCCGCGACCGTCGACGCGGTGCGCGGAGCGCTCACGCACGAGGGGTCGATCGGCGTGATCGCCGCCGACGCCGATGTCGCAGGTGTGCGGGAGGCGCTCCGCGCCGCGGGCATCGAGACCGCCGGACCCGCCGAACTGGGCGCGCGGGTCGCGGTGTTGCCCGCGACCCTCGCCAAGGGACTCGAGTACGACCACGTCGTCGCCGTCGAACCCGCGGCCGTCGCGGAGGCGGAGGCGCGGGGGCCGCACCGGGTGTACGTGGTGCTGACGCGGGCGGTGTCGCGGCTGGACGTGGTGCACGCGCGGCCCCTGCCGTGGTGATCCATCAGCGCCGAGCTGCTCGGACAGCGCCTGTTGCCGTGGCGATCTACCGGCCCGCGCTGCCGTGGTGATCTACCAGTCCGGTTCTCCCGCCAGGGCCAGGAGTGGGATCAACTGCTCTTCCTCGTAGGTCAGGTGGGCTTCGAGCTCGGCCGTCAGGTGTTCCACCTGGGCGAGTACGCGGCCGGGTTCCGCCTGCTCGGTGGCGGCCAGTACCTCACGTAGTTGTCCGAGCAGGTCGGCGATCGTCTCGTGCTCCTGGCGGAGGCGGTCGAGGGTCGGACCGAGTTCAGGGTGCCGTGCGGCGAGGAGCGGGAAGATGCCGAGATCCTCACCGGTGTGGTGGTTGTGCAGGCCCTGGCAGAGGGTGAGGCAGTTGACGCGGAGCTGGGCGCCGAGCGAGGAACCCGACTTCTTGAACTCCTCGCGGATGAGGGCGAGTTCGCGTCGGAAGGCGTCGTGGACGACCTTCAGGTATTCGGCCATGGAGCCGTCGTTCATGTTCGGCGGGCTTCCGTGCGCGATCCGGCGCAGGGCAACGACGGGGATCACCCGATCCGTCTTCTCCTGGTAGTCGGCCCACCCCGAGTCGGCCTCCACGGCGCGGGCGAACGCACGGTCCCGCTCGGCGGGTTCGAGTACGACGGCCTCCGCTTCGTACGTGAAGACGCCGTCCTCGACGGTCACCCGCGGGGTCGCGACGAGATTGCGGTACCAGTCCGGGTGACCGGGCGCGCCACCGGCCGACGCGATGACGAGGACCCGCTCGCCGCCGTCGGGGTAGTAGCCGACGGGGGTCGTGTGCGGGGTTCCGGTGCGGCTGCCGGTGGTGGTGAGGAGGAGCAGGCGCGCTCCCTCGAAATAGCCGCCGACCTTTCCGTGGTTGGCCCGGAATTCTTCGATGACTTGTTGGTTGAAGGGGTTGGGCATTCGCTGCTTTCTTTTGTTTTTGGGCAGGGGGAATCCCGTGGGGTGGGAATGGGTGCAATGGATGCACGAAGGCACGCGTTTGGGCGTTTGCGCGGGCGCATGGAATTTGGGGCGTGGGCGCACACGGGCACGGGTGGGTGACGCCGAGGGGGTGCGGGCGCGCAGTCACGCAGGCGTGAAAGGAGTCTCACGAAGATGTCGTACGAGCACGTCGTACGAGGTAACGGCGGGCGGGGCTCTACCCCGCCCCGGCCTCACTCGGAGGCCGGGTGCCCAACTCGTTCACGGCACAAGGCCGACCCGGCAGTCATAGGTGTAACCGTAATGCCTGGGTGAGTGGTGAGGCAATACCCAATTACCTCCCCACTCCGCTCCCGGATGATTTCAGACGTAGCGCGTGGCGATTTGGAGTTGGCGAGCCGGACGGGTTCCGCCCGATTATCCCGCCCCATGACCATCCGCATCCGGACCTCAGCTCGGCCACGGCAGCACAGTGAGCTCCGGCCACTCGTCCTGCCAGCGCGCCGCCTTGGCCTCGTACACCTCCCGAGGGGCAAGCACCGGGTTGGGCCGGACCACGAGGTTGAACACGTCGGACAGCCCGTGTGGCGCATAGACGCGCCAGCTTCCACCGGGCTCAAGCCGCACCCCCAGACAGCACGTCGTCGCGGCGAAGGAGTCGATCGCTGCCTCGGTGGAGTCGTGCGGCGGACAAGGCACTCCGAACTTCTGCTCGTACCAGAGGTGCACACGGGCCTCGTTGCGGATCTCCACCTCGGCCGGCAGACCGGCGAACACCTCGTGCCCCGCCTTGATCACGGCATCCTCCGCCTCCCAGGACAGGTCGGCGTCGTCGAAGTAGAAGATGTCGTAGTCCTTGATGCCGTTGGTCGGGGGTCTGCCGGTGCGTACGTTCCACACCGTCTGGAAGAGACAGCCCGCCGTCACGTACCAGCCGGGCAGCTCCAACGTCGCCGCCCTGGTCAACACGTCGGTCAGGTCCGTGTTTTGGGAGAGCGCAGAGCGTAGGGCATCGATCTGTTCAACGAGCGGTAGTCGAGCAGGCATTCGCACTCCCTATCACGAGCGGCCGCTGTCGCAGGGTGGTTGGCCGCAGGCAGGAAGATCGGGATTGCCATGTGCAGGCACGAAGAGAGAGGGGAGTTGCGTGATGTTCAGTGTCGAAGAGCGGGACAACGTGCGAGAGCGGCTGCTCGCGAACGCCGAGGCCGACGAGGCCGTCGTCGGTGCCGCGCTCACCGGGTCGCATGCCGTCGGAGTCGGTGACCGCTGGTCGGACACGGATGTCGTCCTCGCCGTCCGCGGCGATCTCACCGCAACGCTGAAGCGATGGACGAGATGGCTCTACGACGAACTCGGCGCCCAGCACCACTGGGACCTGCAAGTCGGTGCGAGCACCATCCGCGTCTTCCTCCTGCCCGGGTGGCTTGAGATCGACGTGACCTTCGCGCCCGAGGCCGAGTTCGGCCCTCGGGGCCCGCAGTGGCGGACGGTCTTCGGCAGGCCGCAGCCGGTCGAACCCTTTGCGGACCCCGATCGCAACACCCTGGCCGGACTCGTCTGGCACCATGCCCTCCACGCCGGAATCTGCATCCGGCGCAGGCGCTGGTGGCAGGCCGTGCACTGGATCAGCGGCATCCGCGACCACGTGATCACGCTGGCCTGCCTGCGGCTGGGTCACCCCACCGCGTACGCCAAAGGCGCCCACCTGCTGCCCGATGACCTGACAGCACCGCTGGAGACGACCCTCGTCCGTTCACTCGCCGAGCCGGAACTCCACCGCGCGCTGAGCGCGGCCGTCACCGTGGTGACGGACGAACTGGAACGAACCGATCCCGCACTCGCTGCACGACTCCGCCCCATGTTCGCGGAACTCCTGGCCGAGGTGAGCGAGCCTCCGCCGAGTCCCGAACAGGGGAGGCAGGGTGATGGTTCACCCGCGGAGTCAAGCTTTCCTACTGCTGGAGCTCCACGACATCGGCGACCACGCAGCTGACGTTGTCGGGGCCGCCCGAGTCGTTGGCGAGGGCGACGAGTTGGCGGACTGCGTGCTCGGGCTCCCGGGTCTCGGAAAGAACCCGTTGGATCTCGTCGGTCGCCGCGACGGTCGACAGACCGTCGGAGCAGAGCAGGTATCGGTCGTGTGGCCGGGCGTCGTGGAGGCGCATGTCGGGGGTGGCGTCGGCTCCTTGACCCAGGGCTCGTACCAGCAGCGACCGCTGGGGGTGGGAGGCGGCTTCCTCCGGGCTGAGGCGCCCGTCGTCGACCATCGACTGCACCAGGGTGTGGTCGTGGGTGATCTGGAACAGCTCTTGGTCACGCAGGAGGTAGACGCGGGAGTCACCGACGTGGACGAGGGCGAGCTGTGATCCGGTCCAGAACATTGCGGTGAGTGTCGTACCGGCTTCTGCGGTTGAGGGGCCGTCTTCGGCTGGGGAGCCGGTCCGGGCGACACCGTGGACTGCCTCCTTGGCCTGGTCGACGGCGTCTTCGAGGAGGTTGAGGAGGTCGCCTGCCGGGATGCTGCCGGGTTTGACGCTGCCGGCTTCGAGGTGCTTGAGCGCGTCGACGGCGGCAGCGCTCGCGGGGGCTCCTGCGCTGCCGAAGCCGTCGGCGACGGCGAGCAGACGGGACCCTGCGTAGGCGGTGTCCTGGTTGCTCTCGCGGACCAGGCCCCTGTCGGAAAGGGCGGCGTAACGGATTCCCAGGGGCTTCGCGGTCGGGGACATGGCTGGGTCCTTCCAGGTCAGATGGTCGATGAGGAAGGTGGCCAGGTCCCGCCGTACGGCGGTGTCGGCTTCGACCTGCGCCCAGAACGCGCGGACCTCCTGGGCTGCTGCCGGGCCCGCCTCCAGCGTGCAGACGTGCTGGATGCGGGCCAGGGGCATTCCCAGGCGGCGGAGCCAGGCGACCAGGCGGGCCTGGTCGAGTTGCTCCGGCGCGTAGAGGCGGTAGCCGGTCACCGGGTCGACGCGAGCGGGGGGCAGCAGGCCGAGTTCGTCGTACAGGCGCAGTGCTTTCGGCGACAGCCGGGACGCCTTCGCGAACGCCCCGATGGTCAGCAGCCCCATGGTCACTCCTCCTCATACCGAGCACATCGCCCGGCCCCACCGATGCTGTGGCCTCCCCCAAGGTGAAGGTCAACCAGGGGGCAGCCAGAGGTTAGCCACTCGAATTCGGCGGGGACTCGCGCGACGACTTGTGCGACGTACGGCGGTGCCCTCTGTGGGCTGGTGCGGGGCTGACCGTCTACCGGGACGGCCCGTCCACCGGGAAGGTGGACGGGCCGTGAGTTGGTCGGAGGTTGGGGCCGGCGGGTCTTTCGTGACCGCCGGCCCCCTTCCTCCGGTGAGGTCAGTTGGTTCGGGTGGCTGGAGTGCTGCCGGCGCCGACCGTGGTGCAGGGCAGGGTGCCGGCGCGCAGTGCGTGCCCGTCGTCGTTGCTGTCGTCGGACCAGACGACCGGCTTGTGGCCGTCGGTGCAGGCCGACTGCGGGGCGATGGCGAAGCCCTCGTTGTTGTAGTTGGGCATCCCGGCCGGGCGGTCGTACACGGCGGTAGCGGTGAACCGGCCCTGCGCGTCGATGTCCAGGGTCGAGGTACGGCCCTCGCAGGTGTCGTCGCAGACGGCCCACAAGTGACCGGTCTCGGGCTCGAATTCGAGGTCCATCACTCCGGGGAAGCCGCTGGAGAAGGTGGCGATCCGGGTGTATCCACCGCCGCTCTGGTCCAACTCGTAGGCGTAGACGGTGCCGTTGGCCTCAAGGCCGACGAAGAACAGGCCGCTGCCGTGACCGGGATAGGCGGCCGGGTCGTAGGCGGCGCCGGTGTGCTCGTCGGTGAAGCCGTGCGCGGTGAGGTAGCTGTCCGGGATCCAAGAGATGGCCTCGGGCCCGCTGTTGGCCGCGACGGCGGGCAGGTCGGAGGTGAGGTTCCACTCGGCGGTCGCGTTGAGGGAGCCGGCCGTGGAGGAGGTGTCGAAGCGGACGACCTCGGGCTTGCTGACGCCGCTGTTGCTGTTGTCGCGCTCGGTGGAGGCGAACAGCCCGTCAGGGGTGGAGGTCACGCCTTCCGTGTCGGGGTCGCCGCTGCCGGTGCTGAAGTGCAGCGACTTGCCCGACGCCCAGCCGTTGGCCGGGTCGGGTATCCACGTCGTGCCGCTGGGCACCAGGCGGTAGAGCTTGCTCGGGCCGTTGTCCACCGCCCAGAGCACGCCGGGGCTTTCGAAGGAAAGGCCGCTGAGGTTCTCGCCGAAGACGTTCGAGGCGTCGGCGACAGTGACCGCGGCGTCCCCCGGCCACGGGGTGGTCGAGGGCTCATCGCCTCCGCCGTCGCTGCCACAGGCGTTCGCCGCGCCCTGGGTCGGCGCGGTCGTCGTGGTGAACGGGCCCGTACCATCCGCGCAGCGGCCGTACGTCGTCGTGGCGTGAGCGGTCCAGCTGTAGGAATCGACCAGCGTGGTGCCGTCGGACCCGAACAGCCGGGCCGAGTCGGAGCTCCCCAGGCCGAACGAACTCTCCACGTCCAGCACCAGATACGCGCCCGCAGCCAGCGACGTACCCGACGGGATCTTGTACGAGTGGGAGTCGTCGTTGTCCTTCACGACCCAGTTGGACACATCGGCCGGGGTGGAGCCGGTGTTGACCAACTCCACCCAGTCGCCTGGTGTGCCCCCACTCGACTCCACCTCGTTGATCCGCACGGCCGACTGCTCCTGCGCCACGCTCGGCGCACAGGACAGACCGAGGGCGAGAAGGGACAGGGCGGCAGTGGTGAGTGCGGCTCTTCCACACCAGTGCGTACGCAAAGTAGCCAGTCCTTTGATCGGGGGGATTACCAGCAGGAGGCCGACGAGAACGTCGTCCCCCAGAAGGGTCTGGCACGTTGACGATCATTGCAACGGCCGGAGTGTCATCTCTCTCCCAAATACATCCGGGAGGAGCTGGCCGGAACTCGCCCCCTATTTGCGTGACTTGGAGGTGTACTCGTAGTGGCCGTTCGGAATACGGAGCTTGAACTGATGATGTTGCGGAGCGGCGGAGATCCTTGGTCCTCGGGCCAAGGAAGCGTGGCCGCGGGCGAAAAGACCGCCGCGATGCCAAACATCACGAATGCGAACTGGGCGTTCGCTGTGCATTGGCTGGGTATTCGCTGAGCATTCGTCTCGGCGATGCGTGAACGAGCCCGCCATTCCCCTGTATTGCCGGCCGGACTGAACCACACCGGAACATTTGCCGTGGTTCGCCGACTCGTTCAAGCCCCACCCGGGCATGGTCCGGATCGCCATCGAGGGTCGTCGTGAGCTGTCGTGGGGAGCCACCGGAAGTCTCCGGAAGTCTCCGGAAGCGTCTGGGGCGGTGACCGGAGCACGAACCCGGCCGCCGACCGCTCGTGGACTGTGACTCGCAGCGACAACTGTCACCGGGCGGGTGTCGGATGGTGTGTGGCGTCCGCCGGAAACTGAGTAGGCGTCCAAACTCGGCTGCCCATACGTTCGGCCGCATGACCGACGAGTGTTTCGGGCATCCACGCCTCGCCGCGATCTATGACCCACTCGACCCTGACCGCAGCGATCTCGACATGTGCCTCCGCATGGCGGAGGAGTTCGAAGCGCGTCGGGTGCTGGACATCGGCTGCGGGACGGGCGTGTTCGCGCTCCTTCTGGCCGATCGCGGGGTCGAGGTAATCGGCGTCGATCCCGCCCGGGCATCCGTCGACGTGGCATGCGGCGAGCGCGTGCGCTGGATCTGTGGTGATGCGACGACGCTCCCGCCGCTACGGGTTGATCTGGCGACCATGACAGCGAACGTCGCCCAGGCCATCGCCGATCCACTGACGTGGCGTAAGACCCTGCGAGCGGCTTACGAAGCACTGCGACGCGGCGGGCGCCTGGTCTTCGAGACCCGGGACCCGGCCGGACGCGCCTGGGAAACGTGGAACCGCGAGGCTTCGTACACAGTGAGGGAGATCCCGGACGTCGGTGCCGTCGAGAGCTGGGTGCAGTTGATCGAGGTGAGGGAGCCGCTGGTGACGTTCCGGTGGACGTATGTATTCGGTGCGGACGGGCAGGTGCTGACGTCGGATTCCACGTTGCGTTTCCGTGGGCAACAGGAGGTCGAGGCCGAGCTGACCGCGCAGGGGTACGTGGTCGAGGCCGTACGCGACGCCCCTGACAGGCCGGGCAGGGAGTTCGTCTTCGTCGCGCGACGTCCGTAGGGCACCGGCCGTACTGCACAGATCGACCGGGACGCGATCACTTCACTTCACTTGGCGTTGGCGGCGTTCCGCCAGCAGGCCACCGGTTGAACCGCGCCCGAGGCCGGACGCCGACTTCGCGGGCCGGCACGTTCGTGCTCTGACCCCGCGGACCAGGTCGAGGTCACAGCAATCGGTCGACCAGCCCGTCGACGTAGTCCGGGGTGAGCCCTATGCCGAACAGGACGCGGATATACATCGGGGCCATGATGTGGTCCAGCACGCCGAATGCGTCGGGTGCCTGTTCGCCACGTTCGCGGGCGCGATCGAGCATGGACTGCAGTTGCCGGGTGCGTTCGGCGAGGAGGTCGTCACGCGCCTGCAGGCCCTGCTGACCGTTGCTCGACAGGGCGACGGCCAGGCGCACCACCGCCAGACCGTCGGGTCCGGTGATCTCGCGGGCTACCTGGGCCGCGTAAGTGCGCAGGTCGCCGGCCAGGCTCCCGGTGTCGGGCATCGGCGACCGCGCGTTGAGGCGGGTGAGCGCCACGTCGGTGAGCAGGGTTTCCAGGCTGCCCCACCGGCGGTAGATGCTGCTGTCGGCCACGCCGGCGCGGGCTGCGACCTCGCCGACGGTGAAGTTTCCGTAGCCGCGCTCGCTGATCAGGTCGGTGACGGCCTGGTGCACCTCCGCGCCGACGCGGGCGCTGCGCCCGCCGGGCCGCCGGGCTCGCTGTCGCTCGTCCATGCCCCCACCTTAACGCAGCCGTGACTTGCGTTTGCGGGGTGAGCCTCCTTACAGTCGCCTAACGCAGTTGATGACTGCTTTAGGGCGCCCGAGGCGGACCGCGTCGGCCATGGAGAGGCGCAACCACCGATTGAGAGGAATCCCCATGGCTGCATCGCCTGCGGACGTAGGCGGTCGACCAAACCGGGCCGTGCTGCTCACGGTGACCTGCCTGGGCCAATTCATGGTCCTGCTCGACAACACGATCGTCGGAGCAGCGCTGCCCGATATGCAGCACCGGCTGCACACTCAGCTGACCGGTCTGCAATGGATCGTCGACGCGTACGTACTGCTGGTCGCCATGCTGTTGCTGTCCGGCGGTGTCTTCGCCGACCGGTTCGGGCGCAAGCGGGTGTACCTGACCGGCGTGGCGGTGTTCACCGTCGCGTCGGTGCTGTGCAGCCTCGCGCCCTCGGTCGGCTGGCTGGTCGCCGGCCGGGTGCTGCAGGGCATCGGGGCCGCGGCGCTGAGCCCTGCCTCGCTGGCCCTGCTCGCCGCCGCCTATCCCGTGCCGCAGGAACGAATCAGGGCGATCGGGCTGTGGGCCGGATTCAGCGGAATCGGTCTGGCCGCAGGCCCCGTGGCCGGCGGCGTGCTGACGGATGCCTTCGGCTGGCCCGCCATCTTCCTGGTCAATCTGCCCATCGGCGTGGTCCTTCTGCTGGTCGGTCTGCGCAGCCTTGAAGAGGCCCGCAATCCGAGCGCCCCCGCGATCGACATCCCGGGGACGGTGCTGTCCGTTCTGGGGGTGGGGGTGCTGACCTACGGGCTGATCGAGGGCGGTGCCCGCGGCTGGACGTCGCCGGTGATCCTGGGCAGTTTCACCGCCGCGGTGATCCTCCTCGCCGCCTTCGTCGCCGTCGAAGCGCGTCGTTCCACGCCGATGCTGCCGCTGCGGCTGTTCCGGCAACGGCTGTTCACCGTGTCCAACACCGCCATGGTCGTGGTGGGGTTCGCGCTCATGGGTTCGTCGTTCTTCTTCTCCCAGTTCTTCGTGTACGTCCAGGGCAGCTCGATCCTGCGCGCGGGCCTGCAGACCCTGCCGGCAACCCTTGCCATGGTGATCGTCAGCCCGTACGCGGGCCGGCTCGCCGCCCGGTACGGCTTCCGAATCGTGGTCACCAGCGGCCTGGCCCTGGCCGGCCCGGGACTGCTGGCCTTCGGCATGGTGCACGCCGACACCGGCTACGGGAACGTGTGGTGGCGGCTGGGAGTCATCGGCGTCGGCTTCGCCCTGACCATGTCCCCACTGACGGGAGCCGCCATCCAAGCGGTCAGCCCGCAGGAAGGCGGCCTCGCATCGGGCATCAGCAGTACCACCCGGCAGATCGGCGCGGTGCTCGGCGTGGCGGTACTCGGAGCCATCGTCCGCACCCGGCAGTCCGGCGGCGCCTCCTTCGAGACCGGCCTCAACAGCGCCTTCCTCGCTGCCGGCACCGTCACTTTGGCCACCGCCGTGTTCACCGGCCTGTGGCTGGCGAGGTCCAAGCCCGCGGAAGGCTCCGCGGCGCCGCAACGTTCCGCCGGCCCAGATGCGGTCACCACCTCGGACGAGGCGCCCGCGAACAGCCGTTGACGGCGACAGCGACCTTGGCCGGGAGACGTGCCGCCGGACGATCCTCGTCCGACACCGACGTGGACGACGTCTTCGACCTCCTCTTCGAGCCGCTCATCTTCCGCAGGCTCACCAGCCACCACGACCTCAGGGAGGAGCACGCCGAGTTGGCGTGGAGGCTCCGGGTCGGCTGCCTCACTCTCGCGGGAGTCATTTCGAGGTGACTTCGGGGAGTCGGTCCGCGGCGGCAAGCAAGATCAATGTCAGTGACTTCTGCCGGCGCTCCCGGCTGTCAGTGCCGGGTGGGAAACTGCCCGGCATGATCGAACCGAACCGAAAGCGGACCTTCTCAGGTACTGGCAAGAGGCGCGTACGCCCTGGTGTGGAAGCGAGTTTTGACAGCACTGCGGGGTGTTCCAGGCCGTCGGTCCGGGTGCCCTGGGAGCTGAGGGTTCGTGAGCCCGGCCGGCCGTTCGAGCTCTACCACGACGGGCGCTGCCACCTGCACAGCGTGGACTCGATCCGCGGCCGGCAGGGCACCGTCTCGATCGCCCGCGATGTCGCGAAGTCTCTGCGCACCCGGGGTTTCACCGGCTGACCGCCGTGGCGGCACCAGCCCGTGCTCAGGGCTTGAGCGCCACTCCGGCGTACATCCCGATCCGGTCGTCTCCGGCGAGGACCTGCTCGTCCGGCCGCCACTGCGACAGCATCACCAGGCCGGGGCGATCGGCTCCAGGCCGTCGAAGAACGCGGCGATCTCCTTGCCGCTTCGTACGGCGGTCTTCACCGACGATCGGCCGTAGGCCTTCGCCGTCGCGTGCACCCCTTCGGGGTCCAAGTCGGCGGTCACCTGCGACAGCACCAGCACACTGCCCGGGGCGACGGTGTCCATCAGGGTGCGTACCGCGCCGTAGGGGTCGTCCTCGTCGATGACGAAGTGCATGACCGCGACCAGCAGCACCGCGACGGGCCGGTCGAAGTCCAGGCGGCCGCGTACCTCAGGATTCTCCAGGATCTCCGCCGGACGGCGGACGTCCCCGGCGACGATCGTCGCGCCTGACGGCGCGGGCTTCTCGCCGTGAGCGCGGGCGTGCGCCAGGACTATCGGATCGTTGTCGACGCCGACGATCCGCGCGTCGGGCCGCATCGACAGCGCGGTCTCGGCCGTGCTGCCGGGGGCGGGCAGGCCGATGCCTATGTCCAGGAACTGATCCAGGCCGATCTCGGCCAGATGCCGTACGGCGCGGGTCAGGAAAGCGCGGTTGACGCGGGCGAAGTCCCGGACCGGCATCGACTCCAGGGCCTTCTCCGCGGCCGCGCGATCGGCCGGGAAGTGATCCTTGCCGCCGAGCAGATACGAGTAGATGCGCGCCGGCGTGGCCACGGTCGGGTCGATCGTCGGCGGCGTCCCGTGCGGGGCGATCAGGTCACCGTTCACGGCTCCGAGTCCGGCACGTCGTCCCCCACCCCGTCGACATTCCTCCGATGATCTGAGCGTAGCGCCGGGGTCGTCAACGCTGCGGAGTCGAGGTTGGAAATCGCCGCATACGACTCGACCCAATTCGGACATGCGGACCACTGCAGACGGTCAGATTCACTCCCCCATCCTCTGGGGAGTCGCGAGAACAGATTGCTGGGCTGTATCGCCAGGTGTGGGAGCACTCCAACAGCGCGATCGCGGCGGTGGTGCTTGACGCGATCGGTTGACCTGTCTCAATGAAGATGGGCCATCGTGATGCTGTGACCTGCGGTGGTTCAGATTGAGTGAGACGAGGCGAGGGTCGACGTCTTGCTCAATCTGAGGCTTGAGCTCCGTGGGCAGGATGCCGCCGGCGCCCTGTGCAGGAGGCCGTCTGAAGGGGTGAGAACGGCGGCGTTCAGCTCCCGGCTTGCGAGCGGGTGAAGCTGTGGGTGCGGCCGATCGGGGTAAATCCGCGGCGGGCACACCAGGTGCAGGGCCAGTCGTCCGGGTCGGTCGAGCCGGATCTAAATCGCTCGGCACGCCACTCGGGGAGAACTAATGTTCCACCCTATGGCAATCGCTTCCGATCTTCCCCCGCGTCTCGGCAGTCTGACCTTCCACGGACCGCTCTCCGAAGCCCGCGCCGGGCGCATCGTCGCGCGGCTCGCCGCCGTCTCGCCCTCCACCATCCTCGACATCGGCTGCGGCTGGGGCGAACTGCTGCTCCGTGTTCTGGAGTCCGTCCCGGGATCGACAGGCGTGGGCCTCGACATCAACGCCGAGGATCTGGCCAGGGGCAGGGACCTTGCGAAGGGGCGCGGACTGGCCGGACGGGTCGAATTCAGCGAGGAGTCGGCCCTTGGCACGGCACGCGGGCCCGTGGACGCGGTGCTCTGCCTGGGGGCTGGTCAGGCGCTGTGCGACCCCGAGCAGCCGTACGATCCCAGCGTCGTACTGCACGAGCTGCGCCGCTTGGTCCGCCCAGGCGGACGTGTCGTCCTGGGCGAGGGCTTCTGGGATCGCGCCCCGACGGACGAGGAACTCGCGGCTATGTGGCCCGGGGCGCACGCAGGAGACCACCTGCGGCTCGGACCGCTCGTCGACCTCGCTGTCGAGGCGGGCTTCCGGCCGGCCTGGATCGAGTCGGCGAGCCGTGAGGAGTGGGAGGAGTTCGAGTCCGGCTACCGCCACGACACAGAACTCTGGCTCGCCATGAACCCGGACCATCCACTCGCCGCCGAGACCCGCGAACGAGTCGACCGCCAGCGGTCGTCCTGGGCTGACGGCTACCGCAACATCCTTGGCATCACGTACTTGACCCTCGTCCCGGTTACCAGAACCTGAAGGCTGCCGAAATCTGTGGGTGGAACGGGAGTATCAACTGAGCCCCGAGTTGTCAGCGTTGGGTGCCGTCGCTGCCTCGATGATGTCCGCGATTATGCGGAGTTGATGGATGAACCACGGCTTGGCGGTGGTGCGGAGGGAACTCTCGTTGGGGGGCCGCCGGATGAATTCGGCGTGGAAGGCCCGGAAGTCCTCTTCAGTGCCGGAGAGTGCCAGGCGGCGCCAGTGCGGAGCTGCGTAGAACACCATGGCTTTGACGATCTCGGGATAGATCGCCGCGTAGCGCTTGGGGTCCCACGGCCGGACGGTGCGGGCAGGGCGGGGCTGGAGACGGGCGAGCCGCTGGGCGAGGTCGCTGATCCGGTAGCCGTGCTGCAGGAGGGTGGTCCGGCGCGGATCTTCTGCTGACGCTCGAACTCGTCGTGTCTCGCCTGTTCTTCTGCATTCATGGCGGGAGCGTAGCCAGGGCTCAAGGGCGCCGTGGCTGTTGGCCCTATCGCTCACTCGGCCCTCACCAGTCGCGGCCGTCCGGAGGACGCTCGTCTTTCACGTCCTGAATACGCTCCAGGGCGGAGTCCGCGAGGTCGCGGTAGAACTGTTCCTCGACGCTCCCCTTGGCACATCCGTCAGCCAGCTCAGTGGCCTTCGCGCGTTCCTCGACATCCTCAGGGTAGGGCTGGCCGGGTGTCCCGGAGCGCATTCCGCTGTTGCTGGCGTTGTAAAGAGCGCCCCTCATTCTCCTCAGGCTGGCGTCTCCAAGGCGGTCCGCGGCACGCAGGCAGCGGCGTACGAACCCGACGTCCCAAACGAGCGTCCGAGGGGCCTTGGACAGCATCGTCGCGGCGATTTTGATCTTCACTGGGTCGCTGCCATCGAGATACTCGTCGATCACGTCAGTGACTCGACCGTCGTAGGGCCCAGCTACAAGCTCAAAGATGTGGACTCCCAGGTAGCGCCTGCGGATGGACTCCGGGTCGGCGGCGATCCAGTCGCGAATCTGTCGCAGCAGGTGTGGGAAGTCGTCGTGATCGCGGAACGGCGGTGTCACGTCCCAGCGGAAGGGCAGGGGGGAGTGCATGCCTGTCACTTGGTGTAGTGGGCTTTCCACCCTGGCTTCGAGTAGTTCGATGACGGCGAGGGGTTCGGTGCGGGCGAGTTCTGCGAGGAACTGGCCGATCTTGTAGCCGCTGATGGACGGTGCCGCGGCCAAGGCGGCGAGGAATGCCCTCTGCTGATCCTTGGAGAGATCCGACCAGGACAACTGACTGTACGGGGGACCTGCTATAGCCAGGGAGGTGGATCTCGCACTGAGCACTTGGCTTCGCCGCCCGTCTTGGATCTCGGTCTCGCTGAGGCAAGCGGTCATGGATCTTCCGATGGGCAGAAGGGGCGCAGCATGATCGCTCAACTGATGACGCACCACGCTGGGCCCATCGGTTGCGGCTTTCCCAGGTGCAGGGCTTGACCATCCCCTGCCACGACTGGGAGCAGGTCGTGGGATTCGGGAGCGGCACAGCCACATCGCACGCATCTCCGCCTTGGGGGAGTAGGAGGTCATGGCCGCGAATCTGTTATCGGATCCGGTTCGCGGGTGACGGTACTGGATGTTCGTCGCCGGTGCCGGTCCAGCGGCCGACGATCAGCCAGAGTTCGTAGTGCAGGAGCCATGCCGAGGTCCACGGCAGGATCGTGTCCGCGAGGAACATGTGTTCCTTCCACTCCCCGGGCAGATGCAGACACAGGTCACCGTCGGGATAGACGTGGGGGAGGGCTGTGGCGTCCGGATGCAGTGCCAGGAGCGGGTCGGTAACGGTGACGCGTGGCCTGCGCCGGTGGCGGTAGACGATCCGCACTGTGTAGTTCCTGCTCATGGGGGTGGGTTGCAGGGCGAGCGTGCAGACGAGTTCGCCGCCCCGCACGCTCCCCTGGGCGCCGGGGACGACCGCTTTGATCGCGGCCATCTGGCGGCCGAGGTTAACCGCGCGCGCCGGGATGCTGGCCATAGTAGGTGTTCGGCTTCCTGCGGGGACCGGCGGCGGTCGCGGAGAGCAGTCCGGTGGCGCCCATTCGCTGGCTGGTGGGGGCCTTCATACGGGCGCCGTAGGTTGCGAAGGAGCGCATCACGGGGCCTTCCTCGAAGGAATTCATGAGCTGGGAGTAGACCACGTCCAGGCCTTTGGACTCCGTCAGTGCCAGGTTGTCCATGATCGTGGTGATCTCGCCAAACCAGGCGAGGAAGGCCTGGCGCCGCTCAGGGTATTCGTTCCACTTGTCGGTGAAGTTCTCCTCCTTGTGGGCAGGGTTGGGAACCCACCATTGACCGTCGCGCTCCTCGATGAACAGAGGCATGGCGGCGAGTACGTTGCGTACGGCGGTGAACAGGTCGTCCTCGCCGCGGTAGGCGCGGCCGGCGAGCGTGGTCAGGAGGATGGACGGCGGTCGGTTGTCGGTGTCCTCGGCGAAGAAGAGCATGCAGTGCCACTTGAGGATCTGTACTAGTCGCTGAAGGGTGCTGCGGATGTGGTGTTCGGGGACCTTCGCGACGCTGGCGACGAGCCGCTTTTCGAGGAGGGCGCGGGAGAGTTCCGAGCGGGCGCGGAACCAGTCCGCGTAGCCGAGGGGGTTGCTGTGCTGCCACTTGTGGAGCTTCTTGTCCGTCAGGAGGATTCCGGTGGGCGGGTGTTCCTCGTCAGGGATGGCGGGCAGGACGTCGAGGTGGAAGCCGGGGTACCCGAGGGTCCAGCAGCGGCGGCGGGGTTCGAGGCTTTCGGGGCCGTCGGTGTGGCCTTCGCGCTGTTTCCAGCGCCGGTAGGCCACCAGTTGGTCACCGACTCGCTGCTTGAGTTCCTCTTTCGTCGTGCTGTCCCGTTGTAGCGGGAGTCGGCAGACGAGGTCGATGTCGTACTCGCCGGTCTCGGTGTTGGGGCGGACCACGGTGCCGAGGAGGAAGGAGCCTTGGGAGTGGATCTCCCATCCGGGGCTGCCGTTCTTGGCGAGCCAGGTCCCGACTTCTCCGTACCGCTCGATCGCGGTGTCATGGAGGTCGGGGGCGATGTCGAGGACTTCCACGGCGCCGTCGAGCAGCATGGAAAGCATCTGTTCGGGCGAGTCGGTGTTGTCCTGCGTTTGGTGGTACGCGTTCACGTCATTCCTTACGGAGCGGAGTGGAGGGGGACGAAAGCCGGTGCGAGGTGATCGCAGAAGGTGCGGTGGACAGCCGGGGAGACGTCGCGGCTGACGTGTCCGGCCCATCCCGAAAGGGTTGTGGTGTCGACGTCGTCCAGAGCGAGGGCGCCGGTGGGGACCGTCGGGTTGAGACGGAGCACGTCGTCCTTGCCGACGAAGTGGCGTACCTGCTTGGCGGCACTCTCGCTCTGTGCCCGCATGAGGACCTCGACGGCGTCGCGGGCCCATGGCAGCAGACCGCCGCGGTCGAGACGGCGGTGGCGGTGGCGGACGTCGGTCGTGGTCCCGAGGCTGAACACCCGGATCGTGTCGAGGGGCACGGACAGCGGGCCCACCGCCTCGGTCAGCGCGACCATGGCCGGGTTGTTCGCCCAGACGCCGCCGTCGACGAGCCGTGCTCCGTCCAGGGGCATCCCGGGCAGGTAGGTCGGCGCGGCGGAGGTGGCCAACGCGACGTTGACAGCCTTCTCGCGCCAGTCGCGCTTGAGGCCGGGCAGATGCGGGGTCCGGAAGAGGTAGACGTCGTCGGCGGCGACGTTGTAGGAGGTGATGACCAGGCGTTTAGTGCTCTCTCCGAAGGTCCGTTCGCCGAAGACTTCGCTGAGGGCCGCGCGCAGCGGCTCCGCGCTGTACTTCGCGCGCACCAGGTGCTTCAGGCCCCGCAGGCGGCTACGGTCCCGGAAGATGCGCGGCCCATGCTCGGTGTAGAACTCCAGGATCTGCTGCGGGGACAGCCCGAGCCCGAGGCCCAGCGCGATGATTCCGCCTGTCGAGGTGCCGGCGATCAGATCGAAGTGGTCGGCGATGCGGACACCGAGATCCTCTTCGAGGCGAGCTAGGACCGCAGCGGAGAACATGCCGCGGAAGCCACCGCCGTCGAGGGCCAGAATCTGGAAACGCTCCGTCACTTCAACCGCCCCCGCGCCATGGGTTCGAGGAAGTTCCGCCTGTCGCAGCCGGATCTCCACTATCGAGAGTACTTATTATCACGGCATGTGTTTCCGTGTGTGTTTCCACGCGAAAGTCGTAAGGTTTGTGTTGGCCACGCACCCTGGAGCGTGCGTGGTTTCCGTGTTCCGCCAAGATGTGGAGATCAAAGTCAGGCAGGCCAGGCAAGGGGAAAGATGAGCACGCAGGCGTTCGAGCGCTCTCGGCTGCGGACCGCCCGCGAACTGGCAGGGTTGAGCCAGACGCAGCTCGCCCGCGCTTGCGGGCTCACTGCTGCCGCGATCAGCCAGTTTGAGAGCGGCGCGGCACGACCCAGCCCGGATACGAGCAGTGTCCTGGCCTCGGTACTTGGGGTGCCCCAGGAGTTCTTCCACGAAGCGATGGTCGAAAGCCACGAGGGCTTCTTTCGGTCGCTGCGCCGGACCTCGGTGTCCGACCGTCGCCGTGCGCGGGCCATCGCTCACGTGGCTCACGACCTGGCCGTCCATGCCTCATCCGCGCAGCGGTTCTGCGCCGGCGACGTGCCGATGCTCCCCGTGAGCGGACTGCAGGCGGAACGGGCGGAGGTCGAAGAGGTTGCGGCTCAGGTACGGAAGATGTGGGGACTACCTTCCGGACCGGTCTCCGACGTCGTTGGACTTCTTGAGGCGCGTGGTGTCGCGGTGATCCGTCTTCCCCTCGACAACACGGATGTCGACGCCTTCTCCCTGCCTTTTCCTGATCATCCCGTTGTCGTCCTGGGTACCGACAAGGACGACCGAGCCCGGTCCCGCTTCGACAGCGCACACGAACTCGCCCATCTAGTGCTGCACGGCGAGCAGATCTGGGGCGTAAAGGAGGTCGAGACCCAGGCCCACCAGTTCGCGGCGGCCTTCCTTATGCCCGCCGAAGACATCCACGACCAATTGCCGACCACTGTCGACTGGCCAGCCCTCTTCGCGCTCAAGCGGCAGTGGCAGGTGTCCCTGGCCGCTCTACTCATGCGAGCCCGGACCCTGGGGCGCATGAATGAGAACACCTATCTAACCGCCATCAAGGCGGCGTCTGCCCGGGGATGGCGCCGCGTTGAACCGGTCCCTCTTGGTCGGCCAGAGCAGCCGACAAGGCTCCTCGCTTACCTTGCCTCTGCCGACAGCGCCCCGGCGCGGGCCATCCTGCCGTCCCAGATCGTGGAAAGCCTCCAGACCGCGTCAGCGGCATGACCCCGCTGGCTCGTACGCGCAGATGTCCGTACGCAGCCCCGCAACGCTGTCCCCACGTAAGGGGGGCGTCGAACTTCGCGGGCTGGCGCGCTGCCAGTTAATGCACCTCACCGCTGTCCTTGCGCGAGGTCTCGGGGGGCGCTCCTTGTGGCTGAGGGCTTCGACGATCAGCTCGCGGCGCACCTCGACCAGTTCATGCGATTGGCCGCGTATACCTCCCAGACGAACGGCTCGCTACACAATCGCTTTGTCGTCCAGTGAGTCAAGCCAGATCCGGAGAGTTTCCGTCTCAGGCTCCTCCGGGGGAAGAGCCAGGACTTCGATGAGTCCGGCACGGGCCATGACAGCCGCGATCCTGTCCCGGGCACGCACAACAGCCTTTGTGTGACCCGCCGTTGCTAGTTCCGCGCGCCGGGCTGACCGTCCCCGCGTAATCTTGTTCCCTCACCCTGGGAGGGGCATTGAGCAAGGTCGTCTTCGTGCACGGCGTCGGCAAGCAGTACCTGAGCGAGGACTCCCTAGCACGGGACGTCGTTCCCGAACTCCAGGGCGGCACACGCCTTGCGGGCGGCCCGGTGCCTTCGTCCGACGACGTGGGGATGGCCTTCTACGGTGACCTGTTCCGGCCACGCGGCACCCGCGCAGGGGCCGAAATCCTCTACGACGAGGGCGATGTCGACAACGA
The DNA here is from genome assembly GCF_042671685.1 of Streptomyces sp. NPDC127595. Taxonomy (NCBI): domain Bacteria; kingdom Bacillati; phylum Actinomycetota; class Actinomycetes; order Kitasatosporales; family Streptomycetaceae; genus Streptomyces; species Streptomyces sp. NPDC127595. Next base: position 493,290 of record NZ_JBHXWK010000006.1, on the reverse strand, counting down.
CGCGGAGTTCGCCCTCCTGATGGAGTGGTGGGCCGAGGCAGCGCGCACCGACCCCGCTGTCCCGGATCCGGCAGCCACCGGTACGCGGGGCCCCGTGGGCTGGACCGCCTCCCGGGCCCTCCGGCTCAACGCCGTGCGAGCAGCCCTGGACGCCCTCACGGGCGCCCGATACCTGCGCGGGGTCCTCGACCGCGCGCTGATCGGCAGTCTCAAGCAGATGACCGGCTACTTCGGCGACGAGGAGATCCGGCGTGCGGCGCAGGACCGGCTGGCCGCGCGGATCACCCCGAGGACACGGGTCGTCGTGGCCCATTCGCTTGGGTCGGTCCTCGCCTACGAGACGCTCTGCGACCCGCGGCGCAACGGCGACTGGGACATCCGCATGCTCGTCACCCTGGGATCGCCGCTGGGTATGCGCGCCCTCGTCCTCGATCGGCTCGAACCGGCGCCCGAGAACCGCCGGGCCGTGTGGCCGAAGCCGGTGCGGGCGTGGACCAACATCGCCGACGACACCGACATCGTCGCCGTCGTACGCGAACTTGGTCCGGCCTTCGGCGACGGCGTGCGGGACGTGGCGGTGAACAACGGCAGCCACATGCACGACGCCACGCGGTACCTGACCGCCGTCGAGACAGGGCGGGCCATCATGATGGGCTTGCTGCCGGGGGCCGGGGCCGTCTGATGCTGTACCTCGTCGCGGCGGGCACCCGCCACTACCGCGAAGCCCCCGAACTCCCCCTGGCCCACGAGGACGTCGACCGGGCGACCGAGCTGTTCGTGTCGATGGGCTACGAGCGTGTCCTGACGGCCGTCTCCTACGACCCGGACTGCGAGTCCTTCGAGAACGCCCTGGCCGACTGGTGCCACACCCCCGGACTGACCGCTGAGGACGTCGTGGTCATGTACTACGCCGGGCACGGGGACCGCTCCCCGGCCGGCCAGTACCGTCTGGCCTGCGCTGACAGCGAGCCGGGGCGACCACGCTCGTGGCTGTCACTGCCCAACCTGGCCGAAATCCTGGCCACGTCACCAGTCCGCAACGTTCTGTTCGTGGTGGACGCCTGTCACGCGGCGGCGGCCACGGCGGAGATCGGCACCGTCACCGACACCATCGTGGCCGGCCGGGGACGCGGCGACGGATTCGGCGCGGGCACCTGGCTGCTGGCCTCCGCCCGGCATCGCGATCTGGCGGTGGACGGCGCCTTCGTGACCGAACTGGCCAAGGCGTGCCATCAGGGTGACGGGCCGTCACAGCGGTACCTGGCGCCGAGCACGCTCGCCGAGCGGGTCAATCGCTCCCTCACGGCGGCGGGGCTGGCCCAGCGGGCCGCGTGCTCGTCCATCGACCAGTCCGAGCGTCCCCCGTTCTTCGTGAACCCCTCCTTCGACCCGCGCGCCGAGGTCACGGGCGACGGGCGCACGGTCTCCGACGCCTCCGACCTCTCCTCGCACTTCGACCCGCGCGGCCGTGGTGTGGAGCATGTGCACGCCCCCGGTTCGTACTTCACCGGACGTGAGCGCGCCCTGCGGGCGGCACGCGCCCATCTGGAGGGCGACGGGCAGGGGCGGGCCCTGGTCGTCACTGCCGACCCCGGCTCGGGCAAGTCTGCGGTGCTGGGCCGGCTGGTGCTGGAGGGCTGTGCCGACGCCTCCGTCAACGCGCACCACCAGACGCTGGAGGCCCTGGTGCAGCGCATCGCCGCCGCGGCGGACGTCCGGGCGGGCACGCCGGTGGCCCTGTTCACCGCCCTCGTGGACCGGGAACGCCCCTTCCGGATCGTCGTCGACTCGCTCGACGAGGCGGGCTCGGCGGGTGACAAGGCCGAGGCCCGCCGCATCGCGTGGGAACTGCTGCGCCCGCTCGCGTCGGTGACGTGTGTCCGGCTCGTGGTCGGCTCACGTCGCGAGCTGTTGCCCCACCTCGGCGGCCACGTGCCGGTGATCGACCTTGACGACGGCGAGTACGCTCAGGACACCGAGCCGGCCGAGTACGTGGTGAAGATCCTCTGCGACGAGGGGGCGCCGTACGAACACCGGCCGGACGTGGCCCGCCAGGTCGCCCGCGAGGTGGCCCGCCGGGCCGGGAGGTGTTTCCTGGTCGCCCGGATGACGGCGAGCGCGTTGCTGCGCGGCCCGGTCGTCGACACCGCCGCGCCGGGCTGGGCGGAGCAACTGCCCTCGGACGTGGGAGGCGCCTTCGAGGCGTATCTCCAGCGACTGCCGCAGGAGCGGCACGCCAAGACCATGGCCCTGCTCACCGTGCTGGCCTTCGGAGAGGGCAACGGCCTGCCGCGCCGGCTCTGGGTGCAGGTGGCGACGCGGCTCTCGGGCATCCCGCTCGTCCAGGCGGACGTCGACCTGCTGCTGGACGAGGACGGCTCCTACCTGGCGCACGCCGAAGTGGACGGCACGAAGTACTTCCGGCTGTATCACCAGGAACTGACGGACCATCTGAAGTGGCGGGCGCTCAAGCACCGGGATCTAGCGGATCTTCAGGAGTGCTTCGTGGCGACCCTGCTGGAGCTCGTGCCCGACCGGGACTGGCCGCATGCACATCTGTACGTCCGCACCCACCTGTCGACGCACGCCGCAGCTTCGGGGGAACTGGACGACCTCATCGAGGACGCCTTGTTCGTCGTCCACGCCGACCTGGCGACGCTGCTGCCGGCGGTGCGGCGAGCACTGCGCCGTCCCACGCTCGCACTCGCCGTCGAGCGCTACGCCTACCTCATCGCAAACACCGACTCCGCCCGGGTCGACAAGCCGGCGCTGCTGGCTTTCGTGGCGGGGACACACGGGGAACATGCGCTGTCCGGGCAGGCCCAGAACCTGTCGGCCGTGCTGGAGCGCGTGCGGGTGGAACCACGGGAGATCACCCCGCATCGCGTGGTGGGCCGCCACGACGGGGCCGCCTATGCGGTCCGCTCGTACAACCCTGCGTGGCAGATCGAGGACCTCGTCCTGCCGGACGGTGGCCACGTCGTGCTCGCGGCGCCTCCGTCGGCCTCCCACGTGCACGTGTGGCGGCTCGACGACCCGTCGCAGTCGACCCTGCTGCCGCATCCCGCCGGCGTCGCGGGGCTCGCTCAGCTCATGGACGGTGCGGGCCCGGCGCAGGCAGTGACCCTCGACGTCAGGGGGGACATCCGAATCTGGGACGTCGCCGACCAGACGCTGCTCCACACCGCCCCCAGTGGAGCAACGCTGCTGTTCGACGCGGGGTTCCGCGACGACGGCATGCCCGTGGTCGTGTGCGGGGACGCCGAACAGGTCCGCGTGTACACGCTGCCCCTGCTGGAGCCGCTGGTCCAGGTGGCCTGCGAGACACCCGCGAAGAACGATCTCGACACGCCCAAGGCATCCGCCTGCCTCGCCCACGACGCGGACGGCCGCGTCCGGCTCCTGCTGTGCGACGGGGTGGGCGGTCGTGTCACCCTGCACTCCCTCGACGCGGAGGGTGACGTCGACGTCCTGCTCGACGACTGCGTCCGCCCCTTCCTGGCCGACCGCATCCATGGCGGCCGGGGCACCGTCGCTGCGGTGTGCGAGCCGCGCACCCGGGTGACGCTGATCGAGACGGGATCAGGGCGGATGGTTGCCTTGCCGTTCAACGGTTTCGTCTGGGCGGAGAGCGGCTTCGCCTTGGGCAGCGAGGACGACCCCGTGTTCGTGACGCAGGATCACGACGATCTGCTCATCGCGCGTCTCGACGGTCCCGCGCAACGCGTCGCGGCCCGGGACAAGACCGTCGGCCATGCGGGTTTCCTGGCACCCGTGCTGCTGCGGGACGGGCTGTACGCCGCGACGGTCGGCTACGGAAGCCAGGTCAGCGTGGTCAGCTGCAAGACCGCGGACACCGTGGGTTCGCCGCTGTGGGGGCACGAGGGCGCAGTCTGCGCCCTCCGGCTGCTGCCCGCCCCCGGTGAACCGGGACCCGGCATCCTGGCGGTGGGCAACGACGGGACGGCACGACTGTGGCGGTGGGCCGACCACGCCAGGCCGGGTGACCCGCGGTCCGCCCCGCTGGAGCTGTCCGCTCCGGAGATCGACTCACTCATCGCCTGGCCCGAGGACTCCACCGGCGTCCTGGCCGTCTCGGGTCACATGGTCCGTCGCGTTGCGCCCGCCCCGGAGCCAACCCCAGGCACCACGTTCGACCTGGTCGAACGGCGGTTCGTCGACTCGGTCTCCGAACAGGAGCGCGCTGTGGACCCGGACGGCTCGCTCCAGCTCCTGAGCTGGGACTATAAGGGCCGAATGAAGCCGGACGTCCGTCCCGACCTGCCTGGGTGGTCCGTGGACCTGCCGTACTCCCAAGCGGTCTGGAACCGTATCGCCCCGGGCGGACCCGCCGAGCGCACGAACCTGACCTGGTTGGACGGGTGGGCCCGTTTCGGGGTCCAGGCTCACCTGCTGCCACCGACGTCAAGCCATCCCCACACCCGGCTGCTGGGCCTGGACGCGATCCGCGGTCGGGTGAAGCTCCTCGACGCCCCGCACTCGACTCCCGAGTGGACAAACCTTCCCTGGCCGGTCGATCCGAGCAACGACTGGGTCTGCTCGGCGGCCTTCACCACCCTGGCAGGAACCACCGTGCTGCTGACGGGCACCCGCCCGCTCTGGCGCTGGGAAAGCAGCGTGGCGGGCCGAAACGACCGCTCGACCGAAGGCGAGGCACCGCGGACCGGCGTCACGGACGGCCGGCTGTGGGACGTCTCGGCCGCCACGCCCGACAGGGGCACGCCGCTGGAACTCCTCGGCGATGTCTGCCTCCTCCTGCCACACCACACCAAAGCCGGGACGCGGTGGGTGGCCCAGCAGGGGCGGGACGGCACGACGGAAGTCATCGATCTGTCGACGGACAGCCGGTACTGGGTTCGGCCGAGCCGGTCGGTGGCCGAACCCCGTTCGAACATCGACCACCGGATGATCTCGGAGGACGACGTCTTCCTTCGCTGGGCCGAGCTGTCCGACGGAAGCGCCGTCCTGCTCCTCCTGGACCCCGCGGCCTGCGGCGACGCCCATGCGGCTCCGGTAGCTGTGTGGGATTCCGCGGCCCCCGACAGCCCGCGTCAGCTGGGTGTACCGGCCTGCCGCTTGCTGTGGACGGGACGGGTCCCGGCCGGCGACACTCTGGTCGCGGTGAGCGACGAACAGGGCGTGGCACTGTGCCATCTACCGAGTGGCGAGAAGGTGTGGTCGGCGCCCCTGCCGGCGCTCGTCACGTCCCTCGCTGCCCTGCCCGCAAGCCCCGTCCTCGACCTCGCCGTCGGCACCCAGCAGGGGGTGGTTTTCCTGCGCCCCCGGCTGTCCCGGGCCTGGCGGGAGCGGTTCGGTTACGGGTGACCGCACCTTTCGGGGCGGCGGCCCGAAGTTCCAAGAGCGTCGGAGTTCGTCCTGGAAGGTCAACGAGGCCGTGGCGCTGCACCGCGTGCTGCCGCAGGTGGTAGAGGTGGTTCGCAGCAGTGGCGGGAGGCTGGGCCGGCCCGAGGGGTATGCCGAGGTGATGAGCGAGCTTCCTACCCTGAAGGGCGAGTCCGTCGACAACGACGGCCGGCGTGCAATCCGCTCGGGTGCCGATTTCTGGCGCGTCGGCTCGGTCGCCTCGGGATTCAGCGGTGACGCCAGCCGTAGGCGTCTCAGCCCCTCATTCAGAGCCGTCTGCCCTCCCCTGCGGAGACCATTCAGCTCCGACCAGGAAAGCTCAACGCCAGGTGCAGGGGTCCACTCGGAGTGGCCCCCTGCACCCATGCTCGCTTGCGGACCCTGGCCGGCGGTGAGACCGCACGACAGTTGTCCTGCAAATGCGACACCTATCGTGCTCAGTCACACGTCGACCCCGACGTGGCGTAGCGCACTTTTGCAAGCAGGTGCTTGCAATTGTTAGCAAGGGTGGGGCAGGGTAGAGGCATGGCATCACTCAACGTCGGCAATCTTGGTGAGTATCTGCGTGAGCAGCGGCGCAATGCGCAGCTGTCGTTGCGGCAGCTCGCCGATGCCGCCGGGGTGTCCAATCCGTATCTGAGCCAGATCGAGCGCGGGCTGCGCAAGCCGAGCGCGGAGGTGTTGCAGCAGGTCGCCAAGGCGCTGCGGATCTCCGCCGAGACGCTGTACGTGCGGGCCGGCATCCTCGACGCCGAGCGGGATCGGGACGAGGTGGAGACACGTGCCGTCATCCTCGCCGATCCCACGCTGAACGAGCGGCAGAAGCAGGTGCTGCTCCAGATCTACGAGTCCTTCCGCAAGGAGAACGGGTTCGAGATCACCCAGGTGGACGAGGGCGATCAAGGTGTTGGCGCCGATGTGCGGCACGCTGGCGTGCAGCACGCCGACGTGCAAATCGATCAGGTCGGTGGTCTGGATATTCAGGACAGTGATCTGGATATATCGGATGCCGGGCATCCGCGGAGCGCAGCGGACACCGGCGTCCGAGGCCCCCGTACGACCGACGGCAGTGATGCCGATCCGCAGCAGACCGCCAGTTGACGAGCACGACCAGCCGCACGATCAGCAGCACGACTGCAACACGATCAACAACATCAACAACATGATCAGCGACACGAACACCGCACGCAGCGCCGCCGACAGGCCGGTCTCGCCGCGGACCAACCAAACCCTCAGCTGAACGCGAATCCGGGAGGACCATCGCATGGCCATCACCGACGACATCCGCAAGGCCGCCACGGACCCGACCCCGCTCTACTTCCTCGCCGGCACCGCCGACCTGGCCGTTCAGCAGGCCAAGAAGGTGCCCGGCATCGTGGAGCAGATCCGTGCCGAGGCCCCGGCGCGGATCGAGACGGTCCGTAGCTTCGACCCGAACGCCGCCCAGGAGAAGGCCGCCTCCCGTGCCAAGGAGGCGCAGGAGACGATCCAGTCCAAGGTGACGGAGTTCGTCAGCACCCTCGACACCGACCTGAAGAAGATCGGTGAGTCCGCTCAGGACCTCGCCCTGCGCAGCATCGGCGTCGCCGCCGAGTACGCCGTGAAGGCCCGCGAGACCTACGAGAAGGTCGCCGAGCAGGGCGAGCAGGTCGTGAAGACCTGGCGTGGCGAGGCCGCCGAGGAGATCGAGGAGCTGGCCATCGCGGTCGAGCCGAACGCCGAGCCGGGCGAGGTCAAGACCACGCCGAAGCCGGTTCCGGCCGCGCCGAAGCCCGTCGCTGTCGTGACCGAGCCCGTCCCGGCGAAGAAGGCCGCGGCGAAGAAGGCCCCGGCCGCCAAGAAGACGACCACCGCGAAGAAGACCACCCCGCCCGCGAAGTAGTCGGAGCAGGCGGAGCAGGCGGAGCAGGCACAACCCCGCGACTTACGCGGGAGCTCTGCGGAGAAAGCGAACCCCGCGAAACGCGCGGGAGTGGGCAGCGGCAGCAGGCGGCCGCGTCAAGCCGACGACAACGGGCCGGGCACTCTCAGAGTTCCCGGCCCGTTCTGCGGGTACGGTGGCGTAGAGACGACTCGAATCGGGCGGTGGGCATTGTGCTGTTGACGGCATTCAGCGGCTTCATGTCGGTGATCTTCCTTGCCATCCTGGTGCTCGCCGTGGTGGCACTGGTGATGGCCGGACTGGCCCGCGACGACGCGTACCGCGCGGCCGACAAGCAGAACAAGATGTTCTGGCTGATCATCCTGGGCGTCACGGTGGCCGTGAACCTGCTGGTACCGGTCATTTTCCTGCAGATCGCGGGCCTGGTCGCCACGATCGTCTTCTTCGTGGACGTACGCCCCGCGCTTCGCCAGGTCTCCGGCGGCGGTGGCCGCCGCGGCGGAAACAGCAGCGACGGCCCGTACGGTCCCTACAACGGCGGCCGGTAGGCACCACCAGCCGAACCGCGGCCGGTAGGCACCACGACCACCCCAGTCGCAGGAGCCAGCCCCTGTACGACCGCTACGGCGTGCGGTCCAGCAACAGCACCGCCACGTCGTCCGTCAGCTCCCCGCCGTTGAGTTCGCGCACCTCGTTCACCGCCGCGCGCAGGAGTTCCTCGCCCTGGAGTCCCTGGGCCAGCTGGCGGCGGACCATGTCGACCATGCCGTCCTGGCCGAGCCGTTCCTTGCCCGCACCGATGTGGCCCTCGATCAGGCCGTCGGTGTAGAGCATCAGACTCCACGCGCCGCCCAGCTCCACCTGCTGGCGCGGCCAGCGGGCGCCGGGCAGCAGGCCGAGCGCGGGGCCGCCGTTCTCGTACGGCAGCAGTTGGGCGGGCCGGCCCGGGCGGGCGATCAGCGGGGACGGGTGGCCGGCCAGGCAGAGCCCGGCGCGGCGGCCGTCCGGTGAGATGTCCACCGTGCAGAGCGTCGCGAAGATCTCCTCGCTGTCGCGCTCGTGCTCCAGGACCTGCTGGAGGGTGGAGAGCAGTTCGTCACCGCACAGCCCCGCGAGCGTCAGCGCGCGCCAGGCGATGCGCAGCTCCACACCGAGCGCCGCCTCGTCGGGCCCGTGCCCGCAGACGTCGCCGATCATCGCGTGCACGGTGCCGTCGGGCGTACGGACGGTGTCGTAGAAGTCGCCGCCGAGCAGGGCCCGGGAGCGGCCGGGGCGGTAGCGCGCGGCGAAGCGGAGTGGGGAGCCCTCCAGAAGCGGTGTGGGCAGCAGCCCTCGCTCCAGGCGGGCGTTCTCCTGCGCGCGCAGCCGGGACTCGGTGAGGCGTCGCTCGGCCTTGTCGGAGCGCTTGCGCTCCACCGCGTACCGGATCGCGCGGCTCAGCAGCCGGGCGTCCAGCTCGTCGCGAAACAGGTAGTCCTGGGCGCCGACGCGCACCGCCTCCGTGCCGCGCTCGGCGTCACCGGACGCGGTGAGCGCGAGGACGGCGTGCCCGGGCGCGAGCCGTAGTACGTGCTTGAGCGTCGCCAGCTCGTCGTCGGCCTCGGCCGTCCGGCCCGCGGGCGGCAGCGCGAGGTCGAGGAGGATGCAGTGCACGTCGTCGGTGAGCAGCCGCTCGGCCTCGGTGAGGTTGCGGGCGCTGCGGATCCGGATCGCCTTGCCCGTGGCGTCGAGCATTTCGGGCACGCTGAGTGAACCCGCCGGGTCGTTCTCGATCACCAGCAGGGTCAGGTGAGCCGTGTTGGCGCTGTCGGCAGGGGCCGCGGCGCCGGTCGCGGGTCCCGGCCCGGCGAAGCCGCCGGGTTCGATTCCGGGTGGGCAGCCGGGTGAGAACGCGTCCGGAGCCGGACCACTCTCCACGGCCGGGATCGCTCTCTGCCGCGGTACGGGTACGGGCATCGTCTGGGTTCCTTCCCTCCCCCCGAGGGCGTGGTGCGGCGAAGTGCTCGCACCACCGACCGGGACCATAGCGTCAGCGGGTGCCGAAACGGAATGGTGTGCCGCACGGGGTCTGGCAAACAGCCACCGTCATATGCCGCATCCTGTAACGCACTTGGACACGACGGGGCTCCGCGAGGGATGACGAAGGTCACGTCCCCACGGTTGCGCGGGGAGGGCAACCGTGCGCTGTGTCACGTGGGGCAGGTCACTTCGAGGCGGGGTAATTCGGGCAAGTCGCCTCGGGCTGCCGGTGCGTGGGCTCGGTCGGGCTCGGTCACGTGGGGGCAGGCCGCTCCGGCCCGGGCAGCGCCGGCCGCTCCGGCCCGGTTGGAGCGGCCTACTCCGGCGAGGTCGAAGCAGGCCGCTCCGGCCAGGTCAGAGCAGGCGGGTCACATACGTACGCCGGGTCGCGCGCGGCAGGCCTTCGGCCCCGGGACACACGACCCCGCGTACCGCCCCGGGACACCTCACCCCCCCCCGCGTACCGCCCCGGGACACCTCACCCCCCCGCGTACCGCCCCGGGACACCTCACCCCCCCCGTACCGCCCCGGGACACCCGACCCCGCGTACCGCTCCGGGACACCTCACCCCCCGTACCGCCCCGGGGCACCTCCCCCCGTGCACCGCCCCGGGACACCTCACGCGTCCGGCCGTACAACCCCCAGGATCGGCATCGAACCCGCGCCCGCGACCGTCACCGTCCGCCCGGGCCGGGGAGCGTGAACCATGGCGCCGTCGCCTATGTACATCGCGACATGGCTGGCGTCGGCGAAGTAGATGATCAGGTCGCCGGGCCGCATGTCCTTGACGGCCACGTGGGTGAGCTGCTTCCACTGCTCCTGCGAGGTGCGGGGAATCCCGTCGCCGGCGGACGCCCAGGCCTGCGAGGTCAGCCCTGAGCAGTCGTACGACTTGGGGCCCTCGGCGCCCCACTCGTACGGCTTGCCCGTCTGTGCGGTCGCGTAGGCCACGGCCTTCTTGCCCTTTTCGGACGCCGTGCCGTCGCCCGCCGGGACGAAACCGGAGTTCAGCCAGGCCGTCTGTGCCTGGTACGCGGCCTCCTCCTCCAGCTTCGCCAGCCGCTCCTTCTCGTCCTTCTCGAGCTGGGACTCCAGCCTCTCCGCGGCGGCGATCTGCTGCTCGACCTTCTTCTTGGCCTCCGCCTTGGCCTTGCGGTTGGACTCCAGCTTCGTCCACTGCGTGGAGGCGTCCTTCGCGTACTGCTCCAAGTCCTGCTGGGTGCGCGTCAACTCGGCGAGCAGGCCCTCGGTCGCGTGCTCGCCCTGCCGCACGCGGCCCGCGCCGTCCAGGAACTCCTGCGGGTCCTCGCTCAGCCATAGCCGGGCCTCGGGCGGCAGCCCGCCGCTCCGGTACTGCTCGCGGGCGGCGGCGCCCGCCAGGTCCCTCAAGTCGTCCAGTTTCTGCTGGCCCTTGACGATCTCGCGGGCCAGGCCGACGATCTCGGTGGACTGATGCTGGGTCTGCTCCTCCGCCGCGTTGTACGCGTCCGTGGCCACCGCCGCCGAGTGGTAGAGGGCGTCCAGTTTCGTGCGTACGGCTTCAAGCTCTTCGTTGCTCACGGAGGGCGGCGTCGCGCCGGGGGGCAGCGTCAGATCCGGGTCCGTGGTCGGAGCCGAGCTGGGCTTCGGTGTCGGAGCCGGGCTCGCGTACGCCAGGCCGGGTGCCGCCAGCACCGCGCAGGCGCAGGCACATACGCAGGCCAGGGCCATCGCCGTCGTGGTCAGGCTCCGCTTGCCGGATCCCATTTCTCCGCCCCCAAACTGATTGACCGTCAGTAACTTCCGGACGCCTGGGGGATCGTGCCATGTCGGCGCGCAACACGACAGAGGAGGGCAAGAACTCCTTTCCCCTCTCCACCCCCGCAAGACGATCTCCCCACGTGTGTGACGAACGACTCACGCCCGACGTTCCCCGCGGGTCAGATCACCCGCGGAGCCAACGCCTCCCAGCCCGGCGTCACTTCACCCGCGCAGCCAACACCCGCGGAGCGGAGCCAACGCCTCCCGATCCGACCTCACCGCACCCCCGGCGCCAACGCCTCCCACCGCAGCGTCACTTCGCCCTGCCGCCAGCGGGATATGTCGTCCGTCACCGGCCAGTCGGTCGTCAGATCTCGGACCGTCCGTATCCAGCGCTGCCGGGCGCCGTACGAGGCGTAGGGCGCGGCGGCGGCCCAGGCTCGGTCGAAGTCGCGCAGGAAGGAGTGCACGGGCTCACCCGGGACGTTCCGGTGGATGAGGGCCTTCGGGAGGCGCTCGGCGAGGTCGGACGGGCGGTCCAGGGAGCCCAGGCGGGTCGCGAAGGTGACCGTGCGCGGCCCCTCCGGGCCGAGGGCGACCCACACATGCCGGCGGCCGATCTCGTCGCAGGTCCCCTCAATCAGCAGGCCTCCCCGCGACCTGGCCGACCCGGCGGACCCGGCGGACCCGGCAGGCCCGGCCGGCGGATCCGCCGGTGCGAGGCGGGCACACAGGCGCTCCCAGACCCCGGCGACCTGCTCCTCGTCGTACTGGCGCAGTACGTTCGCCGCGCGGATGAGCCAGGGGCGGCCCTGCACCGGGACCTCGAAGCCGCCGTGCCGGAAGACGAGACCCTCGCGCTCGTAAGGGCGCGCGGCCTCGACCCTGGCCGGCTCGATCTCGACGCCCACCACGCGCGTGCGGGGAGCGACGGTGCGCAGACGCTGGAGCAGTTCGACCGCGGTCCAGGGCGCGGCGCCGTAGCCGAGGTCGACCGCGACCGGGTCGGTGGCGCGGCGCAGTTCGGCTCCGTGCGTCGCCGCGATCCAGCGGTCCATGCGGCGCAGGCGGTTGGGGTTCGTGGTCCCGCGCGTCACCGTTCCCACGGGGCGGGACGCTGCGCGGGCTGTCATGCGTACGAGAGTATGCGGGCGCGGCGGACCCGGTGCGAGCCTGTGGATAACCTCCCGCCGCGCCTCAGGTACGCATCCGCCCCTCGAACGGTTGAGCGACCAGCGGTAATGATTCGGCAAAGCGGAAATGGAGCGGACTGCTCCGGTGTTCTCGCTCTCTGGAGGGTGCCGCACATCCTCCGACAGGCATGCCCGCAGCAAGGAGGAACGCCCCGTGAGCCAGTACATCACCAGGCTCGGGCTCCGCTCCCCGGCGGCTTCAGGACGGCTCAGGCTGCACCGCAAGCCCCGCCGCGTCGCGATGCTCTCCGTGCACACCTCGCCCCTGCACCAGCCCGGCACGGGCGACGCGGGCGGCATGAACGTATACATCGTGGAGCTCGCCCAGCGGCTCGCCGCGATCAACATAGAGGTCGAGATCTTCACGCGCGCGACCACGGGCGCCCTCCCGCCGACCGTCGAGCTCGCCCCCGGCGTCCTCGTACGCCATGTCGACGCGGGCCCCTACGAAGGCCTCGCCAAGGAAGACCTCCCGGCCCAGCTCTGCGCCTTCACGCACGGCGTCATGCAGGCCTGGGCGGGCCACCGGCCCGGCTACTACGACCTCGTGCACTCCCACTACTGGCTCTCCGGCCAGGTCGGCTGGCTCGCCGCCGAACGCTGGGGCGTCCCCCTGGTGCACGCGATGCACACCATGGCCAAGGTCAAGAACGCGGCGCTCGCCGAGGACGACACCCCCGAGCCCGCCGCCCGCGTCATCGGCGAGACCCAGATCGTGCGCGCCGCCGACCGGCTCATCGCCAACACCGCCGAAGAGGCCGACGAGCTCGTACGTCACTACGAGGCCGAGCGCGGCAAGGTCGCCGTCGTCCACCCGGGCGTCAACCTCGACCGCTTCCGCCCCGCAGACGGCCGCGCCGCCGCCCGCGCCCGTCTCGGACTCCCGCAGGACGCCCTGATCCCCCTCTTCGCGGGCCGCATACAGCCCCTGAAGGCCCCCGACGTGCTGCTGCGTGCGGTCGCCGTGCTGCTGGACGAGCGCCCCGACCTGCGCTCGAACATCGTCGTCCCCGTGGTGGGCGGCCCCAGCGGCAGCGGCCTCGCCAAGCCCGAGGGGCTGCAGAAGCTCGCCGCCCGGCTCGGCATCGCCGACGTCGTCCGTTTCCGGCCGCCCGTCGGCCAGGAGCAGCTCGCGGACTGGTTCCGGGCCGCGTCGGTGCTGGTCATGCCCTCATACAGCGAGTCGTTCGGACTGGTGGCCATAGAGGCGCAGGCGGCCGGTACGCCGGTGCTCGCGGCCGCGGTCGGCGGGCTGCCCGTCGCCGTGCGCGACCAGGAGACCGGCTTCCTGGTGGAGGGCCACGATCCCGCCGCCTACGCGCGCGTGCTGCGCGATTTCGCGGACAACCAGGAGCTGTCCGCCCGGCTGGGCGCGGCCGCCGCCCGGCATGCGCGGGGCTTCGGCTGGGACGCCTCGGCCGCGGCCACGGCGGACGTGTACACGGCCGCGGTGCAGGAACACAGGCGTCGCGTACGCTCCCACCATGGCTGACGTACGCTCCCATCATGGCTGACGTACGGCAGGCGGCACAGGTCATCGAGGGAGTCCTCAAGGACGCCGAACTCGACTGGGAAAGCCCTGAGCCCGGCAACTACGTGGTGAAGCTCCCCGGCACCCGGAAGCTGTCGACGACCGTCTCGCTGATCGCCGGCAGGCACTCGCTGTCCCTCAACGCCTTCGTGATCCGCCACCCCGACGAGAACGAACCCGGTGTGCATCGCTGGCTCCTGGAGCGCAATCTCAAGCTGTACGGGGTGAGTTACGCCGTCGACTCCCTCGGCGACATCTACGTGGCCGGGAAACTGCCGCTGGCCGCGGTCACGCCGGACGAGATCGACCGTCTGCTCGGCTCGGTCCTGGAGGCCGCCGACGGCTCGTTCAACACCCTCCTGGAGCTCGGTTTCGCCTCCGCGATCCGCAAGGAGTACGCCTGGCGGGTGTCCCGCGGTGAATCGACCCGCAACCTGGACGCGTTCAGCCACCTGACCCAGCGCCCCACCAGCTGACCTCCAACGCTCATCAATCGGCCGCCCTCGCTCGCCAGCTAGCCGTTGCACGACCCCTTCAACTAGCCGTTGCGCGACCCCTTCCGTGCCTGCGATCGCCATGGCATGCTCACCGCCGACGCACATATGAACTCAGTTCACATACGTAAAAGTCGATGAGTGTCGGTGGAAGGCGGTCAGGGCATGAGCAACGGATACGTGGGCATCAGCAGACGCGGCCTGCTCGGCAGCGCCATAGCGGTGGCGGCCGCAGCCGCGACCGGCGGAACGGCGACAGCCGCCACGTCCGCAACGTCCGCCACCCAGCGGGGCGAAACCCCCGCCCTCTGGCGCGAGTTCACCCGCACCCCCTTCACCCACCCGCAGATCCCCTACATCGGCAGGGCCGGCTACCGCGCCGGGACGGAACGTTTCCCCCGCCGCCGCGTGGTGGCCGACGTACGCGACTACGGAGCCGTCGCGGACGACGGTGTCACCGACTCCGCCCCCGCGATCAACCGTGCCATCGCTGCTGCCGGCAGGGCCGGCGGTGGCACGGTTCTCATCCCGCCGGGCACCTTCCGCATCGACGACCTGATCCGTATCGGCTACTCGAACGTCGTCCTGCGCGGCGCCGGCAGCGGACGTACGAAGCTGTACGCGACCAAGAACCTCACCGAGCTGATCGGCGTCTACGGCTCCCGTTACGGCGGCGACAAGTCGTCCTGGTCCTGGGCGGGCGGCCTGGTCTGGCTCTGCCCCACCGACCGCTTCACGACACTGACGACCGCCATCAAGGCGAAGGCGTGGCCCTTCGAGGGCTGGACCGGCAACAAGCGCGACGAGTGGCAGACGTTGACGACGCTCGAACCTGCGCGCCAGGGCTCCCGGTCGGTACGCGTCGCGGACGCCGGGAAGCTGAAGGCCGGCCAGCTCGTCCTCCTCCGTCTCGCCGACGACGCCGACCACACCCTCCTGGAGCACATGTCGGGCGGCGGCCCGGGCACCGAGGCGTACCTCTGGGACGACAAGACGAAGCTGACGAGTTACGTCCCCTACGAGTGGCCCGTGCGCATCGCGCGCGTGCAGGGCGAAAAGGTCACCCTGGAGAGGCCGCTTCCGCTGGACGTACGTCCCGAATGGGACCCGCGACTGACCACACTGGTGGAGCCGCTGACCGGCTCCGGCGTCGAGGGACTCACCCTGGAGGCGGTGGAAACCCCGCAGAGCCTCCACCTCCTCGACAAGGGCTACAACGGCGTCACCTTCCAGTGCGCGTACGACTGCTGGGCCGACGACGTGGTCGTACGCCACGTGGACAACGGCTTCGGCCTGGTCGCCGCCTCCGCCTGCACCCTGCGCCGCACCCGCGTGGCGGGCCGCGGCTCGCACCACCCCTACTTCTGCCGCGAGGGCTCGCACGACAACCTCATCGAGGACTTCACGGTCGAGCAGCGCACGGTCCCGGCGCCCGCCGGAACCCAGCTCCACGGCATCAATGTGGAGGGCCTCTCCTCGTACAACGTCTGGTCGCGCGGCGACATGAAGATGGGCACCTTCGACTCCCACCGCGGCCTGCCCTTCGCCAACGTCCGCACCGACATCACGGTCGACAACGTCGGCCAGCACGGCGGCGACTACTCGGCCGGCCCCCTCTTCGGCGCCCGCTTCACCCACTGGAACATCCGCGTCACCAACTCCCGCGCCGGCCTGATGAAGATCGACGGCCTCGCCCCCTATAGCGCCACCGTCGGCATCAACGAAGTGACGGAGTTCGGCCAGATCGACGTACCCGACTTCACCGGCGACCTCCACGCGCGCGTGGAGCTGTACGGCACGACGGACGTCGTACGCCCGAGGAACCTGTACGAGGCTCAGCGGGACCTCTAGGCCTCAGGCCGCCCCGAGCCCCGCCCGTGCGTAGCGTCCCGGAGGCACCCCCACCAGCTTCCTGAAGTGGCGGGTGAGATGGGACTGGTCGAAGAAGCCGGTCGCCGGTGCCACCTCGCCCGGCGGCCGTCCGTCGAGGAGCAGGCGGCGGGCGCGTTCGACGCGGCGGGACATCAGGTACTGGTGCGGGGCGATCCCGAAGGCCGCGCTGAACGCCCGTACCAGATGGGCGGGATGGGCCTGGAGGAGCCGGGCGGCCTCCTCCAGGGCGACGCCTTCGACGACCCGTGCGTCGAGAAGCTCACGCAGGCGGCGGGCGAGGGTGGGGTCGGGGCGCGCGGGTTCCCCGGGCAGCCGGGGCCGCAGATGCCCGCGCAGCCGTTCCCCGACCAGCGTCAGCCTGCTCTCGGCCTCCAGTTCGTCCCCGGGATGCGCGAGCGCGCTGTGCAACTGCCCGACCCGCCGCCGCAGTACGGGATCCACCAGGTCCGGCGCGTCCACCGCGGGCCCGATGAAGCTCTCGTCGAGCCGGCTCAGGTCCAGATACAGGACGCGCTTGCGGAAGCCGTGCTCGGTGACCGGGGAACCGTTGTGCGGGACGTACGGCGGGAGCAGCGACACCGTGTCGTGCGGGGTGCCGTGCTCGTGCCGGGCGAGGTCGTACCGTACGGCCCCGTCGTCGACGATCAGCAGCGTCCACGCCTCGTGTACGTGCATCGGGTACGCGTACTCCGTGTAGTGGGCGTGGAACACCTCCAGGACGCCCGGCACGCGCGGGCGCCACGCGGAGATCTCCCGCTGAGGTTGCCTGGCGGGGCGCTGCGGGGCCATGCAAAGAACGTACAAGACGATGTCGTACGGCGGTCGGCAGTCTCGAAGCATGAGCGCCTCCACCCTTGAACCCAGGCCCCTTGAACCCAGGCCCCTTGAACCCAGGCCCCTTGAACCTATGGCCCTTGCACCCGTCCGGTTCGACACTAAGATCGCCGTCCTGCTGCGGGACGATCTGGAGCCCTGGCAACGACTCAATGTGACCGCTTTCCTGGTCAGCGGCCTGGGGACGGCGGTTCCGGAGGTGATCGGGGAGCCGTACGCCGATGCGGACGACGTCCCGTATCTGCCGATGTTCCGCCAGCCCGTACTGATCTTCGAGGGCTCGAAGGAGACCTTGACCGCCGCGCACGGCCGGGCCCTCGCGCGGGTGCTGCCGCGAGCCGTCTTCACCTCGGACCTGTTCGCCACCGGCAACGACCGGGACAACCGGGCGGCGGTCCGGGCCGTGCCGACCGGGGAACTGGATCTTGTGGGGCTGGCGGTGTACGGGCCGCGGAACGCGGTGGACAAGGTGCTGAAGGGGGCGCGGATGCATCCGTGAGGCGGGCGGGAGCGGATGCATCCGTGAGGCGGGCGGGAGCGGATGCATCCGTGAGGCGGGCGGGATCCGGGTCGGACGCAACGAACCCCGGTGCGTGGCGAAGTCACCACGCACCGGGGGAGTCGTCGTACCGCCTCACGCGACGACGGTGAACAGCCCGGTCTGGGAGCCGAGTTTGCTGAGGGAGATCTTGCCGGGGATGCCGTTGGCGTCGTCGCCGGTGTAACCGAGGTGGCGCTGCCACTTGGCGTACGCGGCGACGGTCTTCGAGCCGAAGGAGCCGTCGCCTGCGTAGGACTTGGCGAGGTAGCCGAGCTTGACCAGGGCGGCCTCGGTGAGGTTCGTGCCCGCCATGTAGCTGACGTGGCCCTGCTTGGCGGCGGGGTCCTTCTTCGAGGCGTCGATGAGACGGGACAGATCGACACGGGGCTTGGACGCGCTACCGGTGCTGGGCTTGGTGGGTTTGGGGGTGCCCGGCTTGGCCGGGGTGTTCTTGACGGGCGTCTCCGCGAGCTGCTTCTTCACGTCGGCCCGGAAGTCGTCCATGTCGAAGCTGGGGTCGATCTTGCCGGGCTGGACCTCCTTGTGACCGGCGATCGACTTCTCGCTCCAGCCGTGGGCCCGGCACAGGGCAGCGGCCCACAGCACCGCCTTGCGATACTGCGCGTCCGGGTAGGGGTCCTTGCCGTTGCCGAGGTTCTCGATCTCCAGCCCGTACAGGACATCGTTGCCGTCGGCGTTGGCCTGGTTGTCCTTCGGGAGCGGGGACTTCTCGGCGCGCAGGGCGCTGAGGACGTCCAGGTCGACGGACCCGGCGTGGTTGGTGCGGCCGTTGCCGATCAGCCACAGGCCGTCGGTCTTGCCCAGCCAGGCGTGGCAGAGCGGGCCGGGGAGGTCGGACCTGCCCTTGGAGCAGAGTTCCTTGTCGTTGTGCCCCGCGGTGTGATGGATGAGCACGCCGATCACGGGCCCGAACTTCTTGCCCGTCGCCGAGTCGCGGCCGTGGGTCTTCCAGCCGGTGTGCTCGTGGAAGGCGAGGCCTTCGGCCTTTAACGCGGAGAGGGTTTCGGCGGCGGTCAGAGGTGTGGCCATGGCTGTGTTCCTTTCGGGTGTGCGTGGTCGGCGGGTGGTGCGGTCACCAGGCGGTGCGGTCGTACGGGTTCGAGCTGTTCCCCGGTTGTGCTTCTGCTGTGCCGCGGGCGTGTCCCGGGCCGGCAAGTAGTCACTTCGGGAAGGGAGTTGAGGCGCGTACACCTGGGACGCGGGTGGTGTCGCGGCTGGTTCAGCATCGCGGAATCTATGCGCCGCGCGGGGCGAAACCCGACCACTGGCCTCCTGTGGGGCGCCGGGTCGCCAGCCACACACCGCGGCCCAGTGCCCACAACGCCAACCCGGCCACAGCCGGGACCATGAAGAAGATGACCAGGCCGGCACCGATATTGGCGCCGATCACCCCCGCCGTCAGGATGCGCCAGCCGGTCCCGACCAGCAGCCCGGCCATTACCAGCGGCGCCAGCACCCCCCACCAGCGCCTGTCCAGACCGCCGCCGCTGCGCGAGGCACGTACGAGCAGCGCGGCGGCAACTCCAGCCAGCACCAAGGCCGTTGCGCCGAGCACGGTGGCCGTCCCGTCCGGGATCCCCAACGGCTCGAAGGCGTAGTCGAGTTGCGACGCCGGCAGCTCCGTGGAGTTCTGCTGGCCCATCAGTCCCCACGCGGCGACCGGTACGGCCGCGACCAGGACGGTGGAGGCGGTCAGAAGCGTTCCCCGATTCATCATGCGTTCAGCGTGGCGCCGGGGGGTCGCGGGGACATGAGCACGCGTACTCATGCGGCTATGGGTGGGGGACTGAGTTGCGCTGCGGATGCGGACCTGGGGACGGCTCTCCCATGGGCGCCGCGCTGCCCCTTGTTCCCCTTATGCCTTGCTGAGTTCGGTCTTCGCGGTGCCGGGCGCCGGAGTTGCCCACGCGTCCTGCGCCGGAAGCCCCCGCATCAGCACCCCGTACCCCACCCCCGCCACCGTCCCGACCACCGCGCACAGCCCCCACAGCCACTCCGCGCCGAACCGGTCGATGACGAGGCCGGACATCAGCGGTGCGACGAGCGAGGCGAGAGCCCAGGACAGGGTGTACATGCCCTGATAACGGCCGCGGCCCTGTACGGGGGAGAGCCGGACGACGAGCCCCGTCTGGGTGGGCGCGTTGACGATCTCCGCCAGGGTCCACACGCACACGGTGAGTGCGAAGACGCCGACCGACCCGGCGAAGGCGGTGAGCCCGAAGCCGTATCCCGCGAGGAGCGAGGAGATGACGAGCAGCCGCATGGGATCCCGGTGCTCGATGAAACGGGTGACCGGGATCTGCAGAACGACGATGAGTACGCCGTTCACGGCGATCGCCATGCCGTAGTCGGCCGGGGTGAAGCCGGCCTCGCCCATCGCGACGGGGAGGCCGACGAACCCCTGCTGGAAGACGACGGCGATGAGGAAGGACAGACCGACGACGCTCATGAAACGCCGGTCGCGCAGCACGGCCCCGAGCCCGACACCGTCCCCGTTCCTGGTCTCCTTGGCGACCTGGACGGGCCGGGACTCCGGGATCTTCGCGAAGACGACGAGTGCGCAGACGAGGGTCATGCCGGCCTCGAGGAGGAAGCCCGCGAGGTAGCTGAACTCGGCGATGAAACCGGCGGCCACGGAGGAGACGGCGAAGCCGAGGTTGATGGCCCAGTAGTTGATCGAGAAGGCCCGTACGCGGTCCTCGGGCCGCACGATATCGGCGATCATCGCCTGCACGGCGGGCCGCGAGGCGTTCGATGTGGCGCCCACCAGGAAGGCGACGGCCGCGATGGCGACCGGGTCGTGCATGAACCCGAGCAGCGCGACGGAGCCCGCCGTGGAAACCTGGGCGATCAGCAGGGTGGGCCGTCGCCCGAGCCGGTCCGTCATCACGCCCGCGCCGAGCGAGGAGACGACACTGCCGAGGCCGTGCAGGGAGGCGACGAGACCGGCGTACGAGGCGGAGTAGCCGCGGTCGATGGTCAGGTACAGGGCCATGAAGGTGGCGACGAAAGCGCCGAGCCGGTTGACGAGGGTGCTGGTCCAGAGCCACCAGAACTCGCGGGGGAGCCCGGAGACGCTCTCGCGGACGGCGCGCCTCATGACGGCGATTGGCATCGGGACCCCACGGAGTAAGCGGCTCGGGTGTTGATCGCAACTTACAAATGGCCGTCCCCTCCTGGCCACTCAATTAACAGATGCCGTCAACCGTCCGGCTTCTGGGCAGGCGCGCGAGGTGACGAAGGCTTCCATTACGCTCGTACGCATGGCCGACGCACCGTACAAGCTGATCCTCCTCCGCCACGGCGAGAGCGAATGGAACGCGAAGAACCTGTTCACCGGCTGGGTGGACGTCAACCTCAACGAGAAGGGCGAGAAGGAGGCAGTACGCGGTGGTGAGCTGCTCAAGGACGCCGGCCTGCTGCCCGACGTGGTCCACACCTCGCTCCAGAAGCGCGCGATCCGCACCGCCCAGCTCGCGCTGGAGTCCGCGGACCGCCACTGGATCCCGGTCCACCGCTCCTGGCGCCTGAACGAGCGCCACTACGGCGCCCTCCAGGGCAAGGACAAAGCCCAGACCCTGGCCGAGTTCGGCGAGGAGCAGTTCATGCTCTGGCGCCGCTCGTACGACACGCCGCCGCCGGCCCTCGAGGACGGCACGGAGTTCTCCCAGTCGGGCGACCCGCGCTACGCGTCGATCCCGCCGGAGCTCCGCCCCCGCACGGAATGCCTGAAGGACGTCGTCCTCCGCATGCTTCCGTACTGGTACGACGGAATCGTCCCCGACCTCCTCACCGGCCGTACGGTCCTGGTCGCGGCCCATGGCAACAGCCTCCGCGCCCTGGTGAAGCACCTCGACGGCATCTCCGACGCCGACATCGCGGGCCTGAACATCCCGACGGGCATCCCCCTCTCCTACGAACTGGACGCCGCCTTCAAGCCCCTCAACCCGGGCGGCACCTATCTCGACCCGGACGCCGCGGCGGCAGCGATCGAGGCGGTCAAGAACCAGGGCAAGAAGAAGTAAGCCGGAACGAGTGAGCCCCCTACCTGCGGGTTGTCCGCTGGTAGGGGGCTTGTTGCTGTGCTGGGGACCTCTCAGGGACCTGAGCCGTTCGACCGGGCCGTCAGCTGTTTCTGGTGCGCCGCCATACGTAGGCGCCGGGTGACGTCTCGACGACCTCGCGGGGATAGACGTCACGTACGCGTGTGAGTAGGGCCCATTGCTCGCCGGCCCACCCCGTCGGCAGCACGTGCAACGGGATGGTGACGGTGACCCCTGTGGCAGGTCCGTCGTGCACGGAAACCGACATTCGCCTGTGGCCGTCGGGCTTGAACTCCAAGGACGGAGTCCGCCCGGAGGTGAGCCATGTGGCGAATCGCTGCGACTCCAAGGTCGCCAAGGCGTCCTCCGAGTCCTCCAGGTCCTCAGGGAGGAGGGTTACTGAGAAGGTGGCGCTGAGGGACTCCGCCACGAAGACGATCTCGCAATCGAGGAAGTCATGGCCGAACAGGATGCCGGGCTGCGAGCGCCCCAGCACTCGCACGGCGACGCTGTGCCCGCTGGTTCCCGGCCGGTCGGCCAGGCAGATCAAGTTGACGACGTCGTCCGCCGAGTCCATCGATTACCTCCCCAATGCCCGAGCATCTTGCGTCGACCGCATTCGGCCCGTCGCCGCTCCACCGACCCGACGCTCATCCGCAGGACCGCAGGACCGCAGGACCGCAGGACCGGAGCGCGCACCGAACCCGAGCAGCCGACGGCAGGTGAACGGCCCCGTCATCACCCGATCCAGTTCAGTGCCGGGCTCACTCTGGACCTTTGAGTGAAAGCCTGGTCAGAAAAGCTCCAGCAGTTCCGTCAAAGTTGTGACGGACGGGACGGGGGCAACGTCCGGGAGCGGACGGTCCCGGAGGATCGCGCGCCCCGCATAACCGAGCTCGATGGCCGCTTGAACCAGGTCGGGATCGTCGTCGATGAACAGGCATTGCTTGGGGGGCAGGCCAAGTGCCGTGCTGGCGTGGTGGTACATGCGCGGATCCGGCTTGTTGCAGCCCAGCTCGGCGGAGATTGCGTACGCCTCGAAGAAGTGGTGGATGCCCAGTGCCGTGTGCAGGCCGGGCAGGTCGGGCCAGGCATCGGAGACCACGGCCATCCGCACCTGGCGCCGGCTCAGCTCCTCCAGGGTCTTCCTCACGTCCGGGTACAGCTCCAGCACTTGGTCCACGGGGACTTCACGACGGAGATCGGCCAGGAGCTGTGAGGTGGCCTCTATCCCGAGGTTGCGTAGCACCACACGGTGGTAGTCGTCGTAGTCGGGGGTCGAGGACAAGGCGGCGAAGAACCGGTCCCCGGCGGCGATCGCCGCGGCGAAGCGGTCATCCGTGACCGACGGATCGTGAGCGAGGACGGTCCCCTCGAAGTCCGCACGCGGGTTCCACCGGCCTCCGATCGGACGCATCAGCACACCACCGGAGTCGAACAGAACGGCTTGAACATCCCCGGAAGCGGGAGATCGTCTGGTCATCTGTCCAGTCTCACGGTCACTGGATCGTTCTGTCGATCCGCATTATCCGGCCGGTCTGCCCAAACAGCGCCCAGACGCCGCGCACTTCGCCGGCCCGACATCACGATCTCAAGTTCAGTAGACCTGGACTCCGGACCGTGCCAGCCCCACAAGACAAGTTCAAGCGCACCTTCTGGTCCATAGACCGGATGCTCGGTGGGCAGTGGGCAGTGGGCAGTGGGCAGCGGGCAGTGGCCACCGACTCCGGAGGTGTCGTCGTACAGCAGTGAGATCCGTCGGCGTCACCGGGCCGAACAGGTGCCGGTGCCGGTGCGGGCGATCGCGAGGAAGCTGGGGATCTCGAGGATCACCGCCCGCGTGGCCCTGGAGCCGGTTTGCGCGGGGGTGACACGGCGGGTGACCCACCTGACCTACGCAGTCCGGGAGCGGTGACTGTCTCGACATCAGCGTTCCCCCGCCGAGGTCAGCAGCGCGGCGAGATCCTCGGCTACGGCGAGAAGGCGGAACCGGCCGGATTCGAACCGGCGTCCTCGCGATTTTGGAGACCGCGCGCGACGACCTCTGCGCTACAGCTCCGCCCCCTCGGCCATCCTAAGGACTCCCGCTGCTGCCGAGGTGGCACCCGTGGGCTTCCTGTGCCGCTCGGCCGGGAACTGACCGGAACCGCGGTAGCTGACGGACAGTTGGCCTGCCTCCAATGAGACTTCGCCGAGCCATGGCGACCGCGTGTACTGCGGCCGCCATGTCACTGGGCAGCGCCGGGGGCGAACAATGCCGCTCCGCCGCCGAGAAGCAGTAGCTGCACGGTGCCGGAGATGCGCCATCCCAGAGCAAGCAGACCACCACCGGTGAGCACCGCGCCCCCGGCCAGGAACCACATCGCCTGCCGAGCAACCCGAGGCGCGTCCGGTGGGTTGGAATCGTCGTAGCTGTCGGCCCACCCTGTGATCCCGTAGCCGTACATCAACCAGGCGATCACCATCAGGTCGATCAGGAGCAGCGCCAGACTGACTCCCACCTGCTGACCGGTCGACGGTTTGCTCGGACGTCTCATTTCCACCACCGTCCCGGCTGTCGCCAATTCTCTGCCATCCGCATGGAACGCAGCATGCGGCCTCAGTCCGCATCACGCATGAGTACGCCTACTCAAGTGGCTCCAACGACGACCGCGGGACGCGCTCGCCCAGTCCGGCGCCCATGTACGCCTACGAGTTGGAAAGCGTGAGCGGTGAGCGAGCCATCACGTGGCGGTGTCGGAAGGCCACACTCGCCAGACGTGCTGGGTGTTCGGTATCTCAGGGCGGTCGAGGAGCCTGACAGCGCCCTGCCGGAGGCTCTCCTGCGGGGTGCGGGCGCGGCCCATTACCAGCCGGTGCAGGTGGCAGACCGGACATCATCGCCACCGCAGAGGCCGCGGCAGCCATCTTCTTGTTCACGCGCGTGTTCTGTCCCCCCACAGACGCCTGAGGCGCTCTGAGAACGAGGGCGCCAGGGCAGCGGTTCGCTACCGCGTTTGCTGTCATCATGGGTCGGATGGCAGACAGGCAGCTACCGGAGGGGTGGACTCTGGAGGAGATCCGCAAGGTCTCCGGCGATCGGGAGGCCACGGTTCTCGGCACCGATCGTGTCGTGACGTGGCTGGGTGGGCCGACGGCACAGGACGAACGGCTCTGCCCTGACATCGTCCTGGGGTTCCACGGACTGTCCCTGGTGAAGCCGGTCGAGGACGACGCCTGGTACATGGGCAGTCTGAACGACGACGGAAGTATCGACTGCTGGTGCGCCTACGACGATCTCCACGAGGCGCTTCGTGGGCTCTAGCGCCGAAGGCATCCGCTCCATGACGGAAGGCCCAGGTCATCGACCCGGGCCTTCTCGCTGTCTTTGATGATCAGTTGTTGTCTGCCGCATCCCCCGCGAGCTCCTCGCGAACGGCACGGCCCCCGCAGGCGTCAGAACACACCCTTGTACCCCTGCCAGCCGCTCGCGATCTTCGTGCGGCCGCCGAACGACCCCTTTCCGTCGCCGCTGTTGCGCCACACGTTGCCGGAGGTGTCGCGGGAGATGATGTCCGCCTTGCCGTCGCCGGTGAGGTCGCCGACGCCGACGATGGTGTTGTAGGAGCCGCCCCAGGCCGAGAACAGCTTGACGCGCGTCTTGAAGGTGCCCTTGCCCGTGCCGAAGTACCGGTAGAGGTTGTTGGACTTGTCCTGGGCGAGAAGGTCGCCGATGCCGTCGCCGTTGAGGTCGCCGACGCCCACGATCTTCTTGTACGTCTTCCAGTTGTCGTAGAGCTTCACGCGCGCCGAGAGCTTCCCGGAACTCGTCCCCTTGTAGAGGTAGACGGCCCCTGTGGAGGAGTTGCGTGCGATGAGGTCGGGGCGGCCGTCGCCGCTGACGTCACCGGGCGAGGTCAGCACGTCGTACTGGTTCCAGCCCTTGCCGAGCGAGGTGTGCGGGGTGTTCGTGAGGAAGGCCTGCCCGCGCATGGTCCGGTACACCCTCAGTTCGCCGCTGCTGAACCTGACGAGGATGTCGTTGCGGCGGTCGCCGTTGAGGTCGCCGAACGGGACCAGCGTCACGGAGGAGGGCCAGCCCGAGGCCGACATGCCGGCGCCGAAGGCGCCCGTCCCGTTGCCCGGCCGGTAGTTGATGACACCGGATGAGCTGAGGGTCAGGGCGTCGCCGGTCCCGTCCGGTGCCCAGCTGCCGCCGTTGGTGAAGTCATGGCGTACGGCGGCCCCGTTGGACACCTTCACCGTCTGCGTCACCGTCAGCGACGGTCCTGAACCGTCGGCGGGCGGGGCCGTCAGCCTGAAGGTGTACGTGCCGTTGGGGACGAGCGCGCCCTTGGCGTCGCGCATGTCCCAGTTCGCGGCCGGGCTGCCGCTCGCCTCTTCGCCGGAGAGCGTACGGACCACCGCGCCGGTGACCTTGCTGGTCAGCGTGGCCGTCCAGGAGGCGGCGGGCTTGGAGAGCTGTCCGCGCCACTGCCACCACGGGCTGCCGGCCGAGTCGCTTCCCCACGCGTTGTCCCGCACCTCCGACTCGATGACCGCGAGCCGTTGGGTGGCCACCTCGCTGGGCACCAGGTGGATCTGCTTGTCCGCGTCGACGTAGGCCGCGGGACCGCCGAACTTGTCCACGGTCCAGGTCACCCCGCGCAAGCTGGAAGTACCCGCCGCCAGGTCGCCGATCTTGCGGGTGGCCGCGGTGCCGCCGGCGAAGTCGGTGAGCAGGAGCGCTCCGGCCGTGGTGTCGTGCCGGACGAGGTAGCCGTCACCGAGCAGCGCCTCGCCGGACGGGACGGGGATGTTCTTCTTCGCCGTACGGTCCCAGACACCCGCCGTCGCGGCCGTGCCGCAGGACCAGTAGATCCAACGGCCCACCACCTGGAGCTCCTTGGGGACGCAGGGAGCGCCGGTGGCGACGGTGTCGGTGGTCTTGCCGGTCTTCAGGTCCTTGGCGGTGACGACACCGGTGCCGGAACCCGGCGTCCACAGGCCGGTCCCCCAGACGGAGGCGGCCGTGACGGAACGGGTGACGATCGGCGAGGTGTAGTCGCGGCCGAAGTCACCGACGTACTGCTTGGTGGGGGATGTGCCGTTGACGATCGCGTAGTGGCCGGTGACGTCGAGGACGGTTCCGGCGGCCGAGGGCACTGAGAAACCCGCTCCGTTGTCGAGGGACTGGAGGTACGAGTCGACGGTGGGGTCGGGCTCGGCGGTGAACGTCACCGCCCGTCCGTCGCCGGTGGCATAGGGACCCGCCCCGCGGCCGTCCCAGGCCTGCCAGGCCGGCGCGCCCGGCGTTCCGTCGGCGGCGATCTGCCGGGTGTAGTAGGCGCCCAGGAAGCTGCTGTCGGTCTCGTCGGTGGCCAGGGTGCCGTTCTGCAGCGACAGTTGGCTGATCGTCGCGGCCGCCGGTGGTACGGCGGCCAGTTCCGTCAGCGTCGGGGTGTCCGCCCCCGTGTCGGTGACCCGGCGTACCGCCCAGTGCCCGGAGTCGGAGCCGCCGACGGCCAGCAGACTGCCGTCCGGTGCCGTGGCGAGGGAGCTGTTCGCGTGCGGGAGCAGGGTGATCGGGTCCCCGCCCGTGAGGGGGACGGAGATCAGGGGCACGCCGGCCCTGTCGGCCGCGTCGCTCGGGTTCGACGGCACGGTGCGGGCCACCACCAGCCAGCGTCCGGCGATGCCGACGTACGGGTCGCCCTGCGTGCCGAGCACCGGCAACTGCGTCTCGGCGGCGGAGAGGTCGGCGCGGTCCAGGACGTGTGCCACCGGGTTGTCGGACCGGTACCAGACCAGCCGGTCCGCGCTCAGTGCGACGGCCGTCGGAGCGGCGGACACGGCCACGTCGCCGGTGACTTTCGCCGTGGTCAGGTCCACCAGCGCCAGGTGCCGCTCGCCGCTCGCCGACGCGTAGCCGATGACGGCGGTGCCGCTGTCGCCGCCCAGGACGGTGAAGTTGGCCGTGATTCCGGTCGGCCAACCGTCGACGAGGGTGCCTTCGGCGGGGGCGCCGTCGCCGTAGAGCCACAGCACGCGGTTGCCGGCGGCATCCCGGGCCTGGGTCAGCACGTGACTGCCGAAGGTGGCCCAGTACGTGCCGTGGGTAATGGCCACGTCCGTGGCGGTACCGGCGGAGAGGTCCCTGAGGACGACCTTCTGGGTGGGCGAGACGACATCGGCCACGACGTCGGACGACGATCCCAGGTATGCGGGGAGTTCGAGTCGGGCCAGATCGCCCAGCTCGGTCGTCGTGCCGGTGTCGTACGACGTCCACAGGTAGCCGGAACGCCCCTCCTGGGCATGCAGATAGCCGCTGGGTCCTGCGGTGTAGATCCGGTCCTTCCGCGGTATGTAGCGGTCCGCCTGGAAGACCTTTTCCGCGGCGAAAGAGGTGCCCCCGACACCGTTGTCAGCGTCGGCCGCGACGCCGAGCGGGCCGGGACCGGCGGTCACGGCGAGAGCTGCCAAGGCGGCGACGACGCCACGGGCGGTGGTACGACGGGTCATCGTCGCCTCCTGGGATGCTGCTGAACAGGAAAGGCGTGATGGGATGGCGGTGGCCGATCAGGCGCGCGTCGACAGCGCTGCGAAAAATGTCCAGCCCCCCAGCTGCCCCCATGCACAGCGGCACGAGAGTAACAGCAGGCTCAGGTCCAACTACGGCCGATCAGCGGGCAGTAGCACACCCGTGACCTGCAGGGGCCGCCCGGACGCGCCGTACGCGACCACGTGGTGGATGCTCGACGTCCGGGCTGAACGATCTCGTGCCACTGGGACCCACCCGGCGCCGCACCGGCGGTGAGGACAGGCTGAACCGCTCGGCGAGGCGCGTACCTCCACGGACCGGACAGCGGCTCCTCTCCGGACAGGCTTGAGCAGTCGCGGCTGCTTCGGATGTGTCGGATGCTGACGTGAGCGACCTGCTTCGACGGCATCACTTCGAGACCTGGCGCTGCCTGCACGCCGCTGAACGCGTCCGTGGTCCGCCCGAGGTCCTCGACACGGCCGAGCGCCCGTGGGTCTGGCCCGCACCACGCGGATCACACGGCCGAGCGCCCGGGGGTCTGGCCCGCACCACGCGGATCACACGGCCGAGCGCCCGTGGGTCCGGCCCGCACCACGCGGATCACACGGAGCTCAACCGGCCAATTGCCCCCTCAAGAGCTTGGAGCCGAGCAGATGTCCCTTGCAGTGCAGTTCTCCGAGTACGGCAGCACCGACTTGCTGAGTGTCGTGGATGTCCCGCTGCCCTCCGCGGGCCCCGGTCAGGTGCGGCTCGCGGTGCGGGCGGCAGGCATCAATCCGGTCGACTGGAAGATCCTGCTGGGATACCTGCGCGAGCAGATTCCGCTGGAGTTCCCTGCCGGTCTCGGGTCCGACGTGGCCGGCGTGGTCGACCAGGTCGGAGAGGGGGTGACCGCCTTCAGTATCGGTGACGAGGTACTGGGCACCGCGCTCACCCCGGCCTACGCGCAGTCCGCGCTCGCCGACCCCGGCGCGCTTGTCGCCAGACCGACCGCTGTCCCCTGGGAGGTGGCAGGGAGCCTCGCCGGCGCGGGCGGGACTGCCTGGGCGGTGATCAACCGGCTCAAGGTCGCCGACGGGGAGACCCTGCTGATCCATGCCGCCTCCGGTGGCGTGGGCACGTTCGCCGTGCAGCTGGCCGTGGCCCGCGGCGCCCGTGTGATCGGCACCGCGAGTGAGCGCAACCACGAACTGCTTCGCTCACTCGGGGCGGAACCGGTCACCTACGGCGAAGGGCTGGCCGACCGTGTTCGGGCCATTGCTCCGCGGGGAGTCGATGCGGTCCTCGACGCCTCCGGCCGCGGCGAGATCCCCGCCTCGATCGAACTCGCGGGCGGCCCGGAACGCGTCCTCACCCTCGTGGCCTTCGACGCCGCGGCCACCGGCATCCAGATCCACGGGGGCGGGGCGGGAGACAGCGGCACCCGGCCCCTCCAGGACATCCTCGCCCTCATCGACGACGGACGGCTGCGGGTCCCCATCTCACGCACATACCCCCTTCAGGAGGCAGCGGCAGCACTTGACGCGAGCCACGATGGGCACGTGAGCGGCAAGAGCGTGCTGCTGCCCGCCTGACGACACGTACGCCTCCCACGACCGGTGGATCCGCCGCTGCCCGGGGCAGCTCGGACCGCGGACATCAGCAGCGGTGGACGATCGGCGACGGCATACAGTCACGCAGCAGGCACTTCGCAGCAGGCGCTTCGCAGCAGGCACTTCGCAACAGGCCGGAGGCACCGCAAGCTTCCGACAGGTAATTCTGCTCGTCATCATTGGGTCGGCCGGCTCTAACCCGCCTGGTAGGCGGCGCGGGCCGCGGTCACCGTCTCAAGGTTCGCGTCCGCCCAGTCCGCGATGTTGTAAAGGGCGACGTTCAGGGTCCGCCCGGCCTCGGTCAGCTCGTACTCGACCTTCGGCGGGACGGACGGATACACCGTCCGGGTGATCAGCCCGTCGCGTTCCAGACCGCGCAGGCTCGCGCTCAGCATTCGCTGCGTGACCGGCGCGGTCGCCCGGCGCAGCTCGTTGAACCGGAGCGGACCATTGGCGAGCACCTGCAGCACCATCACCGGCCACCTCTGACCCACCAACGTCAGCATCGACCGGATCAGGTCACACCGCTCCGGCCTTTCAGGCGCGCCCACATTCGTCATCGTCGGTTCCTTCCGAGGTACCAGGTAACGAATAAGTGCGTTCTTGCCACTCATTGTCACCAAGGGCAGGCTGATCAGGTGGCTCCACTCTCTACCCAATCAGTGAAGGAGGACCCGCATGAGCTTCCCCTGGTCCGACCTGCCGCACGACGATCCGGCCTGGTTCAAGCCCGGCGCGCTCTACGTGCCCTCCGGCCAGGGCCCGACCGTCTGGGCGGCCGGTGACATCTACACCATCAAGGCCACCGGTGCGCAGACGAACGGCGGACTCGGCCTGATCGAGGCGACCGTGCCGGCCGGCAGCGGGCCGCCGCCACACGCCCACCCGAACGAGGAAGAGACCTTCTACGTGCTGTCCGGCGAACTCGAGTTCCTGGACGGCGACACCACCTTCATGGCGGTCGCCGGCGACTTCATCCACATTCCCCGCGGCGTCCGGCACCGCTTTCAGAACGTCGGCAACCACGCCGCGAAGATGATCTTCATCTACACGCCGCCCGGGATGGAGCAGGTCATCGCCGACCAGGCCGTGCCGGCCAGGCCCGGTGAACCCGTCCCTGGTCCGGACGACGAGGAATGGCTCCGCCGCCTCCCCACCATCGCCGGACTGGGTCAAGGGATCATGCTGCCCGACCCTGAATAAGGCCGGTCGGTGCCTGCCCGAACCCATCGATCTTGTGCGCTGGTAGACGAAGCTGGAGCAGGCACTACCACCACCTGCCGTGGACCGGCCCGCAGAAGCAGAACCAGAAGCAGAACCAGAAGCAGAGACAGAAGCAGAACCAGAAGCAGCAGGGGAAGGCAGCCGCGGCCGGCGCCGACGGGCCGCACCCGCCCCACCCCACTCCCCGGAGTGGATCAGCGAGGGATCAGAGCGGAACAGCCACGCCGTTGAACGTCGTGTCCGGCAGCTGCGGGCTCGTGAAGCGGGCGTTGACGAGGTAGAGGCGGTTGCCGAAGCGGGCGGCCGTGGTGGGTACGTCGAAGCGCGGGTCGGTGATCGAGCGGCGCAGGGTGGCGGTGGTGGCCTTGGCGTCGAGGTCGAACACGGTGACGAGGTTGAGGCGGTTCTGTACGACGTACAGGGTGCGGCCGATGCGGACGAGGCCGTCGCCGTTGACGACGGTGTCCGCGCCGACCAGCGTGATCCTGGTGGCGTACCCGGTCTTGACGTTCACGTTGTAGAGCTCGCCCGGGGTGCTCTTGACGACGATCAGGCCGCGGCCGTCCGGGGTGTCGACGATGCCGTTGGCGTTGAAGGCGTCCGGCGTCTGGACCCAGTCGCCGGTCAGCGGCAGGGTGCGGACCGCTCCGCCGCGGCCGCGCGGTACGCCGTACAGCACCGCGTCGCTCGAGTCGGTGAACCAGGCGCGGTCGCCGAGCAGGATGACGTCGTTGATGAAGTGGCCGGTCGCCTCGGTCAGTTGGTGCGTGGCGACCAGTTCGCCGGTACGGGAGTCGTGGATCCGCGCGATGCCCGTGCTTCCGGCGACGTAGAGCAGGCCGTCGTCGTCCAGTTTCAGGCCGACGGACACCAGGCCGGTGGCGCCCGCGAATATGACCTCGCCCGCGCCGGTGCGCAGGTCCGTGCGGAGGATGGCGCCGTTCACGCGCGAGCCCAGGTACGCGTACGGCTTTCTGCCGATGGTGATCCCCTCGGGGAGGAAGCCGTCGGGGAGCGGGAACTCGGTCGGCCACGAGGCCTTCGAGGCGGCGGCGTTCGCCGTGCCCGCGCCCGTACCGGCCACCACCGCGAGGGTGGCGCCGCCGAGGACGGCACGACGGGACGGCTGGGGACGGTGTTTCTGGGTCATGGTTCCAGGCCTCCGTGAAGAGTGGGGTGGGACTCTGCGAACTCAGTAACTCGCTTTACCGTTCGTTTAGTTCGCAACGGACTGCCACCCTCCGGGGTTCCCCGTATCTCCGCAGTGCGAGACCTACGCCGAAGGGGCCCCGTCATGACGACGGGGCCCCTTCGGCGTAGGTACGTATATATGTGTGCGTACGCGTCTATGCGATCAGCCGCACTGGCAGGGATTGCCGGACTGGCATCCGCATCCGCACCCCGAGCCGCAGCCGCAGGCGCCGAACAGTGGAAGGTTCTTGATCTCGGCGGGCTGCTGGGTGTCGCTGTCCAGCGTGGGGTCGGGCGTGCTGGGGGAATCGGCCATGGGTCCCTCCTTCAGGCACGAGATGTGCGAGGCACGCTGCACCGCACAGCTCCTGTCGCCCATTTCATGCCCACTCCGGCGGGCGCATCAACGGCGCATGCTCGGCGCACCGAGTCTTTCGCGCGCCCCCGGAGTGCGAGAACAAGATCCCTTCAGGTCGGGATCAGGCCCCCTCAACTCCCGTGACCGGCTGGATGTCGGGCTGGAGCTCGTCCGCGTGCTCGCCGGTCACGAGGAACACGACGCGCTTGGCGACGGACACCGCGTGGTCGGCGAAGCGCTCGTAGTAACGGCCAAGGAGGGTCACGTCCACGGCGGTCTCTATGCCGTGCTTCCATTTGTCGTCCAGCAGGTGCTGGAAGAGGGTGCGGTGCAGCAGGTCCATCTCGTCGTCGTCCGACTCCAGCTGGAGCGCGAGGTCGACGTCCTTGGTGATGATGACCTCGGCCGCCTTGGCCATCAGGCGCTGGGCGAGCTGGCCCATCTCCAGGATCGTGGCGTGCAGGTCGTGCGGGATCGCCCGCTCGGGGAAGCGCAGCCGGGCCAGCTTGGCGACGTGCTGGGCCAGGTCGCCGGAGCGCTCCAGGTCCGCCGACATACGGAGCGAGGTGACCACGATCCGCAGATCGGTCGCCACCGGCTGCTGGCGGGCCAGCAGGGCGATCGCCCGCGCCTCCAGCTCGTGCTGGAGATCGTCGACCTTGTCGTCGGCGGCGATCACGCTCTCGGCCAGTTTCAGGTCGGAGTCGAGGATGGCCGTCGTGGCGCGTCCGATCGCCGACCCGACGAGGCGAGCCATCTCGACCAGGCCGTCGCCGATCGAGTCAAGTTCCTCGTGGTACGCGTCCCGCATCAGGTTGTCCCTCTCTCACGTCAGCTTCGGGGGTCCGGGGGCTGGATCCTGACCATCGGAATAAGCCACCGAACAGGCCCCGTGAACCCCACGTTCCCACGGTCCGGCCCGTACGCGTCCGTTTCCGGCCCCCCAAATGAACCAACACTGGCTCCTGGGTGAACTCTGGGCGACGAGTGTTCGAGGTCGCACCCGGATGGCTGTGGCCTGGGCTGACGACATGCCTAACCTGGAGGCATGGACGTGAACGCGGCGGTCGCCGCAGCGGCAGCGATCGCCGGAGTGCTTACCGGTGTCATCGCCATGCTGGCGTTCCGCTGGAGCGAGCGCGACCTGAAACGCCCTACCCGCACCTCGCTGCATACGGATCCAGTGCTTCCGCCCGGCGTGGACACGGTGCTGTCCGTGCTCCGCTCCTCCGCCGTCGTACTCGACGAGGCGGACGCCGTGGTCAAGGCCAGCTCGGCCGCGTACGCCCTCGGGCTGGTCCGCGGCGGCAAACTCGCCGTCGAACCGATGCTCCAGATGGCCCGTGACACCCGCCGTGACGGGGAGATACGACAGGTGGAGCTGGATCTGCCGAGGCGGGGGACGGGGCGCGGGGAAGCCCTCGCCGTCTCCGCCCGGGTGGCGCCGCTCGGCTCCCGGCTCGTACTCCTCCTGGTCGAGGACCTCACCGAGGCGCGGCGCATCGAGGCCGTACGACGCGACTTCGTCGCGAATGTCAGCCACGAGCTCAAGACCCCCGTCGGCGCGCTCAGCCTGCTCTCCGAAGCTGTCATGGACGCTTCCGACGACCCGGAGGCGGTGGAACGGTTCGCCGGGCGGATGCAGATAGAGGCCACCCGGCTCACCAACCTCGTACAGGAGCTCATCGACCTGTCCCGGGTCCAGAACGACGACCCCCTCGAGGACGCCGAGCCGGTACGGGCCGACGATCTCGTCGCTGAGGCGATCGACCGCTGCCGCCACCAGGCCGGCGCCAAGCAGATCACCATGGCCGCCGGCGGCACCGCCGATCTGAGAATCTGGGGCAACAGGGGTCAGCTGGCCGCCGCCCTGGGCAACCTCGTGGAGAACGCCGTCAACTACTCGCCCGCCCGTACCCGGGTGGGCATAGCCGCGCGCCGGGTGACCGCGCCCGGCGGAGACCTCATCGAGATCGCCGTGACCGACCAGGGCATCGGCATCTCCGAGAAGGACAAGGAGCGCGTCTTCGAGCGCTTCTACCGAGTCGACCCCGCCCGTTCCCGTGCCACCGGTGGTACGGGGCTGGGGCTCGCGATCGTCAAACACGTGGCCGCCTCGCACGGCGGGGAGGTCACGGTGTGGAGTTCCGAGGGACAGGGCTCCACGTTCACCCTGCGGCTGCCGGAGGCGGGTGCGGCCCGCGACCGCGTGACCACACACCACATGCCCGGCCTCGACGAAGAGGACGAGCAGCCCACCGACGGGACGACCACCGTCACATCCCCGTATGACCCGCTCCCTGCCCCGGAGGTCCTTCCGTGACCCGTGTGCTCGTCGTCGAGGACGAGGAGTCCTTCTCCGACGCCCTGTCGTACATGCTCCGCAAGGAGGGCTTCGAGGTCGCCATCGCGACCACCGGGCCCGACGGACTCGACGAGTTCGAGCGCAACGGCGCCGACCTCGTCCTCCTCGACCTGATGCTGCCGGGCCTGCCCGGCACGGAGGTCTGCCGCCAGCTGCGCGGCCGCTCCAACGTTCCGGTGATCATGGTCACCGCCAAGGACAGCGAGATCGACAAGGTCGTCGGGCTGGAAATAGGGGCTGATGACTACGTCACCAAGCCCTTCTCCTCCCGCGAGCTCGTCGCCCGTATCCGTGCCGTGCTCCGCCGCCGCGGGGAGCCGGAGGAGGTCACTCCGGCCGCTCTGGAGGCCGGGCCCGTCCGGATGGACGTCGACCGACACGTGGTCACCGTCTCGGGCTCCAAGGTCGACCTCCCGCTGAAGGAGTTCGACCTCCTGGAGATGCTCCTGCGCAACGCGGGCCGCGTCCTGACCCGTATGCAGCTCATCGACCGCGTGTGGGGCGCCGACTACGTCGGTGACACCAAGACGCTCGACGTCCACGTCAAGCGCCTGCGCGCGAAGATCGAGCCGGACCCGGGGGCGCCTCGCTACCTGGTGACGGTGCGCGGCCTGGGATACAAGTTCGAGCCGTAAACCGGCCTCGTACAGCGATGTCGTACGTCGGCTCTCGCACGTCGGCTCTCCTGCGCCAGGTCTCTTACGCCGGCTCTCGCGCGTCGACCGCTTGCGCACGACGAAGGGCGGCACCCCTCGGGGTCCCGCCCTTCGTGCGTGCGTGGCCCGGTCGGCTGCCGACTACTCCGTGGGCGAGGCCGTCACGCTCGCCGAGGCCGAGTCGGTGGGGGTGGCCGTCGTGGTGTCGGACGGCGACTCCGAGACCGAGGCGGACGTCGTGTCGGACGGCTCGGTGCTCGCGCTGGCCGTGGCGTCCGGCGTCGCGGGCACCTCGCTCGGGCCCCACCCGGCGAAGTAGCTGTCGGCCGGCACGACGAACGCGCGCAGGCTCACATCCCCCGTCTGGCTGAAGCTGAAGGTGACTTTCTGGGCGTTGCCGTCCGTGATGGCGTCGCTGCCACTGGTCAGCACCGCGGCGGCGTTGTCCTTGCCACCGAGGATGACGTAGCCGCCCGCCGGGATCGTCAGCTTGCCGGTGCCCTTGGCGGGCTTGATCTCGGCGGTCTTGCCGGTGCCGGCGACGGTGATCGAGTCCAGCGTCTGCGCGGTGTCACCGTTGTTGAACACGGTCGCGGAGATCGCCGCCGGGCCCGTCGCCTCCAGGTCGGGCTGGGTGATGACCACGGCGTTCTGGATTTTGATGTCGCCGACGGAGGTCGCGGCGTTGTCCGGCTTCACTTCCAGGGTCTGTGCGTTGTTGCCTGCGGCGCACGCGGCGAGTGAGGCGATCGAGAACGCAAGGGCGGCGGCGGCGAGAGCGCCGCGTCGAAGGCTGCTGCTCACGGCTGCGGCAACTCCTAGAACGTGGGCGAAACAGAGCGGCTCAGTTGTAAAGCCGCCCTAAGGGTCTGTCAGCGGCCTTAGGTTACCGAGCCGTTCCCACGCCGCCGCACCCGACCCGCCCCTACACACCGACGGGCTCCCGTGCGCCGTGCGCGCGCCCCGCCCGTCCCGCCCGGCTCCTCCGTCGCTTCAGCACCTTTCAGGCCGTACTCGTCCGCCATTCACATAACTGCCACCGACTGTCGCTTGCGGATTTCACACAGGGAATGTCCGGCGGTCCAGAAAAATTGATCATCAGTAGATCATCGGCAGTTCACGGACTGGATCATCCGATGTTCATCGGCGGCTTCATCGGCAGTCGTGATCAATTCCGGATTTGCCCCGCACCCGACTCCGGTCACCGAACGGAGTAGCGGAAGTCGAGCTGTTGGGGCCGGACAAACCGGGACGTTCAGACCCTGGTCGGGGGGTTCAGGTGTGTGTAACGTGCGGGTTTCACTTCCCCTGGACAGCCGCTCCCACCTGCGAATACCCTCTTGCGCTCGCCCCTCGCAGCACGTTCCTGTTGCGGTTGTCAAGCCCCGAGATATGCCCTGACCTGCGAAAACGCCATTCAGAAGACGCCGTTTCCGTGTTACCCTGGATAGCCACGGAAGGGGTACCTGTCACATGACGTTCAAGGTTGGCGACACCGTGGTCTATCCCCATCACGGGGCCGCGCTGATCGAGGCCATCGAAACTCGCCAGATCAAAGGCGTGGACAAGACCTACTTGGTGCTGAAGGTCGCCCAGGGTGACCTGACGGTGCGTGTGCCAGCGGACAATGCGGAGTTCGTCGGCGTGCGTGATGTGGTCGGTCAGGACGGACTGGACCGGGTCTTCGAGGTGCTGCGCGCGCCGTACGCCGAGGAGCCCACTAACTGGTCACGTCGTTACAAGGCAAATCTGGAGAAGCTCGCCTCCGGCGATGTCATCAAGGTCGCGGAAGTCGTACGTGACCTGTGGCGTCGTGAGCGCGAGCGTGGACTCTCCGCCGGTGAGAAGCGCATGCTCGCCAAGGCCCGGCAGATCCTGGTGAGCGAGCTCGCCCTCGCGGAGAACACGAACGAGGACAAGGCCGAGGCCCTGCTCGACGAGGTTCTCGCGTCCTGACGCCGGTCGCCGAGACGGTAATCGTTGTGACGACGGTAATCGCCCCGACGTACGCAATCGCCGAGACGGCAGTCGTCTTGACGTACGCATAAGCCTGCGCAGTGCAATTGAGATGCGTGCAATGAAATGCCGCGGTGCCCGATGACGCATTAGCTGTCGCCGGGCGCTGCGGCATGTTCGTACCCGCACCCACTCATGGTCGTGTTCGTACCCGCACCCAGTTCGGGAACCGGAACTGGCCGGTGCCAGAATTGCGACGGCCTCGCTCACCTGCTCGGTGCCGCCCTGCTCACCTGCTTGGTGCCTGCCTGCTTGCGTGCTCCGGGTCGGGCTGCCGCCTCGACCGGATGTCACGGAAGGGGTCCGGTCAAGGCTTCGCTCGAGCAGCGGGTACGCCCAGGCCATACCCACCTCGGCCGAGCACACAAACCTGACAGGAACCGATGTCTGACGATTCGCGCCTCTCGCCTCCGGGAGCACGTACCGCCGCCGTGATTCCCGCCGCCGGCCGGGGCGTGCGCCTCGGTCCGGGCGCCCCCAAAGCGCTCCGCGCGCTGAACGGCACACCGATGCTCGTCCACGCGGTCCGTGCGATGGCCGCGTCCCGCGCCGTCTCGCTGGTCGTCGTCGTGGCCCCGCCGGACGGCGCCGCCGAGGTGAAGACCCTGCTCGACGCACACGCCCTGCCCGAGCGGACCGACTTCCTCGTCGTCCCCGGCGGGGAAAGCCGCCAGGAGTCCGTGAAGTACGGCCTCGACGCGCTGCCCCCCGGCATCGACATCGTCCTCGTGCACGACGCGGCCCGCCCGCTCGTGCCCGTCGACACCGTGGACGCGGTCATCGAGGCCGTACGGGACGGCGCCCCCGCCGTCGTACCGGCCCTGCCGCTCGCCGACACCGTCAAGGAGGTCGAGCCCGCGACCGTTCCGGGCACTCCCGAGTCTGTCGTGGCCACGCCCCGGCGGGCGCGGCTGCGGGCCGTGCAGACTCCGCAGGGGTTCGACCGCGGCACCCTGGTACGGGCCCACGACACCGTCACCGATGACGTGACCGACGACGCGAGCATGGTCGAGCAGCTCGGGCTGCGGGTGGTGGTGGTGCCCGGGCACGAGGAGGCGTTCAAGGTGACGCGGCCGCTGGATCTGGTGCTGGCGGAGGCGGTTCTGGCGCGCAGGAGGGCCAACGATGGGTTCTGAGGGTTTCGAGTCGCCGCTGCTGCCCCAGGTCGGTATCGGTACCGACATCCATGCCTTCGAGGACGGGCGTGAGCTGTGGTGCGCCGGGCTGCTCTGGGAGGGGGAGGGGCCCGGACTTGCGGGGCACTCCGACGCGGACGTCGTCGCGCACGCCGCGTGCAACGCGCTGTTCTCCGCCGCCGGCCTCGGGGATCTCGGTGCCCACTTCGGGACCGGGCGGCCGGAGTGGTCCGGGGCGTCGGGCGTTTCCCTGCTGACGGAGGCTGCCCGGATCGTCCGTGCGGCCGGGTTCGTCATCGGCAACGTCGCCGTGCAGGTGGTCGGGGACCGGCCGAAGATCGGCAAGCGGCGGGACGAGGCGCAGAAGATCCTTTCGGACGCGGTGGGGGCGCCGGTGTCGGTTTCCGGGGCCACGACGGACGGGCTCGGGTTCCCGGGGCGGGGCGAGGGGCTGATGGCGGTGGCTACGGCGTTGGTGGTGCGGGGCCGCTGAGGGTGGGGTTTGTCCGCCCCCTCCGCCCCTGACCGTCCCTTGTTCCTGGGGGCTGCCGCCCCCAGACCCCCGCTTCGGCCTGAACGGCCTCGTCCCCAAACGCCGGACGGGCTGAAGACTCAGCCCGCGTTTGTCACGAATACGTGCCCCATGGCCGAGAAGGGTCGCGGGGCACTACCCACCGCCCACTACCCTGGAGTGGTGACGATTCGCCTGTACGACACCAGCGCCCGGCAGATCCGTGACTTCAATCCGCTCGTCGCGGGCTGTGTCTCGATCTACCTCTGTGGTGCCACCGTGCAGGCCGCACCGCACATCGGGCACATCCGCTCGGGCCTCAACTTCGACATCATGCGCCGCTGGTTCGAGTACCGCGGCTATGACGTGACGTTCATCCGGAACGTCACGGACATCGACGACAAGATCATCACGAAGTCGGCCGAGCAGGGCCGCCCCTGGTGGTCGATCGGGTACGAGAACGAGCGCGCCTTCAACGACGGCTACGACGTACTCGGCTGCCTGCCGCCCACGTACGAGCCGCGCGCCACCGGGCACATCACCGAGATGGTCGAGATGATGCGCGGCCTCATCGAGCGAGGGCACGCCTACGAGGCGGACGGGAACGTCTACTTCGACGTGCGCTCGTACGACGGGTATCTGGAGCTGTCCAACCAGGAGCTGGACAACCTGCTCCAGCCCTCCGGCGAGGGCGAGACCGGCAAGCGGGACCCGCGTGACTTCGCCATGTGGAAGACCGCCAAGCCCGGCGAGCCGACGTGGGAGACGCCCTGGGGGCGTGGCCGGCCCGGCTGGCACCTGGAGTGCAGCGCCATGGCGCACAAGTACCTGGGCTCCGCCTTCGACATCCACGGCGGCGGACTCGACCTGATCTTCCCGCACCACGAGAACGAGATCGCGCAGGCCAAGGCCTTCGGCGACGAGTTCGCCAAGTACTGGGTGCACAACGCCTGGGTCACCATCGCCGGCGAGAAGATGGCGAAGTCCCTCGGGAACTCGGTGCTCGTCAGCGAGATGGTCAAGAACTGGCGGCCCATCGTGCTGCGCTACTACCTCGGCACCCCGCACTACCGCTCGATGATCGAGTACAGCGAAGAGGCCCTGCGCGAGGCCGAGTCGGCGTTCGCGCGCATCGAGGGCTTCGTACAGCGGGTGATGGAGAAGGCGGGGGGCGTGGTCGAGCCCGCCGCCGAGGTCCCGCCCGCCTTCGCCGAGGCGATGGACGACGACCTGGGCGTGCCGCAGGCGCTCGCCGTCGTGCACACGACGGTCCGGCAGGGCAACAGCGCGCTGGCCGCCGACGACAAGGAAGCCGCCGTCGCACGCCTCGCCGAGGTCCGGGCCATGCTCGCCGTCCTCGGGCTCGACCCGCTCGACCCGCACTGGGCCGGCGAGGGAGAGCGCGGCGAGGATCTGCACGGCGTCGTCGACACCCTCGTACGCCTGGTGCTCCAGCAGCGCGAGGCGGCGCGCGGCCGCAAGGACTGGGCCACCGCCGACGCGATCCGCGACCAGCTCAACCAGTCGGGGCTCGTCATCGAGGACGGCCCGCAGGGGCCGCGCTGGACGCTCGGGCCGCGCTGAGAGCGCCCGGTCGACCCCGTCGACCTTGATCGATTGTGCCGCCCGGGCCTCCGGGCGGCACACTGCATATACGTACGTACGCACGCTTCACGCATTTCGATGAGCAGACAGGTAGGTCATGGCCGCTAACAACCGCCGCATGTCCGGCAAGAAGGGCGCGCAGGTCGGCAGTGGCGGCCAGCGACGCCGGGGCCTGGAAGGCAAGGGCCCGACGCCGCCCGCCGAGGCGCGCAAGGGTCACAAGAAGAACCGCGTCGCCAACGCCCAGGCGCGGCAGAGCGTGCGCCGTCCCGCCCCCACCAGGGGACGCGGCGGCAAGGGCACGTCCGAGATGGTCGTCGGGCGCAACCCCGTCGTGGAGGCGCTGCGCGAGGGCGTGCCCGCGGTGACGCTGTACGTGCAGCAGTTCATCGACAACGACGAGCGGGTGCGCGAGGCGCTCCAACTCGTCGCGGACCGCGGCGGCGTCCACCTCATGGAGGCGCCGCGCCCCGAGCTGGACCGGATGACCAACGGGCTCAACCACCAGGGTCTCGTCCTCCAGGTCCCGCCGTACGAGTACGCGCACCCCGAGGACCTCGTCGCCGCCGCCTACGACGCCCACCAGGACCCGCTGATCGTCGCCCTCGACGGCGTGACCGACCCGCGGAACCTGGGCGCCATCGTCCGCTCCGCCACCGCCTTCGGCGGCCACGGCGTGGTCGTGCCCGAGCGGCGCGCGGCCGGCATGACCGCCGGTGCCTGGAAGACGTCCGCCGGCACCGCGGCCCGTACACCCGTGGCCCGCGCCACCAACCTGACGCGCGCCCTTGAGGCGTACAAGAAGGCGGGTATCGCCGTCGTCGGTCTCGCCGCCGACGGTGAGGCCGAGGTCGGCGAACTGGAGGCGCTCGGCGGTCCCGTCGTCATCGTCGTCGGCAGCGAGGGCAAGGGCCTGTCCCGCCTCGTCGGCGAAACCTGCGACTACCGGGTGCGGATTCCGATGCCCGGTGGCGCGGAGTCGCTGAACGCCGGTGTGGCGGCGGGTGTTGTTCTGTATGAGGCGGCTCGGCGTCGGGCGTGACGCCGACGGACGGAGTCCGGCGCAGGCGCTCGAAGCCGCGAAGCGTGCGAGGGCGGCGGTCGGGATAGGTCCTGCGACTACCGGGTGCGGATTCCGATGCCCGGTGGCGCGGAGTCGCTGAACGCCGGTGTGGCGGCGGGTGTTGTGCTTTACGAGGCGGCGCGGCGACGCGCCTGAACGCCTGTCCGGGTAGTCACCCCCGTGGGGTAATCGCGATGGTCCGGATGCCCTTGACGGGGTCCGGACACATCGGCGCGGTCAAAGCAGTGTCCTAAACACACGTCACTCGGTTAGATGAGTGTGGACACCAGAACACCCCGCACACCCACGGGGGACCTCTCGTCGGGATTCGACGACGCTCCCGCGCTGAGCATGGTGAAGGTGCCGAGCGATCCGGCGCAGGTCATCGTCAATCATGCGAGCTTCCGCGTGCAGCTAGGCGCCCCGCCGCGGACCCAATCCCCGCGCATCGCGCGGCACTTGAGTTCCACCGACGACACCGCGCGCATCCCCGTCGTCGGTGCGGCCGGCAGAGCGGGCGCGGCCGGTGGCGCGGGCACCACCGCCGGTGCCCGGCGCCGTGCCCCCGTCGTCTGGAGCGGGAAGTCCGCGCCGGACGACACCGGCGCCCACCGCCTGCTTCAGGCCGTACGGAGTACGAGCGTGGGCCACGGCGGCGGCCCCGACCCGGCGGCCGACGCCGGAGCGACCCAGGTCATCCCCCGCATCGACGAACACCCGGATTACGACGCGGACATGACCGTCGAGACCGTCGAGACGCCCATCGTCGGCAGCCAGCGCAGTCACGACACCGGCGGCACCCGCCTGCTGCCGAACATGCGCACCGTCGGCAGCGCGTACGACGAACCCGGCTACGCGGACGACGAGTTCGAGGACGACTCCCGCTTCCGGGACGACGCCCGCTACGACGACGGCGACGCCCCCACCAGGCGGCACGGCGCCGACCCGGTGCGGCACGCGTACTACCCCGGCCGCCGGATGAACCTCGGCGTCGTCCTCCTCCCGCTGCGCGTCTTCCTCGGCTTCATCTCCATCTACGCCGGCATGGGCAAGCTCTGCGACCCCGTCTACTTCGACGGCGGCGAGCGCGGCTCCATGGTCAAGTGGCTCAACACCCTGCACCCCTGGGAAGTCGCCGAGCCACTGCGCCAGTTCGCGCTCCAGCACCCCGTCGGCGCCGGGCTCGTCATCGCCTTCCTCCAGGTCATCGTGGGCGTCCTCACGGTGCTCGGCCTGTGGCAGCGGGTCGCCGCCGTCGTCGGCGCGCTGCTGTCGGCCGCGCTCCTGCTCACCGTCAGCTGGAAGACGGTGCCCGCCTACGACGCGCCCGACATCATCTACCTCGCCGCCTGGTCCCCGCTGATCATCGCGGGCGCCCCCGTCTACTCCGTCGACGGACGCCTCGCCGGTGAGGCCTGGCGCACCCTCGGGCCGCGCGCCGAGCTCTGGGAGCTGCGCCGACGCGTGCTGCGCAGGGGCGCGCTCATCGCGGCCATCGCCGTCGGCGTCACCCTGCTCGTCGGCTCGCTCCTCGGCGGCGCCGTCCGCGACGCCGACCGCATCGTCGTCCCGGGCCCCGGCGAGGCTCCGCGCAACGAACTGCCCGGCTCCCCGCTCCCCGAGACGCCCGGCAAGCGCAGCGACAAGCCCAGCCCGTCGGCCTCCGAGGCACCCACCCAGGGCGCTTCCTCGGCCCCGCCGGAGGCAGCGGCCACCACCCCGGGCGCCGCCCGCGACACCGGCACGGGCACCGTCAGCAGCGGCCCCAGCCAGACCCAGGGCAGCGGCGGCGGCCAGGCCCCGCCCCAGCAGTCCTCACCTGTCGACCAGGCCCCGACCACCAGCGCGGGCCCGACGTCCAGCGGTGGCACGTCGGGCGGCGGCTCCACAGGCGGCTCCGGCTCGACGGGCGGCTCCGACAGCGGAGGCTCCACCGGCCAGCCGGGCCTGGTGGGCGGCCTCCTGGGGTAGCACCCTTTGGACGGTACGAGGACGGGGCCCCGCACGTGTCATGTGCGGGGCCCCATCGACGTACCCAATTCGCTATGGGGGCTGCTCAACGCCCCAGCGCCGCGAGCTCCTTCGCCGCCTCCGTGAGGTCCTTCGCGGTGTCGATGGCGCGCCAGTAGGCGCCCTGGGGGAGGGAGAAGCCGGCCAGGCGGCGTTCGCGGGCCAGGTGCGGGAACGTGGTGCGCTCGTGGTCGCCGCGCTCCGGGAGCAGATCGGCGAACTCGGCGGAGAAGACGTACACACCCGCGTTGATCTCGTACTGGGTCGGCGGGGACTCGATGAAGTCCGTGATGCGCCCGAAGCCGTCCGTCTTGACGGCGCCCCACGGGATGCGCGGACGGGCCAGCGCGAGGGTCGCGACCGCGTCGCGCTCGGTGTGGAAGTCCGCCATGTCGCGCAGCGAGAAACGGGTCCAGATGTCACCGTTCGTCGCGAACCAGGGCCGGTCCGGGTGGGGGAGGCGCGCGGCGGCGTACTTGAGGCCCCCGCCTCGGCCGAGGGGCTCCGACTCGACGACCGTCGTCACGTTGACCGGGAGGTCGGCCGAGTCCAGCCACTTCTGCAGGACATCCGCGAGGTGGCCGCAGCTCACGACCACGTCGGTCACGCCCTCTTCGGCGAGCCAGGTCAGCTGATGGCCGATGATCGGAGTCCCGGTGCCGGGGATCTCGACCATCGGCTTGGGCCGGTCGTCGGTGTAGGGACGCAGCCGGGAGCCCTGGCCGCCGGCCAGGACAACAGCTTGAACGGGGCGCGACGCGGCGTTCGGATCGGTCATGCCCGAACTGTACGTGGCGCCCCGCTCGCGGCTTTGGTCAGCAACCGTTCCGTAAC
This sequence comes from Streptomyces sp. NPDC127595, assembly GCF_042671685.1. Lineage (NCBI taxonomy): Bacteria > Bacillati > Actinomycetota > Actinomycetes > Kitasatosporales > Streptomycetaceae > Streptomyces > Streptomyces sp. NPDC127595. Next base: position 448,633 of record NZ_JBHXWK010000006.1, on the reverse strand, counting down.
CAGCCGTACTTGGACGATCTCTCTCGGCTCAGCGTTCCGCTGCGGCTCAGAAGTGCGTGGCCGCGACCCCCGAGGCGAAGGACGTGTCGCAGACCGGCCGGGCGAACGACTGGGCACGCGTGGGGCCGTACGCACGGACCGCGGCGCGGCCCAGTGCGCGGGCGATGGAGACACAGTGCTCGGCGAGCGACGGGCGTTCGTTCACCGCCTCCTGGAGGTGGGTGAGGGCGACGCCGGGGTTCTCCTCCTGCAGCTCCAGCAGGAGCTTGTCGCGCAGGATGTCCTGGGGGGTGCGGGCCCCGGCGCGGGTGGAGACATCCGCGGAGGACGCCTCGGCCGCGGCGAGCACCGAGTTCGAGGTGGTCCCCGACCAGTTGACTCGGGTGACCGCGAGGGTCCCGGAGAGCACCAGGACGACAGGCAGAACGAGGGCGAGGGTGCGGCCGACCCGACGGGCGGGGCCACGGCCACGCCGGGTCCGTTGGTTAGTGGTGGAGTGCTTCACGCGAGTGAGGGTAGCGCGGGGTGATGATTTGGCGACATTTAGTCACCGGTTCGGGGGACGGGGAAACGGCGAATTCGCGGTGGCGCGTTGACGTACACGTATCGAAATGACCGGTCTGCAGGGTTATTTGTCGACATGAGAGAGGGCCCCGCAGCCTGCTGCGGGGCCCTCTTCGTCAACTTGGGTGAATTCACCCCGTACGGGGGTGTTGAACGGCTGCGGCTTGCCTCGGCCGGAGAGCCCTCGGTCGGAGAGGCCCTCAGTGGAGAGCCCTCAGTCGGAGAGCCCTCAGTCGGAGAGGCGCTCAGTGGAGAGGCCTCAGTCGGAGAGGCGCTCGCCCGTGGAGGTCGAGAACACGTGGAGCTCGCCCGGACGCGGCACGACGTGCAGCGTGGAGCCCTTCTCCGGGACCGCGCGGCCGCTGACGCGGACGACCAGGTCCGTGAGGTTGTCGTCGACCTTCGCGCTGCCGTAGACGTAGCCGTCGGCGCCGAGCTCCTCGACGACGTTCACGGAGACGGCGAGTCCGGGCGGGGCGTCCTCGGTGTCCTTCGACAGGGACTTGGCGGCCTCGCCGTTGTGCTCGGCGATGTCGAAGTGCTCGGGGCGGACGCCGACGGTGACCGTGCGGTCGCCCTTGTCGGCCGCGGCGGACAGCGCCTCGCGGCTGACCGGCACCACGCTGTTGCCGAACTTCACACCGCCGTCGGTGATCGGGACCTCGACGAGGTTCATGGCGGGGGAGCCGATGAACCCGGCGACGAAGAGGTTCTTCGGGCGGTCGTACATGTTGCGCGGCGAGTCGACCTGCTGGAGCAGACCGTCCTTCAGTACGGCCACCCGGTCGCCCATGGTCATGGCCTCGACCTGGTCGTGGGTGACGTACACCGTGGTGATGCCGAGGCGGCGCTGCAGCGAGGCGATCTGCGTACGGGTGGAGACGCGGAGCTTGGCGTCGAGGTTCGACAGCGGCTCGTCCATGAGGAAGACCTGGGGCTCACGCACGATGGCGCGACCCATGGCCACACGCTGGCGCTGACCGCCGGAGAGGGCCTTCGGCTTGCGCGCGAGGTAGTCCGTGAGGTCGAGGATCTTCGCCGCGTCCTCGACCTTCTGGCGGATCTCGGCCTTGTTGACGCCGGCGATCTTGAGCGCGAAGCCCATGTTGTCGGCGACCGTCATGTGCGGGTACAGCGCGTAGTTCTGGAACACCATGGCGATGTCCCGGTCCTTGGGCGGCAGGTGCGTGACATCGCGGTCACCGATGTGGATCGAGCCGGCGTTGACGTCCTCGAGACCCGCGAGCATGCGCAGGGAGGTGGACTTTCCGCAGCCCGAGGGACCGACGAGGACGAGGAACTCGCCGTCCGCGACGTCCAGTTCGAGCTGGTCGACGGCGGGCTTGTCGCCACCCGGGTAAATCCGGGTCGCCTTGTTGAACGAGACAGTGGCCATGGTGAGGGCCCCCTTCTACCGGCAGGAACGTGCCGGACGATCCGTTGTAGGAAGGTGGTGGGCCACTACGGGCCGCTTCGACGGTGTCGAGCGCATCGAATGTGCCGAGCGAGTCGAACGTTCCATAGTGGTGTAGTCCACATGAGTGAACTGGTTCAGGACGCTACCCCGCGTTCACCGGATCTGTCAGTACTCGGGTGCCGATGAAGTTCAAGGAAATTTCCGGCAGGCCCCGCCTGTGACGTGGGTACACTGCTCGGGCGCACCTGCCCGTCCGCCGGGCACACGTGCGCCCAGCCTCCTTAGCTCAGCTGGCCAGAGCAACGCACTTGTAATGCGTAGGTCGTCGGTTCGAATCCGACAGGGGGCTCCAGCCGAGACCAGGTCAGATCTTTTCTGGCCTGGTCTTCTGTCGTGTGCCTGGACCGCGACCGGCCGGTGTTTGTCGTGAAGGTGGCACTGCCGGTGACAGTCTGCGTGGGGGTGGCGTCAAGGGGGATCTGGCTGGTCGGAGCCGCGCGCCACAGGCTGGGTTCATGACAACCGCCACGACTGCCACGACCGCTGCCACCGGGCAACCATCCGCCACCCGAATGACCGGACGCCAGGTCTCCGCTCTCCTGGTGCTTCTCGCGTCCCAGTTCATGATGGCCGCCGACTTCTCGGTGCTGAATGTCGCACTGCCCCGCGTGGGAGGGGACCTCGGGTTCACCGCGGGAAACCTGCAGTGGATCACGACCACGTTCGCGCTCTGTGCTGCGGGATGCACGCTGGTCTTCGGCCGTGTCGGTGACTACCTGGGGCGTCGGCGGATCTTCATCTCCGGCATGGCGGTGCTGGCTGTTGCCTCCCTCATCGGCGGCATCGCCACCTCTCCCGAGCTGCTGCTGGTGGCGCGCACCCTCCAGGGGCTGGCCACCGCGGCCGTCACACCGGCGGCGCTGGCCCTGCTCACCGCCACCTTCACCGAACCCTCCCTGCGCAACAAGGCGCTCGGACTCAACGGCGTGATGATGAGTTCCGGATTCACGGTCGGGGCGGTCCTCGGCGGGGTGCTGACGGATCTGCTGTCCTGGCGCTGGGCATTCTTCATCAACATTCCCGTAGCCATCGCGGCGATCGTCGTCGTGCCGCTCGTCGTCCAGGAGAGCAAGGGCGAGAGCCGCGGCCGCATCGATCTGCCCGGTGCGCTCCTGATCACCGTGGGGCTCTTCGCCGGGATCTACGGCATCACGCGCGCCGGTGAGGACGGGCTGGACGGTGTCTCGGTCGGCACCATGGTCGCCGCCCTGGTCCTGCTGGGTGCCTTCTGGAGCGTGGAGAGCCGCAGCGCCCATGCCCTGGTGCCCGTACAGGTGCTGCGGAAGCCGGAGGTCGCTCTCGGGAATCTGGCGGCACTGTTCATCTTCGGTGGCGAGACCGTGCTGATCTTCTTCACCGGCCTGTACGTCCAGAACGTGCTCGGACTTTCGCCGCTGGTGGCAGGCCTGGTGCTGGTCGGCATCGGGGTGGGCCAGATCCTCGGCGGCATGATCGGTCCGCGTGTCCTCGAGCGGGTTCCGCCGCGCACGATGCTCGGCCTCGCCCTGCTGGGACAGGGGCTGTTCATGCTGCCCGGCATCTGGATGACGGCACACACCGGCTGGCTGGTGCCGCTCATCGCCACCCAGTTCGTGAATGCGATCTTCTCCATGCTGGCGATGTTGTCCTTCATGGTCATCTCGACCTCGTCCGTCGACACGGACATGCAGGGAATGGCCACCGGTATGGCCACGCAGAGCCAGCAGGTCGGCATGGCCATCGGGATTCCGCTGGTGAGCGCGGTGTTCACCGTGCGCATTGGACACGGCTCGGTGGGCGTGGCCGAGGAACTGTCCGGTATTCACCTGGCCATCGGTGTGGCGGCGTTCGCGCAGATCGCCGTAGGGGTCCTCCTCTGGCCTGCCCTGGGCAGGCAGCCCCGGAAGCAGCAGGTGTGACGACCGGATCCCACCGCGGGCCGGAGAGATGGTCCGCCTCCCCGGCCCGCGGCATCGGCAGGTGAGATCCGAGGCGAACTTGCCGGAGTGGTCCGGCACTTCGAGAATTGATGGGTGGAGCACATCGTGAACACGGACCTGGGCAGTTATCTGCGGCAGATGCGCGAGCGCATCCGGCCTGAGCAGGTCGGGCTCGAGAACCGCAGATCGCGGCGGGTTCCCGGGCTGCGGCGCGAGGAGGTGGCCGCGATGGCCGGTGTGAGTCAGACGTACTACACCCGGCTCGAGCAGTCACAGACCGCGCACGCTTCGCCGCAGATCCTGCTGGCCATTGCCCGTGCCCTGGAGCTGGGCCCCGACGAGCAGGCGTATCTGCTCAAGATCGGCACCTCGGTTCAGGCTCCGCAACAGCAGGCGCCGCGGGCCGACCAGTTGAGCCCGTACACCAGGATGCTGGTGGGGTCGCTCGGTAACGCGGCTGTGGCCGTGCTGAACTACCGGTGCGACATTCTCGCGTGGAACTCCCTTTACCACCGGTTGTTCGCACCTCATCTGGACTTCGACCTGCCGGAGATCGCCGAGGAGCGTCCCAATCTCATCAAGCTGAACTTCCTCGATGAGAACATCCAGGCGCTGTACGGTGATTGGGCCCTGGAATCGCAGTCCAATGTCACCTATCTGCGGTTCATCTCCGGCAATCACCGGCACGATTCGCAGTTGGCCGGATTGATCGGCGAACTCACCATTCAGAGTGAGGAGTTCGCGGAACTCTGGTGCCGCCAGCGGGTGGCGAACTGCATCGAGGGAACGAAGCTCTTCGACCACCCGGTTGTGGGGGAACTCGAGTTGATGTACCACTCCGCGGATCTGCACGACGGGAATATTCTGAAGATCTACCACGCGGAGCCCGACTCCCCGCACGAGGCGGCACTGCAACTCCTCACGGTGGACCTGGATTCGGCCCGCTCCTGCTGAGTAGAGCCGTCACGCGCGGCTCGACGGGCCGGGGTGCGTACCGAAAGTGCCCACGGCCCGTCCACCGAACAGCACGCGGGCGCGCAGGAAACGGAGACGGACTGTCTCTCTTTCCGATCAGTACGGGCCCGTGCTCGCCGGCTGAGGCCAGGGCGCCGCGTCCGCCACCGCCTGGCGCCAGGTGCGGAGTTGGCGTGGCATGCCGGTGCCCACCACCGCGCGGACGGTGTTGTCCTCGCCCTCGGTGCCGCCGTAGACGGCCACGAAGCGGCGTTCCGCGAGGGAGCCCTCGACCACGGTGAACTCGCGGTCCGCGCTCGGGAGGCCGTACGACTGGAGTTTGAGGTCGTACTGGTCGGACCAGAAGTACGGGATCAGGGGGGAATGTGTGGGTGGGGATCCCGTGAGTGCCCGGCCGACGATCCGGCCGTGGTCCGTGGCCGTCATCCGGTGCTCGACCCGGTGGTGGCGGCCGGTGCGGGGGTCGCGCCAGGCGGCCACGTCGCCGGCGGCGAAGACTCCGGGCAGGGCCCGGCCGTGTTCGTCGCACAGCACGCCGTTGCCGAGCGGGATGCCGGAGCCGGCCAGCCAGCCGACCTCGGGTTTCGAGCCGATGGCGACGAGGACGATGTCGGCGGGCACGGTGGTGCCGTCGTCGAGTTCGACCTCGTGGACCCGTCCCGCCTGCCCGTGCAGCGCCCGTACGCCCGTACCGCAGCGCACGTCGACGCCGTTGGCGCGGTGTACGTCGGCCAGCATGCCGCCGATCTCGGTGCCCAGCGACCGGAGCAGCGGCAGCGGCTGCGGGTCGGCGAGGGTGACGTCGACACCCAGGCCGCGGGCGACGGCGGCGACCTCGGCGCCCAGGAAGCCGGCGCCGATGACGACGAGCCGGCGGGCGGTGCGTAGTTCTGTGCGGAGGCGCAGAGCGTCACCGAGGCCGCGCAGGACGTGGACGCCGTCCAGGTCGTGTCCGAAGGGCAGGCGTGTGGGTGTCACTCCGGTGGCGATGACCAGGGCGTCGTAGGTGAGGGAGGAGCCGTCGGCCAGGGCCACGGTCCGTGCCGCGGTGTCCACGGCGCTCGCCCGCACACCGAGCCGCAGGTCGAGGGCGAGTTCGTCGAGGTCGGCGCGGGGCCGCAGGGTCAGTCTGTCGGGCTCCCAGTCGCCGCTGAGGAGTTGTTTGGACAGTGGGGGCCGGTCGTACGGCTCCTCGGGTTCCTCCCCGATGAGCACGATCTCGCCGGTGTGGCCCTGGGTGCGGGCGCTCTGGGCGGTCGTCAGTCCGGCGGCCGAGGCCCCGACGACGACCACTCGTCCGGACGTCGTCATCTCACTCCTCGCGGAGGGTGATGGCGAGGGCGGGGCAGAGCTGCGCCGCTTCCCGTACGGCTTCGTACCGGTCCTCGGGAGGTGTTCCGTCCAGCACTACGACGATGCCGTCCTCGTCGCGCTGGTCGAAGACGTCGTCGGCTGCGAGCACGCACTGTCCGGCGGCCACGCACTTGTCCTCGTCGATCTCGATCTTCATGTGGGGGGTGGGTCCTTTCGGGGTGGGGTTCTTCACCGAGTCGCGGTGGGGTTCTTCACCAGGTGACGGGCAGTTCGGAGATGCCGTAGACGCCGGTCTGCCGGCGGAAGGCGATCTCGTCGTGGGGGACTGCCACCTTCAGGTCGGGGAAGCGCCGGAAGAGCGTGGGCAGTGCGATCTGCAGTTCGGCGCGGGCGAGGGGCTGGCCCAGGCACTGGTGGATGCCGTAGCCGAAGGCGAGGTGGTTGCGGGCGGCGCGGCTGAGGTCGAGTTCGTCGGGCAGGTCGAAGACGGCGGGGTCGCGGTTGGCCGACTGCAGCGGGATCACCAGGCCGTCGCCGGCCTTGACGGTGACTCCGGCGACCTCGAAGTCCTCGAGGGCGATCCGGCGCAGGCCGTTGTGCACGATCGTCAGATAGCGCAGCAGTTCGTCCACCGCGGTGGGCACCGACTCGGGCTCGGCGAGCAGGTGGTGCAGCTGGTCGGGGTTGCGCAGCAGCGCGACGGTGGACAGGCCGATCATGTTGGCCGTGGTCTCGTGCCCGGCGACCAGCAGCAGGGTGCCCATGCCCGCGGCCTGTTCGGGGGTGAGTTCGCCGGTCCGGATCCGCCGCACGACGAGTTCGCTGAACAGGTCGTCTCCGGGGTTGCGGTTCTTCTCCTTCAACAGCCCGAGCAGATAGTCCATGATCGCGTCGCGGGCCGCGGTGGCCGCCTCCAGGGTGGAGGTGAGGTCGACCAGCACCTTGGAGTTCTGCTGGAACACCTCCCGCTCGGAGTAGGGCACACCGAACAGTTCGCAGATCACGAGCGAGGGGAAGGGCAGCGCGAAGTTCTCGATGAGGTCGGCGGGCTGGGGCTGCCCGGCCAGTTCGTCGAGGAGCTGGTCGGTGAGCTGCTGCAGCCGGGGACGCATCGACTCGACGTTCTTGAGCATGAACGTGCGGGTCAGCATGCGCCGGAACAGGGCGTGGTCCGGGTCGTCCATGGAGATGAAGAAGCCGGGGGCCCGGGTCACGTTGCCCGGGCGTGGGGTGGGAAAGCCCTCGCGGGTGATGTCGGAGCTTGCCGCGGGGTGGGCGAGTACGGACCGGATGTCGTCGTAGCGGGTCACCAGCCAGTGGACGGGTCCGTGGGGGAGGGCGATCTTGCGGATCGGTCCCTCGGTGCGCCAGTGGGCGTATTCGCCCGGCGGATCAAGGGGGGAAGTGCCCCGGTCGGTGGGCAGTGTGGGGGGTGCGAGACCGGTGTCGGGCAAGGCAAGTACCTCCAGGCTCTGGTGAGCGTGTGGTTCCTCGGACCAGTTGGCTAACAGTGTTAGGCACCTGTCGTCAGACTACTCCCTCGTTTGCCAAGGCAAGGTCGCTATCCGGCCAAGAGTGCGGTCACCAGATCGTCCGCGAGGGCCGGCACGTCATCCGCGGTCCGATGGACGGGCAGTGCGACCCGCAGCGTGGTGATTCCGTGCAGCGCGGTCCACAGCAGGGCTCCGCGGCGGTCGGCGGACATCGGGGCGGGGGTTCCCTCCGTGCCGCCCGCGGACCTGGCGCGGGATGCGCGGGCGTCGCCCCACGGGTCGGGCTCCAGCTCGAACCCGCAGGCCGCGAAGGCCCGGGCCCACACGTTGACCAGCTTCATCACGGGGTGCCCGGCCAGCCGCTCCACCGGCAGCGCGGACTGCTCGACCCCGAACATCAGCCGGTAGCGCGCCGGGTTCTCCAGTGCGAACCGTCCGTACCACTGGACCATCGCCCGCAGCGCGCCCTCCGGGTCATCCGCCGGGTGCCGCTCGCCCACCGCGCGCAGTTCCGCGGTGAACTCCCCGTACGCCTTCTCCATCAGTGTCGCGACCAGTTCGGCGCGGTCCTTGTAGTGCAGGTAGATGCTGGGTGGCGCGATCCCGACCTCCCGGGCCACGGCCCGCAGCGACAGGGCCTCCTCGCGCCCGGCCTCCCCGAGCAGTCGCTCCGCCGCGAGCAGGATCTCCTCCCGCAGCTTGCCCCCCTCGCCCCAGCGATTGGGCGTACGGGCCTTCGGCTCCCCCGCCATGACTTCTCCTTCCGACCCGCACATCATCCATGACCCGTCGGGGCTCCAACCGGGACCGGATCCGGCTGAGGACCTTGATTTCCGTGCGGCGGAAATTGGCATCAACCCGTTCGAACGGACCTTTCAGGCAAGGGTGGGGATTCCGGGCCCGGTGCTGCCAAACCAACGTCACGGTGAATTCTCGAGTCATCACATCTTCATGGACGCGGCAGCGCGAGGACGTCCTGAACTGCTATTCATGGGGGTTAATTCATCTGCCATGGAGAGGTATTTCCGTGCGTTCATTAAGGGTACTTTTCACCGTCCTGCTGGCATTCGTCGGGGCGGTCACGATATCGAGTTCCGCCCAGGCGGCCGACGGCAAGTACGTGGCTCTGGGTGACTCGTACGCCGTCGCCCCCGGGACTCGGACGTACGACGACGCCGTCAACGACGTGTGCAGACGGGGCCCGCTGACCTACTCCCGGCTGTGGGCGGCCCAGCACCCCTCGGTCGCCTTCGTGGAGGCGTCGTGCTCCGGTGCGACCACGGCCGACGTGATCAGCACACAGGTTCCCCAACTGACCGCGGACACCACGCTGGTGACGCTTCAGGTCGGTGGCAACGATGTCGGTTTCGTCGATGTGCTGGCGACCTGCGTCCTCACCATCGACGACCGGGACTGCGTCAACGCCGTCGAGACGGCGAAGCAGGCCACCCAGACCACTCTGTCGGCCTCGCTGGCGCAGACGTACGCGGCGGTGCGGGCCAAGGCACCCAATGCGCGAGTCATCGTCGTCGGTTATCCGCGCTTCTACACCATCAGCGGGACCTGCGGCATATTCGGACTGAGTGACACCGAACGCACGGCTGTGAACTCGGCGGCCGACACTCTGGCAGGTGTCATGTCCGCCCGTGCGGCGGAGGCCGGTTTCACCTTTCTGGACGCCCGGCCGGTATTCGACCCGCACACCATCTGCTCAACCGGCACCGTCTGGCTGACCAGCCTGGAATGGGACAAAATCAATGAGTCCTACCACCCGAATGTCGCGGGTCACCGCGACGGCTATCTCGCGGCGTTGAACTCCCTGACCGGATGACCCGGCAGCCCGCATAGAGATACCGGGTGGGGGGGGGGGGCCCCCGGGGGGGGCCGCCCCCCCCCCGGGGGGGGGGGGGGGGGGGGCGGGGGGCCCCCCCCCCCCCCCACTGCTCTGCCGGTGTCCGGCCGGCGCGACGCCGCCTCAGTGCCGCCGAGCCAGCAGCGTCCTCGCGATCGCCGTCTGTTGGATGTCCGGGCCCTGCCCCGCCTCCACCCGCCACAGGGAGTTCTGGAGGACTCGGCCCAGGGTCCAGGCACGGGCGCGCTCGCGGTCCGTGCCAAGGGTTTCCGTCAGCAGGTCGAAGCGGCGGAGAAGGCGGCCCTCTCCGAAGCGGTTCCAGAGGGCGGGGAGCAGGTCGAAGGCGGGGTCTCCGGCGAGGGGTTTCGGGTCGATGACCAGCCAGGGCTCGCGGTCGGCGGCGAGGATGTTCTCGAAGTGCAGGTCCCAGTGCAGGAGGCGGCCGCCCGGTTCGTCGGCGACCTCGCGCAGTGCGGCGGCGCAGTTCCGCAGCAGTCGGCGGTCGTCCTCGTCGGTCAGCGCCGCCAGTACCGCCGGCAGGCGGTCGAACATGTCCGCCGTCAGGTCTCCGAGCCGCCGCAGCTCCGCCGGCGCCGGCAGGGATGTCAGCCGGGCGAGCAGGTCCGCGAGGATCGCGGTCGCCTCCATCACGTCCGGTACGGCGGCCAACGGGCGGTCCTCGTCGAGCCGTTCCAGGAGCATCGTGCCGGTGTCCGGGTCGTCGTCCAGCAGTCGTACGACACCGTCGCCGTCCCAGGTCCGCAGCGCGAGCGGCTCGCCCGCCGTCTCGTCGTCGAGGTCCTGGAGTTTCAGGGCGGCCCGTGTCCCGTCGCCGCACACCACCGGCAGCACGACCGAGACCCGCCCGCTCATCGGCCGCCCCTCCTGCCGCAGCCCCCACCGCTCCAGAAACTCCGCCCCCCGTTCCAGCAGCCGGACGTCCCGCACCATCACAATCACCCCATGAGTCGAGTTCCGCGCGCCGCCTGGTCGTACATCAGCCGTGCCCCGGGAACGTACATCTGGCTGCTGATCCTCTTCGTCACGACCGTGGCCGTGCACCAGATGTCGCCGGCGTTCGAGCAGGAATTCCTGCGACAGCGGTCCACCAACATCCACGAACTGTCGAGCAACCCGATCCGGGTGCTCTTCTCCAGTGCGATGTGGATCGACGGCGGGTACTGGCTGCCGTACGCCTTTCTGTACACCGTTTTTCACGCGCAGGCGGAGCATTGGCTCGGTACCGCTCGGTGGCTGGCGGTCTGTGTGGCCGCGCACGTCCTGGCGACGCTGATCAGTGAGGGGGCGCTGCTGCTGGCGATCCGGCACGGGATGGCGCCGCAGTCGGCGGTCAACACTCTGGACATCGGGGTGAGTTACGCGCTGGCGGGGGTGATCGCGGTGCTGACGTACCGGATCGCGGCGCCCTGGCGGTATCCGTACCTGGCGGTCGTGCTCCTGGTGTACGGGGTGCCGCTGGCGACCGGCCGCACCTTCACCGATCTCGGACATTTCACCTCGGTGCTGATCGGTCTGGCCTGCTATCCGCTGGTCAGAGGGCGCGGAAAAGCATGGAATCCGAAGGAGACACTGGCCGCCCTCAGGCGTTAACGTCCCCGCCATGAGCAGCAGCACGGTCAATGGCGGCATCTCCTTCTGGTATGCCGACGACGGCTTCCCCGCGCCGCGTGAGCCCCTGCCCGGTGACGCCTCCGCGGACGTCGTCATCGTCGGCGGCGGCTACACGGGACTGTGGACCGCGTACTACCTGAAGAAGGCGGCGCCCTTCCTCCGGATCACCGTCCTGGAGCAGAAGTTCTGCGGATACGGCGCCTCCGGGCGCAACGGCGGCTGGCTCTACAACGGCATCGCGGGGCGCGACCGGTATGCGGAACTGCACGGCAAGGAGGCGGCCGTACGCCTTCAGCAGGCCATGAACGAGACCGTCGGCGAGGTGGTGCGGGTCGCCGCGGCCGAGGGGATCGACGCCGACATCCATCAGGGCGGCGTCCTCGAAGTGGCCTACACGCCCGCCCAGTTGGCCCGTCTGAAGGCCTTCCACGAGCACGAGCTGTCGTACGGGGAGAAGGACCGCGAGCTGTACGGCGCGGTGGCGACCGCCGAGCACATCCGGGTCGCGGACGCGGTGGGGTCCACCTGGACGCCGCACGGGGCGCGCCTGCACCCCGTGAAGCTGGTCAAGGGGCTGGCCGCCGCCGTCGAGGCGCTCGGCGTCACCATCCACGAGCAGACGCCGGTCACCGAGATCCGGCCCAAGCACGCGGTGACTCCGTACGGCACGGTCCGCGCACCCTACGTCCTGCGCTGCACGGAGGGCTTCACGGCCTCGCTCAAGGGGCAGAAGCGGACCTGGCTGCCCATGAACTCGTCGATGATCGCGACCGAGCCGCTGACCGCCGAGCAGTGGGAGACCATCGGCTGGGAGGGGCGCGAGACCCTCGGCGACATGGCGCACGCCTACATGTACGCCCAGCGCACCGCCGACGGCCGGATCGCGCTCGGCGGCCGCGGAGTCCCGTACCGCTTCGGATCGCGCACCGACAACGACGGCCGTACGCAGCCCGCGACCGTCGAGGCACTGCGCGAGATCCTCGTCCGCTTCTTCCCCTCGCTGGCCGGCGTGGGCGTGGAGTACGCCTGGTCCGGCGTCCTGGGCGTGCCCCGCGACTGGTGCGCCACGGTGACCCTGGACCGTTCGACGGGCCTCGGCTGGGCCGGCGGCTACGTCGGCTCCGGCGTCGCCACCACCAACCTCGCCGCCCGCACCCTGCGCGACCTCGTCCAGCGCGACTCCGGACAGTCCGGCGAGACGGAACTGACCGGCCTGCCCTGGGTCGACCACAAGGTCCGCAAGTGGGAGCCGGAGCCCTTCCGCTGGATCGGCGTCCACGGCATGTACGCCACCTACCGCACGGCCGACCGACGCGAACTGACCACGCACAGCGCGGAGTCGTCGCGACTGGCCCGGGCGGCGGACCGGGTGGCGGGGCGGCACTGACGACTCGGGCCGCTCGGCTCGTAGAGCACACCGCACGGCTTGCAAGGCACAGCCGCACGGCTCGTAGGGCATCTGCTGTCCCCCGATACTCATGAGTGCTCTGTCGCACCTGTGTGCGAGCATCGCTTCATTGACCATCGAGCCGGGGGGCTCGACCTATCCGGGGGAATCAGATGCCCGAACCCTGTCCGCGTGCCCGCATGTCCGCGAGACGCACGCCCGCTTCGGTGCTGCTGCTCGCGCTGACCGTCCTCGTCGCGCTGCTGACGTCGACCGGCACGGGCTCGGCCCGAGCGGTGGAACCGGCGGCGGACGCCGAGTGCGCGCCGCTCGCCACCGCGCCGTTCGGTGACCCGGGCGAGGCGATCGGCAAGGCCACCGTCGCGGTCGACGGCAGCGCCTGCTTCACCGTCACGGCCACCGCTGCGGGCCTGCACCTGGTCTCACTCGACGACAGCTCCAACGAGGCGTACACGCAGGTCCTCTCCGCCGACGGCGCTGAAGTGGACTGCTACGACGAGGAGTTCTACGCCAAGGGCTGGTGCGACCTGCCCACGGCCGGCACTTACACCGTGAAGGTGATCAACAACGGCTGGGGAGACGCGCAGACGGCCGTCACCGTCGTCCCGCTCGGCTCCACGCAGGGCTGTGCCGACACGACAGGCACGAGCTGGGACCTGCCGACCGTGAGCCGTACGTCGGTGAGCCCGGTCGAGATCGACTGCCAGCCGTTCGAGGGCGAGGCGGGTGAGCGCGTCCGGCTCACCCACGGAACCAAGGTGTACGGCGACGACATCGCGTGGATCACCGACGAGACCGGCGCCCGGATCTGCCCGCACTTCCCCGAGGACGGCGAGGACAGTTGTGTGCTGTCCGGCGACGGCCCCTACCGGGTGCTGTCCCAGGTCTCGTACGGGGAGCGGGGCTTTCCCGCCGAGTTCGCCGTGAAGGTCCGCCGGCTGGACGACCCGCAGGGTTGCCGTACCGCGCCCGTGCGGCCCTATGGCCCCCTGGAACCGCAGGACTTCGGCACCAACCCCTGCTTCACGTTCACCGCCGACAAGGCCGGTTCGTATGTCGTCCACGACGTCGACGAGAGCGGGGAGACGAGCTCGGTCCAGGTGTACGACGCCGACGGCATGACCGTGTGCCGGGAGACGGACCCGTGCCGGCTGCCGGCCGCCGGTACCTACACCGCCGTCCTGGACGGCTCGTACCCCTTCAGTGACTCCCGCGCCGGGCTGATCGTCCTCGACCGTGCCTCCGGTGAGGGCTGCGTGGAGACCGGGATGGGCGTTCACCAGGGAGAGTTGAGCACGGCAGGGCAGTACGACTGCCTGGAGCTGGCCGCTCCGCAGGGCGCCGTGATCGCGGCACTCACCCCGCTCGGCTCCACCCCGGTCGACGCGACGGTGGAGGTGCTCGACAGCGACGGCACCGCGCAGTGCGACGCGGGAGAGCTCGCGTACGGCGACTGCGCCCTCACGGGCACCGCCCCCTACCGCGCCCTCGTGCACTCCGACGACGGCGTCACCCCCACCGGTCCCTACTCCGTGGCCCTGCACCGCACGGACGTCGAGAGCGACTGCCCCGTACTGCCTGCCGGAAGTTATGCCGACGGCGGTGCCAAGGCCACGCTGACCACGGGCGGCGGGGTCTTCTCGCAGTGCCTGAGCATTCCCGCCGACGCCCACACCGGCTCGGAGGTGTTCCAGCTCGTGGCCACGTCCGGCACGACCACCGCGGGGTTCTCCGTGGTCGACTCCACCGGCAAGCGCGTCTGCGACCGCGCCGCCACCACCAATGGCTGGACGATCTGCGGCCTCACCCCGGGCAAGGCTCACACGGTGCTCGTCACCGGCCGGGACAAGGCCGCCACATACACGCTGACCCGGCGTGACGTGACCGCGAGCGCCTCCTCCTCGGGCTGTCTGAAGACGGCTGCCGCGAAGGTCGGCGGTCCCTCCGTGGCCGGTTCGTACGACGTTCCGGGCACCCTGCGCTGCCACCAGGTCACCACCGACGCCGCGACCGACGTCGTGCACGTGGACGTGCGGGACGCGCTGGGCACCGCCAACATCGCGGTCCTGGGCGGCGACGGCGTCACCGAGTGCTCGTTCCGCAACCGCTCCTGCGCGGTCACCGGATCCACCACCCACCAGGTGCTCGTGCAGACCCCGGCCACCCTGAAGGCCGCGCCCGCCTACCACCTGGACGCCCTGCGCATCGCCACCGCCGACGGACCGGCGCCCGAGTGCACCGAGGTCCCTTCCGTCGCGTACGGGTACGGTCCTGTCACCGGCACCCTCGACGAGTCGCACACCGCCGTGTGCGCGGCGCTGCCCACGGCGAGCTCCGACCACTTCACCGCCGACATCAAGGACACCACCGGCGCCACCACCACGGCGGTGCCCGCCCTCTATACCGCGTCCTCCTGGACCAACGGCTGCTTCAACAGCTCGTCCGGCTACGAGTGCGGTGTATCCGGCGGGGCCTCCGAGAGCGCCCCGACCGTGTTCCTCCTGGGCCTGCCGGAGAAGGCGTCCAGCACCTCCTACAGCGCCAAGCTGAGCTGCTCGTTCGTCCAGTGCGGCACCGAGGACGTGACCGTCACCGCGGTGAGCCCCGGCACGGGTGCCGGCGGCGGCAAGGTCACGCTCAGCGTGACCGGCACCGCGCTCGGCGCGGACACCACGGTCCGGCTCAGCCAGAGCGGCAGGACGGTGACCGCGAAGACGGAGTCGGTGTCCGCCGACAACCGCACGGCCACGGCGACCCTCGACCTGACCGGCGCGGCCACCGGCGTCTGGTCGGTCAGCGTGCTCACCCGCGGCTGGGAGTATCAGCACGGCACCTTCACCGTGACCCAGCCCGAGCTGAAGAACACCGCCCTGCCCAAGGTGACCGGCACGTCGGCGGTCGGCGTCAAGGTCACGGCGACGACGGGGAGTTGGTCGGCCGCCCCCTCGTCGTACACCTATCAGTGGAAGGCGAACGGCACCGCGATAGCCGGGGCAACGGCCTCCTCGTACACGATCCCGGCGTCACTCCTCGGCAAGAAGCTGACCGTGACCGTCACGGCCGTCAAGAGCGGCTGGAAGAGCGGCTCGGCGACCTCGGCGGCGGTGACCGTCGCCAAGGGTGCCGCTCCGAAGGCGACGAAGACGCCGGTGATCAGCGGCACGGCGAAGGTCGGCAAGAAGCTGACGGCGGGCAAGGGCACATGGAGCCCGGCGGCGACCTCGTACTCGTACCAGTGGTACGCGAACGGGAAGACGATCGCCGGTGCGACCAAGTCCACGCTGGTCCTGAAGTCGGCCCAGGCCGGCAAGAAGATCACTGTCAAGGTGATCGCGCACCGCACCGGTCACAAGGACGGCTCGGCCCTGAGCAAGGCGACGAAGGCGGT
Organism: Streptomyces sp. NPDC127595; assembly: GCF_042671685.1. Taxonomy (NCBI): domain Bacteria; kingdom Bacillati; phylum Actinomycetota; class Actinomycetes; order Kitasatosporales; family Streptomycetaceae; genus Streptomyces; species Streptomyces sp. NPDC127595. Next base: position 432,611 of record NZ_JBHXWK010000006.1, on the reverse strand, counting down.
CGCCCGCTGACGCGGTCACCGGCGGGTGCGGGGCGGGGCCTTCCTGGGTCCCGCCCCGCACCCGTATGTGACACTGCCGCCATGATTCGTCCAGCCACCCCCGCCGATGTCCCCGTCATCCACGCCCTGGTGCGCGAACTCGCCGAGTACGAGAAGGCGCTGGAGGAGGCGCGGGCCTCCGAGGAGCAGTTGCGGGAGGCGCTGTTCGGGGAGCGGCCGGCCGCGTTCGCGCATGTCGCCGAGGACGCGGCGGGGGAGGTGGTCGGGTTCGCGCTGTGGTTCCTGAACTTCTCGACGTGGCGCGGGGTGCACGGGATCTACCTGGAGGACCTGTACGTACGGCCGCAGGTGCGGGGCGGCGGGCACGGGAAGGCGTTGCTGACCGAGCTGGCGCGGATCTGCGTGGAGCGCGGGTACGAGCGGCTGGAGTGGTCGGTGCTGGACTGGAACCAGCCGTCGATCGAGTTCTACGAGGCGCTGGGCGCGCGGCCGCAGGACGAGTGGACGGTGTACCGGCTGACGGACGGTGCGCTCGCGAAGCTGGGTTCGGGATCAGGGGCGGGGGACTGACTTCCGCTCACGGTTCCAAGCTCGGGCTCGGGGGACCTACCGTGGCTCACGGTTCCGGGCTCGGGGAACTGACTCTCGCCGGCGCTCAGGGCTCCAGTACCACCTTGCCGATCGTGCCCCGGTTCTCCAGGGCGCGGTGGGCTGCCGCAGCCTCGGCGAGTGGGAAGCGGGTGACGGCCGGGGTCAGGCGGCCTGCGGCGGCTTCGGCGAGGGAGCGGAGCTCCAGGGTGTGGACGGGGTTGGGGCCGCCCGCCTTCCGCATCATTGCGACCCCCAGGACCTCCTGGGAGACGCCCTCGACGAGCAGCGGGGCGCCGCCCTCGTGCAGGCCCCCGCCGGACCAGCCGAAGACGAGGTGGGTGCCGCCGGGGCCCAGCAGGGCGACGGACTCGCGGGCCACGGCACCGCCCACCCCGTCGAAGACGACGGTCGCCTTCGTACCACCGAGGAAGGCGCGGACCTTCTCCGGCCAGTCCGGGTCCTTGTAGTCGACGGCCAGGTCGGCGCCGTTCCGCTGGACCAGGGCCACCTTCTCCGGGCCGCCCGCCAGCCCGATGACGGTGGCGCCCGCGTGCTTGGCGTACTGCACGAGGAGCGTGCCGATACCGCCCGCCGCCGCCGGGATCACGGCCACGGAGCCGGGGCCGAGCTCGGCGAACTGCAGGATCCCCATCGCCGTACGCCCCGTGCCGATCATCGCGACGGCCTGCGCGAAGTCCAGGTTCCCGGGGATCTCGTGGAGGCGGTCGACATCGACGACCGCCAGCTCGGCGTACCCGCCGGGGGCGAAACCCAGGTGGGCGACGACGCGCTTGCCGAGCCAGAGGTCGGCGACACCCTCGCCGAGGGACTCGACGGTGCCGGCGATCTCGCGGCCGGGGATCGTGGGCAGGGTGGGCAACTGCGGGAGCGGGCCGCGGATGCCCTCCCGGATCGCGGTGTCGAGAAGGTGAACACCCGCCGCGGCGACGGCGATTCGGACCTGGCCCGGCCCCGGCTCGGGGTCCTCGGTCCGCTCGTACGAGAGGTTGTCGGCCGGGCCGAAGGCGTGCTGGCGGATGGCGTGCATGGGAACTCCTCCGGGTCGTTGTGTACCCAGTCTTTGACCTCAAGCTCGCTTGAGGTCAAGTCGTTGCCGGATCTTGAGTGCCAGGGTCACGGCTTCGAGGGCGCTGTTGAAGGAGACCTCCGAGAGCACGCCGGGGGCGGCGACCTGGTCGCCCGCGAGGTAGACGCCGTCGCCGCGGTCGATGGCGGGGCGGTCGCGCCAGCTCGTGCCGGGCAGGTCGACCGCGCCGGTACGGCCGTTCGCGGTGGCCTCGCGCCGCCAGGTCACGCGCTCCCGCCAGCCGTCGAAGGCGAGGTCGAGCAGGTGCTCGGCGCGGGCGATGCCGTCGGCCCGCGACTCGTGCGGGGCGATCGGGATCTGCCCCTGGATCAGCTGCTCGCCGGCCGGGGCGAGGCCCCGGTCCTGCGCGGTGAACCTCTCGATCCAGCCGGGGGAGTCCAGGTCGGAGACGGCGAACGCGTCGCCGCGCCGGGTGCGTACGGCCAGGTCGATGAGGGCGGTACGGCCGCTCGCCCAGGTCAGCGAGTCGTCCTTGAGGAGGCGGCGGGCGGAGTCGAGGGAGGTGGCGACGATGACGGGGCCGTCCTCGGGAAGCGCGTCGACCCTGGCCAGGGTCTCCATCCGGACGCCGAGATTCCAGGCGCGGGCGGCCATCCGGTCGATGACGGACGCCCAGCCGCCCTTCGGATAGTGCGCCTCCGGAGGCAACTTCGTGGCGTGGCGCAGGCGTTCCTGCACAAAGGCGGCCGAGAGAGAGCCGGGGTCGTGGTGGAAGAGGGCGACGGCGGAGTAGTGCGCCGCCGCCCGGGCGCCCTCCTCGCCGGCCTGTTCCGTGGCCCAGGTCATGAAGTCGACGTCCACGGGCGCCTGTCGGGACGTACGGCGCAGCAGCTTGAGCATCGCGAAGGGCGGGGTACGGCGGAGGGCGCCCCTGTGGTGGAGCCTGAGGCGGGCCGCTTCCAGAGCCGGGATCGGGGCGAGCGGACCGATCAGGTCGCGCTGCCTGAGCCAGGTCCAGTGCGGGCCGCCGCTGTAGAGGGCGTGCGGCCCTTCGTTGGTCTTGTAGGGGCCCTCGGCGGTGCGGGCCCGGCCGCCGAGCGTGTGGTGGGCCTCGTACACGGTGACCTTGGCACCGGTCTCGGCGGCGCTGACAGCGGCGGTGAGTCCGGCGAAGCCGCCGCCGATGACGGTGATGTGGGGCATGGCTGGGGTCTCCCTCTGCTCCGGGGGCGTTGCCCTTCTGCCGTTACGACTGATCGAGCGGCCGGAATGTGACATGGAGAGGGGGAAACGCAGGTCGGGGCGGTTGTCAGTGGCGGGGTGCACGATGGGGGCATGGTGCGGAAAGCGGCGGGCGAGGCGAAGAAGCTGGTCAAGGGAGCACGGCGGCCGGAGGTGCGGTTGCCGCCCCTGGAGCCGTACGGCGGCGCGGGGCTGGAGCCCGACGGGGACTATGACGGCCTCGACTTCCGGGACGTCGACTTCGTCGGGCAGGACGGCGGGGGTGCTCGGTTCATGGACTGCGCGCTGACCGGGTGTGCGCTGGACGAGACGCGGCTGCATCACGCGCGCGTGCTGGACTCCGTCCTGACGGGCATACGGGGCGTGGGCACCGACCTCGCCGAGTCGACCTTGCGCGATGTCGAGCTGGTCGACGCCCGGCTGGGCGGGGTGCAGTTGCACGGTTCCGTACTGGAGCGCGTCCTGGTGCGCGGCGGCAAGATCGACTATCTGAACCTGCGCAAGGCCCGCCTCAAGGAAGTCGTCTTCCAGGGGTGTGTCCTGGTGGAGCCGGACTTCGGGGGTGCGCGGCTCGAGCGGGTGGAGTTCGTGGACTGTGTGGTGAAGGAAGTGGATCTCACGGGGGTGACGCTGACGGACGTGGACCTGCGGGGGGCCGCCGAGTTCACCATCGCGCGGGGGGTGGACCGGCTGGCGGGGGCGGTGATCAGTCCGGCTCAACTGGTGGATCTGGCGGCGGTGTTGGCGGCGGAGATGGGGGTGCGGGTGGAGTAGAGGGCGTCCCGTACTTCCGGGGTTACGCCCGTTTCAGCCAGTCCGGCGTTTGAGGACGAGCGCGTTCAGCGCGACAGCGGGGGTCTGGGGGCGGCAGCCCCCAGGTACGGGACGGGCAGGGGCGGAGGGGGCGAAAAAACTCAGACCCTGCCCCCTCACACCACCCGAGGGAAGCGAGCCTCCAGCGTCCACACCGCCGGATTGTCGCGGAGCCCCTCATGGAGGTCGACGAGGTCGGCGATCAGGTCGTGCAGAAAGTCGCGCGCCTCGCGCCGAAGCTCGGCGTGGGAGAAGGTGAGCGGCGGCTCCTCGACCCGCATCCAGTCGGCCTCGACATCCACCCACCCGAACCGCCGCTCGAAGAGCATCCGGTCCGTCGACTCGGTGAAGTCGAGCTCCGCCCGCTGCGGCCGCGAGGCCCGACTCCCGCGCGGATCCCGGTCGACCTGCTCCACGATGTCGCACAGCGCCCACGCGAAGTCGAGCACCGGCACCCATCCCCAGGCTGTGGACAGCTCCCGGTCCGCCTTGGTGTCGGCGAGGTAGACGTCCCCGCAGAACAGGTCGTGACGCAGCGCGTGGACGTCCGCGCGGCGGTAGTCGGTCTGCGGGGGGTCGGGGAAGCGGTTGGAGAGGGCGTAGCCGATGTCGAGCACGTAGATGATGGTGTCACGCCCTCGTAGGATCACGGACGTGCCCAGACCCTCCGCCACCCGGCCCTCCGCGGTGCCCTTTGCCCTGGCCATCGCCCTGCTGCTCACCGCATGCAGCGGCGGTGTGCAGGGCAAGCCCGGCGCCTCCGGCGTACGCGACCCGTACTTCCCGAAGCTGGGCAACGGCGGCTACGACGTCACGCACTACGGCCTGACCCTCGCCTACGACCCGGGGACCGAGCACCTGACCGGGACGGCGGAGATCACGGCGAAGGCCACCCAGGACCTCAGCGCGTTCAACCTCGACCTGAAAGGGCTGGACGTCGACGAGGTCACCGTCACCAGCGAGGGCGACGGTGAGGGCGAGGGCGAGGGCGGGGGCAAGGCCGGCGCCGCGAACGCCCGCTGGAACCGCGCAGGCCACGAGCTCACCGTGCGCCCGCACGACGACCTCGACAAGGGCGACACCTTCCGCACGACGGTCCGCTACTCCGGCACCCCCGAGACACTCACCGACCCCGACGGCTCGGAGGAGGGCTGGCTGCGCACGGCGGACGGCGCCCTCGCGCTCGGCGAACCCACCGGCTCGATGACATGGTTCCCCGGCAACCACCACCCCTCCGACAAGGCCTCGTACGACATCACGGTCACCGTCCCCGAAGGCCTGCGGGCCGTCTCCAACGGCGAGTTGAAGGACGAGACGACCCTGAACGGCCGTACGACCGCCACCTGGCACACCGCCGAACCGATGGCGAGCTATCTGGCGACGGTCGCGATCGGCCGGTACGGCATCACCCGCTCCACGACGAAGAAGGGCCTGCCGGTGATCGTCGCCGTCGACCCGACGCAGGCCGAGGCGAGCAAGGAGGTGCTCGCGAGCATCCCCGAGGTCATGGAGTGGGAGGAGGCCAACTTCGGCCCGTACCCCTTCTCCTCGACGGGTGCGATCGTCGACCGCGAGGACGACGCGGGCTATGCCCTGGAGACCCAGAACCGCCCGGTCTTCCCCGGCGCCCCGGACACCGGGTTCCTCGTCCACGAACTGGCCCATCAGTGGTACGGCGACTCCGTCACGCCGAAGACCTGGCGGGACATGTGGCTCAACGAGGGCTTCGCCACCTACGCGGAGTGGCTGTGGGAGGAGGACCACGACGGCGACACCGCCGAGGAGACCTTCAACTCCCTCTACAAGGGTGACTACTTCGACGACCCGGAGCTCGACGAGGCCGTCTGGGCCTTCCCGCCCGCCAAGCCCTCCAGCGCCGCACACCTCTCCGACAGCCCGGTCTACGAACGCGGCGCGATGGTCCTCCACAAGATCCGGCAGACCGTCGGCGACGACACCTTCTACGACATCATCCAGGGCTGGGCCGCCGCCCACCGCCACGGCAACGCGGACACCTCCGACTTCACGGCATACGTGGAGAAGTCCGCGCCGGACGCCGACTTCGGCCCGGTCTGGGAGGACTGGCTGTACGGGGAGGGGAAGCCGGCGAAGCCGTGACCGCCCTCTCAGCCGGACGTGGTGGCATGGTCCAACTCGTCCAGCAGGTAAGCCAGTCGGGGCAGCCACACGATCTCCGTCGCGTCGGCCAGCTCTCGCCGGGTCCACCAGCGCCAGTCCAGGATTCCCTCCTCGGCGCGCATGGCGCTGGCATCGGCGCCGAAGCAGGGCTCGCGACGCGGTCCGTGTGTCACGTAGATGTGCTCGTGCTGGCGCACGGGAACCCCGGCCCGGGTGAAGTCGTGTTCCCACGTGCACAACAGTGGCCCGGGGGTGAGATCGGTCCACCCGGTCTCCTCGCGCAGCTCCCGCAGGGCCCCTTCGCGCGGGCTCTCGCCCGGTTCGAGCCCGCCGCCGGGCAGCGCCCAGTGGACGCCCACCTCTTCGTTGTCGTGCCGGAAGAGGAAGACCGAGCCGTCGGGATCGAGAACGGCGATGCGCGCCGCCGGGCGCCGGGTGCGCAGCGTCTTGCGCAACACCGTGCAGGGACGCCGGAGTTGCCGGTCCACGCGCCGCCCGATGACCTCGTACCCGAGGGCGGTCCAGAAGGCGAGGCCACCGGGATTGCTGTCAAGAACGGCCAGCCGCACAGCGACCCGTCCCGCATCCCGGAACCGCTCCTCGACGAGCCCCGCCAACTCCCGCCCGTACCCCCGGCGTTGCTCGCCCCCATCCACGAGGAGCAGCCCGATCCAAGGGTCGGGATCGGCCGGATCGGGATGCCGCGCAAGGGTGATCACCACCCCGAGGAGCCGCCCTCCGGCACTATCGCGGGCGAGGAGCACCTCCCCGTCCGGGTTCGCCAACTCCTCGGCCAGCGCCGCCGCGACCTGCTCCGGGCGGATGTCGTCCGGGTCGGGAAAGTCACCGCTGAGGGCGTGGAAGTCGCGGTTGGAGGCGTAGAGGGCGGTGAGTTCGGTGAGGAGGGGGGACGGGATGTCGGGGGTGGCAGGGAGACCTTCGAGGATCATGCGGGGCAGATTATGGCGAGGGTCTGACAGCGGTTCTGACAGCGGTTCTGGCAGCGCTGCTGCCCGCTGCTGACCGGGCCGCGCTGCCGGCGCGTCGAGGTGGCTGAAACCGTGTGCAAGCGGCACGGCCGCCCGGCCGGGGAATCCTCCCCGGGCGGGCGGCCGTTGGTGATGCTGGTGTGCCGCAGGCGGACGTCAGACGTTCACGCCGAAGTCCTGGGCGATGCCCGTCAGGCCCGACGCGTAGCCCTGGCCGACCGCGCGGAACTTCCACTCGGCGCCGTTGCGGTAGAGCTCGCCGAAGACCATGGCGGTCTCGGTGGCAGCGTCTTCCGAGAGGTCGTAGCGGGCGATCTCGGTGCCGCCGGCCTGGTTGACGATGCGGATGTAGGCGTTGCGGACCTGGCCGAAGTTCTGCGAGCGGGTCTCCGCGTCGTAGATGGAGACCGGGAAGACGATCTTGTCGACGTCGGCGGGGAGGCCCGCCAGGTTGACGTTGATCGCCTCGTCGTCGCCGGCGCCCTCGCCCGTGCGGTTGTCGCCGGTGTGGACGATCGTCTGGTCCGGGGTCTGCTTGTTGTTGAAGAAGATGAAGTGGTTGTCCGAGTAGACCTTGCCCTCGGGGTTGACCGCGATCGCGGAGGCGTCGAGGTCGAAGTCGGTACCCGTGGTGGAGCGGACGTCCCAGCCGAGGCCCACGGTGACGGCGGTCAGGCCCGGAGCCTCCTTGGTGAGCGAGACGTTGCCACCCTTGGACAGGCTTACAGCCATTGTTGGGAGTCCCTTCCCTCGTTGCGTACGCGCACCGTGCTCGTACGTTTGGGCTTCGTACGGGCACGAAGCTACAGCTACCCGTAAGAACGCCACGAGGGGTACCGAAGGTTCCTGCCCGCTTTACTTTCTTTACCTGCTTTCTCTACCTGGGGGAGCGCGTGCCGTTGAAAACCTGGTGACGTGGACCGGACATCCGGGCGACCATGTACCTCATGTCCGGTCCTTACGTCATTCGCGGCTCCGTCGCCCTCCCCGAGGCCGAGCTCCTGTGGCGTTTCTCGCGCTCCGGCGGGCCCGGCGGACAGCACGTCAACACGAGCGACACCCAGGTGGAACTCGGGTTCGATCTCGCGAAGACCAACGCGCTGCCGCCCGTCTGGAAGGAGCGCGCCCTCGACAGGCTCGCCGGGCGGCTCGTCGACGGGGTCATCACCGTCCGCGCCTCCGAGCACCGCTCGCAGTGGCGCAACCGGGAGACCGCCGCCGTACGGCTGGCCTCCCTCCTCGCCGAGGCCTCCGCGCCCCCGCCCAAGCCGCGCCGGGCGACCCGTATCCCACGAGGGATCAACGAACGGCGGCTGCGCGAGAAGAAGCAGCGCTCCGACACCAAGCGCGGCCGCAACGGACGCGACTGGGGGTAAGGCCACCGACCCGGGCTCAGCCCAACTGCCGGTACCTGCCCTTGAAGTACGTCAGCGGGCCGCCGTCCGCGCTCGGCACCGCCGCCGTCAGTACGCGGCCGATGACGAGGGTGTGGTCACCCGCGGCCACCCGCTGCTCGGTCCGGACCTCCAGGGTGGCCAGGGAGCCGCCCACCAGGAGCGCGCCGGACGCCTTTCCGCGGACGTACGGGATGTCCTCGAAGAGGAGACGGTCGCTGATGCGGCCCTTCATGGCGAAGCGGCCCGCGATGTGGCGCTGGCTCTCGGAGAGCACGGAGACGGCCCACAGGGGCTGTTCGGCGAGCAGGTCGTCCATACGGGAGCCGTCGCGCAGGCTGACCATGACCAGGGGCGGGTCCAGGGAGACGGACATGAAGGCCGTCGCCGTCATGCCGACGTCCTCGCCGCCCGGCCCTTCCGGGTCCAGCGCGGGCTCGTGCGCGGTCACCAGGACCACGCCGGCGGACAGCCGGGACATGGCGGCGCGGAACTCGTCGTTGCTCACCCCCTCAGCATGCACGGGAGCGGCACGCGCGGGAGCAGTGGGGGACGCGGCGGCGGGAGCGACAAGGGAAGCAACCGGGGGAGCGACCGGGGAAGCGACCGGGGAAGCGACTGGGGGAGCCGCGGGAGGAGCCGCGGGGGGAGTGTTCGGCACGCCGAAACGCTAGTCTCCGACCTCGGGGCCGCACATCGGTCCCCGGCCCGAGCCAGGTCCTAGGACCACCGACGGACCACCGACGGACCACCGACGGACCACCGGTTGATCACCGGTGGACCACCCGTGATCCGCCGACCGAGAACCGGCCCCGGACACCCGCCGCCACACCCCCGCGGCACGCAACAGACACAATCGCGCACAGCGTGTGCACAGCTCTCCAATATGCGCTCAATAGGTGCATGGAGAAAATGCAGAAACCCCACTCAATTGTTCACGTTCTGCTGTGACTTGAGTCACAGGAGCCATATTTTGTTGACCCTGTGTACCGAGTGAGCAGCGCGCTGTGATTCAGTGACTGGGACGCTACGCGAGAAGCTACCAAGCGGTAGGTCGAAGAAAACCAGGTACGCCAAGGGAACCCTGGAGTTGCTGCGAGGTCTCGAGGGGAGGGCGAATGGAGACCGAGTCGGAGCCCTACGTCCGTCTTGCGACCCTGCGGCAACTGCACACGGTGATGGCGGACATGAACACCGCCCGCAGCCTGGCGGACACGCTGCAGACCGTCGCCGACGGAGTGGTGACCGGCCTCGGGTACGAGCTGGCGTGTGTCAACCTCGTACGCCCGGACGGTGACCTCGTCGTCGCCGCGTTCGCCGGCAACTCCGCCGCCGAGGCACTCATCACCGGCCGTGTCGGCTCCCGCGCCTCCTGGGACCGCCGGCTGACCATGGGTGAGGCCTGGGGCGATCTGCGGTTCATACCCCACTCCGAGGGCTGGATCCTCGACGAGGACGACGTACCGCAGTGGTACACCGACGGTCCCGCGCCCCGCTTCGAGGACGAGTGGCACCCCGCCGACCGCCTCTTCGCGCCGATGTACAGCCCCGGTGTCTCCGGCAGCGGCTGCGGCGAGCTGATCGGTGTCCTGTCCGTGGACCGGCCGCGCAACGGGCGGCATCCCGGCGCGTGGGGGCGCGAGGCGCTCCAGATGTACGCGTTCCAGGGCGCCATCGCCATCAGCAACGCGCGTCTACGAGCGAATATGCAGCGCGCACTTGTCCGCCTGGAGCGGGAGCAGCAGGCGCTGCGGGCCAGCGAGGAGAGCTTCCGGCAGGCCTTCGAGTACGCGCCGAGCGGCATGGCGATCGCGGAGATGGGCGGCGACCAGCACGGCCGGATCCTGCGGACCAACGACGCGCTCTGTCGCCTGCTCGGCCGCCCCGCCTCCGCGATGCGCCGCTACTCCTTCTCCGACCTCGTCCACCCCGAGGACATCGGCACACTGCTGCGGACCTCGGCGGAGGGCGGCCGCGCCGAGCTGAGGCTCTGCCGCCGCGACAACACGTACGTCTGGGTGTCACTGCGCAACTCGGTCGTCGCGGACGCCGCCGACGGCCCCCGGTTCCTGCTCACCCACGTCGAGGACATCGAGGACCGCAAGCGCCGAGAGCTCCAGCTCGCCCACCGCGCCTCCCACGACTCCCTCACCGGCCTGCCGAACTCCGCCGAACTGCGCTCCCGGCTCAGCTCCCGCCTCTGTCAGCGCCCTGCGGCGCTGCCCCCCGGCGCGATCGAGTCCCTCGACGCGGCTTACACGCACGGGCAGCAGCAGTCCGCCACGGGGGCGCTCCCGAGCGGCGAGCACGGCCCGTACGAGGGGAACGGCAACGGGGAGCTCGCCTACAGCGGGAACGGTAATGGGAACGGGCACGCCTTCGACCCGTGGCCCAGCTCCGAGGCGTACGACGCCTTCGACCACCACGTGCACACCATCGCGCCCGAGGGCGAGACGGACGACGGCGCCAAGGGGCTCGCGGTCCTCTTCTGCGACCTCGACGGCTTCAAGTCGATCAACGACCGGTTCGGGCACAACGCGGGTGACGCGGTTCTCATCGAGGTCGCGCGCCGGCTCACCCATGTCGTCCGGGACGGCGACACGGTCGCCCGGCTCGGCGGCGACGAGTTCGTGGTGCTCGCCGACGGGCTCGGCCGGGCCGACGCGCAGGACCTCGCCGTACGGCTGCGGAACGCGATCATTCCGCCCATCAGGGTCGACGGCCGTGCCGTCCGGGTGGGCGCCAGCTTCGGCATCGGGTGGGCGCACTGCGGGATGACGGCGGACGAGGTGCTGAAGTCCGCGGACGAGCGGATGTACATCGAGAAACGGTCTCGTCCCAAAGCGCATCGCCGAGCCGGATAAGTTGCAGGTCAGTGGGGTGACGCGGTGAGGGCACCCGTTTGGCCCAGCGAGACCGGGTAGGCTCGCCATTCATCCGTGCAGTGAATCTGCACCGTCCGCATCTGTACCGCACCCCGCTAGGAGACCAAGGGATGACGCCCGGCAACAACGGCGCGAGCACGCCCGAGGACGATGACCCGTTCGGCTATCTGTACGAGGACGGCCAGGCCAACGGAGCCACCCCGCCCGGTGGAGGCGGAGGCTACGGCTACCCCGGCTCGGTGAACCGGGTGCGTGCGGTCGGCGAGCGTCGTAACGGACCTCAGCAGGGCGGCCAGGCCGCGTACGGTCAGCAGGCCCCGACCGCGCAGTACGGCCAGCCGGCGGCGTACGGTCAGCCCCCGGCATACGGCCAGCAGATCCCGCAGCAGCAGGGCTACGGCCAGCAGAACGCGAACTACGCGGCGCCCGAGACCGTCCCCGGCGGCGCGCCCACCACCCGGCACGCGCCGGTCGGCGACGGTGGCGGGCGTGGCCGCGGATCGAACGGGCCGAACACCAGGGGCCTCCTCATCGGCGCGATCGCGGTGGTCGCCGCCGTCGTCATCGGCATCAGCGTCGCCATGCTCAGCAGCGACTCCGGCGACGACGACAAGGGCGCCACCAACGAGGCCGGTCCGACGCAGTCGGCCTCGCAGAGCGCGTCGCCGAGCGAGTCCGCCGGCGAGCAGCCCGCGGCCGAGCTGCCGAAGGCCGACGCGAAGGTCCTGAACCTGGTAGGTGCCACCACGGCCTCTGCCATCAAGGGCGCCAAGGCCGACGGTGGCGTCTACGTGACGAACTTCAACCAGGTCGGAGCATCCGTGACTTGGAACGTGAGTGGTATCCCCGAGGAAGGCAAGTACACGCTGTACCTCGACTACGGAGTGCCCGGCAAGGACGCCAACGCCACACTCACGGTCAACGGCACGGCCCAGACCCGCCCGCTCAACATGAAGAACTTCGCGAACGCCGCAGAGGGTGACTACGAGAAGGGCTGGACCAACACCTGGGGGAACATCACCCTCAACAAGGGCACCAACGTCATCAAGATCTCGTGCGAGCAGGGCAATCAGTGCGACGCCAACCTTGACCGGGTGTGGCTTGAAGCAGGGTGGAAGTAGCCCGTCCGCACCTTGGCGTGAGGGAGCGTCGGACACGATGTCCGCGACTTCTGGCAAGGATCTGACAGAGCGAGGGTCACGGCAACGACGTTGCCGTGACCCTCGCTCTGTCAGATCAGACTGCCCAATCCGTGCACGAGTTCAGGTAGGTATCCCCCTCGTACCTGGCAACTTGTATGCCCCAGCCGAAGATGCCTGAGCTGTTCGTGGCATAGGAGGTCACGCTGATGGCGTCATCGCCGGAGCCGGTGTAGTCGTAACGCCACGGCCAGTTCTTTCTTACGCCATTGACGTCGGTGGTGACCAGCCGAGCCCTGGCGTGGTGCCCATCGGCCAGGTTGTCCATGTAGGTCATGTTGAAGTCGATCCGGGTGTCAGCTCCGTACCAGTCCGAATAGACGTATCCCCACGCACCAGTAGTCGCGCATTCTGCTTGCGTAGGGTTGGCCTGGGCGGAGCTTGAGGTAGTTACCGTCAGAATCAGAGCACCCAGGGCAGTGCCTGTCAGCTGAGCAGTTCTTCGGAGTTGTGACCTAGTGGGCTTCATGTGCATGACATTACTAGTTCATGTTGAGTTTTGGAGGGTTTTTCCTTCCGGCAGCGGGAGTTCGGACACCTCGGTGACCCGTTGCCATGCATGGGGGTGCGGGGACCGGTGCGATAGGTGACGTCGAGAGCGGTGTTCAGCGTGACAGTGAGGATCACGCCGGCCACCCTCGACCATCGAACCCGGCAACCTGGGCGGCGAATCAGCCCAGTCGGGGATCCACCACCCATTCGCCCCTGCGCATCACGCCCTTGAGCTCGAAGGCGGAGTCGAGGATGACAAGGTCGGCGTCCTTGCCGGGCTCCAGGGAGCCCACCTTGTCGTAGAGGCCCAGGAGGCGGGCGGGGTTGGCGGAGAGGGCCGCCACGACGTCCTCGACCGGCAGCCTGTCGACGGTGACCGCTCGCTTGAAGGCGCGGTCCAGCGTGAGTGTGGAGCCCGCGATCGAGCCGCCCTCCACCAGGCGCGCGACGCCTTCCGCGACCTCGACCTCCAGCGGGCCGAGCATGTAGCGGCCGTCGCCGAAGCCGGCCGCGTCCATGGCGTCCGTGATGAACGCGACCCGGTTGGGGCCCGCGTGATGGAACGCCAGCTCCAGGGAGGCGGGGTGGAGGTGCGTGCCGTCGTTGATCAGCTCGACGGTCACGCGGTCGTCCTCGAGCAGGGCCGCGATCGGGCCCGGCGTGCGGTGACCGAGCGCAGGCATCGCGTTGAACAGGTGCGTCGCCACGGTCGCGCCCGCCTCGATGGCCTCGACCGTCTGCTCGTACGTCGCGTCCGTGTGGCCGATCGCCGCGATCACCCCGTGCTCGGCCAGCAGGCGTACGGAGTCGATGCCGCCCGGCAGTTCGGTGGCGAGGGTGACCATCTGGGCGTGGCCGCGCGCCGCGTCGATCAGCTTGCGGACCTCCGCCGGGTCCGGGTCGCGCAGCAGCTTCTCGGAGTGTGCGCCCTTGCGGCACGGCGAGATGAACGGGCCCTCGAAGTGGATGCCCGCGAGGTCGCCCTGCTCCGCCAGCTCCGAGAGCAGCCCGGCGCGCTGGGCGAGGCCGTCCATGTCGCCGGTGACCGTGGAGGCGACGGTCGTGGTGGTGCCGTGCAGGCGGTGGGTGTGGATGCCCTTGAGGACCTCCTCGACCGTGCCGGAGGTGAAGGACGCGCCGCCCCCGCCGTGGTTGTGGAGGTCGACGAACCCGGGAACGAGCCAGTGGCCGGACAGATCGACCGTCTCGGCATCCGCGGGAGCGCTCCCGACGATCCGCGCGCCGTCGACGATCACGCGGCCGCCGTCCACGATCCCGGTGGGCAGTACCACCTGTGCACCGGCGAAAACCTTGCTAGTGGCCATCAGGTAGTTACCTCCGAGAGGTCAGTGGGGTCAATGGGGTCAGCGGGTTCAACAGGGGCAGTGGTGGTCAGGAGGTCCCAGGCCAGCAGTCCGGCGCCGAGGCACCCGGCCGTGTCCCCGAGGGCCGCGGGGACGATGGACGGGAGCTTCTGGAAGGTCACGCGCCGCTCGACCGCGGCCCGCAGCGGTGTGAACAAGGTTTCCCCGGCCTCGGCGAGACCGCCACCGATGATCAGCGTGCGGGGGTCCAGCAGGGTGAGCGCGGTGACGAGCCCGTCGGCGAGCGCGTCGACGGCGTCGAGCCAGACCCGTACGGCCCGCTCGTCACCGGACTCGACGGCCTTCGCGCAGTCCGCCGCCTCCGCGTCCGGGTCCCCGGAGGCCGCCGCCCAGGCCTGGCTGACGGCCGCGGCGGACGCGTACCGCTCCAGACAGCCGCGCTGGCCGCACGGACACGGGGTGCCCCCGGGCCGTACGACGATGTGGCCGATCTCGCCCGCGAAGCCGTGCGCGCCCGCCTCCACGCTGCCGCCGATGCCGATCGCGCCCGCGATGCCGGTGCCGAGCGGCACGAAGAGGAAGCGGTCCGCTCCCCGCCCCGCGCCGATCCGGCCCTCCGCGAGCCCGCCGGTGCGCACGTCGTGCCCGAGCGCCACCGGTACGCCGCCGAGCCGGGTGCCGAGCAGTTCGCGCATGGGTACGTCGCGCCAGCCGAGGTTGGCCGAGTACACCGCCAGTCCGCGCTCGGCGTCGACGATGCCGGGGACGGCGACACCGGCCGCCGCGGCTCCCACGCCGAGGTGCTGCTCGCCGTACGCGTGCAGCTCGGCCGCGAAGCCGAGGATGCCCTCGACGACGGCGTCGGGCCCGCGTTCGCGGCCGGTCGCCCGGCGCGCCTGGTGGAGGAGCTCGCCGTCGGCGCCGACGAGGGCGGCCTTCATCCCGGTGCCGCCCACATCGAGGGCGATGACATGTCTCACGAGGGACAGTGTGGCCCGTCAACCCGGAAGAGGTCTAGTCCACTTACGTGGTGTAGACCTTATGCCGGAATATCGAACGGCGAATCGACACAGGGTTGGGGAAAAAGCGGTGCGGCGGCGTAGGACAGGAATGATCGCGGCGGTGTCCGCACTGGGCATGACAGCCACTCTCGGAGGCTGCGGAAGCTCCGGAAACTCCGAAGACGTGACCTTGAGGCTGGTGGCCGCCGACTACGGCGACTCCGACGCCAACAGCTCGCAGAAGTACTGGGACGCACTGGTCAAGGAGTACGAAGGCGCCCACCCGGGGGTGAAGGTCGAGGTCAGCGTCTACTCCTGGACCGACGTCGACCGCAAGGTCCAGGAGATGGTCGCGGCCGGGGAGGCGCCCGACATGGCGCAGATCGGCGCGTACGCCGACTACGCGGCCAAGGACCAGCTCTACACGGCCGACGAACTGCTCTCCATACCCGTCCAGGCCAACTTCGCCCTCCAACTCACCGACGCGGGCGAGCAGGAACGCGCGCAGTACGGCCTGCCGTTCGCCTCCTCCACCCGGCTGCTCTTCTACAACAAGACCCTCTTCACCCAGTCCGGGCTCACCCCGCCGAAGACCTGGGACGAGCTGGCCTCCGACGCCGAGGTGCTCAAGGCCGCGGACGTGAAGTTCCCGTACGCGCTGCCGCTGGGGCCGGAAGAGGCGCAGGCCGAGACGCTGCAGTGGATGCTGAGCGGCGACGGGGGCTACACCAACAACGTCGGTACGTACTCCATCGACTCCGAGGAGAACGTCAGGACCTTCACCTGGCTCAAGGACGAACTCGTCGGCAAGGGGCTCACCGGGCCCACCGATCCCGCGAAGCTCAACCGGGCGGACGCGTTCGCCGCGTTCACGCGGGGCGAGGTCGGGATGCTCAGCGGGCATCCCACGCTGATGAAGATGGCCGCCGACAAGGGCGTGGAGTTCGGCATGGTGCCGATGCCCGGGGCCGACGGCCAGAGCAAGTCCACGCTGGGTGTCGCCGACTGGATGATGGCCTTCAAGCAGAACGGGCACGCCGAGCAGGTCGGTGACTTCCTCGACTTCGTCTACAGCGACAAGAACGTGCTCGACTTCTCCCGCGAGTACGACCTGCTGCCGGTCACCACCTCCGCGTCCGAGGTCATGGCCGCCGACAGCGGCGACCGGGATCTCGCCCCCTTCCTCGACGAACTCCCCACCGCCGAGCTGTATCCCGTCGGCAAGACCTCCTGGGCCGGTGTCAGCGCCGACCTCAAGGCGAAGATCGGGAAGGCCGTGGAGGCGGGCGGGAGTCCGGCCGGGGTGTTGGGGTCGCTGCAGGCGGAGGCCGACGCGGCGGACAACGAGTCGTAGCGCTGTCAGTGGCCCGGGCTACGGTTCTGTCCATGGAATCCATGGACTCCCGGGGGGAGCTCGGTCCGCGGGAGCGGGGGATCCTCGCCATGGAGCGCCGCGGATTCGAGGGACCCGGGGCGAAGGAGCGGGCGATACGTGAGCAGCTCGGGCTGGCGCCCGTCCGCTACTACCAACTCCTCAACGCCCTGATCGACGATCCGCGGGCCCTTGCCCACGACCCGGTGACGGTGAACCGGCTACGGAGGGTACGGGACGCCCGCCGGGGGGAGCGGTGACTGGGGGAGCGGTGACGGGGGCTGGGGGATGGGTTTTCGCCCCCTCCGCCCCTGCCCGTCCCTTGCTTCCTGGGGGCTGCCGCCCCCAGACCCCCGCTGTCGCGCTGAACGCGCTCGTCCTCAGACGCCGGACGGGCTAGGGGTAGCCCCTCCGGCGTTTGAGGAGCGGGGTCTGGGGCGGAGCCCCAGGGGCAGGGGACGGGCAAGGGCGGAGGGGGCGAAAAAAACACCCCCCACCCCCCGCGCGGATAGGGTCCCCGTATGGCCAGCCACGCGGACCCCCTGCCGACGCCCACCACCCCCGCCGGCCGCGCCGGTCTCGACGCGATTCTCGCCCGGCCGGGCCACGCGGTGATCGGGCTCGACTTCGACGGGACGCTCGCGCCGATCGTCGCGGACCCGGAGCAGGCCCGCGCCCACCCGGACGCGGTCCCCGCACTGGCGACCCTCGCCCCGAAGGTCGCCTCGGTGGCGGTCGTGACCGGCCGCCCGGCCGCCGTCGCGGTAGAGCACGGCGGCTTCGCGGGCGTGCCGGGACTGGAGCACCTGGTCGTGCTCGGGCACTACGGCGCGGAGCGCTGGGACGCCCGGACCGGCACGGTCAGCGCACCGCCCCCGCACCCCGGCGTCGCCGCCGTCCGCGCCGAGCTGCCCGGCTTCCTCGACACGGCCGGCGCCTGGAAGGGCACCTGGACCGAGGAGAAGGGCCGGGCGGTCGCCGTACACACCCGGCGCGCGGCGGACCCGCAGGCGGCGTTCGAGGCCCTGCGCGAGCCCCTCACCGAGCTGGCGGGCCGGCACGGCCTGATCGTCGAGCCGGGGCGCATGGTCCTGGAGCTGCGCCCGCCGGGGATGGACAAGGGCGTCGCCCTGCTCGCACATGTGCGGGAGACCGGCGCGGAGGCCGTCCTCTACGCCGGTGACGACCTCGGTGACCTCCCGGCCTTCGCCGCCGTCGACAAACTCCGCGCCGACGGCATCCCGGGCCTCCTGGTGTGCAGCGGCAGCGCGGAGGTCGCGGAACTGGCGGAGCGGGCCGACCTGGTGGTGGACGGCCCGGCAGGCGTCGTACAGCTGCTGAGGTCACTGGCGCAGAGGCTCACGGAGTAGCTCCGCCTGGCTGCGGCGCCGTCAGGGGCGCGGGGAACTGCGCGACCAGCCACAGCGGCCCGCAGCCACAGCGGCCCCGCAGCTACAGCGGCCCCGCAGCTACAGCGGCCCCGCAGCTACAGCGGCCCCTCAGCCCCAGCGGCCCTCAGCCCCAGCGGCCCTCAGCCCCAGCGGCCCTCAGCCACAGCGGCCCCGCAGCCAAGGGACAACCCCTCAGCCAAGGGACAACCCTTCAGCCAAACGACAACCCCTCAGCCCTCCAACTCCCGCAGCTGCTCAAGGAACCACTGCGCCGGAGGCAGCGCCGTGGCCGCCGCGGCGAGTCGCTTGGTGCGCTCGGCCCGTTCACCGGCGCCCATCGACAAGGCCTCGTGCAGCGCCCGCGCCGTGCCGACCACGTCGTACGGGTTCACCACGATCGCGTCCTCGCCCAGCTCCTCGTACGCCCCCGCCTCCCGGGACAGCACCAGCGCGCACCCCTCGTCGGAGACGACCGGCACCTCCTTGGCGACGAGGTTCATGCCGTCCCGGATCGGGTTGACGAGGGCCACGTCGGCGAGGCGGTACGCGGCGAGGGAGCGGGCGAAGTCGTCCTTGACGTGGAGCACGACCGGGGTCCAAGTAGGCGTGCCGTACGTGGAGTTGATGTCGTCGGCGACCCGCTGCACCTCGGCCGTGTAGTCGCGGTACACCGCGAGGTCCTGGCGGGAGGGGTAGGCGAAGGCGACGTGCACGACCCGCTCGCGCCAGGACGGCTGGTCCTCCAGGAGCTGCCGGTAGGCCAGCAGTCCGCGCACGATGTTCTTCGACAGCTCGGTGCGGTCGACCCGCACGATCGCCTTCCGGCCCGCGCCGATCTGCTCACGCAGGGTGGCCATACGGTCGGCGACATCCGCCTCGTGCGAGCGCTTGCGCAGGAAGTCCGCGTCCGCGCCGAGCCCGTGCACACCGACACGGGTGTCACCGAGGCCGCCGACCAGCTCCTCGGCGCACGCGGTGAACGCGGACGCCCAGCGGTGGGTGAGGAAGCCGAGCCGGTCCGCGCCGAGCATGCCGCGCAGCACCTGCTCGGCGATGTCGTCGGGGAGCATGCGGAAGTAGTCGACCGGCGCCCACGGCGTGTGCGAGAAGTGCCCGATCCGCAGGTCGGGGCGGAGCTCCCGCAGCATGCCGGGGACCAGGGTCAGGTGGTAGTCCTGTACGACCACCACGGCGCCCTCGGCCGCCTCGTCCGCCAGCGCCTGCGCGAACGCCCTGTTGTAGGCCTCGTACGACGCCCACTGGCGCCGGAATTCGCTGTCGAAGACCGGCTCCAGCGGCGTCTGGTACAGCATGTGGTGGACGAACCACAGCACGGAGTTCGCGATGCCGTTGTAGGCGTCCGCGTGCACCTCGGCGTCGATGTCCAGCATCCGTACGCCGTCCTCGCCGACCCCGCGCCGTACCGCCTCGCGGTCCCCGTCGCCGAGCGCCGAGCACACCCACAGGGCGCCCGCGTCCGGGCCGATCGCCGACAGGCCCGAGACCAGGCCGCCGCCGCCGCGCCTGGCCCGGAGCTCGCCGTCCTCGCGCACGTCGTAGGAGACCGGGCCGCGGTTGGACGCGACGAGGATCCGGTGGGAGCCCTGCGGGGATGCCATGGAAGCAGCAGTCGAAGCCGTGGAAGCCATACGCGTCAATCTAGCCCGGCCCGGAAACGCTCAAACGTACGGACGGGGTACTGCGCAGACGTATACAGCCGCCGGATTACGCCGCTTTGCGCTGCTGATACTCCGAGATTTCCGCCATCGGAGGGCGCTCCTCCGTATCGACGGAGTACGTACGCGGCTCGAAACCGGACTCGCCCCGTTCGAACTGGGTGATGGCCGGCCGGATGAGGTGGCCGCGGGCGAGCCGGAGCTGTGCGGTGCGGTAGATCGCGGCGGACATCCGGCCCAGCGCCTGGCCGTCCTGGTGCCGGTGCTTGCGGACCCCGACGTCGACCTGGGCGAGCGCGTCCAGGCCCACCAGGTGCAGTGCGTCGACGAGCATGCCGAGCTCCACGCCGTATCCGACGGGGAACGGGAGCTGTTCGAGGAGGGTGCGGCGGGCCGCGTACTCACCGCCGAGCGGCTGGACGAAGCCGGCCAGCTGCGGCCAGTGCATGTTCAGCAGCGGGCGGGCCATCAGTTCGGTGACACGGCCACCCTGCCCGGCCGCGGTTCTGCCGGAGGTGGGCTCACCCGGCAGGTTCAGCGGGCGGTCGTACATCGCCTTGACCAGGTCCACGCCCGGATCGGTAAGCAGCGGTCCCACGATCCCCAGGACGAAGTCCGACGAGAACTCCTTGAGGTCCGCGTCGATGAAACAGACGATGTCACCGCTCGTCACGAGGAGTGACCGCCACAGGACCTCGCCCTTGCCGGGCACGGCCGGGATGCGGGGAAGTATGTCGTCCCGGTGAACTACTCGGGCGCCGGCGGCGGCGGCGACCTCGGAGGTGCGGTCCGTCGAGCCCGAGTCGATGACGACGATCTCGTCGACGAGAGGCGCTTTGCGGGTCATGAGGTCGCGGCGGATGATGGAGACGATCTCACCGACCGTGGCTTCCTCGTTGAGCGCGGGCAGGACCACGCTCACCGTGGCGTTGGTGGATCGCTTGGCGGCTATGAGCTTCTTGAGCGGCCGGTCGGTAACGGACCAGGAGCGCGTGCTCAGCCAGCGCTCGACGTCTTCAAGCACGTGCGGCTCTCCCTTGCGTTCATTGGGATGCGTGTGCCCGTCGCCGCGGCAGCGGTTGGTGTGTCGCTGGCATCTCGCGGTTCGGACGGCTCTCTCCACCATCCAGGCCTTCGGTTACAGTCTTGAACAACGCTGATGACCATCGCATGTCGGGGGTCGCTCGGCGCACAACTGAATACCGCTCATCCAGAGGGGCAGAGGGATACGGCCCGATGAAGCCCCGGCAACCCTCCAGCTGGTTCCTGTCACATCGACGTGGCGAGGCTCCCGGCTCGGGAAGGTGCCAAATCCGTCTCACGGCGAAGTGCGTCGTGAGGAAGATGAGGAGAAAGGGCCTCGCCTCCATGGCTGCGCAGACAGTTGCAAGCACCACTGCAAACACCACGAACACCGTGACCTCCACCGACGCCGGAAAGTCCACGGACTCCGGGCAGTCCGCCGAAGCCGCGAACACCGTCGATCTGGGCCCCGCCGCCGCGCTTTCCTGCCGCGAGTGCGGACACCGGGTGCCCCTCGGCCCGGTCTTCGCCTGCGAGGAGTGTTTCGGGCCGCTGGAGATCGCGTACGACTTCTCGGCCTACGAGACCGAGGACCTCCGCAAGCGCATCGAAGCGGGCCCCGCGAACATCTGGCGTTACGCGCCGCTCCTGCCGGTACCGGCGGACGTCGCCGAGAAGCCGAACATCAACCCCGGCTGGACCAAGCTCGTCAAGGCCGACAACCTGGCCCGCGCGCTGGGCGTCACCCCCGGCAAGCTCTTCGTCAAGGACGACTCCGGCAACCCGACGCACTCCTTCAAGGACCGCGTCGTCGCCCAGGCCATCGAGGCCGCCCGCGCCTTCGGCTTCACCACCCTCTCCTGCTCCTCCACCGGCAACCTCGCCGGCGCCGTGGGCGCCGCCGCGGCCCGCGCCGGCTTCCGCTCCTGCGTCTTCATCCCGCACGACCTGGAGCAGGGCAAGATCGTCATGGCCGCGGTGTACGGCGGCGAGCTCGTCGGTATCGAGGGCAACTACGACGACGTGAACCGTTTCTGCTCCGAGCTGATCGGCGACCCGGCCGGCGAGGGCTGGGGCTTCGTCAACGTCAATCTGCGGCCGTACTACGCGGAGGGCTCGAAGACCCTCGCGTACGAGATCTGCGAGCAGCTCGGCTGGCAGCTTCCCGACCAGCTGGTCGTGCCGATCGCCTCCGGCTCCCAGCTCACGAAGATCGACAAGGGGCTGCAGGAGCTGATCAAGCTCGGGCTCGTCGAGGACAAGCCGTACAAGATCTTCGGTGCCCAGGCCGAGGGCTGCTCGCCGGTGTCGGTGGCCTACAAGGCCGGCCACGACGTCGTACGGCCCCAGAAGCCGAACACCATCGCCAAGTCGCTCGCCATCGGCAACCCGGCCGACGGGCCGTACGTGCTCGACATCGCGCGGCGCACCGGCGGCGCGGTGGAGGACGTCAACGACGAGCAGATCGTCGACGCGATCAAGCTCCTCGCGCAGACGGAGGGCATCTTCGCCGAGACCGCGGGTGGCGTGACGGTGGGTGTGGCGAAGAAGCTGATCGAGAACGGTCTGCTGGATCCGACCCTCACCACCGTCGTCCTCAACACCGGCGACGGCCTCAAGACCCTGGACGCGGTGGCCTCGGACACCGGGCTCACCGCGACCATCCGCCCGAACCTGGACTCCTTCCGAGAGGCTGGCCTCGCGTCATGAGCGGTTGCGCTCCGCTGGGAGGCCGTATCAGCCGCGGGCCGGTGGGGGCTGGTCGCGCCCACCCGGCGGTAGCCGCAAATTCAACGCTGCCCCGCGCCCCCAAGCCCGTAACCCCGACCGGAGGTCAATCGTGAGCGTCAACGTCCGCATCCCCACCATCCTGCGCACCTACACCGGCGGCAAGGCCGAGGTGAGCGCCGAGGGCGGCACCCTCGGCGAGGTGATCGCCGACCTGGAGCAGAACCACACCGGCATCGCCGCGCGCGTCCTGGACGACCAGGGCAAGCTGCGCCGCTTCGTCAACGTGTACGTCAACGACGACGACGTCCGCTTCGAGCAGGGCCTGGAGACGGCGACGCCGGACGGCGCGGGCGTCTCGATCATCCCGGCCGTCGCCGGCGGCTGACCGTCATCCGCTGTCACTTACGGTGATTGCGATTACCTTGGGTAATGGCGGTCACCGAGAGTTCATTGAATTGCCCCCTCCGTGAGAGAAGCGGAGGGGGCAATTCTGTATGGTTGAGCGCGGTACAGTTGGGGAAGCTGCTTCGCTTTCGAGTTGGTTTCATGCCGGGCGCATATGAGTCCTTGCCCGCTGCGCGACAAGAAGTAGCCAAAGTGCCCCGTCTTTTTGAGCCGTTTATGGCATTTACGGGGCCCGACTTGCCCTGAATCTTTGTGAATTCTCCGCATATTCCCGATCGGTCGTGCTCAGAATTCTCGTCCGATTGACCTGTTGCAGAGGGCAGTTGGACAGATACATTCAGCCGCGGTCGACGCGTTCCGGCGCACACCCCCAATCCTTGGGGGGTGAGGTCTGACCCGGGCCCGCGAAGTGCGGTCCTGTGCAAGGGCCAGTAATAGGGGAGTTAGGCATGGCTCAGGGCACCGTCAAGTGGTTCAACGCGGAGAAGGGGTACGGCTTCATCGCGGTCGACGGTGGTGCGGATGTATTCGTCCACTACAGCGCGATTCAGATGGACGGCTACCGCACCCTTGAAGAGGGCCAGCGGGTCGAGTTCGAGATCTCGCAGGGCCAGAAGGGGCCGCAGGCGGACATGGTCCGGCTGGCGACCAGCTGAAGCACGCGCCGACTGATAGTTCTGTTCGACGTGACGAAGGGCTCGTATCCCCAGCAGGGGGTGCGGGCCCTTCGGTCTGCCCGACCGTCTGCCCGCGTGCCCCTCAGGCTGTCTTCGCGCCGTGCGCGCCCCCTGCTTCACCTGGGGATCTTCCGGAGCCGCTTGCACTCGGTAGGGGCGAGTGCTAATCATTGGCGTTAGCACTCTGAAGGTGAGAGTGACAACTATGGACCGGGTCAGTGAGGCCCGCAGGCCAGGTGGGGCAAGGAACCACAAGGCAGGCAGGCCGTCCGTCGCGGGCGCGGGCGCGGTCCGGAGCAATCCACCCCAGTCCGGGAGGACCACTTCACATGGCCAAGATCATCGCGTTCGACGAGGAGGCACGGCGCGGTCTCGAGCGCGGGATGAACCAGCTCGCCGACGCCGTCAAGGTCACCCTTGGCCCCAAGGGCCGCAACGTCGTCCTCGAGAAGAAGTGGGGCGCCCCCACGATCACCAACGATGGTGTTTCCATCGCCAAGGAGATCGAGCTCGAGGACCCGTACGAGAAGATCGGCGCTGAGCTGGTCAAGGAAGTCGCCAAGAAGACGGACGACGTCGCCGGCGACGGTACGACCACCGCGACCGTTCTGGCGCAGGCGCTGGTCCGCGAGGGCCTTCGCAACGTAGCCGCGGGTGCCAACCCGATGGCCCTCAAGCGTGGTATCGAGAAGGCCGTCGAGGCCGTCTCCGGTGCCCTGCTCGAGCAGGCCAAGGATGTCGAGACCAAGGAGCAGATCGCCTCCACGGCCTCCATCTCCGCCGCCGACACCCAGATCGGCGAGCTCATCGCCGAGGCGATGGACAAGGTCGGCAAGGAAGGCGTCATCACCGTCGAGGAGTCCCAGACCTTCGGTCTGGAGCTGGAGCTCACCGAGGGTATGCGCTTCGACAAGGGCTACATCTCGGCGTACTTCGCCACCGACATGGAGCGTATGGAGGCCGTCCTCGACGACCCCTACATCCTGATCGCCAACTCGAAGATCGCCAACGTCAAGGACCTGCTCCCGCTCCTGGAGAAGGTCATGCAGTCGGGCAAGCCGCTGCTGATCATCGCCGAGGACGTCGAGGGCGAGGCTCTGTCGACGCTGGTCGTCAACAAGATCCGTGGCACCTTCAAGTCCGTCGCCGTCAAGGCTCCGGGCTTCGGTGACCGCCGCAAGGCGATGCTCACCGACATCGCCGTCCTCACGGGTGGCGAGGTCATCTCCGAGGAGGTCGGCCTCAAGCTGGAGAACGCGACCGTCGACCTGCTCGGCCGCGCCCGCAAGGTCGTCATCACCAAGGACGAGACGACGATCGTCGACGGCTCCGGCTCTGCCGACCAGGTCGCCGGCCGGGTCAACCAGATCCGTGCCGAGATCGAGAACTCCGACTCGGACTACGACCGCGAGAAGCTCCAGGAGCGCCTGGCGAAGCTCGCGGGCGGCGTGGCCGTCATCAAGGCCGGTGCCGCCACCGAGGTCGAGCTCAAGGAGCGCAAGCACCGCATCGAGGACGCCGTTCGCAACGCGAAGGCGGCCGTCGAGGAGGGCATCGTCGCCGGTGGTGGCGTGGCCCTCATCCAGGCTTCCTCGGTCTTCGAGAAGCTGGAGCTCACGGGTGACGAGGCGACCGGCGCCAACGCCGTGCGGCTCGCCCTGGAGGCCCCGCTCAAGCAGATCGCCGTCAACGGCGGTCTCGAGGGTGGCGTCATCGTCGAGAAGGTGCGCAACCTGCCCGTCGGTCACGGCCTGAACGCCGCGACCGGTGAGTACGTCGACATGATCGCCGAAGGCATCATCGACCCGGCGAAGGTCACGCGCTCTGCCCTGCAGAATGCCGCGTCCATCGCCGCGCTGTTCCTCACCACCGAGGCCGTCATCGCCGACAAGCCGGAGAAGGCCGCTGCCGGCGGCGCTCCGGGCGGCATGCCGGGCGGTGACATGGACTTCTGATCGACCTCGGCTCCGGCCACGGTTGATCACCGTCCTTCGTACCGAGGGCGGCACCCCTTCTCCCAGGGGGTGCCGCCCTCGGGCGTTTTCGGGGTCGGGGTCGCCCCGTCAGGTGTCCTGGATCACGCGGCGGGTGTGCGGAGGCCGGAATGCCCTGACGGGTGAGGCCGTTGGAGTTCCTGACAGGAACTAATGCGCGTGCACATATCCATCACATGTACCTATGCATGAGCATCCGGCCGCCTGTCAGTCGTCCGACCGACCTCTCCCCACAGGAGCCCTCACGTGACCACCGCCCCCTCCCGCGCGGCCCAGATCCTCTCCCGCCCCGTCTCCCTCAACGGCCTGACCGTCCCGAACCGGATCGTCATGGCGCCGATGACCCGCCAGTTCTCCCCGGGCGGCATCCCCGGCGCGGACGTGGCGTCGTACTACGCCCGCCGCGCCGCCGCGGGCGTGGGCCTCATCGTCACCGAGGGCACCTACGTCGGCCACGACTCGGCCGGGCAGAGCGACAGCATCCCCCGTTTCCACGGCGAGGAGCAGCTGGCAGGCTGGGCGAAGGTCGCCGAGGCCGTGCACGCGGCGGGCGGGAAGATCGTGCCGCAGCTCTGGCACATCGGCATGGTCCGCAGCGCCGGCGACCCGCCGTTCGCGGACGCCCCCGCGGTCGGCCCGTCCGGCCTGCGGCTCGACGGCACGGCGGGTGCGGGAAAGGAGATGACCCAGGCCGACCTGGACGAGGTCGTCGCCGCGTTCGCCGAGGCCGCGGCCGCCGCCGAGCGGATCGGCTTCGACGGGGTCGAACTGCACGGCGCGCACGGCTACCTGATCGACCAGTTCCTGTGGGAGGGCACCAACCGCCGCACCGACGCGTACGGCGGTGACCTGGTCGCCCGTACGAAGTTCGCGACCGAGATCGTCGCCGCGGTCCGCGCCGCGGTCTCCCCCTCCTTCCCCATCGTCTTCCGCTACTCGCAGTGGAAGCAGGAGGCCTACGACGCCCGCCTCGCGGAGACGCCCGAGGAGCTCGGCGCCCTGCTGACCCCGCTCGCCGAGGCCGGAGTCGACGTCTTCCACGCCTCCACGCGCCGCTACTGGCTCCCGGAGTTCGAGGGCTCCGACCTCAACCTGGCGGGCTGGACGAAGAAGCTGACCGGGAAGCCCACCATCACCGTCGGCTCGGTCGGCCTCGACGGCGACGTCATCAGCTCCTTCGCGGGCGAGGGCGCCCAGACAACGGACCTCGACAACCTTCTTGACCGCCTGGACCGCGACGAGTTCGACCTCGTAGCGGTCGGCCGCGCCCTCCTCCAGGACCCGGAGTGGGCGGCGAAGGTGCTGGACGGCCGCCACGACGAGCTGGCGGCGTACAACCCGGCGTCACTGAAGTCCTTGAGCTAAGCCCCCCCCGGCTCCGCTCGTAGTTCCTGTACGCCGAGGGCGGCACCCTTCTTCCGAGGGGTGCCGCCCTCGGCGTACAGGGGGGCGGGTCAGGTGCTGCGACCGACTTTCAGCACGTGGATGGTGACGGTGGTGCCGTCCGGCCGGTACAGCACCCGCCAGGTGCCGATGTGCAGCCGGTAGTAGCCCGAAGCGCCCAGGGCGCGCGAGCTCCTTCCGGACGCGGGTCGTCGGCAAGTGCGCGTACTGCCGCAGTAGCCGCCTTGGCACCCACGGGGTCGACGATGGGGTCGACGATGCGGAGCCGTCGGAACTCGTCCATGGCGTGCCGCTCCCACACCACTGCGTAAGTCACGAAGCAGCCTCCCGGCGGTCCTCTTCCTCCAGCTGCGCCATGAACTCGTCATGAGACATGGATGGGCCGGATGGAGCCGCCTTACGAGCCTGTGCTTCAGCGATGTCCGCCTTGTCGCGCAGCATCTGCGGGCGGTGGTCAGTGGCTACGCGCGGCCTTTCTCGTCGGTCGACCATCGCCGCACGGGCCGCGGCCGCGTGGGCGTGGACTGCGGAGGTCGGCAGAGGGGCGCTGTGCCGGGGCGGGGCGGCCTCGCCCCGGCACGCGCCGCAGACGCCGCCCGGCAGGGCCTCCGGGCGGCCCGGGGCACCGCACTTCGCGCACTCCAGTACCCGGAGGGGTGGCCGTGGGGCCGGGGCGGGTTCGGGCGGGAGCTTGGACGTCAGGCGGGTGCGGATGAGGGCCGCCGGGCTGTGGACCGGGGTCGGGAGCCCTGCGGTCAGGGCCTGGAGCACGTGTTCGTCGGTGGCTCCCCTCGCGAACCACTCCGTCAGCAGGGGCGCGAGATCCGCGCAGGACGCGGCCGACAGGGACAGGGCCGGGGTCGTGCGGCCCAGCGCCGCCAGCAGGATGTACGCGCGTGAACGGGTGGGGCCCGGTTTGCCCGGCGACTCCTGAGGTGCGTCGCCCCGCGTGAACGCCGCCCACCAGTCGTCGTCCCGCGCCGTCCGCGAGAACCACGTTCGGGTGATCCAGCGCGGGCTGCCCGAGTCGGCCAGGTGTTCGCGGCCCCGGCGCAAGTGCCCTGCCCGTTGAAGGTTGTTGAGGGCCGTGCGCAGGGCGCATTGGCCGTACGGGAGTGTCTTGGCCAGCGTCTTTACGGAGATGTCGGCGCCGCCGGGGAGGCGGTCGATGTACGCGGCGACCGCTGCCTCGCGGGGCGGCAGGTGCGCGAAGTCGTGCGCGGTGCGGGGGAGTTGGCCCGGGGCGTCGCGTTTTCCGTAACCCGGGTTGGCCATGGGGTGCGGGAGTGCGTGCGCGGGCAGGAAGGCAGGACTAAGCTTGGCGGCAGCCATGGGATCGACTCTCATTCGATCTTGTTGGTCAAGCCCCCGCAGGTGTTGCTAGCACCTGGCGGGGGCTGTTTGCGTATTTGGGCACGCTAAGCCCTTGTGACTGTCCGTGGCAAACCGGTCGCGCCAAGTCAACTCGCGGGGTGGGAGGGCGGGTTGGGGCCCGCCTCCCATTCCATACAAAGAGGGCTCGGATCTGGGGACTTGAGCTTCGGGAGGGCTTCATTTTCTGGACTTGTAAGTCCAATTTTGTCGTCGCACAGTGGCACTCCGCCCTGGGCCGTGCAGTCGTCCAGCCGTCCAGGGTTCATGGTGGATGGCCGAGCAATGGAGTGGATCATGACGATGCGGCTTGAGGGCAGGACCGCCCTGGTGACCGGGGCAACCAGCAATATCGGGCGGGCGATCGCGGAGGCGTTCTCCGCCGAGGGGGCGTACGTCGTCGTCTCGGGCCGTAGCGCCGAGCGCGGCAAGGAAGTCGTCGACGGGATCCGCGCACGCGGCGGCCGCGCCGACTTCGTGCGGGCCGAGCTGGACGGCAGCGCCGCCGCCTCGCAGGCGCTGGCCCAGGAGGCGACGCTGGTCCTCGGCGGCCGTATCGACGTACTGGTCAACAACGCCGGTATCTTCCCCGGCGACCCGACCGCTGCGACCGACGAGAAGACCTTCGACCGGGTCTACGCGGTCAATGTGAAGGCCCCCTTCTTCCTGACCGCGACCGTCGCCCCCGCCATGGTGGAGGCCGGCGGCGGAGCGATCATCAATCTCGGCTCCTGGGTCACACGCCTGGGCATCCCGATCGGCGCCCTCTACAGCTCCACCAAGGGAGCGGTGGAGACCCTGACCCGGGCCTGGGCGGCGGAGTTCGGGCCGCAGGGTGTCCGGGTGAACGCGATCTCCCCGGGTGTTGTGCACACGCCCGTCCCCGGAGAGATCCACCCCGCCGAGGTCATGATGAAGGGCACCCCCGCGGGCCGGACGGGAACCCCTGACGCCGTCGCGAACGCCGCCGTCTATCTGGCCGGCGACGAGTCGGCCTTCGTGCACGGCATCGTCCTCGACGTCGACGGAGGCCGCACCAACGTCGCCGTCCTCGCCGGCTGACACCTGGTGCTTACCTGAGCCGAGCCCTGGCGCCGGAGGGCTCGCACACCCGGCGCCGGGTCAGGGCGCGGTGGAGCCCGGGCGGCGCCGGTAAGGCCGCGGTGGAGCCCGCGCGGCGCCGGGTCAGACCATCGCGGAGCCCGCGCGGCGCCGGGTCAGACCATCGCGGAGCCCGCGCGGCGCAGGTCCGCGATCCCCTCGTCGAGTGCGGCGCGCAGGTGAGTGGACCGACCCGTCGACAGCAGGATCGCCACGCCCCCTTGGAGCCCTGCCAGCAGCGCAGCGGCCCTCGTGTCGGCATCGAAATCGGCGGGCAGCCGGCCGTTGGCCTGCAGCGCCCGGATCCCGACGGCCAGGCTCTCCTGCCATTGGCGCAACAGCTCGATCACGATCGCCCGCGCCCCGGGGCTCGAGCGTCCGATCTGCAGGGACAGCGACCCGAGTGGGCACTCGTCGCCGTGGACCTCATAGCGCTTGATCACCACGTCGCGCCACTGCTCCCAGGCCTCCCACGAGTCCAGACGGCCCAAGTACGGCTGCTGGTCCTCCAGGACCTGATCCGCCTCGAACTGGGCCACCGCGACGAGCAGTTCGTCCTTGCCGTCCGGGAAGTAGTGGAAGAGCTGGCTCTTGCTGGTACGGGTCCGCGCCATGATGTCGTCCAACGTCGCCGAGATGACCCCTTTCTCCCGCAGCACGGCGGCAGCGCCTTCGACAATCCGGCGACGCGTTGCCTTGCCTTTGGCCGTGAACTCCCCGCGCATGACTCGCCTCCTCATCACCTGGGACGGGATTGGCAGATGTGTCCCACGCCGAGTGTGCTTCACCTGCGGGTTTGCGGTCGGCTGGCGGGACGAATCTGCCAATCACGTCGCCTTTACGTCTGCGACGAACGCCGACCATGCCTCCGGCCTCGTCGAGGACCACCCACAGCAACGGGGTTGTTGGATCGTCCAGGAGGCGGGTGCGCTCCATCCGGTTCGTCACCAGCTCATCGACCTCGGCGTCTGGAAGGGCCGGCCAGTAGGTGCGGAACAACTCCTTTGCGTAGCCCGGTGTTTGAAGTAGACCGGGGATCAGCGTCGGGGTGTACTGCCGGATCGATGTGGCGAGCGACTCCGCTTCCGCTGCTTCAGTGAAGTGGTTCGGGTACCTGGACTTGGCGGAAGCCGCGCAGTTGCGGGTGAAGAAGCCGTTCGTGCCCAGGATCTCGTCAATCTGGACGGCGTATTCGAGGCGCATGCGCCGCGTCCCGGCCTCCAGTTGGCCGATGAACGAGCCGCTGACGAAGAGCGGTTCGCCCAGCTTGGCCTGGCTAAGGCCGGACCTCTCCCGCGCATGCCGCAACTCGGCACCCAGCAAGGCGCGTGGTGATGACGACGGGTCGAGGTCCTTCGGCCCTGCCACGGCAACTCCCTGTCCGACAGTCGATGTCGTTGGGGCGCCCGGTCTGGCCAGGTTAGAGGGGTGCTCGCCACGCTGTGTTGCGAACTTTGAACTCTGCGTGGAGGTGGAAGGAATGCTGCGGTCGACGGAAGAGGTCGTCGCCTCGCTTCGGGACGCGCTCACGGGCGTGGGTGTCGTCCTGCCGTCCGGGGACGCCGACAGGGCGGCGTACGCCGACGTGGTGTCGGGTACGCCGCCCTGGGGCGGGATGAGCTGCGGGGGCAGCAGCTCTCGCGCTCATGTCGTCTACTTCGGGTCGCGGTTGAACGACGCCTTCGACCAGAAGTAGCCCAGCACGGTCAGTGCGAGGCACCAGGCAACCGCGAGCCAGCCGTTGTGGCCGATCTCGGTGCCGAGGAGGAGGCCGCGGAGGGTTTCGATGGCGGGGGTGAAGGGCTGGTATTCGGCGATCGGCTGGAACCAGCCCGGCATCGCGTGGAGGGGGACGAAGGTGCTGGAGATGAGCGGCAGGAAGATCAGTGGCAGCGCGTTGTTGCTGGCAGCCTCGGCGTTCGGGCTGATCAGGCCCATTCCGACCGCGATCCACGTGAGTGCGAGGGCGAACAGCGTGAGCAGTCCGAAGGCGGCGAGCCACTCCAGGACGGTGGCGTTCGTGGACCGGAAGCCGATGGCCACGCCGACGGCGCCGACGAGGACCACGCTGGCGATGCTCTGCAGCACGCTGCCGACGACGTGTCCGATGAGCACGGAGCCGCGGTGGATCGCCAGTGTGCGGAAGCGGGCGATGATGCCCTCGGACATGTCCATGGACACGGATACCGCGGTGCCGATCGTGGTGCCGCCGATGGTCATCATCAGGATGCCGGGGACGAGATACGCGATGTACTGGGACCGGTCCGCCCCGCCGCCTCCGATGCCGGCGCTCATCACGTCGCCGAAGATGTAGACGAAGAGCAGGAGCAGCATGACCGGGGTGAGGAGGAGGTTGAGGGTGAGGGAGGGGTAGCGGCGGGCGTGCAGGAGGTTGCGGCGGAGCATGGTGTGGGAGTCGCGGACGGCGAGGGAGAGGGTGCTCATCGGGCGTTCTCCTTGGGCTGGTTGGGGATGGCGGTGGGGGTGGCGGGGCCGGTGAGGGCGAAGAACACGTCGTCGAGGTCGGGGGTGTGGACGGTGAGTTCGTCGGCCTCGATGTTGCTGGCGTCGAGCCAGTCGAGGATGGAGCGCAGTTCGCGCTGGCTGCCGTCGCTGGGGATGCTCAGGGAGAGTGCTTCGTCGATGGTGGTCCCCCCGATCGGGCGAAGCCGAGAGTGGGGGAGGGCCGCTTCGTGCAGGGCGGTGGCGGCGGACTGGTAGGCGGTGGGGTCGGTGAAGCGGAGGCGGACGTGTCCGCCGGGGATGAGCCGCTTCAACTCCTCGGCGGTGCCTTCGGCGGCGATCTTGCCGTTGTTCAGTACGGCGATGCGGTCGGCGAGTTCGTCGGCTTCCTCCAGGTATTGGGTGGTGAGGAAGACGGTGACGCCGCCGGTGACGAGTTCGCGGATGATCTGCCACATGGTGTGGCGGGAGCGGGGGTCGAGGCCGGTGGTGGGTTCGTCGAGGAAGATGATCCGGGGGCTGCCGACCAGGGTCATGGCGATGTCGAGGCGGCGTTTCATGCCGCCGGAGTAGGTGGAGGCGGGCTTCTTCGCCGCGTCCACCAGGTCGAAGCGCTCCAGGAGTTCGGCGGTGACCTGCCGTCCTTCCTGCTTGGGCAGGTGGTGCAGGTCGGCCATGAGGAGCATGTTCTCCTCGCCGGTGATCAGGCCGTCGACGGCGGAGAACTGGCCGGTGACACCGATCGCGGCGCGCACGGCCTGCGGGTCGGCGGCCAGGTCGTGGCCCGCGACCTGGGCCTGGCCGCCATCGGCGGTGATGAGCGTGGACAGGATCTTCACGGCGGTGGTCTTCCCGGCACCATTCGGGCCGAGCAGCGCGAACACCGTTCCTTCGGGGACGGACAGGTCGATGCCGTCGAGCACCACCTTGTCGCCGTACGACTTGCGCAGCCCGTTCGCCGCGATGGCCGGGTTGGTCATGATGAGTAACTCCTTCTAGAGGCTTAGAGGCTGCGGGTGGGGGTCAGAGGCTGCGGGCGCTGATGTCGCCGTGGGCGGTGGTGGCGCGGAAGGCGAGTTCGGCGGTGCCGTCGTTCTTGAGGGCGTTGCTGACGCGGCCGTAGCCGGTGCCGGCGTCCAGCGAGGCGGAGACCCCGGCGGCGGCGGCCACCGAGATGTCGCCGGACTGGGTGCGCAGCTCGACCGTGCCGCGCACGGCCTCGGTGATCCGGATGCCGCCCCTTGCGGTGCTGATCTCCGCGGGGCCGGTGAGCCGGCCGACCTCCACGTCGCCGTCGATCGCGGTGAGACGGACGCCGGCGGCCTCATCGATCTTGATCTGGCCGTAAGCGCCTTCGAAGACGATGTCGCCGAGTCGTCCGACGCCCCGGAGCTCGGTGGCGGCGGCCTTCGCCTCGATGCGGGAGCCGGCGGGCAGCTGGACGGTCACCTCGACCGATCCGGAGTTGCCAAGGATCCGGTTCTTCGCCGGAGTGGTCCCGATCCGCAGGACACCGTCGTCGTAGGCGACCGTGATCTGCTCTGCCGCCTTCACATCGCGGCCCTTGGAGGCATCCGCGGGCAGGACCTCGACCGTGGTGTCGGACCGGTCGGCGGCGATGAACTGGACGCGTCCCGCGGGGATGTCCAGGACGGCGGCGACGGGGGTGGGGGTGTCGAACTTCTGCATGATGTCTTCCTTCGGTTCGTTGTTTCCGATGAAGGAAAAGCTACGTTGCATTCATGGATCCTTCAATGCATCTGTTGCACACTGCTCATATTTATGCAGGTCAGAGCCGAGTAATCGTTGCAACGGTCCTCAAGGATAATGCAACGGTCATCGCGTGAGCGTTGCAATGGAGTGAAGGTGAACGCTATGCTGGAGGCCTCAAGGAGCGCGAAGGAGACCGCAATGCCCGGAGGCAGGCTCACCCAGCAGGAACGCCGGCAGATCGCGTCGGGGCTGGCCGACGGCCTCGCCTATGCGGAGATCGCAAGAGGCCTCGACCGCCCGACCTCGACGATCACGCGCGAGGTGATGCGCAACGGCGGCCCCACGTCCTACCGCGCCGACCTGGCCCACCGCGCCACCGAACACCGCGCCCACCGGCGCACGCCGGCAGCGCCCCGAGGTGCCGAGGCGCCCCCGCAGGCCTACGGGCGTGACGCCGAGGCCGTGCGCGCGTACGAGGAGACGCTCACCACCGTCATGATGGCTTCGGGCATGACCACGATGACGGCCCGGGTGATGGCCTGCCTCACCCTCACCGACTCGGGCAGCCTCACCGCGGCCGAACTCGTCCAGCGTCTCCAGGTCAGCCCGGCGTCTATCTCCAAGGCGATCGCGTTCCTGGAGAGCCAGGGCTTCGTCCGCCGGGAGCGCGACGAACGCCGCCGCGAGCGCTACCTCGTCGACGACGACATCTGGTACGAGTCGACGGTGGCCAGCGCCCGGTCCACCGCCCAGATCGTCGAGACCGCACGGCAGGGCGTCGGCGTCCTCGGCCCGGGCACCCCGGCCGCCACCCGCCTGGAGAACATCGCCCGCTTCCTCGACTTCGTCGGCGAAGCCATCACCCGCGCCGCCGAACAGGCCCGCGAGATCCTCTCCACGAAACCCGAAACGACGGCCTCGGCCGGCGCTGCCGAGGCAAGTCCGGACTAGGCCGCCCGGTCGGCGCCAATCACCTACAGGTTGCCCATCGGTTCTATGTCGACCTTCACCGGAGTGCCCCAGATCCGCAGCACCTCGTAGTCCGTGAACTCGTGGATCAGGCGGTAGGCCATGCCCGGGCGGGGGGTTTTGCGCTCGGCGGCGAGGTAGCGCTCGGCTTCGATGCGGTCGCGGCGGGGGGTGCCGCAGAGTTGCCAGGCCTGGCCGTTCCAGACTTCCGGGAGCCAGCGCTGCTGGGGCTGGGGGCGGTCTTCGCGCAGGCCGTAGCGGGACTTCGTACGCTCGGGGGCCTCTTCCGGGCCGAGGGGACGGCCGTGCGAGTAGACGTCGTTCACCTGGGAGCGGCGGGCGGTGCGGCGGCGGGTCTCGCAGAGCAGGCAGAGGTCGGCGGCGGCCTTGTCGACCGGGCCGTTGGGATGCTCGGAGCAGCGGGTGGTGGGTGCGGCCGTCGTGACCGTCTCGTCGAGCAGGTCGAGGGCTCTCTTCAGGTCCGCCTTCACCTCGTGCAGCTTCGCGTCGGGGGTGTCGGCGCTCAGTGCGTCGCCGTGCTCGCCAAGGACGCGCAGGGCGCGGCCGAGTGCGGTGAGCTGTGCGTGGTTCACGGTGTTCGGTTCCCTCCCCGGGCGTTTTCCTGACTTTCCGAAGGGTCGCACACGCCACTGACAGCAGCGTCAATGACAACTCCGCTGCCGGCGCCACCGAGCGCGTCTCTGACGGCCGGCCCGAGACCGAAGACATACGTCGCCCCGAAGCCCACCACATACCCCGTGACCAGCCCGCCGGCGTAGATCGCGGCCGTCATCGCCAGCCCTCCACTGCCTGCCAGGAGCGGGAACAGCGCCCAGCCCGACGGTCCGATCGCCGTCGACCCCACCTGGTCGCCGAGCATCGCGAAGAAGCCGATGAAGGCGCCGCCCGCCGCGCCGCCCGCGCAGGCGGTCAGGAAGGGGCGGCCCAGGGGGAGCGAGACGCCGTAGATGAGGGGTTCGCCGACGCCCAGCAGACCCGCCGGGAGCGCCGACTTGATCGTCGTACGCATGGAGTGGTCGTGGCGGAGGCGGACGTAGACCGCCAGGGCCGCGCCGACCTGGCCCGCGCCTGCCATGGCGAGGATGGGGAGCAGGACCGTGTAGCCCTGCTGTTCGATGAGGGTGGTGTGGATGGGGATGAGGGCCTGGTGCAGGCCGAGCATGACGAGGGGGAGGAAGAGGCCGCCGAGGATCAGGCCTGCGAAGGCGCCGGTGGTGGCGAGGAGCCAGTTGGCGGCCGTGCCGATGGCGGTGGAGAGTTCGCCGGCCGCGTACATGAGGGCGTACAGGGTCACCAGGCCGGTGAGCAGGACCGTGAGGGTGGGGGTGACCAGGACGTCCAGGGCCTCGGGGACCCAGCGGCGGCACCATTTCTCGACGTACGTGCCGAGCAGTGCGGCGGCGAGTGCGCCGAGGACGCCGCCCTGGCCCGGTGCCAGCGTCATCCCGAACGCCGTCACCTTCGCGACCCCCGCGTACACGATGACCGCCGCCACCGCGCCGCCCAGGATCGGGGTGCCGCCGAACTCCTTCGCCGTGTTGTAGCCGACGAAGACCGCGATCAGTGCCATGAAGCCGGAGGCGATGGCGGCGAGGGCGGGGGTGATGGACGGGAGCCAACCCAGGTTGACCAGCAGGCCGTTGAGGCCCGCGATGACTCCGCAGCCGATCAGGGCGGGGATCAGCGGGACGAAGATGTTCGCGACGCGGCGGAGGATGAGTTTGGTGGGGGTGGCGTTGCGTTGTCGCCTCGCCTCCTTCAACTCGGCGCCTTTCGCGGCTAGTTCACCCGCCGTCGTGAGCAGCGCCTCGAACTCCGGGGTCACCCGGGCGACCGTGCCGGGGCCCAGTACGACCTGGTAGGTGTCGTCGTCCGTGACCACGCCGAGTACGGCGGGGAGGGCTCTCAGGGCCTCCTCCTGGACCAGCGTCCGGTCCCGCAGGCCCACCCGGAGGCGGGTCATGCAGTGGGCGACGGAAGTGATGTTCGCGGGGCCGCCGAGGAGGGGGAGCAGGGCTGCCGCGGTGGCCGTGGGGTCGTTCGGTGTGCGCACTCCCTGAGCGTGCTGGTCAGCGGGGCGCCGCCGCGAGCGCCGCGCGCAAGTGGCCGTGGCTCTCCTCCAGAAGGCGGGCGGCCGTCGGGCCGTCGACGCCGCCCAGGATGGTGAGGATCGCGCTCTTCACCTCGCCGTCCGTGGCGGCCAGCGCCCGCTCGATCTCGTCGTCCGTGGCGCCCGTCGCGAGAGCGACGATGCGGCGCGAGCGGGCGCGGAGCTTCTCGTTCGAGGCGCGTACGTCGACCATCAGGTTCCCGTACGTCTTGCCGAGCCGGATCATCGTGATCGTCGAGAGCATGTTCAGGACCAGCTTCTGGGCCGTGCCCGCCTTGAGGCGGGTCGAGCCCGTCAGCAGCTCAGGTCCGACGACGACCTCGATGCCGTGCTCGGCGGCGGCCGCCAGCGCGCTGTCCGCGTTGCAGGACAGGCCGATCGTCAACGCGCCCTGCTTACGGGCGTGTTCGACGGCGCCGACGGCGTACGGGGTACGGCCGGAGGCGGAGATCCCGACCACCGTGTCCTCGGGGGTCAGGGCGAGATCCGCGAGGTCCTGCGCCGCCAGTTCCCTGGAGTCCTCCGCGCCCTCGACCGACGTGACCATCGCGCCGGGGCCGCCCGCGATCAGGCCCACCACCTCGGACGGGTCGGTGTTGAACGTGGGCGGGCACTCGGACGCGTCCAGGACACCGAGCCGGCCCGCCGTGCCCGCCCCCGCGTAGATCAGACGTCCGCCCCGCGCCATCCGCTCCGCGACATCGTCGATCGCGGCGGAGATGAGGGGGAGCCGCGCGGCGACCGCCGCCGGGACGGTCGCGTCCTCGCCGTTCATCAGCCGGGCGATCTCGACCGTGGGCAACTGGTCGATCTCGGCGAGCTCGGGCCGGAACGCCTCGGTGGTGAGGGTCTCCAACTCGGCACGGAGGTCACGGAGTTCATGGAGGTCATGGTCGTTGGCGTTGGAGGTCATGAGGAGCGGCTCTCTCTGGTGCGGGTCGGTGAGGAAGCGCCCCCTCAGGGGCGCGGGGAACGGCGCGACCAGCCACTGACGGCCCGCAGTCTTCCTACGACATCGAGTGTCTCGCTAGCGCGTACGCCCCCGGGGACTGTGCCGGTGCGCCAGCGCCTCGTACGAGGCCGACAGCGCCGGCGCCGCCGTCTCGTACGTCCGCTGGGCGACCCCCACGAACAGGCAGTCCACCACCAGCAGCTGACTCGTGCGGGACGACATCGCCGCCGGCCGCAGCTCGCTCTCGCGGGCCGTCGAGGTGGTCAGGATGTGGTCCGCGTACTGCGTCACGGGCCCGTCCGGGCGGCCGGTGATCGCGACCGTCGTCGCGCCGTGTTCGAAGGCGACGCGGAGGGGTTCGATGACGTCGCCGGTCGAGCCGGAGTGGGTGATGGATATCGCCACGTCCTTGGCGCGCAGCTGCACCGCGTTGGTGACCGCGAGGTGCGGGTCGCTGTGCGCGTGGACTATGAGCCCTATGCGCAGCAGCTTCTGGGCGAGATCCTGCGCGACGAGGCCGGACGCGCCCTGTCCGTAGATGTCGATACGGCGGGCCGTGGCGAGCGCGCTGACCGCCGCGCTGAGCTGGGCCATGTCGAGCCCGGCCGCGGTGTCGGCGAGGGTCTGCTGCTCGTCGTAAGCGAGCTTGGCGACCACGTCGGCGATGGGGTCGTCGACCGCGATGTCCGCGGTGACGGCGGGCGCGCGGCCCGACTGCTGCTGGGCGGCGAGCCCGGCGAGGGCGAGGCGCAGGTCGCGGTAGCCCGGGTAGCCGAGGAGGCGGGCGGTGCGGACGACGGTCGCCTCGCTGGTGCCGGTGAGCTCCGCCAGGCCGGTGACCGTGAGGGCCGCGCAGCCCGCCGGGTCGGCGGCGACGGCCTCCGCGACCCGTTGCATGGAGCGCGTCATCGAAGGGGCGAGCGTCCTGACCTTCGCCGCGAGGGCGGCCGGGGCGGGCGGTGCCTCACCGGCGAAAATTTCCTTCACTTCATTGGTCACGCCTGAAAGATATTTTCCGCTGGGGCATACGGTCAAGGGTGCGCACAATAGGTGCATGAACCCCATCGGCGACCCCACCGACGACCCGATCGGTGATCCCACCGACGGCCCCTTCGGTGATCCCACCGACGGCTCCATCGGTGATCCCATCGACGCCCCCGGCAGCGGCCCTGTCAGCCCTCTGGAGCAGGCCTTGCACGCCGCCCGCGCCCGCGTCCTCGCCGATCTGGCCGCGCGTGAGGTCGCCGACGCCGATGTCGTCTCGCTCGTCGAGGAGTCGGTGGTGCAGCGCCGCTGGTGGGTCCAGCAGTGGCCGGACGGCGCGGAGTACGTGGCCGGGCTGGTCGCCCAGGACGTACAGGACGGCCTCCTCGAACGGTACGGGCGCTGGCCGCTCTGCCCCGTCTGCGGCTCCGGCGACCCGCACGCCCTGGAGGTCGAACCCGAGCTGGGCCCCGACCCGCACTGGGTCTGCCACCAGGCCGGCGTGAAGGTGGCCTCGGTCGGGTTGCTCGGCGCGGCCGGCGGCGGGACCCCGCCCTCGTGACCGTCTACATCGATCCGCCCACCTGGCCGGGCCACGGCCGCGTGTGGTCCCACCTGATCAGCGACGTCTCGTACGACGAACTTCACACCTTCGCCGCGGACCTGGGCGCTCCCCGGCGCGCCTTCGAGCGCGACCACTACGACATCCCCTCACACCGTTACGAGGACGCCGTGCGCGCCGGCGCGGTCGAGGTCAGCAGCCGCGAGGTGGTGCGACTGCTGTACGGGGCGGGGCTGCGCAGGGCCAAGAGGTGGGCGGGGCCGAGTAGTTCGTGACGTGAGCTGGGGTTGGGGTTGCGGTTGGGGTTGCGGGGAGTTCGTGACACCAGCCGCTGTTACGGGGAGTTCGTGGCCCCGGTTGCTGTACGGGACCGGCGTGCTCAGCCCAGCAGCTCGTACGCGAACTGCTCGCCGTCCTCGCTCACCCGCGTGAACCCGGCCCGTGAAATCACGCCCTGGGACGGCACGTTGACCCGGTCGACGATCGCGAACAGTGCCTGTACGTCGTCACGCGCGAGGGCCCACCCGGTCAGGGCGCGCAGCGCCTCGGTCGCGTAACCCTGCCCTCGGGCGCCTTCCACCAGGTCGTAGCCGATCTCCGCGCGGCC
Organism: Streptomyces sp. NPDC127595; assembly: GCF_042671685.1. Lineage (NCBI taxonomy): Bacteria > Bacillati > Actinomycetota > Actinomycetes > Kitasatosporales > Streptomycetaceae > Streptomyces > Streptomyces sp. NPDC127595. The sequence goes on along the minus strand of NZ_JBHXWK010000006.1, from coordinate 392,967 downwards.
CTCCTCGTCGGGGACGCCGTGGAAGCCCATGCCGCCGACCGCGCGGCCGTCCTCCGTCCGCACCAGGACGAACAGGCCCCACTCGGGACGGAGCACCCCCTCCTCGTACGCCTTCATGACCATTCCGGCGGCGTCCCGTGTGCCCTCGAAGGGGCCGCCCTCGATCCACTCGAAGCCGCCCGTGCCGCCCGCGCGCAGATCGGCGGCGGCCGCGGGCGTGACGCCTTGCAGGGTGAGCCGCTCGGTGGCGATCACGAGGTTGTTGCTCCAGGTCCACTCGGTGACCGGGGCGCGGCCGGGCAGTTCGCCGCGGCCGGTCGCCCAGAGCAGGGTGCGCCAGTGGTCGTGGCCCGGCCTGACGTGCGGGAAGATCCGGGTGAGTACGCCCTCGCAGAGCTCGGCCGGGGGCTCGTACGGGATGCCGAGGCCCTCGGCGATGTCGTGCGTGTGCAGCAGGACCTCGGCGACGCCCATCGCGGCGAAGCCCTCACGGTTCGCGCTGCGGAACGGGGACGGGTGGAAGGCCCGCACCTCGCGGGGTGCCGTGCGGATCGCGGCGGTCAGCAGGGCGCCGGTCGTTTCGATCACGTCGACGACGCCCGCATTGTCGGTGCCGTGGGTCATGGTGATCCCGAAGGGGACGCGTCCGGGGGCGCGTACGGCCAGCCGGCCCGCGTACACGATGAGATCGAGGCAGATGTGCTCGGCCGTCCTGCGGCAACTCCAGTCCAGGCGGCCCGCGTTGACGCCTTCCCAGTCCCGCCCGGTCACCGTCCGCAGTAGCGCCGCGCTGCCCGCCACGGCCTCCGACACCTGGTCCCCGCCCATCGCTCGCATGCGGGTGAGGATAGGCGGGCTCGGGCTCTGGCACGTAACGGATTGTTCGGGGCGGGGGTCCGGGGCGAGGGTCCGGTCACCCGGCGCCCAGTCGCGTGAGCTCCGCCCGGAGGTTCTCCCGGGCCCGCTCCTCCCACTCCCGTTCCCCGTACGGCGTCCTGAACAGCCTCGGCAGGTCCAGGAGCTGGCGCAGGATTGCCGCCCTGCCCTTGCGGAACGCCTCGTCCGGGACGAAGGCGTACTCCTCGCGGACGGCCGTCGTGTACTCCGCGTACGCCGGCGGGGGCGACGCCAGGATCGCCAGGTCGGCGTCGCAGAGGACCTGGCCGTTGCGGTCGTCGTCCGTGGGGGCGTGGCTGGTGGTGAGGCGGACCAGGCGGGCCACCTCCGCGGTGTCGGGGTCGGACACCCCGGCCTCGGGGAGGGCGCGTTCGGCGAGGCGGGCCGAGCGTTCCTCGTTCTCCGAGCGGTCCGGGAGGTAGACCGCGTCGTGGAACCAGGCGGCGAGGCGCACCAGGTCCGGGGTGTCCGCGTACTCCTCCAGTACGTCGATGTGGTCGAGGACCGTGGTGAGGTGGGTGAGGGTGTGGTAGCGGCGTTGTTCCTCCTGCCAGCGGGTGAGGAGGTTGTTCGCGTACGGGGTTGGGTCCGGGGTCCGGTCCGGGGCGCCGGGGGCGCGGGAGCCCTCCAGGGCGCGGGTCCAGCGGGTGCGGAGGGCGTCGAGGGTGTCGAGGGCGTCGGGCATGGGGTCATTGTGCGGGGTGCCGGGTGGGCTGGGGTGGGGTTTGTTCGCCCCCTCCGCCCCTGCCCGTCCCTTGCTTCCTGGGGGCTGCCGCCCCCAGACCCCCGCTTCGGCCTGAACGGCCTCGTCCTCGAACGCCGGGCGGGCTGAAACCTCGCCCCCGTGGGTGGGCGGGGGTCAGGACGGGACCGTCTCGTCCTCGAACGCCGGGCGGGCTGAAACCTCGCCCCCGTGGGTGGGTGGGGGGTCGGGACGGGACCGTCTCGTCCTCGAACGCCGGGCGGGCTGAAACCTCGCCCCCGTGGGTGGGTGGGGGATGTGGGCGGCGCGGTCTTGTCCTCGAAGGCCGGGCGGGCTGAAGGGGCGGCTCCGGTGGGTGGGTGGGGGATGTGGGCGGCGCGGTCTCGTCCTCGAACGCCGGGCGGGTGAAAAATCTCCCCCCGGCCCGGCTGAAAATCTTCAGTCCCGGCATGGCTGGAAGATCTCCGGCCGGGGTCGGAGGATCTCGCGTACGCTTGGATTGGACTAGACCTGTAGCCGCCCCCAAGGGAAGAGGTCCGATGAGCAAGCGCAAGCGTGCACTCCTGGAGGTGATCGCGCTCGGTGTGGAGGACGCGGTCGCCGCTGAGGCCGGAGGCGCGGACCGCCTTGAGCTGGTCACCGACATGGCCGCGGACGGGCTCACCCCGTCAGTGGAGACCTTCGCCGGGATCAGGGCCGCGGTCGACGTCTCGCTGCGCGTGATGCTCAGGCTCTCGGACGGGTTCGCGGCGGGCGATGTCGACGCGCTCGTACGCGCCGCGGGCGAGCTGCGCGGCGCGGGGGCCGACGAGTTCGTGCTCGGGTTCCTCGACGAGCACGGCGGCCTCGATCTGCCCGCCGTGGAGCGGATCGTCGCCGAGCTGGACGGCTGCCGCTGGACCTTCCACCGCGCGATCGACCGCGCCGCCGACCGCGACGCCCTGCGCAAGCCGCTCGCGGAGCTGCCGGGCCTCGACGCCTACCTCACCGCCGGATCCCCCCTCGGGGTCGGCGACGGCATGCCCACCCTCCTCGCCGAGGCCGCCCGCAGCGGTGAGCCCGGCTACGAACCGCAGATCATGGTGGGCGGCGGCCTGCGCCTCGACCACGTGCCGCGGCTGCGCGCCGCGGGCGTCGACGCCTTCCACATCGGCGGCGCCGCCCGGCCCGGCGGCTGGACCGGGCCGGTCTCGGCGGAGTCGGTACGGGAGTGGCGGCAGGTCCTGGACACCCCGTAGGGCTGCCCACGGCCGAGTAGCCAAGTGGTCAAGTGGTCAAGTGGTCGAGCCCGCCGGGCTGGTGGCGGCCTCCGGTGTCGGGCGCCGGAGGTCACGCACCCGCTCCCGCGTCGTGACCGCGGCCACCGCCGTCGCCAGCGCCATCAGGCCCGCTCCCACCAGCAGGAACCAGCGGTCGCCGAACAGCGCGATCGCCAGGCTGCCGGTGCCGCCCGCCGCCGCCATGCCCAGGTAGAGTGCGCTGCTGTTCAGGGAGACAAGGACAGGTGCGTTGGGCGGGTCGAGGGAGGCCACCCGGGTGATCAGGGCGACCGCGATTCCCCAGCCGACCAGCGGGGTCAGCGCGGAGGCGGCGAGCGCGGTCGGCATGGTGCGCAGGGTCCAGGGCGCGGCGGCGGCGAGGACGACGTACGCCGTGCTGCTGGTGAGGATCACCACGCGCGGTCCCCACTTGTCCACCAGCCGTCCGCCGATCGAGGAGCCGCCGACCGAGGCGATCCCGGAGACCAGCAGCAGGAGCGTCAGCCGGCCCTGGTCTCCGCCGGTCGCCCGGTGTGTGGCCACGGTGTAGTAGATGAACGACGTCTGGAAGGCGAGGAAGACCAGGAAAGTGGTCAGCGCCGCGCCCAGTACGCGAGGGTTGGCGAGCGGTGCCAGCCGGTCGCGGAGGGTCAACGCGGCGGCCGGCTGCGGGAGTTCGCGCAGCAGCAGGGCGAGTCCCGCGAACGCGGCCACCCCGAGGCCGGTCACCAGCCACATCGTCAGCCGCCAGTCGCTGCGGCCGATCCAGGTACCCAGCGGCACCCCGAGCGCGGTGGCGACGGTCAGCCCGCCCATCACCACGGCGATGGCCCGGCCCCGCCGCTCCGGCGGTACGAGCCCGGTCGCGACGGCGTTCGCGGTGGGGGTGTAGAGGGCGGCTCCGGCGGCGGCGAGTATCCGGGTGGCGAGCAGGGCGCCGTACGAAGGGGCCAGTGCTGTCAGGCAGTTGGCGAGCGTGAAGACGGTGAGCGCGATGAGCAGGGTGCGGCGGCGCGGCCAGCGGGCGGTCGCGGTGGCGAGGACGGGTGCGAGGACCGCGTACGCCAGGGCGAAGACGGTGACCGCCTGTCCGGCGACCGAGATGGAGACGTCCAGATCGCGGGCGATGAGCGGCAGGATGCCTGCCATCACCATGCCGTCCGTTCCGACGGCGAAGGTGCCGAGGGCGAGCAGGAGCAGGCGTAGGCGCACGGGGTCCCCCAGTGGTCCATGAGATGGTTCAGTGACGGTTTGACGTTGGTCAAACAATAGAGACTGTTGGATGATTGTCAAACGGTGCGAGGAGGGAGGCCCTGGCATGGGCGAGGAAGGCGAGTGGCTGCCGCAGCCCGACGAGGACGACATCGAGCTGGTCAAGGTGCTGCACGCGCTCGGCGACCCGGTGCGGCTGTCGTTGCTGAAGGTGTACTCGGCCGGCGAGCAGTTCAGTTGTGCGCCCGACGCGCTCGGCATCGGGCATCTGCACAAGTCGACCGTCTCGCACCACATGCGGATCATGCGTGAGGCCGGGATCACCTCGACGCGGGCCGTCGGCCGCAACCGTTACGTACAGCTGCGGCGCGACGAGCTCGACGCCAGGTTCCCCGGCCTCCTGGACTCGCTCCTCAAGTCCCTTACGTGAGCTGGGAAGTCCCTTACGTGAGCTGGGCCGGCAGCGGCGCCGCGTGCGTCACGATCAGGCCCGACACCGCTCGGGTCAGAGCCACGTACAGGCGGCGCAGCCCGGTGCGCTCGTCGGGTTCGCCGTCGACCACCGCCTGCGGCTCGTCCAGGACCACGTAGTCGTACTCCAGGCCCTTGGCGAGCGAGGCGGGTACGAGGGTGAGGCGGGTGTCGGGGGTCGTCTCCTCGCCCGGACCGAGGTAGGTGATCCCGGCCGCCGTCAGCTCCTCGGCGAGTACGGGGATACGGGCGTCGGCGGCGATCAGGCCGGTCGAGCCCTCCTGCCGGAGCAACTCCTCGCAGGCCGCGACGACTTCGGAGTCACCGGACGTCGTACGCACATCGAAGAAGCCCGGGTTCTCCCGCACCGACGCGACCGGCGTCAGCCCCGGCGCGATGTGCGGCAGCAGCCGGGACGCGTAGGTGATGACGTCCGTGGGGACACGGAAACCCGCCGTCAGCTCCTCCACCACGGCATCCCCCTTGCCGAGATGGCCGAGCGCCTCGGCCCAACTCCGCGTCGCCCAGGGGGTCGTACCCTGCGCGAGGTCGCCCAGCACGGTCGCCGAACCGGTGGTGCAGCGCCGCCCCACCGCCCGGTACTGCATCGGCGACAGGTCCTGCGCCTCGTCGAGCACGACATGCCCGAGCGAGTGAGTCCGCTGGACGAGGTCGGTCGCCTCGTCGATCAACACGGCGTCGGCCAAAGCCCACTTGGCCGCCTTCACGGACCGCGCCGGCTTCTGCCAGAGGATCTCCTTCTGCTCGTCCTCGTCGAGGATTCCCGCCGCGTGTACGGCGAGGAAGTCGGCGTCGGAGAGGAGGCGCAGGACGAGCTTGGCCGGGTCGACGGGCGGCCAGATCGCCTTGACCGCCGCCTTCACGGCGGGGTTGCGGGCGACGGCGTCCTGCACCCGGTCGTCCGGCGCCTCGCCCGAGCGCTCCATCTGGACTAGGACGGCATGCGCGATCCGCTGCGGAAGTGCGGCGTGGGCGGCGCCGTACCGGATGTCGCGGTCCAGCAACTCCCGGACGATCTCCTCCAGTTCGTACGCGGGGACGCGCCAGCGCCGTGAGCCGCGGACGACCATCACCGGCTCGGCCGGCAGCGTGACGTGCGAACGGACCGCCCTGCGCAGCACCTCGGCCATCCGGGCGTCGCCCTTGATGACCGCGGCGGTGGCGCCGTCCGTGCCCCGGATCTCCACATGCGCGACGAGGTCGTCGACCGTCGCCTGCTTGACCTCCAACTCGCCGAGCGCGGGCAGCACTTGCTCGATGTAGTGCAGGAAGGAGCTGTTCGGCCCGATGACGAGGGTGCCGGTGCGGGCGAGCCGCTCGCGATGGGCGTACAGCAGATACGCCACCCGGTGCAGGCCGACGGCCGTCTTGCCGGTGCCGGGACCGCCCTGCACGCAGACGGAACCGGAGAGCCCCGATCGTACGATCTCGTCCTGCTCGGGCTGGATGGTCGCCACGATGTCGCGCATCGGGCCCACGCGCGGGCGTTCGATCTCCTGCTGGAGCAGCTTGCTGGTGGCCGCCGCCTCGGACGGATCCGAGAGGTGCTCGTCCTCGTACGCGGTGAGGTCGCCGCCCGTGTAACCGAACCGGCGGCGCAGTCCGACATCCATCGGCTGCTTCTTCGAGGCCCGGTAGAACGGCTGCGACACCGGTGCGCGCCAGTCGATGACCATCGGGTCACCGTCCGCGTCGTGGACGTGCCGCCGCCCGATGTAGAAACGCTCACCTTCCGCGCCCTCGGCCTGGTCGGCGCCGGGTGCGTGCAGGTAGTCGAGCCGGCCGAAGAACAGCGGGGTGTGGCTGAGGTCGGCGAGGGACTTGATGCGCTCGTCGATCTGGCGTTGCAGGACGGCCGCGTTCACCCAGTTCGCGGTGACGTCCCTGATGTCGAGGTTCTCGGCGTCCTCGCGCATCGCCCGCAGGGCGGCACGGGAGTCGCCGAGGTGGGTGCGCTCGCGGGAGAGGGGGTCCTGAGGGTCGTAAGGGTCGTCGGACGGGCTGGACAAGGCGGTGCCTCCGGGAGACCTGCGGTGTGGGTGATTCCTGGATGCCGTCCGGTTTCCGTCCGGACGGCGGCGCTCCGAGCTGGGAGGCGGGCAAGAGCGGAGATTCTAGGCGAGTGGGGGAGGTCGGGGCCAACCCTTTTTCCCGGCCTCGTGGGTGCGCCTGTTTCTCGGCCGCGGAGCTAGACCTACGCAGGTTTCCCTGCTTCAGGCGTACGCCTGTTTCGCGGCCTCAGGGTGGTGCGGCCGAGGACCCTAGGGGTCGGCGTCCGTCGTGAGACGTACGAGGGGCGGCCCACAGGCGTACGACGGGACCGCCGAGGTTCGGTCGGGAGGCCGACGCCATCCGGGGCCGCGAGTTCCACCATGGATACATGAGCGCAGCTACCTTCACCCCAGGCCCCTCTGCCCGCGCCGGCGCCACAGCCGCCTCCGGCACCCACCGCCGCCACCGCGTCGGCGACGCCCTGCGCGCCGTCAAGGTCTTCGCGGGCGCCGCCCTCAGCGTGGTCCTCCTCGGCGAGTACGGAGAGGAGGCGGGCGTACGGCGACGGTGAGCCGTATGACCAACCCGCAGCGGTGAGCCGTATGGCCAACCCGCAGCGGTGAGCCGTACGCCGGGCCGAACTGCCCGGACACTAGGGTCACTCCGTGCTCCAACGGAATGTGATCGACCACTCACCCACCGAAGTCGCCTCCGCGCGCGCCCTGCTGACCGTCTCGCTCACCTCGCTCGTCTCCCTCGCCGCCTTCTCCGCGCTGTGTGTCCTCACCCACGCCCCCATGGCCGACGTACTCGTCTACCGGGCCGAAGGCGCTGCCGTGGCGAACGGCACGGATCTCTACGGGTTCACCGTCACCCGGTGGCGGCTGCCCGCGACCTACCCGCCCTTCGCGGCGCTCCTCTTCGTACCGACGACCTGGCTCCCGCTCGCCGCCCTCAAACTGGCCTTCGTCGCCGGGAACGTGGTCCTGCTGGCCGCGCTGGTCCGGCTCTCCTGCCGTCTCGCGGACCTGCCCGCGAAGACCTCCGCCGTCTGCGCCGCCACCGCCCTCGCCCTCTGGCTCGAACCCGTCTTCCAGACCGTCCTGTTCGGCCAGATCAACCTCGCCCTCGCCGTGCTGATCCTCTGGGACCTCACCCGGCCAACAGGCGCCCGGGGCAAGGGAATCGCGCTCGGCATCGCCGCCGGAGTGAAACTGACCCCGGCCCTCTTCATCGCGTATCTGCTGCTCAGAGGCCGCCGACGGGAAGCGGCCACCGCCGGGTCGGCCTTCGCCGGGACCGTACTGCTCGGCGCGCTCGTACTCCCCGCCGCCAGCGTCGACTTCTGGACCCGGCGGCTGTACGAGACGGGCCGCGTCGGCAAGGTGTGGATCGTCGACAACCAGTCGCTCCAGGGGCTGGTCGCCCGCGCCCTGGGGGAGCCCTCGCCCGGCCTCGCCTGGGTGCTGCCCGCCACGGCCGTCGGCTGCGCGGGCCTCTGGCTCGCCCGCCGCACCCCCGAGGACCGCTGGGGCATCCTGCTCACCGCCACCACGGCCCTCCTCGTCTGCCCGATCAGCTGGTCGCACCACTGGGTGTGGTGCGTACCGCTGATCGTCGTGCTCTATGCCGAGAACCGCCGCCACCTGGCCGCCGCCGTGACGGTCGTCTTCACGGCCCGCACCCTATGGCTGGTCCCGCACCAGGGCGACCTGGACCTGCAACTCCCTTGGTGGCAGCAGGTGATGGCCTCGCCCTACGCGCTCCTGGGACTCGCGGTACTGGGCTCTCAGTTGTCTCGGTTGTCTCGGCTATCTCAGTTGTCCTTGTCCGCCGCCAGCAACTCGTCGGCGTCCATGATCCGGTAGGCGTACCCCTGCTCCGCCAGGAACCGCTGCCGGTGGGCGGCGAAATCCTGGTCGATGGTGTCGCGGGCGACGACGGAGTAGAAGTGCGCCTGGTGACCGTCGGCCTTCGGCCGCAGTACGCGCCCCAGCCGCTGTGCCTCCTCCTGCCGGGAACCGAAGGTCCCCGACACCTGGATGGCGACGGTCGCCTCGGGCAGGTCGATGGAGAAGTTCGCGACCTTGGACACCACGAGGACGGAGATCTCGCCCTCACGGAAGGCGCCGAACAGCTTCTCGCGCTGCGCGTTGCTCGTCTCGCCCTTGATGACCGGCGCGTTCAAGTGCTCGCCCAGCTCGTCGAGTTGGTCGATGTACTGGCCGATCACCAGGATCTGCTGCCCAGCGAACCGCCGTACCAGCGCCTCCGTCACCTTCCGCTTCGTCGCGGTCGTCGCACAGAAGCGGTACTTCTCCTCGGACTCGGCGGTCGCGTACGCGAGCCGCTCGGTCTCCGTGAGATTGACGCGGACCTCGACGCAGTCGGCGGGCGCGATGTACCCCTGCGCCTCGATCTCCTTCCACGGAGCGTCGAACCGCTTCGGCCCGATGAGCGAGAACACGTCCGACTCACGGCCGTCCTCGCGCACGAGGGTCGCGGTGAGACCGAGACGGCGGCGCGCTTGCAGGTCCGCCGTGAACTTGAAGACGGGCGCGGGCAGCAGATGCACCTCGTCGTAGAGGATGAGCCCCCAGTCGCGCGAGTCGAAGAGCTCCAGGTGCGGATAGACACCCTTCCGCTTCGTCGTCAGCACCTGGTAGGTCGCGATCGTGACGGGCCGGATCTCCTTGCGCGTACCGCTGTACTCGCCGATCTCCTCCTCGGTCAGCGACGTCCGCTTCACCAGCTCGTGCTTCCACTGCCGGGCCGAGACGGTGTTCGTGACGAGGATGAGCGTGGTGGCCTTGGCCTCGGCCATCGCCCCGGCGCCGACGAGGGTCTTGCCGGCGCCGCAGGGGAGGACGACGACTCCGCTGCCGCCGTGCCAGAAGTTCTCCACGGCCTGCCGCTGGTAGGGCCGCAGCGCCCACCCCGTCTCGTCCAGCTCGATCGCGTGCGCCTCGCCGTCGACGTACCCGGCGAGGTCCTCGGCCGGCCAGCCCAGCTTCAGCAGCGTCTGCTTGATCTGCCCGCGCTCGGAGGGGTGCACGGCGACCGTGTCCGGGTCGATCCTGTTGCCGACCAGTGGCGCGACCCGCTTGGACCGCAGGATCTCCTCCAGGATCGGCCGGTCGGTGGTGGTGAGGACCAGGCCGTGGGCGGGGTGTTTGCTGAGGGTGAGCCGTCCGTAGCGGTCCATCGTCTCCGCGATGTCCACCAGCAGCGCGTGCGGCACGGGATAGCGGCTGAACTCGACGAGCGCGTCCACGACCTGCTCGGCGTCGTGCCCGGCCGCCCGCGCGTTCCACAGCCCGAGCGGCGTCACCCGGTAGGTGTGGATGTGCTCGGGCGCCCGCTCCAGCTCGGCGAACGGCGCGATGGCCCGACGGCACGCGTCGGCGTTCTCGTGGTCGACTTCGAGCAGGAGTGTTTTGTCGCTCTGGACGATGAGAGGTCCGTTCACGCCCGTACCTTTCTGCGCGGCGGCACCCATGCGCGGGTGCTTGGCCAAACGTCCAGTGTGCATCACCGGCGGACGATCATGCGTGGTGGCCGGTCGCTCACACTTGTCCGGCGGCTCAGGCCTGCCCGTCGGCCAGTTCCGCGACCCCGGTGACGCGGTGCAGCGGATACGTCCGTACCTCGTCCGCCGTGTGGTCGTACGCCGTCACGAAACCGCCCTCGACACGGATCGGGGCGATGACCCGCTGGGTGGCGGTGCCCTCCGCGTTGACGTAGCCGATCCAGAGGGCCTCGCCGGTCATCACCGCGGCCTGCACGGTGGCGAGGGTCTCGGCGGGGCTGGTGCGGGGGAGGTCACCGCTGCCGGGCCCGCCGTCCGAGGTGGGCTTGCGGGGCGCCGTGGACGCCAGGTCGCCGGCCCGGATGGCTCGGACGGCGGCGCCGAGCAGGGTGGCGTCGGGAACCGGCGGGCCGTCCGGGACCGGCGCGGGGGCGGAGCGCGGCGGGGTGCGGTGGGCGTGCGCGCGCGTGATCAGGACGTCGCCCTCCGCGGACTCGGCGGCGGGCGCGAAGCCCATCGCCCGCAGCCCTTCGAGGAGCGCCCCCGGATCGGCCTGCGCGGCGAGCACGGTCGGCGCGAGGCGTCTCAGGCGCAGCACCTGCGACCGCTTGTCGGCGAGGATCTCGTTCAGCATCGAGTCGTCGTCGCACCGCACATACGCCGACGCCGAGCCGATCCGCAGATGGCCGTGCCTGCGCGCCACATCGTCGATCAGATACGTGAGCGGCTGCGGGACGGGCGTCCGCGAATGCGCCGCGAGGAACGCGTGCAGGTCCGACGCCGACCGGCCCGCGTCCAGCGCCCGCCGCACCGACCCCGGCGTGAAGCGGTAGACCGTCGCCCCGCCCTTCGACTCGACGTCCGCGAGAACGCCGAGCGTGTCGGCGAGCGGCCGTTGCAGCGGGCCCGGCGCGACCGCCGTCAGGTCCGCCTGGAGGAGGACGTGGTCCAGCGGCTCCGGCAGGAGCGGGGCGAGGAGCCGGGCCGCCTGGGCGGCGGCAGCGGCCTGCTCGGCGGGGGTGCGGGGGGACTCGGGGGCGGGGTGGGGGCGCTTGTGGACGGGGAGCTTGTCACCGGGGCCGGGGCCGGGGCCGGGACCGGGCGCGGCGACGGCGTTCTGGTTGGTTGCGGTACCGGCGTTGTAGCCGTGCGCGGAACCGGCGTTGTGGTCGGTTGCGGTACCGGCGTGGTGGCCGCCCGCGGGTCCGGCGTTGTGGCCGGTTTTGGTACCGGCGTCGTGGCCGACGCGTCCTGGGCCGTCGACCGCCGGCGGCAGACCGAGCAGCGCCCGCCCCTGAGCCGACAGCGCCCCCCGGCCCGTCACGCCCAGCGACTCCGCCTCGGACAGGGTCCAGCGGGCGAGCCGGGTGCGCAGGTCGTCCGTCGACTGCGGGCTCCGCAGCGGGCGTTCCCACTGGAGGCGCGCGAGGACGGAGGCCGCGGCGGGGGAGGCGCCCTCGGGGAGAGTGGCCAGCAGGGCGAGGACGCGGTGGCGGACCTCGGAGGCCGCGGAGCGGTCAAGGCCGGGGCCGAGCGCCGACAACGTACGGTCCTTCGCGTCCCGCCCGCCGACCAGACCCGGCGCACGGGTCGAAGCCAGCCACGCCGAGGCGAGCCGCACCCAGCGCTCGGCGGAAGGCAGCTCCAGCCACTCGTCGTACGCGGGTGTCGCCGCGTACCGCTCCTCCGTCGCGCCGTCCGACGCCAACAGGCCCGCCGCATAGGCGAGTTCGACCCAGAACGCGGCCACCGGCTCCGACACGTCCAGCGCCACCGCCGTCCGCTTCAGATCCCGCACACTCAGCCCGCCCGCGCGCAGCACGGCAGGCCCGCCCTCGTGCCAGTCCTTCAGCAGCTCCTCGACGGTGGCAAGGGCGGTGTACGCCTGGCCGGCCGCGGTGCTGTCCACAACCTGTGGACGGTGCGTCGCCGCGGCCTCGACCGTCGGCGCCACCGGCGCCGTCTCCCGGTGCGCGCGGCCCGCCCGCAGGTGCAGGGCCACCTCACGGGGCAGTACGACCGTGCCGGGCGCCGTCGGCAGCAGCAGCCCCCGGTCGATCAGCCAGCGCAGATGGCGTGCCGGATCGGCGGTCACCTGCCCGTACGGCGGCCCCCACACCAGCCGGGACAGCACGTCCACGGACTCGGCCGGGGCGCTGTCCAGGAGCGCCGACATCCTGGTGCGGTCCGTGAACAGGCCGGCCAGCGCCGCCCTGGCCGACACGGAGTCATGGGTGCTCGGCAGCCCGGCCGCCGTCACGATCTCCTGGATCCGGCCCGGCGACATGCCCGCCGTGGCCTCCGCGACCGTCGGCCCCAGGCCCGTCGGGGACGGATGCTGCGGGACCGGCGCGAGCAGCTCACGGGCCGTGCGCACGAGACGCAGCCGGTCGTCGGGCCCCCAGACGAGAGCCTGCTCGCGGAGCGTGCCCAGGGCGCGCGGGAAGGCCGCGATGACCGCCGGGTCGCGGTCGTCGCCCGCCAGCAGGGCGAGCAGCTCGTCGTACGCCGCCGGTTCCGAGGCCACGGCCAGGGCCTCCGCCGTCTGCAGGGCGAACCGGTCCAGGCGCTCCAGCGCACGCACCACCGACGCGCGCGTGCCCGCCCGGGTGGCGAGCTGCGTCAGGTCCGTGGGGACGGGGGTGATCAGGTCCGGGCGGGCACGGAGGAGCGCGGCCAGCGAGGCGTCGTCGCGTGTACGGAGGGCTTCCGCCAGCGAACGCGGAGCGTTCCCCGCGGGGGCGTTCCCCGCGGGGGCGGGGTCCGTGCCGCCTGGGCGCGTGGGGTGCTCCTCGGTGCTCATCCGGCCAACGGTAGCGGGTTTCGGCTCCTGTGCCCCTGACCTCCCTGGGCCGGGGCGATGTCCAGGCCCTGACCCCGTGGGCACGGGAAGGGCCGGCCGCCCCGGCAGCGGCTGGTGCGGAAAACCCGGTACCGTCGTGACCACGGAGTATGCAACGCGTGCGCCCCGGAGGGGACTTCGTGGGGATTGAGAGCGACCAGCTGGTCTACGACTACCTGAGCCGGGTCGGAGACCTGGCCCAGCAGCGCCAGGTGCCGTCCGCGACGCGCATGCGGCTCGTGTCGGAACTGCGCAACGAGATCGACCGGCGCAGGGCGAAGGCGACCGGCGACAGCCCCGCCGCCGTCCGCCGGATCCTCGACCGCCTGGGCACCCCGGACGAGATCGTCGACGCCGCGGGCGCCGGCACCCCCGGGGAGGCGGCCGGCGGGACGGGAACCTGGGCCGCCGTCCCCACCCAGCGTCAGGCCGACGCCCCGCAGCCCCGCCCCAAGGGCCTGCGCCGCGTTGTCCCGAAGCCGCGCGCCGCGGAACCGGACCCACTCGAGGACGCGCCGTCCCCGCCCCATCTCGCGAGCGCGGAGGAGCTGGGCGACAGCGCCACGCAGCCGGACTGGTGGCGGGTGGACAGCAGCGTGTTCGGGCCCGGGGAGAGCGTGCCCGGGTTCGTGGGTGGTGTGGAGATCCCCGAGATACTGAAGCCGCCGCCGGAGAAGGGCGAGGAGAAGGTCGGGGGAGCGGTACCTGAGGCGGAGGGCAAGGCCGCTGTCCCGGACGACGTGGATGTCCCCGTGGCCGAGGCTCCACGGCGCCGTCTCCTCCGCCTCCCCCGCCTCGGGGGCTGGAGCAACCCGCTCCTGCTCCTGGCCGCCGCGCTCCTCGTCGCCGGCGCTGTCCTCGGCAACTGGTTCGCCCTCGTCCTCGGCTGGGTCATCGCCTACGCCTCCCGCCGGCTGACGCCCGCCGAGGTGAAGGGCGCCGTCCTCGTCCTGCCCGGCCTGGCGGCCACGGCCGGCGTCGTCTGGCTCTGGGGGCGCATGAACGGCCGCTGGGGCGAGCCGATCCTCGAGGGCCACCTGAACGAGGCGATCACGCAGACCTGGCCGTGGGTTGTGCGGGGGGCGGCGGTGGGGTCGGCGTTGTATTTGGTGTGGCGGTCGCAGCGGAGGCGGTGACGGGTGGGTTTTTCGCCCCCTCCACCCCCGCGCACTGGTTTCAGCCCGTCCGGCGTTTGAGGACGAGGCCGTTCAGGCCGAAGCGGGGGTCTGGGGGCGGCAGCCCCCAGGAAGCAAGGGACGGGCAGGGGCGGAGGGGGCGAAAACCCTCCACCCCACCCCCTGGGCACAATGACCCATATGACATCGCGCCCCCGCACCCCCCTCACCGTCGGCTTCGACCTCGACATGACGCTGATCGACTCCCGGCCCGGGATCCACGCCTGCTACGAGGCGCTCTCGGCGCGGACGGGCACGTACATCGACTGCGACCTGGTCATCACGAGGCTCGGGCCACCCCTGGAGGACGAGCTCGTCAACTGGTTCCCCGCGGACGAGGTCGCCACCGTGGCGGACGTCTACCGCGAGATGTACCCGACGTACGCGATCGCGGCCACCCCCGCGATGCCCGGCGCCCGCGAGGCCGTCGCGGCGGTACAGGCGGCCGACGGCCGGGCGGTCGTCGTCACCGCGAAGTGGGAGCCCAACGCGAAGCTGCACCTGAAGCACCTGCGGATCGACGCGGACGCGGTCGTCGGCAACCTGTGGGCCGAGCAGAAGGCACAGGCGCTGCGCGAATACGGCGCGAGCGTGTACGTCGGCGACCACACCGGCGACGTACGCGGCGCGCACACGGCCGACGCGTACTCCGTCGCCGTCCCCACCGGCCCGTGCGACGCCATGGAACTGCGCGCCGCGGGCGCGGACGTGGTCCTCACCGACCTGACGGAGTTCCCGACGTGGCTGACGGACTACCTCGACTCGCGGCCGCAGGCCTGACGGACTGCCACAAGGAGCCACTGCGGGCCTGCCCTGGCTACCGCGCGGCGCCCTCGCGCGCCTGACGGCGTCCCGCGGCGAGCGACTGGAACACCCCCGCTCCGGCCATCAGGAAGCCGACGCCCATGAGCATGCTCAATCCGAACATGTACGTAGGGAAAGGCGCCGTATCGAGCAACAGCGGGGCCACGGTGACCAGAGTGGCCACGGCACCGAGGAAGAACACGACGGCACCGGCACGGATCAGCCGGTCACCGGGTTCGGCGGAATTCGCTTGGGTTTTGTCACGCACCCGACCAGGGTAGTTCCCAGCGCGAAGGAACAATCCGGCGACGTCTTGTCAGCAGCCGCCGGAGCATTAGCGTCGCTGATCAGCTTGGTGATCCCGTATCAGACGTGGTGTCTGGTACGGGATCTGCCCATCGTGGAGGGGTGGCGTGGGCGTGTAGGTGGAAGCCCGCGCCCAGTGCTGTTCCTCGTGGCCGGTGACCGGCTGCGCTGGGTGTGCTGATCGTCGTCACGCGCTGGTGCCGGTGGGCTGCGCGGGGCAGCCGGGGCCGGTCCGGGTGAGCGTGTCCCTCCGGACGCTTGCCCGCCGGACCTGTTGGTCTGGTGGGGGAGGGTGTCCGGCGTCGCCTGGGCGTCGGACGTGCTGCGTGGTGCCGGGTGGGTCCGGTCTTGGACCGGTCCGTCCGGTTGCTCTTCGGCGCGGGTGTGATTACCGCGCCCGCTTCGAGTGTGTCGATCACTGTGCGGACCAGCAGGGAACCTGTGGTGCGGTCGGTCGCAGTCCTTGCCTGGTGGGTGAGGCCACGCGCGGCGATGCGTTGCCAGGCGCCCGTGTCGCGGTCGCCCTGCCAGCCGCAAGAGCCGCACAGCGCCCATTTCCAGCCGGGAGTGGTGGGCCGGTCGGGGGCCTTGCGGTGCCGCAGTGGCACCAGGCACCGCGGACAGTGTCTGGAGGTGCCTCGGGCCGGGACAGTGACGACGGCGATACCCGCCTCGGCCGCTGTGTGCCGTATCCGGTCCATGATCTGGCCGCGCACAGTCTGGGACAGACGGGCGTTCATCGCGCGGCCCATGCCTTTGGCCTCCATCGAGCGGAGGTCTTCTACGTAGATCACACTCGCTCCGGCGGCGATGGCCTGGTCCACGGCCCATCGCGCGGCAGCCCAAGCGAGGGCCTCGTTGAGGTTCGACCGGCGGTCGGACACATGCCGGATCTCGTCGGCCAGCACCGCGTACTTCACCGCCAGGCCGGGCCGGTCGGCTCCGCTGGTCAGCCGCTGGTACTGGTCGGCCTTGGCCTGCAGGTGCTCGCCTTGGCGACGCAGCCGGTGCTGCTTGGCCAGAACCCCGGCGGCGCGGAACATGCCGCCGGCCCCGAGGGTGGTGATGGTGCCGTCGGCGTGCAGCTGGGCAGTGCCGGCGGACAGCAGCGTGTTCAGGCCCCAGTCCACGCCCAAGGCGATCACGTGTCCGCTCCGCCGCAGCTTCGGGACGGCGTGGGTGTAGGTGAGGTCGGCTCGCACCCGGCCCTGGCGGAGGCGCAGGGTCGGTAGGTGCAGCAGCGCGTCGGCCGGAATCGTCGGCGGCAGCTTGAGCGGGCAGGCTACCCAGGTCCAGTCCGCGTAGGACCGTGGATCAGGGCGGGTCGGCAGTTGCAGGCGCAGCAGTGCCCGGCGCGGATCGTCGGCGCGTTCGATGGTGGCCTGCTGCCCGTCGCACGCCGACAGCAACAGCATCCGCGCCGTGCGGGGCGCGGCCTCCACCTCGAACCCGTCGACCGGCATCCGGCTGCTCCGTCTGGCGAACGCGCTGATCTGCCGGGTACGGGACTTGATGACGCCGGACGGCAGTGACCGCCCGCCGGGCACCGCCTCACGCACCGCTTCCCATTCCTGCGGTGTGCGCTTGGCAGGGTCAGAGGGCCAGGTGGCGAGCACCCCGTCGGTCACGTCGGCACGCCACTTCACGGAGCGCAGTGTCCGTCCGGCCGACTCCTGGGCCATCCGGACGATGCGGTCATTGACCCGGATGTCCTCGCACGGGCCGACCGTCCAGCCCAGGCGGCGCAGGGCCATCCAGGCCTTCGACGGCAGCCTGCGGCCTCCGGCGTCCTCACCGGCGGCCAGTACGTCCACATCGAAAGTGTTCCAGTGCTCGGCCAGCAGGGCAGCGGCCATGCCGGACACCAGATCAGCCGCCCAGCCCACCCGCTCCACCAGCAGGCCAGTGGGCAGGAATTGGCCCGTCCTCTCCTCGACGCCCCCACGCAGCAGACCACGGGCACAGGCGGTGCGGGCCGTCTCGCCCTCGCCGAGCGGCAGCTTCCGGCTCATCGACGCCCCTCCCGCCCGTGATGCTGTCATCCGATCAACGACAACCCTACGAAAGGTCACGCATTCGATCCACGCACTCACATGCGACCCCAGGACTCGTACCGGACCCATGCCATGACGCCTGCAGATGACGAGTCACGACGGATACCTAAGGGGCGCCCGGGAGGGGAACGGCAACGGCGCACATCGGATACGCCCGAGCCTCGACGGATGACGAAGACACAGCTTCAGATCGACGCTCTCAAGGAAGCCGGCTGCTCCCGGATCGTCATTGACAGTGCGTCCGGCAAGAGCACGGACCGCCGGAGCATAAAGCCGTTCTCAACTGCATGAGAGAGGACAACTCCCAGCGCATTGCCAAGGCTCTTGGAGTCTCCCGTGGCCGCTTACCAGCACATTGGGTAGCCCCTCGCACTGCCCCCACCACTTTGAGCCTCTGCCGACACAGGCAGGTGCCCGGCCTCGTTTTAACGCGTGTTGGGTTGGAGAGACCCCCGGTAGAGTTGTTCGACGGCAGGTCGACAGTGGTTCAACCGGCGTCCGGGAGCGTCCGGGACCGATAGAGGGAGCGTGTGCTTTGCCGACTGGCAAGGTCAAGTGGTTCAACAGTGAGAAGGGCTTCGGCTTTCTCTCCCGCGACGACGGCGGCGACGTCTTCGTTCATTCCTCGGTCCTGCCCGCCGGAGTCGAAGTCCTCAAGCCCGGCCAGCGCGTGGAGTTCGGTGTCGTCGCCGGCCAGCGCGGCGACCAGGCGCTTTCGGTGGTCCTCCTGGACCCGACGCCCTCCGTGGCGGTCGCGCAGCGCCGCAAGCCGGACGAACTGGCGTCCATCGTCCAGGATCTGACGACCCTTCTCGAAAACATCACGCCAATGCTGGAGAGAGGCCGTTACCCCGACAAGGCCTCCGGCAGCAAGATCGCGGGTCTGTTGCGAGCGGTCGCCGATCAGCTCGACGTATAACCGGTATCGCTCATATCGTCCGTATCAACGGTGTCTACGGGAAGTTCAGCGCATGCGGGCCGAGGGGCGGCACCAGCCCCTCGGCCGCCGCTCGCGTCAGCAGCCCCCTGATCGCCGCGTAGCCGTCGTCGCCGAGATCGGCCGTGAACTCGTTCACGTACAGGCCGATGTGCTGGTCGGCGACGGCCGGGTCCATCTCCTGGGAGTGTTCCAGGACGTAGGGGCGGGAGATCTCCGGGTCGTCCCAGGCCATCCGGACCGACGTACGGGCCGCCGCGGCGAGCGCGGTGAGCCGCTCCTCGCCCAGCGAGCGCTTGGCGATGATCGCGCCCAGCGGGATGGGCAGGCCGGTTGTCCGCTCCCAGTGTTCGCCCATGTCGGCGAGCTTGTGCAGCCCGTAGTTCTGGTACGTGAAACGCGCCTCGTGGATGACGAGTCCCGCGTCGACCTTCCCGTCCCGTACGGCGGGCATGATCTCGTGGAACGGCATCACCACGACCTCGCCGACCCCGCCGGGGAGCGTGTCCGCGGCCCACAGGCGGAAGAGCAGATACGCCGTCGACCGCTCGCTCGGCACGGCGACCGTACGGCCCGTGAGGTCCGTGCCGGCTTCCCGGGTGAGGACAAGAGGGCCGCAGCCCCGGCCCAGCGCGCCCCCGCACGGCAGCAGCGCGTACTCGTCGAGGACGTACGGCAGCACGGCGTACGACACCTTCAGCACATCGAACTCGCCGCGCTCGGCCATGCCGTTGGTGATGTCGATGTCCGCGAAGGTGACGTCGAGCGCGGGCGCGCCCGGCACGCGGTCGTGGGCCCAGGCGTCGAAGACGAAGGTGTCGTTCGGGCAGGGCGAGTACGCGATCTTCAGCGGCTCAGGCAGCTTCTCAGGGCTCATGTGGGTTCCAACTCTCCAGTACGGGCGCGAGCTTCCCGAAGGTCTCGGTGAGGGCCGTGAGCGCCTCGCCGATGCGCCAGGCGGCGCGGTCGCGCGGGCCGACGGGGTTGGAGACGGCGCGCAGCTCCAGTACGGGCACGCCGTGTGCGGCGGCGGCCTCGGCGACCCCGAAGCCCTCCATCGCCTCGGCGAGGGCGCGGGGGTGGCGGGCGCGCAGTTCGGCGGCGCGGGCGGCGCTGCCGGTGACCGTCGAGACGGTCAGGATCGTTCCGGCGCGGCCTCCCGTGGCGGCCACGAGGTCTCGTACGAGTGAAGGGGGCGGACGGTGACTGACGGCCCCGAAGCCGAGTTCGGTCACCGGCACGAATCCGTCGGCTGTCTCGGCGCCCAGGTCCGCCACCGTGATCTCGTCGGCGACGACGAGGGAGCCGACGGGAGCGTCGGGCTGGAAACCGCCGGCGATGCCCGTGGAGATGACGAGGTCGTACGGGGTGCCCGCCAGGGCGGCCGCGGTGAGGGCGGCGGCGGTGGACGCGGCGGCGAGGGCGGGACCGACGCCGGCGGCGAGCAGGTCGTGGGAGCCGGGGGCCCGGTGAAGGGTTGCCCCGGGGAACTGGACCTCAAGGAAGGTCCGGGGCGCGAACGCCTGTGCCACCGCGTCCCGTTCGACCGGGACGGCGGTGGCCACGAGGACACGTGCCGCGGCTACGGAGGACGTGGTCAGGAGTCCTTCTTGAGCGTGAAGGACCACAGACCGCTGACCGTCGTGTCGCCCTCCTTGATGGAGACGAGCGTGGAGTTGCCGCTCGCGCCGTACTGCGCGTTGAAGAACACGCTGCCGGGGATCGTGCGGTACGTCTTCTTGCTGGAGTCGGTCAGCGGCTGACCGTTCATCAGGATCGTCCAGCCCTTGTCGGCGATGTCGGGGTCCACACCGAACCGCACGGTCTCGTCGGGGTCGACCGTGATGGACTTGATGTCCTTGGCCTTGAGGCACTTGGCCAGCTCATCGGTCTTCACCTCCTTGCCGTCGTTGTAGCAGTCGGTCTCGGAGCTCACCGAGTTGTCGCCGACCGTGATGGTGGCCAGCGGCGTCGGCTTGTCACAGGCGGACAGGGCGAGAAGTCCGGCGGATACGGCTCCGACGGCGGCGACGGCGCGACGGCGGCGCGCGGCGCTGAATCCAGAGGTCATAGGCGAAGGTTATCGGGCACGTCCACCGGTCCCCCCACGTGGGGTACGGCGTGCCGCGACCGGTGCGTACGGGGGGCGACCGGCGGACCGGCGGACCGGGGTACGGGGTGCCGCGACCGGCGGACCGGGGTAGGGGGTGTCGTGACCGCGGTACGGCAAGGCGGACCGGGGTACCGGGTGTCGTGACCGCGGTACTGCAAGGCGGACCGGGGTCCGGCGTGCCGCGGGCGGCGGGTCCCGGCCGGCGCGGCTATTCCACGCGTCGCCGTGCGATGCCCCCGTGCCGGGCCACCCCGATCAGCCCCCGCACGGTGGTGAGCCAGCCGGTGGCGACGATCGCGGCGCCCACGGAGAGCCCGAGCGTGCCGTTCAGAGGCAGCGCCATGCCGATGCCGCCGCCGATGACCCAGGCCATCTGCAGGATCGTCTCGGAGCGCGCGAAGGCGGACGTACGGACGAGTTCGGGTACGTCCCGCTGGATCAGCGCGTCCAGGGACAGCTTGGCGAGTGCCTGCGCGAAACCGGCGACCGCGGCCAGACAGGCCACCAGGACCGCGCCGAAGAACACCGCGGCGATGATCGCCGCCGCCAGCACGAACGCGACGACCGTCACGATGATGATCTCGGGAGCGCGCGATTTCAGCCAAGCTCCGACCGCCGTGCCGAGCGCGTTGCCCGCACCCGCCGAGACGCCCACTATCGCCAGCGAGGCCGCCGCGCTCGCCCCGGCCAGCGGATGCTCGCGCATCAGGAAGGCCAGGAAGAAGATCAGGAAGCCGGAGAGACAGCGCAGGGCGGCGTTCGCCGCGAGGGCATGTGTGACGGCCGTGCCGACCGTACGCAGCCCGGGGCGCGGGACCTTCTTCAGGTGCGGCCCGTGCAGATGCTCCGGGTCCGCCGCGAGCAGCGCCTTGTCCTCGCCCTTGGCCGAGTCGACCTTCGGCGGCAGCGAGAACGACAGGAACATCCCCGCGATGAAGATCACGAAGGCGCCGTAGAGCGGATAGCGCGGGCCGAGTGCCTGGAGCCCCGCCCCGATCGGCGCCGCCACACCGGTGGCGAGCAGCCCCCCGAGGGTGACCCGGGAGTTCGCCTTCACCAGGGAGAACCCCGGTGGCAGCAGTCGTGGCACGACGGCGCTGCGCACCACCCCGTACGCCTTGGACGACACCAGCACGCCCAGTGCGGCGGGATACAGCTCGATGCCACCGGTCACCACCGCGCCCGACAGCAGCAGCGCGAGGAAGGCCCGGGCGAGCATCGCGCCCGCCATCGCGGCGCGCCGGCCGTGCGGTACGCGGTCCAGGAGCGGGCCGATCACGGGGGCGAGGAGCGTGAAGGGCGCCATGGTGATGGCGAGGTAGAGCGCGACGCGGCCGCGGGCCTCGTCCGTGGGCACCGAGAAGAAGACGGTGGAGGCCAGGGCGACGGTGATCATGACGTCGCCCGCGCCGTTCACCCCGTGCAGCTCGATCAGTTTCCCGAGCCCCGACTCGCCCGCGCCGTGCGCGTGCGTCGCCTTGCGGATGCCGCGTGCGGTTCCCGTGACCGGGAAGTGCAGGGCGCGGCCGACCGCACGGACGGACCCGCTCACCCGGGTCGATCCGCCACCTCGGCTACTCCCCTTGGAGCCACCGATCCCGGTGGCTCCGTGGGGCGACCTTGCGCCTGCCACCCCGTCATAGTGCCCCGAGATGGGGGTGCGTAGTGCGGTTACCGCGCGTATGGGGGCCGAGTGGGGTGGGGTGGGGGCGCGCGGGGAGGGTTTGTTTTTCGGTGCTTTCCAGCCGACTGAGTCGGGCGGGTGGGTGGTAAACATCGCCGCGGGGCGGCGGGGAGACGGCCGCGGAGCGGCGGGGGGTCGGGTCGCGGAGCGGCTAAAAACCCGGCGCGGAGCGCCGAAGAGGCCCGCCGGTGTGGGCCCAGGGGCCAGGAGAAGGTAGCGTGCGTAGCGCGCCAGTGGCGATTGTTCTCGGCCGCGCGCCTCTCGGTCATCCCGCAGAATGGATGACGTAGGTGCGCCCGAGTGCGATCGGGCGCGGACGTCGACGCGGTCCTCCGGTCCGCTCCGTCCGCACCCCCGCCGTGGAATGGCGCACCCGTGAGACGGCGTAGGAGAGAAGCGATACCTGTGAGCGCAGCGACCACGCGAAGCCGCACCCCCGACCGCCTGTGCGCCGAGGCGGTCGACCTCGCCCGTGCCGCCGCCGAGGAGGCCGCCGCACCCGGCGTCGTCGGCGAGCATGTGGAACTCGTCTCGGAAGGCGACCGGGTCGTCACGCACTTCTTCGAGTGCAAGGAGATGGGCTACCGCGGCTGGCGATGGGCCGTGACCGTCGCCCGAGCCTCCCGCGCGAAGCTCGTCACCCTCGACGAGACCGTGCTGCTGCCCGGCCCCGACTCCCTCCTGGCCCCCGAGTGGGTGCCGTGGAGCGAGCGGCTGCGCCCCGGTGACCTCGGTCCCGGTGACCTGCTGCCCACGGACGCCGAGGATCTGCGTCTGGAGCCGGGTTACACCGGTGAGGACGAGCCCCCGCCGAACTCGCCCCTCTCCGAGGAGATGGCCGAGCTGGTGGAGGCGGAGGACGCCGAGGTCTCGGGTGTGACGCCCGCGGACCTGCTGCTCGCGCCCCGGCGTGGTTCGATCGCGTCCGTCGCCGAGGAGCTGGGGCTGCGGCGGACGCGTGTCCTCTCCCGGTACGGGCTGCATGTCGCGGCCGACCGATGGGAGGAGTCGTACGGGCCGAAGACGCCCATGGCGCAGGCTGCGCCGGCGTCGTGCGTCAGCTGCGGCTTCCTCAACCGGATCGGCGGGTCGCTCGGGCAGGCGTTCGGTGTATGTGCGAACGAGTTCTCACCGGCCGACGGCCACGTGGTCTCCCTCGCCTACGGCTGCGGCGGCCACTCGGAGGCCGCGGTCATGCCCGCACCGCCGCGTCCGGCGCCGCACGTGATCGACGAGACCCGGGTGGACCCCTTTCCCCTCCGCCCGGCTCCGGATTCCGGTTCGGTGCCGGAGGTCTCGGACGAGGCTGCGGCGGAGTTGGGGCACTCCTAGGTCGGTGGGCGCGTCAGTGGTTCAGAATCCCAGGTACGTGATCTGAACGACGTAGACGCGTTCGCTACGCACGATGACCTGATACGTGAACATGCCGCCCGGCACGATGATGTTGCCGCCCTTCGGGTCGATGCCTTGGTGGGCCCGGCCGTGGATATGGACGGCTTCAGCGGCTCTGACCAGCTCTTCCGCCTTTCCTTCCACTCTGGTGAGGAAGTCGGCCGGAGCGGTGCGGCGGCTTCCTCCGCGCCGAAGGCGTACTCCCATTTCCAACTCAACCGCGTACTGCCTTCATAGCTTCGTCCAGGACGGCGCTCAGCTCCCGCAGGGCTTCCCCAGCAGTGGCAGGGTCCTCGTGTTCCAGCGTGCTCTGCGCGTGGGCGAGACGAGAGGAAAGACCGGGGCGACGGGCGATTTCGATGTCCCTGGCCCACATCAGGACCCAGCTCTGCACCGGGCTCAGGGACTGCCACTCGACAGCCTGCGCAAAGGCTTCGTCCTTCGTGGCCTGCTTCTCCTCCAAGCGGCCCGGGGCAACGACGGCCAAGGCCGCGCGCAGGGCGTCAGGGGTCTGCGCGGGGCGGGGAATCAGCTCGCGTCCGTGGTCGGCCAGTGTGCTCATGGTGTCCTCCAGGAGTGCCCTGCCCAGGCTATCCGGCCGGGGCGGCGGCGAAGAGGGCTCCTCGGTGGCGGGAACGGCAAGGATCACCATGCTAGGCGCCCTCCGAAGGGTCGGTTCGGCAGTGGCGGCAGCGACCTGGTGTGAGGGAGCGGAACGCGCGGTCGCAGCCGTCGCAGTTCTGGAGCGGGTGCCGTACGTCCGGGGGCGTGGCCGGGACCCGGAACGGCGGCAGCGGTGGCAGTTGGGCTTTCAGTCGGTGGGCCAGGAAGGCTGCCGGGCGGCGTAGGTCCTCGGGTGGCAGGTCCGCTGTCAGGGCGTGGCGTACGGCGGTGGGGGTGAGGTCGCGCTCCAGCCAGGCGGCGACGCCGAGGGCGAGATGTTCGGCGTCGGTGGCGGAGAGGAGGAGGCGGGGGTCCTCGCGGCGGAGACCGGCGAGGAGGTCGGTGGCCTGCTGGAGGAGGGTGGGGGCCGGGTAGCGGCCGCCCGACCTCGGATCCGAAACAGCTGCGCATCCTCGAACTGCGATATGGCACCATCCGGGCGCAGGCTCTCTCTCCGCGGGAGTCGCTGACCCTCATTGAGCAACTGCTGGGAGAAACATGATCCGCAAGACCGTTGCCGGGGACGCCTCCGAACTGGCGTGGTTCAAGAGCAGTTACAGCAGCGGCAACGATGGAAACTCCTGTGTGGAGGTCGCGCTGGACTGGTTCAAGAGCAGCTACAGCAGCGGCACCGATGGCGACTCCTGCGTCGAGATCGCGGCAACCCCCCGAACCATCCACGTCCGCGACTCCAAATGCCTCGACACCGGCCCCCAACTCGCCCTCACCCCCCAGGCCTGGGCCGACTTCGTGCCGTACGCGACCCGGGGTTCCCGGATCTGACCTGCGCACTCCGGCCCGGACGCGTTCACAGTGACCGGATATAGCATCCCCCCGCCCTCATACGTCTGCCATGCAGGGCCTTGAAAGCGGGGGGAGTTGCGATGAGCGACGGGGTCGAGCGGGAGTACCGCGGGCGGCGGGTTGTGCCGGCGGTGTACGTCAGCTTGGTGGGCGTGGCGGTGATAGTCGCCATCGGAGTACTGAACGCGACGACGTTGTCCGGGCAGAAGGCCTCGGACGTGATGGTCCCGGCGCTCTGGCTGTTCCTCGGTATCCGGGTGGTCCTGGAGCAGTGGTGGGAGCGGGCGTTCGTCACCGCCGACGGGATCACCGTACGAGGGCCGTTGCGTACCCGCACCTGGGCCTGGACCGAGATCTACGGCGTCCAGGTCGAGAACAGAGGGTGGGGCAGCTGGGGCAGCCCCCACTGGCCGGCGTATCTCTACCGCACCGACGGGCGCCGGGTTCGCCTCCCCCACTTCGACGAGCTTCAGCTGGACGATCCGATAGCCGAGGCCACCGACCTGGGCGCCACCGCCGTACGGCTCGGGCTCACGTCCTTTGAGACGCGGCCCGAGGTGGAGGAGCGCATCCGGCGAGAGGCGCGACGGCGCACGGCGTGGCAGCGGGCGTTGGGCGCCGGCCTGGTCGTCGTGGTCGCCCTGTTCGTCCGTGACTTCTGGATGATCTTCACCGACCGGCCCACGCTCTCGTTCCTGCTCCTCCTGGGCATCCCCCTCCTCTGCATCCCCGTCTTCTTCCTCGTCCTGGACCGCCTCGGCGAGGTCCTCGCCGCCCGGCGCTCCCCGGGCGAGGCCTGAGGACGTACTGGCCTGACCTGGGCGTTCGCAAGATCGGCGGGAGGGTTTTCCGGGTCCGGCCTCGTGACAGACCGCATCGGAGTGGGCGGCGAGTCAGCCGGCATCCACCGCGCGGTACCTTCATGCGGCGACGGTCGACCCCACCGAGCAGTCGCGGTACCGCAAGAGGAGAGTGACCACCGTGAGCAAGTTCGTGCGGCCGGCAGCCGAGGGCGCGGACCCGTTCGGGACGGCGCGCCTACGACGCGGGGTACTGGACGCCTGGGCGACAAGCCCGGCCCGGTTCCGCGAGGACGCCAACGCCGAGGAGGACCTCGTACTCGGCGGGTACCGTGACCGCCTGGTCGTGGAGCTCGCCCAGAACGCGGCCGACGCCGCGGCGCGGGCGCAGGTTCCCGGACGTCTCCGGCTCACCCTCCGCGACGGCGTGCTCGTCGCGGCCAACACGGGTGCCCCGCTCGACGCGACGGGCGTCGAGTCGCTCTCCACGCTCCGCGCCTCCGCGAAGCGGGACGCCGACGACACGGCGGTCGGCCGCTTCGGCGTCGGCTTCGCCGCGGTTCTCGCGGTGACCGACGAGCCCGCGGTGGTGGGCCGGCACGGCGGCGTCCGCTGGGCCCTCGCCGAGGCCCGCGACCTGGCCTCGGAGACCGCCCGGCACAGTCCTGGCCTGGGTGACGAGATCCGCCGCCGGGACGGCCATGTGCCCCTGCTCCGGCTGCCGTTCGCCGCCGAGGGCACGGCCCCGGACCCGTACGACACCGCCGTGATCCTCCCGCTGCGGGACCCCGCCGCCCAGGATCTCGCCGAGCGGCTTCTCCAGAACGTCGACGACGCGCTGCTCCTCGCGCTGCCCGGCCTCGAAGAGGTCGCCGTGGAGATCGGCGACGGCGAGGCGCGCACCCTGCGCCGTCGCGCCGACGAGCACGGCGTCGTCATCGAGGACTCCCGCGACGGCACCACCCGCTGGCGCACCGTCTTCCACCACGGCGCCCTCGAACCCGCGCTGCTCGCCGACCGCCCGGTGGAGGAACGGCTGCGCCCGCACTGGTCGGTGACCTGGGCCGTCCCCGTGGACGCCGACGGCGCTCCGGCCAAGCCCCGCACCAGCCCCGTCGTGCACGCGCCCACGCCGAGCGACGAACCCCTGGGCGTACCCGCGCTGTTGATCGCCTCCCTCCCGCTCGACACCACCCGCCGTCACGCGGCCCCCGGCCCTCTCACCGGCTTCATCGTGGAGCGCGCGGCGGACGCGTACGCCGAACTGCTCGCCGACTGGAGCCCGGTGGCCACGGGGATCATCGACCTCGTGCCCGGCCCGCTCGGCAAGGGCGAACTGGACGGCTCCCTGCGGCAGGCGATCCTGGAGCGGCTGCCGCGCACCGCGTTCCTGCCGCCCGCTGCCCCGCCGGACACCGCCGTCGTCCCGGAGACTCCTCCCGACTGGCCCGACGCCGACGTCAGCAACGCGGAGAACCCTCTCGCCCTGCGCCCCCGTGACGCCGAGGTCGTCGAGGGCGCGGGTGCCGAGACCGTCCAGGTACTGGCCGAGGTACTGCCCAGCCTGCTGCCCGCCGGGCTCGAACGCCGGGCGGAACTGCGGACGTTGGGTGTCGCCCGGGTCCCGCTCACCGAGGCCGTGGACCGGCTGGCGGGCCTGGAGAAGGACCCGGGCTGGTGGCGGCGGCTGTACGACAGCCTCGCCGGCGTCGACCCCGACCGGCTCTCGGGGCTGCCCGTGCCGCTGGCCGACGGCCGTACGACCATCGGCCCCCGGCAGGTCCTGCTGCCCCTCCCCGACGACGCGCAGGCCGCCGCCCCCGACACCCTCGCCCGGCTCGGCCTCAAGGTCGCCCACCCGGACGCCGCCCACCCGCTCCTGGAGAAGCTGGGCGCCCTTCCGGCCACCCCCCGCGCCGTCCTCACCACCCCGCAGGTGCGCGCGGCTGTGGCGGCCTCCCTCGACGACGAGGGCGGCAACTGGGAGGAGGACACCCCGGACGCCGAGGAGCTGGCCGACACCGTCCTCGCGCTCGTCCGCGCCGCCGGTCTCGAACCCGGTGACGAGCCCTGGCTAGGTGCCCTCGCCCTGCCCGACGAGGAGGGCGAGCCCGCGCCCGCGGGTGAACTGGTGCTGCCGGGCAGCCCGTTCGCCCAGGTCATGCGCGAGGACGAACTCGCCTTCGTCGACGCCGAGTTGGCCGACCGCTGGGGCGAGCAGCCGCTGGCCGCCTGTGGCGTCCTCGCCAACTTCACCCTCGTACGCGCCACCGATGTGGTCCTGGACCCGGACGAACTGGAGCCGCGCGACTCCGACTTCGCGGAGCCCGACGACGCGGGTCTGCTCGATGCCGTCGACGTGTGGTGCGAGGACGTCCTCGACCGGCTGCCCGACACGCCTGTGCCGCCCGTCGCCACCGAGATCGTCGCCGTACGGGACCTGGATCTCGTCGACGACGACCGCTGGCCGCAGGCCCTCGCCCTGCTGTCGCAGCCGCCCCTGCGGGACGCGATCACCCAGCCGGTGCGGCTGCTGCTGCCGGACGGGACGCACGAGATCGTACGGTCGTACACGGCCTGGTGGCTGCGCGGTCACCCCGTCCTCGACGGGCGTCGCCCGGCCGGGCTGCGGTCCGCCGGCGGCGACCCGCTGCTGCACGGTCTCTACGACGCCGCCGACGCGAGCGGTTTCGAGGACGAGCAGGTGCTGCGGGCGCTGGGCGTACGGACCTCGGTGGCCGCCCTCCTCGACGAGCCCGGCGGTGCGGCCGAACTCCTGGACCGCCTCGCCGACCCGGACCGTGAGGTCTCCGGCGCCCAACTGCACGCCCTCTACGGCGCCTTGGCCGACCTCGACCCCGAGCAGGTCACCCTGCCGGACGAGCTGCGAGCCGTTGTCGACGGACAGGTGACCGTCGTGGACGCGGCCGACGCCATGGTCGTGGACTCACCCGACCTGCTGCCCTTCACGGGCGGTGTGCCGCTGCTCCCGGTACGGCCGGCGCGGGCCGCCGAACTCGCCGAGCTGTTCCAGGTGCGGCGGCTGAGCGAGTCGGTTACCGGCGTGGTCGACTCCGAGGGCGCCGAGCACGACGTACCGGAGTCGGTGCGGGTGCTGCTCGGGCCCGCCACCCCGGCGTCGTACACCGAGCACGAGGAACTCGTCGTCGACGGCGTCGAGCTGGACTGGCTCCGCACCCGCGACGGCGTGCTGCACGCCGCCACCCTGGAGGGCGTCGCCGCCGCCCTCGCCTGGGCGGCCGGCCAGTGGCCCCGCCGCTTCGAGGTCGCGGCCCTCCTGGAGGACCCGTCCCGCACGGAGGAACTGGAACGGGACCGCTGGTTCGACTGAGAGCCCCTTCGAGCGCGTGAAACATTCACTCGAAGAAACTTCACAGAGTCGTACAACCTTTCACTTCTGCCCCAGGTCTGTTCTGTGGAGTCACCAGACTCCACAGACTCGAACGGGCGCCGCGGAAGCCGCAGGACAGCGCGCGCCCCTTCTTCAACGTGGGGAACACACATGCGCATTCGTGCCTCTGTCGCCGTCGTGACCGGCGCTCTGGCCCTCTCCGCCTTCGCCGTTCCGGCGGCGCAGGCGGACGACAGCAACTCCGTCTCGGCTTTCGCACAGAGCGTCGAGCCCAAGGCGGCGGCCGGTCCGGCCGACATCATTGAAGGGGACACCACGATCTCGAACGTGGTCGTGAACGGCGGCAAGTCCCTCGTCCTCGGCGCGACCACGAAGAAGACCTTCACGGTCAGCTTCACCGCCAAGGACGACTCGGGCATCGACTGGGGAACCGCGATCCTGTGGCACGGTTCGACCTTCGCCAGCTCCGACGGTGGCGTGGTGCCCAACGAGGAGGAGGCCGTCTGCACGACGGTCAACGCGACGACCTCCACCTGCAAGCACACCTTCACCGTCGACGCGCGCTACGACCTGCTGAACAAGTTCGCCGGCGGCTGGAAGGTCTGGGCCCTCGCCCAGGGCAACGACGCCGACTACGTCCAGACGGACAACGTCAAGGGCTTCAGCATCCAGCGCGCCTCCCAGCTGACGGTCAACGCGACCCCCGAGCCGGTCACGAAGGGCAAGACCATCACGGTCGCCGGGAAGCTGACGCGTGCTGACTGGGAGACGAACAAGTACGCGGGTCTGAGTGGTCAGTCGGTGGTGCTGCAGTTCCGTAAGGCGAGCAGCTCCACCTACTCGAACGTCAAGACCATCAAGTCGACCTCGGGCGGCGCGCTGAAGACCACGGTCAAGGCGTCGGTCGACGGCTACTACCGCTACACCTACGCGGGCGTCTCGACCGTCGGGACCTCCACCTCCGCGGCTGACTACATCGACGTGAAGTAGTCGACCGGCTGAAACTCCAGTGTCTTGCGAACGGCCCCCGGGTTTCCCCCGGGGGCCGTTCGTCATTCATGGGCAAAATCGATCTGACCCGTACAACCCATTGCACCCCGTCGGGCATCTCATCATGCGAGTCAACAGACTCCGACATCACTTGGGCCCCAGGTGTGAAACGAGCCGTAAGGACGAGCACCGGCGGGGCCCCTTTCTCCACTTGGGGATCGCATGCGCATCAGAGCCACCGTGGCCGCCGTCTCCGGCGCCCTGGCACTCTCCGCCCTCGCCGTACCCGGCGCGCACGCCGCCGACGCCGGCTCCGCCTCCACCTA
Source organism: Streptomyces sp. NPDC127595 (assembly GCF_042671685.1). NCBI lineage: Bacteria > Bacillati > Actinomycetota > Actinomycetes > Kitasatosporales > Streptomycetaceae > Streptomyces > Streptomyces sp. NPDC127595. The sequence continues at coordinate 362,620 of NZ_JBHXWK010000006.1, read as the reverse complement.
CCGCGCGGACGTCGCCAAGGTGCGGGAAGCCGCCCGCGCCGTCGACTCCGGCAAGAGCGCGTTCCGCGCCTCCGCCGCCGCCGTGGACGCGCCGTACGACCTGGACGTCACCTTCTCCAACATCAAGGTGAACAAGGGCAAGTCGATCGTCGTCGGCGCCACCACTCACACCGTCGTCCCGGTCACCTACACCCTGACCCACCCCGCGGACGTCGACATCGCCGCCGCCGACTTCTTCAGCGGCCCGTACATCTACCGGGGCACCTTCGGCAACGCGGACAACGAGCAGTTCGGTGACGAGCCGGGCACCTGCACGCCCACCTCGTCGACGACCGCCTCCTGCAAGGGCAACATCGACATCTACGCCAACGAGGGCTACCTGGCCAACTCGGACGCCGGCACCTGGAAGGCCGCCGGCCTCGCCATCGCGTACAACGGCCAGGACCCGACGAGCGCCGACTTCGACATCACCAAGGTCGGCGTCGCCGACCAGGGCGGTTTCACCTCTCCCAACGTCCAGCGGATGTCGAAGCTGACGGTCAACGCGACCCCCGAGCCGGTCACGAAGGGCAAGACCATCACGGTCGCCGGGAAGCTGACGCGTGCTGACTGGGAGACGAACAAGTACGCGGGTCTCAGTGGTCAGTCGGTGGTGCTGCAGTTCCGTAAGGCGAGCAGCTCCACCTACTCGAACGTCAAGACCATCAAGTCGACCTCGGGCGGCGCGCTGAAGACCACGGTCAAGGCGTCGGTCGACGGCTACTACCGCTACACCTATGCGGGCGTCTCGACCGTCGGGGCCTCCACCGCCACGGGTGACTACGTCGACGTGAAGTAGGCAGCCCCGCGGCTACGCGGGAAAGCGGCGGTCGACCCACCTCCAGGTGAGTTCCAGGGCGACCGCCGCCACCGCCGCGATGCCCACCGCGATCCACGGCATCGTCACCCCGACCAGCTTCAGCGCGAAGAAGTTCTGCAGCCACGGCACGACGAGGACCAGCAGGAATGCCCCGCCCATGGTCGCGACCAGGGCGATCCGCCACCAGGTGTAGGGCCGGGCGACGATCGCCAGCACCCACATCGAGATCAGGAAGAGCGTCAGCGTCGCGGCGCTCGTCTCCGCGCTCAACGCGTCTGTCCCGGTGTAGTGGTGACGGGCGATCAGATAGCTGACGAAGGTGGCCACCGCCGCGATCACGCCGCCGGGGATCGAGTACCGCATGACCCGTCGGACGAAATTGGGCCTCGCCCGTTCCTTGTTGGGGGCGAGGGCGAGGAAGAACGCCGGGACGCCGATCGTCAGGGTGGACAGCAGGGTCAAGTGGCGTGGCAGGAAGGGGTATTCGACCTGCCAGCAGACCACCAGGATGGCCAGCAGCACCGAGTAGACCGTCTTCACCAGGAAGAGGGTCGCGACCCGGGTGATGTTCCCGATGACCCTGCGGCCCTCCGCGACCACCGAAGGCAGCGTCGCGAAGCTGTTGTTGAGCAGCACGATCTGCGCCACCGCGCGGGTCGCCTCCGAGCCCGAACCCATGCTGACCCCGATGTCGGCGTCCTTGAGGGCCAGTACGTCGTTCACGCCGTCGCCGGTCATCGCCACGGTGTGGCCGTTCGACTGCAGCGCGCCCACCATGTCCCGCTTCTGCTGCGGGGTGACCCGCCCGAACACCGTGCCCTCGTCCAGCGACCTCGCCATCTCCGTCTGCTCGGTGGGCAGTTGGCGCGCGTCCACGACCGCGCCGCTGAGCCCGAGCTTCCCGGCCACCGCGCCCACCGACACCGCGTTGTCGCCGGAGATGACCTTGGCCTGGACGTTCTGCTCGGCGAAGTACCGCAGGGTGTCCGCCGCGTCAGGGCGCAGCCGCTGCTCCAGGACGACCAGGGCGGTGGGCTTCGCGCCCTCCGCGACCGCGGGATCGTCGAGGTCCTTCGTGGCCCGGGTGAGCAGCAGCACGCGCATCCCGGCCTCGTTCAGCCGCTCGGTTTCGGCAAGCGCCGGATCCCCGTCGGACAGCAGTACGTCCGGGGCGCCGAGCAGCCACGTACTCGCCTCGCCGTTTCCCTCGCTGAACGTCGCTCCGCTGTACTTGCGGGCCGAGGAGAAGGGCAGCGACTCCGTGCAGCGCCAGTCCTCGCTGTCCGGGTAGGCGTCGATGATCGCCTGGAGCGACGCGTTCGGCCGCGGGTCCGACTCACCGAGCGCGCCGAGGACCTTCCGTACGTAGCTCTCGTCGCTGCCGCCCAGCGCGCGCACCTCGGTGACGTCCATGCCGCCCTCGGTGAGCGTGCCCGTCTTGTCGAGGCAGACGGTGTCGACGCGGGCGAGCCCCTCGATGGCGGGCAGCTCCTGCACCAGGCACTGCTGCCGGCCGAGCCGGATGACGCCGATCGCGAAGGCGACGGAGGTGAGGAGGACAAGGCCCTCCGGGACCATCGGGACGATCCCGCCGACCGTCCGGGCCACGGAGCCCTTGAAGTCGTTCTGCTTGACAACCAGTTGGGTGATGACCAGGCCGATCGCGCTCGGGATCATCATCCACGTCACGTATTTGAGGATCGTGGAGATGCCCGTCCGCAGTTCGGACTGGACGAGTGTGAAGCGGGACGCCTCCTCGGCGAGCTGCGCCGCGTACGCCGCCCGGCCCACCTTCGTCGCCGTGAACGCGCCGCCGCCCGCGACCACGAAGCTGCCCGACATCACCTCGTCGCCGGGCTGCTTGACCACCGGGTCGGCCTCGCCGGTGAGGAGGGACTCGTCGATCTCCAGGCCGTCGGCCTCGACACACGCGCCATCGACGACGATCTTGTCGCCCGGCCCGATCTCGATCAGGTCCCCGAGCACGATCTGTGAGGTGCTGACCTCGGCGGCGACCCCGTCCCTGCGGACGGTCGGTTTCGCCTCGCCGATCACCGCGAGCGAGTCCAGGGTCTTCTTGGCCCGCCACTCCTGGATGATGCCGATCCCGGTGTTGGCGAGGATGACGTACCCGAACAGGCTGTCCTGGAACGGCGCCACGAACAGCATGACCAGCCAGAGCACACCGATGATCGCGTTGAACCGGGTGAAGACGTTCGCGCGGACGATCTCCCGCACGGAGCGGCTGCTCCGCACGGGTACGTCGTTCACCTCGCCGCGCGACACCCGCTGGGCCACCTCGGCGGCGGACAGCCCCTGCGCCCGCCCGGAGGGGGAGGCAGGCATGGGCACAGGGTGAACGGGATCGAGTTCGGCGCCCGCGTCGATGTGCGTCATGCGTTCGACGGTACGTGCGGATATACGGCTTCACCCGCCGAGTGCCCGAAAGATCCGACCAGGGGAGGACGGGGGCGGCGGTGAGTGATGCCGTGGTTGTAGGCGAGGGCTGGTTACTCCGCGGGGGAGTCAGGGGCGCCCTGGAGTGCCGCGTCCCGCTTGATGGCCGCCTCGCGCCCGCGGACGTACCAGATGCCGATCAGTCCGAGACCCGCGCCCGCCAGGCAGGTCCACACCCACCAGGTGTGCCCGTGGTCGTCGAACCAGCCGTAGAACGGCAGCTGCACCAGGAAGAGGACGAACCAGAGAATCGTGAGGCCGGTGATGGTGGCGACGACGGGCCCCTCCAGGGGCTCCGGCGCCTCGTGCTTGGGTGTCCACTTCGCCATGGGCACAGCTTACGAGAGCGTGTCCAGGTCCTCGTGGGTGCGTGGGAAGTCCTTGTATACCAAGGGTCTACGCGCGGAGATGGCGATTTATGACTCATATGTTCATACTGAAACCGCCTGAGTCTGGCTCTTTCTGTTCGTACGAAACACCAATGGAAATGCCCAGGAAACCTGCTGGTGATCACGTGGTGGCCACAGTGGTGGCCGGACTCGATCAAGTTCCCAGCCCGGCGCCGTCCCGCCCGGCGCCCACCGGCCCCCGTAAGGCCCCCTCACGTATGAGGTCACGCATGTCCACCTCGGCCCTCTCCAAGGCCCCCACCCCGGAGCAGCCGGAGCCCTCGCCAGGGCAAGGCGCACTGGACCGCTACTTCAAGATCTCCGAGCGGGGCAGCACGCTGCCGCGCGAGATCCGCGGCGGTTTCGCCACCTTCTTCGCGATGGCCTACATCATCGTGCTGAACCCGATCATCCTGGGCAGCGCGAAGGACATGTACGGGCACCAGCTCGACAACGGCCAGCTCGTCACCGCGACCGCGCTGACCGCGGCGTTCACCACGCTCCTCATGGGCGTCATCGGAAACGTGCCGATCGCGCTCGCCGCCGGTCTGGGCGTGAACACGGTCGTCGCGCTCCAGCTCGCCCCGCGGATGTCCTGGCCGGACGCCATGGGCATGGTGGTCCTCGCGGGCCTCGTCGTGATGCTCCTGGTCGCCACCGGTCTGCGTGAGCGCGTGATGAACGCCGTGCCGCTGGGCCTGCGCAAGGCCATCTCGATCGGTATCGGCCTGTTCATCATGCTGATCGGCCTGGTCGACTCCGGCTTCGTCTCACGCATCCCGGACATCGCGCAGACCACCGTCCCACTCCAGCTCGGCGGCGACGGCCACCTCAACGGCTGGCCCGTCCTGATCTTCGTACTCGGTGTGCTGCTCACGCTCGCGCTGATGGTGCGCAAGGTGTCCGGCGCGATCCTCATCTCGATCGTCACGATGACCGTCCTCGCGGTGATCATCAACGCCGTCGCCACTGTGCCGTCCTGGGGTCTGACCACCCCGCAGTGGCCCGGCAACCCGGTCGCGACCCCCGACTTCGGGCTCGTCGGCAAGGTCAGCCTCTTCGGCGGCTTCGGCAAGGTCGGCGTGCTGACCGGCGTCCTCTTCGTCTTCACCGTGCTGCTGTCGTGCTTCTTCGACGCGATGGGCACGATCATGGGCGTCAGCGACGAGGCCAGACTGACCGACGCCCAGGGCAACATGCCCGGCATCAACAAGGTCCTCTTCGTCGACGGCATCGCGGTCGCCGCGGGCGGCGCCACCTCCTCCTCGGCCACCACCTGCTTCGTGGAGTCGACGGCCGGCGTCGGCGAGGGCGCCCGCACCGGCTTCGCCAACGTCGTCACCGGTGCGCTCTTCGCCGTCGCGCTCTTCCTGACCCCCGTCGCCACCATGGTCCCGTCCCAGGCGGCCACCCCCGCGCTGCTCGCGGTCGGCTTCATGATCCTGGCGGGGTCGATCAGGGAGATCGACTGGGCGGACTACACGATCGCCATCCCGGCCTTCATCACGATGGTGATGATGCCGTTCACCTACTCGATCACGAACGGCATCGGCATGGGCTTCATCACCTTCGTGGTGCTGCGCCTGGTGGCGGGACGGGGCCGTGACATCCCGGTCGCGATGTACGTGGTGGCGGCGGTGTTCGGGTTCTACTACCTGATGCCGGCGCTCGGTCTGACCTGAGCCTTTGGCGTCGGGGCTCACGTGACCCCGTCGTAGAACTTCTCCGTCTCCTCGACCGCGGTCTGGAACCGCTCGTCGAAGTCGTCGCGAATGAGCGTCCGGACCACATAGTCCTGGACGCTCATTCCGCGTTTGGCGGCGTGGTGTCGGAGCCGGTTGAGCAGCTCCCCGTCTATCCGCAGGCTGAGCACGCTGGTCCCCATGGAGTCGAGGGTCGCGTTCCCCGGTGGGGTGAGGGGTCACTTTCCGGATCTGGCTCACTCATATGAGTGACGTAAAGATTCAGTTTCCGGTTTCGCGGGCACCGCGGTGGTCTTTAGAGAGAGTAATGAGTTATGCTAAGGAACATGTCTGACCTTGCCCATGGCGACGATGCTGCCGCCGTGAACTCCCTCCGCTCCGCAGTCATGCGGTTGTCGCGCCGACTCAAGCACCAACGGGTCGACGAGTCGCTGAGCCCCACCGAGATCTCGGTGCTCGGCACCCTCGCCCGCTGTGGCAACGCCACACCGGGTGAACTCGCCCGCAAAGAGCATGTGCAGCCCCCGTCGATGACCCGCATCGTCGCGCTGCTCGAAGCCAAGGGACTGGTCAGGCTGGAGCCGCACCCCGATGACCGGCGACAGAAGGTCGTCACGCAGACCGACAAGGCCGAGGCCATGCTCGAAGAGGCCCGCCGCAAGCGGAACGCGTGGCTGGCCGGCCTCGCCGCAGGCCTCGACGAGGACGAGTGGGCCAAGCTCCGTGCGGCCGCTCCTGTACTGGAGAAGCTCGCGCAGATCTGATGCAAGCAACGCAGCGGTGACGGCACGACGATGTCCGCACCGTCCCAGGACGACGCCAGCCGTCCGTGTATCCCCACGCCTAGGAGGCGAGCCCTTTTGAGTTCGGGACCCGGAGCAGACTCCGCACCCGCACCAGCCACCCACGACTCCCCGCCCGCCCCCCACACCCGCTCGTCGATGTTCAGCTCGCTGAAGGTCCGTAACTACCGCCTGTTCTTCATGGGCCAGGTCGTCTCCAACACCGGCACCTGGATGCAGCGCATCGCCCAGGACTGGCTGGTGCTGAGCCTGACCGGCTCGTCCGCCGCGGTCGGTATCACCACCGCACTGCAGTTCCTGCCGATGCTGCTCTTCGGGCTGTACGGAGGCGTCCTCGTCGACCGCCTGCGCAAGCGCCCCACCCTGCTCGCCACCCAGGCGGCCATGGGCGTCACCGGCCTTGTGCTCGCCTTCCTCACGCTCTCCGGCAACGTCCAGGTGTGGCAGGTCTACCTCGCCGCCTTCGTCGCCGGCCTCGTCACGGTCGTCGACAACCCGGCCCGCCAGTCCTTCGTCACCGAGATGGTCGGCCCCGACCAGCTGCAGAACGCGGTCAGCCTGAACTCCGCCAACTTCCAGTCCGCCCGCCTGGTCGGCCCCGCCGTCGCGGGTGTGCTGATCACGGGCGTGGGCACCGGCTGGGCGTTCCTCTTCAACGGCCTGTCCTTCGTGGCGCCCGTCGCGGGCCTGCTGCTGATGCGCAACCGCGAACTGCACGCCGTCAAGCGCGCCCCGCGTGCCAAGGGCCAGCTCCGCGAGGGACTCCATTACGTCGCCGGCCGCCCCGAGCTGCTCTGGCCGATCGTCCTCGTCGGCTTCATCGGCACCTTCGGCTTCAACTTCCCGGTCTGGCTCTCGGCGTACGCGGACGACATCTTCCACGCGGGCGCCGGTGCGTACAGCCTGTTCAACATCCTGATGGCGGCCGGCTCCCTGGCCGGTGCCCTGCTCGCGGCCCGCCGCGGCACGGCCCGGCTGCGCGTCCTGATCGCCGCGGCGGCGGCCTTCGGTGTCCTGGAGGTCGTGGCGTCCGCGGCCCCCTCACTCTGGCTCTTCGCCCTCCTCATGGTCCCGATCGGCGTCTTCGGCCTGACGGTCAACGTCACCGCGAACACCTCGGTCCAGATGGCCACCGACCCCGCCATGCGCGGCCGCGTCATGGCCCTGTTCATGATGGTCTTCATGGGCGGTACGCCCCTTGGGGCGCCCCTCGTCGGCTGGGTCACCGACGCCTACGGTCCGCGCATCGGCTTCGCCCTCGGCGGCCTCATCTCGACGCTCTCCGCCGTCACCATCGGCCTGGTCCTGGCCCGCCTCGGCGGCCTCCGCCTCTCCCTCGGCTGGAACCGCGGCCATCCCCACGTCCGCTTCGTACCGAAGGAGCAGCGCGAGCAGCAGGACCAGCCGGAGCCGCTGACCGCGGCGGTGTGACGGGCCCCGTAGGGGAGGGCCGCCGGATGATCCATTCCCTCGAAGCTGGAAGAGTGACGTCATGAGACTCTTCGCGGCCGTGCTGCCACCCGAGGGCGGGGCGAGTGAACTCGGCTCGGTGGTGGACGAGTTGCGGCGGCTGCCGGGTGCGGATGGGGTGCGGCGGTTGCCGGGTTCGGACGGGCTGCGCTGGACGGGCCGGCCGGGTTGGCACTTCACGGTCGCGTTCTACGGTGAGGTGGCCGAGGCCGTCGTACCGGATCTCTCGGAGCGGCTGGCGCGCGCGGCCCACCGCACCGCGCCGTTCCCTCTCGCCCTGCGCGGCGGCGGCCACTTCGGCGGGCGGGTGCTGTGGGCGGGGGCGTCGGGTGACGTCCGCACGCTGCGCCTCCTCGCCGACCGTGCGGAGGCGGCGGCCAGGAAGGCGGGCATACCGATGGAGGACCACCGCCGCTACCGGCCCCACCTCACGCTGGCCCGCAGCCGCTCCGACACCGACTTCGAGGCGTACGTCACCGCCCTGGACGCCTTCGCCGGGCGGGAGTGGACGGTGCGGGAGCTGTGCCTCGTACGCAGCGAGCTGCCGAAGTCGGGGGTGCCGGGGGAGCAGCCCCGCTACGAGACGGTCGCGCGGTGGCCGCTCGGGGCAGGCGCCTGAGGCTGTCCTGCCGCGGCCCGATAACCTCGAACCCGTGGACCCAAAGACTCGTAACCGGATCATGGCCGGAGTGCTCGTGCTGATGTTCGTCGTGGTGGCGCTGGCGGCGGCGGTCGGGCAGTAACCGATCCGCCGCCCCCTGCGTGGCGCGGTTGCCCTCACGGGCTACCAGGCGAAGGCCTCCGGGGACGGACCCGGGCCTGGGAAGATCTCGTCGAGCGAGGTCAGCAGTTCCTCGCTCAGCTCCAGCTCGACGGCGCGCAGCGCGGACTCGAGCTGTTCGGCGGTGCGCGGGCCGACGATGGGGCCCGTGACGCCCGGACGGGTCAGCAGCCAGGCCAGGGCGGCCTCGCCGGGCTCCAGGCCGTGCTTCTCCAACAGGTCCTCGTACGACTGGATCTGCGCGCGTGAGGTCGGGTTGGCGAGGGTGTCGGCGGCGCGTCCGCTCGCCCGGCGTCCGCCCTGGATCTCCTTCTTGATGACCCCGCCGAGCAGTCCGCCCTGCAGCGGCGACCAGGGGATGACCCCGAGCCCGTACTCCTGCGCGGCCGGGATGACCTCCATCTCGGCGCGTCGCTCGGCGAGGTTGTAGAGGCACTGCTCGCTGACGAGCCCGATGGTGCCGCCGCGCCGCGCCGCGATCTCGTTGGCCTGGGCGATCTTGTAGCCGGGGAAGTTGCTGGACCCGACGTAGAGGATCTTGCCCTGCTGGATGAGGGTGTCGATCGCCTGCCAGATCTCCTCGAAGGGAGTGTCGCGGTCGATGTGGTGGAACTGGTAGATGTCGATGTAGTCGGTCTGGAGCCGCTTCAGGCTGGCGTCCACCGCCCGCCGGATGTTCAGGGCGGAGAGCTTGTCGTGGTTGGGCCAGGCGTCGCCGTCGGCGGCCATGTTCCCGTACACCTTGGTGGCGAGCACGGTCTTGTCGCGCCGCTCGCCGCCCTGGGCGAACCAGCTCCCGATGATCTCTTCCGTACGGCCCTTGTTGTCGCCCCAGCCGTACACGTTCGCGGTGTCGAAGTAGTTGATTCCCGCGTCCAGCGCCGCGTCCATGATCGCGTGGCTGTCGGCCTCGCCGGTCAGCGGGCCGAAGTTCATGGTGCCGAGGACGAGCCGGCTGACCTTGAGTCCTGTGCGTCCGAGCTGCGTGTACTTCATGGCTGCTAAGCCAACGACGTGGAGTGCGCTCTAGGCAAGGGTGGCTGGCGGGGTGGGGTGAAGTCAGTCGCGGGGGAAGTCTTCGGTTTTGAGGGTGAGGTCGCGGTCGTCGACGGTGAGGTTCACGTCGTCTCCGAAGTAGACCTTCGTCTCGGTCGCGTAGTCGCCGTCCTTGGGCAGGGTGTAGACGTAGCACCTGCCCTGGTAGGGGTCGGCGATGAGGTAGACGGGGACCTCGGCCAGTGCGTACGCGCTCTTCTTCGGGCCGTAGTCGTTGGTGGCCGTCTTCTTGGAGATGACCTCGGCGACGAACTCGACGTCCTCGTAGCGCCAACGTCCTTCGGAATTCTTCTCCGAGCCGTCACGCAGCTTTGCAACGTCCGGGGCGAAGCCGTTCAGATGGCCGGGAAAATCAATGCGCACGTCCGAGAAGACCTTCAGGCTCATGCCGAAGGTGTCTTCCAGCGCCCGTACGATCCAGCGGATGATCTCCCAGTGGACGTCCCGCTGCGGCGACATGAAGATGTTCCCCCCGACGATCTCGACCCTGTATCCCTCGGGGACGGGCATCCTCTCCAGCCACTCGAACATCATGTCGAGTGTGAGTTCGCCGCTGCTCTCGGCCATCTCGATCCTGTCTTCAAGGACGGTCATCGTGGCGCTCCTCCCCGGCCGCAACTCGATCGAGCGCAGCCGCGCGGTACAACGATACGCACGGTGACTGGCTACGGCGCTTTTCAGTCGAGGGTGGCGAGGAAGGTGGTCCAGGTGGTGGGGGTGACGGTGAGGGTGGGGGAGACGGGGGTTTTGGAGTCGCGGATGTGGATGGTGGTGGGGGTGGTGGCTATCTCCAGGCATTCGCCGCCCTGGCTGCCGCTGTAGGTGGACTTGGTCCACTGGAGGGCTACTTCTACGCACTCGCCGCCCTGGCCGCTGCTGTAGCTGCTCTTGAACCAGTTGAGGTCCGCGCTCATAGTCTGCCTGCCACCTCGCTGATCAACTCCGCAGACTCCTCGGGGTTGAGGGCCTGCGCCCGCAGAATGCCATATCGCGCGAACATGTTGCCCAGGTCTGGCTGTTCGCTGACGAAGTAGCCATTGCTTGGTCCTTCGACGTAGGCGATCCGTTCGGGTTCCTCCGCCTCCAACAGAATCATCGGACCGTCCAGCCCGGCGTGGATTTGTCGGGCAGTTGGGATCACCTGGATCGCAATGTTGCGTCGTTGCCCGATCTCCAGGATGTGTCCCAACTGCTCCCTGAGGGCCTGCGAGCCTCCGAGAGGGCGCCTGAGGACGTGCTCCTCCAGCACGAAGCCCACGATCGGCGCAGGTTTGCGCGTGAGTACCTGTTGCCGGTCGAGGCGCGCGGCAAGCCGGGCCTCGATCTCGTCGTCCTCCAATGGCGGACAGTGCACCTCGAAGGTCGCGCGGCCGTACACCTCGGTCTGGAGGAGACCGGGGATCAGGTGGTTGGCGTACATGTAGATCGCCGTTGCCTTCGCCTCCAACTCCGCGTAGTCCTCGAACCACGATGGAAATCGGCTGGCCTTCAACTTCCGCGCCGCGGTGAGAAGTGCACCTTGTGCACCCAGCTTCTCGTCCGCGATCTGGACGAGCTGCCCCTTCGGTGCCCGTTCTCCCCGCTCCACCATGGCCACTTGGGACTTGGAGTACCCCACGTACTTGGCCAGCGCCTCCTGAGTCACCCCCGCCCGCTCGCGGAAGAACCGCAGCAACGAGCCGAACATCTCCAGGTTCCCCGACCGTTGATCACCCGCGTGCACAGCGACCTCCCCAAGTACACAACCCCGCACCACCCTTGCGAACCCCTGGTCACAGTATGTGACCGCACGGAAGCATTTGCGGCATGAATGCGAAACCCTTCCCTCCGGACGTCCACTCCTGGATCCCCGCCACCGGCCACGCCCTGCGCCACGCGGGCATCCATTTCGACGCCGTACGCATCGCCGCACCTCTCGCCGAGCGCGTCGCCTCGGAGTTGATGCTCCGTACGGACTTCGACGCGGGCCCGATCGTCCGCGAACTCACCGGTGAGCGGAACCACTACTTCCTGTTGCCCCCGCAAACCGTGTCCCCGTACGCATGGCCACCCGGCGTACGCGCGCTGACCCGCGGTGACAGAGGGCTCGCGTACGTCGGCGTACCGGCGCTCACCGGTATGACCTGGCCGCTGGACTGGCGGTCGACGCCCACGGCTGAAGTTCCCTTTGTGGGGCTGGAGTTGATGCGGGAGGTGGTGGGACGGGTGGCCGGCGTCGTCAGGTGACCGTGGGGCCGCCCGCTTCTTGGTCAGTGTCGTGCTTGCGCGGTCCGAGTAAAGGGCGCTCCGCTGCGCTGCGCGTCGGCTGCGCCGATTGCGCTGCGCTCCACCCTTGACTCGGCCCGCTCCAGCACGGGAGAGAAGCGAGCGGGCGGCCTGGGGGTGAGGGGTCCCCGAGGTGGGCTTGAGGTGCTGTGGGTGGGGAGTTGCCCGGGGTGCGTGGAGCGCGGCCGCGCCTCGCCGGCACGCCGGGCCGGCTCAGCGGCGAGCGGCGAGCGGCGAGCGGTGGGTGGGGGGTGGCTGGCGGTGGGTGGTGCGGGGATTGGCAGATTTGTACCAGGGGTGGGGCGCTGGAGCCCGTGTGGGGCGGGGGATGGGGGGATGTGCGGTGGGACGGATCTGCCAATCGTTGCGGCGCCGTGGGGGTGCGCCGGGTCGGCCGGGGTCTGGGGTGACCGGTCAGGCCAAGTAGGGCTCGCCCAGGTCCCAGGCCTGGTACATCGCCTCCGCGAAGACCTCCGCGATGCGGTGTTCGCCGCTCTCGTTGGGGTGCGTGCCGTCGTAGGTGTCGAGGTTGACGTCGTACGGGGAGGGGGGCGACGTCAGGAGGAGGGGGGAGCGGGGTTCGTCGAGGTCGGCGACGGTCTTGGCGAGGAGTTCGTTGAAGGCGGCTACCTCGGCGGCGAAGGTCGCGTCGGACTCGGCTCGGACGTTCGGGGTCACCGGGAGTACGACCATGCGGATGCGCGGGTTCGCGGCGCGGGCCTCCGCGATGAAGGCGCGGGCGTTGTCCGCCGTCTGCGCCGCGTTCGTGTAGAAGCCCAGGTCGATCAGGCCCAGGGAGACCAGCAGGATGTCGGCGCGCTGTGAGCGGACCGCCTCGCGGATCAGCGGGGTCATGTGCAGCCAGCCCTCGCCCCAGCCCGCGAGGTGGGCGCGCGGGAAGTCCGGATCCGCGTACTCGTACGAGTCGGGGGACTCCGTCGCCTTGTCGTAGAGCGTCTCGCGCGGGCCGACGATCCGGAACGGGCCCGCGTACGCCTCGCGCAGGTGCTGCCACATCCGGTAACGCCATGTGTGTTCGCCGGCGCTTCCGATCGTCATCGAGTCGCCGACGGGCATGAACCTGAGCATTCGCTCATCATGAACGATCGGTACGGGTGGCATGGGTGGTGGGGGTGTGAGGCTGGACACGCCCCGTGACGGGCCGGCCTGCCGGTCATGAAGGCCGATGTGAACGCCTGTCCGGGATGGCAGGCTTGGGGCATGCGCCGACCGCTCGCCTTTCTTGCCGGGGTTCTTCTCATGGGTGCGCTCGCCGCGCCCGCCATCGCCGCCGACGGTGACGAGGGGTTCACGATCAAGGATCCTCGTATTACCGAGTCCAGCGGGCTTGCCGCCTCCCGGCAGCATCCCGGGATCTACTGGACCCACAACGACCAGGACACCGGCGCCTACCTCTACGCCGTCGACAGCCGCACCGGCGAGACCGTCGCGACGATCACCATGACCGGCGTGGGCACCCCGCGCGACGTCGAGGCCATTCAGATCGGCCCGGACAACCAGATCTACGTCGGTGACATCGGCGACAACGACGGTGTCGTCTGGGACTACGTGTGGGTCTATCAGCTCCCCGAGCCCAAGGAGCTCAAGGACCAGACGATCCGCGCCACGCAGTACGTCGTGAAGTACTCCGACGGTCCCCGCGACGCCGAGTCGCTCCTCGTGCACCCCAAGACCGGGCGGGTCTACATCATCGACAAGCAGGAGGACGGCGGGCACCTGTACGAGGGCCCCGCCAAGCTCTCCGCCTCCGGGACGAACGTCTTCAAGCCCGTCGTCGCCGTCGATCTGTGGGCCACCGACGCCGCCTTCTCCCCGGACGGCACGCGGCTCGCCGTACGCGGCTACTTCGGCGGGATCGCGTACGACTGGAACGACGGGAAGATCAAGAAGCTGGAGCGGATCAGTGTGCCCCTCGGGCAGGGGGAGTCCGTGAGCTACACGACCGACGGGACCAAGATCATGCTCGGCAGCGAAGGTGCCGGGAGTTCGGTCGTGGCGGAGGATGCCCCCGGGGGCGCGGGGGAGGCAACCAAGTCGCCTTCCGGGAGCGGGAGTTCAGCGGCTCAGGGCGGCGACAGCAATGGGTTCAAGGTCGGCGCTCTTGCCCTTGCCATCGGGCTGGTTGTAGTCCTTGGGTTCAAGCGGTTGCTGCGGCGGTCGTAGCCGGAGAGCGGTCACCTGCCGGCCGGCTCCCCCATCGGCAGGCTCGGTCCGTCAGCCTTCGCCCCGCCGGGCGACGAACGTCTCGAGTCCGTCGAGGATGCGCTGGAGGCCGAACTCGAAGTGGTCGAAGTCGGGGCCGAAGGCGTCCTCGCTGAGCGCGGCGAGGAAGGGGTGGTTGCCGTCGGCCATGACCTTCTCGAAGACGGGCATGTGGGCCTGCCAGAACTCGGCGTCCGTCAGGCCGGTTCTGCGCTCCGCCTCCTCCTGGTACACCTGCGTGCGGGCGGCCCCGACGACGTACCCGTCGATCATGATGATCGCCGAGACCAGCTCGGGATCGGACAGGCCCATCGGTTTGATGCGGGAGAGCATCTTCTCCATGCCGTCGAGGGCGCTCGGGCCGAGGATCGGGCGTGACTGGTTGACCTGGAGCAGCCAGGGGTGGCGCCGGTAGAGGGCGAGGGTCGCGCGGCCCAGGGCTTCCAGAGCCGAGCGCCAGCTGCCGTCGCCGAGGTCGGCAGGGTTTTCGGAGGGGCGCTGGACGCGGTCCAGCATCAGGTCGAGCAGCTCTCCCTTGCCGGGGACGTAGCGGTAGAGGGACATCGCGCCGGTGCCGAGCTCGGTGGCGACCCGGCGCATCGAGACCGCCTCAAGACCGTCGGCGTCCGCGACCTGGATCGCCGCCTCCACGATCCCCTCCAGCGTCAGGCCCGGCTTGGGGCCGCGGCTGGGGCGCTTGCCGGTGTCCCACAGCAGTTCGAGGGTGCGCCTGATGTCACCGCTGCCGCTGGTCTCCGTGCTGCTCGTCATGGGTGCAGCTTAGTTCCGCGGGAAAAAACTGGGTACGATGTACGCGCAATCGGGTACGGTGTACTCAGTTAAGGGGAAGGGGACCCATGAGCGACGGTTACGCGGTACGGGCCGAGGGACTGGAGAAGCGGTACGGAGACAAGCGAGCGCTCGACGGCTTCGATCTGGCGGTGCGGGAAGGGACGGTGCACGGCCTGCTCGGGCCGAACGGCGCGGGCAAGACCACCGCCGTCCGTATCCTCTCCACGCTCCTGCGCCTCGACGGCGGGAGCGCGACGGTGGCCGGCCTGGACGTGGCCCGGCAGCCGCGGGAGGTGCGGGCGCGGATCGGGCTGACGGGGCAGTACGCCGCCGTGGACGAGGTGCTCACCGGGCGGCAGAACCTGGAGATGTTCGGCAGGCTGTTCCATCTGGGCGGACGCGGGGCGCGGCTGCGGGCGGCGGAGCTGCTTGAGCAGTTCGACCTTGTCGAGGCCGCCGACCGGGGAGTCGGGAAGTACAGCGGCGGCATGCGGCGCAGGCTCGACCTCGCCGCGTCGATGATCCTCACCCCGAGCGTGCTGTTCCTGGACGAGCCGACAACCGGGCTGGACCCGCGCGGCCGGGGTGAAGTCTGGGATTCCGTACGGGCGTTGGTGACCGGCGGCACGACCGTGCTGCTGACCACGCAGTACCTGGAGGAGGCCGACAAGCTCGCCTCGCGCATCACGGTGATCGACCAGGGCCGGGCCATCGCGGACGACACACCGGACGGGCTGAAGGACACGGTCGGCGGTGACCGTATCGAGGTCGTGGTGAGCGAACGCGCCGACATCCCAAGGGTGGTGAAGGTCGTGGCCCGGGTCGCGGACGGCGAACCGGAGTCGCACGACACCGAACTCCGCGTCCACGCGCCGGTGACCGACCGGGTGGCCGCGCTCACCGACGTGGCGCGGACCCTCCAGGACGAGGGCGTCGCGGTCGAGGACATCGGGCTGCGCAGGCCGAGCCTCGACGACGTCTTCCTGCGCCTGACCGGACACCGCACGGAGACGGACGCGAGCACGAAGGAGGCGGCGGTATGAGCGCGCTGGACATGAGTGGACCGAGCGGTCGTGGTCGTACGTACTGGGCGCTGGTCGACTGCTGGAACGTCGTCCGGCGCGGGCTGACCCACTACCAGCGCCAACCCGTCAACATCGTCTGGCAGTTGGGCTTCCCGATTCTCTCCGTGCTGCTGTACGGCTATGTCTTCGGCAGCGCGATGAAGGTGCCCGGGGGCGGGGACTACAAGGACTTCCTGATGCCGGGCATGTTCGTGATGACGATGGCCTTCGGCTTCATCAACACCGCGACCGTCGTGGTCTACGACTCCACCAAGGGCGTCATCGACCGGTTCCGTTCGATGCCGATGGCGCCGTCCGCCGTGGTCGCCGGGCGCGGGGTCACCGATCTGGTCGTCGCCTGCGCGGAGTTGACGATCCTGATGCTCACCGCGTTCGCGATGGGCTGGCGTCCCGACGGCGGACTCGCCTTCCTGGCGGCCTTCGCGCTGCTGCTCTGGCTGCGCTTCGCGCTGATCTGGCTCGGCGTGTGGCTCGGGCTGATGGTGCCCAACCCGGAGGCGGCGGGCGGGTTGTTCGCGGTCGCCTTCCCGCTGACGATGATCTCCAGCATCTTCGTCGCGCCGCAGCTCATGCCGGACTGGCTCGGTTTCGTGGCGGCCTGGAACCCGATCTCGTCCACGGCGGCTGCCACGCGCGAGCTGTTCGGCACGCCGGTGGGCAGCGGGGACTCGTGGGTCGAACAGCACGCCCTGCTGATGGCGGGGGTGTGGCCGGTGATCCTGACGCTGGTCTTCCTGCCGCTCGCGGTGCGCAGGTTCAGGAAGCTCAGCCACTGACGAGGCCTTCATACGTGGAGAGGGGCGCCCGGCACGATTCACGTGCCGGGCGCCCCTGTCATCGTAGAAACGGCTACAGCTTCTCGATCACGTAGTCGATGCACTTCGTCAGGGCCTCGACGTCCGCCGGGTCGATGGCCGGGAACATCGCGACGCGGAGCTGGTTGCGGCCGAGCTTGCGGTAGGGCTCGGTGTCGACGATGCCGTTGGCGCGCAGCACCTTGGCGACGGCGGCGGCGTCGATCTCGTCCGCGAAGTCGATCGTGCCGATGACCTGGGAACGCTTGGCCGCGTCGGTGACGAACGGGGTGGCGTACTTGCTGTTCTCCGCCCAGGTGTAGAGGCGGGTCGAGGAGTCCTTGGTGCGGGCCGTGGACCACGCCAGTCCGCCCTGGCCGTTGATCCACTCGAGCTGCTCGTTGAGCAGGAAGAGGGTGGCGAGGGCCGGGGTGTTGTACGTCTGGTTCTTGCGGGAGTTGTCGATCGCCGTGGGGAGCGAGAAGAACTCCGGGACGTGGCGTCCGCTCGCGTGGATCCGCTCGGCGCGCTCGACCGCGGCCGGGGAGAAGACGCCGATCCACAGGCCGCCGTCGGAGGCGAAGGACTTCTGCGGGGCGAAGTAGTAGACGTCGGTCTCGGCGATGTCTACGGGGAGGCCGCCGGCGCCGGAGGTGGCGTCCACCAGGACGAGTGAGCCGTCGTCGGCGCCGGCCACGCGCTTGACGGGGGCCGCGACACCGGTGGAGGTCTCGTTGTGGGTGAAGGCGTATACGTCCACGCCCGCCTCGGCCGCCGCCTCGGGGTGCGTGCCCGGGTCGCTGGAGATCACGGTCGGCTCGGCCAGCCACGGGGCGAGCTTGGCCGCCTTCGCGAACTTGGAGCTGAACTCACCGAAGGTGAGGTGCTGCGACTTGTTCTCGATGAGGCCGTGGGTCGCGATGTCCCAGAACGCGGTGGAGCCGCCGTTGCCGAGGACGACCTCGTAGCCCTCGGGGAGCGAGAACAGCTCGCTCACGCCCTCGCGCACCTTGCCGACCAGGTTCTTGACCGGGGCCTGGCGGTGGGACGTACCGAGCAGAGAACTGCCGGTCGCCGCGAGGGCGTCCAGCGCCTCCGTACGTACCTTGGAGGGGCCCGCGCCGAATCGACCGTCGGCGGGCTTGATGTCAGCGGGGATCTCGATATCAGCCACGCCCGCGAGCCTAGCGGCTTCCGGAAACGCGGGCGAAACCTCGTCCGTCGGGTGAGACGCCCCCTCCGCCCGCGCTGCACTGGTTTCGGCCCGTCCGGCGTTTGAGGACGAGCGCGTTCAGCGCGATGGCGGGGGTCTGGGGGCGGCAGCCCCCAGGAAGCAAGGGACGGGCAGGGGCGGAGGGGGCGAAATCAAGGGCGGTGGTCAGGCGGAGGTCCCGCCAAGGGGCCGGGTGGGAGTGAAGCGCACGGGTAGTTCGGTCAGGCCCCGGAGCCACGGGGAGGGCCGCCGGGTCAGTGACTCGGCGGGCACGGCCAGATCGATGTCCGGCAGCCGGTCCAGTACGACCTCGATCCCGGTCCGCGCGATGACCTCCGCGATCTCCTGCGCCGGGAACGGACAGCGGTGCTCGCCGTGACCGAAGGAGAAGTGGGCGCTGTTGCCGCCGGTGAGAGCGGAGCCGTCGGTGCGGACCTGCGGGTCGGAGTTCGCGCCCTGGAGACCGAGGATGAGCAGGTCGCCGGAGCGGATACGGCGGCCGCCGAGCTGGGTGTCGCGGGAGGCCCAGCGGCCGGCGATGTTCTGCGAGGGGGTGTCCTCCCACAGGACCTCGTTCATGGCCTCGGCGACGCTGTGCCGGCCGCCGAACAGCGAGGCCGCGAACCGGTCGTCCGTGAGCATCAGGCGCAGCGAGTTGCCGATCCAGTCGGCGGTCGGCTGGTGGCCCGCGGCCATCATGACCATCAGGTCCTGGACGATCTCCTCGTCCGTGAAGCCCGATCCCGATCCCGATCCGGAGCCGGAGCCGGAGCCCGAGCCTTCGGCCGCGGCCTCCTGGGCGAGCGTCGTCGCCAGCATGCGGCTGACCACGTCGTCGGCGGGCGCCGACTTCCGGTCGGCGAGCAACTGCCCCATGGCCGAGGCCAGATGCTGCTGCCCCGACAGTGCGTCCTCCGAGCCGTTCATCATGGCGTTGAGGGCGGTGACCAGGCGCGGTCCCTGATCGTCCGTGAAGCCGTAGAGCGTGGCGAGGACGCGGACGGGCAGCAGGGCCGCGTAGCTCCCGATGAGGTCCGTCTCGCCCTTGGCGCTCACCGCGTCGATGAGTTCGTCGGCGACCTTCTCGGCGTGGCTGCGCAGTTCGAAGGGGTCGACGGCTTCCAGGGCGTCGCTGATCAACGCGGCGCGCACACGGTGGCGTTCGCCGACCGTGTACAGGATGGAGGGCTGCTTGCGGCCGATCACCGGCAGCATCGGCCAGTCGTCCGGTATGCCCGGCCACTGGCTCCACAGGCCGGAGTCCCGGCTGAACAGCACGGGATCGCCGGTGACCTGGTGCAGTTCGCGGTAGCCGAGCACCAGCCAGGCCGGTATGCCGCCGTCGAGCGAGACGGGCACCACGGCGCCGTGCTCGCGCCGCAACTCCCGGTACAGCTCGGCGGGTTCGGTCTGGAACCGGGCCCCGCTGAGGGGCACGGAGGCGGAGGTCACAGGGCCAACTCCGGTGATTTGAGGGAGGTTTCGCCGAAAGCTCCCGGCGCGCTTGCGAAAGCTCCCGGCGCGCTTGCGAAAGCTCCCGGCGCGCTTGCGAAGGCTCCGGGCGCGCTTGCGTAGGCTTCGGGCACGTTTGCGTAGGCTCCGGGCACGCCTGCGAAGGCTCCGGACGTGCTCCCGAAGGCTCCGGGCACGCTTCCGGCGGCGTACAGGCTCTGGATGTGCTCGACCAGCGTGATGAGGACCCGCTTGCCGGACTCCCGGGAGCGGGCGTCGCAGTCGACCAGCGGGATGTGCGGGTCGAGGTCGAGGGCCTCGCGGACCTGGGCGGGGGTGTGCGGGTGGCCGCCGAAGTCGTTGCAGGCCACGATGAACGGCGTGCCGTGGTGCTCCAGGCGGTCGATGGCGTACCAGGAGTCGTCGATGCGCCGGGTGTCGACGAGGACGACCGCGCCGAGCGTCCCGGAGAACAGCCCGTCCCATAGGAACCAGAACCGCTCCTGACCCGGCGCGCCGAACAGATACAGCACGTTGCGGTCGTCGAGCGTGATGCGCCCGAAGTCGAAGGCGACGGTGGTCGCGGACTTGTCGCGCACCTCGCTGATGTCGTCGATCGCCTCGCCCGCCCGGGTCATCGTCTCCTCGGTGTTGAGGGGACGGATCTCGCTCACGGAGCGGACCAGCGTGGACTTCCCGACGCCGAAACCACCGACGATCACGATCTTCAGATCGTTGTCGGCCGACGCGGACAGCGGCGTACGGGCGTCGGCCGCGGGAGGCGTACGGGCATCGGACCCTGCCGACAGGGGCGTACCGGCGTCAGCGGGCTCGGCGACTCCGGCAGACGTACCGGCGTCAGATGTTACGGAGTCCAACGAGCACCTGTTCCAGGATGTCGGAATCGGGAAGGGCGGCGATATGCGGATGACGGGCGCTGACCCGGCCGGTGCCGAGGAGATCGGAGAGCAGCACCTTCGTGATGCTCACCGGCAGCCGCAGTTCGGCCGCGATCTCGACGACCGCCGTGGGCCGCTTGGCGAACCGCAGGATCGCGGCGTGCTCCGACTGCATGCCCGCCACCGGATCGCACTCGGCGACCACCAGCGTCACCAGGTCGAGGGGGGTGTCGGGCCCGGACCTGCTGCGCCCTCCCGTGAGGGTGTACAGCCGGTCGGGGGCGTCGTCCCTGCCCGGACGGCTCATGAGGTACGCGGTGGCGCGCTCAGGTGTTCGCCGAGCTGTTCGACGAGTTCGTTCATGTTGTGCCCGACCAGGCCCGCGTCCGCGTCCTCGGCGGTGACCACCGCCAGGTGCGCGCCGTCGCCCGCCTCGACGATGAACAGCACCCCGCCGTAGAACTCGGCCATCGCGGACCGTACGCCCCCGCTGCCGTCGCCGAACTCCACCGACGCCCCGTGGGACAGCGACTGGATGCCGGCGGCGATTGCCGCGAGCTGGTCGGCCTGGTCGACGGAGAGCTCCGGGGTGCGGCACAGCTTCAGGCCGTCACGCGAGAGCACGAGCGCGTGCCGTGTGCCCGGCGTGCGCGCGAGCAGACCCTCGATGAGCCAGGAGAGCTTCTCGTCGGCGGTGGTGGAGCCGGTCATGGAGTGGTGTGGCCTTTCGGGTGCGAGTGGTCGGGCGACTGTGAGTGGTGGGCGGACACGGGATCCGCGTCCCATACGCCCTCCTGTGCCTGTGCCTGTGCCTGTGCCTGTGCCTGTGTCTGTTGCTGTTCCTGTGCCTGTTCCGGTCCGAGGTCTTCTTCGAGTTCTTCCTGGATGTGTTGTTGTACGGCGATGTGTTGTTGTACGGCGTCCTCGGCGCCCTGCGCCGTACCGCGTACCGCCTGCCGGAAGCTGCTGAAGCGGTCGCCGCGGGACTTGGCCCTCTCGGCGGTACGAGGATCCGGGTCGGCCGGCGGCGTGGCGCGGGCGCGGCTGCGCTCGGCGTGCGCGAGGGTGCGGCCGCGACGGCGCTTGGGGAGGTCGCCGGGCGACTCGGTGCCCGGTTCGTGCCGGGGCGATCCGTGGCTGGGGACGGGGTCCGGGTCCAGGTCGGCGGTGGCGTGGGCGGCGGCGTACGACGGCTCGGGGAGCGGCCGGGCGGCGGCCGGCGCCTTCTCGGTCTCGGCGGGTTCGTCGTCGAGGGGCAGCGTGAGGGCCGGGAGGGGGAGGAGGGTGAGGAGGTCCTGGGGGATGAGCATCAGGACGCCCGTGCCGCCGCGTGCGGAGGGCCGGAAGGACACCTTCAGGCCGTGCTTGCGGGCGAGCCGGCCGACCACCGCGAGGCCGAGCCGGGTGCCGGTGAGCCCGTCCAGTCCGACACTGTCGCCGGACACGGCCCGCTCGGCGCGGCGCAGCTGGACCTTGCCCATGACCAGGCCGCTGTCCTCGACGGAGACGATGACGCCGGCCGGGACCTCTTCGACGTACACATGCACTTCGGCGGTCGGCGGGGAGAAGTTCGCGGCGTTGTCGAGGAGTTCGGCGAGGGCGTGCATCACGCCCTCGGCGGCGTGCCCGGCGATGGCGGCCTCGCTGGTGGAGTGGACGCGGACGCGCTGGTAGCCGCCGATGCGGCCCATCGCGCCGCGCAGGATCGACTCCATGACGATGGGCCGTGCCCAGCGGCGTCCGGAGCGTGCGCCCGAGAGGACGGCGACCGAGTCGGCGAGGCGGCCCGCCTGCGCGGTGCGGTGGTCGAGGTGCAGCAGATCGGCGAGCACCGCTTCGTCGGAGTGCCGCTCCTCCATGGCGCGCAGGTCGGCGAGCATGCCCGTGGACAGTGCCTGCATCCGGCCGGCCGCGTTGGCGGTCGAGGCGAGCGCGGCGGCGCGGTCACCGGCGGCGCGCCGGGCGCTCTCGGTGAGCCGGGCGTTCTCCGCGGTGAGGCGGTTCAGTTCGTCGGTGAGCCGCTGCCGTTCGGCCGTGAACTCCGAGGTGAGGCGGGCGCGTTCCCGCGTGGCGGTCTCGGTCAGCTGGACGCGTTCCTGGGCCACTGCCTCGGCCAGGCGGGCCCGCTCACGGGCCACGTCACCGGTCAGCCGGACCCGTTCCCGGTTGAACTCCTCGGTCAGCCGGGCCCGTTCCTGGAGGAGCCGGCCGGCGTCCTGGCTCACGGTGCCGAGCCGACGGCGCAGCAGTCTCGACCTCTGTACGGCGCGGGTGGCCACGGAGACGGCCACGCACAGCATCAGGGCGCCGCCGCCCGCGGCCCAGGCGAGGGGGACGCGCACCGAGTCGGGTGCCAGGTAGACCGCGCCGACGACCGCGAGCGCGGCCGGTACGGCGGTGATCAGGAGAGCGAGTGCGGTTGCGCGGAGAGGGGGTCGTTCGCCGGAGGGTGCGGGCGCTGCGGGCGCGGTCATGAATCGTGTCCTCGGTCGTGTCCTGGGCGAGGTTCCTGAGGGCGAGGTTCCTGGGCGAGAAGCGACACCTGATGCTCAACTGCCCGTCACTATATGAGAGTTAGTGATCGCATTGGGCAGCTTCCGGCTTCCCGGTCTGAGTAATCCCGACCACATTCGAACCGTCGAACGCGATCTTCGC
Organism: Streptomyces sp. NPDC127595; assembly: GCF_042671685.1. Lineage (NCBI taxonomy): Bacteria > Bacillati > Actinomycetota > Actinomycetes > Kitasatosporales > Streptomycetaceae > Streptomyces > Streptomyces sp. NPDC127595. Next base: position 339,724 of record NZ_JBHXWK010000006.1, on the reverse strand, counting down.
GTGGCGGCTCCGCGGTCACTGTCAGTGTTCGGGGGCATCCTGGAGGCATGACGGATCTAGGGGCACTGCGGTCAGGGCTGCGGAAGGCGGTGCGCGGCGAGGTCGCCTTCGACGTGACCGCGCGGGCGCTGACCACCATGGACGCGTCCAACTACCGGCGTGTCCCGCTCGGTGTCGTGTCCCCGCGCGACGCGGACGACGTCGCGGCGGCCCTCGCCGTGTGCCGTGAGCACGGAGTGCCGGTCGTCGCGCGCGGTGGCGGCACGTCGATCGCCGGGCAGGCGACGGGCACGGGGGTCGTCCTGGACTTCACCCGCCATATGAACCGGATCGTCTCCGTGGACCCCGATGCCCGTACGGCGGTGGTCCAGCCCGGTGTCGTACTGGACCGCCTCCAGGACGCCGCCGCCCCGCACGGCCTGCGTTTCGGCCCCGACCCCTCGACCCACGGCCGCTGCACGCTCGGCGGCATGATCGGCAACAACTCGTGCGGGACGCACTCGGTCGCCTGGGGCACGACGGCGGACAGCGTGCGGGAGCTGTCGGTGGTCACGGGGCAGGGGGCCGCGGTGCGGCTGGGGCAGGACTGGGCGGGCGCCCCCGACGGCCTCCGTCCCCTGGTGGAGGGCGAGTTGGCGCGCCTGCGCACCGGCTTCCCTGACCTCCCGCGCCGAATCTCCGGGTATGCGCTGGACGCCCTCCTCCCCGAGCGGGGCGCGGATGTCGCCCGGTCGTTCTGTGGCTCCGAGGGCACCTTGGGGCTGCTGACCGAGGCGGTCGTACGACTGGTCGAGGCCCCGCGCGCGCGGGCGCTGGCCGTGCTGGCGTACGCGGACGAGAGCGCCGCGGCGGAGGCGGCGGCCGGACTGCTGCCGTACGGCCCGCTGACGGTGGAGGGGATGGCCGCCGACCTCGTACCGGCCGACGCGGGGCTGCCGTGCGGCGGGGCCTGGCTCTTCGTGGAGACGGGCGGGGCGGACGCGGGGGAGGCACGCGCACGTGCGGACGCGATCGTGCGGGCCGCCGACGTCATCGACTCCCTCGTCGTCACCGACCCGGCCGGGCAGCGCGCCCTGTGGCGGCTGCGCGAGGACGCCAGCGGCACGGCGACCCGGATGCCCGACGGCAGCGAGGCCTGGCCCGGCTGGGAGGACTGCGCGGTGCCGCCCGCCCGGCTCGGGCCCTACCTCCGCGACTTCCGGGCCCTGCTGACGGCCCACGGGCTGCGCGGCACGCCGTACGGGCACTTCGGCGACGGCTGCATCCACGTACGCATCGACTTCGACCTGATGACACCCGCCGGGGTCGGCCGCTTCCGGCTGTTCTCCGAGGAGCTCGCGGACGTCGTGGTGTCCCACGGGGGCTCGCTGTCGGGCGAGCACGGCGACGGACAGGCGCGGGCCGAGCTGCTGCCGAGGATGTACGGCGCGGAGATGGTCGGCCTCTTCGAGCGGGTCAAGGGCATCTGGGACCCGGACGACCTGCTCAACCCCGGAATGCTGGTGCGGCCGCACCGCCTGGACGAGAACCTGCGGTTCGCGGTGCTGCCGAAGGAACTGGTGGACGTGGCCTTCGGGTATCCGGCGGACGGCGGGGACTTCTCGGCGGCGGTGCGGCGGTGCGTGGGGGTGGCGAAGTGCCGTACGACTTCTGCGGCCGGCGCGGACGTGATGTGCCCCTCCTTCCGGGCGACCGGTGAGGAGGAGCACTCCACGCGGGGACGGGCGCGGCTGCTCCACGAGATGCTCGCGGGCGAGGTCGTGACGGACGGGTGGCGTTCGACGGAGGTCCGCGACGCGCTGGACCTCTGCCTGTCCTGCAAGGGATGCCGGTCCGACTGCCCGGTCGGCGTCGACATGGCCACGTACAAGGCGGAGTTCCTCCACCACCACTACGAGGGACGCCGCCGCCCGGCCGCCCACTACGCCATGGGATGGCTGCCGGTATGGCTCGGGTTCGTCGCCAGGACCCGCACGGCGCGGATCGTCAACTCCCTTGCCGGCGTGGGGTTCCTGGCGGCGGTGGCCAAGCGGCTGGGCGGGATCGCGCCCGAGCGGGGGATTCCGACGGTGGCGCGGGAGACCTTCAGCCGGTGGTGGTCGAGGAGGTTCCGGGAGCGGGTGCGGGGGTTTGTGCGGGGCGTGAAGCGGGGGGATCGGGGGCCGTTTCCGGGGTTCGGGGCCGACTCAGGCGCCAGGTCCGGCTCCGGTTTCGGCTCCGGCTCCGGCTCCGGTTTCGGTTTCGGATCCGGCTCGGGCTTCGGCTCCGGTGGGGAGGTTGTCGTGGTGTGGCCCGACACCTTTACGGAGTACCTCTCGCCGTCCGTGGGCAAGGCCGCCGTACGCGTCCTGGAGGCGGCGGGGCTGACGGTGCTGCTGCCGCCGACGAAGGCGATGAGGTTCACGCCGGCGGGGGTGGGGGCAGGGGCGGGGATGCCGGAGAGGCCGTCGCGGGGCCCGGTCGGGGACGGCGTGACGAAGGGGCCGCTCGGATTCGGCGCGGTCCTGCCGCGTCGCCGGCACCGCGTCTGCTGCGGCCTGACCTACGTCTCCACCGGCCAACTCGATCGTGCCCGCACGGTGATGCGCCGCACGCTGGACCTGATGGAGTCGTACCTGGAGATGGGCACCCCGGTCGTCGTCCTGGAGCCGAGCTGCGCCGCCGCCCTCCGCACCGACCTGCCGGAGCTGCTGCACGACGACCCGCGTGCGGCGCGTCTGGCGGCGGCGGTGACGACGTTCGCGGAGGCCCTGGAACGGCATGCCCCGCACTGGACCCCACCGCGCCTGGACCGCCCGGCCGCGGGCCAGACCCACTGCCACCAGCATGCGGTCCTCGGCGACGCCGCCGACCGCCGCCTGCGCGAGACTGCGGGCCTCACCGGCCCCCTTGCCGGCGGCTGTTGCGGCCTCGCCGGCAACTTCGGCTTCGAGAAGGGCCACTACGACGTGTCGACGGCCTGCGCCGAGGAGCAACTCCTCCCGGCCGTACGAGCCGCCACGGACGACACGGTGATCCTGGCGGACGGCTTCTCCTGCCGCACGCAACTGGAGCAGCTCGCGGGGCGGAGGGGGCGGCACCTCGCGGAGGTGCTGGCGGAGGGGTTGGAGGAAGGGCTGGGGAAAGGGCTGGGGGAGGAGCCGTAGTCCCGTTTGCCTAAAGGTATTAGGCAAATGCATAATGACTTTAGGTGATTGGGGGGATGGTTATGGTTCGAGTGGGGCTGACCGCGGAGCGTCTGACCCGGGCGGGCGCGGAGCTGGCCGATGAGGTCGGCTTCGACCGGGTGACCGTCTCTGAGCTCGCCCGGCGGTTCGACGTCAAGGTCGCGAGTCTGTACTCGCACGTGAAGAACTCCCAGGACCTGAAGACGAGGATCGCGCTGTTCGCGCTGGAGGAGCTCGCCGACCGGGTCGCCGCCGCGCTGGCCGGGCGCGCCGGCAAGGACGCCCTGGCCGCCTTCGCGGACGCCTACCGCGACTACGCCCGGGAGCACCCCGGCCGGTACGACGCCATGCGGCTCCGGCTCGACCCCGAGACGGCGGCCGCCAGCGCCGGCCCTCGGCACGCACAGATGACGCGGGCGATCCTGCGCGGCTACGACCTGACGGAGCCGGACCAGACGCACGCGGTCCGGATGCTGGGCAGCGTCTTCCACGGCTACGTCAGCCTGGAGATGGCCGGAAGCTTCAGCCACACCGCCGTCGACTCCCGGGAGTCCTGGACCTGGACCGTGGACCGGCTGGACGCCCTGCTGCGCAACTGGACAACGCCCTGATCAGCGTCCGCATCAGCGACGACGACAACAGCAACAGGACCATGAGCATGAAGAACGCTGAGTCCGACCGGATGACCACATCCGTCAGTACACCCGTCACCGCCGACATGCTGCGCGGCTTCCTCGACGTGGAGCGGACGACGTACGGCCTGCTGCCGCATCGTCTGCCCGCTCGGGCCCGCCGGCAGATCCCCGACGACCAGCTGGCCGTGGCCGAGGCCCAGCCCTCCGGCGTGCGCCTGGTCTTCCGTACCCGGGCCACCGTCATCGAGCTGGACACGCTGCCCACCAAGCGGGTCTACCGAAGTTTCCCGGCCCCGGCGGACGGTGTGTACGACCTGCTGGTCGACGGCCGGCTCGCTGCCCAGGCCACGGTGCCCGGCGGGAACGTCCGCACGATCGTCGACTTGGTCACCCAGTCCGCCGAACTGAGTGAAGGGCCTCCCGGCACCGCCCGGTTCACCGGTCTGCCCGCGCGTGACAAGGACGTCGAGATCTGGCTTCCGCACACGGAGATCACCGAGCTGATCGCTCTGCGCACCGACGCCCCGGTCGAGCCGGCGCCGGATCGCGGGCGCAGGGTGTGGCTCCACCACGGCAGTTCCATCAGCCACGGCTCGAACGCCGCCCACCCGACCGCCACTTGGCCGGCCCTGGCCGCCGCACAGGGCGAAGTGGAGCTGGTCAACCTGGGGTTCAGTGGCAGCGCGCTGCTCGATCCGTTCACCGCCCGTGCGATGCGGGACACGCCCGCGGACCTGATCAGCCTCAAGATCGGCATCAATGTCGTCAACGCCGACGTGATGCGCCTGCGCGCCTTCACCCCGGCGGTGCACGGCTTCCTCGACACCATCCGCGAGGGGCATCCGACGACACCGTTGCTGGTCGTGTCCCCCATCCTGTGCCCGGTCCAGGAGGACACCCCCGGCCCTCTCGCGCCCGACTTCGCAGGCGGGACCCTGCGGTTCAGGGCCACGGGCGATCCTGCCGAACGGGCCGCCGGGCGGCTGACGCTCAACGTCATCCGCGACGAACTCGCCCGGACCGTCGAACAGCGGGCGGCCGACGACCCGAACCTGTACTACCTGGACGGCCGCGACCTCTACGGCGAGAAGGACTACGCCGAACTGCCCCTGCCCGACGAGGTCCACCCCGACCCCGCGGCACACCGCCGCATCGGCGAGAACTTCGCGCGGCTCGCGTTCGGAGACGGCGGCCCCTTCGCCACCGGGACCGGCTGACGGAATTGCCTCGCGGTCAGCGGCGGGTGGTCATGTGGGCGAGGGTCTGCTCGGCGCTGTCGGGGGCGAAGGCGCCGTCGATGCCTTCGGCGGCTCCCTCGGCGGCTTCGATGGACCGGGGAATGAGGACCTTCTCGTACGCGGTGACGGCGTCGTCGATGTCGATGTGGTCGATGAGGGCCTGGGCGAGGTCGGCGCCGTCGAGCATGGCGAGGTTGGCGCCCATGCCCGAGAACGGGGACATCAGGTGGGCGGCGTCGCCCAGCAGGGTCACCCCGGGGGTGTGCTCCCAGGTGTGCGGGACGGGCAGGGCGAACAGGGGACGGTTGACGTAGCCGGTGTCGGTGCGGGTGATGCAGCCGTGCAGGACCGGGCTCCAGCCGGCGAACCGCTCCAGCAGACAGTGGCGGACGGCGGCGGGGTCGGTGAGGTCGACGGCCGCCTGCCGGTGCCAGTCCTCTGGGGCGCGCATGCCGACGTAGACGCGGATGTGGCCGCCGCTGTTGCGCTGGGCGACGAAGCCGAGGCCGTCGTCGAGGGCCATCATCGTGCCGCTGCCGGTGAGGGCGGCGAGTTCCGGATGGCGGGCGTCGGCGTCGTTCAGGCCGGTCTCGACGAACGTGACCCCGGTGTAGACGGGAACGGTGTCGGACACGAGCCGGCGCACCCGGGACCAGGCGCCGTCCGCGCCGACGACCAGGTCGGCATCGGCGCTGTCGCCATGGGCGAAGTGCAGGCGGTGACGGCCGTCGCCGAGCGGTTCGGCACGCTCCAGCCTGTGGCCCCACCGGACGGTGCCCGGCGCGAGGGAGTCCAGGAGCAGGCCGCGTAGCTGACCGCGGTCGATCTCGGGGTTCCCCTGGCCGTCTCTCTCCGTCGGGGCGGCGTCGAACAGGATCCGGCCGTCGCGGCCCACCAGGCGCATCTGTTGGCCTTCCGGGCGGGCCAGGGCGCTGAAGGCATCCCACAGGCCGGCGGCGTGCAGGGCGTCCTGGCCTGTGCCCGGCTGCATGTCGAGGGTGCCGCCCTGGTTGCGGGAGGTCGCGGAGGCGTCGAGGTCGTGGACGGTGACGTCGATGCCGTGGCGCTGGAGTATGCGGGCGCAGGTCAGGCCGCCGGGGCCGGCGCCGATGACGGCGATGCGCGCAGGGGTGAGGCTCATGGTCGTTCTCCTTGGCAGGGAATCGGGGACCGTGCGATTCAGGCGGGCCCCGCCGATTCCACAAAAGCACAACGATCAATAAAGTTCAACGATGAAGAAAGTTTAATAACCAAGAAAGTTAAACGACACAACCTTTTGTGTCAGGCAACAGTGGGTATGGTGAGGCTATGACGACGACTCCAGTGGGCCGGCGCGAGCGCAAGAAGGCTGCCACGCGCCAGGCGCTCGCCGATGCCGCCCTGAACCTCTTCATCGAGCGCGGCTACGACGCGGTGACCCTGCACGACGTCTCCGAGGCGGCCGACGTGTCCACCACCACGCTGCTCAAGCACTTCCCCGGCAAAGAGGCCCTCGTCTTCGACGAAGAGGCCGATCAGGAGGCTGGGCTGGTCGCCGCCGTCCGCGACCGCACCGCCGGCACGACCATCCCCCAGGCCCTGTGCGCACACGTCAAACGCGTCCGTCTCCGCGCTGCCGACTCCGACGTGCGCTACACCCAGTTCCTCGGCCTGGTGCGGGAGACCCCGGCCCTGAGCGCCTACGCCCACCGCATGTGGACGCGCCACCGGGACGCCCTCGCCCACGCCATCGCCGCCGACACAGGCGCCCCGCCCGACGACCCGCGCAGCGCGGCCCTGGCCCACTTCGCCCTGGAGACCTCCGCCCTCGCCCACCGCGCCGCGGACCCCGAACAGGCCGTCGACATCGCCTTCGACCTCCTCGAAAGGGGCTGGAGCGGCCCGAGCTCACGCTCCGGGGGCGGCCGCTCCTGACCCCGGCTGTCCGTTCGGTGGGTGCCACACGCCTTGGAACAGCTCCTCCTGGCCTCACGGGCCGTCACGGACGACACGGTGATCCAGGCGGACGGCCTCTCCTGCCGTACGCAGCCGGTGGGGCGGAGGAAGCGGCACTCGGCGGAGGTGCTGGCGGAGGTGCTGGCGGAGGTGCTGGACGGAGGGACTACGCGAGAGGCGAAAATCGGGACGGGTGCGGTGTGCGCGACTGAGGGTGGTGGCCATGCTGACGCCTGCCACGCCTGCCATGCCTGCCATGCCTGCCATGCCTGCCACTCCGGCCCCGGTTGACCGGGTCGCCGTTCTCTCCGACATCCACGGAGTGCTGCCGGCGCTGGAAGCGGTCCTCGCCGAACCGGACGTGGCCACCGCGGACCGCATCGTCCTCACCGGTGACATCGCAGCAGGCCCGCAGCCCGTCGAGGTGCTGGACCTGCTGGCGGAACACGGCGACCGGGCCGTCTGGATCAGCGGCAACGCCGACCGCGAGCTGGTCGAGTACCGTCGAGGCCTGCGCAGATCGATCCCGGACCCGATCGCTCCCTGGGCGGCCGACCAACTCCGCGACGACCAGGTCGACTTCATGGCCGGACTTCCGAAGACACGCGCTCTCCCCATCGTCGGGCTCGGCGAGGTGCTGTTCTGCCACGCGACCCCGCGCGACGACGAGGAGGTCGTGCTTGTCGACTCCCGCCTCGCGCGCTGGGCGGAGATCTTCGCGGACCTCGACGACACCGTCCGCACGGTGGTCTGCGGCCACACCCACATGCCGTACGTCCGCCTCGCCCACGGCCGGCAGGTCGTCAATCCGGGCAGCGTTGGCATGCCGTACGGCCGCCCCGGCGCCCACTGGTGCCTCCTCGGCCCCGGCGTCACTCTGCGCACCACGCTCTTCGACATCCCGGCTGCGACCGCCCGCCTCGCCCGGGAGTCGGCGTACCCGGAGATCGCCGAGTGGGCGGACTACTACCTGAACGCGCGCGCGAGCGACGCGGAGGCGCTGGAGGCGTTCGGGGCACGCGACGGGCGTTGATGTGTGGCCCGTGGGTGGGGTGGGCGCCGGTTTCTGCGGTGTGATCGGGCGTTGGCATACTCCGATCATGGACGTGAGCACGAGCGCCGGCGTGACGGCGGGTGGAAGACGGCGGGAGTCGGGTTGCCCGGCGCCGGTCCGCGCGGGTACGTGGGCGTTGCGGCCCGCGGAGTCCGCGGATGTGGAGCGGATCGCGGAGCTGCGGGCGACGGTGATGCGGCCGGACCTGGAGAGGCTGGGCCGGTTCGACGAGCGCCGGGTCCGGCAGCGGCTGCGGGACTCCTTCTCCGCGCGGTACACGTCGGTCGTCGTGGTCGGCAACACCTTCGCGGGCTGCGTGACACTGCGACCGGGCGAGGATGAGGACGAGCACGAGGACGAGGGGGGCCGGTGGCTTGAGCACTTCTATCTCGCGTCCCCGTTCCAGGGCCGCGGTCTCGGTTCGGCCGTCCTGCGCACGCTGCTGGACCGCACGGACGCCGAGGGCGCGACCGTACGCCTGAACGTACTGCGGGGCAGCGCCGCCCAGCGTCTCTACCAACGCCATGGTTTCACCGTGGAGACGCAGGATCCGGTCGATGTCTTCATGGTCCGCCCGCCCACCGACCCCGAGGAGCCCCACGAATGAACCCCAGTCCCCCGAGCCTGAGCCTCCGGCCGATCACCCGCGAAGAGCACCTGCCCTTCGTCGGCACCCGCCCGTCCGTCAGCCATATGCAGGTGCCGTCGTGGGGTGATGTGAAGCCGGACTGGCGGGCGGAGAGCCTCGGCTGGTTCGACGGGGACGGAGGGGAGGCGCGGCTCGTCGGGGTCGGGCTGGTGCTGCTGCGGCCGTTGCCGAAGGTCAAGCGGTATCTCGCGTACCTCCCCGAGGGGCCGGTCATCGACTGGCGCGCGGCGGATCTCGAACGCTGGCTCGATCCGATGCTGACGTACCTCAAGTCGCGGGGCGCGTTCTCTGTGAAGATGGGCCCGCCCGTGGTCGTACGACGGTGGAGTGCGGACGCGGTCAAGGCGGCGATCGCCGATCCGGCGGCGCGGCGGCTGGGAGACGCGGCGGCGACGACGTACGAGCCGGCGGCCTTCGAGGTCGCGGACCGGCTCCGGCGGATGGGCTGGCAGCAGACCGACGCCGACAGCGAGGACGGATTCGCGGCCGGGCAGCCGCGGTACGTGTTCCAGGTACCGTTCGCCGGGCGGTCGCTGGAGGAGATCCACCAGGGCCTCAACCAGCAGTGGCGGCGCAACATCAAGAAGGCCGAGAAGGCCGGCGTGAAGGTGGTCCGGGGCGGTTACGACGACCTGCCCGCCTTCTACGAGCTGTACGCCGAGACGGCCGGGCGTGACCGTTTCATCCCGCGCCCGCTGCCCTACTTCCAGCGCATGTGGACCGCGCTCACGGCCGAGGACCCCGACCGCATGCGCCTCTACCTCGCCCACCACGACGGCGACATCCTCGCCGCCGCCACGATGCTGACCGTCGGCGGACACGTCTGGTACTCCTACGGCGCCTCCACCAGCCGCAAGCGCGAGGTCCAGCCGAACAACGCCATCCAGTGGCGGATGATGTCCGACGCCCACGAACTCGGCGCCTCCGTCTACGACTTCCGCGGCATCACCGACACCCTGGACGAGACCAACCACCTCCTCGGCCTGCTCCGCTTCAAGGTCGGCGCGGGCGGCGAGGCCGCCGAGTACCTCGGCGAGTGGGACTTCCCCCTGAACCGGGTCCTCCACAAGGCGCTGGACCTCTACATGGCGCGACGCGGGTGAGCCATGCATGGCGCGACGCGGGTGAGCCATGCATGGTCCGACGCGGGTGAGCCATGCATGGTCCGATGCGGGTGACCCATCGCACCTTGCGGTCAGTGGTAAAAGAGGTTCACAGTCCTGACTTAGTCCATTACCCTGGACTGGAAAGTGCAGCAGGATAGACGAACATCGCTACCTCGACCCGAACTTCCTGGACGGCTCCCGTGAACCTCCCCAGCTCTGAAGTGGCCACGACGACCACAGAGCCCGCTGTCGCCGCAGCGGCAGCCGCTTCCGCGGAAGGTGCGGGAGGTGCGGGAGGTGCGGAAGGTTCCGCGAAGGGCTCCGGGCGACGGGCCGCCCTGGGCCCGCTGGGCCTGGTCCTCGCCGGCGGCATCTCGGTGCAGTTCGGCGGCGCGCTGGCTGTCACGCTGATGCCGCGTGCCGGGGCGCTCGGCGTCGTCACCCTGCGGCTCGCGGTGGCCGCGATCGTGCTGCTGGTGGTCTGCCGGCCCAAGGTCCGCGGGTACTCGCGCGCCGACTGGGGCACCATCGTCGTCTTCGGCGTCACGATGGCCGCGATGAACGGCCTGTTCTACCAGTCGGTCGACCGCATCCCGCTGGGCGCCGCCGTCACCCTCGAAGTGCTCGGCCCGCTCGCTCTCTCCGTCCTCGCCTCCCGCCGCGCCCTGAACCTCGTCTGGGCGGGCCTCGCCCTCGCGGGCGTCTTCCTCCTCGGCGGCGGAGGGTTCAGCAGCCTCGACCCCCTCGGCGTCGCCTTCGCCCTGTCGGCAGGCGCCATGTGGGCGACGTACATCATCTTCAGTGCCCGTACGGGGCGACGCTTCCCGCAGGCGGACGGGCTCGCGCTCGCCATGGTGGTCGCGGCGGTGCTGTTCCTGCCGCTGGGGATCGTGGAGTCGGGCTCGAAGCTGCTGGTCCCCTCGACGATCGCCCTGGGCGCCTCGGTGGCCGTCCTCTCCTCCGTCCTCCCCTACACCTTCGAACTCCTCGCCCTGCGCCGCCTCCCCTCCTCCACCTTCGCCATCCTCATGAGCCTCGAACCGGCCCTCGCCGCCACCGCCGGCTTCCTCGTCCTCAACCAGTCCCTCTCCGCCATGCAGGCCCTCGCGATCGCGCTCGTCATCGCGGCGAGTATGGGCGCGGTGCGGACTCAGGTGGGGCGGGGGAAGGCGCGGGGGCTGGAGCCTGACCCGTCTCCGGCGCAAAGCAGCCCGCCTGCTCAAGGTCGGCCACGACAGCCTGGACGGCGCGCTCGGTGATCTCGCGAGAGGCGGCCGTATCCCGCATCCGCGTGCTCGGGTCATGTGCGACGGATACCAGCACCCGCGCGTGGTGAGTCAGGAAGGGCTCAGGAAGGTCTATCGCCAGCCTGGGCGATCCATGGTTCAGCAGCCTCGCTTCACTGACCGATCCCTCCCCGAAGGGGGCAAGCATCTCCTGCGTGATCAGCGAAGGACTGCCGGGAGGGCCGATGGCGCCCGGCCGATGGCGCCCGGCCTCTTCAGGTCACGGCCGGTGGGTTAGCCGATCGGCGGCGCGGCGGTGTTCGGCGTTGATGCGCTGGGCTTCTTCGAGCTGGTCTTCGAGGATGACGATGCGGCAGGCGGCCTCGATCGGGGTGCCGTGGTCGACGAGTTCCCGGGCGCGGGCGGCGATGCGCAGCTGGTAGCGGGAGTAGCGGCGGTGTCCGCCCGCGGAGCGGAGCGGGGTGATCAGGCGGGCTTCGCCGATGGCGCGCAGGAAGCCCTGGGTGGTGCCGAGCATCTCGGCGGCCCGGCCCATGGTGTAGGCGGGGTAGTCGTCGTCATCGAGTCGGCCGTACGAGTCGTCTGCTGTCATCGCACCTCTCTGTGGAACGCGCTGGAGGGGCCCTGGTGCCATTGGCACCAGGGCCCCGAAGGAACTGCTACACCATCTGCCGGCCCTGGTACTGCGCCGGCCTTCTGTTTCCGCAACCCCGACCGAGCTGCTGTCGGGGGTGCTGGGATCGCGGTTGCTTGACCGGAGACCACCTCACTATCGATGTCCTGCGGTACCCGGGTTCAAAGTTTCGGCCCGGGCGATCCTGATGGCGCTCGGCTCCTCCGTTCTTTCCCTCTTGATCGACTGTTTGCGATGGGAACTGCGTACTGCTGGTCCTGCCTACTGCTCTGTACTGCTGGTGATGCGAACTGCTGGTGACCTGAGTAAGCGCCACTCTTCGGCAGCCAGCCCCGTCGCCCGTCCTGCGTCTGCTCTGGCTTGGAACCCCACTGCCGAACCTCCCGGCACGCGCGCCCGCAGCCGACGCCTTTACCGAGGAACCACTGACTACGCACTGCTGGTACTGCGATTTGCACTTGCGGGTACTGCACTTGCGTCAACTGCGGTCCTGCTCACGGCGGCCCCTGATCACTGCGGGCCACCCGGTCCGGTCGTCAGCCCCGTCGCCGTCCTGCACCAACCCTGGCTTCGGAACTCCACCACCGCACCGTCCTGCGCACTGCAACTGCATACCGCTGCCCGGCAGTTCGTGTCTGCCGGGCCCTGCTCGATCTCGGCTACGAGAGAAACCATAACCACACCACCACCCAATGTCTACTTCGGCCGACATAGATTTTCGCGTGCGTGTCTCTGAGGTAATCGGGCTGCTGGGTTGAACGGCTGCGGGCGGGGGCACGAGGACCGGCCAGGTGGGGCCGGACACCGACCACGGATGCCGGAGCGCGCGATGACCGCGGTGAGCGCCGAGCGCACAGCCCCTCGTTCCCCCTCTCCGCCGTCGCCGAGGCGCGCCGGGCCGCCCGGGCCTTCTCGAGGCCCTCGGGCGGCCGGGAGCAGGCCGACACGGTCGTCCTGCTCGTCTCCCTCGTCTCCCTCGTCACCAACGCCCCGTGCCACGGTGGTGGCGCCTATGCCCGCTGTTTCACCTTCCGCCCCGGCGCGATCGAGGTCGCCGTCGAGGCTGCCGGCCCGCGGATGCCGCGGATGCGGACGCCCGACCTCGTCGACGGGACAGGGGGATTCGGAAGGCCGAGTCAGGCGGCGGCGTGCTCGGGCCGGCGCAGTTCGGCCTGGCCGAAGAGGAGGGCGTAGCCGCCGGGGAGCCGGCGCAGGATCCGGGCGAGGAGGTCGGGTCCGGCGAGGCGGGTGACGGCGGCGAGGACGGCGCCGGTGTCCCAGCGAGCGGTGGCCGGGGTGGCGCCGGTGCGTGCGGCCAGGTCCTTGACGAAGCCCCAGCCGGTGAGGTGTTCGGTGTCGGGGATCTGGGCGGTCAGGGTGAGGGCGGCCTCCACGGGCAGGCGCCGGGCGAGGTCGACGCGTTCGTCGCCGGTGAGCTGGCGTCCGAGGGCGGCCAGGACGTGGTGAACGGCTTCTGCGGCGCGTTCGCGGGTGGGGTAGGCGCCTTCGTAGCGCACGTGTTCCAGCATCTGGTCGAACGTCATGGCGTGATGGGCCGGGTTCGGTCGAGGCTGGGCGTACATGGCTGCGGTTGCCTTTCTCTGCGAAGGATCCGGCCTCCGGCCGGTGGCGGTCAGGTGGGCTGGGGGTGCCCGAAGAGGAGGTCGTAGCCGTGCGGGAGCTGGAACAGGATGTCGCGGATCAGGACGTCACCCGCGGCGGCGGCCGCGGTGGACAGAACCGCGCCGATGTCCCACAGGGCCGTCGTCTCGGTGGCGCCCTCGATCCAGGCCGCGGTCGCACGGACGAACCGCTCCGGCGAGAGCGGCTCCGCGGCCTGCAACGGGTTCAGGAGGATCAGGGCGTACGCCTCGGGCAGCCGGGCGGCGAGTTCGGCCCGAACGCTGCCCACCAGGTGTGCGCCCAGCAGGGCCAGGACGACGCGGGCAACGCGGTCGGCGTCTTCCGGGGTCTCGTACTCGCCGCGCTCCTGGACGTGGGCCAGGAACGCCTCCCTGCGCATCGACATCACATCACCTCCGGAAAGGGGTGAAGGGTTCACAGGGGGTGCGGAGGGCGGGGTGCCGGAGGGGGATCGGCTCTCACCGCCCTCCGCTGCCGGCTGGTACTGGAGGGTTCAGCCGGAGATCTGCCTGCGGCCGCGCTCGCCGCCGATGCTGATCTTGCGGGGCTTCGCGCGCTCGGCGATCGGGATCCGCAGGGTCAGGACCCCCGCGTCGTAATCGGCCTGGATGTGCTCGGTGTCCAGGGTGTCGGCCAGGACGACCTGGCGGGAGAAGACACCCAGGGGACGCTCGGAGAGCTCCACCTTCACGGAGTCGGCCTTCGCGACCGGGCGGCGCTCCGCCTTCACAGTCAGCATGTTCCGCTCGACGTCGATGTCGATCGCCTCGGTGCTCACACCCGGCAGGTCGAAGGCGATCACGTACTCCTCGCCCTCACGGTAGGCGTCCATCGGCATCACGGACGGCTTCGACCAGGTCCCGGACGTACCCGACAGCTGCTGGACGATCCGGTCCATCTCGCGGAACGGGTCAGTGCGCATCAACATCGCGAAACACCTCCAGTCGGTTCAGGCAGAAACTGCCAATGCGCTTCAACGTGCTCCCGTTGTAGCATGTCATCGAAACGATGACAAGTTCAGCGTCATCGGGAAGATGACGAGACGACGGAGAGTCCCATGACCGAACCCGCCCCGCCGACCACGCCCGTTCCCTTCCTTGCGGCCGCGGCGGCTCTGGACGCCATCAACCAGTCCGTGAGGGAGGCGCAGCAGTCCTCCAGGCAAACGCCTGCGCCCTCAGCGTCACCCGCGGCCGGCTCCGGCCCGCATTCGGCCCTGGCGGCACTGCTGACGCTGCGCGAGGTCCGCGAACAGCTCGCCGGCTGGGAGAGCGGGCTGATTGAAACCGCCCGCAGCGAGGGTGCGAGCTGGGCCGAGCTCGCCGGACCCCTCGGGGTCGCCAGCCGCCAGGCCGCCGAACGCCGCTACCTCCGCCTGCGCCCCGGCACCCCCGGCTCCACCGGCGAAGAACGCATCCAGGCCACCCGCGACACCCGCGCCGCCGACCGCACCGTCACCGCTTGGGCCCGCGACAACGCAGCCGACCTCCGACGCCTGGCCGCACAGATCACCGCCCTCACCGGCCTGCCCGCCGACGCAGCCGACGCGGTCGGCGCCCTGAACCTGGCCCTTGGTCACGACGACGCCGCTCGTCTCGTGCGCCCCCTGACCGACACCCGGGCCCATCTGCGGCCCGAGGACACCGAGCTCGCCGCACGCATCGACGCCCTGACCCTGCACACCGAGCAACTCCGCCAGACCACTCAGGGCCAGCGCGGCACCTGAGCAGCACCCGCCCCGGGAATCGGCACCAACGGCCTGGGGTGCGCTCTACCCCGGAAAGCCGGCCGGCGCCCGACCTCGGGGCCGGGCCTCGGCGGGCAAGTCCGGATGCCGGGGGCTTCGGGTCCGATGGCGCTCCCGCAAACGACAACTCGGGGAGACCGCACAGAGGTGAGCTGTCCATCCCGAGGGTGCCGGCGGCCGGCCAGTAGCTCGTCCACGTTCACGTCCACGTCGACGTCGCCGGTCTCGCGGCATGCTCGATCCACTCCGCGCCCCGCACACGTACGACGTTCTCGCGCCGCGAAAACACCCCGTCCGTTCCCAGCGCCGCGTTCGTTCGCTCGGCGAAGTCGCGGGTGGGGGCCTTCTTGGTGGTCTCGATCTGCCCGATCAGGGACCCCGTACAGACAGAAGATGCAGCTGCCCAACTGGCCTGCTTGAGCTCCGCCGACTCCCGGACGCGGCGCAACTCGCTCCCGAAGATGTCCAGCGGGGAAGCGCTGGGAGCGAGTTCGCGGAGATTCACCACGTGTCGGCCTCTCCAGGTCGAACGCGGCACGGCGTCGACTTCGATCTTTAGCCGAGGGGAGTCACTCGCGCGCACGCCGTTGCGTGAATCAACAATGCAAGCACGCTTGCTTGTTTCTGCGGTCGCTGCCATGCTCCGAAATGCAGCACGCATCGCGCCGCACGCATCGCGCACCGCATGCACATCGACGGCCCCGAGGGGAGCGCCATCGTGTTCGACCCGTCGTCCGTGATCGACGATCTGTACCGGGAGAGCGAGGAACTCGACCGGCTGGTGGGCAAGTTGGAGGAGGGCGACTGGGCCCTTCCGACGCCCGCCGAGGGGTGGAGCGTCGCCCATCAGATCGCGCATCTCGCGTGGACCGACCGGGCCGCACTGATCGCGATCACGGACGCGGAGGCGTTCGGACGGGAGACCGAGAAGGCGTTCGCGGCGGCCGGTTCCTTCGTGGACGAAGGCGCCGAGGAGGGGGCGCGCACGGCGCCCGAGGAGCT
Source organism: Streptomyces sp. NPDC127595 (assembly GCF_042671685.1). NCBI lineage: Bacteria > Bacillati > Actinomycetota > Actinomycetes > Kitasatosporales > Streptomycetaceae > Streptomyces > Streptomyces sp. NPDC127595. The sequence goes on along the minus strand of NZ_JBHXWK010000006.1, from coordinate 323,666 downwards.
GCTCGCCACCTGGCGTGCGGGGCGCGGGGAACTGGAGCGCGCACTGCGCGCCGCGCCCCTGGGCGTGCGCTTCCCCTGGTACGGCCCGCCCATGTCCGTCGCGTCCATGGCCACCGCCCGCGTCATGGAGACCTGGGCCCACGGGCAGGATGTGGCCGACGCCTTGGGCGTGGTGCGCGCACCTACGGACCGGCTCCAGCATGTGGTGCGCATCGGTGTGCGGACACGGAACTTCGCCTTCGGGGTACGAGGGCTCTTCGCGCCGAATGAGGAGTTCCGGGTGGAACTCGTCGGCCCGGCGGGGGAGTTGTGGACGCACGGGCCAGAGGACGCCGCCCAGCGTGTCACCGGCCCCGCGCTCGACTTCTGCCTGCTGGTCACCCAGCGCGCGAACCGTGCAGATCTCGCCGTACGGGCGCAGGGACCCGACGCCGACAAGTGGCTGGACATCGCGCAGGCGTTCGCGGGGCCCTCCGGCGCCGGCCGCGCACCGAAGTCCGGCACAGAGCACGCGCCGAAGTCCGGCACCGGGCATGCACCAAAGCCCGGCACCGGGAGCGCACCGAAGTCCGGCACCGGGCATGCACCGAAGTCCGGCACCGGGAGCGCACCGAAGTCCGGCACCGGGCATGCACCGAAGTCCGGCACCGGGAGCGCACCGAAGGGGATGGCGCGATGACCGGCGTCGCCCCCCTCCGCATCGGCAACGCCTCCGGCTTCTACGGCGACCGCTTCGACGCCATGCGCGAGATGCTCACCGGCGGTCCGCTGGACGTCCTCACCGGTGACTACCTCGCCGAGCTGACCATGCTCATCCTGGGGCGGGACCGTCTGAAGGACCCCCGGCGCGGATACGCCAAGACCTTCCTGGGCCAGCTTGAGGAGTGCCTCGGTCTCGCGCACGAGCGTGGGGTACGTGTCGTCGCGAACGCCGGCGGTCTCAACCCGGCTGGACTCGCCGACGCCGTACGGGAGTTGGCGGACCGGCTCGGCATCCCGGTCCGGGTCGCGCATGTCGAGGGCGACGAACTCGGCTCCAGGTACCCGGAGAGCCTCGCCGCGCACGCCTACCTCGGTGGCGCCGGAATCGCCGCCTGTCTGCGCGAGGGCGCGGACATCGTCGTCACCGGGCGGGTGACGGACGCGGCGCTGGTCACCGGCCCCGCCGTCGCCCACTTCGGCTGGGGGCCGGGGGAGTACGACCGGCTCGCGGGCGCCGTGGTCGCCGGGCACGTCCTGGAGTGCGGCGCCCAGGCCACCGGCGGCAACTACGCCTTCTTCGCCGAGCACGACCCTGCCGTTCTCCGGCACCCCGGCTTCCCGCTCGCCGAACTCCACGAGGACGGCACGAGCGTCATCACCAAACACGACGGCACCGGCGGGCTCGTCGACATCGGTACGGTCACCGCGCAGCTCCTGTACGAGACGGCGGGCGCCCGGTACGCGGGGCCCGACGTCACCGCCCGGCTCGACACCGTCAGGCTGACACAGCAGGGCCCCGACCGCGTTCGCATCGACGGCGTGCGCGGCGAGGCACCGCCCCCCACCCTCAAAGTCGGCCTCAACCGGCTCGGCGGCTTCCGCAACGAGGTCGTGTTCGTGCTGACGGGGCTCGACATCGAGGCGAAGGCCGCCCTCGTCCGGGACCAGATGGACACCGCGCTGGCTTCGGCCAAGTCCCGCCCCGCCGACGTGCGTTGGGAGCTCGCCCGCACCGACCACCCCGATGCCCCCACCGAGGAGACCGCGAGCGCGCTGCTCCGGCTCGTCGTACGGGACCCCGACCAGCATGCGGTGGGCCGGACCTTCAGCGGTGCCGCCATCGAACTCGCCCTCTCCGGATACCCCGGGTTCCATGTGATGGCGCCACCTGGAACGGGCGCCCCTTATGGGGTCTTCGAGGATGTGTACGTCCCCCATGGCGACGTCGACCATGTGGCCGTCCTCCACGACGGACGCCGTATCGCTGTGGACCCGGCCCACGACACCCTCGTACTCGAAGGACTCGAAGGACTCGAAGGACTCGAAGGACTCGAAGCACTCGAGGCACTCGAAGACGCGCCGGAACCGCGTCTGCCCAAGCCCCCGCCATCCGGTATGCCCACCCGCCGCGCCCCCCTCGGCCTCGTCGCCGGCGCCCGCAGCGGCGACAAGGGCGGGAACGCGAACGTCGGCGTATGGGTCCGTACGGACGCGGCCTGGCGATGGCTCGCTCACACCCTCACCGTCGACCGGTTCCGCGAACTCCTCCCGGAGAGCGCCGACTTGACCGTCGTACGCCATGTGCTGCCGAACCTGCGCGCCCTCAACTTCGTCGTCGAGGGGATCCTCGGCGAAGGCGTCGCCTCGCAGGCCCGTTTCGATCCCCAGGCCAAGGCGCTGGGCGAATGGCTCCGCTCCCGCCACCTCGACATCCCGGAGACGCTCCTGTGACCGTCATCTCCTCGGCGCTCGACACGCGGAGCCCCGACTACGCCGCCAACCGCGAAGTCATGCTCACCAAGCTCACCGAGCTGGAAGCCGAGCACGCCAAGGCGCTCGCGGGCGGCGGCGAGAAGTACGTCGCCCGGCACCGCAAACGCGGCAAGCTGCTCGCCCGGGAACGCATCGAACTGCTCCTGGACCCCGACACCTCCTTCCTTGAGCTGTCGCCGCTCGCGGCCTGGGGGAGCGATTACGCGGTCGGTGCCTCGCTGGTCACCGGGATCGGTGTCGTCGAGGGCGTGGAGTGCCTGATCACGGCGAACGACCCGACCGTGCGCGGCGGCGCCAGCAACCCGTGGAGCCTGAAGAAGGCCCTGCGGGCCAATGACATCGCCCTCGCCAACCGGCTGCCCTGCATCAGCCTCGTCGAGTCGGGGGGTGCCGATCTGCCGTCCCAGAAGGAGATCTTCATCCCCGGGGGCGCGATCTTCCGCGACCTCACGCGGCTGTCGGCGGCCGGAATCCCGACCGTGGCCGTCGTGTTCGGGAACTCCACCGCCGGAGGCGCGTACATCCCCGGTATGTCCGACCATGTGATCATGGTCAAGGAGCGGGCCAAGGTCTTCCTCGGCGGGCCGCCGCTGGTGAAGATGGCCACCGGCGAGGAGAGCGACGACGAGTCGCTGGGCGGCGCCGAGATGCACGCGCGCGTGTCGGGCCTCGCGGACTACTTCGCCGTCGACGAGCAGGACGCGATCCGGCAGACCCGGCGTGTGGTCGCCCGCCTCAACCACCGCAAGGCGCACGCCGATCCGGGCCCGGCCGTACCGCCGAAGTACGACGAGGACGAGCTCCTGGGGATCGTCCCCGGAGACCTCAGGCACCCCTTCGACCCGCGCGAGGTCATCGCCCGCCTCGTCGACGGCTCCGACTTCGACGAGTTCAAGCCCCTCTACGGGACGAGCCTCACCACCGGCTGGGCGACGCTCCACGGCTATCCCGTCGGCATCCTCGCCAATGCCCAAGGGGTGCTCTTCAGTGCCGAGTCTCAGAAGGCGGCCCAGTTCATCCAGCTCGCCAACCAGCGCGACATCCCGCTCCTCTTCCTGCACAACACCACCGGCTACATGGTCGGCAAGGAGTACGAGCAGGGCGGCATCATCAAGCACGGCGCGATGATGATCAATGCCGTCTCCAATTCGAAGGTCCCTCACCTCTCCGTGCTCATGGGGGCTTCCTACGGAGCCGGTCACTACGGCATGTGCGGGCGGGCGTACGACCCGCGCTTCCTCTTCGCCTGGCCCAGCGCCAAGTCCGCCGTCATGGGCCCCCAGCAGCTCGCCGGCGTCCTGTCGATCGTCGCCCGGCAGTCCGCCGCCGCCAAGGGGCAGCCGTACGACGACGACGCCGACGCCGCGCTGCGCGCCATGGTGGAGCAGCAGATCGAGTCGGAGTCCCTGCCGATGTTCCTGTCGGGGCGGCTGTACGACGACGGGGTCATCGACCCGCGTGACACCCGCACCGTCCTCGGCATGTGCCTGTCCGCGATCCACACGGCGCCCTATGAGGGCGCGCGCGGTGGCTTCGGCGTGTTCCGGATGTGACGGACCCAATGAACCCAGTGGACCCAATGAATCCGGTGGACCCAGTGATTTCGACACTCCTTGTCGCCAACCGTGGCGAGATCGCCTGCCGCGTCTTCCGCACCTGCGCCGAGTTGGGGATCCGGACCGTCGCCGTGCACTCGGACGCCGACGAGAACGCCCTCCACGCGCGCGTGGCCGACGCGGCGGTACGGCTGCCGGGGGCGGCGCCCTCGGAGACGTATCTGCGCGGCGACCTGATCGTGAAGGCGGCCCTGAGTGCCGGCGCGGACGCCGTGCACCCCGGGTACGGATTCCTTTCCGAGAACGCCGACTTCGCGCGGGCCGTGCTCGACGCCGGGCTCGTGTGGATCGGTCCGCCGCCCGAGGCGATCGAGGCGATGGCGTCGAAGACGCGCGCCAAGAAGCTGATGGGCCTCGAACCCCTGGCCACGGTGACGGAGGGCGACCTCCCCGTGCTGGTGAAGGCGGCCGCGGGCGGCGGCGGACGCGGTATGCGTGTCGTATGGGAACTCGCCGACCTCGACGCCGAGTTGACCGCCGCCCGCGCCGAGGCCCTCAGTGCCTTCGGCGACGGGGAGGTCTTCGTCGAGCCCTATGTGGAGGGCGGCCGGCATGTCGAGGTGCAGATCCTGGCCGACACGCACGGCACCGTGTGGGCGCTCGGCACGCGCGACTGCTCGCTCCAGCGGCGCCACCAGAAGGTGATCGAGGAGGCCCCGGCGCCCGGCCTCGCACCCGCGCTGGTGGCGGAGCTCCACGAGCTGGCCGTACGAGCCGCACGCGCCGTCGACTACGTGGGCGCCGGCACCGTCGAGTTCCTGATCGCCGACGGCAGGGCCCACTTCCTGGAGATGAACACCCGCCTCCAGGTCGAACACCCCGTCACCGAAGCCGTCTTCGGCATCGACCTCGTGGCGCTCCAGCTCCAGGTCGCCGAGGGCGCCGTACTGGGAAACGAGCCCCCACGCGCGCGTGGCCACGCCATCGAGGCCCGCCTGTACGCCGAGGACCCGGCCCACGCCTGGGCCCCGCAGACCGGCACCCTGCACCGCCTCGCCGTCCCGGCGGGCATCCGCCTGGACACCGGCTACACCGACGGCGACCCCATCGGCATCCACTACGACCCGATGCTCGCGAAAGCCGTCGCGTACGCCCCCACGCGCGCGGAGGCCCTGCGCAAGCTGTCCGGCGCCCTGGAGCGGGCGAGCATCCACGGCCCGGTCACCAACAGGGACCTCCTCGTGCGGTCGCTGCGGCACGAGGAGTTCGTGTCGGGGCGGATGGACACCGGCTTCTACGAGCGCCACCTGGAGGAGCTCACCGGGGCGGCCCCGGACCCGTACGCTCCGCTCGCCGCCGCGCTCTCCGACGCGCACGGCCGCTCCCGGTTCGGCGGCGGCTGGCGCAACCTGCCCTCGCAGCCGCAGACCAAGCGCTACCTCGTCGACGGCACCGAGCACGAGGTCCACTACCGGCACACCCGCGACGGCCTCACCGCCGAAGGGGTACGCGTCGTGCACGCCGACGACCGTCTCGTCGTACTCGAAATCGACGGCGTACGGCGCAAGTTCGAGATCAGCCGCTACGGCGACCGGATCCACGTCGGCGCCACGACCCTCACCGCGCTGCCGCGCTTCCCCGACCCGACCACCCAGCAGGCGCCGGGCTCGCTCCTGGCGCCGATGCCGGGGACCGTCGTCCGCGTCGCCGAAGGCCTGGCCGCCGGAGCCGCTGTGACGGCCGGACAGCCCCTCGTCTGGCTGGAGGCGATGAAGATGGAGCACAAGATCTCCGCGCCCGCCACAGGCACGCTCAGCGCCCTTCATGCCGCTCCTGGCCAGCAGGTCGAGGTCGGCACCCTTCTGGCCGTGGTCGCGCCCCTTTAGGGGCGCGAGGAATCGCGCGACCAGCCACGACTCAGCCGCACCTTCCAGGAGACCCCATGAGCCCGGCAACAGAGACCGAAGAACACAAAGACCTCCGAGCGGCCGTAGCCGCGCTCGGCAAACGCTACGGCCGCGACTACATCAACAGGGTCATCGCCGACGGCGCCCACCCCGACGAACTCTGGTCAGAGGCAGCCAAGCTCGGCTACCTAGGTGTCAACCTGCCGGAGGAATACGGCGGCGGAGGCGGCGGCATAGCCGAACTCTCCATCGTCCTGGAGGAGTTGGGTGCCGCCGGCTGCCCCCTGCTGATGATGGTCGTGTCGCCGGCGATCTGCGGCACGGTGATCAGCCGCTTCGGCACCGACGAGCAGAAACAGGAGTGGCTCCCCGCCCTGGCGGACGGCACCCGCACCATGGCCTTCGGCATCACCGAACCCGACGCGGGCTCCAACTCCCACCGCATCACCACCACCGCCCGCCGTGATGGCGAGGAGTGGGTGCTCAACGGCCGCAAGGTGTTCATCTCCGGCGTCGATGTCGCCGACGCGACCCTCATCGTGGGCCGTACGGAGGACGCGCGCACCGGCCGTCTCAAGCCCTGTCTGTTCATCGTCCCGCGCGACGCCGACGGCTTCGGGCGGCGGCAGATCGACATGGAACTCCACGGCGCGGAGAAGCAGTTCGAGCTGACCCTGGACGACGTGCGGCTGCCCGCCGGCGCGCTCGTCGGCGACGAGGACGCGGGCCTGCTCCAGCTCTTCGCCGGACTGAACCCCGAGCGCGTCATGACGGCCGCCTTCGCGATCGGCATGGGCCGCTACGCGCTCTCCGTGGCGATCGCCTACGCCAAGGAACGCACCGTCTGGAAGGACCCCATCGGCGCCCACCAGGCCATCGCGCACCCCCTCGCGCAGGCCCACATCGAGCTCGAACTCGCCCGCCTGATGATGCAGAAGGCGGCCCACCTGTACGACGCGGGCGACGACCTCGGTGCCGGGGAGGCCGCCAACATGGCCAAGTACGCGGCCGGAGAAGCCTGTGTGAAGGCCGTCGACCAGGCCGTGCACACCCTCGGCGGCAACGGCCTGACCCGCGAGTTCGGCCTCGCCTCGCTGATCACGGCGTCGCGCGTGGCCCGTATCGCACCGGTCAGCAGGGAGATGGTTCTCAACTACATCTCCCACCAGACCCTGGGCCTGCCCAAGTCTTACTGAGCCGTGCTAGGCAGTGGGATGCCAGTCGCCCAGCCGTCGCCAGGAGGAACCGTGTTCCGGAGCCAGTACGAAGACGTCACGGCCGTCGAGGAACCCATCCACGACGCGGTCCTCGGCCGCGCCGCCGAGCGCGGTGACACACCCGCGCTCATCGACGGGGTCGACGGCACCACCCTCACCTACGCCCAACTCGACGTGTTCCACCGCCGGCTGGCCGCCGGGTTCGCCGAGGCGGGCGTCGGCAAGGGCGACGTACTGGCCCTGCACAGCCCGAACACCATCGCCTTCCCGACGGCGTTCTACGCGGCCACGCGCGCGGGGGCGTCGGTCACGACCGTGCACCCGCTCGCCACGCCCGAGGAGTTCGCCAAGCAGCTCCGCGACTGCGCCGCGAGCTGGATCGTGACCGTCTCGCCCCTCCTGGAGACGGCACGCCAGGCCGCCGAACTCGCGGGCGGCGTACGGGAGATCTTCGTCTGCGACCAGGCGCCCGGCGTGCGCTCGCTGATGGACCTGCTGGAATCCGAGGCGCCCGAACCGCATATCGACATCGACCCCGTGGAGGACATCGCGGCCCTCCCGTACTCCTCGGGCACCACCGGCATCCCCAAAGGCGTGATGCTCACCCACCGGTCCATCGCCACCAACCTCGCGCAGCTCTGGCAGTCCGTGCCGATGGGCCCCGGCGACCGCATCCTCGCGGTGCTGCCCTTCTTCCACGTCTACGGGCTGACGGCCCTCATGAACGCGCCCCTCAAGCACGGCGCCACGGTCGTCGTCCTCCCCCGCTTCGACCTCGAAACCTTCCTCGCGGCCATCCAGAAGCACCACATCAACGCCCTGTACGTGGCCCCGCCGATCGTCCTCGCCCTCGCGAAGCACCCGGCCGTCGCGCAGTACGACCTGTCGTCCCTGAAGTACATCATCAGCTCGGCGGCCCCCCTGGACGCCGCTCTGGCGGACGCCTGTTCACGCCGGCTCGGCCTGCCGCCCATCGGCCAGGCGTACGGCATGACAGAACTCTCGCCCGGCGCCCTCGTCGTCCCCCTGGACGCCGAAAACCCGCCCTCCGGGACCGTCGGCAAACTCATCGCCGGCACGGAGATGCGCATCGTCTCCCTGGACGACCCCGCCGAGGACCTGGAAGTCGGCGAGGCGGGCGAGATCGCCCTCCGCGGACCCCAGGTCATGAAGGGCTACCTCGGGCAGCCCGACGCCACCGCCGCGATGATCGACCCGGACGGATGGCTGCACACCGGGGACGTCGGCTACGTCGACGCCGACGGCTGGGTCTTCGTCATCGACCGTGTCAAGGAACTCATCAAGTACAAGGGCTTCCAGGTCGCCCCCGCCGAACTCGAAGCCCTGCTGCTCACCCACCCCGGCATAGCCGACGCCGCCGTCATCGGCGTCTACAACGACGACAAGAACGAGGTTCCGCGCGCGTACGTGGTGCGCCAGCCGTCCGCCACCGACCTCTCCGAAGGAGAGGTCATGATGTACGTCGCCGAACGCGTCGCCCCGTACAAGAGGGTCCGCGAGGTCACCTTCATCGACAGCGTGCCGCGCGCGGCTTCGGGCAAGATCCTGCGCCGCCAACTCCGGGAGCACCAGTGACCCTTGTGCACACGGCGCACGACCGCGCCGTCACCACCCTCACCCTCGACTCACCCGCCAGCCGCAACGCCCTGTCGGCAGCGCTCGTGGGCGAACTCGCGGACGCCCTCACCCATTGCGGCAAGGACAGCGACGTACGCGCGGTCGTCCTCACCCACACCGGGAACACCTTCAGCGCGGGCGCCGACCTGCGCGACCCCCCGCACCCGGACGCCCTCGTCGCACTGCTGCGGCACATCGTCGAACTGCCCAAGCCGGTGGTGGCCCGGGTGACCGGACACGTACGCGCGGGCGGCCTCGGCCTGCTCGGCGCCTGCGACATCGCCGCCGCCTCCCTGGAGGCCACCTTCGCCTTCACGGAAGTACGCGTCGGCGTCGCCCCGGCCGTCATCTCCCTCCCGATCGTGCCGCGCGCCGACCCCCGCGCCCTCGCCCGCTACTACCTCACCGGCGAACGCTTCGACGCCACCGAGGCCGTCCGCACCGGGCTCCTGACGGCGGCGGGCGAGGACGTCGACGTAACCCTGGCGCCCGTCCTCGACGGACTCCGCCGGTCCTCGCCGCAAGCTCTCGCCGAGACGAAGTCGCTGCTCACGGCTAAGGTGCTGGAGGCCTTCGACCGGGACGCGGCCGACCTGACCGCGCTCTCGGCCCGGCTGTTCTCCTCCGCGCAGGCCCGCGAGGGAATGACGGCCTTCCTCGAAAGACGGGATCCCGCATGGGTGGTGTGACCACGACCGACGGCACGGCCGATGGCAGGACCGGCAGCTCGGCGGACGACAGCGCACTCGAGGGAGCGAGGGAAGCCGCCGTGCGTGCGCCGCACGTGCCCAAGCAGGACCGGAGCCGGGCCACCCGGCAGCGGCTCCTGGCGGCGGCCGTGGCCTGCCTCGCCGAACACGGCTGGGCGGGCTCCACCGTCTCCGTCGTCGCCGAACGCGCCGGCGTCTCCCGGGGCGCCGCCCAGCACCACTTCCCGACCCGCGAGGACCTCTTCACGGCGGCCGTCGAGTACGTCGCCGAGGAACGCTCCACCGCCCTGCGCGCCCTCTTCCCCGAGGGCGCCGCCGACCGCCGCGAGGTGGTCACCGCCCTGGTCGACCTCTACACCGGCCCCCTCTTCCGCGCCGCCCTCCACCTCTGGGTCGCCGCCTCCAACGAGGAACAGCTCCGCCCCAGGGTCACGGAACTGGAAGCCCGCGTCGGCCGCGAGACCCACCGGATAGCCGTGGAACTGCTGGCCGCCGACGAGTCCCGCCCGGGGGCACGGGAGACCGTCCAGGGGCTCCTCGACATGGCCCGGGGCCTCGGCCTCGCCAACCTGCTCACCGACGACGGGGTGCGGCGGGAGAGAGTGGTCGCGCAGTGGAGCAGCATCCTGGACGGGACCCTCGCCTGAGAAGATTCAGGAACCGGCCGGCTTCAGGGACTGAGCCGCTCCACCCTCCAGCCGCCGTCCGCCTCCACCACGTACCGCAGCCGGTCGTGCAGCCGGTTCTCGCGGCCCTGCCAGAACTCGACCGTCTGCGGGGCGATCCGGAAGCCGCCCCAGTGCGGAGGCACCGGAACCTGCTCGCCCTCCGGATAGCGGGCACTCAACTCCGCGTATGAGGCGTCCAGTTGAGCACGGGAGCCGATCACCGAGGACTGGACACTGGCCCACGCGCCGAGCTGGGAGCCGTGCGGCCGGGTCCGGAAGTACGCGGCCGTCTCGTCGCGTCCCGTACGCCGCGCCGTGCCCGTGACGATGACCTGACGGGCCATCGGGTGCCACGGGAAGAGCAGCGAGACGTACGGATTGGCGGCCAGGTCGCGGGCCTTGCGGGACTCGTAGTTGGTGTAGAAGACGAAGCCCTGCTCGTCGTACTGCTTCAGCAGCACCGTGCGTGAGCTGGGCCGGCCCTCCGCGTCCGCGGTGGACACGACCATGGCGTTCGGTTCGTACACCGCCCCCTGCTCCGCGGCCCGCACGGCCTGGCCGAACCAGCGCGCGAACTGTTCCATGGGGCGGGCGGCCAGCTCGCCCTCGGCGAGCCCCTCGGCCCGGTAGTGCTCGCGCATCGCGGCGGGGTCGAGAGCGGGGCCGAGAGCAGGATCGAAGCGACGATCGAGGTCGGGGTCACGGTCGGTCACATGGTCATCTTGCCCTATGTGCGCGCTTGCCCGGCGGGGTGTGACGCATCGCTGAACGGGCATCTGCATGGCACTGAGTGCCGCGCACTCTCCCCAAAGGTGGCACTCGGAGATATCGTGCTGCTTCCGAGACGGTTGGGTGACCGCCCACCGCACGGGGCATCACCGGAGTGACGTACCGGATCGCGAGTCCATGAGGAGACCGCGAAACCGGACGTACACCCCTCACCACAGACATATGGTCCCAAGAGCCACTGAAGCCCCCCATAAAACATCCGTCGCACACATCATGAGGAGCCGCCTGATGTCCGACTTCGTACCCGGACTCGAGGGAGTCGTCGCTTTCGAGACGGAGATCGCCGAACCGGACAAGGAGGGCGGCGCTCTCCGGTACCGAGGCGTCGACATCGAGGATCTGGTCGGCCATGTCTCCTTCGGAAACGTCTGGGGACTCCTCGTCGACGGAGCCTTCAACCCCGGACTGCCGCCCGCCGAGCCGTTCCCGATTCCCGTCCACTCCGGCGACATCCGCGTCGACGTACAGTCCGCGCTGGCGATGCTCGCCCCCGTGTGGGGCCTGCGTCCCCTCCTCGACATCGACGAGCAGCAGGCCCGCGACGACCTCGCCCGCGCCGCCGTCATGGCGCTGTCCTACGTCGCCCAGTCCGCCCGCGGCCAGGGCAACGCCATGGTCCCGCAGCGCGAGATCGACAAGGCGCAGTCCGTCGTGGAGCGCTTCATGATCCGCTGGCGCGGCGAACCGGACCCCAAGCACGTGGCAGCCGTCGACGCCTACTGGACGTCCGCCGCCGAACACGGCATGAACGCCTCCACCTTCACCGCCCGCGTCATCGCCTCCACCGGCGCCGACGTGGCGGCTGCCCTCTCCGGAGCCGTCGGCGCCATGTCGGGCCCGCTGCACGGCGGCGCACCCTCGCGCGTCCTCGGCATGATCGAGGAGATCGAGCGCACCGGCGACGCCGACGCGTACGTCAGGCAGGCCCTCGACAAGGGCGAACGCCTCATGGGCTTCGGCCACCGCGTCTACCGCGCCGAGGACCCACGCGCGCGCGTGCTCCGCCGTACCGCCCGCGACCTCGGCGCACCCCGCTTCGAGATCGCCGAAGCCCTGGAGAAGGCCGCCCTCGCCGAACTCCACTCCCGCCGCCCGGACCGCGTCCTGGCGACGAACGTCGAGTTCTGGGCCGCCATCGTCCTCGACTTCGCCGAGGTCCCGGCACACATGTTCACCTCGATGTTCACCTGCGCCCGCACCGCCGGCTGGTCCGCGCACATCCTGGAGCAGAAGCGCACGGGCCGGCTCGTCCGCCCCTCCGCCCGCTACATCGGCCCCGGCACCCGCGGCCCCCAGGAGATCCCCGGCTACGAGGACATCTCGCACTGAGTCCAGTGCCGTAAGCCGCCGGTCGTCACGCGGGAGCCAGCAGCCCCGCGTGATGACGGGCGGCGACCAGCGGATGCGCCCGCAGCTTCCCCTTCAGCTCGTTGAAGCCGTACTCCGCGAAGAGCGGATTCGCCGGATCCGCCGTCGCCCCGGGCGCGACGGACGCGTGCGGGAAGGGCAGCGGCTCGACACGGGCGTCCAGGCGCGGGTTGTAGAAGAACGGCACCGAGAACCGCTCGGTGGCACCGGCCGGACTCACCACCCGGTGGTTCGTGGCCAGCAGATACCCGTCGGTGGCCACCTCAAGCAGCTCACCCAGATTCACCACGAACGCCCCAGGAACCGGCGGCACATCGTGGAAGAGCCGGTCGTCCCGCTGCACCTGAAGCCCCCCGACCCGGTCCTGGAGCAGCAGCGTCAGGAACCCGTAGTCCTTGTGCGCGCCGACCCCCTGGTCACCGCCGTCGACGGCGCTCCCCGGATACCGCACCAGCTTCAGGTGCGGATGGGCGTGCGCCCCGAGGACGGGCTCGTAGAAGTCGGCGGGCGCCCCGATCGCGGTCAGCAGCTCCCGCAACAGCCGCGCCGCGACGACGCTCAGCCGCTCGATCCAGGTCAGCGCGGCCACCCGCAGCTCCGGCAGCGCGTCCGGCCACTGATTGGGCCCCTCCAGCCACCAGTACGCCGGCTCGCCCGCCCCCGGTGTCCTGGCGGGCCGCTCCGCCCCGATGTCGAGCTGGTCCCGCCAGTCCCGGCTGCCTCCCGTGAGCTCGTCCCCGGTGCGCGTGTACCCGCGGAAATGCGGCGAGTTGACGTTCTCGATCGCGAGCCGATCGGCCTCCGGAAGCGCGAAGAAACGCCGCATGGCGCGCAGCAGGGCGTTGGTCTCACCCGCGCTCACTCCGTGCCCGACGAGCTGGAAGAACCCCACGTCATGAGCGGCGCTGTGCAACTGCGCGTGCAACAGCGCACGCGCCTGCGGCCCGCGGTCGGCGGCCGAGAGATCGATGATCGGAAGCTGGTGGTACGGGAAGGGGGAGGACGTGTTCGTCGTCGTCATGGTGTGCGTCCGCGGGGTGTACGGCGGCCAGGGCGCCGCCAGCAGGAAAGAGGCGGGCCACGGTTGCCAAGCGAGAGAGAAAGGAGGAGGGGTCGAGGTCAGCCGGACCCCGGACACCCCATGCTCGTGACGCGGAGGAAGTCCACGTGTCGGCGTCGTACGAGCATCGGAAGCATGGCCCCAGAGTACTGCGAACCCCCCGATTCGCAGGCGCCCTATCTCAGACACCCACAGAATCTCAGACACCCACCGAACGCAGGCGACCCGCGGGCTCTGGTCCCTCCGCCTCTCGGCGAAGGAGCCGGCCGGACGTACCGGCGAGCCCGCGGGTCGGGTGACTGCTGGAGATTGGGCCGGCTGCACGCACAGAACACGCGCTGGTCCGGCACCGCACTGGGTGTGGTGACGGGCTACTAGCCCGCAGCCACCTCGCTCGTCCGGTTGCCATACATCTGCCGGATCACCTCCTTTTCTATCTCTAGCGTGCCGCCCACTTTAGGAACGGGTCGAACACGGCTCAACCGGTTTTTCGAAAAGGTTGTGGCAGGAGTTCTCGCCGGGTGGAGTATCCGTATCCGTCGCCCCGCTGCATGAGTCGTAGGTTCCAGTGGGAGACGTTGAAGCGGCCCGCCGGTGTTGTGAGACTGTGCTGCCCCCTGGCTCGTACGGAGATACGCCCCGTCCATGTGCCTGTCCACTTGCCGGAGGGCACGTTGGCACGTACGAGATCTCCAGTGACATACCCGAAGTGCTGCTTCACCCGGGCCCGGCTGAGGCGGGGGAACCCGAACCGGTCTGGAGTAGTGCGGGCGTATGAGCCGCGCCCGGTGGCTTTGGCGACGAGGACCTCTTCCGGCAACCGGACGATGGCGTCGCCGTCCTCGTGATTCAGGCATCCGACGGACAGGGCGTCCAGGGTGTGAGTCTTGTTGAGCCCCATAGCCACGCGGTTCCACTTGGTGCGGCCGCCCGACCATGGGTGGACTGGTCTGTCCAGGTGTTCCAGTGCCGCTGTGAGCCGCCAGCGGGTCGTGTTCATGACTGCGGCGTCATGGAGTGGCGTCTTGACCTGCTGAAGGATCTTCGCGAGGCGATCGGGCCGGTCGGCCAGGAAGACGGCGACGGGCGTGCTGCCTTTGGCCTGGTTACAGGGAACGCAGGCGAGGACGAGGTTCGAGATGCGGCCGGAGCCGCCACGGCTCCGGGGCCGGAGGTGGTCGACATTCAGCGGTACGCCGGTTGCGTCGCAGTAGGCGCAGGCTCGGTTCCACTTGGCGTGGAGGTAGGCACGGGCTTCGGTTCCGGCGAGCGTGCCCTGTTGGTACTCCGCTCCGGTGAGGGGCTTTCCCGCGCTCATGGAGTGCGTGTCGAAGGCGGCGCGCTCTACGTGGCTCTCGGTGATGGGTGCGTATCGACACATGCGCTTCGCCAGGGACAGAGTCGTGTCGACGCGATGGCGCAGCGAGGGAGGCAGCCAGCCTTCTGGGTGGGTGCGGTTGTCTGAACGGGGTTGTCGGTAGCGGCAGTTGGCCGACCGTCGCCTGTTTCGGTATCCGGCGCGCTGCTGCATGCACATGTGGATCTGGTCGCCCCGGTGCTGGAGCTCGATGGAGACCAGTCCGCGCCTTACGGTGACAGTGGCACCGCGCGCGCTGGTCTCCTTCTTCTCGTCGGTGAGGGCGAGACCTGTGCCTTTGGAACCGGGGTCGATGCGTAACTGCACGCCGTCGACTTCCGATTCGGCGAGCGTTCGGTCTCTCAGCCGGATGGTGAAGGGGACCTGCCGTGCGACCACGGCCCGCCCCTTGCCGAGGAGTTCGCGTGCGCGGGCGGGGTGGCAGGGCATCAGAGGCTGTCCTTCCTTGGACAGGACGAAGACCCTGCTTGCGCCGATGCCACCCGCGTAGGTGTGCTCGTCCGGGGGAACGTCACCGTTCCCGTTCTCTGCCGTCTCCGCTCCCGAAGGAGCGGTTTCGGCGTGACGCCGACGGGTTCTGGCGCCGTGCCCGTCGGTCTCCCCTCGCCCATGTTCCCTGCCGGTGCCCCGCGCAGCGGCGGGGTGTCCGTGAGCCGTTTCGTCCCTGCTCCCAGGGGTGTCTGCTCCCACGGATTCCAGAGCCTGGCGCTGAGGAAGCACGCCAGGGTGGGTCTTCTGTCCTACAGGAAACGTAGTCATCAGGGGCACCTCCCTGATCTTGCGGATCGTGATGACTTGGGCTGGTCACTCGGCCTGTACGTCACGGCACAGGCTTCGGCTTGCGACCGAGGAGCGAGTGACCTCCCTTCTCGTGTGTGCAGACGACGCTAGCGATCAAACGCCCTTGGGGAGCCGAACGCCCTCGAAAGCGCCCATCTGTGCGAACAATCCCAATTCCCCGAACGCGCAGCCGATCTTGGTGCTATCCAGGTCACCCCAGTACCCGCACCTCAGGCCACTTCCGCCGCCACCGCTCCGCCTTGGTCTCGTACATCGCTCGGGGTGTGAGAACCGGATTCGGTCGCACCAGAAGGTTGAACATGTCAGCCAGCCCCTGCGGGGCAGAGAGGTGGACGCGGGCTTCGTTGGAGTGGTGTTCCGCGAGAGGATCGATTGCAGGGCGCCGAGCTGGGGGTCGAGGGGCAGGCGGGCGATCGTCGGAGATGTCCCTTGCGGCTGGTCACTGGGCCGGCGGGGGCGGGAATTCGGTGTACAACGATTTCGTCCAATCTTTGGGGAACCAGGTGTGGGCTGGGTCACGTTCGAGTTGAATGGTGGTGAGTGAGCGAACTGTCGCGTCGTACGTGCGGACGCAGCCTGCAGGGGGTCCAGGTGAGTGCTTCCCGGCGTAGTGGGACCACCGATGAGCTGGGGCCCGATGAGCCCGAGCGGGATGGTTCGGATCTTCTTGCCGCGCTGCTCGACGGGATGGACGCGGCGCTGTGCGCCTTTGACGTCGACGGGGTCGTGACGCACTGGAATCGTGAGGCCGAGCGGATTCTCGGCTGGACGGCCGCCGAGGCCGTCGGGCGGCAGGGGTTCGCCGGGTGGGCCGTGCGGACCGCCGACGCGGCGGAGGTCGAGGGGCGGCTGCTCTCCGCCATGGAGGCGCCCGGGCGGCAGGTGAACGAGTTCGCGCTGCTGACCAAGGACGGCGGCCGGGTGCTCGTACGGACCCAGTCGGCCGCGGTGCGCGGGCCCGACGGGAAGCCCGCCGGGGTGTACTGCGCCTTCAGTGAGGTGCACGCGCAGATCGATCTGGAGCGGTCCATCGCCCTGAGCGAGGCGTTGTTCGAGGACGCGAGCTGGGGTGTGGTCCTCGTGGACGCGGATCTGCGCCCCGCCGTCGTGAACGCGCACGCGGCCCGTGCGC
Source organism: Streptomyces sp. NPDC127595 (assembly GCF_042671685.1). Taxonomy (NCBI): domain Bacteria; kingdom Bacillati; phylum Actinomycetota; class Actinomycetes; order Kitasatosporales; family Streptomycetaceae; genus Streptomyces; species Streptomyces sp. NPDC127595. Next base: position 306,967 of record NZ_JBHXWK010000006.1, on the reverse strand, counting down.
TCGGCATCGGGCGTACGGCGGTTCTCGGGCGGCCCCTGGGGGAGCTGCTCTCCCAGGGTGTCGAAGAGCTGGAGAGCGCGCTCACGCATGTGCTCGCCGAGGGCGCGCCGCCCGCTCCGGCCGAGATGTGGGTGAGCGTGCGGACGCAGGAGGGCGGTGAGTCGCGGCGCTGCTGGCGGAGCGGCTTCCTGCGGCTCGCCTCGCCGCTCACCGAGGAACCCGTCCCGCTGGGTGTGGGGTGGCTCTTCCTGGACGTGACCGAGGCCAAGCAGACCGAGCAGGAGGCGGCGCTGCTGCGGTTCCGGGCCAACCAGTTGCACCGGGCGGCGCGGGCGGCTGCCGAGTGCGAGGACCCGGCCGAGGCGGCCACCGTACATCTGGACTTCTCGCTCGCCGGGTTCGCCGATCATGCGCTGGTCGACCGGGTGTCCGGGGGGTCGGTGGGGGACGGCGAGGGGCCTGTGCGGCTCGTACGGGCCGCCGCCACGCCCTCCGGGGCGCCCGGGCCGAGCATGCCGGGCGGTAAGGCGGGGCTGCCGGTGCGGTACGCGGACGGGCATCCGGCCTTGCAGTGTGTGGAGCGGGCCGGATCGGTGCGCGCGAGTGCGCGGGAGACGGAGCCCGCGCGGGCCCGGGAGTGGGCCGTGACGCGGCAGTGGCCGCCGGATTCGGTGCACGCGCTGTGCGCGGTGCTGCGCAGCCGGGGGCGGACGCTGGGTGTCGTGACGTTTCTGCGGGGCGCGGGGCGCAGCCAGTTCGAGCGTACGGACGCGACGTACGCGGAGGACGTGGCCGTACGGATCGCGATGGCGCTGGATCTGGAGGATCTGCGGGACCAGGCGGGGCGCGGCTGAAGGGTGGGAGCTCCCCCTGCCGCCTCCGCGGTCCCCGGGATGCCCCCGCCGGCTCAGTACGAGTAGAACGTCGGCTTACTGCTGGTAGAAGATCCGGTCCCCGTACTCCGTCAGCACCCGGTTGTTCCACTCGGGGCCGCCGTCGACGTTGCCCGAGCGCAGCAGCGGGGGCTCGATGCCCCGGTCGGCCAGGGCGCCCGCCGCGGTGGCCATGACGGCCTGGAGGAGGGCCGAGGTGACGACCGTGGAGGCGGGGGCGAAGGGGGCCTCGATGGTGTCCAGGGTGAGTTCGGCGTCGCCGACCGGGATCCTGGAGTCGAGGACGATGTCGCAGTGGTCCTTGAGGTAGGTCCCCGAGGTGTGCCGCGACTTCGTCTCCGTCGTATACGCGACGGAGGTCACGCCGATGACCTTGAGGCCGAGGGCGCGGGCGCTCATGGCCATCTCGACGGGGAGCGCGTTGCGGCCCGAGAGGGAGATGATCACGAGGAGGTCGCCGGAGCGGGCCGGGCTGGATTCCAGGACGACGGTCGCCAGGCCGTCGACCCGTTCCAGGGCCGATCCCAGGGTCGCCGGCATGACGTCGACGCCCACGACGCCGGGTACGACGAGCAGGTTCATCAGGGCGAGGCCGCCCGCGCGGTAGACGATGTCCTGGGCGGCGAGTGAGGAGTGTCCGGCGCCGAACGCGAAGAGGCGTCCGCCGGCGGCGACGGTGTCGGCGATCAGTGTTCCGGCCGCCTCGATCTCGCCGGCGTCCTCGTCCCGCACCTGCTGCAGAAGACCGATCGCGGCGTCGAAGAACTGCCCGGCCAGCTTGCCTTCGCTCATCGGCTGAGCCCCTTCGAAGTCTCACCAAGCCGCGTCGGCGTCGACGCGTCGCGGATCACGGTGCGGTCTGGACCAGCGCGCTGTCAATACGACGTGGGACACGGCGGGCAATACGGTCGGCAGTACGGCGAGGGGCTTTTATACGAGGTTTTCGACCCCGGCGTACGGGGTTCTCGTCTCCGGGCCCGTGCCTCGCGCGGAGGTGCTGGTAGGCACTTGAAACCAGGTGGTTCCAACGGCGAGGCACGGTTGTCAGTGGTATGCGTCAGAATTGAGTCCAGGGCCAGCGCACAAGCCGGTGAGCCACCGAGCCTCCGGCAGAGCTAATCGAGGGGCACACATGTCCGGACTGATCGACACCACGGAGATGTATCTCCGCACCATCCTCGAGCTGGAGGAGGAAGGCGTCGTCCCGATGCGCGCCCGGATCGCGGAGCGGCTGGACCAGAGCGGGCCGACGGTCAGCCAGACGGTGGCGCGGATGGAGCGCGACGGTCTGGTGGCGGTGGCCAGCGACCGGCATCTGGAGTTCACCGACGAGGGACGGCGGCTGGCCACGCGGGTGATGCGCAAGCACCGGCTCGCGGAGTGCCTCCTCGTCGACGTGATCGGTCTGGAGTGGGAGCAGGTGCACGCCGAGGCGTGTCGCTGGGAACACGTGATGAGCGAGGCGGTGGAGCGTCGGGTGCTGGAGCTGCTGCGCCACCCGACGGAGTCGCCGTACGGAAACCCGATTCCGGGCCTGGAGGAGCTGGGCGAGAAGGACAGCGCCGATCCGTTCCTGGACGAGGGCATGGTGTCGCTGGCGGAGCTGGACCCGGGGATCGACGGCAAGACCGTGGTCGTACGGCGTATCGGCGAGCCGATCCAGACGGACGCGCAGCTCATGTACACGCTGCGGCGGGCGGGCGTGCAGCCCGGTTCTGTCGTGAGCGTGACGGAGTCCGCGGGCGGGGTCCTGGTGGGCAGCGGCGGCGAGGCCGCGGAGCTGGAGGCGGACGTCGCCTCCCACGTGTTCGTCGCCAAGCGCTGAGGTGCTCGTCGAGGTGCTCGTCAGCTGCTGACGTACCGGTAGCCGTGTGCCGGCGTGCTGCTCGTGGCTGTGCGCCGAGGTGCCGGTAGTCGTGTGCCGGCGTGCTGCTCGTGGTTGTGCGCCGAGGTGCCGGCAACCGTGTGCCGGCGGGCCGCTGGTAGCTGTGCGCTGACGTACCGGTAGCCGTCTGTCGGCGGGCCGCTCGTAGCTGTGCGCTGACGTGCCCGTAGCCGGGCGTCGGCGGGTGCGAAGTCGTGTGCTGACGTGCTCGTAGGCGTGTGTCGGCGTGCTTGTAGCCGGGCGCGTGCCCCGGCACCCGGCGTTCGCCGTCCGTCATCGGTGTGTCAACTACCGCGTCCACAGAGGCAGTTGTGACGCCCGCGTGACCTCACCGAAACCAAGATTCAGTGCGCGGAATCGCAGCGCTGGGACCATTTGCGTGCGAGGCTGTCGCGTGAGGCATATGACCTGAGAGCTCTTGACCGTGTCCGGGAGCGAGGGCGCGCGGTCGGGGAGGGGGCGGAAGGATGTGCCGCAGATGTGGAGAGGGCCCCGGCACCGAATGGCGCCGGGGCCTGTCCTCCCCTGTGCTGACCCGGAGCCCCGAGCTCCCAGGGTCATTCCCTTCGGACCGGCTTCCCCGAGCGGCCCGCCCCCCGCTGAAGATCTCCCCATGGCGTCGGCGGTCAATCCTTGAGGCCGGTCACTCGAATGAGGGGTGTTGCGCCCGAGAAGGGCGTTCTCGAATCCTCATTCGATAACGTGACGGCGTAGTCGCGCTACCAGGGGTACACGTCCATCAGCAGTCAGCGGCAACCGGCAACGATCAGCACCGGCCGGCGGCAATTCATTGCCGGCGGGCAGTAGAAGCAGCAGGAGCAGCGGTACGACAGCGGTAGGAATCGGTACGAGTGGACCGGTCGGCTCGAGCGGGAGCGAGGCGGTCCGAGCGAGCTAGGGGGGTGCCATTACCTGTGGTGCGGCGCATCGACGTGACGGGAGCGGGGGGCGTACGCCTGGCCGCCTGGGAGTTCGCCGATCCTCCCAAGCCCAAGGCGGATCCCGCCAGGACCGACCATCCCAGGATCGCCCCTCCCAGGTCCGGGCCTGAAACCAGGTCCGATACCGGGACCGGGACCGGGACTGAGACCGGAGCGGGGCCCGAGGAGGCCCCCCGCGCGCCCGGCGTGCTCTTACTGCACGGCCTCATGGGCCGCGCTTCCCACTGGGCCTCGACCGCCCGCTGGCTCTCCGAACGGCACCGCGCCGTCGCGCTCGACCAGCGAGGCCACGGCCAGAGCGACAAGCCGCCCGAGGCCGCCTACACCCGCGAGGCATACGTCGAGGACGCCGAGGCAGCCCTCGAACAGCTCGGCCTCGGCCCCGCCGTCCTCATCGGCCATGCCATGGGCGCGCTGACCGCCTGGCAGCTCGCCGCCAAGCGCCCCGATCTCGTCTGCGGCCTGATCATCTGCGACATGCGGGCGTCGGCGCTGGGCGCCGCCTCGCAGCGCGAGTGGGAGGACTGGTTCAAGGCCTGGCCCGTCCCCTTCGCCACGCTCGCCGACGTACGCAAGTGGTTCGGCGAGGACGACCCCTGGGTGGAGCGCCCCAACCCGTCCCGCGGCGAGTTCTACGCCGAGGTGATGCACGAGTCCGCCGACGGCTGGCGCCCGGTCTTCGAGCCCGCGCAGATGCTCAAGTCCCGCCAGACCTGGGTGTACGACGCCCACTGGGAGGAGCTCGCGCAGGTCCGGTGCCCCGCCCTGGTCGTACGGGGTCTCGACGGCGAGCTCGGCCGGGCCGAGTCCCAGGAGATGGTCCGCGTCCTGCCGAACGGCCAGTACGCGGAGGTCGCCGACGCGGGCCACCTCGTGCACTACGACCAGCCGGACGCCTGGCGCGGGGCGATCGAACCCTTCCTTGACGGGGTCCTCACCGGCTAGCCGGCGGCTGCCTCTGCTCGACCTGCGGCGGTCAGCCCTTGCTGACCGCCGCCAGGATCTCCGGCAGCCGCCCCGCCGTCCGCGGCGCCGCCATCCGCAGTCCCGCCATCGTGATCAGGGCCCCGTACACGGCGCCGATCGGCAGCAGCAGCCAGGTCCACTCGTTCCCGTCCGCTGACACGTTCAGCCAGATCGTCAGGGCGATGACGGGGGCGCACAGCAGGGCCGCCGCGACCATGCCGCCGAAGATCGCGATCCAGGCGAGCCCGGCCTGCCCCGGGGCCACGTTCTTGTAGCCCTCCTGAGGTATCGAGTACGGGAAGCGGGCCGACGACCACGCACCGGTCGCCAGCATCGCGCCGAGCAGCGCGAAGGAGAGGCCCAGCGCCTCGGGCAGTTTGGGCCAGTCGCCGAGCAGCGCGGTGGTCAGGACGGTCACGAGGGCCGCGTAAGGGAGGGTGATCAGCAGCAGTGCCAGCGCGCGCCCGCGCAGTTCGACGTACGCGTCACGCGTGGACGAGATCGTCATGGCGACCATCCAGAAGGCGGACGTGTCCTGCCCGAACTGGTTGTACATCTGGATCCCGAGCATCCCGGCGGCGAAGCAGGCGAAGTAGATCGAGCCGGTGCCCTGGAGGGCGTTGAACACGGGCACGATCAGCCCGATGGCGAGTGAGGTCACCCACGCCGCCTTGGTCTTCGGGTCGCGCCACACATACCGCAGGCTGCGTTCCATGACCGTCGCGGTGCGGCCGGCCGGCAGCAGCCGGCTCAGACCCGAGGATCCCCGCTCCCGCGCCGCAGGCTCCGCCGCCTGGAGGGTCGACCCGTCAGGGGAGGTCATCAGCCGGGTCAGGTGGTGGGACCAGAGTGCCAGCAGTCCCGCCAACGCGGCCGCGCTCAAGGCGAGTTGGACGGCACCGGCCCCGTACGACCCCTCACTCACCGAGTGCACCGCGCCGATCGCGGAGGCGGGCGGCAGCCAGCTCAGCACATCACCCAGCGCGTCGAGCTCCGAGAGACCGCCGGACGAATTGAGCCGCTGCGCACCGAAGTTGACCACCTGCGCGCCGATCGCGATGACCAGGCCGCTCAGCACCGCGAGGTCACGGCCCCTGCGGCTGGTCAGCAGACGGATGTTGGCGGCGGCGACGGCGCGCGCGAGGGCCGCGCAGACGAGGAGCCCGAGGACCACCGCGACGACGCCGGTGACGTACGCCGCCGTACCGTGCGCCACGGCGATCACGGATCCGACGAGCAGGCACAGCGTGAACAGCGGCCCGATGCCGACGAGTGAGGCCACGAGGAGCGCCCGGACGAGCGGGCGTGGCCGCAGCGGCAGCATCACCAGACGGGTCGGGTCGAGCGTCTCGTCACCGCTGGCGAAGAACAGCGGCATCACGGCCCAGCCGAGCGTCAGGAGTGCCACGAGGAGTACGGCGAGGGCGGTGGCGTGCGCGTTGCCGCGCAGGGCGATCAGGCCGAGCAGTTGGAGGGCGGCGAAGAGGAGGACCAGGATGGCGGAGGCGACGTACGCGGCCCGCCGTCCGGACGACTGCCGCAGCCCGTTGCGCAGGAGCGACAGCTTCAGGCGTACGAGGACGGGGGTGACCGACGTCGCGGATGCACCGGTGGTGGCACTCATCGGGGGGCCCCGCCGCCCAGCCAGTCCAGGTCGGCGCCGGCGGCGCGGCCGTTGGCGCCGACGAGTTCCAGGAAGGCCTGCTGGAGGGAGGGGGCGCTGCCGCGTACGTCCGCGAGCGGGCCGTGTGCGCGGATCCGTCCCGCGGCCATGACGGCGACCCAGTCGCACAGCGACTCGACCAGTTCCATGACGTGGGAGGAGAAGACGACGGTGGCGCCCGATCCGGTGTACCGCTCCAGGACGCCGCGGATGATCTGCGCGGAGACCGGGTCGACGCCCTCGAACGGTTCGTCGAGGAAGAGGACTTCGGGGTTGTGGAGGAGGGCGCAGGCCAGGCCGATCTTCTTGCGCATGCCCGTGGAGTAGTCGACGACGAGTTTGTGCTGGGCGCCCGCGAGGTCGAGTACGTCGAGGAGCTGGGTGGCGCGTTTGTCGACCTCGGCGCCCGGCAGGCCCCGCAAGCGGCCGGTGTAGCCGAGGAGTTCGCGCCCGGAGAGCCGCTCGAAGAGCCGGAGCCCCTCGGGCAGGACACCGATCCGCGCCTTCACCTCGACCGGGTCGCTCCACACGTCACGCCCGACGACCTCGACGGTGCCCTGGTCGGGCCTGAGCAGGCCGGTCACCATCGAGAGGGTGGTGGTCTTCCCGGCTCCGTTCGGCCCGACGAGCCCGATGAACTGCCCCGCCGGCAGCTCCAGATCGATCCCGGCGACAGCGATCTGCTCCCCGAACCGCTTCCAGAGCCCCCGCACACGCACGGCGGGCACGACGGCGGCCTCTGTTCCCTGGGTCATGGGAGCACCCTAAGGGCCAACGCCCCGCTTTTAAGGGGCGCGGGGAACTGCGCGACCAGCCACAGCGGACCCGCAGCGTACAAACGGCGCCGCGGGAGCTAGCGCCGTCCCTCGCGCCCGCAGGCGTAAGCGAGCGGCGAGATCAACTCCTCCGCATCCGGCAGCCACCGATTCGCGGGCGTGGGCCGACAGGCCCACTGCACGGCCCCCCGCGACCCGAACCGCGTAGGCGGCGCCGCAACATACGCTCCCTCGCCCAGGGTGACCAGATCGAGGGACGCGGGCGGCCAGCCCACCTTGCGCACCAGGTCGGGGACCTTCGCGGCGGCGCCCGGAAGTACGAAGAAATGCATGCGCCGGTCCGGGGTGCAGGTGACCGGCCCGAGGGTCAGTTCCATGCGCTCCATGCGGGCGAGGGCGAGGAACCCGGCGGTCTCGGGCACGTCGATCGCGTCGAACGTACGCCCGGTGGGCAGCAGGATCGACGCCGTGGGGTGCTTCGCCCACAGCCGGCGCGCGACGGTCGCACTGCCCGTGGCCTGCGTCGCCCAGTCCTCACGCGTCGGATGCGCGCCCGGCATGGGGCACGCCGCCTCGCCGCAGGAGCAGCGATGCACCCCGTCGACGGCTTCCAGCCAGCTGCCGGGGAACACGTCCCAGTGGCGCTCCTCGGCATAGCGCACGGCGGTGTCCTGCAGCGATTCGCCGCGCTGCTGGGGGATCTGGGCGGTCTCGGTGCCTGCGATGGTCTCGTCCACGTGGAACACAACTCCCGCGTCCACCTCGGGTTACGGGGGACGCGCGCGCGGGGGAGGGGCATCGATTCCGCATGTGGGGCGCATGGATGCATGGATGGGGGCGCGCATGGGGAATGGCGGCGGGGGCTGGGTAACCACGGGAGGGGCTGGGCACCGCCTTTACCCCGGCAATCCTCACATGTCTCGCATCTTCACTGTGTCTGCGGGGCATTGATCTTCATGGCCGAGTTCTTTCGTTGTTCCTGTTCCTTCGCTGTCCTGCTTCTTCCGTTGTTCCTTTACTGAGTTCGGCCGCTGAGGACACGTCAACTCGGTGCGTGGGCAGGCACCGCAGCACAGTCACAGGGGGTACGCCATGGCCGCAAGGCCGCTCGTCGCGCGGCAGCCGAACGAACGACTGCAGGCGCTCATCCAGGAAGCCGGCTGCTCGAACGCCGGGCTGGCCCGCAGGGTCAACATGTGCGGCGCGGAGCACGGTCTCGATCTGCGGTACGACAAGACGTCCGTGGCGCGCTGGCTGCGCGGACAGCAGCCGCGTGGCCGGGCGCCGGCGATCATCGCCGAGGCGCTCGGCCGCAAGCTGGGCCGTACGGTCACGATCGACGAGATCGGCATGGCGAACGGCAAGAACCTCGCGTCCGGCGTCGGCCTCCAGTTCTCGCCGACCGTACTGGGAGCCATCGAGCAGGTCTGCGAGCTGTGGCGCAGCGATGTCGGCCGCAGGGACTTCCTCTCCGGCTCGTCCGTCGCCGCCTCCGCGCTCGTCGAGCCCAGCCGCGACTGGCTGATCTCCTCGCCGGACTCCCAGGTGGCGCGTTCGGCAGGCCCCCGGGTCGGGGTCTCGGACGTCGAGGCGGTCCGCGCGATGACCCAGGCGCTGGTGGACCTGGACCACCAGTACGGCAGCGGGCATGTCCGCCCGGTCGTCGTCCACTACCTGAACAGCGTGGTCTCCGGACTGCTCGCGGGCTCCTACCGGGAGGCGGTCGGGCGCGAACTGTTCGCCGCGGTGTCCCGGTTGACGGAACTCGCGGGCTATATGGCCATCGACACCGGCCAGCCGGGCCTCGCCCAGCGCTACTACATCCAGGCGCTGCGGCTCGCCCAGGCGTCCGGGGACCGGGCATACGGCGGTTACGTACTGGCCGCGTCCATGAGCCACCTGGCGGCACAGCTCGGAAACCCGCGTGAGATCGCCCAGTTGGCGCGCGCGGCGCAGGAAGGGGCGCGCGGGCGGGTCACTCCGCGCGCAGAGTCGATGTTCCACGCCGCCGAGGCCCGCGGGCACGCGCTGCTGGGTGACGCGCGCGCCGCCCAGGCGGCGTCGGGGCGGGCCCTCAGCGCCCTGGAGGCGGCCGACTCGGCCTCCGGGGACGACCCGACGTGGATCGCGCACTTCGACGAGGCCTATCTGGCCGACGAGTTGGCGCACTGCCACCGGGACCTCGGACAGGCGGAGGCCGCCGCGCGCCGCGCGGAGGAGTCACTGGCGGGGCTTCCCGAGTCGAAGGCCCGGCGGCGTGCGATCGGCTACGTACTGCTGGCCACCGCGCAGGTCCAGCAGCGCGAGATCGAGCAGGCGTGCCACACCGGGCTGCGCGCCGTCGAGTTGCTCGGCACGCTGCGCTCCAACCGGGGTGCCGAGTACCTGGAGGACTTCCAGCAGCGCCTGGAGCCGTATCAGGACGAGCCGGTGGTAAGGGAGTTCGGGGCGCGGATGGAGTTGCAGGCGGCTGCGTGAACGCTCGGCGGTCCTGGGTGTGAACGCTCGCCGGCCCGGGGCGTGAACGCAGGGCAAATGATCAAGGGGGTTGCGGGAAGGGGAAGATACAACACAAGGGGAGCGGTTTTGCTGCCGCGGTCACAGGGGTAGAGGTCTCAGTCTGTGCTGCGTGGCACCGGGTTGTGGGGACCCGGTAGCGTGGGCCGATGATTCCGAAGGTCCCCCATTCGTAGGAGTCCCGGTGACGCAGAGTGGACAGGGCGAAGAGCCCTCGCCGCGACCCGCGCGCGAAGGCATCGTGCTGCCCTCCGACGGCGGTGCGCCCCTGCTGCCAGGTATGACGGGCGACCGTACGACCCCGGCGGGCGGCCAGGCCTGGGACCGTCCGTGGGGTCCCGAGCAGCAGTCCGCGCCCGCCCCGCAGCCGGAACAGCAGCAGGACCAGGGCTGGGGATCGCCGGTGAACGGTACCCAGACCTGGGGAGACCCTCAGCCGCCCGCCCCGGGATGGGGCACTCCTGAGGCGCCCCAGGGCTGGACTCCCCCGGAACCGAGACCGGGATGGGGCGACGGCCCGGACCGGCAGCAGCCACTGCCGGGCGGACAGCCTGGTCCTGCTTCGTACGGGGATCCTTCGTATCGGGATCCTTCGTACGGGGATTCCTCGTACCGGGATCCTTCGTACGGGGATCAGGAGCTGCCGGGTTCGCAGGGGGCTCACCAGCCGCAGGGCTACGCGCCGCAGCAGGCGCCCGGGGCGGGGCCGCTGCCGCCGGAGGGTGCGTCGTACGGGGGCGCCCAGGCTCCGTCGTACGGGGGCGCGTCCACTCCGTCGTACGAGGGTCATGACGGCGTAGGGGCATATGGTGCCGCCTCGCACGCCTCGCACGCCTCGCACGCCTCGCACGCCTCGCACTCGTCGCCCTTGCCGTCCGCCGCGCAGCCGTTGCCGCCGGAGGGTGCGGGGATGGGAATGGGGGCGGGTGTGCCGCTTCCGCCTGTCGCCGACGAGGGTGCGACGCAGTTCATACCGCACATTCCACCCGCTCCGGGCGCCGACGAGGGCGCGACGCAGTTCATACCGCACATTCCACCTGCTCCGGGCGCCGACGAAGGTGCGACGCAGTTCATACCGCACATCCCGCCCGCTCCGGGCGCCGACGAGGGTGCGACGCAGTTCATACCGCACATCCCGCCCGCTCCCTCCGTACCGGCTGAGGGTGCCACTCAGCTCATCCCCCCGGTGGGCCCGGGGGCACTGCCTCCCGAAGTGCACGCCGGCGCCGACCAGTTCATGGGGCGGCAGTCGCAGGGCGGTGCGGGACCGTTGCCTCCCGCCGAGCACCCGGACGCTCAGGCCACACAGTTCATCGCCCCGGTTCCCGCGCAGCCGGGCGGGCCGTCCTACGGGATGCGTCCGGGAGAGCCGGAGGACCGGCAGCCGCCGGCGGAGTTCGACAACCTGTTCCGCAGCGAGCCGCAGGGCCCGCCGGGGACGCAGCAGTTGCCGCGGTTCGACCCCGCGGCGCCGCACGGCGCACAGGCCCCTCAGGGGGCACACGCGCCGTACGGGGCGCAGGCTCCCGGCGCGTACGGCGCGCAGGACCCGGGTGGATACGCCGCGCAAGCCCCGGGTGGACCCGGAGCGCCGGGCGGGCGGGCCGCCGCACGGCGCGCGGGCGCGAGCGCGAGTGACGGTGGTGGTGGCGGCGGGGGGCGCAGTGGTTCGCGTGTTCCCTTGATCGCCGCGGTCGGTATCGGCATCGCCGTGCTCGGTATCGGTGCAGGCGCCATGCTCAGCCAGGGTGGAGGCGACGACAGCGGCGACAACAGCGCGACCGTGTCGGCGACGGCTCCCGCGACGGAGGACTCGGCGTCGGCGTCCGCCGACTCCGCCAAGGCGCAGGCCGTTGAGCTGGACAAGCTTCTCGCGGACGCCAATGCCAGCCGCGACTCGGTGATCAACGCCGTGGCGAACGTGACGGCGTGCAAGGACCTGGGTCAGGCGGCCAGTGATCTGCGCGACGCGGCCGGTCAGCGGGGCGAGCTGGTCACCCGGCTCGACGCCCTCGCGCTGGACCAGCTTCCCAACCACGCCGAGCTGACGACCCAGCTCACCAATGGCTGGAAGGCCTCCGAGTCGGCCGACAACCACTACGCCGCCTGGGCCGACCAGGCGGCAGGCAAGAAGGGCTGCAAGGACGGCCGGGCCGTCGGCACGGGCGAGAGCCAGGCGGGCAACCAGGACAGCGGCACGGCGAGCACGGCGAAGGAGAAGGCCGCGAAGCTGTGGAACTCCATCGCGTCGACGTACGGACTGACGGAGCGCTCGCGCACCCAGCTGTGAGTCGTGAGTCTTGGTTCGCGTTGATCCGCGCGGCGCCTTTCGGGACCGGTCCCGAAAGGCGCCGCGCGGGCGTTGGCCCCGCGGTCGGTGCGGGGCCGGCGCGGGACCGGTCCTAGTCCGCGCTCTCCAGCGTCTTCGACATGTTGACGAACCCCTTGCGCGCCGACGTCAGTTGGCCCTTGCGTACGACCTGGAAGGTCACGTCGGCGTTGACGAGGCGGGGGAAGTCGACGGCCGCGATCAAGTCCTCGAAACGCCAGCTGAGGGTCGGGGTGAGCCCACCGGTGGTCACCTTGAGGCCGTCGTCGAAGGCCCGCCGGACCGTGAGCGAGGACACCTCGCCGTCGCCGAGCGACTCGACGGCCTTCTTCAGCACCGTGTACGCGATCCAGGTGGTCTGCACTCCGGTGTCCGCGGGGTCGACCCGGTTGTCCTCGAAGGCGTACTTGGTGATCACCTTGCGCATCGCGTCCCAGCTCGGGTCGCTCGCGGGCGGGTACCAGCCGGTGACGGACGCGCCTTCGTACGGGCTCGACGCGCCGCCGGTGGAGTTGATGACCGACTGGTCGACGCTGCCGAGGACCGTGCCCACGCTCACCTTCGCGTAGTCCTCGCGGTCGCGCCGGAAGGAGTCCATGAAGGTGTCCGTACGGTCGCCGAGCGCGGGCACCACGCACCCGTTCTCGAGCGGGTCGGAGGTCGCGGTCTCCAGAGCCGCCTGCGTCTGCTTCGAATACTCGGTCGCGTCGTCGGCCGCCCGCTGGTCGACGGCGGGCCTGTGGTCCGATGCCTTCAGGCCGGAGTCGAGCAGCACCGGGAGCTCGTCACCGGCGATGGTGTCCGGACGTATCAGCGAGACCGGCCCGCAGTCCTTGCCGAGCTGCTCGCCGAGGCCTGCCAGCAGCGCGGGCTCCCCGCCGTTCACGGGGTAGGACAGCGGACTGGTGAACTCGTCGTCGGTGACGCCGTAGCCGCCGATGTACGGGATGCCCGCGCCCTCCAGCGGGGCGAGGAAGGAACGGCCGTGCTGGCTGTAGGAGCCGACGACCGCGACAACGTTCTCCTTGACGGCGCGTCGGGCGCAGTCGGCGGCGTCCACGCTGTCGTTGTGGTCGTTGCAGGTCAGGATGTTGAGCTTGTGGCCGTTGATACCGCCCTGGCTGTTGACCCAGCGGGCGTAGGCCTGCGCCATGGCGGGCATGCCGGGCTTGTTGGTCGCGGCGGTGTCCTGGGGCGCCCATGTCATGACCGTGATGGAGCCATCCCCGGAGCCCCCCATGGCACCAGGGATGACCCCACACCCGACGGCGACCGACGCACACGCCACCAGCGCGCCCGCGGACAGCAACGTGGCCTTGAGGGGCCGGGGGAGGACGGAGGAGGAGGTGCGCGTGCGTCGCCTGCCGGTCATGGACATGCACGATTCCGTCACACCAATAACCTGGGAGTGACCGGCGGTCAACATGAGGTGACTCAGAGGTGAATTACGGGGGTGGGTGATCTGCTTTTCGCAGGGAACGTACGATCGGTGACCGTGCAAGGTTCGGAGAACTCTTCCCGTCGCGGCAGTCGCTCATCCACCATGGGCGGCATGCCACTGAACGACATGCCGTGGTGGCGCTGGCGCAGCAATGTGCGCTCCGCGCTGCACATGCTTTCCGACACCGACTTCCAGCGGGGCGTCTGGCTCGCGGGCGTAGAAGGGTACGGCGACGTCACCGACGCCGTGTACCGCCTGGTCGAGGACACCTGGCTGGACAACTGGTCCGCCGAGAAATACGTCGGCACGATCTTCCGGGACTCCCAGGAGGCCGCGCTCGTCGACACCGCCGTGCTCCGCGTCCTGCGGATCATGCACCAGGTGGGACCCGACGCCCTCGTCTCCGCGTACCTCGACCACCCGGGCTGGCCGGACGCGGTGCGCGCCGCGCGCGACGCGCATGTGCGCCTCGCGGTGAGCGACGGGGAGGACCCCGACATTCCACCGCGCACGCTCGAGGTGCTGAAGATCCTGACGCGGTCGGCGTAGGCCGCCCTGGGCCGGTACGCCGGGTCCGCCTGGCGGGACGACCGGCCGTCCGGGGCGGGCGGTATGCGACGCTGTCCTGCATGAATGAGCAGTCCGTCCGCGGGGCAGCACCCGCCGCCGAGCAGTACGTCCTGACCCTTTCCTGCCCTGACAAACAGGGAATCGTGCACGCCGTGTCGAGCTACCTCTTCATGACCGGCTGCAACATCGAGGACAGCCAGCAGTTCGGCGATCACGACACGGGACTGTTCTTCATGCGCGTCCATTTCTCGGCGGAGTCGCCGGTCACCCTGGACAAGCTGCGCGCGAGTTTCGCGGCCATCGGTGACGCCTTCCACATGGACTGGCAGATCCACCGGGCCGAGGACAAGATGCGGGTCGTGCTGATGGTCAGCAAGTTCGGGCACTGCCTGAACGACCTGCTCTTCCGGGCGCAGACCGGCGCGCTGCCGGTCGAGATCGCGGCCGTGGTCTCCAACCACACGGACTTCGCCGAACTCGTGGGGTCGTACGACATTCCCTTCCACCACATCGCGGTGACGAAGGACACCAAGGCGGAGGCCGAGGCGCAGCTCCTGGAGCTGGTCCGGGCCGAGAACGTCGAACTTGTCGTCCTCGCCCGCTACATGCAGGTGCTCTCGGACGACCTGTGCAAGCAGCTCAGCGGCCGGATCATCAACATCCACCACTCCTTCCTGCCGAGCTTCAAGGGCGCGAAGCCGTACCACCAGGCGCACGCCCGGGGCGTGAAGCTCATCGGCGCCACCGCGCACTATGTGACGGCAGACCTCGACGAAGGTCCGATCATCGAGCAGGAGGTCGAGCGCGTCGGCCACGGCGTGACGCCGGACCAACTCGTCGCCATCGGACGCGATGTCGAATGCCAGGCCCTGGCCCGGGCGGTGAAGTGGCACGCGGAGCGCCGCATCCTGTTGAACGGCCGCCGCACGGTGGTGTTCGGATAGGGGCGGCGCTCTTCAGCTCCGGCCGGGGTAGTTCTTCTTTCAGCCCGTCCGGCGCTTGAGGACGAGGCCGTCCAGGCCGAAGCGGGGGTCTGGGGGCGCAGCCCCCGGTGACGGGAAGGGTGGGGGCGGAGGGGGGAAACCCCCAACGCCCACCCACCTACATCCGGCTCAACGACGCCGCCGCGAACAGCACATCCCGGATAGCCTCCCGGTCCCCGTCCTGCCCCGCCGCAGCCTCCTCCGGCGACACATGCCCCGCCGCCAGTCGGCAGAACTCCACACCGTCCAGCGCGACATGGGCGACCTCACGGTCGGCGGAGGCGACCGCCCCGGGAGCATCGAGCGGGATCAGCCACTCGCCGCCGCCGGAGCCCTCGATCTCCAGCCGCAGGCTGCGCCCGGGCGCACCCGCCGACACGAGATGGCGGGGCGCCGCCGCGGAGAGCCCCGCCCGGCGCCGCTCGGCCAGCGAGGCAGGCAGCATGCGGGCCGCCAGATCGATCATGCCGTGCAGATGACGCGGGGCCGGCGGGTCGTACGGATAGTCCACCGCGTCCGCGATGTCCCCCGCGTGCACCCAGCACTCGAAGGCCCGGTCCAGCATCGAGTCGCTCAACGGCAGCTCGAAGGCGCCGTACGGCACGGGCAGCCGTCCGGAGCCGCCGCCCGCGAACGACACCGTACGGACGAGGTTGTGGCTCTGCTCCCGCCAGGGCCCGCGCACGGAACGGGTGTGCGGGAAGTGCGAGGCACCCCAGTACGCCTCGGTGCGGGCCGCCGGAGTCGCCTCCCGCGGGGGCGCGGCGCCGAGCGGGTCCTCCAGGCCCAGCGCGACGGCGACAAGGCCGTCGACGGTGATCAGGTGGGCGATGACCCCGGCGACGGTCGTACGGCGGCTGGCGGGCACGTCGCCCTCGAACCAGCGCAGCCGCACGGGCGCGTGCCACTCGGCGTCGCCTATGTCCTGGAGCAGGGCGTCGAGCCGCGCGGTCTCCGCGTCGTACGGAGCGGCCCAGTCGGGCACCGGGATCCGCGGCGGGCGCCGGCCGAGGCAGCCCTCCAGGACGCGGGTGCGCAGCGCCGGGTCGAGATCGAGGGTCTCGGGCGGGTGCAACAGGCCGACCGCCTCGCGCAGTCGCAGCGCCTCGTCCGCGCAGGAGCCGCAGTCCCCGAGGTGCTCCTCGACGGCCACCGTCTCCTGCGCCGAGCAGGCGGCGAGCGCCCAGGCGCCGAGCAGCGACTTCAGGACCCGGTGGTCGAGGACGAGGGGCGCGGGCGCGGGGGCCGGTACCGGTGTGGGCAGCGGCAGTCCGGTGTCCTCGACGGAGGTACGGGGCAGCGGTATGCGCGGTGGCCCTTCGGGCACCTCGTCCTGAGCGCTCTCCGGCCGGTCGGGACCTTGCGGGCCGCCGGGACCCACCGGGCCCCGGAGATCTCCCGGCCGACCCGGCTCCCCGGGACCGAAGGGACCGACGGAGCCATCCTCGTAACCCGCCGCGTCCTCCTCGAAGCGCGCCGCGTCCTCCTCCCGCTTCTCGTCCCCGTCCCCGTCCTCGTCCCGCTCGTCGAACGCCTCGAACCGGTCCGCCCCTGCGCTCACCTGACACCCCCGTACTCGGGGGGTGCCCCGGAGGGGCCGCCGGTGTCGTGGGCGGTGGACAGGAGCTGGAGGCCGAGGCGGAGCCGGCGGCGGGCCTCGTCCTCGGTGACGCCGAGGTCGGCGGCGGCCTGGCGGTAGTCACGGCGCTGGAAGTAGGCGAGCTCCAGAGCGGCCCGCAGCGGGGCGGGCATGGACGTCACGATGTAGTCGGCGCGGGCGGCCACGGAGGCGCTGCGCACCTTGCGCTCCAGCTCCTCGGTGGTGCCCCGGCCGCCCCGGGCGAGCGCGGCGGTCTCCGTGGCGCGCAGTCGCTGGACGGCGAGGCGGTGGGTCAGGGTGGCCACCCAGGAACGCAGGGGGCCCTGCTTGGGGTCGTACGCGTCGGGGTTCTCCCAGACGTGCGAGAACACCTCGCGCGTGATGCCGTCGGCGGCGCGCTCGTCCCCGAGCACGCGGTGGGCGAGGCCGTGCACCAGGGACGCGAACCGGTCGTAGAGCTCACCGAGCGCGGCCGCCTCGCCGCGTGCGAGCCGCTGTTGCATCTTGCGGTCCCAGCGGGGCGGTGTGTCCTTCGTCGTCATACGGCCCCCTCACTCTGGTCGTGCCCGGCGCCTGTCCCTGTGTCCAGCCTGTCTGTTCGTGTGCCCGTGCTGGGTCCAGCCTGCGCACACTCACTGTCTCGAATGTAGTCGGCACGTCGGACAGCGCACGCCCCTTTGCGTCAATGTGCGCCCCTGGGCGGTCCATGAATGGTAGGCGCCTGCCCGGGAGTGCACACATTGGAACGTACGTGACCGAAATAGCTCGCTCATCGAGTGCTTTCGACCGTGGATCGACGTTTCTTCGAGCCCGGACCCGTGTTTCATGGAACGACGGCCGGGCAGGCGCGCGGAAAGGAAATGAAGCCATCACTTCCGTTTCCGGTGCGTGAGGCGTGCGGGGTGTTCGAGGCGAGCGAGAGGCGTGGCGGTGACGGTGACGCTCAAGGTGACTGACGACGAAGAGGGCGAGTGGGCCGTGCTCCGGGTGTCCGGCGAGATGGACCTCGTGACGTCACCGGTACTGCGCCAGCGGGTGCACGACGCGGTGGCCGACGGCCGCCGTAGTGTCGTCCTCGACCTTTCCGAGGTCCTCTTCTGCGACTCCAGCGGCGTCGGCGTCCTCATCGCCGTCCGCCGCCTCATCCGGTCCTGCCGGGGCCGCCTGCGGCTGATTCTGCCCGCGCAGGGGGCGGTTGCCGGTTCCCATGTCAACCGGGTCCTCGCGGCCCTCGGTGTCCGCCGCCTCTTCGACGTGTACCCGGACGTCGCCGCGGCCGTCGGCGAGGAGTCGACCCCGCTGTCGGCGTGACGTGCCGTGAAGCGACTGCCGGTGTGGCGTGTCGTGAAGCCCCTGACGGCGTGACGTGTCGTGATCCGACCGTGACCTGCCGTGAAGTGATCACGTGGTGTGAGGCGGCTTTCACTCGGCGGGAGCGCTCCGCCACATCGTTGTCCCGGAATTCTCGCAGTCTTGGTACAAGCGTCGTTTTCCCGCTCCCGGGGTGCCTCTGACGTCGTACGCTCCGTTCCAGATGCACCCTCACGTGACGTAAGGCGGCCCGAACGACATGGCCAACAGCGAGTACGAACGCAGGATCGCTGCCCGGTTCTCCGGCTTCGACCAGGACGGCAACGGCTACATCGACAGGGAGGATTTCAACGTCGCGACCAAGGCGGTCCTCGCCGAATTCGGTACGGCGGCCCGGTCGGACAAGGGCCAGGCCCTGTACGTGGGCGCCGAGGCCTTCTGGCAGGGCATGGCAGGGATAGCGGACCGCGACGGCGACCAGCGGATCACCCGCCAGGAGTTCGTGACCGGCGCGGTCAAGCGGCTGCGCGACAACCCCGATCGCTTCGCCGAGATCGCCCGCCCCTTCCTGCACGCGGCCCTCGCCGTCGCGGACACCGACGATGACGGCGCGGCCACGGTCGACGACACCGCGCGCGTACTCAAGGCGCTGGGCGTCCCCGAGGACATCGCCGCCGCCGCGGCCGGCACCCTCGACACGGACGCAGACGGCCGGATCGGCGAGGTCGAGATCGTGACCGCCTTCGCCCGCTACTTCACGGTGCCGGAGTAGAACCCGACGGCTGCGAAAAGCGCTCGCGCAGCTTGTACTTGAGCACCTTCCGCAAGGCCTCGTTGCGCGGAAGGGCGTCCACCACCTCCAGTTGCTCCGGCAGCTTGTGCACGGACAGCCCTTCCGTGCGCAGGTAGGAGGTGATCCCGGCGAGGGTCAACTCGGCAGCCCCCGGTGGCTGTTCGGCCGCTTCGATGACGGCACAGACCCGTTCCCCGCGTTCGGCGTCGGGCAGTCCGATCACCGCGGCGTCCCCGACGGCGGGATGCCGGTGCAGCAGATCCTCGATCTCCTTCGCGGAGATGTTCTCGCCCTTGCGGATGATGACGTCCTTCAGGCGCCCGGTGAGCACGAGGTGCCCGCTTCCGGTCAGATGCCCGACGTCCCCGGTGATCAGGAACCCGTCCGCGTCGAAGGCCTCGGCCGTCTGCGCCGGGTCCAAGTACCCCTGGCAGACGGCCTCCCCGCGCAGCCGCACCTCGCCGTCCACGATCCGTATCTCCATGCCGTCGGGCGGCCGCCCCTCCGTCGTCGCCAGGTTCTCCACCGAGTCGTCCGGCGACCCCATGGTGATCATCGGGACCTCGGTCATCCCGTACCCGTGGGTGAGCTGGACCTTCATCTCGCGTACGACGGTGTGGTAGACCTCGGGCGGCTTCGGCGCCCCACCGCCCGCCAGCAGCCGCAGAGTTGGTATCAGTGGCTCTCCCGGCTGCTTGCGCTGTTCGGCGAGGAACATCGAGTAGAAGGCGGTCGAACCGCCGGCCACCGTCACGCCGTGCCTGCGGTAGTCCTCCAGGGCGGCGGGCAGCGCGAACTGCTCGAACAGCACGGCCGGGAAGCCGTACAGCAGCAGCATCACCGTGTAGTCGGGCCCGGCGATGTGCGCGTAGGGGAAGGCCATGGAACCGACGTCGTCGGCGGACAGGTGCAGCGCGTGCGCCAGGCAGGAGCCGCCCGCGATCAGCGAACGGTCGCTGTGCAGCACGCCCTTGGGGTCGGAGGTCGTGCCCGAGGTCCAGTAGATCCAGCGGACCGAGGTGCCTTCGGAGGGCGGGGCGGGGAGTACGGAGGGATCGCCGTCCGGCAGCCGGTCGTACGCCTCGAAGACGCCCTTCGCGCCGAGCCGCCGCGCCATCGCCGTGTGGTCGAAGCCGCGCCACTCACCCGGTACGGCGAAGAACTCGGCCTTGGACTCCCGCAGTGCGAAGCCGACTTCGCGGTCCCGGTAGAACGGGATCACCGGGGACTGTACGGCGCCGAGCCGGGCCAGCGCGAAGGACAGCAGGGCCGTCTCGATCCTCGTGGGCAGCTGCCAGGCGACCACCGTGTCGGGGCGTACACCCATGTCGTACAGGCCTGCCGCCACCCGCTCGGCGCGGTCGCGCAACTCGCCGAAGCTCAGGGACCGGTCGCCCTGAAGGAGGACGGGCCGGTGCGGAGTGAGGTCGGCGCGGCGGGCGACCAGTTCCCAGAGGGTGCGGGAGGAACCCAGGGCGTGTGCGGTGTCGTTCACTTCGGCCCCCTGTCGGCAGCTGACGGTCAGTCAGATTGCGTCCAGAGCGTATGACCTGCCGCCTTGTCGGTCCATAGGTGCGGAGCTAGCCTGCCTTCTGACGGTGCATCAGATAACCATCGGAGTTGGGCGGATACCGGAGTTGGGCGGGTAATGGATCTCACGTACACGGACGAGGAAGTGGACTTCCGCGCGCGGCTGCGTGAGTGGCTCGCCAAGGTGCTTCCCTCGCTGCCCCCGAAGCCGTCCCCCGACGACTGGCCGGGACGGCGCGCGTACGACCTCGGCTGGCAGCGGACGCTGTACGACGCCGGGTACGCGGGGCTGCACTGGCCCGCCGACGCGGGCGGGCGCGGAGCCACCCCGACGCAGCACCTCATCTACCTGGAGGAGACCGAAAAGGCGGGCGCACCCTACGTGGGGGCCAATTTCGTCGGTCTCCTGCACGCCGGACCCACGATCGCGGCGGAGGGAACCCCCGGACAGCGGGCGCGCTGGCTGCCGCCCGTGCTGCGCGGCGAGGAGGTCTGGTGCCAGGGGTTCAGCGAACCGGGCGCCGGTTCGGACCTCGCGGCGCTGCGCACGCGCGCGTGGCGGGACGGCGACGACTACGTGGTGCGCGGGTCCAAGATCTGGACCTCCCACGCGGAGGTAGCCGACTGGTGTGAACTGCTGGTCAGGACCGACCCGTCGGCACCGAAGCACCAGGGGATCTCGTGGCTCGCGATGCCCATGGACGCGCCGGGGATCACGGTGCGGCCGCTGCGTACGCTCGCGGGCTCGACCGAGTTCGCCGAGGTCTTCCTCGACGATGTGCGGGTGCCGGTGGCGAACCGGGTCGGCGCGGAGAACGACGGCTGGCGCGTGACCATGGTGACGCTGTCGTACGAGCGCGGCACCGCCTTCGTCGGCGAGGTCGTCGCCTGCCGCCGGGTGCTCGGCGAACTCGCCCGCGAGGCACGGCGGAACGGCCGCTGGGACGACGACGTGCTGCGCCGCCGCCTCGGACGGCTGAACGCCGAGTTCCGCGCACTGTGGCGGCTCACGCAGTGGAACGTGAGTGAGTCGCAGCGGAGCGGGGGAGTGCCAGGCGTCGGAGGGTCCGTCTTCAAGCTGCGGTACTCACACGCGCGCCAGGAGTTGTACGACGCCGCCGCCGAGGTGCTCGGCCCCGAGGCGCTCGATCTCCGCCACGAGTGGACCCTGGACCGGCTCTCCTCCCTCTCGTACACCATCGCGGCCGGCACCTCGCAGATCCAGTCGAACATCGTGGCCGAGCGCATCCTGGGCCTCCCGAAGGGACGGTGAGGTCGACCGTGGACTTTCAACTCAACGAAGATCAAGTGGCGTTGAAGGCAGGCGTGCGCGAACTGCTGGCCGCGCGCTTCGGCCGCGAGGGCCTGCGGGCCGCCGTCGACAACGGGCCGGCGCTCGACCGGGCCCTGTGGCGCGAGCTGGGCGAGGCGGGCTTCTTCGCGCTGCGGCTGCCGGAGGCGCACGGCGGCGTCGGACTGGGCCTCCCGGAAGCCGTGTTGGCCTTCGAGGAGGCCGGGCGGGCGCTGCTCCCCGGACCGCTGGTGGCCACCCACCTCGCGGCGGGCACGGTGGACGGGGCGGCCGCGGGGGAAACCGTGGTGGCCGCCGTCGACGGGCGGCTCGTGGAGTGGCTGACGGAGGCGGACGTCGTACGAGGGGACGCGGCCGGCGCGGAGCCGCTGAGGTCGGTGGACCCGCTGACACCGCTGCACCGGGTGCCCGCGTCCGAGGAGGCGGACCCGGCCCCGTACGAGGGGGCCGGCCCGTCCGACGTACTCCTCACTTCCCTGCTCACCTCCCTCCTCACCGCCGCCGAGCAGCTCGGTACCGCCGCCCGTGTCTGTGAACTGGCGGTGCAACACGCCCGGACGCGTGAGCAGTTCGGGCAGCCGATCGGGGCCTTCCAGGCGGTGAAGCATCTGTGCGCGTGGATGCTGGTGCGGGTGGAAGTGGCACGCGTCGCCGTCTACGCGGCCGCCGTGACCGCCGACCCACTGGATGTCGCGGCGGCCCGGCTGCTCGCCGACGAGGCCGCCGTGCGCGGCGCCAGGGACTGCCTCCAGGTGCACGGCGGCATGGGCTTCACCTGGGAGGCAGACATCCATCTGTATCTGAAGAGGGCGTGGGTGCGGACACAGCGTGCGGGGGGCGGTACCCAGAGTGAGGACGCCTTGGCGGACGATCTGTTGGCCGGAACGGCCCAGTAGGGCTCTGTGCAGGAACGGTTCGGGAACCGCCGGAAACCGGTGTCAAGGATCGTGGCATTTCGGAATCACGGAGCGTTGATATCGGGTTGTGTCCTAGGCGTGACTTGTCACGGCCTGGAGTCGGCGCCACGCTCCGGTACCTTGTGTGGGATGCGAGTGGTTCTGAGCTTGAGCCATGCCGGTGTTGCCCAAGAGGCGGCTCCGGACCCGGCGATGCACACCGCTCGCAGGGCAGGGCGAATCCTCGCGCCTGCCTGTTCGACTCCCCGTGGCGAGCGTCGCACAGTATCCCGCACGCGTACTCCTTCGCGCTGGAATATGCCCGAAGCGCTTGTTGGGGTGACTGTACGTCAACCATGCTGTCTCGCAAGGGAATCACGTTCCGTGATCCTTGTTCTGGCCATGCAGAAAATGGCTACGATCGTGGCCCTTGTGAGGCGCGAGGCGATGTGTCCGCCGGTTCGGATGGTGTGAGCGGTGCAGGTGCTTCAAGTGCAGCTGGAGATTCGGCCCGACCCCGCAGAGGTGGGGCGCGCCCGGAGGTGGGCGCGTTCGCGGCTCGCAGGGTCCGGGATAGAGGCTGATGAGCCGCTCGCCGAGACGCTGATCCTGCTCGTCTCCGAACTCGTGACCAACGCAGTGGTGCACACGGGCTGTCCCGCCGTGCTGCGGCTGTCCCTGCCCGAGGGGGTGGAGGCCGCCACCGTCCGTCTGGAGGTGGCCGACGCCAGCACCCGGCCGCCGATTCCCCGGCATGCCGCCGGCGAGGAGACCAACGGCCGCGGCCTGGAGCTCGTCGACGGCCTCGCGGATCGCTGGGGCTGGTGTCCCGAGGGTGCCGGCAAGCGCATCTGGGTCGAGGTGGACCGCTGCTCGCCGGCTGAGCCGGCGGGGGCCACGTATCCGGGCTACGAGGACTTCGCGTACGAGGCGGTCTAGGGTCCGGAGGCCGGAGGCGGTCTAGGGTCCGGAGGTCCGAGGCGGTCTAGGGTCCGGGGGTCCGTCCTGGTTCTGGTCCTGGGTCCTTGGTCCTGGGGCGCTCGGCGCGGGTTTGCGCGGATTCGCGTGGGTATGCAGGGGCGCTTTTTCCGTGGCATATCTGCATGAGCGCTGCTGCCCTGGCTTCGGGGGTGGCCGAGTGCGCCGGGCCGTGCTTCCGTGCGCGCCATCATGAACAGGGCATAAGTGATAAATCCCCGAACGGGTGTTGACGTGACGTGTCCGTTTGATCACGCTTGTTGTCAGCGATTCGCCGCGAGGGGACGGCAAGGGTTCCGGTGACGGGAGCCCTTGCCGAGTGCGGGTCGTGACTCGGCGTCAGCTCCTGCGGGGCAGCGGGGGCAGGGCGGGTGCGCCGGAGCCGGATGGCGGCGCGCGGTGCCGCGCTCGGGGCGAGCAGGAGCGCGCCGCCATCCGGCGCTCGGGTGAGGTGCTGCCGATTGCGGCACTCTCCTGAGTGCCGGCTACAGCACCGCCACCGGTGCCACCGGCGTCCCCGTGCCGCCGGCGAACGGTTCGGGCATCGCGGACAGCAGGAAGGCGTACCGCCCTTCTTCTCCACAGGCTGTGGACAACTCTTCGAGATTCCAGTTCTGGCCCTGCAGCATCCCCATCTCGACCAGGTCGAGTGCGTGCACGGGCAGCCAGAGGTCCTCGATCTCGGGCGGAAAGATCTCGAAGGTGAGGGTGTCGTTGGCGACGGCGGCGACATCGCGCGCGTGGAACCACTCGGGGGTACGGACGGAGAGGCCGGGTGAGGGATACCCGTAACCCTGTTTGTCGCCCGCGAGATACACCTGCACCTGGCCCGTCCGTACGAGGACGATGTCGCCCGCCCGGACCCGGGTACCCGCCAACTCCTCCGCAGCCTCCAGGTCTTCGGGTGTCACGGCGTGCCCGCCGTCGAGCCGGCCCCGCCCCCGTGCGCGCGCGACGTCGAGCAACACGCCCCGGGAGACGATGTGCCGCGGCTTGTCGATACCGCTGAACTCGGCGCCGCCGTGCGGGGTGATGGTGCCGGCCGGGCGGCCGTTGTAGAGCTTCCCGGAGTGCGAGACGTGGGCGAGGGCGTCCCAGTGGGTCGCCGCCTGGAGGCTCATCGTCACGACGTCGTCGCTGCACGCGACGGTGCCGGGGCCGAAGAGCTCCTGGTTGATCTGCACCATGAGGTGCAGGGGATTGACCCGTCCGGGGATCAAGCCGGTCTGTACGCCGTCCTGCTTGAGGGGGAGGGCGAGCGAGACGCGCCTGCCGGTACGGACGGTGGCGGCGGCCTCGCGTACGACCTCGTCGGTGATGAGATTGAGGGTCCCGATCTCGTCGTCGGTCCCCCAACGCCCCCAGTTGTTCACGCGTTTGGCGATGTCATGGAACTCCGGGTGAAGCGTCGGCAGTGACATGAGTCCTCCCGGGGGCTTGTCTCCAGGTATCTGACGGGTCGTAGAATCCAGTTGAATCTAACGGACCGTCAGAAACCGCGGGAAGGGGCCGGGCGTGGGGAACTTCCTGGCAGGCAAGGTCATCGCCGTCACGGGGGCCGGGCGGGGCATCGGACGCGCGGTCGCGCTGGCCGCGGCGGCCGAGGGCGCGCGAGTCGTCGTCAACGACTACGGGGTGTCCGTCGAGGGTGCACAGCCGACGAGTTCGATCGCCGAAACCGTGGTCAAGGAGATCGAGGCGGCGGGCGGGGACGCGGTCGCGGTGGCCGACGACATCTCGACGATGGCGGCCGGGCAGCGGGTCGTCGACACCGCGCTGACGTCGTACGGGCGGATCGACGGTGTCGTGTGCGTCGCCGGGATCCTCCGCGAGCGGATGCTCTTCAACATGTCCGAGGAGGAGTGGGACCCGGTCATCGCCACCCATCTGAAGGGCACGTTCACCGTCTTCCGGGCCGCGTCGGCGGTGATGCGGAAACAGGGTTCGGGCACGCTGATCGGCTTCACCAGCGGCAACCACCAGGGCTCCGTCTCCCAGGCCAACTACAGCGCCGCCAAGGGCGGGATCATCTCGCTGGTCCGCAGCGCGGCGCTGGGCCTGCACAAGTACGGGGTGACGGCGAACGCGGTCGCGCCCGTCGCCCGCACCCGCATGTCGGCGGGCGTCCCCATGGAGCTGACCGAGATCGGCGAGCCGGAGGACGTCGCCGCGCTGGTGGTCTACCTGCTGTCCGAGCGGGCGCACCAGGCGCGCATCACCGGGCAGGTCTACACGGTCGCCGGGCCCAAGATCGCGGTGTGGGCGCAGCCCCGGGAGCTGCGGGCGGCGTACGCGGAGGGCTCCTGGACGCCGGAGCGGATCGCCGACCTGCTGCCGGGGACGGTGGGAGTGGATCCGATGCCGCTGCTGGAACGGGTGGAGGAGATGGCCCGGGCGGCGGCGGAGAAGGGGCGGCCGAACCGGTGACGGTGTCTTTCGGGCCGGCGGGCTGGGTGTCTTTCGGGCTGGGCGGGAGGGGCGCGCGTGGAGTTCGGGTTCGGGGCTGAGGATGAGGTGTTTCGGGAGGAGGCACGGGGGTGGCTGGAGGGGCACGTTGGCGGTGACCCGGCAGGCTCCGACCTTGGCGGCTCCGGCCCGGTCGGCTCCCGCCCGGTTCGCTCCGACTGGGAGCGGGAACTCGGCCGGGGTGGCTGGATCGGGCTTGGCTGGAGCGAGGACGGGTACGGCAACCGGCGGGCGAGCCTGACCCAACAGGTCGTCTGGGCCGAGGAGTACGCCCGCGCCAAGGCGCCGCCCCGGTCGGGCCACATCGGCGAGAACCTGCTGGCGCCGACCCTCATCGCGCACGGGACGGAGGAGCAGAAGGCCCGCTTCCTGCCGCCCGTCGCCCGCGGCGAGGAACTCTGGTGCCAGGGGTACAGCGAACCCGGCGCGGGTTCGGACCTGGCGGGGATACGGACAACTGCCGTACGGGATAACGGGGATGGCCCCGGTGAGTCGTACCGCATCACGGGTCAGAAGATCTGGACCTCCCTCGCCCACGAGGCGGACTGGTGCTTCGTACTGGCCCGTACGCGGCCGGAGTCGACGCGTCACCACGGGCTGACCTTCCTCCTCGTGCCGATGGACCAGCCGGGCCGGATCGAGGTCCGCCCGATCCGGCAGCTGACCGGTACGAGCGAGTTCAACGAGGTCTTCTTCGACGGAGCCGTGGCGCGTGCCGAGCATGTCGTGGGCGGGGAGGGCAACGGCTGGCGCGTGGCGATGAGCCTGCTCGGCTACGAGCGGGGCGTCTCGATGCTGGCCCAACAGATCGGCTTCGCCGAGGAGTTGGGGCGGGTGGTGGAGGCGGCGGTGGCGAACGGCACGGCCGCCGATCCGGTCGTCCGCGATCTCCTCGTACGGCAGTGGGCGGAGCTGCGGA
The DNA here is from genome assembly GCF_042671685.1 of Streptomyces sp. NPDC127595. Classification (NCBI taxonomy): domain Bacteria; kingdom Bacillati; phylum Actinomycetota; class Actinomycetes; order Kitasatosporales; family Streptomycetaceae; genus Streptomyces; species Streptomyces sp. NPDC127595. The sequence continues at coordinate 280,198 of NZ_JBHXWK010000006.1, read as the reverse complement.
CGATGCGGTGGAACGCGCTGCGGACGCTGGGGAGTTCGGGGGACGGCGGCCAGGGCGCGGCGGGTGCCCCCAGCGTGGCCAAGCTGCTGTGGGGGCGCTGGCATCAGCGGCTCGGTGAGCTGGCGGTACGGGTGCGGGGCGCCGGAGCCGCGGTGGGTCCCGCGGACTGGTCGACGGCGACGCCGTACCAACTGGACGCGTTCCAGCACCTGTTCCTGTTCAGCCGGGCCGACACCATCTACGGCGGCTCCGACGAGATCCAGCGCACGATCATCGCCGAGCGGGTGCTCGGCCTGCCGAAGGAACCCAGGGGACAGGGAGGCTGAGCGATGCGGGGCGATACGCGGGGTGCGATGAGGGGGGCGCTATGCGAGGCGTGACTTTCGACGGCAAGCAGACCGAGGTCGTGGACGATCTGGAGATACGGGATCCAGGACCCGGTGAGGTGCTCGTCGCGATCTCCGCGGCCGGGCTGTGTCACAGCGACCTGTCCGTGGTGGACGGGACCATACCTTTCCCCGTTCCTGTGGTGCTGGGACATGAGGGCGCGGGGATTGTGGAAGCGGTGGGTGTGGGCGTCGCCCATGTCCAGCCCGGTGACCATGTGTCGCTGTCCACGCTCGCCAACTGCGGGACCTGCGCCGAGTGCGACCGGGGGCGGCCGACGATGTGCCGCAAGGCGATCGGGATGCCGCAGCAGCCGTTCACCCGGCGCGGCCGGCCCCTCTATCAGTTCGCGGCCAACTCGGCTTTCGCGGAACGGACGTTGGTGAAGGCGGTCCAGGCGGTCCGCATCCCGGACGGGATCCCCCTGCCGTCCGCCGCCCTCATCGGGTGCGGGGTCCTCACCGGCGTGGGGGCCGTACTCAACCGCGCGCGGGTCGACCGGGGTGACACCGTCCTGGTGATCGGCACGGGCGGCATCGGCCTCAACGTCATCCAGGGCGCGCGGATCGCGGGCGCCCTGAAGATCGTCGCGGTCGATTCCAACCCGGCGAAGGAGCCCGTGGCCCGGCAGTTCGGCGCGACCCACTTCCTGACCTCGACAGACGCCGTCAAGGACATCCTCCCCACCGGCGCGAACCACGCCTTCGAGTGCGTCGGCCGCGTCGAACTCATCCGCCAGGCCATCGACCTACTGGACCGCCACGGCCAGGCAGTCCTCCTGGGCGTCCCCCCTTCCACCGCCGAGGCCTCCTTCCTCGTCTCCTCCATGTACCTCGACAAGTCCATCCTCGGCTGCCGCTACGGCTCTTCCCGCCCTCAACGCGACATCGCCCTGTACGCGAACCTGTATCGCGAGGGCCGACTCCTGCTGGACGAACTGGTCACGGCGACCTATCCGGTGGAGGACTTCGAGAAGGCGGTGGACGATGCGCGCGGGGGGAGGGTGGCGCGGGCGGTGCTGACGTTCTAGATACTCGGCCCCGGCCAACGACTGTTCGGCGCTGGAGGTCTTTCGGCCCGTTTTCAGCCTCGGGTAGGTATCTTCAGCCCGTCCGGCGTTTGAGGACGAGGCCGTTCAGGCCGAAGCGGGGGTCTGGGGGCGGCAGCCCCCAGGAACAAGGGACGGGCAGGGGCGGAGGGGGCGAAAAACTCAACGCCCACCCACCCCCACCGGAGTTATCCACAGGCCCGGAAAATCCCCTGGGCCACTGTCAGCGGCGTCCCCTAACGTCGTCGCATGAGCTACCGAGACGTCGCCTCCAAACAGGTCCTGGCCTGGGCCGTCGTGGCCATCGGCGCCCGCGCCCCGGTCGCCATGACCCCCCTGGCCCTGGTCTTCCTGACCCGCGAACGCCCCGGCGGCTACACGCTGGGCGCGGCCCTGGCCGCCGCATACGTACTCGGCGAGATCGCGGGCGCCCCCCTCCTGGGCATGCGCCTGCGCCCGCAGCGCGCCCGCCCCCACCTGGCCATCGGCCTGGCCACCGGCGCGCTCGGCTTCGCGGCCCTCGGCGCGTTCCCGGACGCGCACCCGGCGATACTCGCAGCGTCCGCCGCCCTGGCCGGCGCCGCACCCGCCGCGGCCCCCGGCGGCCTGCGCGCCCTGCTCACCAGCCTCGTCCCCAAGCGGGCGGTGCCCCAGGCGCTGTCCACCGAGTCGATGCTGACCTTCGGCATATGGTCCCTGACGCCGGCGGCGGTCACCGGTCTCGCGCTCGGCGTCGCCCCCAGGGTGCCGCTGCTGCTCGCCGCCGCCCTGATGGCGTCGTCCGTCGCGGGCCTGTGGCTGCTGCCCGAGGGCTGGGCGGCGGACGAGACGGACCGCGACGGCGAGTCGATGCCCCGGATCCTGGCCAGGGCCTGGCCGGCGTATGTCACAGGCGCGGCAAGCCTCTCGCTGCTGGCCCTGTCCGAACTCGTGCTGCCCGCCCTCCTCGAACAGCGCGGCATGGGCGTCGGCTGGGCGGGCCCGCTGCTCACCGGGCTGGCACTCGGTTCGGCGGCGGGTGCGTTCCTGTACGGGCTGCGCGGCTGGCCGGGACAACTGCGCACCCGGAGCGTGGTGCTGCTGTGCGCCATGTCCGCCTGCGTGGCGCTGGTCGCACTGATACCGGTCCTCGCCTGGATGGCGACCGCGCTCGTCCTCGCGGGCGTGCTCCAGGCGGGCGCGATGCTCACCCGGAACCTGTCGCTGCGCGAGATGCTCCCGCCGAGCGCGCTGGCCGCGGGCTACTCGGTGATGTATGCGGCCGTGGGCGCGGGTTACGCCGCGACGGGCTCCCTCGCGGGGGCCCTCCTCAACGTCGCCGCGCCCTCGACCGCGATCCTGGCCGGCGTCGGACTCACCCTGTTGCTCACCTTCGTGGGCGCGCTGGGCGAGGGCCGGCGGGTACGGGCGGCGGGCGTCGTCCCTGGGGGCTCAACCCCGGCTGTGCAGAAGGTCGTTGTCGATGACCGGGATGCCGGGGGTGTTTCCGGACTGGAAGGTGCGCCGGTATGCGGTGGGGGTGACGCCGAGCGCCGCCTGTAGGTGCTGGCGCATCGACTGGGCCGTGCCGAAGCCGGCTTCGCGGGCCACCTGGTCGACGGACAGGGCACTGGATTCGAGCAGGTGGCGGGCCCGTTCGACGCGTTGCTGGGTGAGCCACTGGCCGGGGCTGACGCCGACCTCCTCGCGGAAGCGGCGGGTGAAGGTGCGTACGGACATGGACTCCTGCTCGGCCATGTCGCGCAGCTGGATCGGCTCGTCGAGGCGGCCGAGTGCCCAGGCGCGGGCCGCCGTCGTGGTGGCCGCCTGCGCCTCCGGTACCGGGCGCTGGATGTACTGCGCCTGGCCGCCGTCGCGGTGCGGCGGTACGACGGTGCGGCGGGCCACGTCGTTGGCGACGGCGGTGCCGTGGTCACGGCGTACGAGATGGAGGCAGAGGTCGATACCGGCCGCGACACCGGCGGAGGTGAGGACGTCCCCGTCGTCGACGAAGAGCACGTCGGCGTCGACCCTGACCTTCGGGAAGAGCTCCTGGAAGTGCTCCGCGTGCATCCAGTGCGTGGTGGCCGGGCGGCCGTCGAGATAACCGGCCGCGGCGAGGACGTATCCGCCGGTACAGATGGAGACGAGACGGGTGCCGGGGCGGATGTGGGCGAGGGCGGCGGCCAGTTCGGGGGTGAGTACGCCCTCGTCGTGGACGGGGCCCAGCTCGTACGAGGCGGGGATGACGACCGTGTCGGCGGTGGCGAGCGCCTCGGGGCCCTTGCCGACGAGGACCGCGAAGTCGGCGTCGGTCTCGACGGGGCCCGGCGGGCGGATCGAGCAGGTGACGATCTCGTACAGGTCGCGGCCGTCCGCGTCGCGCGCCTTGCCGAAGATGCGTTGCGGGATGCCGAGTTCGAAGGGCAGCAGGCCGTCGAGCGCGAGGACGACGACGCGGTGCCGGGCGGATGCCTGCTGCTGGGACGTCTCGTACGGGGGTGCCTGTCGGTCTGCCATGGCTCGATCCTAGCGAATGCTGTCCTTCGGGCCGCTCGTTCGCGGAGATCGCAGGCCCGAAGCTCTATGACGTGACCCAGACGACCGACTCCACCGACGCGGACCCGACGGACGCTGCCGCCGCCGACGCGACGGACGCCGCCGACGCGACGGACGCCGCCGACCCGACGGACTCCACTGCATCGAGCGGCTCAGCTGCCGCCATCGAGGCCGGTGACCAGGCTCGTACCGCCAAGCAAGGTCGTACCGCCGGGCAGGCCCGTACCACCAAACAGCACCGCATCCACCGCGCGTGGTTCGTCGCCGCCGTCACCTTCGTGACGATCATCGGCGCGGCGGCCTTCCGCTCGCTGCCGGGGCTGCTGATCGATCCGCTGCACCAGGAGTTCGACTGGTCGCGCGGGACGATCGGCGCGGCGGTGTCGATCAACCTCGCGCTCTACGGGCTGACGGCGCCGTTCGCCGCCGCGCTGATGGACCGCTTCGGAATACGGCGGGTGGTCGCGGTCGCCCTGATCGTCATCGCGCTCGGCTCGGGCCTTACGGTGTGGATGACGGCGGTCTGGCAGTTGCTGCTGTGCTGGGGACTGCTGGTGGGGCTCGGTTCCGGCTCGATGGCGCTCGCCTTCGCGGCGACCGTCACGAACCGCTGGTTCACAGAGAAGCGCGGCCTGGTGACGGGCATCCTCACGGCGGCCTCCGCCTCCGGCCAGTTGATCTTCCTGCCGCTGCTGTCATGGATCGTGACGGAGCACAGCTGGCGGCCCGCTGCCGTGACGGTGTCCCTCGCGGCTCTCGCGGTGGTCCCCTTCGTATGGCTGCTTCTGCGGGACCACCCGGCGGACGTGGGCCAGAAGCCGTACGGGGCAACGGAGTTCGTGGAGAAGCCCGCCCCCGTGCCGGGCGCCGCCCGCCGTGCGGTGACGGTCCTCCTCTCCGCCGTCCGCACCGGCCCCTTCTGGCTGCTCGCCGGCACCTTCGCGATCTGCGGTGCCTCGACGAACGGCCTCGTCCAGACACACTTCGTGCCCGCCGCCCACGACCACGGCATGCCGATCACCGCGGCGGCCTCGCTCCTCGCCGTCATCGGCGTCTTCGACGTCGTCGGAACGGTCGCCTCCGGCTGGTTCACCGACCGCTTCGAACCGCGCCGCCTGCTGGCGGTCTACTACGCGCTGCGCGGTATCTCGCTGCTCTTCCTGCCGATGCTGCTCGCCTCGACCGTGCACCCGCCGATGATCTTCTTCATCGTCTTCTACGGCCTCGACTGGGTCGCCACGGTTCCGCCCACCCTGGCCCTGTGCCGGGAGCAGTACGGCGAGGACAGCGCCATCGTCTTCGGCTGGGTCCTCGCCTCACACCAGATCGGCGCCGCCCTTGTCGCCTTCCTCGGCGGCGTCGCGCGGGACGTGTTCGGCTCGTACGACGTGGTCTGGTACGCGTCCGGAGCGCTGTGCGCGGCGGCGGCGCTGATGGCGCTGGTGATCCGGCGCCGGCCCACAAGGACGGTCTCCCTGCTGGCGGCCTGAGTGCTTGGCGGCCGTCTGGCGGTTTGACGGTCTGGCGGCTTGGCCGCTTGGCGGCTGAGGGTGCCGGTCGCCCGGTGTCCTCAGGCGAACCGCCCCTTGTGGAACAACAGCGGTGCCGTCTCGTCGTTGCCCGTGCCCAGCGCCTCCACCCGCCCCACCACGATCAGATGGTCACCACCGGTGTGCACCGCGTGGATCGTGCAGTCGATCCACGCGATGGCGTCCGCGAGACGGGGGGAGCCGGTGGCAGGCGCCGCGTCGAACGCGACCCCGGCGAACTTGTCCCCGCCGCGCACCGCGAACCCGCGGCACAACTCGCCCTGGTGCGCCCCCAGTACGTTGACGCAGAAGACACCGGCACGGGCGATCCGCGGCCAGGTCGTCGACGTACGGCCGACCATGAAACAGACCAGCGGCGGGTCGAGCGAGAGGGAGGAGAACGACTGGCAGGCGAAGCCGGCCGGGTCCGTTCCTGAACCACGGCCGTCTGAGTCTCCGGTCGCAGGGGCCGTGACAACGGTCACCCCGGTCGCGAAGTTCCCTAGCACGCGGCGGAATTCGGCCTGGTCGACCGGGGCCCGCTCGTCGTCCGCGACCGCCCGTAGCTCCGGTCGCGGCAGCGCTTCGACGGGCTCCGCGACCGTGGGCGCCCCGACCGATCTGAGGTATCGGACAGCGGTGGCCGCCATCCCTGCGTGTCCCATCACGACACCCATTGAAGCTGACGGATCGTCAGAAGTGAATGCCGCGAGCAATATCGCGAGCAATGCCGCGAGCAATGCCGCGAGCAATGCCGCCAGCGATGCCGCCAGCGATGCTGCGAGCAATGTCGTGCGTACTCTCGTGCGTACTGTCGCGCGCGGTTTCGGTCAACGCCCCCGATACCGGGGTTCCCGCCGCTCCACGAAACTCGCGACCCCCTCGTTCGCGTCCGCAGTCGTCATGTTGATCTCCTGCGCGGCGGCCTCGGCGGCGAATGCCGTCCCGCGATCACTGTCCAGGGAGGCGTTGACCAGCTGTTTGGTGAGGGCGAGCGCGCGGGTCGGGCCGGTGGCGAGACGCTCGGCCCATTCGCGAGCGGTCTTCTCCAACTCCTGCGCCGGTACGACCTTGTTGACCAGTCCGAGCCGTTCCGCGTCCGCGGCCGTCAGCGCGTCCCCGAAGAACATCAACTCCTTGGCGCGCTGCGGACCGATCAGCCGGGGCAGCAGATACGCGCCGCCGCCGTCCGGGACGAGGCCGCGGCGTACGAACACCTCGATGAACCGGGCGGAATCCGCGGCGAGTACGAGATCACACGCGAACGCGAGGTGCGCGCCGATCCCGGCCGCCGTACCGTTCACCGCCGCGATCACCGGCTTCTCGCAGTCGAGGACGGCGGCGATGAGGCGTTGGGCGCCGAGGCGGATCGTACGGGCGACGTCGCCGGGCACCCGTTCCCCGGTCGGCGCGCCCCCGCGCAGGTCCGCGCCCGCGCAGAATCCGCGGCCCGTCCCCATGATGACGACGGCCCGCACGTCCGGGTCGGCGGAGGCTCCGGCGAGCAGTCCGATCACCCGTTCCCGCTGGTCCCAGGTGAGAGCGTTCATCGCCTCGGGCCGGTTGAGGGTGATCCACGCGACGGCATTGTCAGTGGCGTGAAGTATCAATGAGTCGAGGGACTTTTCGGGAGATTCATGGGGGGAGTCGGACATGGGGGTACTCCGTTTCGTACGGGGAGTGGTGGGCTTTTTCGTACGAGGAGCGGTGGGGTTGTGGAAAGGGGCAGCGGGTCCTGTACGGGGGGCAGTGGGCCTCCGGCGCAAGACGCGCGGGAGGCGCGCGGGGCGCGAGACGCGCGGGAGGTGCGCGGGGCGCGAGACGCACGCGAAGTGCGACACGCGCGCGGGGCGCGAGACCCACGCGAGGCCCGGCCGATCAGCGGCACACCACCAGCGCGTCCAATGCCACCGCCCCCTGTCCCCTGGGCAGCACCATCAGCGGGTTGATGTCCAGCTCCGCGATGTCGTCGCCGAGTTCGAGCGCCATGCGCTGGACTCGGATGACGACCTCCACCAGCGCGTCGATGTCGACGGGCGGAGCCCCGCGGACCCCGTCGAGAAGCGCCCGCCCGCGCAGTTCGGCGAGCATGGTGCGGGCCTGGTCCTCGCCGAAGGGCGGCACGCGGACGGCCGTGTCGCGGAGTACTTCCACGAGGACGCCGCCGAGTCCGACGGTCACCGTCGGCCCGAAGAGCTCGTCGTGTGTGACACCGACGACCATCTCGACGCCCCGTTCGACCATCTGGCACACGAGCACCCCGTCGAGCGAGATCCCCTCGTAGCGCGCGATGTCGGTCAGCTCGCGATAGGCGTCGCGGACCTGGCTGGCGGAGGTCAGCGGGAGTTTCACCAGGCCGAGTTCGGTCTTGTGGGCGATCTGCGCGCCGGAGGCCTTCATGACGAGGGGGTAGCCGATCAGGCTGGCCGCGCGGACGGCCGCAGCCGCGCTGGTCACCAACTGCTCGCGTGGCACGCGGATTCCGTATGTGCGCAGCAGACTCTTCGCCGCGTGCTCGCTCAGTTGCTGCCCGGGCCGCATCAGGGCCTGCGCCTTGCGGAAGGAGGGCGAGGGGGTGCGGGGTGCCTCGTCGAAGGGAGAGCGGTAGGCGGCGGCGAAGCGGTGGTGGTCCAGATAGGCGCGTACGGCGGTGATGCAGTTGGCGAAGGTCCGGAAGGTGGCGACCCGGGAGGACCCGAGCAGCGTCTCGCGGTAGGCGGCCTCGGTGCCGACCGGCGACCCCCACACCACGCACACCAGCTTGTCCGTCTGCTCCGCCGCGTCCACCAGATCCTGTGCCAGCTTGTCGCTCATCGGCGGGAAGGGGCCGGTGATGGGGCAGATCAGCACGCCGAAGGAGGGGTCGGCGAGGATCGCGTCGATGATCTTGCGGCCGCGCCAGTCGCCCACCGGGTGGCCGCCGTTGTCGACGGGGTTGGCGACATTCAGGTAGTCGGGTATCCACTCGTGCAGCTCGGCCTGCTTGTCGGGCGGCAGCGTAGGCAGGGACAGGCCCGCCTCGCTCGCCAGGTCCGCGAAGTGCGCGCCCGTGCCGCCCGAGATCGAATAGACGACGACCCCGTCGGCCTGCGGGGCGCGGGCGCGGGCCAACAGGGCTGCGGTGTCCTGGAGTTCGTCGAGTCCGTCGACGCGGATCACGCCGTACTGCCGCATCGCCGCGTCCACCACCGTGTCGGCGCCGGTCAGCTTGCCGGTGTGTGAGGCGGCGGTGCGGGCGCCGGTCTCGGTGCGGCCGACCTTGACCGCGACGACGGGTACTCCGCGCCGGGCGGCGCGGTCGGCGGCGAGCAGAAAGGAGCGGCCGTCCTTCAGCCCCTCGACGTAGCAGGCGATGGCACCGACCTCGGGACGTTCGGAGAAGTAGGAGATGAAGTCGGCGGTCTCCAGGTCGGCTTCGTTGCCGGTGGGTGCCCAGTGGGAGAGGCGCACACCCAGCTCCTGCATCGCGAACACCGGCCGTCCCTGGTGACCGGACTGCGTGATCAGCGCGATCGCGGGACCGCCGAGGTCGTCGCGGAACTTCTCGAAGGCGTTGAGGTTGGTGTTGGGCCCGAGCAGCCGCAGCCCCGAGCCGGCGACGGCGGTGGCGAGCCGGGCCTGTGCGAGGGCTCCCTCGGCTCCGGTCTCGGCGAACCCGGAGGCGAAGGCGACCGCGAACTTCACCTTGGCCTCGGCCAGTTTCTCGATCACGGGAAGGGGGTCGCCGACCAGAAGGACGGCCAGGTCGACCTGTTCGGGCAGGTCCGGGACGGAAGGGAAGCACGGTATGCCGAAGACGGACTGACGGGTGGGGTGCACCGGGTGCAGCCGCGCGCCGACCCGCTCGGCCCAGGCGATCAGCTGTCGCGTGATGCCGGTGTTCGGCCGTCCCTCGGCGTCCGAGGCGCCGATCACGGCCACGGACTCGGGACGGAAGAAGCGGTCGAGATCGGGTACGCCCGCGTACAGAGGGCGGCCGCTGACGTCCAGGTCGTGGACCTCGGCCGGCCGGCCGTGCACGACGGGTGAGGGTTGCTCGCCGCAGGCGATGACCCTGGCCCGGCGGGAGTCGGTGGTGAGGGTGCCGTGGGTTGATCCAAGCATCGGTCCGCCCGCTCCTGTGTGACAGCCAATTAACTGACGCTCAGTCAGATTACTTAACTGACGCCGTGTCAGGAACCGTTGTGCACGCAAATACGCGTGGAGGACGCTTGGTTGCGGGTTCTCAATGCTGTCGCCCAGGTCTCGGCGGAGGCATCCAGCGCCCACTCGTAGTCTCAGGTGTACCCGCGCGAGCCATGACCTGACCCGCCTCTCCGTCGCGCGTCGAACCCTCCGGTGGCGCAAGGGGAGATGGTTGTCGCGTCAAACATAGCGCTTGACGCGTCAAGTAAGTATGGTCATGCTTGTGTCCAGCGCCGAGCAACTCGCTGCAAGCTATGCCCGCACCGGTTAGGGCCCCGCACCGGTTATGCCCGCACCGTTACCTCGCGGCCGTCGCATCGCGCAGGTCGCGCATTCGCCTCGATTCGGCTGTGACGATGACGAACTCCGGCGCTCTCGTCCGCGTCTTCCAGCGTTACGCCACTCTCGGCGCCGTTCCCGGCGACCGGCGCGGCTTTTGCTGTTGGTGCGAGTCCGAGTCGGGGCATCCGCTCTCACCCGCTCCACGATTGAAAGGCTATTGAGATGAGCTTGCCGTTTCATGACGACCAGGATCCGAATTATCTGAAGAGTGGAGCTTTGTACGTTCCCGCGGGAGAGGGGCTGAGTAAGTGGTTCTCCGGGGATACATACACGATCAAGGCCTCAAGTGAGACCACGAATGGCTCACTCGGACTGGTGGAAGCCACGGTTCCCCCGGGCAACGGGCCGGTCGCTCACGTTCATACCAGGACTGATGAGGCGTTCTATGTCCTCAATGGAGAAGTGGAGATCCTGGATGGTGAGCGAACGTTTACGGCCGGCGCAGGTGACTTCGTTTTCGTCCCGCGAGGAACGAGGCATCGGTTCAAGAATACCGGCGTGCATGCTGCCAGGATTTTGTTCATGTTCACTCCGCCCGGCGAGGAGCGCGTATTCATGTACGGCGACGAAGCGCAGCCCGGTCAGTCACCGACCCGCTGGACGCTGGAGCGTTTCGCCACTCCGGAGATTCTGAAATTCAACGAGGAATCCGGTGTTGTCATTCTCCCTGAGGCCGACTGAACTCCGGCGAGGGCGATTCAAAAATGATGACGATCACGGATGTGTCCCGGCGCTCGGTCCGCAGCTTTGCCGCGCGTGATTGTCGAGCTGAATAGATTCTTCAGTCGCGAGAGGAAGTGAACGCAATGAGAACAGATACCAAGGGTCTCGCAGAGGGACTTTTCCAGGTCCTCGTGACGGGTGATCCGGCGCTGGCCGCCGACGTGGTGGGCGACGACTTCCACAACCGCGAAGCGGCCGTGTCGCCCCCGGCCTGCTCGCTTCCCGGGCCTGCGGGGGTTCTCGCCTCGGGTGCATGGATGCGGTCGGCCTTCAGCGACCTGCGCTTCCCCGTCCTCGGTATCACCGGCAACGACGACCAGGTCTGGATGCGGCTGCGTATGCAGGGCCGCCACACCGGCCCCTTCGTCCGCTTCCGCGCTGGCGCCCTCGACCAGGCCATACCCCCCACACGGCGCGAAATCGACTTCGAGCAGATTCACGTGCTCGACATCCGAGACGGCAGGGTGGCCGGCCATGAAGCGGTGCGCGACGACATCACCATGCTGGGCCAGCTCGGCGTATTTCCTCCGGCACCGGCCACCGCGCTGAGCATGCTCGCCTGGCGGGTGTCCGGACGAGCCGCTCGCGCGGCCGCTCATGTCACGGCACAGTCGGCCGAAGCGGCCGCGCTGCTGGGGGGAGACCAGAGCTGGATCTGACTGGCTGATCCCGTTGAACCGTCGATCCCCCCCCAGCCCGAAGGTCACCGGGTCCCAGACGTGATCTCAGCCGGCGCGGAGCGGGGCCAATGCCTGGCTCCAGGCCACGACCTGGTCGAGCGTGGTGGTAAGTGCGTTGCGCTGGAAGTCGGTGGGCTTGAACACGCTGAAGTTCTCGAAGTCGGTGAACAGGGACAGCGCGACCTGGGCGCGTACGTCGGCCATCTGGAGTTCGCCGGCTATCAGGCGCAGGTGTTCAACGGCGCGAGTGCCGCCGGCCGAGCCGTAGCTGACGAATCCGACGGCCTTGTTGTTCCACTCGGCGTAGAGGAAGTCGATGGCGTTCTTCAGTGCACCGGAGGTGGAGTGGTTGTACTCCGGCGTCACCATGACGTAGCCGTCGAACGAGGCGATCTTGCTGGCCCAGCTCAGGGTGTGCGGCTGCGTGTACTGGCCCATCGACGGCGGGTACGCCTCGTCGAGGTGCGGGAGCTTGAAGTCGAGCAGGTCGACAAGCTCGAACTCCGCGTCGGTCCGCTGTGCGGCGACCTCGAGTACCCACTGGGCGACGGCCGCCCCGTTGCGCCCGGGGCGGGTACTGCCGAGGATGATCCCGATCTTGGTCATAGCGCTACGCCTTCCCATTGATCCATTTGATCCATCCGCGAATATCCTTGTTCCGTCAAGTAATCACATAGCCCTTGATTCGTCAAACAAGTAAGATGAGAGACATGTCGACCTCTGAGCAGCCACTGCGACCCATGAGTACAGACGAGGAAGCCCTCGTGCGCGAGCTCAGCCGGGTGATGATCGCCCTGCCTCGCGTGGTCGACGCCGACATGATGCGAGAGCAGCACATCCAACTCTCCGAGTACACGACGCTGATGTTTCTGTCCGAGGCCCCGAACCGGCTGATGCGCATGAGCGAGCTCGCCGCCACCGGCACCCTCTCCCTGAGCGGGATGACCCGCATCGTCACCCGCCTGGAGAAGCAGGGACTGGTCGAACGGGTCAGGTGCACCGAGGACGCCCGAGGGTGGAACGCCGTCCTCACGGATGCGGGCCTCGCCCGGCTGGAAGAGGCGTGGCCCGCCCACCTGGCCAGCGTCCGGCGCCACATCCTCAATCACGTCGAGGGCACCGACCTGGCCCAACTCATCAACGCACTGCGGCACTTCGCGACATGACCCACCTTGTGACGCGCGCCGGAACGAGAACCCGAGGAGTACGACCATGACCGACCACTCGATCGATCCAACCGGTGCCGGTGACATCACGCTCGGGCTCGACACCTTCGGCGACGTGACGAATGACGCCGAGGGCAGACCGCTGACGCACGGCGAGACCATCCGCGGACTGGTCGAGGAAGGCGTCCTCGCCGACCACGTCGGCCTGGACCACTTCGCGATCGGCGAGCACCACACCGAGACGATGCCGCTCTCCGCCGCCGACATCGTGCTCGCGGCCGTCGCCTCGCGCACCTCGCACATCCGCCTCGGTTCCGCGGTCACGGTGATCAGCTCCGACGACCCCGTCCGGGTCTTCCAGCGCTACGCCACCCTCGACGGCGTCTCCGGCGGTCGCGCCGAGGTGATCCTCGGCAGGGGATCGAGCACCGAGTCCTTCCCGATCTTCGGCTATGACCTGAACGACTACGAGGAACTGTTCGAGGAGAAGCTCGACCTCTTCGCCGAGTTGCTGCGGGAGAAGCCTGTCACCTGGTCGGGCAACACCCGTCCGTCGCTCGACGGCCTCTCCATCTACCCGCACAGCGAGTCGGGAGCGATCCCGACCTGGGTCGGCGTCGGCGGCAGCCCCCAGTCGGTCGTCCGGACCGCCAAGTACGGCTTCTCGCTGATGCTCGCGATCATCGGCGGCGACACGGCCCGCTTCGCACCGTTCTCCCAGCTGTTCCAGCAGGCACTGGAGAAGTTCGGACAGCCCCGGCGGCCTGTCGGAGTTCATGCTCCCGGCCATGTCGCGGCCACCGATGAGCAGGCGGTGGAGGAGTTCCTGCCCGCTTTCGAGACCGTGATTCGCGGCGTGGCCAAGCAGCGAGGTTTCCGCACCCCCACCCGCGAGAGCCTCATGCGCGATGTTGGCCCCGGCGGCGCGCTGCACGTGGGATCACCGGAAACCGTGGCCCGCAAGATCACCGCGACACTCAAGGAACTCGACGCGACCCGCTTCGACCTCAAGTACGCGATGGCCGGCATGCCGCACAGCGCGCTCCTCACCAACATCGAGCTCTACGGCACCAAGGTGGCACCCCTGGTACGCGAGATGATGGGCTCCTGAGGCCCGGCGTTCGTTGGTCCTGCGGGGCGGGGCGGCGGGATCAGGGTGTGGCTGACGACGGTTTCCGCATCACCGAGTGGCGGGCGACCGCCTTCGCGATCTTCTCGGCGTCGAGGGCGAGTTCGCGGAACATGCCGGAGATGGGGTTGGTGAAGCCGCTGAAGTAGAGGCCGGGGGCGTTCCTCGGGGTCCGGGCGCCGTGCACGACCGGCTTGCCGCGCGCGTCCAGTACGTCGAGGTGGCCGACGAGCCCCTCCAGGGCGCGGACGTAACCGGTCGCGGCGATCACCACGTCCGGGCCGATCCGGTTCCCGTCGGCGAGGGCGACCTTGCCGTCCTCGAAACCGTCCACCGCGGCCACGATCTCGACCCGGCCCTTGCGGACGGCGTCGATGAGACCCACGTCCTGGACGGGGATGGAGCCTTCGTTGACGCGTGAGTAGAGGCCGGTGTCGGGGCGGGGCAGCCCCTGGGCGGAGAGGTCGGGGACGCTCAGCCTGGCCATCGGCCCGGCGAGGCGGTCGACGAGGCCGACCGGCAGCCGTCGTACGACGATGCCTGTGAACTGGGCGGCCCACCCGGCCGTCGAACGGCGCACGATGTGCGGGGCGGTCCGGACGGAGAGCCGGACGCGCGAGGCGCCGCCCTCGATCAGGTCCACGGCGATCTCGGCGCCCGTGTTGCCGACGCCGACGACGAGGACGTCGCGGCCGGTGTAGGGGGCGGGGTTGCGGTAGTCGCCGGCGTGCAGGAGTTCGCCTGTGTAGCTGTCGCGGCCGGGCCAGTCGGGGATGTGGGGGGTGTGGTTGTAGCCGGTGGCGATGACCACCGCGCTGCCGGTCAACTCCCGTCCGCCGGTGGCGTGCAGCAGCCAGCCGTCGCCGCCCGGGGCGGGCTCGACGCGCGAGACCTCGACGCCCGTCACGATCTCCAGCTGGTGGTGTTCGGCGTACTTCTCCAGGTAGCGCACCACGTTGTCTCGTGACACCCACCGTCCGAACGTGCGCGGCATGGACAGACCGGGAAGCGACGACAGCCGCCGCGTGGTGTGCAGATGCAGCCGGTCGTAGTGGCGCCGCCAGGATGCCCCGACGTGCTCGGACTTCTCCAGCACGACGGCGCGTACACCCTGCGCGCGCAGCGCGTAAGCCGCGGCGAGTCCGCCGGGGCCGCCGCCGATCACGTACACGGGGCGGTCTTCGTGGGACGGCACCGGATGCGGCGTCGAGGAAGCAGAGGAGTCGGCCATGTTCGTGAGCGTAATCACGCAGTTACTTGATAGGTCTCGGTCAAGCCCGGAATCGGTTGCGAACTGATCACGGCTGTAGGAGGGGTGGGTGGGGCTCGTGGCGTAGGTCACTTGGTTGTGCCGGGTGCGTGGAGGGGGGAGGGGGTGGGTGTGCCGGTGGTGGGTGGAGGGCTCGCGTCGGGTGGCTCGGGGGCCGTCAACCGGGGGCGGGAGAGAAGGCTTGAGCGTCGGGAGTGCGCGCCGGGGCGTACGCCTCTTGCGTGTGCGGTCCCGTGCGGTGAAACTGACGTACCGTCAGAAACCGAGGGAGTGGGGTCGCCCATGGACACGATCTGGCTCAGCGGGGCGGAGTGGCTGGCCGTGCTCCGTATCGGGCTCGGGCTGTGGTGGCTGGAGAGCTGGCGGCACAAGGACAAGAAGGCGTGGTTCGAGCGGGGGAGCGGGATCGCGTGGGCGGCGGACATCGCGGCGAAGCACCGGTGGAACGCGGTCCGGAGCGGCTTCGACACCGTCGTCGCGCCGCGCCCGCGGACCATGGCGTACGTGGTCGCGTACGCGGAACTCGCGCTGGGACTCGGGCTGATCCTCGGCTTCCTGACGCCGATCGCCCTGGTCGGAGGGCTGCTCCTCAACCTTCTCTACCTCGTCCTCATGATCCACGACTGGGCCGAACAGGGCCAGAACTCGATGATGGCGCTGATCTCGGTCGTCGCTCTGTTCGGGATGTCGTGGCAGACGTGGTCGCTGGACGACGCGATCGGGCTGTTCCGGTGAGTGGGTCGGCGACCTGGGGGTTCGACGTCCCCGAGGTGGACGGGTTCGACGTCCCCGAGGTGGACGCCTTCACGCGGCCGTACTGGGACGCGGCGGCGGAGGGCCGGCTGCTGGTGCGCCGCTGCGGGGGATGCGGGCGGGCACACCACTACCCCCGGGAGTTCTGCCCGCACTGCTGGAGCGAGGACGTGCGGTGGGAACCGGCCAGCGGGCGCGCCACGCTCTACACCTGGTCAGTCGTGCACCGCAACGACCTCCCGCCGTTCGGCGAGCGAGTCCCGTACGTCGCCGCCGTCGTCGACCTCGCGGAGGGGCCGCGGATGATGACCGAGGTCGTGGAGTGTGCGGAGGGGGCGCTGCGGGTCGGGATGGAGCTGGGGGTGACGTTCCGGGGCGTGGGGGGCGTGGAGGAAGTGCGGGTGCCCGTGTTCCGGCCGTGGGGGTGAGTCGTACGCGGCGTGCGGACTGTACGGGGAGACCTTTTCCCCCCCGTATACGGTCGGTGCTCGGTGTTCGGTGTTGCGTCCCCGGGTGAGGGCCGTACGCGCTGAGGCGTTTCAATGGATGGATGGCCGACATCCACGAGCATTACGCCCTCCATCCCTTCCCCGAGAAGCGTGGTCACGGTCTGCGGCTGCGCCCGTGGAACGCCGAGTCCGACGTCGATGTGTCGGCGTGGCTGCGCGGGCTGTCCGACCCGGAGTTCCAGCGCTGGAACACGCCGCTGAAGATCGTCCGGGACATCGACGGCGCGCGTGAGTCGCTCCGCTCGCGTGCCGAGGCCGCGACGGACGCGAGCGGAGTCTCCTTCTGCGTCACGGAGGCGGACACCGGCCAAGTGCTCGGCCACATCGGCGTCAACGAGATCGACCACGTCATGAGCTGCGCCCGCGTCGGCTACTGGGTCCTCCCCGAGGCCCGCGGCCGCCGGGTCGCCACCCGCGCCCTGCTCGTCGCCACCCGCTTCGCCTTCACCGACCTCGGCCTGCACCGCCTGGAACTGGGCCACGCCCTCGGCCACGACGCCTCCTGCCGCGTCGCCGAGCGCTGCGGATTCCCGCACGAGGGGACGCTGCGGGGCGCGATGTTCGAAGCGGGACGGCACGACGCGTTCCGGGACGTGCATCTGCACGGGCGGGTGGCCACGGATCCTGAGCCAGCGGCGCCGTAGTGACCTCCGGCCTCACGGCCACAGCAGTTCCCTGAGCCAACCGGATTCTGTGCGGTGGTAGTTGAGGCGTACGTGGCGTCTGTGGGGGTCGCCCTGGAAGAACTCCGCCTCGGTCGGGCGGAGGTGGTAGAGGGTCCAGGTGGGGACCGGGGTGGTGGGGTCACGCTCGGCCTGGGACCAGGCCGCGTCGGACGCCTGCTCCAAGTCCTTCTGGGAAGGCAGGACTTCGCTCTGGTGGCCGACGAGGGCGGCGGCCAGCGCACCGGTGGAGCGGGCGTGCAGGTCGGCCTGGCCCGCCTCGGGAGGGGCGATGGTGACGGGGCCGCGGAGGCGGATCTGGCGGCCCTGTGCGGGCCAGTAGAAGCCGAGGGCGGCGTACGGGCGGGCGGCCAGTTGCCGGCCCTTGCGGCTCGTCGCGTGCGACGCGAAGGACCAGCCCGCCGCGTCCGCCCCGTGCAGCATCACCGTACGGACGTCCGGCAGCCCGTCCGCGTCCGCGGTGGCGAGGGAGACGGTGTGCGGCTCGGTCTGGCCCGCCGCCACCGCCTCCGCGAACCACCGCTCGAACAGCGGCAGCGGCTCGTCGGGCGCCGCCCCCGGATCGAAGGGGGGCAACTCGGTGTCCCAGACCCGTTGGGACCGCAGGAGACGGACGAACTCGGCGGACGGGTCGGCATGGTCGGCGCTCATGCCCCGATTGTCACGTGAGATTCACGTACCCGCTCACACCGAGCCGAGGTCGGACGAGACCCAGTGTTCGGGCTGCATGTGGATGACCACATTGGTGCCTTGTTCCTTCCAGGCGAAGTCGACGTAGGCGTCGACCTTTTCGGCCGGGAGGTAGCGCGCCGAGATCTCATGAAGCTGTTCGCGGGTGGCGAGAGTGGTGTCGAGTACAGGACCCTCGACCGACACGTACCGGATGGTGGGTTCGAGCCGGTCGACCAGCAGCGTGAACCGGCCCGCCGCGCTGATCAGGCTGGTCTTGCGGGAGTCCTGCCCCGTCATGATCCACACGATGCCGCCGGGCTCGTACTGGTACCAGATCGGCACGGTGAGCGGGGCCCTTCCCTCCCCCGCGTCGACCGCGATCGCGGCGACGTGCGGCTCGGCGAGAAAGGCTTCGCGTTCTTCGCGGGTCAGGGCCATGTCGGTCTCCTCCATGCTGCGGGCGGGCTGCGAACGGTGGCTGTCTGCGTCAGCGTGCCCGGTGCCGCTCCCTATTCCTGGCGACCGACACACCCGTGGGCACCCGGCCCATGGTGGGGCTAGCCGTACCCCCGGTTGGGTAGCGCACCTCCTCGTGCTGAGGCGCGGGCGACGACATCGTTGAACCCAGTTGATCCCAGGGGTTCATGGCCCTGACTCCAGAGGCTCAAGGCCCCTGATTCCAGAGGTTCACGGCCCCGTCCGGAAGGAAACCCCTCGCATGAACTCGCTGCTGTTGTCGAAGCCGGAGACGGCGTTCGTGGCGCGGGGTTGCGATTCCGAGCCGACGGAGATCGGTATCGCTATCGGTATGGACGGCGTACGCCGGATCCGGGCGGTTCCCGTGACCGCGGTACCTCCGACCGTCCCCGCGACCCCGGCGGCCCCCGGCCCGCTCGCCTCCTTCGCCCGGTTCGTGCTCTGCGGCGGCGGTGTCGGGCTCCTCTCCAGTGCCGCCGTGGCGCTGCTCGCGGGTGCGCTGCCCTGGGCCCTGGCGAACGCGCTGATCACCGTCGCCTCCACCCTCCTCTGCACGGAGTTGCACGCACGCTTCACCTTCGGGGCCGGGCGGCGTGCCGGATGGCGCCAGCACTGGCAGTCGGCGGGATCGGCCGTGGGTGCCTACGCGGTGACCTCCGCCGCGATGCTCGTACTGCACCTGATGCAGTCCTCGCCCGGCATGCTGACGGAGCAGGTCGTCTACCTCAGCGCCTCCGGGCTCGCCGGAGTCGGAAGGTTCCTGGTGCTGCGGCTGTTCGTCTTCGCCAGCCGTAGCGGTAGCGGCAGCGGTGGCGTGGGCGGTAACGAGGGCGGTATCGGTGGCGTGGGCGGTAACGAGGGCGGTATCGGTGGCGTGGGCGGTAACGGTGGCCGGAACCGGATATCGGTGTCGGCGAAGACCCCGCGCTGGACGACCGTTTCCCAACGGCCAGGACCGAACCTGCTGGCCCTCTCGGTGAGTTGAGGCGCGGGCCGGGCCGGTCGCGAACTCACCCCCGCCCCAGCACCACCGTCCCCGAAGAACAGAACCAGCCGCCCGTCCCGGAGGCGACCGCCAGCTCCGGCAGGTGCCCGCCGTGCTTTCTCACCTGGCGCTCCCCGGCCTCGCCGCGCAACTGCCGTACGGCTTCCACCAGCAGGAACAGCCCCCGCATCCCGGGATGTTGGGCCGACAGTCCGCCGCCGTCCGTGTTGACGGGCAGTTCCCCTCCCACCAGCAGCCGGCCCTTCGCCGCGTCCACGAACGAGCCCCCCTCGCCCTTCTCGCAGAAGCCGAGGTCTTCCAGCGTCACGAGCGTCATGTAGGTGAAGGCGTCGTAGATCTCGGCCAGGTCGATCTCGTCCGGGCGGACCCCCGCGCGGGAGAAGGCGAGGCGGCCGCTCACCGCCGCCGGGGAGACGGTGAAGTCCGCCCACTCGGACATGGCGGTGTGCGAGACGTGCTCGCCGGTGCCGAGGACCCAGACAGGCGCGGTACGGCAGTCCCGTACGTAATCCTCGGCCGCCAGCAGGACCGCCGCGCCGCCGTCGGAGCGGATGCAGCAGTGCAGCTTGGTGAAGGGGTCCGCGATCATCGGGCCCGACAGGACGTCGTCGACGGTGATCGGATCGCGGAACATCGCCTCCGGGTTCGCCGCCGCGTTCGCGCGGGCCTGGACGGCGACCGAGGCGAGCTGTTCCAGGGTCGTGCCGTACTCGTGCATGTGGCGGCGGGCCGCCATCGCGTACTTGGCGATGAGTGTGTGGCCGTACGGGACCTCGAACTGGAGGGGGCCCCGGGCGCCGAAGGAGAGGTTGCCGGTGCGGCGGCCCGCCTTGATGTCGGCGCGGGCGGTGGAACCGTAGACCAGCAGGACGGCGTTCGCGTGGCCGGCCGCGATCGCGTCGGCCGCGTGGGCCGCCATGACCTCCCAGGTGGAGCCGCCGACGGAGGTCGAGTCGACCCAGGCCGGCCGCAGCCCCAGGTACTCGGCCACCTCGATGGGCGCCAGCGTGCCGAGGCCCGCCGAAGCGAAACCGTCGACCACCTCACGGCCGAGCCCCGAGTCGGCGAGCGCGCGGCGGGCTGCCTGGGCGTGCAGTGCGTACGGGGTTGCCTCGTCGACGCGGCCGCAGTCGGAGAGGGATACGCCGACGACGGCGACCTTGCGCTTACCGGAAGTCCTGGCTTCGCTGGGAGTTCCTGGCGACATGAATCTGACGGTACATCAGATGATGGTGGGTGGGGAGGGGTCGCAGGCCTGTGCATTCCTCTGGCGCAGGCCTAATATGACGGTCCGTCAGATCTGGGGAGGAGGCCGCATGGACACCCGTTTCACCGCCGAGCAGGAGGAGATCCGGCGCACGCTGAGGGAGTTGCTGGTCAAGCGGTGCGGGCCGGAGGAGGTGCGGGCCGCCGTGCGAAGCCCCGACGGATACGATCCCGCGCTCTGGGACGCGCTCGCGCAGCAGCTCGGGCTGCCCGGTCTCGCCCTTCCGGAGACGTACGGCGGCGTCGGCTGCTCGGTCACCGAACTCGCCCTCGCCTGTGAGGAGTCGGGGCGCGCACTCGCCCCCTCGCCACTCCTGTCCACGGCCGTCCTCGCGGCCCCGCTGATCCTGGCCCTGGGTACCGAGGCACAGCGCGCGGAACTGCTGCCCCGCCTCGCCTCCGGCGAGCTGACCGCCGCCCTCGCGGTGCCGGGCGCGCGGCTTGCGACCGTGCTCGGGCTGGTGGGTGACAACCGCGGGGACTGGGCGGGCGGCGGCCGCGCCGGTGGCATCCAGGCTCGGCAGGTCGACGGTGTGTGGCGGCTCTATGGGCAGGCGGCACAGGTGCTCGACGGACACAGCGCGGGGCTGCTCGTGGTGGCTGCGCACACAGGGGGCTTCGTACGGGCCCGGACGCTGCTGTTCCTCGTACGGGTGGGGGGCGCGCGAGCGGGGGACAGGGCTGCCGACGGGCTCGTGCGGGTCCGGCAGACGTCCCTCGACGAGACGCGGCCCCAGGCCCGGATCGAACTCCGTGATGTAGCAGCCGAGTTGCTCGGGGACGAGGGCGCCGATGTCCCCGGAGCGCTCGCCGCGGTCGGGGACGTGGCCGCCGCCGTACTCGCCGCCGAGGCCGTGGGAGCCGCCGACCGGGCGCTGGAACGGACGGTCGAGTACGTGCGGCAGCGGGAGCAGTTCGGACGGGCGATCGGGTCGTTCCAGGCGGTGAAGCACCGGCTGGCGGATGTGTATGTGGGGGTGCAGGCGGCCCGGTCGGCGGCGTACTACGCGGCTTGGGCTGCCGGTACCGACCCTGGCCGCGGCGCTGAGCGGGTGGGTGGGCTCGCGCTCGCTCAGGCGCTGGAGGCGCTGCGGGTCGCCGCGTCCGAGGGGATCCAGTTGCACGGCGGGATCGGGTTCACCTGGGAGCACGAGGCTCATCTGTACTTCAAGCGGGCGGCCGGCGACGAGCTGCTCTTCGGGCCGGTGCATCGGCTGCGGGGGTATGCCGCGGATATGGCGCACTTGTTCGACAGCGGTAGCAGTAGCAGTAGCCGTGGAGAGGTGGCCGTGTGATGCCCCAGGGCAGGGTCAGGGCTAAGGCCGGCGGCAGGCTTCCGGGAGTCCGGCTGGTGCAGAAGGTCTCCTCGACCCGGGCGTTCGCACGGGTCGCCCCGCATGTCGTTCCCGCGCTGGACCGTGTGGTGCACCGGCTGACGCGCGGCAAGGTGCTGCTCAGTGCGCAGATGCTGCCGGGGGTCATCCTCACCGTGCGTGGCGCCAGGAGCGGGCTGGATCGGCGTACGCCGTTGGCCTGTATGCCCGAGGGTTCGGCGGCTGCCGCCGCTCCGGGGAGCTGGATCCTCATCGGCTCCAACTTCGGGCGCCCGGATCACCCCGCCTGGACCGCCAATCTCCTCGCGCATCCGGACGCCGCGATCAACTGGAAGGGCGAGGGCATCGCCGTAACCGCTCATCTCCTGGAGGGGGACGAGCGGGCCGCGGCCTGGAAGGCGGTGGTGGCGTTCTGGCCGCCGTACGTCACCTATCAGGAGCGGATCGACCGGGAGATCCGGTTGTTCCGGATCGTACGGCGCTGAGCTCGTCCGAAGGTGGAGCAGGTCCGGACCGTACCGCGCACACAGCGCAGCGGGCGGCAGTCCACCGGGATGGATGGACTGCCGCCCGCATGACAGGAGTTGGACCACTGGACGGGGAGGGGCAAGAGGGAGGGGCAGGGGTGGGGGCAGGAAGGGCGTGAAGGATGGTTACTTCGTGGGCTTCTTGCCCGTCACGCCCAGGTGCACCAACAGCGCCAGATTCGGCTTGAGTTCAGCCTGCTTGACGCCCCACGACTGGAAGCCCCTCTGATGCGAGGCCACCGCCGCGAGCATGGCGACGAGGGAACCGGCCATCGCTGCCGGGTTCACGTCCTTGTCGACCTTGCCCTTGGACTGGAGCTCGGTGACCGTGTCCGTAAGGGAGTTGTTCACGGAGTTGAGGATCTTCATACGGATCTTGTAGAACCGTTTGTCGCCCTCGGCGGCACCCAGATCGACGACCCTGAGGATCGCGTCGTTGCGCCGCCAGAACTCCAGGAAACCGTCGACGAGTTCCTGCGAGGTCTGCCAGCCTGCCTTGCCGACCCAGGAACGGCCGTCGAGCAACTGGGTCAACCCGGCGCCCTCCGTGGCCATTTGCTCGGCGATCTCCAGGACGGCACCTTCGACGTCCGGGAAGTACTGGTAGAAGGTCGCGGGTGAAGTACCCGCCTTCCGGGCGACATCAATGACTTTGACGTCCCGGTAGGGCGAGGAGCTGAGCATCTCGCTGAGGCAGTCGAGCAGCTTCTGCCGGGTCGCCTGCCCACGCCGCCCGGCCACGCGGCCGTCGACGGTACGCACTTGTCCTGTCATGCCGTCAGCTTACCGAGGGGTGATCGGAGCGCGATTCGGCCGACTGCAAATGGGGTGCGGCTGCTCATCACAGGGGCGGGTGTGCCTGTTCACACAGGGTGCGGGTGCCTGCTCACGCGGGGGTCCGGGTGCCCGTGCACAAAGGGATGCGCACGCTCTGCGGGATGCGTGAAGGCCCGTTAGCTTGGCCGCATGGCCGAATCCGCCCCTTTGCCCGAGAGCCCCGCCGCTTTCTCCGAAGGCGTCCCCTGCTGGGTCGACGCGCAGCTCGCCGATGTCGCCGCCGGCAAGCGCTTCTACGGCGAGCTCTTCGGGTGGACCTTCGAGGAGGGGCACCACCCGGACGAACCCGGGGCCCCGGCGCGAGGGGCCGTGCGGGCGCACCATCACGGCGAGCCCGTCGCCGCCCTCGTGCCCAAGCGGGACGGCCGGATGCCCACCGTCTGGACGGTGTACTTCGCGACGCCGGACGTCACCGCGCTCGCCGGCCGGATCGAGGCGGAGGGCGGTCAGCTGATCAACGCGCCGAGGCCGGTGGGCGACTTCGGCACGAGGGCCCTCGCGGCCGACCCGGAGGGCGCGGTCTTCGGCCTCTGGCAGGCCGGCACCCACCCCGGCTTCGGCAGGCGCTACGAGCCGGGCACCTTCTGCTGGGCCGAGCTGTACGCCCGGGACATGGCGACCGTCGACCAGTTCTACGGCACCGTCTTCCTGGAGGCCCTCTTCGGCCCCGACGCCTCCCCGGACTTCGGCAGGGCCCCCGTGTCCGACGTCTTCCCCGCCGAGATGCCGCCCCACTTCCTCGTCCACTTCGGCGTCGAGGACTGTGAGGCCGTCATCGGGACGGTGAACCGGCTCGGCGGACGCGTCCAGGCGCCGCCCTTCGACACGTCGTACGGGCGGGTGGCGGTGGTCACGGACAACCAGGGGGCGTCGTTCGCCGTACTTCAGCGGTCTTAGCCGATAGGCGGCGCCGCAGAGCTGTAATAGGCCGCAGAGCTGTAATAGAACGGCAGAGTTGTAATAGACATGGCGCAGCGGCCGTAAAAAACCTTGTGGGGGCCGTATACGGGGGTGGTGTCCCGGCCGCGCTCGGAAGTGCGGCCATTTTGTCCCAAGACACCCCGTTCCGCCCCCGGGTTCGCAACCATCGGCTCGGACAGGAAGAATCGGGGTGCGTGCCGCCATGGCGGTGCGGTGGTGAGACGCTGCACGGGGCCGCGTTCATACGTGGATGGCGTGGCCCGTACGGGGAGGTGGCAGGCAAGTGGTGGATCAGCTGACGCAGCACGATCCGCGTCGGATCGGGCCGTTCGAGGTGCTGGGGCGGCTGGGTGCCGGCGGCATGGGGCTGGTCTATCTCGCGCGCTCGGCTTCCGGCCGGCGCGTGGCGATCAAGACGGTCAGGACGGAGCTCGCCGAGGACCAGTTGTTCCGGGTCCGTTTCTCGCGCGAGGTCGAGGCGGCCCGGGCCGTGTCCGGCTTCTACACGGCGGCCGTGGTCGACGCCGACGCCCGCGCGGCCGTGCCGTGGCTGGCCACCGCCTATGTGCCCGCTCCCTCGCTGGAAGAAATAGTGAATGAGTGCGGGCCGATGCCGGCCCAGGCGGTGCGCTGGCTGGCCGCCGGTGTCGCGGAGGCGCTGCAGTCCATCCACGGCGCGGGCCTCGTCCACCGCGACCTGAAGCCCTCGAACGTCCTTGTCGTCGAGGACGGCCCGCGAGTGATCGACTTCGGTATCGCCTCCGGCGTCTCGAACACCCGGCTGACCATGACGAACGTCGCCGTCGGTACGCCCGCCTACATGTCGCCCGAGCAGGCCAAGGACTCGCGCAGCGTGACCGGCGCGAGTGACGTCTTCTCGCTCGGCTCGATGCTCGTCTTCGCCGCCACCGGCCACGCCCCCTTCCACGGTGCGAACCCCGTCGAAACCGTCTTCATGCTGCTCAGGGAGGGCCCGGACCTCGAAGGCCTGCCCGCCGAACTGCGCCCCCTCATCGAGTCCTGTATGCAGATGGAGGCCGCGGGCCGCCCCAACCCCGCCGACCTCCAGGCCCAGCTCGCACCCCACCTCTTCGGCTCCGGATCCGACGACAGCGGTACGGCGTCCGCGTGGCTGCCCGAGCGTGCGGTGACCCTGATCGAGCAGCGCCGAGGGGGCCGGCCGCCCGCGAAGCCCTCGCCGTCGGCGGGCCGCAGCGGCGGCGGGCGCGTACCGCCTCCGCCCGCGCACGCGCCCCTGCCCGTCGGGGCGCCCGACACCGGCCCAGTACGCCTTGCGGGCGGTCAGGTGCCCATCGGCCCGGGTCCGCGCGTTGCCGACGCTCGCGCCGCCGCCGTCAAGGCACCCCCTCCGGAGGCGGGCCTCGCCGCGTCCTGGTCCCGGCCGCGCGCCGGCGTGAACGGCGCAGACCCCGCGCCCGTCGCCGCGCCCCCCGCGCCGGACTCCCCGGCCGGCTGGCGGCCGTGGCGCTTCCGCATGTCGAACGACGTATGGGGTACGCCCGCGGTTGCCGACGACCTCGTCTACGTCACCTCCTTCGAGGTGCACGCCCTGGACGTCGCGACGGGCCGGCGCCGCTTCAAGACGCGGGACGTGGCCTGGTCCATGTCGGTGGCGGACGGCCGTATCCACGCCTCCGACGGCCCCACCCTCTTCGCCCTTGACGCCCGGGAGGGCGGCGACCTGTGGCGTCTTTCGACCGACGCCTGGGTGTACTCGCTCAAGGCCGACCGGGGCACCGTCGTCACCGGCACGCGCGGCGGCGGCGTACAGGCCTGGGAGGCCGCCAACGGCCACAAGCTGTGGGAGATCAGCGGCGCCCAGACCGACTTCGAGTCCCCGGAGGCCGGGCCCGCCGTCCACGACGGCACCGTGTACGTCTGGCAGGACGCCCGGCTGCGTGCCCTGGAGGCCCGTACCGGCGAGGAGCGCTGGTCCTACCCCATCGGTGACGCGGCCTCCTGCGGTGGCGTGCCGGTGCGGATCACCTCGGCGCCCGACGGGTACGTGTACATCTCCGCCGGCACCCGCGTCCTCGCCGTCGACGTGGCGAACGGCCACGTCCGCTGGCACTTCGAGGCCCCGGCGGTCTTCCTCTGCCCGCCCACCTTCGTGCCGGGTCCCGCCGTCACCGGCGGTGGCGTCTACCTCGCCGACTACCTCGGCACCGTGTACGCCCTCGACGCCACCGACGGCCGCGACCGCTGGCGCATCGCGACGGAGTCCCGTTCCTCGATCGAGCCGGTCCTTGTCGCCGCCGGTCACGTCCACGTCGGCAGCGGCAAGGGCCTCTACACCCTCGACGCCGTCACCGGCACGCCCAAGTGGCGCTTCCAGGCGGGCGGCGACCTCGTCGGCGCCCCCGCCGTCGCCGAGGGCCGCATCCACTTCGGTTCCACCGATCATCTGCTCTACACGCTGAAGGCGGACGACGGGCGCCTGCGGTGGAAACTCGCCACCGGCGGTGAGATCACCGGAGCCCCGGTGGTCAAGGACGGCGTCGTGTACGCCTGCAGCAAGGACCGGTGTGTGTACGCGCTGGACGCGGAGAAGGGGACGGGGACGGCTCGGACGGTGTGAGGGTTGGGGCGGTTTCTTCGCCCCCTCCGCCCCTGCCCGTCCCTTGTTCCTGGGGGCTGCCGCCCCCAGACCCCCGCTGTCGCGCTGAACGCGCTCGTCCTCAAACGCCGGACGGGCTGAAAGATCTATCCCGGCCGGGGAAATCTTCAGCCCCTCCGGCGTTTGAGGAGCGGGGGTCCAGGGGGCGGAGCCCCTTGGCGGGGTCTGGGGCGGAGCCCCAGGGACAAGGGACGGGTAGGGGCGGAGGGGGCGAGAAAACCACCCCCAACCCGCCGCACCCGCCTCAGCGGGTCCTGAACTCCGAGCCTCGGGCGGTGAACAGGGCCGCCTGGCGCTCGCTCGGCAGGTTGCCGAGGGAGATGAGGTGCGGGGCGTGGGCGAGCGCCTGGGTGCGGGCCGGCTCCTGGGCGGACCACAGGGCACGGACGGTCCCCTGGACAGCCTCCGCCGGATAGGAGGCGATGACCGCGGCGCAGGCCACGGCCGCCGCCAACGCCCCTCCGGGAGGCGCGAGTTCGGACACCAGCCCCACCTCATACGCCCGCCGCGCGGAAATCCGCTCAGCGTTCCCCATCAACGCCATCCGAGCCACCTCTCCGAACGGCATCCGCTGCGCCATGTAGATGGACTCGTACGCGCTGACCATCCCGTACGTGGTGTGCGGATCGAAGAACGTCGCCGCCTCGTCCGCGACGACGAACTCCGATTCCCCCAGCAGGTAGAAGGCGCCCCCGCACGCCATCCCGTTCACGGCCGCGATGACCGGCTTCCACAGGTCGTTCGCCTTCGGCCCGATGGCGAGGAGCGGATCGTCCACCATGTAGGGGGAGTTGGGCTGCGGAACATCGACGCCCCGGTCGATCCCCGTACAGAAGGCCCGCTCGCCCGCCCCGGTGACGACGAGGGCCCGTACGGAGTCGTCGTACCGGAACTCCCGCCATGCCGAGGCGAGTTGGGCGGCCGTCTCGATGTCGATGGCGTTGAGCTTCTCCGGCCGGTCGAGGGTCAGGACGGCGACCCCGGTGTCCTTGTCGGTGGTGACGCGCAGACCGCCGCCGCTCACGGCCGGTCCAGGATCCAGCGGGGCATACACACGCCGTCGGCATCGGCCTCGGTGAAGACCACCTGCACCCGCGCCCCGATCCGAATCCGTTCCACCACAACGGAGTTGAGCGGCGCGTCGGCCCCGCTCACCAGATTCCCCACCAGCCGGATCCGCGGCGCCTCCGCGAGCTCGACGACGATCGCGTTGTACGGGGCCTGCGCGGCGTAGGCGGGAAGGAGCGGCGGATGCGGGACGACGTACGACCAGACGCGCCCCCGCCCGCTCATCCTGCGCCACTCGCTCGCGAAGGAGTGGCAGTGCGGGCAGCAGGGGCGGGGCGGGAAGCGGAGTTCGCCGCAGTCGGCGCAGGCCTGGATGCGGAGTTCGCCGCGGGCGGCGTACTGCCAGAAGGGGGCGCCGTCGTCGTCGGGGACGGGGGAGAGGAGGGTGGTCCCGTCGGTCTCGTCGTCTCTCATGGGTTGGTCAACTCCTCAGCAGGAGGGCGGAAGTCGGGACGCCTTCGCCGGCTGTGACCAGGCAGGTGGCGGCGCCCGGCACCTGGGCGGTGCTGGTGCCCCGCAACTGCTTCACCCCTTCGTTGATGAGGTTGAAGCCGTGCACGTAGGCCTCGGAGAGACCGCCTCCCCCCGTGTTCATGGGCAGCCGTCCGCCGATCTCCAGCGCACCGCCCTCGGTGAACCCGGCGCCCTCGCCCTTCGCGCAGAAGCCGTACCCCTCCAGGGAGAGCGGTATGAGAGGGGTGAACGCGTCGTAGATCTGGGCGACATCCACATCGTCCGGCGTGAAGTCGGCGTGTTTCCAGAGGTGTCGGGCGGCGGTCCAGGCGGGTCCGGTGAGCGGGTCGTCGTTCCAGTAGTTGACCATGCCGTGGTGCTGGGCGGGCAGGCCCTGCGCGGCGGAGTGGACGTAGACGGGCCGCCGTCGGCAGTCGCGCGCCCGCTCGGCCGATACGACAACGCACGCCAACGCGCCATCAGTTTCAAGGCAGTTGTCGAAGAGGCAGAGGGGTTCGCTGATCCAGCGGGAGGTCATGTACATCTCGCGGGTGAGGGGGCGCTCGTACATGATCGCGGCCGGGTTCTGGTTGGCGCGGTTGCGGCAGGCGAGGGCGACGTTGAAGAGGTGGTCGCGGGTCGCGCCGTACTCGTGCATGTAGCGGCGTGCCAGCATGCCGATCTCGTCGGCGGGTCTGAGCAGCCCGAAGGGGCGTGTCCACTGGGCGGGGGTGGGGAGTTGGGTGGTGGTGTTCTTCCATGGGCGGGGGCCGCTGCCCCGCTTCCGTGACCGCCAGGCGACACCGACCGTGGCCTGTCCGGTGGCGACGGCTGCGGCGAGATGCGCGACGGTGGCGCACGAACCCCCGCCCCCGTACCCCACTTTGCTGAAGAAGCTGAGGTCGCCGAAGCCGACGGCCTTCGCCACCTCCACCTCGTCGGTCTCCTCCATGGTGTAGGAGGCGAGCCCGTCGACCTCGGCGGGCTCGATCCCGGCGTCGTCGAGGGCGGCGAGGACCGCACGACAGGCCAAGGCCTTCTCGGACTCGGGGAGTTGCTTCGCGAACGCGGTCTGCCCGATGCCGACGATGGCGGTGGCGTCCTTGATCCCCTGCGGCATGGTCCTGGGAGTGGTGGCCCTTTTCGTTGCTCTTGTCGCGGTCCTTGCCATGTGCGCGCACCTCCGCACGGAGTCCCGACTGCTGACAGGGCGTCAGGCTACAGCTAATCTGACGGTCAGTCAGCAGTTGCGTTTCGGGTGCAGGGAGGCGTGAGATGCGCGGAGACCTGGAGTGGGGCAGCATCCCGGGACTGGTCCGGTCGGCGGCGACACGCTTCGCGGACCGGGAGGCGGTGGCGGACGGCCGTACGCGCGTCTCGTACGAGGAGCTGGGCGCCCGCGTCGAACGCGCGACCGCGGCCTGTCTCGCGAGCGGGGTCCGGCCCGGCGACCGGGTCGCCATCTGGGCCCCGAACACCCTCGACTGGATCGTCTCCGCGCTCGGCGCGGTGTCGGCGGGGGCGGTCCTCGTCCCGCTGAACACCCGCTTCAAGGGGACGGAGGCGGCGTACGTACTGGCCCGCAGCCGGGCACGCCTGCTCTTCGTGACCGGCACGTTCCTGGGCACCTCGTATGTGGCGTCGCTGCGGAGGGCCGCGGGGGAGGGCGACGGCACGGGCCCGCTCCCCGGCCTCCCGCACCTTCAGCAGGTGGTCGTGCTCTCGGACGACGCCCCCGCCGACTTCCGTACCTGGAAGGACTTCCTGGCCGCCGGGGAGGGCGTGGGCGCGGCGGAAGTACGCGAACGGGAGGCCGTCCTCTCCGGATCCTCACCCTCCGACATCGTCTTCACCTCCGGTACGACGGGCCGCCCCAAGGGCGCGGTGATCACCCACGCGCAGACGCTGCGCGGTTACGCGATCTGGAGCGAACTGGCGGGCCTGCGCGAGGGCGACCGCTACCTGATCGTGAACCCCTTCTTCCACACCTTCGGCTACAAGGCCGGCATCGTGGCCTGCCTCATGCGGGGCGCGACGATGATCCCGCAACCGGTGTTCAACGTCGACACGGTCCTCGCCAACGTGGCCTCGGAACGGATATCGGTCCTCCCGGGCCCACCGACCCTCCACCAGTCGCTGCTGGACCACCCGTTCCGCGACACGCACGACCTGTCGGCACTGCGGCTCGTCGTGACGGGCGCGGCGGTGGTCCCCCTGCGGCTCGTGGAACGACTTCGGACGGAGCTGAAGATCGACACGGTCCTTACGGCGTACGGGCTTTCGGAAGCGAGCGGGATCGTCACGATGTGCCGCCGTGGAGACGCCCCGACCGTGATCGCCTCGACGTCCGGGCGGGCGATCCCGGACACGGAGGTACGGGTGGTGGGGCCGAGGGGGGAGCCCCTCGCGCCCGGCACCCCCGGCGAGGTCCTCGTCCGCGGCTTCAACGTCATGCAGGGCTACTTCGAGGACGCGGAGGCGACGGCCGCTGTTTTGGGAGCGGACGGCTGGCTGCGGACGGGAGATGTGGGGGTCCTTGATGTCTCCGGCAACCTCCGCATCACCGACCGCCTCAAGGACATGTTCATCGTCGGCGGCTTCAACGCCTACCCCGCCGAGATCGAACAGCTCCTCGGCCTCCATCCGGATGTCGCCGACGTGGCGGTGATCGGCGTCCCGGACGGGCGGCTGGGGGAGGTCGGCAAGGCGTATGTCGTACGGCGTCCTGGGGCCGTGGTGACGGGGGACGACCTCATCGCCTGGTCCCGCCGCGAGATGGCGAACTACAAGGTGCCGCGGGGGGTGGAGTTCGTGGGGGAGCTGCCTCGGAACGCGAGTGGGAAGGTGGTTAAGGGGGAGTTGCGGGGGCGGTGAGGGGGCCCGGGCCGCGCTGGGCGAGGGCGGGGAGGCTGGGCTTCTGCGCTTCCTGGGCCCGGGGAGGCTGGGCTTCCGTGCTTCCTGGGCCCGGGGAGGCTGGGCTTCCGTGCTTCCTGGGCCCAGGGAGGAGCGGGGCTCGGTGAGTGGGCCGAGTCTGATGAGGGCGTTGTGGATCTCCTCGATGATCTGGGCGGGGCGTCCGAAGACGTCCGCCGCGGTGTACCGGAGGAGGAGGCGGACCTCCGGGCACTGGAGGACCTCGTTGTAGCGGGCGATGTCCCGATGGTGGGAGGCGCGGGTGCCGTGGTAGGCGTATCCCTCGATCTCGACGGCCAGTCCTTCGGCCCGGAAGAGGAAGTCCAGGCGGCACTGGCGGCCGCCGGGCGTGAGGAGTTCGGCCTGGGACTCTGGACAGAGGCCCGCGTCGTGCATGCGTAGACGTGTGATTGTCTCCGCGGGTGAGCCGGAGTACGGGTCGGCGAGCTTCAGCCGGCGGCGGGCCCTGGACGCCCCGCGCAGAGGAGCTTCCAGCGCGGCTGCGATCACCTCGCGAGTCGCGAGCGGTGCGCGGCGGATTCCGTCGACCCTGCGCCAGGTGAGCGCCGATTCGGTGGCCACGAGCGCGTCGTCCCTCGACGCGGCTCGCAGAAGGTCCGCGAGCGTACGGGCGACACTCGTGATCCGCAGGCCCTCGCGCACCACCACATCGCCTGGCGCGAGGGGGAGCCGGTACACGCGCACGCCCGTGCCCTCCCGCCGGAGGGACAGCTGCGGGTCACAGAACTCCAGGGCGGTTTCTTGAGCGGTCGGCTGTGTCGCCGTCCCCTGTGTCGCCGCTCCTGGGGTGGATGCCCCCTGTCCCGCTCCTTGGGGCAGGTTCAGTACCTCGATCTGCCACAGTGCGGCCGCCGAACGATGGCTGATCACGAGCTGCGGTGTGAGCAGCTGCACGGCGCGGAGCCGGGTGGAAAGGTCCACGCGCCGCCCGGGCTCGGCCCAGGCCCCGGCCCGAATCCGGGTCCACCCCTCCACCCCAAGCTTCCGAAAGAGACTCTGCCTGGCCCACCCACCCGCAAGAGCACGCGCAACAACCAGAACCCCTCCATCAACAACCCCACCCACCCCCAAACGCTCCACACCCCCACACTCCCGCACCTCCCCCACCCGGAGTCCCCCCTTGTGGATAACTCACCCCACCCGGCCTTGCTGAGGGATTGGCAGATGTGTCCCAGGGGTGGGGTGCGCGACCAGGGGTTTTCGTGGGGGCAGGTGGGACGTATCTGCCAATCGCCGCGACGATGTGAGGTGGGGGAAGCAGCAGGCATGCCTCGGCCGCGGTGGCTCCCCCTCCGCGCCACCGCGGCCGATCCCCGTCGGGATGGAGGTCTACTTGTTGTCGAGGCCCAGGACGGGCGGGGCGGGCTGGTGGCTGTCCAGGGTGGTGATTTCGCCGTCGGTGGGCGGGGCGGGCTGGTGGCTGTCCAGGGTGGTGATTTCGCCGTCGGTGGGCGGGGCCGGCTGGTGACTGTCCTGCGTGGTGAGGTTCTGGTCCTTCTTGGCGTCGCTCATGATCAGGTACTCCTCTGGGATTGGCAGTCCGCGGGGTGCGAACGCCCGCTCGGCAGCTCCCCCGAGGGTTGCCGAGCGGGCGTTCTGGGGCCGACCACCTTATCCGTGGGGCCCATGCGATCCGTCTGCCCCCCGACGCGACGGGTCGATGTCCTAGAGAGTGGCAGCGACCCATAAACGTTCGATGAACGCCGTGTCAGTCGGCTCGTCAGGCCGCTGCGACCGGGTTGAGGAGGTCGCGCACCGTATCGGCTTCCCGGGCGCCCGAGTCTTCGTAGATGACCAGGGCGTCGTGCCAGCAGGCCCGTGCGCGATCGAGTTGCCCGAGACGGTCGAGCGACTGCCCCAGGAGAGTCAGCACGTTGGCGCGCATCCATTCGCCCCCAATGCAGCCGGTGGCCAGTGCCTGCTCGGCGTGCTGAGCTGCTTGACCCGGACGGTGTGCCAAGAGGTGGACCTGCGCAATGCGGAAGTGAGTGGTTCCTTCCCACAGGCGCTGCCGGCTCTCCACAAACACTTGGAGGGCCTGCGTGAGTTGATCAAGCGCCTCGGCATGGCGGCCCGCGTGGCCGAAGACGATCCCCAGGGCATACCTCGCGTTGGCGAGGCGGAAGGTCAAGCCGAGTTCATCGTAAATGGCCATACCTTGACGGGCGAGATCAATTGCCGCGGACGTGCGATTCATTGAGTCCAGCCCCCGGGAGAGATTGCACAGGGCGCTGGCCTCGCCCGGCCGGTTGCCGTCGTTGCGGAATGCCTCAATCGCGGTGAGCAGATAGGCTTCGCCAGCTTCATGCTGATTTACGCAGTTTGCGATAATGCCCTGCTCGTTCGGTGCGTTACCGCTGGTCCAAGGGTCTCCGGACTCACTGCTGAGCTCCGCAGCCCGGTCTGCCTCCGCCGCAGCTCTCTCGAAGTGCCCAGAATTGTTGAGTACTTGAGCGAGAGTTACGCGCGCGCGCCCCTCGGCATGGGTGTCGCCAATTGTGGCCGCAGCGTCACGTGCCGCACATGTGGCTGACTCGTATCGGAGTGAACTCGCCCCAGACTCCGACAGGTCTTTGGAAGCAAGGAGGAGATCAACCGCACGTCGCAGCGTCCCCGGCTCCAACGACTGCTGAACGCAAGCCAGAATGCAAGCCGCCTCCGAGTGCAGCCAGTCCAGTGCCTTTCCGTCGTCGCTGAACTCCTGCCCCTTCCGCCGGGTCATCTCAAGGTGGTCCACGGTCCGGTCCCCGGGCCGCTCTATCGCGTACACCCGTGCCGCCGTAGCCAAATAGAAGTCCAGCAACCGGGACATAGCCGCATCCCGCTCGCTGGGCGGCTGTTCGTCCCGCTCCGCACAAGAACGCGCATAGAGCCGCACCAGATCGTGGTACCGATACCGCCCCGGCGCCGCCGACTCCAGCAGCGAGGTATCCACCAGGGACTCCAGCAGGTCCTCGGTGTCCTCGATCGGCAGGTCGAGTACGGCGGCTGCCGCGGCCAGTGACATGTCGGGGCCGTCCGCGAGCCCCAGCAGGCGGAATGCGCGGGCCTGCGCCGGCTCCAACTGGCCGTAGCCCAGCTCGAAGGTGGCCTTCACGGCGAGGTCGCCGGCCTGCAACTCGTCCAGGCGGCGGCGTTCGTCGCCGAGCTTGGCCGCCAGTACGGACACCGTCCACGTACGGCGCGCGGCCAGTCGGGAGGCCGCGATGCGGATCGCCAGCGGGAGGAAGCCGCACGCCGCCACCACATCCAGCGCCGCCTCGCGCTCGGACTCCACCCGCTCCCGCCCCACGATCTTCGTGAAGAGCTGGAGGGCCTCCTCGGGGGACATCACGTCCAGGTCGACGAGGTGCGCCCCGGCCAGGTCCACCATGCGCACGCGCGAGGTGACCAGGGCCGCGCACCCCTCCGTCCCCGGGAGCAGCGGACGTACCTGTGCGGCATCCCGGGCGTTGTCCAACAACACCAGCACCCGTCGCCCGTCCAGCACCGACCGGTACAGTGCCGAGCGTTCCTCCAGCGAGTCCGGGATGGCTGAGTCGGCCGTCCCCAGCGCTCGCAGGAAAGCTCCCAGCACCGTTTCCGGCTCGGCCGCCCGCGCCCCCGCCCCCTGCAGGTCCACGTACAACTGCCCGTCCGGAAAAGCGCCCCGCGACTGATGGGCCACGTGCACGGCGAGCGTCGTCTTGCCCACGCCCCCGATGCCCGCCAGGGCGGAGACGGCCATGACGCGGCCCTCGCCCGCGTCGGACGAGGCGGCGGCAAGGACGTCGCTCAGTTCCTGGACGAAGGAGACGCGGCCGGTGAAGTCCGTGACGGTGGCGGGGAGTTGGGCCGGGCGTACCGGCGCTGTCGCGGGCTCCGCGGCCGGAGCCGATGGTTCCGCGAGCGCCGGGTCCGCCTGGAGGATCCGGGCCTGGAGTTCCTTCAGGCCCGCCCGCGGGTCCACGCCCAGCTCGTCGGCCAGCAGGCGCCGGGTGTCCGCGTAGACGGCGAGGGCTTCCGCCTGCCGCCCGCTCCGGTACAGCGCGAGCATCAGCAGTTCGCGCAGCCGCTCGCGGAGCGGATGCGCCGCCGTGAGTGCGGTCAGCTCGGACACGGCCTCCGCGTGGCAGCCCTGTTCCAGGTCCATGTCCAGGCAGGATTCGAGGAGTTGGAGGCGGAACTCCTCCAGTCGTGCACGCTGCGTGTCCGCGGAGGGGCCCGGCATGTTCGCCAGGGGCTCGCCCTCCCACAGGCTCAGCGCGCGCCTCAGTACGTCGCGGGCGTGGCAGAGGTCCCCGGTGCCCCGCGCCTTCTCGGCGTCGGCGGCGAGTTCCTGGGCGAGGGCGAGGTCCAGTGTTCCGCCGCCGCCGGAGAGCCGGATCGCGTAGCCGCCGGACTCGCTGACCAGGATCTCGGGGCCCAGCGTCTTCCTGAGCCGCGAGGCGTAGGTACGTACGGTGGCCAGGGCCTGGGCAGGGGGATCGTCACCCCACAGGGCGTCGATCAGCTCGGCGGCCGTGGCCGTACGGCCTTCGCGGAGCAGCAGCACCGCCAGCAGGGCGCGTTGCTGCGGAGACCCCGCGGGCAGGAGCTCCTCCCCGCGCCAGGCGCGCACCGGGCCGAGCACACAGAAGCGCAATGCCGCCGATTCCTCGCGACCCCGCTGCTTCGGTACTCGCGGCACACCGTCCATCGCTGTCCCCCTGCCGAACCGTTGGTACTAGGACGCCAGTTTGCCTTGTTCATGGCGGATGCGTCAGCAGTGGGAGACAGCGATCACAGGCCGCCGTGCCAAGCCCCCGGGACTCTCACAGGGTCCACACGAGGTCCGCGCAATCGAGCGGGCGCCGACCAGAGAGCTGACGGACCGTCAGATCGGCGCTACCGTAAAGAGCATGGAGACCTTCCCGAAGATCATCTCGGTGGACGACCACACGGTGGAGCCCCCCAACGTCTGGCGGGACCGGCTCCCGTCGAAGTACCAGGACCGAGGCCCACGCATCCTCCGTGCGCCGCTGAAGGAAATGAGCTTCCTCGGCGGCAAGTTCGCACCCGTCATGGGCAATCCGGGCGACGACGGGCCGATAGGGGACTGGTGGATATACGAGGATCTGCACCGGCCCCTCACCCGCCTCGACACCGCGGTCGGATACGACAGGGACGAGATCAAGCTCGAAGTGATCACGTACGAGCAGATGCGGCCCGGTTCGTACGACGTGCCGCAGCGGCTCGCCGACATGGACGTCAACCATGTCCAGTCCGCCCTGTGTTTCCCGACCTTCCCCCGCTTCTGCGGCCAGACGTTCACCGAGGCCAAGGACCATGAGCTGGGCCTGCTGTGCGTGCGGGCCTACAACGACTGGATGGTTGAGGAGTGGTGCGGGCCGGACGCCCGGGGGCGGCTGATACCGCTTCCCCTCATTCCGCTCTGGGACGCCCGGCTCGCGGCGGAGGAAGTACGCCGCAACGCCGCCCGTGGAGCACGCGCCGTCGCCTTCTCCGAGATCCCGCCCCACCTCGGACTGCCCTCCATCCACACCGACGAGTGGGACCCCTTCCTCGCCGCCTGCGACGAGACCGGCACGGTCATCGCCATGCACATCGGGTCCAGCAGCAAGATGCCGTCCACCTCCGCCGACGCCCCGCCCGCCGTCGGCTCCACCATCACCTTCGCCAACTGCTGCTTCTCGATGGTGGACTGGCTGATGAGCGGCAAGTTCGAACGCTTCCCGAATCTCAAAGTCATGTACGCGGAGGGTCAGATCGGGTGGATCCCGTACATCCTCGAACGTGCCGACGTCGTCTGGGAGGAGAACCGCGGGTGGGGCGGCGTCGCCGACAAGGTCCACCGGCCGCCGTCCGAACTCTTCACCGAGCACGTCTATGGCTGCTTCTTCGACGACGCCTTCGGTCTCAAGAACCTCGACGCCATCGGAGTCGGCAACGTCCTCTACGAGACCGACTACCCACACTCCGACTCCACCTGGCCCAAGTCCAGGGAGGTCGGCGAGGCCCAAATGGGCCACCTCGACGCGGACGTCGTCGACCGGATCGTACGGCGGAACGCGATCGAGCTGTTGGGGCTGGCGGAAGACGGCCTCTGGGTGCCGTAGAGGATGCACGCCCCTTGTCTGACGGTCCGTCAGCTAAGACTATGGGCCCTGATATGACGGTCCGTCAGTCAAGGGGTGCCGATGCACACACCGCCGGAAGGGCGACTCGCCTACGGGATGCAGCTCCCGATCCAGTCGCAGAGCACCATCTACGCCGAGCCGTGGGAGGCGGACGCGAGCCCCGCCGACCTCGTCGAGATCGCCCGCGCCGCCGACCGCTCCGGCTTCGCGTATCTCGCGAGCTGCGACCACGTCGCCATCCCGCGCCGCCTCGCGAGCGCGATGAGCACCATCTGGTACGACCCCGTCGCCACCCTCGCCCTCCTCGCGGGCGTGACCGAGCGCGTACGGCTGCTCAGTCATGTCGCGATCGTCGGGCTGCGGCACCCGCTGGTCACCGCCAAGCAGTACGCGACCCTGGACCACCTGAGCGGCGGGCGGCTGATTCTCGGCGTCGGAGCCGGCCACGTACAAGAGGAGTTCGAGGTGCTCGGAGTGGACTTCGCGCGGCGCGGGGCGGTCCTCGACGAGTCGATCGAGGCGCTCAGGGCCGCGCTCGGGCCGGACGAATACCCCGTGCACCACGGCAAGTTGTACGACTTCGAGGGGCTCGGCCAGCTGCCAAGGCCCGCGCAGGAACACGTGCCGGTCTGGGTCGGCGGATCCTCGCCCGCCGCCGTACGCCGGGCCGCGCTGCGCGGTGACGGGTGGCTGCCGCAGGGCGATCCGCGCGACCGGCTCCCGGAGCAGATCGCCAAGCTGCGCGGGATCAGGAAGGACGCGGGTATTGAGGACCCCGTCACCGTCGGCGCCATCACCGAGCCGCTGTACGTCGGTGAGCCCGGCTGGGATGTCGGGCGGCGCACCCTGCACGGGGCGCCCGAGGTGCTCGCCGAGTCGCTGCGGGCGTACTCCGCGATGGGTGTGGACCAGATACAGGTGCGGTTCCGCAGCCGGAGCCGCGCCGAACTCACTGACCAGATCACGGCGTTCGGCGCCGAGGTCGCTCCGCACCTCGGCTGAGCGAGCCACAGGCCGCACCTCAGCTGAGGGAGCCATGAGCCGCACCTCGGCTGAAGGAGCCGCAGGCCACACCCGGCCCCCTCCCGGGCCGCCCGACAACCTACGGAGAGCCATGGGCAAGCTGGACGGACGCGTCGTTCTGATCACGGGTGCGGCGCGCGGGCAGGGCGAGCAGGAGGCGCGGATCTTCGTCGCGGAGGGGGCGCGGGTCCTGCTCGCGGATGTGCTCGACGACCAGGGGGAGACCCTGGCCAAGGAGATCGGCGCGCGGTACGTGCACCTCGACGTGAGCCAGGAGGCCGACTGGCAGGCCGCCGTCGCCGCTGCCAAGGACGCGTACGGGCGGATCGACGGGCTCGTCAACAACGCCGGCATCCTGCGCTTCAACGAGCTGGTCAACACCCCTCTCGAGGAGTTCCAGCAGGTCGTGCAGGTCAACCAGGTCGGCGTCTTCCTCGGGATCAAGACCGTCGCGCCCGAGATCGCGGCGGCGGGCGGCGGCACCATCGTGAACACCGCCTCGTACGCCGGGCTCACGGGGATGGCCTGGGTGGGGGCCTACTCCGCGACCAAGCACGCCATCGTGGGGCTGACCCGGGTGGCCGCGCTGGAGCTCGCCGCCAAGGGGATCCGGGTCAACGCCGTCTGCCCGGGGGCCATCGACACCGCCATGAGCAACCCGGCGCTGCTCGACCCGGACCGCGAACCCACCGGCGGCGCGGCGCCCTCGGTGGCGGTCGACGCGCTCTACCGCAAGCTCGTGCCGCTCGGCCGTATCGGGAAGCCGGAGGAGGTCGCCCGGCTCGTCCTCTTCCTCACCGGCGAGGACTCCTCGTACATCACCGGGCAGCCGTTCGTGATCGACGGGGGGTGGCTGGCGGGGGTGAGCGTCATCTGACCTCCGCCCCCGCCCGGCTGACGTGACGTCAGCTATTGACGCCTCACGGGCGCGGTGGAACAGTCGGCGGCAGATGAATCTGACGGTTCGTCAGATGATTGGACAGAGACGTGGGGACGGTGAACCTCCTTGGAATTCGGGCTCTTTGTACAGGGATACGTGGGCAAGCGGGCCGAGACCGATCCGCTCGCGGAGCACAAGGCGCTGATGGAGGAGACCGAGTACGTCATCCAGGCGGACGAGTCCGGTTTCAAGTACGCCTGGGCGTCCGAGCACCACTTCCTGGAGGAGTACTCACACCTCTCGGCCAACGACGTCTTCCTCGGCTACCTCGCGCACGCCACCGAGCGCATCCACCTCGGCTCCGGGATCTTCAACCCGCTCGCCCAGGTCAACCACCCCGTGAAGGTCGCCGAGAAGGTCGCCATGCTCGACCATCTCAGCGAAGGGCGCTTCGAGTTCGGCAGCGGCCGGGGCGCGGGATCGCACGAGATCCTCGGCTTCATCCCCGGCGTCACCGACATGAACTACACCAAGGAGATCTGGGAAGAGACCATCGCCGAGTTCCCCAAGATGTGGCTCCAGGACGAGTACGCCGGGTTCCAGGGCAAGCACTGGCAGCTCCCGCCGCGCAAGATCTTCCCCAAGCCGTACGGGAAGTCGCACCCCGCCATGTGGTACGCCGCCGGGTCCCCACCCTCGTACGCCATGGCCGCCCGCAAGGGCCTCGGGGTTCTCGGCTTCAGCGTGCAGAAGGTCTCCGACATGGAGTGGGTCCTGGAGCAGTACAAGACGGCGATCGTCGAGGCCCAGCCGGTCGGGGACTTCGTCAACGACAACGTGATGGTGACCTCGACGGCGATCTGCGCGCCGACGCACGCGGAGGCCGTACGGATCGCCGCCGGTGGCGGGCTGCACTACCTCCAGTCACTCGTCTTCCGCTACCACGACACCTTCCCGCGGCCCGAGGGCTTCCCCGTCTGGCCGGAGACGCTCCCGGAGTTCAACGAGGAGATCATCGAACTCCTCATCTCCGAGGAGCTGTTGATCTGCGGTGACCCGGCCGAGGTGCTCACCCAGTGCAAGCGGTGGGAGCAGGCGGGCGCCGACCAGCTCAGCTTCGGGATGCCGATCGGGATCTCCCGGGAGGACACCCTCCAGTCGATCAGGCTGATCGGCGAGCATGTGATTCCGAAGATCGACACGGATCCGGTGCACCGGACGACCCGGTTCCGCAACGCCGTCTAGGGGGTTCCCGCGCGATGCTCGACCATCTGATCAAGGGCGCGACCGTCGTGGACGGGACGGGTGGCCCCGCGTACACCGCCGATGTGGGGATACGAAACGGCCGTATCGCGGTCATCGGGGCGGCGGTGACGGAGGGCGCGAGGACCAGCGAGGACGCCCACGGGCTCGTCCTCGCCCCGGGGTTCGTCGACCCGCACACGCACTACGACGCCCAGCTTTTCTGGGACCCGTACGCCACCCCGTCCTTGAACCACGGGGTGACGACCGTCGCGGGCGGCAACTGCGGCTTCACCCTTGCCCCGTTGAACCCCGACCGGCCCGAAGACGCCGACTACACGCGCCGCATGCTGTCCAGGGTCGAGGGCATGTCCCTGATCGCTCTGGAGGAGGGCGCGCCCTGGAACTGGCACGGCTTCGGGGAGTACCTGGACGCCCTGGAGGGACGGATCGCCGTCAACGCGGGCTTCATGGTGGGGCATTGCGCGTTGCGACGGTATGTGATGGGCGCGGATGCGGTGGGCGGGCAGCCGACCGAGGAGCAACTCCACGAGATGCTGCGGCTCTTCCACCAGGCGATGGCCGCAGGAGCCTGGGGACTGTCCACCACCCAGTCCTCCACGCACTCCGACGGCGACGGCAAGCCGGTCGCCTCGCGGCACGCGAAACCCGCCGAACTGCTGGCTCTCTCACGGGCGGTGGGCGAGCACGAGGGCACGCAGATCGAGGCGATCGTGGCGGGCTGCCTCGACCAGTTCAGCGACGACGAGATCGATCTGTTCGTGGAGATGAGCGCGGCGGCGGGCCGCCCCCTGAACTGGAACGTGCTGACGATCGACTCCGCCGTCCCCGAGCGCGTCCCCCGGCAACTGGAAGCGAGCGAACGCGCCCGCAAGTCCGGTGGCCGCATCGTCGCGCTCACCATGCCGATCCTCACCCCCATGAACATGTCGCTCGGCACCTTCTGCGCCCTGAACCTCATCCCCGGCTGGGGCGAGGTACTGGCCCTTCCCGTGCCCGAGCGGATCGCCCGCCTGCGCGACGGCGACGTACGGGCCGAGATGCTGCGCCGGGCCGCCGGCAAGGAAGCGGGCGTCTTCCGGCGGCTCGCCAACTTCGGGCGGTACGTCATCGGGGACACCTACAGCGCCGCGAACGAGGGCCTGACGGGGCGGGTCGTCAACGACATCGCCGCCGAGCGCGGCCAGGAACCCTTCGAATGCCTCGTGGAGATCTGCGCGGCCGACGAACTGCGCACGGTGCTCTGGCCGATGCCCACCGACAACGACCCCGACTCGTGGGCGCTGCGCCAGCAGACCTGGCGGCACGAGGACGTCCTGCTCGGCGGCTCCGACGCGGGCGCCCATCTGGACCGCATGTGCGGAGCCCCGTACACCACCCGTTTCATCGGCGACTGCCTGCGCGGACGGAAGCTCGTCACGCTGGAGCAGGCCGTGAAGATGCTGACGGACGACCCGGCGCGGCTCTTCGGGCTGCGTGAGCGGGGGCGCCTGGAGGTGGGCTGGCATGCGGACCTCGTCCTCTTCGACCCGGAACGGATCGACGCCGGCAAGGCCACCCTGGTGCACGACCTGCCGGGTGACAGTCCGCGCCTCGACTCCAAGGCGATCGGGATAACGGCCGTGTGGGTCAACGGCGTTGAGGCGATCCGGGGTGACGAGGTGACCGGTGCGGTGCCGGGGAAGGTGCTCAGGTCCGGGCGGGACACGCAGACGGTGAGTACCAAGTGAGCGATGTGAGCGATGCCTTGGCCGGGGGAGTGCCCGACGGGCAGCGGTTGTTCATCGGCGGCTCGTGGGTGGCGCCCGACAACGGGTTCTACGAGGTGACCGACCCGGCGACCGAGGGAGTCGTCGGGCGGGCGCCGGAGGCCTCGCGGGAGCAGGTGTACGCGGCCGCCGCCGCGGCCCGCGAGGCCTTCGGGCCGTGGTCGCGGACGCCCGCCGAGGAGCGCGCCGCCGTACTCGACAGGGCGGCCGGGATCATCCGCCGCAACCTCCTCCCGTACGCCGAACTCGCCCAGGCCGAGAGCGGCGCCACCACCGGGACCGCCCGCGCGATGCAGGTGGGCGTGGGCATGGCCCGCTTCCGCCGGTACGCGAAGGTCGAACCCGTCGAGCAGCCGCTGCCGCCGCAGATCAACGAGGCGGGGCCGTTCGGCGGGGCGGCCGTCATGGGCGCCCTGGCCCTGCGCCAGCCCGTCGGCGTCGTCACCTGCATCACCTCGTACAACAACCCCTGGGCCAACCCGGCCGGCAAGATCGCCCCCGCCCTCGCCATGGGCAACACGGTGCTCGTGAAGCCCGCCCCGCAGGACCCCCTCTCCGTGTACCGGATTGCGGAGGCCCTGGAGGCGGCGGGCGTCCCGCCGGGCGTCGTGAACGTGGTCAGCGGCACAGGAGTTGAGGTCGGCGAGGCGGCGGTCGACTCCCCGGACGTCGACATGGTCAGCTTCACCGGCTCGACCGCCGTCGGGCAGCGCATCGCCGAGGTGTGCGGGCGGGGCATGAAGCGGCAGTTGATGGAGCTGGGC
Organism: Streptomyces sp. NPDC127595; assembly: GCF_042671685.1. NCBI lineage: Bacteria > Bacillati > Actinomycetota > Actinomycetes > Kitasatosporales > Streptomycetaceae > Streptomyces > Streptomyces sp. NPDC127595. The sequence continues at coordinate 237,305 of NZ_JBHXWK010000006.1, read as the reverse complement.
GGCAAGGGCGCGGCGGTCGTCTTCGACGACGCGGACCTGGAGTCGGCGGCGCTGGGGATCGGGACGACGTTCTCGTTCTACAGCGGCCAGATCTGCACGGCGCCGACGCGGGTGCTGGTGCAGCGCGCCGTGCATGACCGACTGGTCGAGCAACTGGCCGTGTACGCCACCCACTTGAAGGTCGGCGATCCGCGGGACCCTGGCACGGTCGTCGGCCCGGTCATCTCCGCGGCGCATCGCGACCGGGTCGAGTCGTACGTCGAACTCGGCCGCAAGGAGGGCGCGCGGGTGGTCGCGGGCGGCGTACGCCCCCCTCTCGACCGTGGCTTCTACGTCGCCCCCACCCTCCTCGCCGACTGCACCCCGGACATGCGGGTGGTCCGCGAGGAGATCTTCGGCCCCGTCGTCGTGGTCGTCCCCTTCGAGGACGAGGAGGAGGCCATCACCCTCGCCAACGACAGCGACTACGGCCTCATCGACTACGTCTGGTCCGGCGACATAGCCCGCGCCTTCCGCGTGGCCCGCCGCCTCCGCGCGGGCGGCGTCGGCGTCAACACCGTCGGCCGCAACATGGAGGCCCCGTTCGGCGGCTTCAAGAAGAGCGGGGTGGGGCGAGACGTGGGGTCGTACGCGCTGCATGCGTACAGCGAGGTGCAGGCGATTGTCTGGCAGGGGTGACCTGCCCACTGGCCTTTGGCGATGACTGGACCGTAGCGGCGCTACGGCCATGGGTAGCGTCGCTACCGTTTCAGTGTTAGCGTTGTTCCTGTCGGGAAGCGGAGACCGCTACCCCAGTCACGACAAGGAGCAGCGTCATGAGTGAGCAGTCCAGCACCGGTACGGATCCCCGTGTGGCCGTCGTCACCGGTGGTTCGCGTGGGATCGGACGGGAGACCGCGGAGCGGCTGGCCGCCGACGGGTTCGCCGTCGTCGTCAACTACGCGGGCAATGAGGCCGAGGCGGACAAGGCCGTTGCCGCGATCACCGGGGCCGGCGGGCAGGCGATCGCCGTACGGGCCGATGTGGCCGACGAGACCGAGGTCGCGGCTCTCTTCGGCGCGGCGGAGAAGGCGTACGGCGGGGTCGACGTCGTCGTCCACGCGGCCGGTGTCATGGCGCTGGCGCCGCTCGTGGACCTCGACCTCGACGCCCTCGACCGGATGCACCGCACGAACATCCGCGGCACGTTCGTCGTCGACCAGCAGGCCGCGCGGCGACTGCGCGCGGGCGGGGCGATCATCAACTTCTCCAGCTCCGTCACGGCGCTCGCGATCCCCGGATACACCGCGTACGCCGCCACGAAGGGCGCCGTCGAGGCCGTCACCCTGATCCTCGCCCGCGAGATGCGCGGCCGGGACATCACGGTGAACGCGGTGGCACCCGGCCCGACCGCCACCGCCCTGTTCCTGGACGGCAAGGACGAAGAGACCATCGCGCGGATGGCCGCCCAGCCGCCGCTGGAGCGTCTCGGCACCCCCGAGGACATCGCCGGGGTCGTCTCCTTCCTCGCCGGTCCGGCGGGCCGCTGGATCAACGGCCAGGTGATCCGCGCCAACGGCGGCATCGCGTAGTCATCCGAGTGGTCCCAACCCCCCTTTGGATTCAAGGAGTTCAGCCATGAGCAAGGTGATCGTGATCACCGGCGCCGGTTCCGGCTTCGGCGCCCTCTCCGCCCGTGCGCTCGCCCGCGCCGGGCACACCGTCTACGCCGCGATGCGTGACACAGCCGGCCGCAACGCGGACCGGGTCAAGGAGGCCGCGGCGTACGCCGCCGAGCACCGGGTCGACCTGCGTACGGTCGAACTGGACGTCCTCTCCCAGGAGTCGGCGGACGCGGCCGTCGCCACGATCCTCGCGGAGGCGGGTCGCCTGGACGTGCTCGTGCACAACGCGGGGCACATGGTGACCGGCCCGACGGAGGCCTTCACCTCCGAGGAACTGGCGGCGGTGTACGACACGAACGTGCTCGGCACCCAGCGGGTCAACCGGGCCGCGCTGCCGCACCTGCGGGCGCAGGGGCACGGCCTGGTGCTGTGGGTCGGTTCCACGTCGACGAAGGGCGGCACCCCGCCGTACCTGGCGCCGTACTTCGCCGCGAAGGCCGCGATGGACGCGCTCGCCATGTCGTACGCCGCCGAGCTCGCCCGCTTCGACATCGAGACGACCATCGTCGTACCGGGCTCCTTCACCTCCGGCACCAACCACTTCGCCACCGGCGGCCACCCCGCCGAACAGACCGTGATCCCCGCGTACGAGGAGCGGTACGCGGGTCTGATGGACCAGGTCTCCCAGCGCCTGGCCGCCCTCGCGCCCGCCGATGCGGACGTGTCCCAGGTGGCCGACGCGATCGTCGAGGTCGTCGACACCCCGCACGGCGAGCGACCGTTCCGGGTCCACATCGACCCGGCGAACGACGGTTCCGAGGAGGTCAGCGCGGTCGCGGACCGCATACGCGCCGAGTTCCTGAAGCGGATCGGCCTGGACGACCTGCTGGCCCCCCACCAGGCGGTCTGAGTGGCATCCGTTAGCGTCGCTACCGTGAGTACGAAGGCGCGCATTCTCGAAGTGGCGGCCGAACTGGTCGCCGAGTCCCCGGACGGGGATGTCTCGACCCGGGCGGTCTGCGAGGCCGCCGGGGTCGGCGTCCCGGCCCTCTACCGTCACTTCGGGGACAAGGAGGGCCTGCTGTCGGCGGTCGTCGACCACGGCTGGGACAGGTACCTGGCGACCAAACGCCACCGCACCCCCGGCACGGACCCCGTCCAGGACCTGCGCGACGGCTGGGAGACGCACGTCGACTTCGCCCTGCAGAACCCGAACCTCTACCGCCTCATGAACTCCCCGGCGATGCGCACACCCCCGGCCGCGGCCCTGGAGTCCCACCAGATCCTCACCTCTGACCTCCAACGGGCCGCCGAACAGGGCAAGTTGCGCCTCGCTCCGGAACTCGCCGCCCAGATGATCATGTCGGCGAACGTCGGCGTCGCCCTGATGCTGGTCTCACGCCCCGCGACCTTCACCGACCAGACGGTGTCGCGGCGGGTACGGGACGCGGTGCACGCGGCGGTCTTCACGCCGGACGTGCTGGACTCCCGTACGACATCGGGGTCCAGTACGGCATCGGCGCCCGACGCGGCATCGGGGCCCGACGCCGACGATGCCCGCGTCCCCGCCACGGCCGCCCGCCTCAACGCCCTCCTCCGCCGGGCCACGCCCCCGACCCTCACCCCGGCCGAGTCGACTCTCCTGACGGAGTGGCTGAACCGCCTCTCGAACGAGTGACGGTGAGCCCGAAGGGGAGCCGATGACACAGGCGACGTTCCTTGTCGGTGGGGATCTGACCGTGAGGCGGCTCGGCTTCGGAGCCATGCGCCTGCCGACCGATCCGGGACCTGGCGGCCGAAGAAGCCACTGCTGAGCGGATCAGAGCGTGGACGGCGTTGGTGCTGGGCCGCAGTGCGCGATTGTGCAGGCCTTCGAGGGCAGGAATGGTCATCCGTGCCGAGCTTCGGCTGCTTTCCCGATGGGCTGCTTTTCCCGGGATCTGGTCGATGCCCCGTCCGAGGTGAACGCGTTTTGAAGGGTGAAAGCGTATGGCGTGGGTTCGTGGTCCTGCAGGTGCTCAAGCCTGGGGACCGCGTCCTCCCAGGTCGGGATCGTGCCGTCGGTGACCCACCAGAGAGCGTGGCTCGGATGCCCGGTCTTCTCAAACCAGTCGTAACGCCTGTTCAGCGCCGTGCGGTGCAGTTCGGTGTAGACGAACTTGTAGGCGGACTGCACATCGGCCCAAACCGACATGGTTGCGGCCAAGGCCGTCGTTTCAGGGCCACGCCCTTTCTCGTACCAGTTCGGGGCGACGAACTCCCCCCACTCCCGAAAGTCCCAGTCGAAATAGGCCCCTTCACCGAAATCTGTCGGCATGGCGTGGGTGACGTATCCGGGGATGTGCTCCATCCCTCCGTAGATGGCGCCAACGAACTCATCGAACTCCTGCGTCAACCTCCCCGGAGACCGGGTGGTTCTTTTGAGAACGCCGAAGGTGTACAGGGCCAGCTGAGGCATGGGTCTCTCCATGAGTGGGTCTGCAGTGGTAGCCCTCGGCGGATGGGCGCCGCCTGCGGGACACGTGCAGTGCTGTTCGTCGCGGGCATCATGGACGGCTCACGACGATCTGATGTCGCCTGTCATCAGATGTCACGCTACCTCAGATGCCTATAACGGCCCCATAAAAGCCGGGCAGGCGCTCGGTCCCGGTGACGGGGTGAATGGAAGCCGGACAGGCGCTCGGTCCCGGGGACGGGGGTGAACGGAAGCCGGACAGGTGCTCGGTCCCGGTGGCCGGGGCGAACGTGGTCCGGCCGGCCGCTGCGGCCCAAAGAGACCCAGCCTGCGAAGGCGTCCGTTGCGCGAGTCATCCGCCGCTCCGGCCGCAGGCCTGACGCCGCCGACCGGTGACTCAGTCCAACCAGTGCTCACGCGGGTCGACGCCGACCACTGTCGCGACCTGGGGAAAGCCGGCCCGTCGCTCCGGTGACCAGAGCACGGCACTCACTCCGCGTGCTGACTCAACTCGCGCTCCACGCCGCGGAACAGCACCACCGCGTGGACGACGAGTTGCTCGCGGCTGACATCGAAAGCCTTGGTCAGCCACTCCACGAGCAATCCGTTGATTCCCGCCACCACCGCCATGGCAAGCGTCTCGCGCCTCAGCGACGCGCCAGGCGGTGGTGGCGGCAGCAACGCCGCTGTGACGTCCGTGTACTGTCGCAATCCCCGTTGTCGGTGGGCCTCGACGAGGGGTCCGGCTCCGACCGCCTCGATGAGCTTGATCCGCCCGGCACGGGGATCACGCTCCAACGCTCGGGCGATCGTGTCGACCATCTGGCGCATCTGCTCCGTCGGCTCCGCGGTTCTGTCCACCGCCGCCATGGCAGCGGAGAACGTGGCCTCGTGGATCTGGTCGTGGACGGCCGCGAGAAGCTCCTCCATACCCGGGAAGCTCTCTGCGAAATACCGGTCGATCAGGCCTGCCCTGCGCAGGACCGCACGCGTTGACGTCGAGGCGAAACCCTGTGTGCCGAACAGATCGAGGGCCGCCTCGATCAACCGTGCGCGTCTGTCCGCACGGCGCTCCTCAGCGGTCTTGCCGTCGTAGGTCCTCATCGCTATGCACGGTACGACACCGTTGGTGGCGTGGAGCCGGGGGAGTCGGCCGACGCCCTCCGGGACGCCGGGTGCGGGACGCCGGGGCGCCGGGACGCCGGGTGCGGGGTGCTGGACGCTGGGTGCTGGACGCCGGGTTCGGGGTGCTGGACGCCGGGCGCGGGGCGCTACCGATCGCATCGACCGCCGTGACGTCCGGCTGGTGATCGGGCGGACGGCTCATGGGCGGGAGCGGGGCCATCGATTCTTCGACGTGGTCGAACCGAGCCACCGGATCCGTGGTGGCGCTCGCGATCCCTGGCACCGCCCGCATCGGTCACCTGGAGGAGGACCTCGCCGCCCCGCACATCCACCTACCCCGGCGCACCTGGACCGCTTCGACCTGCTCTACGGGCAGGGCAGGCCCGCCTGTCGGCCTACTTGGATTCGATGCGGCCGAGCGGGTCGGAGTCGGCCGCCAGTGCCTCACGCGCCGCCTGCCAGGCGGAATCCCCTGGGTAGAGCTCGCTGCGGAGGTAGGCCCAGGTGAGCTGCTGGACCGCGGCCACGCGCGCCGGGTTCTCGTCCGTGGTCTCGGCGACGTCGTATCCGGAGACCCCGCCGAGCCCGTGCTCCGCGTCGAACAGGGTGAGCAGGGACTTGGGGCCGGGGGAGAGGACGTACGGATCGGCGTGCCAGTCCGGGCCCGCGATCGTCAGGTGGGCGGAGGTGTCCTTGTCGCCGGCGACCACAAGGGTGGGCGTCGCCATCTCGGCGAAGTCCATGGTCAGGAAGAAGGAGTAGTTCTCGGCCACGAACTCGCTGACGGCGTCGCCGCCCCTGCCGGGCGCGGCAAGCAGTACGCCCGCCTTGATCCGCGGGTCGGCCAGGTCCACCACCGCTCCGTCGTCCGGATCGGTGAGGCGGGCGCCAAGCAGCAGGCTCGCGGTGTGCCCGCCCATCGAGTGCCCGGCGACGGCGACCTTGCTGTGGTCCAGGCGCCCGGCGAGCTGCGGTACGGCGGCCTCGATCGCGTCGAGCTGGTCGAGGACGCGCTTCATGTCCTCGGCCCGTGAACGCCAGTACATCGGCGCCCCCGGGGTCTCGGGGTCCAGGCTCAGCGTCCTGGAGCTCAGGTGGGTGGGCTGGATCACGACGAAGCCGTGGGCGGCCCAGAAGTTGGCGAGGGGGGCGTAGCCGTTCAGGGAGGAGAGGTGGTTCGAGTAGCCCTGGCCGTGCGAGAGGAGGATGACCGGCAGGTCGATCCCGGTCACGGGAGCGGAGACCCGTACCTCCAGATCCACGGCACGGTCGGGAGCCGGCAGCACCACCGGACTGACGGAGAGGACGGGGGTGGGCGAGCTGAGGAGGTCGGCGGGGTGGGTCGATTCGCTCATGTTGCTGGGTCCATTCAGAGGCCGGCCGTGCGAGGGCAGATGCCTGCCGCCGTCGACGGAGCAGGCGGTCAGGAGAGTCCGGCTTCAGGAACGTGGGTACGCTGAAGCGGAACGTTGTTCCGATTACGATACGGAACAGCGCTCCGCTTTGTCAACGGTCGCAGAGAGGGGGCGTGGGGCGACGGTGCGGGTGGATCAGTCGTCCGTCAGATCCACCCGCACCGTCAGCAGGTTCGTACCGACCGCGCGGACCGCGGCGCTGTTCAGCCGGGGCAAGGACCTGAGCCGTTCGCGGGCGTCGTCCCCGGCGAGCAGGTGGGCCGTCCCCTCGTGCCAACGCCCCTTGAAGCGCACCCGGACCCTCGGGTCGGCCTTGATGTTCCGCACGTACTGCGACTTCTCGCCGTACTCGGACACGATCCAGAACTCGTGCCCGACGCGCCGCCCACCGACCGGCGTCCGGCGCGCCAGCCCCGACTTGCGCCCCGTGGTCTCCAACAGCGTCTGAAACGGCAGCAGCCTCATGACCGGGTTCCCGATCCGCCGCTGGAGCGACGTGACGACACGGAATTTGAGTTCGTGGTGGCGGGGCATGTGGGGGCTCTTTCGTTGGCGGACCCGGGTGGCCCGGGTGGGATCAGTAGTTCTGCTGGAGCGCTCGGAGGAGGGCGGCGAAGGCGTCGGCGTGGGCCGAGAGTATGACCCCGGCGGGGTCGCTGCTTTCGGTCAGGCGGACCGTTTCTGCGGTGGCGGCGACGTGGACGCAGGCGTCGCCCTCCTGGCAGTAGGACGACTTCTGCCAGTCATGCGTGGACATGGGGCTCCTTCACAGGTCGTGGGCGATGGCGTGGATCAGGTCCCGGGACTTCTCGGGGCTCAGGGCGGTGGCCTCCACGATGTCGAGCAGGTTCCGGTACTTCTCCAAGAGTGCTTCGGCGTCCAGGAGTACGGGGCCGTGGAACTGGTCGAGTTGTGCGGTGTCGAGCTGGGGGACGGGACCGTGAAGGTAGTTGATGGACTGGCCCGACCCGGGAAACGCACCGACGTCGAACGGGACCACTCGTACGGTGATGTGTTCACGCTCGCTCATGTCGAGCAGGTGCTGGAGCTGGGCACGGGCAACGTCCCGGCCGCCGACGCGCATGCGCAGGGCCGCTTCGTGGATGACTGTCCGGTACGGGATCGGGTCTGCCCGGTAGATGACGTCCTGCCGCTTGATGCGGTGCGAGACGCGGTGCTCGACCTCCGGTGGCGTGGGCGCCGGGATCACGTGGCGGAAGATCTCGCGGGCGTGGTCGTGAGTTTGGAGCAGCCCCGAGATGTGGGTGGTGTACGCCGTGCGCACGGCGGTGGCGTTGTGCTCCAGTTCAGCGAGGTCGAGCAGGCCCGACGGCAGGACCTCCCGGTACGCCTCCCACCAGCCACGCGTTTTGTCGGTCGCGATGTCGACCAGGGCTTCGACGAAAGCCTGGTCCGAGCATGTGTACGTGCGGGCCATCGCCCTGAGGCGGTCGGGGCTGACGCCGAACCGTGCCGACTCGATGTTACTGAGTTGCCCCTGGCTGACCCCGAGCGTGCGGGCTGCCTCGGTTGCCGTCATGCCTGCTCGTTCGCGCATCTTGCGCAGCTCGACGGCAAGCCGGATGCGGCGGGCCGACGCCGAGGGCTTTGGGGGCATGTGAACTCCTCTGGCTCTGCGCCGAGTTGGTGTGTCACTCACACGAGCGAAGTCTCTCGAAGTTTTCCCGGATTCGCCAAAAGTTATTTGTGCGTGCCCTATCTTCGTTCCCAGGCGCCCCGCCCGGGAGTACCCCGCTCGACGGAGCGGCATCGTCACTGGGCTCCGCAGACCAACGACCCCAACTCCCTCTCGTGATCGGAAACTTCCATGGCAACCGTATCGCCGCCCTGGTCCTACACCCTGCAACTTCCGCACGATCCGCGGGCTCCGGGCATCGCCCGGGGAACCCTCAGGCTGATTCTGGCAGCCTATGAAATGTCCGAACTCTCCCCCACGGCAGAGCTGTTGGCGGCGGAGCTGCTCACGAACTCGCACTGTCACACCAGTGGCCCATACGCCCTCCGGGTCCTCTCGACCGAGTCGGACCGGCTACGGGTAGCCGTATGGGACTCCGACCCAAGGGTCCCGCCCGGCTTCGGCGACGTACCCCCGCCTGCCGCGGAAACCGCCGAGCACGGCCGAGGCCTGCACCTGGTACGGGCCTGCGCCGACGCGTGGGGCGCGTCCGTGCTGCGCGAACTGGGCGCGTCGAAGGGCGGCAAGCTGCTGTGGGCCGAGTGCGGGGGCGGGGTGTCGACGTGGTGAGCGGGGCTGTGCGGGCTGCCGAGCGATGTCCGTCCCGCCTTGGCGGCGCCATACTGGGAGGTGGAGCCATGCCCGTTCGTCAGGAGCAGACCATGAACGCGAGCGCACAGCCCGAGCACGGCTGGGGAGCGATGCCCCTCCCCGAGATCCGGACCGTGGATGACCTGCGCGGCGCGCTCAGCCGTTACGGCTTCCCCGGTGACCGGGAGCGCTTCGAGGACGAGTTGGCGGCGGCCATAGGAGCCGCCCCCACCAACGATTTCGAGGGCGCCGCAGCCGTGGTCCGGGCCTATCGGCACCGCGTCCACATCAGGAACTCGCCCGAGATCATGGCGGCCCTCGAAGAGGCACGCGCCGGAGGCTCCGGCACATGACCGGTATCCCGCTGGAGGAGGCCGAGCCCGCCAAGAAGGCGTTCGGAGACCTCACGGAGGGGGAGCGGGAAGTGGTCCGGGACGCGCTCACGGTCATCGGACGGGACCCGACGGCGGGGCGCGAGATCCCAGGATGGCGCCCCCGCCCTCCGTGGAGTACACGTACACCACGCCGCTTGCACGCGACTCTGCCGAAGCGATCACCGTCGTCTATACGCACACCCCTGGCATGGGCGTGACTGTCGTGTACTACTTCCGTGACCCGCAGGTCGTGGATGAGTAGCGAGTCGGAGGCGTTGAGACCCGTGCCGGCGGAGGACTTCGGCGTCGACGCGTCCGAGGGCCTGACGCTACTGAGGTGAGGGCGGCCGGGTCGTGGGGGCGGCTCCGCCCACGCGGGCCTCGACGCACTCCCGTTCGCCGTCAACCGACGCGGGCCGGAAGCAGGCACGGACGGTGCTGCCGGGGTGGGCCGCGGCCATGCCGGTGTAGACGTAGGTTTCCGTGTCGGTCCTGTTCTCGATGCGCACGTCGTGGGTCGGGCCGCCGGCCGTGAGCTCCACCCGGTCGCCGATCCGGGTCCCCCACACTCGGGCCCAGCTCGCGCCGCACTTCTCGCTGTAGCGCAGCTCCACATGGGCGCCGGTGGCGGTGCGGTATGTGGTGAGGGTGTCGGGGGCGTAGCCGCAGACCATGCGTATCGGGTCCCGGCCCTCGCAGGCGGCTCCCTGGCATTGGGGGGCGAGAGAGGACGGGGCGGAGGCCGCCAGCGGTTCGTCCTCCGGGGCATCCCGGTCCGGCAGCAGGAAGAGCACCATTGCCACGCCGCCGACGAGCGTGGCGTACACCGACGCCAGCACCACTGTGAGCCGGCGTCTGCGGCGGCGTGGCCGCCCGGTCTCGGCGGGCCGGGACGGTTCCTGCGGCTGTGGCCGCGGCTCGTCGGCGGCAGGGGCGAGGACCGCCGCGCGTCCGCTCCAGTCCGACTCGGCGATCTCCCACAGGGCCGACAGCCGCCCGTCCGGCTCGTTCGCGACCCGGCACAGGTCCTGTACGGCCTGACGAGGGGGCAGGCTCTTGCCGTTGAGGTATCGCTCCCATGAGGACTTGCTGTACGCCGTCCGCTCCGACAGCGCCGCCAGACTCAGCCCCGTACGGGCTCGCAATTCCCGCAGCGCCGCGGTCAGCCGGGTGTGTTCCGCGGTCACTTGGGCGCCGCTTCCCGTAGGGCCTTCCAGGTGTGCGGGCCGATGACACCGTCCACGACCAGCCCGTCCCGTGTCTGGATGCGCTCGACCGCGCTCTGTGTCTTCGGGCCGAAGACGCCGTCGATGTCCCCCGGCGAGATGCCCGCCCGGCGCAGCAGGCACTGCGCCTCGGCCACTTCCGGGCCCATGTAGGTGTAGGCCAGGATGGCGTCCGTGGTACGGCTCAGGCCCGCGTACCAGAGGCCGTCACTCTGCTCCAGCCGGCAGGAGTAAATGACCGGCACCGAGGTCTCCGACACGATGGCCGGGGCCGCGACCGTACGGGCGCGGATGTCCGCGAGCTGGCTGCGGGCGTCGGCGAGCCGCACGGCCAGCAGGAGCGCCGCGGAGAGGGACAGCACCAGGGCCACCGCTCCGGCCGGCACCGCGACGCGCAGGTAACGCCCGTACGGATGCCGCTCCGTGGGCGGGTGTGCCGGTGTCGCTGGGGCGCTCTCCGTGGCACTGGCGGTGACCACGCGGCCCTCCGCCCAGTGCTCGGCGGCGATCTCGTGCAGCACCAGCAGCCGGGCGGGATCGTCACCGCTGATGCGGGCCACCGCCTCGACGGCCTCCCGGGGCGGCAGCGACCTGCCGTTCAGATACCGCTGCCACGACCTCGCGCTGTACCCGGTCTTCGCGGCCAGTTGCCGCGTGCTCAGTTCGCCGTGGTCCTTCAGTTTGCGCAATCGCACGATCAACTGGCGGACGTGCGGATGCAGTTCAGCAGGCAGCTCTTTCCAACGCGACATGTTTCCCCCGCTCGCGTCAGGGACCGCTGTCCGGCCCCCCGTGTCCCGGTTTCATTCTGCATCAGCCGTCACGGCGCTCACGGAACGGTGACCACGCGCCCGTGCGGAACCGGCCATCCCCGCTCGCGGTCGTCCCGCCGTACGGACTCAGTGGGCAACGTCCCAGCAGGTCAGCGAGTGGGACGTCCCGGGACGACGCCACTTCTTCGTCAACTGTGGCTGCGCGGCGCGCCGAACCCGCAGTCTCGTTGCGGAGTCGGCCGGTGCGGTCGGTTCCACTCATCGCACGTCAACGGAGGAAACAGCATGCGAGCTCTCACGAAGGCACTCGTCAGTGTCACCGCCGCGATCGGGATCGCCGCCGGCGGCCTGGCCACCGCGGCCACGGCCACGGCGGCTCCCGCGCCGGCCCAGCAGCAGGCGGTGAGTGCCGAGGCTGTCGCGCCGCTCGCGGTGGTCAACCTGGGGCTGACCGTGGCAGAGGCTAAGAACGTCCAGCGCTGGCTGGCGGCGTACTGGGGCTACACCGGCGAGATCGACGGCTACCTCGGCACCAACAGCTGGAAGGCGTTCCAGCGCTGCCTGACCAAGTACTGGGGCTACACCGGCGAGATCGACGGAATCGTCGGCCCCAAGACGATCACGGCGCTGCAGAGGCTGCTGCGGAACTACGACTACGACGGCCCGCTCGACGGTATTGCCGGCGACGGAACCAAGGACGCGTTCAAGCGGTTCGCCAACGCGATCTGACGGCTGGGCCGCCCCACGAACCTCCTGAGGCCCGTCGTCTGGTGCGCGAAGAAGACGGGCCTCAGCGGGTGGTCCAGGAAGTCAGAGCCGCTCGGGCGTCCTGATGCCCAGCAGGGCATGCCCCGGTGCAGCGTGCGGGCCGCGACGCTACAAAGGAACAGGCGGTTCGCCACCTGCTCGTGCGTCTCGGCCTTCGGGGCCGGGCGCGTGCCTTGAACTCCTCGTCGGAGTCCTTTCGCCCACCGGTCGGCTCTCCGTGTGCCAGCTCCGGGACACGGTCCGAGCGATGCGCATACGGAGACCGTCTTGACAGCGCGGCCCCACACGCTGTGATCCTGGTGGGGTGAGCGAGCCAGCCAGGCGGACCCTGCTGCTGGGCGCGGCCGCGGCCGGGCTCGGACTGGTCGGCTGCATGGGCGAAGGCGAGGGCGGGGGCAAGGAGCCGGCACCGACCGCCAGTTCACCTCGTACCAGCTCCTCCAGTACGTCCCCCTCGTCGCCCCCGCCGGAGCCCCTCCCGTCCGCCTCCCCTTGGCCCCTCGTCCGTACGGAGGTCGAACCCCAGGCCAAACAGGCGGCCGTACGACTCCTGGAAGCACTTGGCACTTGGCCGCGCGGGCAGCAGGGAGCCGCCCCGGCGACGGAGCGGGCCGAGGTGCAGGACGTGGCCGCCGGTTCCGTCCCGGACCTCGTCGCGCAGGCCCAACCCCTGCTCGACGCCGGGTCCGAGGCCACCGTCCGTGTGATCGCCGCCCAGTACGGAGGACTGCTGAGCGCGCGGGCCAGTGTCCTGGTCGCGCTCCGGCAGTGGGGGAGGACCGCGGACGGGACGGTGCAGGACGGCGGGCCGACCGTCGACGTACGGCTGACGCGGACGGCGGCGTCCGGTTGGCAGGTCAGCGACCTGTACCCGTCCCGCACCGCGAAACCGCTCGCCCGGCCCGGCACGCTGATCGAGCAGGTCGTCGCGCACGAGCGGATCCGGCTGCCGCCCGCCGCCGAAGCCGACGTCAGGGCCGGGCAGTTGCGCCCCAAGCCGCTGCGGGCGCTGCTGACGCTGGCGGAGACGTACGAGATCGACGTGAGCGTCGTCCATACCGGTCACCCGCGCAACGTCTTCGGCACCGACCGGCTCAGCGACCACACCCGTATGCGCGCCTTCGACGTGTGGGCCGTCGACGGGCACACGGTGATCGACCCGGCGACCTCCGACGCGCTCATCGACGGCTTCATGCGGGCGGCGGCGAAGGCGGGGGCGTACAACGTGGGCGGGCCCCGGCAGCTCGGCCTCCCCGGCTTCTTCTCGGACCGGGTCCACCGGGACCATCTGCACATCGCCTTCGACAGCGACGGCTAGCCAGGGCCGGGCTCAGCCCGCCGCGAAGGGCGCGCCGCTCGTCCCCCACACGTCGGCCAGGATCTCGCGGCCCTCCGCGCTCCCGGCCCCCAGGAAAGAGGGCACACCCCCGTCCCCGATCCGCACCGGCAGCAGCCGGGCCGCCATCGCCTTCGCGCCCCAGAAGACCAGCTCCAGGACCACGCCCTGCTGGACCTCGCGGGAGAACGTCATGTCGAAGACGAAGTTGCCCAGCGAGTGGGCGATCAGCGCGCCCTCGTACAGCTCCATGCCCTGCACCCAGTGCGGATGCGAGGCGATGATCGCGTCGGCGCCCGCGTCGACCAGCCGGCGGGCCACCGTGTGCTGGGCGGCGACCGGAGTGTGGGTGTACTGCTCACCCCAGTGCGGGCAGACGACCACCACGTCGGCGCGGGCGCGCAGGGCCCGGACCGAGGCCTCCAACGCGGCCAGGTCGGCGGCGGAGAGGGGACCGGTGCGCGGCGGCATCCGCAACTGGACCGCGCCCGCGCTCGCGGGTCCCGCCGCCGGGGTCTCGCCGATCGCGTTGAAGGCGAGGATGCCGAAGCGTACGGCTCCCACGCGGACGATCGCCGGTTCGCGGGCGGCGGCCAGGTCCTCGCCCGCGCCGACGGTCGTGAACCCGGCGGACCGGGCGCTGCTCACCGTGCTCCGCAAGGCCTCCGCGCCGAAGTCGCCGAGGTGGTTGTTGGCAAGGAGCAGGACGTCGAACCCGGCCTCGCGCAGGCCGGAGAGGGCGGCGGGGTCGGCGGCGAAGGAGTCGTCTCCCTGGGTGGCAGGTCCGGCCCGGGACAGCGTGCACTCCAGGTTCCCGACGGTCAGGTCGGCGGCCGCGAGCCGGCGTGCGGTCCGGGCGAAGGGGAGCGTCGGGTCGCCGGACGCGGCGATCTCCTTGCCGACCCGCCGGCCCAGCATGATGTCGCCGGTCCAGAGGGTGGTGGCGACCGCGCGCGGGCCCGCGTCCGCACCGACCTGTACGGGGTAGCCGCGCGGGTCGCCGACCGGGTCACGCCCGTCGACAGGCAGCGCCGCCACCCCCGGGCCCAGCGCGTCCGCCCGCACCACGGCCACGGTGTCGGGGTCGCGCTGTACGTCCAGAACCGCGGCCGCGTCGGAAGCGTCGGCGGCACCGGCGGCACCGGAGTCCGCCCCGTGCCGTCCGCGCACCACCCGCGCGACGCCACCTGTGCCGCCCAACTGCTCCCACGTCAGCCGCCGCCCGGACCGTACGTCCCCCAGCAGACCGCGGCTCGCGGACAGCCCGACGGCCCGCGACGGATGGACGGCGAGCACGAGCGGCAGCCGGGCAGAGGGAGGAGCAGCAGAGGAAGGCGAGGGTGAGGTCGAGGTCGTACGAGGCACTGGTCGCCGTTCCTCCGAACCGCCGCCGCACCCGCTCAGCGCGACGACAGCGGCCCCCGCAGCCAGCACCTCCCGCCGAGACCGAGACCGAGACCGGGACTGAGACCGGGACTGCAACCGCAACCGCAACCGAGACCGGGACTGAGACCAGGACCGCAACCGGGACCGCAACCGGGACTGAGACCGGGACCGCATGCTCCCGCCACCTCCTCACACCGCCAAGTCAACGCGCCAGAAATTCAGCCAAATCAGCGCCCCAGAAAGATCGGATTCGTGAACGCCGCCAGCGCCCCCGGCAGCGGCGCGAGCACCGCCTCGTGGCGCAGCTCGGCCCGTACGTACGCCGCGTACGAAGCCGTCGTACGCCATTCGACCGTGCCGGAGCCGTCCACCGGCAGCGGGTCGCTGGTGAACAGGACGCCCTGGTCGGTGACGAAACGGACCGTGCAGCGGGGTGCGCCGGTGGCCTCCAGGCGGACCGTGACCGGGGTGTTCTTGTCCACCTTCAGCCGCTCGCCGATGCCCGCGTGCTCCCCCTTCGCCCCGGCGGCCGAGAAGGCGAGTGACACGGCCGCCGACTCGGCCACGTACGAGCGGCCTGCCCGGATGCCGTCCTGGATGGCCTCGCGGGTCAGGTCGTCGGCGAGGACGACGGTCTGCGGGCGGCCGACCGGGTCGGGGTCGCGGTGGGCGTCGCTGTTGCCCATGGCCGGGATCCAGCCGCGGCCCTCCCGCACGGCTGCCACCAGCATGCCGTCCCAGTCCGCGAGGGCCACCTCGTCGTCGGGGCCGTACGCGCCGTTCCACACCTCGACCGCGTCCGCCTCCCCGAAGCCGAACTTCCAGTTGCAGCCGATGCAGGTGGCGTGCGGGTGGGCGGGCACGACCAGGCCGCCCGAGCGGCGGATCTCCCGGGCGTACTTGCCGAAACGGTCGTCGCGGGCGCGATAGCGCCAGTCGATGAAGGTGCCGGGGTCGGTGCCGAGGGCGAGGACGTGACCGTTGCGGGTCGTGACCTCCTCACCGAGCAGGACCAGCAGTTCGCCGTCGGGATGAGGACCCGCCTGGTCCGCCCAATGGGCGTGCGCGGAAGTGGTGTTGTGCTCGGAGGAGTTGATGAAGTCCAGGCCCGCGGCGCGCGCGAGGGACGCGATCTCGGCCGGGGTGCGGCGGCCGTCCGAGTACCAGGAGTGCAGATGGCAGTCGCCGCGGTACCAGGCGCGGCCCCTGCCCTTCGCCCGCGCGGGCGGGTACACCGGCTGTACGGCGGGGCTCGGTTCGCCGTACGTGAGCGTGATCGTGATCTCGTACGGCAGGCCCTGCGGCGCCACCGTGTACGGGGCGAGGGCGATGTGCCAGGTGCCCTCGCGGACCGGCCCCGGGAGATAGCCCGGCGTCGCGTCGTCCGCGCGGACGAAGAACTCCGAGCGGGCCCCGCCCGACCAGCCGCGGAAGCCCTTGCCGCCCAGTTCGGTGCCGCGTTCGTCGAAGACGCCGATGTCGAGGGCGTTGCCCTGCGTGCCCGCCGGGACGGGCGGCCGGTCGTAGGCGTACGAGACCTTGAACTCCCGTACGCCCGCCGGAACTTCGACGGGGAGGTACACGAAGTCCGGCGAGCCGGCGGGCAGCGTGCCGCGCACCGACCTCGTCTCCAGCTCGCCCGCTGCTTCCGCGCCATAGCCCGCAGAGAAGGTCACGCTTCCCAACGTAAGCGCGGCAGCCGCTCCCGTCACGATCAGAGCGCGTCTGCCCGTGCCGCTGGTCCCGACAGCTTTCGCTTGGACGCAGGCGGCGTGCCTGACGGGCGAGGCGTGCGGGCGTGGCGGGCAGGCGTGGCGTGCGAGGCGTGCGGAGTTTCCCGTGCCGGTGCCAGTTTGTCCGTAACGGCTTGCCCCACCGGAGGAATACGCCTGTGTCCTGTGGTCCCTGATCACGGCGATCGTATGCTCGAAGGATGACGACTTCCGCGACCTCTGGAACCGGCCCGACCGAGAACTCCATGCGTCGCGCCCTCAAACGTGCCCGTGAGGGCGTCGCCCTCGACGTCACCGAAGCCGCGGTGCTGCTCCAGGCCCGCGGCGCCGATCTCGACGACCTCACCGCGTCCGCCGCCCGGGTGCGCGACGCGGGCCTGGCGGCGGCCGGCCGGCTCGGCGTCATCACGTACTCCAAGAGCGTCTTCATCCCGCTCACCCGCCTGTGCCGGGACAAATGCCACTACTGCACCTTCGTCACCGTGCCCGGCAAGCTGCGCCGGGCCGGCCATGGGATGTTCATGTCCCCGGACGAGGTCCTCGACATCGCCCGCCGCGGCGCCGAACTCGGCTGCAAGGAAGCGCTGATCACCCTCGGCGACAAGCCCGAGGACCGCTGGCCCGAGGCGCGCGAGTGGCTGGACGCGCACGGGTACGACGACACGATCGCGTACGTACGGGCCATCTCGATCCGCATCCTGGAGGAGACGGGGCTTCTCCCGCACCTCAACCCCGGGGTGATGTCGTGGACGGACTTCCAGCGGCTGAAGCCGGTCGCCCCGTCGATGGGCATGATGCTGGAGACCACCGCGACCCGGCTGTGGTCCGAGCCGGGCGGCCCGCACCACGGCTCGCCGGACAAGGAGCCCGCCGTACGGCTGCGGGTGCTGGAGGACGCCGGCCGTTCCTCCGTCCCCTTCACCAGTGGGATCCTGATCGGGATCGGGGAGTCGTACGAGGAGCGCGCGGACTCGCTGTTCGCGCTGCGGCGCATCGCCCGCGCCTACCACGGCATCCAGGAACTGATCATCCAGAACTTCCGCGCCAAGCCGGACACGGCGATGCGCGGTATGCCGGACGCCGAGCTGGACGAGCTGGTCGCCACGGTCGCGGTGGCCCGGCACATCATGGGCCCCGCCGCCTGCCTCCAGGCGCCGCCGAACCTGGTGGACTCCGAGTACGGGCGGCTGATCGGCGCGGGGATCGACGACTGGGGCGGGGTCTCGCCGCTGACCATCGACCATGTGAACCCGGAGCGGCCGTGGCCGCAGATCGACCTGCTGACCGCGGAGTCCGCGGCCGTCGGCTTCGAACTGCGCGAACGCCTCTGTGTCTACCCCGAGTTCGTGCAGCGCGGCGAGCCGTGGCTGGACCCGCGGCTGCTGCCGCACGTACGGGCGCTCGCGGACCCGGAGTCGGGGCTGGCGCGTGCGGACGCCGTCGTCGAGGGGCACCCGTGGCAGGAGCCCGAGGAGGTGTTCACGTCGTCGGGGCGTACGGATCTGCACGCGTCGATCGACACCGAGGGCCGCACCGGCGACCGCCGCGAGGACTTCGACCACGTCTACGGCGACTGGGAGTCGCTGCGGGAGGCGGCGGCGCCCGGGATGGTGCCGTCGCGGATCGACACGGACGTACGGGCCGCGCTCGCGACGGCCGCCGACGACCCGACCCGCCTCACCGACGACGAGGCGCTGGCGCTGCTGCACGCGGACGGCCCGGCGCTGGACGCGCTGACGCGGATCGCGGACGACGTGCGGAAGTCGGCGGTGGGCGACGACGTCACCTACATCGTCACCAGGAACATCAACTTCACCAACGTCTGCTACACGGGCTGCCGCTTCTGCGCCTTCGCGCAGCGCCGTACGGACGCGGACGCGTACACGTTGTCGCTCGACCAGGTCGCCGACCGCGCCCAACAGGCCTGGGAAGTCGGGGCTGTTGAGGTCTGCATGCAGGGCGGGATCCACCCCGACCTGCCCGGCACCGCCTACTTCGACATCGCGCGGGCGGTGAAGGAACGCGTCCCCGGCATGCATGTGCACGCCTTCTCCCCGATGGAGGTGGTGAACGGCGCGACCCGCACCGGCATGTCCATCCGCGAGTGGCTCTCGGCCGCCAAGGAGGCGGGCCTCGACTCCATCCCCGGCACCGCCGCCGAGATCCTCGACGACGAGGTCCGCTGGGTCCTGACGAAGGGCAAGCTCCCCACGGCCACCTGGATCGAGGTTGTCACGACGGCCCACGAACTGGGCATCCGTTCCTCCTCCACGATGATGTACGGCCACGTGGACCAGCCCCGCCACTGGCTCGGCCACTTCCGCACGCTCTCCCGCATCCAGCAACAGACCGGCGGCTTCACGGAGTTCGTGACCCTGCCCTTCATCCACACCAACGCGCCCGTGTACCTGGCGGGGATCGCCCGCCCGGGTCCGACCATGCGGGACAACCGCGCGGTCATCGCCATGGCTCGGTTGCTGCTCCACCCGCACATCCCCAACATCCAGACCAGCTGGGTGAAGCTCGGCACCGAGGGCGCCGCCGAGATGCTCCGCTCCGGCGCCAACGACCTCGGCGGCACCCTGATGGAAGAGACCATCTCCCGCATGGCGGGCTCGTCCTACGGCTCGTACAAGTCCGTCAAGGAACTCGTCGCGGTGGCGGAGGCGGCGGGCCGCCCGGCGAAGCCGCGTACGACGTTCTACGGGGAGGTGTCCGAGGAGCGGCAGGAGGCTGCGGCGGCCTCGGACGGTCATCTGCCGGAGTTGTTGCCGGTGTTGGACTGAGAGCAGCGGGACGAACGCCGTTGGCCTGATCGCGAAGAAGCCGAAAACTCACTCGGAACTGATCACCGGCCGTTGCTACTCTCCTGCGGCCCGTCGCTCGCGGTCGTCTACGACGACGCCACCGATCAGATCAAGCTCTACCTGGACGGCTGGACCAATGCGGGGGCCACCGCCACCTTCCCGAACGGCTGGCACAGCTCCGGCCCGCTCCAGGTGGGCAGGGCCCGCGTCGGCGACGGCTGGGGCGAGTACCTCCACGGCGACGTCGACGAAGTCCACGCGTTCAGCGGCGTCTTGAATGACAGCAGCATCAGACAAATGGGCTCGGGCGTCGAGCCCTGCCTGTGCTGAGCCCGACGGAGCACTGAACTGGGGCCGGGGGCCCCCCCGGTTGTGAGCGGGCGGGGGGGCGGCCCCGGGGGGGGCGGGGGCGGGGCGGGGGGGGCGGTGGGGGGGGGGGGGGGGCGCCCCGGGGGGGGCCGGCCCCGGCGGGCCCCGTGCGGGGGGGGGGGCCGCCGGGTTTTGGGCCCGGGGGGGGCCCCCCGGCCCTTGGGCGTCCGTGCTCCGCCGCGGGCCCCCGAGGCATGGCCCGGTGGTCCCACGCGGCGCGGCCGGATCACGCGCAGGTGACCTCGGCGCCGGCCCAGACCCCGTTGTCGCCGATCTTGGCGTCACCGGCGTCGGTGACCACGAGCTTCAGCAGGCTTGCCCCCGACGGTACTTTCCAGGGTCGAGCACCTGCTGCCCAGGTAGTAGCTGACCTCGCTGGGAGCGAACGTACCCAGCCCTTTGGCGAACGTATGCCCGTTCAGGGTGATCGGCCCGCCGTCGCCCGCGGCGGAACCGCCGTTGCTGGTGTTGCGTTCCACCGGACCGGACCGGAGCCGTTGGACGTGGCGACCCACTGGTGGCCCTGACGGTCCAGCCCTCGGGGCCGGTCAGCTGACGCTTCCGTCACGCGCGGGCTGGACACCGTCGTTGCCGGTGACGGTGGTCACCGTGGCGGTCGCACCGGCCTCGACCAGCGGCGGCGCGCCCGCGAAGCGAGCGGGCTACTCGATGCCGGTGTGCACGGCGGGCGGCAAGATCTGCTAGTCGCCGCCCGCCTGGACGCGGAACATCGCGGTCCCGTGCGGCGGCACGACGGCGCTGATCCCACCCGCGGACTCGGCACTCGTGCCTGCCCACAGATCCTCGATCGTGTAACCGGAGGCCTTGGACAGGCCGACGGCCGAGGCCGTGGTGCTGATCGTCGTCGCCGCGTCGGTCTCGTTGAACAATGCGACGGCCCGGTCGCCGTTCTCCAGCGGCTTGGTGATGACGTGCAGGCCGTTCGACGAGCTGATCTCGGTGCCCTGCGCCCCGAGCGGGTCCTGATCGACGGCTATGACATCGGAGTTGCCCAGGATCTCCATCGTGGCGGGGGTCGCCTTCCGGAGGTCGGTGCCGATGATCAGAGGCGCCGCCATCATCGACCAGAGGCTGAACTGGGAGCGGTACTCGATGTCGGTCATGCCCCCATTGCCGATCTCCAGCATGTCGGGGTCGTTCCATCCGCCGGGCCCCGCGTCCTTGCCGAGCCGGATGTTCGCCTTGTAGATCGACAGCAGGCTGCTGTAGGTGTCGGTGACATCGAGGGTGGTGCGCCAGGAGTTGCCCACCGGCGCGGCCCAGGTCCAGGGGTCGCTCTCGCCCCATTCGCAGATGGCGTACAGGATCGGCCGTCCGGTGGCCAGCAGGGCGTCGCGCATCGTGGTGTAGCGCTGCTGGGCGCTCGATCCGTCGTTGTTGCAGTTGTCGTACTTCAGGTAGTCGACGCCCCAGGAAGCCCACAGGTCGGCGTCCTGCTGCTCATGGCCGAGCGAACCGGGGAACCCGGCCACGTCGTTGCAGGTCTTGGTCCCGGCACTGGAGTAGAGGCCGAACTTCAGGCCCTTGGAGTGCACATAGTCGGCGACGGCCTTGATGCCGTTCGGGAAGCGCACCGGATCGGCCACGAGGTTGCCGTTGGCGTCGCGCGTGGGAAGCGCCCAGCAGTCGTCAAGATTCACGTATTCGTATCCGGCAGCTTTGAGACCGGACGAGACGAAAAGATCCGCTATGCCCTCGATCATCTCTTCGTTGAATGTCGAGGTGCATTGGGTGGAATTCCAGTTGTTGAACCCCATCTGCGGGGTGAGAGCCAAGCCGTTGTCCAGTGCGTTGGTGGCGGGCGCCCTGGTCAGTCCCACCACGCACGCTCCCGCTACGAGCACGGCTGCTGCTGCCGCGGCCACCAGTAGACGGCCAGACATCGAACCCCTCTTTCATTTGGGGGAGTGTCTCTCGTGGGGTTGCAAAGACGGTCATGTACAGGTGGCGGCAATTTAGCGATCGAATATATGAGCACCCTGAGGGTCAGGTAAGAGCTGCGTACCGCCCCGGGAGGGTGAAAGTCCCATTGGTTGCGATTCCAGTAACTGGTGCCTCGCTCAACCTGCTTACGTGAGCGAGGCCACCTGTTACGGACGACGGCCAGCCGGACTGTTACGTACGGCCGTGAGCCGGACTGCTACGTACGACCGTCAGCCGGAGTTCCCCGCCCGGCTTCCCCGCGCGTCCGCCGCGGACGGCAGCAGATGAATGACCACCAGCACGACCCCGCTCAGCAGAAACACCCGCATCGCCGCGTCCAGCCCGTTCCAGTCCCCCGACTGCCACATGGAGAACCACTCGCCGCCGACACCGATGAAACCGGCGCCGAACAGGAGCAGGAGCATCAGGAGGCCGAGGGTGGAGACGGAGCGGGCGCGGGTGTCGTCGCGGCGGGCCCAGAGATACGTGCCGGCGATGAGGACGAGGGCGGCGGTCGTCTCCCAGGCGATGATCGCGACGTACACCGCGTCCTGCCAGGCGTGTGACGTGATGGCCCGCCACATCAGGTCGTCGTCCTTGAACGTCGTGTCCATCGCGAGGACATGGCGGACGAACAGCTGGTTGGTGCCGAAGTCCGTGATGTTGCCGAAGGCGACGAGGGTTATGTAGAGGGCCACCGTGGCCGTGAGGAGGGTGGAGGTGAGGTGGAGGACAGTGGTGTGGGGGGTTCTGGTTACAGGCATGATCCCAATATGGCCCCGCGGGACGGTCGACAACCATGCCTCCTCAGGTGCGTTGGGTCAGACTGGAACCCGGTCCGGGCAGGTGACGCGGAGGAGACGGGCGGATGGTGCGGGCGCGGCCTTCGATGCGGGAGCTGATCACGGGCCGCACGCGGCGCGGGTTCGTCGGACGGGGGGCGGAGCGTGCCGCGTTCCGGGAGAACCTGGAACTGCCGCCGGAGGATGAGCGGCACCGGTTCCTGTTCCATGTGCACGGGAACGCGGGGGTCGGAAAAAGCTTCCTGGTAAGGGAGTTGGAGCAGGTCGCGCGGGAGCGCGGGGCGTTGACGGCGTGCGTCGACGAGTCGGTCGGCAGTCTGCCGGAGGCGATGGCGGCCATCGCGGAGCACTTCGCGCGCCAGGGCCACCGCTTCAAGGAACTGGAGCGGCTGTTGACCAGCCACCGGGAGCGGCGGCATGAAGCGGCGGCCGTCGTGGATGCCGGCCCCGGGGACGGGGAGCCGTCGGCCGCGAGCATGGCGGCGGCCCGTGCCGGTCTGGTGGGACTCGGCCTGGTGCCGGGAGTCGGTGCCTTCGCGGGAGCTCTGGACCCCGCCCAACTCGCTCAGGGTGCCGAGCGACTGAGGGCCGGCCTCAGTGCCCGGTTCCGCACACACGAGGACGTACAACTGGTTCTGTCCCCTGAGCGTGTCCTGACCCCCGTGCTCCTGAAGGAACTGGCTGAGACTGCGGACCAGGTTCCGTGGCTGGTCCTGGTCTTCGACACGTACGAGCGGACGGGTCCCTTCCTCGACGCCTGGCTCCACGACGTGATGACCACGGACCGGTACGGCGGCGCTCTGCCCGCGAACCTCGTGGTGGTCACAGCCGGGCAACACCCCCTCGACCCCGCCCGCTGGGGCGGTCTCACGGACTTCGTCACGGAGGTACCGCTCGGGCCGTTCACGGAGACGGAAGTACGCGGGCTGCTGGCCGACAAGGGGGTGATGGCGGAGCCGGTGGTCGAGGAGGTGCTGCGGCTCACCGGTGGGCTGCCGGTGCTGGTCTCCACCCTGGCCGAGCAGCGCCCCGCCGAACCGGACGACATAGGCGACCCCAGTGCCACGGCCGTCGAACGTTTCCTGAAGTGGGAACAGGATCCGGCACGCAGGATGGCGGCACTCGTGTGCGCGCTGCCCCGACGCCTGGACGCGGACGTGTTCCAAGCGGCCGTGGACTGCCCGGAGGCCGAGGTCGAGGGGCTCTTCGCCTGGCTGCGCGGGCTGCCGTTCGTGGACGATCGCGGCGACCGGGTGCAGTACCACGACCTGGTACGCGAGCAGATGCTCCGCCTGCAGCGACGCCGCTCGCCGCGTGGCTGGGCGGAGCGGCACGAGAGGCTCGCGGAGGTGTTCGGCGGCTGGAGGGAGGAGGCGGCGAGCGGCCTGCGCCCCGGGGAGGGGTGGGAACACGAGCCGTGGTGGGGGCTGCGGCTGGAGGAGGCGTACCACCAGTTGTGTGCTCGGCCGCGGGCGGCGCTGGCGGGGGTGCTGGGGGACGTTGTCATGGCCTGCCTCGCGGATCCGGCGGTCGGCCGCCGCTGCGTACGGATGCTGGTGGACGCGGGCGGCGCCGCGGATGACCCGGTCTTGCGGGACTGGGGCCGTCGGCTGTCCGAGGCGCTGGCCGACGACCTGGCCGGGGTGACCCGGGCGATGGACCTGCTCCTCGTCGCGCCTGGGCTGAACGCCAGAGGCAGGGCGATGGCACATGTGTTGAGGGGCCGGGAGCTGCGGAAGGCCGACGAACACAGAGCGGCCCTGGCCGAATACGACCGGGCGATCGAGCTTGATACGGGCTGGGCCATGGCCCACTACGGCCGTGGCATCACCTTCCAGGCATTGGACGATCTGGATGCGGCTCTGGCCGCCTTCAACCGTGCGGACGAACTGGCCCCCGACACCCCGCGGATCGTCGCGGAGCGTGGTGAGACCTATCGGATGGCGGGCCGGTTCACGGAAGCCGTGGTCGACTTCGACCGGGCCATCGCTCTCGACCCGACCGATTCCAACGCTCCGGCCTGCAGAGGGGTGTGCCGACACGCGCTCGGGCAGTACGACAAGGCACTCGACGACTTCAACCGTGCGCTGAGCCTTGACGAGGGCAACCTGTGGGCGCGTGTACGCCGGGCTCGCGTGCACTGTGTGAGGCGGGAGTGGGACGGGGCATTCGCCGATCTGGACCGAGCGGCCCTTCTGGCACCTGACTCCGCCTGGGTCGCGTCGGAACGTGGTGATGCCTATCGGGTTGCGGGACGCCACGAAGAGGCTGTCGACGAACTCAGCCGGGCTGTCTCCCTCACCCCCGACTACGCCTCGGCCCTGGCGAGCCGTGGAGCGTCCCTCCATGAGCTGGGCCGGAACGAGGAGGCCCTGATCGACCTCAGTCGTGCTGTCGAGTTGAACCCTGGCTATGCCTGGGCGTTGGCTGTGCGAGCCCGGGTGAGGGGGCATCTGGGTTACCAGCAAGACAGGTTGGGGGACCTACAGCGAACCATCGAGATGGATCCGGACGTCGACTAGAAGAATCTCGAACCGGAGCAGCCCGTGACGCCGTCCAGGCGCGCTACGCGGCCACGCTGAGTGATGTGAACCTGGAAATCACTCAAACCTCCGCCCCCGTACGGCACTTCACCCTGCTGTTGTCCGCGACACGCAGGGGAGCCCGTCTTGCCCGCCTGCTCACGGAACGTCAACTCGCCGACTGGGGCGAACCATCCGACGCCGCCGAGCACGTCGTGGCCGAACTCGCGGCGAACGCTGTGCTGCACGGGCGCGTACCGGGACGGGACTTCAGGCCGACGTTGCGGCTCGACGCGGTCGGCATGCTCTGCATCGAGGTGACCGACGCCCGTGGCGACCGGGCGCCGCGTCTCCCGGACCCAGTGCCGGGAGACGCGGAATCGGGTAGGGGGCTGCGGTTGGTGGAGGCGTACTCGGACCGCTGGGGCGTGGATGAGGCGCCGGCGAACGGTAAGACGGGGTGGGCCGAACTGACGCCGGGTCGCGTGGACCAGTGACCCGGTCGGGCCCGACGCCAAAGGAGTAAAGAACCGACGAAAGAACCAACCCCGCCCCGCCCAGACCGTCATCCACCGCACCCCTGGTCACTCGGCCGGGTGATCACGGTCAATTCGGCTGGCGCGAAGGTGATTTGGTCGGGCAGCGTCGCTCCCGACACCAACCGCACACATGAATCGGCCCCCGCCGGGACTGCAATCCCGAACGAGGGCCTGATCATTCAGGAAGGCATAACTTCCCGGTGACTGAGCAGCACTTTAACGCGCCTGCGGGCGAGGCGCGGATCGCCGCCGCCCTGCGGGAGCTGGAGCAGCACGGCTACCTGTCGCGCACCAAGGAGCGAATGCCGTCCGGGCGGATCGTGACCCGCACGATCTCGTACAACAAGCCCCAGACACGTACGGCCTGTTCGGCCCCCGCGCCCCGCCGCGAACCGGCCCCGGACCCCAAGGAACCGGAACAACCTGCCGGGGACCTCATGGAGCCGGAACAACCTGCCGCGGCGACGCCGACTCCCGCCCCGGACACCCCCGACCTGCCCACCCACCGCACCGCCCGCGATGTCCTGGCGCGCCTTCGCGTACACGACCTCCGTCTCCACCTCGCCGAGGCCGACGTACGCCGTCTCGCTCCTGCCATCGCCGCCTGGCTGGAGCGAGGCGTCGCCCCGGACGACGTACAGCGAACTCTCGCGGCAGGGCTGCCACGGGAAGGCGTACGTCACCCAGCGGGCTTCCTGGCCCACCGCCTCATCGCCCTCCTGCCCCCACCCCTGCCCACCCGGCCGGAGGCCGCCCGCCCCGACCCCTCCAGAACTGCGACGGGTGCGACCGCGCGTTCCGTGCCCCGGAACCGGGCCACTGCCGGGACTGCCGCCCGGCCCAAGCGGCAGCGGCGTAGGTCATGCTCGAAGTGAGTCATGTGATGACCAGCGTCGTCCCAGCACCGCACCGCAGCCTCCGCCGGTACCGTACGAGGAGCGAACCACCAGCACCGGAGGACACCGTGAGTGCTCAGAGCGACGGCCCGTACGGACCGCTGATTCCCATGCCTGAACTCACTCCGGACGCGCTGCGGGCCTCCGTCGCGCGCATCGCTCCGAGCCGGATTCCGGCCCTCACCCAGCACCTCTTCGAGGCCACGACGAACGCGCAGCAGACACAGAGCCTCGCGCCGTTGCGGGCTTTCGTCCATTCCTGGGCCGTGTTCGTCGCCATTGAACGGCACCCCGAACGCGCTGCCCGGCTGCGGGAGCTGGAGCGGCTCGTGGACGTCGGGGAGGACGAGCCCACCGAGGCCATTGCCGAGATCCGTACGATCCGGGCGGCTGCCGAGGCCGAGGCGGGTCTGTGACCGACTGGTCCTGGGACTACAACCCGAGTGCCGAATACATCACCGAGGGGCTTCCACCTGGAGTCGTGGCGGAGGTCGAGCGGCTTGCCACCGAATTGGCCGCGCTCGGACATGACGCCGTACGGATTGGCAGGCCCGTCGGCAGAGAGGGCGGGCTGCGCGAGTTCGACCTCTTGGGCGGGCGAGGCTTCATCAGCTTCCTCGCCGTGCCCCGACATGAGTGTGTCTACGTCTGCAATGTCACCTGGTACGGCTGACCGCTGAGGTGCCCGGGCTGCCGAACGTCCGGAAAGCCCACCGAACACCTGTCGAAAGATCGCCAATGGTGATCAGCCGGGCGACATTTCGCATACCGTTCCGCCCCTAAACCGACCGTTCCCGTTCGATTACAGTGCTGGCAGTCGGACGTGCGGACGGTGGCTGGGAGGTCTCGGTGGGTGCTACAGCCGGTGCCGTCTGGGGCCGTGCCGAACAGCAGGACTTCCGTAGCCGGGTGCGCGGAACGCTGCTGGGTACGGCCGTCGGCGACGCGCTCGGCGCGCCTCTCGACGGGCTCAGCCTGGAGGAGATCCGGGAGTCCCACGGCGCCGAGGGCCTCACCGACCTGACCTTCGGATACGGCAGACGGGGCGCCGTCACGCATCTCACCCAGCTCACGCTCTTCACCCTCGACGGGCTGGTCCGCGCCCAGGTACGCCGTGACACCGGCGCCTGGCACCCGCCCACCGACCTCCACCGGGCCTACCGCCGCTGGGCCGCGACCCAGAGCGACTGGGGCCCCGACGAACGCCGCAAGGAGGACGGCTGGCTGGCCCGCGAGGAGTGGCTGTACGCCCGCCGCGACCCCGCCCGCTCCTGCCTGCTCGGCTTCGGCGACGAGACCATGGGCACGCTGGACGCCCCCAAGAACCCGGGCGAGCCCGGACCCGAGGCAGCCGCCCGCTCCGCGCCCTTCGGGCTCCTCGTCGGCTGGGAGCCGCAGCTCGTGATGCAGCTCGCCGTCGAGTGCGCCGCGCAGACCCACGGGCACGTGGCCGCCTACCTGTCGGCGGGGGCGTACGCCGTCATCGTGCACGGGCTGGCCCGTGGCGAGAGCCTCGACGGGGCCGTGCAGCGGGCCCAGGGGATGCTGGCCGCGCGCCCGGGGCACCAGCCCGTCACCGAGGCCCTCCAGCACGCCCTGGGCGCCGTACGGCAGGGCATGCCCACGCCGTCCCGGGTCGAGGAGCTCGCGGGGGAGGGTACGGCGGAGCGGTTGCTGTCGGTCGCCGTGTACTGCGCGCTGGTCGGTGAGGACATCCGGCACGGGTTGTGCCTCGCGGTGAACCACGGTGGGGCCTCGGGGGCGGCGGGGGCGCTCACCGGGGGGCTGCTGGGGGCGCTGCACGGCGAAACGGCCCTCCCGCCGGCCTGGCTGGCCGAGCTGGAGGGCCGTCCTACGATGCTCGTCCTGGCGGACGACTTCGCGATGGAGATGACGCAGGGGCCGGCGTTGCACGGGCCCGGGGGGTCGTCCCCGGGGTGGCTCGTCCGGTATCCGCGGGCTTGAGGCGGAGGGTTTTTCGCCCCCTCCGCCCCTTCCCGTCCCGTTTCTGGGGGCTCCGCCCCCAGGCCCCCGTTCGCCCGAAGGGCTCGTCCTCAAACGCCGGACGGGCTGAACGTCAAACGCCGGACGGGCTGGTGGTCGGGATCGCCGCCGCTGCCGAACCCGTACCGCCGTCATCGCTGTTGATCTTCGCGATGAGTTCGTCCCGTTCCGGGGTGTCCTCCGGCTTGATGTAGCCGATGAGGATGTAGAGGACGAGGGAGACCGCGAGCGGAACCGAGATCTGGTACTGGAGCGGCACGCCGCCGTCGACGTTCCAGTTGATCGGGTAGTTGACCAGCCAGAAGGTGAGCAGGCCGACGCCCCAGCTGATCAGGGCGGCGGTGGGACCGCTCTTGCGGAACCAGGGCAGCAGGCCCAGCATCAGCGGGATCGCGATCGGGCCCATCAGTCCGGCGACCCACTTGATGACGACTGTGATGATGTCGCCGAAGAAGTCGGAGTTGACCTGCGTCGCGATGGACATCGACAGACCGAGGAAGAGCAGCGTGGTCAGGCGCGCGGCCAGCAGCCCCGCCCGGGTGTCCCACTCGCGCGCCTTCTGCGAGACGGCGGGCATGATGTCGCGCGTGACGACGGCCGAGATCGCGTTGGCGTCGGAGGAGCACATCGCCATCGTGTGGGAGAAGAAGCCGACGATGACCAGCCCCAGCAGGCCGTGCGGCAGCAGCTTCTCGGCCATCAGCGCGTACGAGTCCGCCGGCACGTCCGTCTTGATGATCAGCGGCGCGACCCACATGGGGAAGAACAGCACCAGCGGCCAGACCAGCCAGAGCGAGGCCGACAGGATGCCCGAGCGGGTGGCGGACTTCGCGGAGTCGGTGGCCATGTAGCGCTGGGCCTGGTTCCACATGCCGCCGTTGTACTCGAAGGTCTTGATGAAGAGATAGGCGATCAGGAAGACCATCATGTACGGGCCGGCCAGCGGCTTGGTGTGGCCCTCCAGCGCGGGGGCGTCCCATACGTTCCAGAGCTGGCTGAAGCCGCCCAGCTCGGACAGCACCGAGACGAGCATCGCGATACCGGCGATGAACTGGATGACGAACTGGCCCAGTTCGGTGAGAGCGTCGGCCCAGAGCCCGCCGACCGTGCAGTAGACGGCCGTCACCGCGCCGGTGATGAGGATGCCCATGTTCAGCGAGACGCCCGTGAACACGGAAAGCAGGGTCGCGATGGCGGCCCACTTGGCGCCGACGTCCACGATCTTCAGCAGCACGCCGGACCAGGCGAGGGCCTGCTGGGTGGGCAGGTTGTACCGGTTCTTCAGGTATTCGAGCGGCGAGGCCACGTGCAGTCGTGAGCGCACCCGGTTGAGCCGCGGGGCGAAGAGCTTCGCGCCGATCGCGATGCCGATGGCGATGGGGAAGGACCAGGTGACGTAGGACGTGACGCCGTAGGTGTAGGCGATCGCCGCGTACCCGGTGAACATCACCGCGCTGTAGCCGGACATGTGGTGCGAGATGCCGGACAGCCACCACGGCATCTTTCCTCCGGCCGTGAAGAAGTCGCTGACGTCGTCCACCCGCTTGTGGGACCAGACGCCGATCGCGACCATCACACCGAAGTAGCCGATGAGCACGGCCCAGTCGAGACTGTTCATATGCCCCCTCCCAGGGTCCGCCTTGTGAACTGCGATAACACACGCGGCACTTCGCCGGTGCAGCCCGAAAAGGCCGCGAAGTGCCCGCTCATCGTGGGTTCGCTGGCATGGCGGCGACAACAGCCCGTATGGTCAAGAGGGAGTAAAAATGTTCTGGTTGCTGACCTCGGTTCACATGAATGAACGACGGAGGGGGGTCACATCGTCGCCTACCGCATCAATTCACCCGCGTTGACCAGCAGTGACTGTCCGGTGATCGCGCGGGCCCGGTCCGACGCCAGGAACACCACGGCATCCGCGACGTCCCCGTCCGTGGCCAGCTCGGGCAGCGCCATCCGCTCGGTGAGCCGCGTCAGCACCTCCGCCTCCGGTACGCCCTCGGTGTGCGCGGTGAACTGGACGTACGCCTGGACCGGCGGCCCCCACATCCAACCCGGCAGCACGGTATTGACCCGTATCCGGTGCGGGCCGAGCTCCCGGGCCAGCGAGTACATCGCGCTCGTCAGCGCCCCCTTGGACGCCGCGTACGCCGCCTGCCACACCTGCGAGGGCGCGGCCACCGCCGACTGCGTCCCGATGACGACGACCGAGCCGCCGCCCGCCTTGAGCGCGGGCAGGCAGGCGCGGGTCATCCGCAGCGTCCCCAGCAGGTTCACATCGATGATCGACTGCCAGGTGGCGAAGTCGGCGTCCTCCAGCCCGCCGAAGTAGCTGTCCCAGGCGGCCACATGGACGACTCCGTCGATCCGCCCGAACCGCTCCACCGCGAGCGCGGCCAGCTCCTCGCACTGCCCCTCGTCCGTGATGTCCGTCGCCCGGTACGCCGAGTGCGCGCCGTCCGGATCGAGTTCGGCCGCGCACTTGGCGAGATTCGCCTCCGTACGTGCCCCGAGGACGGCATTGCCCCCGTCCCGTACGACGGCCGCCGCGACCTGATGACCAAGGCCGGCCCCGACCCCCGACACGACGACGGTCTTCCCCGCGAGCAGTGCTGGCATCGGACGCCTCCCCGGCTATGGCACATTCCCTGACGGGGCGTCAGAGTATGGGCGTCCAACGGAGGAAGGAAGGGGAGTGACGTGAGCGAGGAGACCCGCAGCGAGGTGTACGCGGAGCTGGCCGCCGTCGGCCCGTACGGCGTCCACCCGGGCCACGCCCTGATCACCATGGTCGAACCGCACCCGGGCCACGAGTACGCCTACAACCGCTGGTACGAGGACGATCACTACTACGCTGGCGCGATGGCGATGCCCTGGATGTACGCGGGCCGCCGCTGGGTCGCCACCCGCGACCTCCAACTCCTGCGCCGGCCCGAGAAGTCGGCGCTCGCCCAGCCCGTCACGGCCGGCTGCTACCTCGCCACCTACTGGGTCACCGACGGCCGCTACGACGACCACATGAAGTGGACCGTCGGCATCAACAAACGGCTCAACCGCGACGGGCGCGTCTACCAGGACCGTACCCACGTCTTCACGGCCTTCCAGGACCACGAGGCCACCGTCTACCGGGACGGAGCGGCCGGTCCCCGTGATTTCCACGCCCTGGACCACCCGTACGCGGGCCTGGTGTTGCAGGTCATCGACGCTGAATCCGCCGAGCAGCGCGCCGAGTTGCTGGAGTGGCTGCGCTCCCGGCACCTCCCCAAGCGGCTCGCGGGCTCCCCGTCCGCGCTGGTCACGGTCTTCCGCCCGACCCCGCTCCCCGGCGACCGGATGACGTACGTCAAGCAGGTCGAGGGGGTGGATACGCGGCTGACGCTGCTGTGGTTCCTGGAGGCGGATCCGCGGGACTGCTGGGAGGGGTACTTCGCCGGGACGGACGCGGCGGTGGAGGAATCGGGCCTGGGGAAGGTGGAGTTGGTGGCGCCGTTCATTCCGACGGTGCCGGGGACGGACAAGTACGTGGACCGGCTCCGGTAGAGGATCGCGGAGCCGGGCGGCGAGTTCTCAGGGAAAAAGCCGAGCCCCCTCGGCCAGGACGGCGGGCCAGTCGAGAGGGCTCTGTCGGTGGTGCGTATGCGGTTGGTCGGTGCAGTTGTGGTGGTGGGCGGTGGGTGGTGTCTGTGCATCAGGCGAGGTCGGAAGTACCCCGGCTCACCTCTGCCACGAAGGCGTTCCACGAGCTCGCGGGAAACGCCAGCGTGGGGCCCTGAGGGACCTTGGAGTCCCGGACCGCCATCGCCGCGAGAGCGGGGGACTTGACCTCGACACATGCGCCATTGCCAGTGGAATACGAGGACTTGGTCCAGGTGTTCAGCGTGCCTTGCTGGATTGCCATTTTCACTCCGGTAGCCAGTTGTTGAGTTGCTGTCACCGCACAACGGGTTCCTTCCGGAACGCGCGGTTCGGTTTGCGCCAACGTTGTTGCTTGATGGCGTGATCGACGCTACTCGCCAACATCGGCAGACGAATGAAGCATTCACTCGACCGGATGGCATATTCCAATGGAGCTTCCGCTCAGCTGTGACGAAGGTGTAGAGTCCGGCACCTTCGCGACGGGGGTGCCTCTCTGAGCCCCTCTGAGCCGCGCGAGCCTCAGCGTGCGTAGTCTTTCGCGATGTCCGCGATGAACTGCCGCGACTGCTCCACGTTCAGGGCCTGGGCCCGCAGATGCTCGTACATCACGCTGTATTTCTGGACGTCGTTCGCCTTCTCCAGATACAGGTCGCTGGTGACACCCTCGATGTAGACGACGCTCGAGTCCGCCGCGTCGGGGAACTCCAGGATCGCGTACTGCCCGTTCAGCCCCGGATGCGCGCCCATCTCGAACGGGATCACCTGCACGGTGACATGCGGGAGCTGCGACTGCTCCACGAGGTGTTCCAGCTGCTCACGCATCAGGGAGCGGTTGCCGACGACGCGGCGCAGGGCGGCCTCGTCCAGGACGGTCCACAGGCGGAGCGGGTTCTCCGGGGCGGAGATACGTTCCTGTCGGCGCAGGCGCACCTGGACGCGCTTGTCGATCTCGCCGGTGGCGGTCTCCGGCAGTGCGCCGGCGATGAGGGCCTCCGCGTACGGCCGGGTCTGCAACAGCCCGGGGACGACCTGGGGGTCGTACACCCGCAGGCTCGCGGCGTCCGTCTCCAGACCGATGTAGACGCTGTACGGGATGTCGCCGAAGGAGTGCCACCAGCCCTGCTGGCGTGAGTCCTTGGCCATCTGCATCAGCGAGTCGACGATTCGGACGTCCTCCACCTCGTAGACCCCGCAGAGATCGCGGACGTCTCGCTGGCTGATGGAGCGCCGTCCGTTCTCCAGGCGGCTGATCTTCGACTGGGAGACCAGCAGTCGCTCGGCGACCTCTTCGGCCGTCATGCCCTTGAGCTCACGGAGCCGACGCAGCTCCTGGCCCAGCCGGCGTCGCCGGACGGTGGGATTGACACTTGACGCCACGGGACGTGCACCTCCGGCTGCGAACCTCTACTTTGCGTATCTGCTGTTGAGCAGACTGCCACCAAGGTGCTTTCTACCGCTGGGAAACCGCGGATATGCGCTGGGTAGCCGCCAGTTCGGTGATCTGGCCGGTAGCCGCGCGTGTACGAGCGCGTACATGTGCGGCTGCGGGGGCCCGGGTTGGGGCTCCGAGGCAGGCGTGCGTATGCGCGCGTGCGCACGAAGGGGCGTGCGCATGAAGGGGCGTGCGCATGAAGGGGCGTGCGCATGAAGGGGCGTGCGCATGAAGGGGCGTGAAAATGCGGCCGCGCGGGGCGGTGAGGCCGTGTCGTCGTCCGGACGTACGGTCTCACCGCCCCGCGCGAGCCAGCGGCTCCCGAACCGGTTCCTGGGGACTGCGGTGCGGCGCTGGTGTTGCGGTCATGCGGTGGTGCGGTCCTGCGGTTGTGCCGTGGTACTGCGGCTCAGTGGGCCACGGCGCGCGCCATGGAACTGTGGCGCGGTTGCATCGGAACACCGCGGGCGGGTTCCGGTGCGGGCCTGACTCCGGCGCTGGCCGGACGGCCTGCCGGTGCCGGGCTGCGGCGTGGCTGTGCGGCCACACCGTTCTGGACGTCCATGACCGCGTGTGCCACGAGGCCGCCCATGGGGTCGTGCCTGATCAGATCCCGTAGCCGGGAGCGGGACGAACGTCCCTCATTACCCGGATACAGGTGCTTGCCGAGTCCGACCGCGTGGGCCAGTGCGGCGAGCGCCGCGGTCCGTGGGTCCGGCGGAACGCCGGTACGGATCGCGCTGTCCAGCCGGGCCTTGATCTCCCGGCTGATCGCCGTGTCCGTCGCTTGGTAGCGAGTCGTCGGCAGCACCCCGCACATCTGGCCGGCCACGGCATGAACCATGCCGCACCTCTCCAGATGCGAGAGATAGGTCTGGCGCAGCCCCAGTCGGGGTCCGCCAATCCAGTTCACTGCGCGTACGGGTGCTCCGCGTCGGCGAAGCAGTTCCAACGCACAGTCCAGTGTTGGATCTCCAGTCGGCCGTGGTACGACCACGGCGATACGATCCCCGTCCGGGGCTATCCGTCCGGCCAGCGCCAGCTCCACTAGCTGTGCTCCGGCCAGACCGAGGTCGAGCGACTGCGGCTGTGCGGTGGTACCCGTGGTCGGGTCCAGCGCCAGCAGAAGAAGCTCTTCCGGAATTGATCTGCGGCTCCTGCCCATCCATGCCTCCCCGCGTGGATGAATGACAGGGTGACCCCTCTCACATTCATCTGTCGAGAGGGCGTGACCGGTTCGTAGTGGAACCGGTAGGTATGTCGTTCTCGTCTACCGCGGAGGACAAGCCCCCACACAGGACACTGGTACATGGTTCGGACAGCGGTGTCCGGGCGGCGGGTCAAGGGTTTTCGCGGGTTTTTACGGCTTTTCACGGTTCGGATGGGCGCACTGCGGGTGTGCGCCGCAGGAGGAGGCATCGGTGGCGGGCGAGTCCCCCGACAGGTCGAAGCAGCACGAGTCGTCGGCAACGGCGTCGTCGGGAGAACCGACGTCGGGGACGGCGGCCGCGGTTCCCGGTCCGACGCGGGGGGCGGGGCCGGTCTCGGCTTCGGCCCCGGCCGACCCGCGCATGGCGATGGCCCGCGACAGGGCCGCCACGGTGCGGGTGGATCGGGCCACGGCGGTGTTCTCGACGCGGGCACTGAGGGACGGGGCGGCCGGGTCCGACGAGGTGGTCGGGTCCGACGAGGTGGTCGGCTCCGGCGGGTCGGGAGGATCGGCCGGGTCGGACGGTGCGGGCTCCGGCGGTTCGTCGCGTTCGGGCCGGTCCGGTGAGGCCGGCCCCGGGCCGGAGGGGGCCCAGGGCGGTGTCCCCGGCGACGGGCGTCTCCGGGCTGCCGTTGCCGCCTGGGTGGCGACCGCCGATGACGACGCGGAGGCTCCCTCGGGGGCTGCCGGCGCGGGTACGAAGGCCGGCGCCGGCGCGGACGTTGAGGGTGACGGGGGTGCGGGGAGCGCCGCGTCCGCGTCCCTGTCCGTGTCCGTGTCCGGTGCGGTGTCCACGCGGGGCGTGGACGTCGCCGCCGCGGACGCGGAGGCGAGGGGCGATGGTGGTCCGGCTGATGGTGGTCCGGCTGGTGGTGGCTCCTCTGCGAACGACGCCTCCGTCCTTGGCGGTACGACGGACGCCGCCGGGGAGTCGGAGGACGACGCCCTGCCCGAGGCGGGGGCCGAGGCGGAGGCCGCCGACGGGGCCGCGATCGCGCCCGGCGACGTGACGGAGGGCGCTCCCGAATCCGGGGCCGCCGACGAGCCGCAGGCTGCCGCTGACGCCGAGAGAGCGCCCTCGGGCACGCCCGCTGACGCCACGCCTGCTGGCGCCGGTGCCGAGCCTGCTGACGCCGAGCCCGGCGGCGGTGCCCAGCTCGCTGACGCCGAGCCTGCTGACGCCGAGCCTGGCGCCGGTGCCGAGCTCGCTGACGCCACGCCTGCTGACGCCGAGCCCGGCGGCGGTGCCGAGCCTGCTGACGCCGAGCCCGGCGGCGGTGCCGAGCCCGCTGACACCACGCCCGCTGACGCCGAGCCTGGCGCCGGTGCCGAGCCCGCTGACGCCACGCCCGCTGACACCAAGCCCGATGACGCCGAGCCCGCTGACACCAAGCCCAAAGCGGACGCCTCGCCGTCCGAGGCGGCCCCCGAGGCCGAGAGCGCCTCCGTGCGTGACACCGACGCCGACCCGAAGGCCGCCGGGCGCGCCCCTGGCAAGGCCACAGACGACGCCGCGGCGCCCAGCCCGAACGGGTCCCCGGTCGGCTCCCCGAAGGCCCCCTCCGAGGATCCCCGGGTGGACCAGCCCACCGCCGTCTTCAAGGCGCCTCGCCCCCCGGCGGTGGACCAGCCCACCACCATGCTCAAGCTGGGCGACACCAAGCCGCCCACCGAGCCCACCGACAAGCCCAAGGCGAAGCCCCAGCCCGAGCCCACCGACAGGCGGCCCGCCCCCGGCTCCAACCCCAACCCCGAGGCCCCCGCCGAACGCACCAGCAAGTTCGTCGCCCTCAAACCCCTCGACGAGCCGGCCCAGGTGAGGCCGAAGCCCGCTCCTGGTGCCCCGGGTGCCACGGGTGCCCCCGGTGGCACCGCAGCCCTGCCTCAGGTCGGCCCCGAGCGTCCCCAGGTCGGCCCGGAGCGCACCACGCAGCAGCCGCTGCCCCCCAAGCCGCCGCTGGACCTGCTGGCGGAGCTGACGAACACGCCGCCGCCCGCGCAGACGCCGGTGCGGACGATCGTGCGGCGGGTCAAGATCTGGACCCCGCTGGTCGTGCTGCTCGCCGTGATCTTTGCAGTCGTACAGGCCGTACGGCCGCTCCCGGCGGCGGCCCTCACGCTCACCGCCGACGCGACCTACACGTTCGAGGGCGGCACACTCGACCTCCCCTGGCCGGGTCAGGGCCAGTCGGCGATCGAGGTCGAGGGTGTCGGCAGCCTCGGTACCGACGGCAAGCAGACGTCCGCGCCCATCGCGAGCGTCGCGAAGATCATGACGGCGTACGTGATCCTTCAGGACCACCCGCTGAAGGGGAACGAGGGCGGCGAGAAGATCACCGTCGACCAGCAGGCCGAGGACGAGTCGAAGAACGAGGACGAGTCGACGGCGGCCATGACGAAGGGGCAGCAGTTCACGGAGCGGCAGATGCTCCAGATGCTGATGATCCCGTCGGGGAACAACGCGGCACGGTTGCTGGCCCGTTGGGACTCCGACAGCAAGACCTTCGTCGGCAAGATGAACGCCGCCGCCAAGAAGCTCGGCATGACGAACACGACGTACACGGACCCGAGCGGTCTGGAGAAGACGACGGTGAGCACCGCCACCGACCAGCTCAAGCTGGCCAAGGCGGTCATGCAGAACGAGGTGTTCAGCAGCATCGTCGGGATGGCC
Source organism: Streptomyces sp. NPDC127595 (assembly GCF_042671685.1). Taxonomy (NCBI): domain Bacteria; kingdom Bacillati; phylum Actinomycetota; class Actinomycetes; order Kitasatosporales; family Streptomycetaceae; genus Streptomyces; species Streptomyces sp. NPDC127595. The sequence continues at coordinate 199,993 of NZ_JBHXWK010000006.1, read as the reverse complement.
AGCGCGACGATCCCCGGGCTCGACGGCACCATCTACAACAACAACGACCTGCTGGTGAAGCAGGTAGGCGTGACCGGCCTCAAGACGGGTTCGTCGACGCCGGCCGGCGGCAACCTGGTGTGGGCCGCGACCAAGACCGTGGACGGCAAGACGCAGACGGTCTACGGCGCGGTCCTCGGCCAGAACGCGGGCACGGGCAAGGTCTGGGACAGCCTCCAGTTGGCCCTCACCAACAGCCAGAAGCTGATCGACAAGGTCCAGAAGAGCCTGACCTCGGCGATGGTGGTGAAGAAGGGTGAGGTCGTCGGTTACGTGGACGACCAGCTCGGCGGTCAGACCCCCGTCGTGGCCACCAAGGACATGACGGCGGTCGGCTGGCCCGGTCTGAAGACGAAGCTCGCGATCGGCACCGCCGGCGGCGATACGGTTCCGCACTCCGGCAAGGCGGGCACGGTCGTCGGCGAGCTGACGGTCGGCGACGGTTCCGACCACGCCGTGGCGATTCCCGTCGCGCTCCAGTCGGACCTCGCCGAACCGGGCTTCGGCGCCAAGCTGACCCGCGTCGGCTGACACGCGCCAAGCTGACGCGGATCGGCTGAGATACGCCAAGCCGACCCGCGTCAGCTGAACGGGCGTACGCCGAAGGGCGCGGCGAACGCCGCGTGAACGCCCCCCGAACGCCCCGCACCCCGCCGATGACGCCCCACCCGGGCGCTCACCGGCGGGGTGCGTGCTAGCGTCGCTAAGCGGCCTGGTCGCGGGCCGCGGGTCCCGGCCGAGAACGGAAAACGGGACACGGGAGTGCCTTGCAGTGGCGACAGCGGAGCCGACACACGCCGACGACGCCGATCCGGGCAGCCCAGGATCAGGCCCGCGAATACCGCTGACCGCCGGTAAGCGGAACGGCGAACCCCGCCCGCAAGACGCCGAGTTCCGCACCCAGAACGGCGCGTCCCGCACCCAGAACACCGAACGCCCCCCGCAGGACACCAAGCCCCGTACACAGGACACCGGACCCCGTACACAGGACACCGAACCCCGTCCGCAGGCCGACGAATCTCGCCCGACGGACACCGAACCCCCCACCCCCGACGAGACGCCGGCGTCCCGCGCCCCCCTGCTGACCCGTCTCCTCCGCCACCCCATCATCGTCGCCACCGTCGTAGCCGGCGTGCTCCACGTCGTTTGGTTCTTCACGTTCGCGAACAGTGGCGGGGACCTGGCGGCGCAGGACGCGTGGGCGGAGTTCGTGGGGCAGCATCCGGACTCGGCGTACAACCTCGCCTGGTACGGCGGGATGCACCCGGTGTCGTACAGCGTGGTGTCGCCGTATCTGATGTCGGTGCTCGGCGTCCGTACGACGATGATGATCGCGGGGACGCTCTCGGCGAGCCTGCTGACGCTGATCCTCATCCGCAGCCGGGCGGTACGGCAGCCGCTGTGGCCGGCCCTCGCGGGCGTGTTCGCGCTGCTCTGCAACGCCGCCTCGGGCCGGGTGACGTACGGCCTGGGCATGCTGTTCGGGCTCGCCGCGGTCGCCGTCGTCTTCTGCTGGCCGTACCGCTGGCGCTACAAACGCTGGGCGAAGGCCCTGTGCGCGGCGCCGCTCGCCGCGCTCGCCACCGCCTCGTCGCCGGTGGCCGGCCTGTTCGTCGGCCTGGTCGCGGTGGCTCTCTTCCTCCAGAAACGCCGCCCGGGCGCGTACGCCCTCGGTATCGCGCCGGCCGTCGTGGTGGCCCTCTCGGCCTGGCTGTTCCCCTTCTCCGGCACCCAGCCGATGGCCATCGGCTCGGCGTCACTGCCGTTCCTGTCGGCCGTGGTCGTCTACTTCCTGGTCCCCAAGGAGTGGAAGACGGTACGGATCACGGCAGCGGTGTACGGCCTCTCCGTACTCCTCGTCTGGCTGATCAGCTCCCAGATCGGCTCCAACATCACGCGCCTGTCGATGCTGTTCGCGGGCGTCGTGCTGATGGCCGCGCTGCCGTTCACGATGCCGCGCTCGCGCAAGTGGTACGCCATCGTCCTCGCCTTCGCCGGATTCACCGGGTGGATCGGCTTCAAGTCGGTCGACGACGTCGTGCATACGACACCGGCGGCGTCCTGGGCACGCGAACTCGCCCCGCTGATCAACGAGCTCCAGGTCGTCGGCGCCGAGAAGGGCCGGGTGGAGGTCGTCCCCTCCCGCTCCCACCGGGAGGCCTCCGCCCTCGCCCCGTACGTCAACCTCGCCCGCGGCTGGAACCGCCAGGCCGACATGGAGCGCAACCCGCTCTTCTACGACGACACCCTCAACTCCGCGAACTACCACGAGTGGCTCCAGCGCTGGGCCGTCCACTACGTGGTGCTGCCGAAGGGGGAGCTGGACGGCGACGGCGGTGAGCGCGAACGCGAGCTGGTCCAGCGCGGGATGCCGTACCTCAAGCAGGTCTGGGGCGACGCCAACTGGCAGCTCTTCACCGTCACCGACCCCGCGCCGCTCGCCGAGCCCAACGCCGTCGTCGACCGCGCCGAACAGGGCGAGATGACCCTTCATGTGAAGAAGGCGGGCCGGATCCTCATCCGCATTCCGTACTCCCCGTGGCTGAGCATCGTCGACGCCGAGGGCAAGAGCCTCAAGCCTCCCCAGGAGACCGAGGCCTCCAAGAACCGCGAGGACGACGACACCCCGAAGACCTACGACAACCTCAACGGCTGCCTCACCCAGGCCCCGGAGAACGCCACGGGCGACAAGTGGACGGTACTCCTGGCCCCGAGGCCGGGGACTTACCGCCTTGCGGCGCCCTACCAACTCCCACGGGGGACCCCGTGCCCGGAGGAGCTGAAGTAGGTCCCCTTCCACCCGCTCCGGCGGGGCTGAGATCTTTCAGTCCGTCCGGCGTCTGAGGACGAGCGCGTTCAGCGCGACAGCGGGGGTCTGGGGGCGGCAGCCCCCAGGAGCAAGGGACGGGCAGGGGCGGAGGGGGCGAAAAACCGCCCCCCCAACCCCCACCCACCCGTCACCTCACCGGAAACGCCACATCACACACCGCGTCCTCCGGCCCGGCCGCATCCCAGTCCGCGAAGTACACCTCCCGGCAGGGACCGTCGTACGACAGCCCCTGCGCGGCCATCCACTCCTCGACCGCCTCGAACGCGGCGAGAATCTGCGGATGGGCGACCTGCGCCTTGGTGATCCGTGTGTACGCGAGCCGCCGCGCCGGCTCGACCCGCACCCGGGTCTCCCACGCACGCCCCTGCGACGAAGCCCACGCCCGCGCGGCGGCCTCGTCAGCGACAGGCACGCACGACTCGGCGGGCCCGTCACTCTCCTGTGACACCTCCGCGTGGTAGACGACGAAGGGCGCCGCGGTCACCCCACCGCAGGCGCGCGCCGCCTCCTCCAGCCGCCCGAGCGACGCCGGGATCCACGTCGGCAACTCGGTGGCGAGCGTGTGCCGAGACTCCGTCAGCACCACCTGCTCGGGCACGTCCACCGTCTCGATCACGAACTTCTCGTACATCTCGGAACTCCTCCCCGACAACCGTCCACGGAGGTACTCGGCAAGCGTCCGCTGCGACGCGAACCGCGCCTCCGCGTCCGCCCAGTACGAGTCGAGCAGCGCGGCGGCCGAGGAGCCGCCCGCGGCATCACCGGCCTCGACAACCTCGGCGATCCGCGCGAGCGGCATGTCGAGCTGGCGCAGCAGCGCGACCACGCGGGCGCGTTCGACCTGGTCGGCGCGGTAGTAGCGGTAGCCGCTGACCTCGTCGACGTGCGCCGGGGCCAGCAGCCCGAGCCGGTCGTACAGCCGAAGTGCCTTGGGCGAGAGCCGCGACCGGGCGGCGAACGCGCCGATCGTGAGCAGTTCACCCATGTGGTGAGCGCGTTCGGAACGTTCCTGGTCCACGAGCCCATCCTCCGTCACCGGGCGCCTTCCGCCCGGTGACACAGGACGGTCGTCCCTGCCCCAGGGGCAAGGTCAACCGATGCGGGGCCGGATCAACACGTACGCCCGACGTAGTACGCGCCGTCGATCTTGCTGGAGCGGCCGAGCCAGGAGTTGCCGGGGCCCACGCACTTCTCGTAGTTGGGCCCGAACACCTCCACCTCGATGACGACGCGCGAACCGTCGCTGGTGCAGTGGTTGTAGAACGCGTCGCTGCCGGTGGCGTAGAACCCGCAGGGGTTGGCGGCCGCCGTGGCCGGTACACCGACGACGAGCGCCAGGGCACTGGCGGCGGGAAGCACGGCGGCGATGACAGTGGGCAGGAAGCGGCGGACGCTCATGGACGATCTCCTTGGGAGGCGAAGTGCCAGGTCCCGAGCCGGAAGGCCCGGACACAGGCAGCTTCGATGATCACCAATCCATGGGCCCAGCGTTTTTCACGTACGGAGTACGCGGTTCACGCTTCCGGGTGCTCCCGCTGCCGGATCAGATGCCCGGCCGCCGCCGACCTGCCGACCTGCCGACCTGCCGACCTGCCGATCCTGCCGACCTGCCGATCCTGCCGACCTGCTGAGCCGATGCCGTCGCACGATGCCCTCGGCCGATGACCGCCGCCGGTCCGCTCGACTCAGCCGATCGCCTTCTCCACCGCCGCCACGACCTCCGCGGACTCCGGCTCGACCTGCGGCGAGAACCGTGCCACCACCGAACCGTCCCGTCCGATCAGGAACTTCTCGAAGTTCCAGCGGATGTCACCGCTGTGCCCCTCGGCGTCCGCGGTGTCCACCAGCCGCTCGTACAGCCCGTGCCGCCCGTCCCCGTTCACGTCGACCTTCTCGGTCAGCGGGAAGGTCACGCCGTACGTCGCCGAGCAGAACTCGGCGATCTCCTCGGAGGTCCCGGGCTCCTGCCCCATGAACTGGTTGCAGGGCACCCCGAGCACGGTGAACCCCTGCGCGGCGTACCGTTCCTGCAGCCGCTCAAGGCCCGCGTACTGCGGGGTCAGCCCGCACTTGGAAGCCACGTTCACGATGAGCACGGCCTTGTCCCGGTACTGGCCGAGGTCCGCGGAACCGCCTTGCAGGGAATCGATCTCGACAGCGAGGACAGAGTTGTCAGTAGTCATAAACGGATGCTAACTCCGTTTATCCAGCAGCTGCGGCGCGACCTCGGTGGCCAGCAGTTCCAGGTGGTCGAGGTCGGAGAGGTCGCGCAGGCGGACGTACACGCGGGACGCGCCGAGGTCGGCGTACTCGCCGAGCAGGTCCACGATCCTCGCGGGGGAGCCGTGCAGGGGCTCCTCAGGGGGGAGCCGGGACGGCTCGTGCAGGAGGGCGAGGCGGGCGTCGATCTCCGCCTCGGTGCGGCCGGAGGCGATGCCGAGGCACACCGAGAGGATCAGGGGAGGTCCGCCGACGGCGGCTCTGGCGGCCCGCGCCCCGGCGTACAGCTCGGCGCTCTGCGGGGGTGAGGTGAAGGGCAGGTTGAACTCATCGGCGTAGCGGGCGGCGAGAGCCGGTGTGCGGCGGGGGCCCCGACCGCCCACGATCAGTGGTACCCGGGGCTGCTGTACCGGCTTCGGCAGGGCGGGCGAGTCCGTCAGACGGTAGTGGCGGCCTTCGTACGAGAACTGCTTGCCGGGCGGCGTAGCCCACAGGCCGGTGATCACCTGGAACTGTTCCTCCATCCGCTCGAAGCGCTCGGCGGGCGACGGGAACGGAATGCCGTACGCGCTGTGGTCCAGGGCGAACCAGCCTGCGCCCAGGCCGAGTTCGACCCTGCCGCCGCTCATCGCGTCGACCTGGGCGGCGATGACCGCGAGCGCGCCGGGCTGCCGGAAGGTGGCCGAGGTCATCATCGTGCCGAGACGGATCGTCGAGGTCTCGCGGGCCAGTCCGGCCAGGGTGGTCCAGGCGTCGGTGGGGCCGGGCAGGGCGTCGGTGAAGTGCATGGGGTGGTAGTGGTCGGCGACGAAGAAGCCTTCGAAGCCGCACTCCTCCGCGTGCCGGGCGGCGCGCAGCAGTTCGTCGTACGTGGCCCCGTGGTACGGCTCGGTGAAGACGCGCAGCTCCATCTCGCGCTCACACTCCTGACTTGTGGCTGGCGAGCAGCAGTTCGTGGAGTTCGGCGCGGCAGCGGGCGAGTTCGGTGGCGTGGGCGTCGTGGCCCAGGGACCGCGGCCGGGGGACCGGCACGTCCAGGACCGTGCGGACCTGGCCCGGGCGCGGGCTGAGCACCACGACCCGGTCGGCGAGCAGGACCGCCTCCTCGATGGAGTGGGTGACGAGGACGACGGTGGAGCCGTGCTCCATGTGCACGCGTTGCAGCACCTCGCACAACTCCTCGCGGGTCAGGGCGTCCAGGGCCGAGAAGGGCTCGTCCATCAGCATGACGCGGGGGCGCTGGATGAGGGAGCGGCACAGTGCCACCCGCTGTTGCATGCCGCCTGACAGTTCGTGCGGCAGGCGTTTGTGGAAGGGGGTGTCGAGGCCGACCGTTGCCAGCAACTGGCTTGCGTCTTGCCGGTGTTCGGGGCGGGGGCGGCCGTGCACCTCGATGGGCAGCAGTACGTTGTCGAGCACCGACCGCCAGGGCAGCAGGGCGGGGCGCTGGAAGAGGATGGCGACGTCCCGGCGGGGTTCGCGCACCGGCTCGCCGTCGACCCGTACCTCGCCGGAGGTGGCAGGGAGCAGTCCCGCGATCACCCTCAGCAGGGTGGACTTGCCGCAGCCGGAGCGGCCCAGAACGGCGAGGAACTCACCCTCGTCCACGTCCAGTTGGATGCCGTGCAGGGCTTCCACGGTCCCCCTGCGGCCGTCGAAGCTCTTCGACACACCGCGTACTCGGATCACGGGAGCCCCCAACACCGGTTCACCTGTAGTGGGCGGTACGAGCAGCGGAAACAGCGGTATGACCGTAGGGCCGAGGATAGATCGGCTCGTCCCGTGATCAACCGGTCGCTCAATGTTTGTTACATGACAACCGCCTCTGTGGTCTCGACAACTTTTCCTCCAGCGACTCCACTTGATTTCCATGAGCCTTTGCATTTCGAAAAGGACATCACGACTGCTCGCCGCATTCCTGGCCGTCCTCATGACGGCGGCGCTCTCCACGGCCTGCGGCTCCGACGACGACAGCGAGAACGGCGGCGGCGCCTCCGGCGGCTCCGCTCCCGACAAGGTCACCTACATCACCGGCTTCGGCACCTTCGGCCGCGAGGCATACGCCTATGTGGCCCAGGACAAGGGCTACTTCAGCGACGCGGGCGTGACCGTCAGCATCCAGCCCGGCCAGGGCAGCGGCAACAGCCTGGCCGCGCTCGCCGGCGGCAGCGCACAGTTCGCCCCCGTCGACCTCAGCAGCACCATCATGCAGCTCGGCGACGGCAAGGTCTCCGGGGTCACGGCGGTCGCGGCCGTCCACCAGACCACGGACGCGGCGGTCATGGCGCTGGCCGACAGCGGCATCAGCGAACCGGCCGACCTGGAGGGCAAGAAGATCGCCGACCCGGCCGGGTCGGTCATCGGCGCCCTCTTCCCCGCGTACGCCAGGCTCGCGGGCATCGACGCCGAGAAGGTCGAATTCGTCGCCCTGGAAGCCCAGCAGCTCGGGGTCAATCTGGCCACCGGTTCGGTCGACGCAGTCGGGCAGTACCGGGTGGGCCGCCCCAACATCGAGAACGCGGTCAAGGGCAAGGAGGTCGTCGTCCTGCCTTTCGGCGAGTACCTCACCGAGAGCTACGGCGCCGCGATCACGACGACCACGAAGATCGCCGAGGACGATCCCGACCTGGTGAAGCGATTCACCACGGCGCTGTTCAAGGGCATGCGCTACGCCATCGACCATCCCGACGAGGCCGCCGCGCTGATGGCCGAGAAGTTCCCGACGCTGAACAAGGAGACCGCCGCCGCCGAGATCGAGCTCGTCGGCACCGCCGTACAGCCGAAGGAGGACGGCGCACCGATCGGCACCATGGACCCCGAGCGCGTCGCCGGGGCGATCAAAGCGCTGGAGGACGCGGGAGCCGTGAAACCCGGGCTGACGCCCGAGGAGTTGGTCTCCTTCGACCTGGTGCCGAAGTCCTGACGTGAGCCGAGGTTCTGACGTGAGCCGAGGTTCTGACGTGAGCCGAAGTCCTGACGTGAGCGGCGGTGCCGAGGGGCCCCGAGATTCTGACGTGAGGCGCGGCCCCGACGTGCCCCGGGGCTCACAAGTATTCAGGCGGGCAGGGGAGTTCGGCTGGCCGGTGCTCGGGCTGGCGACGGTGGTCGGAGCCTGGGCGCTCGCCGCGGCCGTCCTCGACGTACCGGAAATCATCCTGCCGTCCCCCGCGGCCGTCCTCGACGCCTTTCTCCGCGTCCCCGGCTATCTGCTGGACGAGGCGATGGGCACGCTCCTGGTCATCGTGCTGGGATTCGCGCTGGCCGTGGGCGCGGGGCTGGTGATCGGGGTGGCGATCGCGGCTTCCCGGATCGTGGAGCTGATGTTCGCGCCGCTCCTGGTGGCGTTCAACGCGGTGCCCAAGGTGGCGCTGGCCCCGCTCCTCGTGGTGTGGATGGGATTCGGCTCGCAGCCGAAGGTGGTCATGGCGCTGCTCGTCTGCTTCTTCCCCATCGTCCTGTCGGTCGCGAGCGGACTCACCTCGACGCCGGTCGAACTCGTCGAGCTGGCAAGGTCGTTGCGTGCCTCCCGCGTCCAGACCTTTCTGCGCTTCCGCTTTCCCAGTGCGCTGCCTCAGATCTTCGTCGGGCTGAAGGTGGCCATGCCGCTCGCGGCCGTCGGCGCGGTCATCGGCGAGTTCAGCGCCGGCGACGAGGGCCTCGGTTTCGTCATCATGCAGTCCGGGGCGAACTCGGACACGGCAATGGCGTTCGCCGCGATCGGGCTCCTCGGGGTGATGAGCGTGGCACTGTTCTACGCCCTCGTGCTGGCGGAGCGGACACTGCTGCCGTGGCTGAGGGAGACGACGTCCCAGCGGTAGGCCGCACAAAGGTAGTTACTGCGAGGCGGGCGAGTCCCTGTCCTCCCGCTGCGCCTTGACCAGGACCTCCCCGGCAGGGGCGCGGAAGTAGAGCACCGAACGCCCCGCCCGCCGCCGCTCCACGAGCCGCGCGTCCAGCAACACCTTCAGATGCCGCCCGACCGAACCCAGCCCCTGCCCGGTCACGGCGACCAACTGGCTTGTGGACATGGGGGAGTCGAGGAGTACGAGGATGCCGGCACGGGCGGTTCCGAGGAGCGCGCCCAGGCTCGCGGGCACGGCCGCCTCGTCCACGGCGCCGGCCAGCGCGCCCGCGCACGGGTAGATGACCGCGTACCGATGCGGCTCCTCCCAGGAGACCCACCCGATGCGCTGCGGCGTGACCGGTACGAAGAAGAGCTGCGCGCCGGAGATCTCGCGGGGCGGGTACTCGTGCAGGTTGACCTGGAGCCGGTTGCCGCCGAGCCACCGCGTCCCCGGCCGCAGTGCGTCGAGCGCCGCCGCCCAGCCTCCCTGGCTCAACTGCGCGGTTCGCGCGACCACATCGGCCTGCAGGACGCGCCGCCGACGGTCCCAGTACGGGCGTACGGTCTCCTCCCACACGTAGGTGAGGAGGTCGGCGGCGCGCCCCGGAAGGTCGTCGCGGTCGAGGCGGGCGGGGAGCGGGCCGCGCAGGGAGAGAGCGAGGTGCTCGCGCGCCGCCCCTGGGGAGACCGCGCGCACCCGCTCCACCTCCTCCTCGAAGGCCACCCCGTCGTCGCGCGGGGTGGGTGTGAGGAAGTCGGCGATCCAGTCCCGGCCGAGCCCGGAGCGGATGAGCAGCGTGGTGACGGGGTCGGCGGCCAAGTGGCGCTTGTAGGAAGGGAGATGGGCGCGCAACCAGGCACGCTCACCGGGGTGTGAGGCAGCTTCCGCGTGCAGCATTTTCAGGCTCGCGAAGGTCTCGGCGAGCGGCGACAGCACGAAGCGGCTCCCGGCGAGGGTGTCGGCGTTGACCTGCCACCAGCCCATGTACTCAACACCCCCTGATGTTTCGCTCCTACGCGAAACAATAACGGCCGCCGCACCCCCCACCCCAGAATCCGCGCATGCGCAGCTACTCCGATCTCTTCCGCACCCGGGAGTTCACCCCGCTCTTCCTCTCCTCCGCGCTCCACTCGACGGCCTCGACGATCGGCGGCCTGGCCATCGGAACGCTGGTGTACAAGGCGACCGAATCACCGCTGCTCTCGGCGGTGAGCATGTTCGGGCCGCAGCTCGCCCAGGTCGTCGGCGCGACCACCTTGCTCTCGGCGGCGGACCGGCTGCCGCCCCGCTCGACGATGACGGGCATCGCCCTGTCCTTCGCCCTCGGTACGGCGGCGATGGCGATACCCGGCCTCCCGCTCTGGACGCTCTTCGCCCTCATCGCGATCCTCGGCCTGATCTCCTCGCTCGGCGGCGGAGTCCGCTGGGGCCTGCTGAACGAGATCCTGTCCAAGGACGGCTATCTGCTGGGCCGTTCGGTCTTCAACATGGTCAACGGCTTCACACAGATCGCCGGCTTCGCCACGGGTGGTGTGCTCGTGGCGGTGCTGTCACCGAGGGCCACGCTCGGGATCGCGGCGGTCCTGTACCTGGCGGCGGCCCTGGTCACCCGCCTCGGCCTGTCCCACCGCGCCCCGAGAGCCGCCGGCCGCCCGTCCATCGCCCAGACCTGGCGCACCAACGCCATCCTGTGGTCCTCGCCCCCGCGCCGCAGGACGTACCTGCTCCTCTGGATCCCCAACGGTCTCGTCGTCGGCTGCGAGTCCCTGTTCGTGTCCTACGACCCCGACCGCGCCGGCCTGCTCTTCGCCTGCGGCGCGTTCGGGATGTTCGTCGGCGACGTGCTGACCGGCCGCTTCATCCCACCGCCGGTCCGCCGCCGTCTGGGCATCCCGTTCCTACTGCTCCTGGCCACGCCGTACCTGCTCTTCGCACTCCGCCCGGGTACGGCGATCGCGGCGGCCTGCATCGCCCTCGCCTCCGTCGGCTTCGGCGCGAGCCTGATCCAGCAGGAACACCTGATGGCCCTCACCCCGGACGAGCTGAGCGGCCACGCCCTCGGACTGCACTCCTCAGGCATGCTCACCATGCAGGGCGTGAGCGCGGCGGTGGCGGGCGCGGTCGCTCAACTGACGTCGGCCGGTACGGCGATGACCGCCATGGCGGCGGCGTCGATCGCCGTGACGGTGACCCTCTCAGTCGCGGGCAAGCGTGAGGAACGCCGTCCAGGTGGCCGGGGTGACGGCGAGGGCCGGGCTGTCGTCGGGGCTCTTGGAATCGCGGATGTGGATGGTTTGGGGTGAGGTGGCGACCTCAAGGCACTGGCCGCCCTGTTCGCTGCTGTAGCTCGACTTGAACCACTGAAGTGCGGTGCTCATTGCTCTCCTAGCAGACGGTCCAACAGGCGCCTGGTCTCCAGGGGGTTGAGCGCCTGTGTCCGCAGCATCGCATATTTGCGTTCAAGGACGGACACCTCGTCGGGGTCGGCCACCAGTCGGCCTTGGCGTTGGCCTTCGATATAGGCCACGCGCTGGTGGTCAGCGGTTTCGATGAGCGTGAAAGGACCAGCGAGTCCGGCGTGAAAGTCACGACCGACCGGCATGATCTGGAGGGTGACGCCCGGTAGATCGGCGCACTCGCGCAGGCGGCGCAGCTGTTCGTAGTAGACCTCGTCTCCGCCCAGGCGGTCCATGACGGTCACCTCGGAGACGATGAAGCTGGCCGTCGGCGGCTCTGCCCGCCCGAGCACCTCCTGCCGCTCGACCCGCGCCGCGACCCGCTGGGCGATCTCGTCCTCGGTGAGGGCGGGGACTTCGTTCAGGAAAACCGCCCGAGCGTACGCCGGGGTCTGAAGCAACCCCGGCAACACCTGGTTGTCGTACCAGGAAAGCGCAAGCGCCTCCCGCTCAAGGTCGATGTACTCCTCGGCCCACCGAGGAAACAGATCCACCTCGGGCATGTTCTCCACGGCGACAGCCAACGCCCCCTTGGTATCGAGGAGTTCGTCCAGGAACACCGCGTATTCCAGTCTCAGTGACCGTCTGCCCTGCTCGATCGAGGCGAGGGTCTGCTCGTCGAGCCTCAACTGCTCGGCCAGCTCCCGCTGGGTGTACCCCGCCGTCCTCCGGAAGACGCCGATCAGCGCCCCCACCATCTTCATGGCGGACGCGTTCTTCCTGCGGCCCTTGCCGCTCCCGCTGTTCACCTTGATGAACTCCCCACTCGGGGGCGTACGTTCACCCCAGAACACCCGTACAACGCATTCCGTACGGGTTCACGTGCGCCATGGACACGCCATGAATAGGGGAGCTAGTCTGGCGGCACATTGGCTGGACAACGTTGTCAGTAGGGTCGCGATCGGCAACGTCGTCGAAGGCGGTCCTCGCCCGAGTCCAACGAGTCCGAACCGGTGCTCGCACGAACTCTCCCTTCCCCACGAGGACTTGGATCTGCCCCCATGAGACGTACTGCTGTGTACCTCGGTGCTTTGACACTCGCCGCCACGGCATGGACGGCGGGCACCGCCAGCGCCGCGCCGCACACCCCCACTCACGTCGACAGCACGTCCTTCTCGGCCGCGCAGCAGAACGCCGCGCTGCGTTTCTGGACCACCGAACGGCTGCGCGCGGCAAAGGACTTGTCCGCCCCGGCCCAGTTGGCAGGATTGACGGCCGAGACGGCCGAGACGGCCGAGACGGCCGTGCCGCAGTCGGCGGGCGCCGCGGTGACCGTCCCGCCGGTCACCGCGACGGGAGCCTCCGCCACCGGCGAGTCCGCCGTGGGAGAGTTCGCGGCCGCGTCCTCGCCCACCGCCTGGACCGGGGGCGGCCTGATCAGCACGACCGCCGGCAAGGTGTTCTTCCAGAACGCGACGGGCGGCACGTACACCTGCTCGGCGACCGTGGCCAACAGTGACAACAAGTCCGTGGTCCTCACCGCCGGACACTGCGTCGTCAACGCGTCGACCGGCGAGGTCTACAAGAACTGGGTGTTCATTCCCGGCTACGCCAACGGCACGCGCCCGTACGGCACCTTCACCGCCCGTAGCCTGCTCTTCGACAGCGACTACGTCTCCTCGGCGGGGAACGCCAACTGGGACTTCGCGTTCGCGGTCCTGGGCACGGTGAACAGCCGCACGCTGGTGGACACCGTCGGGGCCCAGGGCATCGCGTTCAACTCGGCGAACGGCCAGCACGTGCACTCCTTCGGCTACGGCGGCTCCAGCGCCGAGGGCAGCGGGGAGCGCCTCAACCACTGCGAGGGCGACGAGTTCATCGACGCCGGGCGGGTCGGCTCCACGATGTGGGGCATCGACTGCGTGCAGACCGGCGGTTCCAGCGGCGGCGGGTTCCTGTCGAGCTTCGACACCTCGAACGGCTCCGGCTACCTGATCGGGAACATCAGCGTCAGCTCGGGCAGCAACGAGTACCACCCGGTGCTCACCGACGAAGCCCTGGGCGTCTACCGCCAGGCGGGCGCGGCCTGATCGGCCGGCGGACGCCGCCGGGCCGCCCCCGTCAGGGACAAGCCCGGCGGCGTCCGCCGCCCCGCGTGATCAGGGGCCCGGTCCATTTCCCCCGTGCCTCCCTCACGAGCCGGGGACACGCCCATCGCATGGCCGTCGGTGTCCTTCCGTCGGTGCTGCCGCATGAGGTGAGGACCGCGGTGGCCAGGGCCACGGCCGCCAGAACCTGCTTGCCGTGCCGCTGTCGATGTCAGTGCCCCGTCCTAGTGTGGGGTCACCGGATACAGAGGAGGTTTTCCCATGACGACCCTACCCGGCAGGCCGAACACCGCGCTTCTCGTCGTCGACGTCCAGAACGGAGTGGTGGAGGGCGCCCATGACCGCGACAGCGTGATCGCGAACATCAATACCCTGGTCGAAAAGGCCCGCGCGGAGGACGTACCCGTGGTGTGGGTGCAGCACTCCGACGATCAGATGAAGAGGGACAGCGAGAGCTGGCAGTACGTGCCGGAGCTGGTCCGCGATGCCGCCGAGCCGCTCGTCCACAAGCTCTACGGCGACTCCTTCGAGGACACCGAGCTGGAGGCGCTGCTCGCCGAGTGCGGGGTGGGCCGCCTCGTCGTCACCGGCGCCCAGACCGACGCCTGCATCCGGTCGACCCTCCACGGCGGCTTCGTCCGTGGCTACGACGTGACACTGGTCGCCGACGCCCACACGACGGAGGACCTCACGGCGTACGGCGCACCGCCCCCGGCCCAGGTCATCGCGCACACCAACCTGTACTGGCAGGAGCAGAGCGCGCCCGGACGGCTCGGCGGGACCACGGAGACGGCCGCAGTGACCTTCTGAGCGGGGCCGGAGGACGAAGGGCGGCAGCGCCCCTCGATCCGCGCCCTTCTGCCTCACCTCCCTCTGCCCCCGCACCCTCCGCCCCCTTCCGATCCGCACAGGTCCGTTACGACAGGCACCCTTGACAGGGTGCGTACCTTTCGCGACGTTTGAGCCCCTGGGCATGGAAGTGACGGGGCGGACGCGGAGGGCGCGTCATGGGGGAATTGGGGGAGCGGTCTTCTATGAGATCTTCGCGATCTTCTGAGACGGACATCACGATCCACAGACCCGAGGAGCTGGGTTCCTCGCTGCGCCAGGCCTGGCACCGGGCGATGGACGAGTCACCGGACTACGCGAACCCCTTCCTGGCACCTGAGTTCGCGGCCGGGATCGGCAGACACCGCAGCGGGGCGCGGGTGGCGGTCCTGCACCAGAACGGAGAGCCGGTCGGCTTCCTCCCGTACGAGCGCAACGCCTTCGGTGTCGGCCGGGCCATCGGGCTCGGTCTCTCCGACTGCCAGGCCCTCGTGCACCGCCCGGGAGTCACCTGGGACCCGCAGCGGCTGCTGAAGGCCTGTGGGCTGTCCGTCTTCGAGTTCGACCATCTCGTAGAGGAGCAGAGACCCTTCGGCAGATACGTCACGGGGACGTTCGCCTCACCGGTGCTCGACCTGAAGGTCGGCGACGGCAGCTACGCGGAGTGGCTGCGCGGCGCGTACCCCGGCCTGGCCAAGACGACGCTGAAGAAGGAGCGCCGCCTGGGACGCGACCTGGGCGAGATGCGGTTCGTCTATGACGAGCGCGATCCGCGCATGCTGCGTCAGCTCATGGAGTGGAAGTCCGCCCAGTACCGCAGGACGGGCCGGATGGACCGGTTCGCGCGGCCGTGGATCGTGGACCTGGTGGACCAGCTCTTCCACGTCCGCGAGGAGCACTTCACCGGCGTGCTGTCCGTCGTGTACGCCGGAGACCGGCCGGTGGCGGCGCACTTCGGACCGACCTCGCGCACGGTGTTCGCCGCCTGGTTCACGACGTACGACCCCGAACTCCGCTACTACTCGCCCGGGTTGATCATGCACCTCCGGATGGCCGAGGCGGCGGGCCGGGAGGGCGTGCGGACCATGGACATGGGGCGCGGCGAGAAGGAGTACAAGGACTGGCTCAAGACCCGCGAGCTGCGCGTGGGCGAAGGGTTCGCCACCCGCCCCAACCCGGTGGCGACGGCACACCGGTTGTGGCGCCGCCCCGTCCGTGGCCTGCGGAACACCGTCCTGGCCCACCCCGGCCTGCGGAAACCGGCCGACCGGCTCCTGAAGACGGCCGGCACCCTGCGCACCTCGGCCCGCCCCGCCTCCACCCGACCGGAACCCCGCGCCCGCCGAGCAAGCTAGTCCCCCTTCCCTCCATCTCCCCTTCCCCCCACCCCCCGTCGGCGCGCGACGCCGGGGGTCGGCCCTGCGCGCTCTGCCCCTCCCTGAACCGGCCGGTCGAACCACAACGGAGCAACGGAGCAACGGAGCAACGGAGCAACGGAAGAACGGAAGAACGGAAGAACGGAAGAGGTGACGATGACGTACGGATCACGGCTCGCCGCGACGATGTCACGGCGGCTCGGGCGGGAATGCGTCTACACGCCCTCGGCCCGGCTCGCCCTGTACCTGGCGCTACGGCGCTGGTGCCGGCCGGGCGCACGAGTGCTGATGTCTCCGGTGAACGACGACGTGATCCTCTTCGTCGTCCTCGCGGCCGGGCTGCGCCCGGTGCAGGCCCCGGTGTCCGCATGGGACGGCAACATCGACCCGGCCGCCGTACCGGAGTCGACCTGGCGGAACGTGGACGCCGTCCTGACCACGAACCTG
Source organism: Streptomyces sp. NPDC127595 (assembly GCF_042671685.1). Lineage (NCBI taxonomy): Bacteria > Bacillati > Actinomycetota > Actinomycetes > Kitasatosporales > Streptomycetaceae > Streptomyces > Streptomyces sp. NPDC127595. Next base: position 183,904 of record NZ_JBHXWK010000006.1, on the reverse strand, counting down.
TACGGGATTCCGGACCGGGTCGCCGAACTGCGCGGCCGGTGCGAGGAGTTGGGGATCCCGCTGTTCGAGGACGCGGCGCACGCGATCGGCACGCGCGTCGACGGGCAGCCGATCGGGACCTTCGGGAAGGCGGCGGCGTTCAGCCTGTCCAAGCATGCCGCGTCGACGGCCGGCGGATTCCTCGCCGTGGAAGACGCGCGCACCCGACGGGAGTTGGAGACCCTGCGCGACGAACTCCTCACGCCACGGCGCCTCCACGACGACCTGACCGCGACCCTGCGACCGCTGGCCCGCTCCACCGTCCGCACCCTGCACCTGGTGCGTCCGGTGTGGCGGACCCTCCAGCGCCTCGGGCTGCTCGAACGCGACGACTACCGCATGGCCCTGCACGCCCCACGGCTCGCCGACCGCGCACGAGAGGCCCCGAGCCTCACGGCGTACGAGCCCTGGGTCCGCGTCGACCTGCACGGCTTCCGTTCCCGCCACGGGGCCCTGGTGCGCGGACAGTTGGAGCTGCGGATGGCAGGCCTCGACGCCGGCCTCAGTCGACGTAGCACCGGGGTCTCGCTGCTCGCGGGCACCCCGTGGGCGTCCCCGGCACTCCGCGACAGCGCGGCGCACCCCGAGCCTCTTCCCCTCTTCAGGGCCCCGCTCCTGGTCCATGACCGCGACGCCCTCATCGACCGTCTGGTGAGCCACGGCGTGGTCACCGGCTACGTCTACGACCCTCCGCTCGACGACTACGCGGGCGCGGAGTTCGTAGAACCGTCCCCCGATCCGGCGGCGGCCCGCTGGTTCGCCACCCACGTGCTCCCCGCCGACCCGCTCCTCGCCCGCAGGGTCGCCCGCGCCCTGACGAGGGAAGGGACCGCACCGGCGTCCCCGCGACGGGCTACTTCGGGCGGAAGGTGATCACGGGGGTGTAGTCGATTCCGGCGTGGAACTCCACCCATTGCGTGCCGGTCGGTGAGCCGATCCCGGTCAGCGGCAGTGTCCAGGTCCGGGTGGCGCCACTGACCGTCATCCTGGGACCGGCCGCGACCTCGGTCCAGTACCAGCCGATTGACCGGCTCTTGTAGAGGACGTCGTTCTCGATCATGTAGTCGGCACCGAGGGCCGAGAGCGACGGAAAGGGGAGTTGGAAACCGGTCGCTGTGTTGCCGTCGGTGTTGATGAAGACGTGGAAGTACCTCTGCGAGGTGCTGAAGGTCGTCTGGAACGTGACCGTGCCGCCGGCGGGGGTGTGCCGGAGCGCGTTGGAGAGGATGTTGCCCAGTGCCTGGCGCATCCGCACCGGATCGGCGTCCAGCCAGAGGCCGGGGTCGGTGTGCGTGCGCAGCTGGATGCCCGAGGATTCGGCGCGGGCAAGGGCGGCGGCACATGGCTGCACGTCGCCCACGGCGGCCCCACGCACGGCTGCGTGAGCCTGGAGGAGGACCACATCGAACAATCCTCCGCACGCTCGACCCCGACCAGCACCCGGTGATCGTCATGGGGAATGCCGAGTCTCTCGAACGGTGATCAACCGGTAGGGCGTCCGGCGATCCACTCCGCCAGGGCGAGCAGAGTGGACTCCGCACTGTCGGCCATGTGGTCGCGCAGGGCATGGAGGTCTTCGAGTGTTCTGCCCAGGACCGGATCGGTACGCAGCAACTGCCACGACTGCTGGACGATGCTGCCGCTGCCCTGCTCACGGAAGTGCCAGTCCCAGCGCACGATGCGGTGGTCGGTCCCGCCCACGACGAAGGCGAACGCGATGCCGGGATCGGCGCGCACCACCTCGGAGTGGGTGACCCATTCGCGCCCGTCCCGGCGGTTGCGTCCGCTGAACCGGGCGCCGACCCAGGGACCGTAGCCCGGCGCGTAGCTCACCTCGCTGGCACTCGGGCTCCACGTCTCGATCCGTGACACGTCACTGACGAGGTGGTAGACGGAATCCGGTGTCGCGCCGACCCAGCACCGCCGGGTGAAGGCGAAGGGGGTCAGGTCGATCCCGGCGAGGGGGTGCGGTGAATCGGCGGCTGCCTTGGTGTTCATGGATTCCATGGATTGCGGCCGGCGGCGGTGCGGACGAATACGTAGAGGCATGCGGCTGATCGTGGGGTCCGGGCCGGGGGTGAGCCAGACCCTGCGGATCCCTACCCCGGCGGGGTCAGGCGCGGATTCTCGGCGGTACGCATACTCGGCACCATGAACAAGCACGGGCAGCTCGCCGACTTCCTCCAGGCACGACGGGGTCAACTGCGCCCCGAGGACGTCGGGTTGCGGACCTACGGCGAACGGCGTCGGGTGCCGGGGCTGCGGCGTGAGGAGCTCGCGATGCTCGCGGGCATCAGCGCGCCGTACTACACCCGCCTGGAGCAGGGCCAGTCGCGCAACGCCTCGCGCGAGGTGCTCGACGCCATCGCGAACGCCCTGCGCCTGGACGACTCCGAGCGTGCGCATCTGCACGCCCTGGCCCGTGCACCGAGACGGCCGAGTCCCGCCGCCCGGCCGCGTGCCGAACGCGTCACCCCGGCAACCAGCGCCCTGCTGGCCGCCATTGAGGGCACACCCGCCATAGCTGTCGGCCGCCGCACCGATGTCCTGGCCTGGAACCGTCCAGGACATGGGCTGTTCGCCGGCCACCTCGATCCCGACAGCCCCGACGACCCGGGCCGGCGGCCGAACATGGCCAGGCTGGTCTTCCTCGACGCGCACACCCGCGACCTGTACGCCGACTGGCCCGCCAAGGCCCGTGCGGTGGTGGGCAATCTGCGTCTGACGGCCGGCAGGTACCCGACGGATCCGCTGCTGGCCTCGCTGATCGGTGAACTGACCATGCGCAGCGAGGAGTTCGCCGAGATGTGGGCCGATCACCGGGTGCTGGCCTGCGACGTCGCCGACTACGAGATGCGCCATCCCCTCGTCGGGACGGTGACGGTCACCCAGCAGACACTGCAGAACCCGCAAGGAGACGGCCCGACCCTGGTGGTGGCCACCGCCGACCCCGGTTCCCCCTCCGCGACCGCCCTCACCCTGCTCGCCCACGCGACCGCGCCACGGAAGGCGCCCCTGCCGAGCCAGGGTGCCGATACCCGCACGTCCACCTGACCCGAGCCCGCCCCGCTGCCCGGCCACCGTCGGCTGAGGGCGCCGGACGCGTGGGTATCCGTATCCGCGTCGGCATCCCACCGTCGGCTGCCTCGTGCCGCAGCACGACCGCGACGTCCCCTCGAACCATCCCCTCGACCAAGGCACCGCACCGGACCGCACCACACCGCGGCTGCCCCTGCCCGAAACCAGTAAAGGAACCCTGCCCATGCGCACGCCCATGTCCACGCCCAAATCCAAGCGAAGCACCAAGATCATCATGTCGGCGATAGCGGTGGCCGCATCGGTTCTTACAGCGGCCGCTCCGGCCAACGCCCTGCCCATCAGCAGGCCCCTGACAGACGTGCGGATCGCCACCCACTTCGACCTGTCCGCGGGCCAGATGCCGGAGAACATCACCCTGCTCCCCGACGGCACGGCGGACATCACCTTCGCGGCGAGCCGCCAGGTCGCTCAGATCACCCCCCGAGGCACGACGCGCATCCTGGCAACGCTGCCCGCACCCGCCGACGGCGGGGTCAACACACCAGTCCTCGGCTTCCCCCTGGCCACCGGCATCGTCCACACCTCGGACGGCACCGTGTACGTCCTCTACGCAACCGGCACGGCCGACCTCACGGGCCTGTGGCGGCTGCGCCCCGGACAGTCCCCGCAGCGCATAGCCGCACTCCCCGCCGACGGCCTGCCCAACGGACTGGCCCTGGACGAGCACGGCAAGCAGCTCTACATCACCGACTCGGTCCTCGGCACCGTATGGACCGTCCCCGTCACCGGCGGTACCCCCACCGCGTGGTCCACGGCCCCCGAACTCGCCTCCACCGGCTTCCTCGGAGCCAACGGCGCGAAGGTACACCGCGGCGCGCTCTGGGTGACCAACCTCGACAAGGGCACCCTCCTGCGCATTCCGATCCGCCCCGGAAACCGAGCGGGAACCCCGCAGATCAAGGCCTCAGACCTGCCCGGCATAGACGACTTCGCCTTCACCGGCCACGGAGACGAAATCCTCGCCGCCCTGAACGCCCCCAACACCGTCGTACGCATCCGCCCCAACGGCACCAGCACCACAGTCCTGGACGCCACCGACGGCCTCCAAAACCCCACCTCCATAGCCCTCCACGGCAACAACGTCTACGTCCTCAACGCCGCCTACACCACAGCCACCGACCCCAACCTCCTCCGCGCCCGCCTGAGCGGCCACCGGTAGACGGCAGGGAGGCCGGCCACCGCCGGCTGCGGCACACACAGCGACTGAACCCGAGACAGACCGGCCGGCGGGCAGGATGGCCTCATGACAAAACTGCCCGCACGGTCGGTTCGGGGGGACTGTCCAATCAACGGCCCTGTCTCACATTCGGTGGTGACGGAGCGTGCCGCTATCCGAGGAGGATGCGGTGGCGGAGGAGGGTGAAGCCTGCTCGTCCGTGCATCTGGCGGGCGATCCGCTTGGTCTTGGTGTTGACGCCCTCGGTGGGGCCGTTGCTGTACGGAAGTGTGAGGGCGGCGTTTACGGCGTCGCGGTCTCGTTCTAGACCTCGGGCGAAGGCATGCAGGTGGGGCAGGTCGGCGCCGCGGACCTGGACGATCCAACGTGAGAGCGCGTCGGCATTGGCGGCGTGAGGTGCAAGGAGCGGGGCGAAATCCCTGACAACTGCCGCCAGTTGGATCATCTCGGGGCAGGCGGCGGTGAGCTTGGCCAGGAGCTGGTGTTGCTCGGCCTTGAGGTTGTCGGGCCTGGTCAGCAGCATTCGGGCGAGCCGGCGCGGGGAGATATGGCTGCGGTCGGCGTCCGCGCGGCCTTGGTTGATGTACTTGTGCAGGAGGTTCAGGCAACCCGTGAAGCCGAGGGCTTTGATCTCTTCGAAGAGGTGCAGGACGGGGACACCAGGGTCCTCGGCCCGGCGTTTTCGCAGGTGCTCGCGGTAGGGGTCGACCAGGCTCGCACGGTACTTGGGGACGCGGAGCATCCGCTCGGGCCGGTCCGCACGGGCGTAGCGTTTGACGGTGTTCAGGGACAGTTGCAGGCGGCGGGCGCATTCGAGCAGGCCCACGCCCTGGTTGAGCAGACCGTGGACCTGGTGCCAGCGTTCCAGGGTGGTCTGGGCGCGGGGCCCGTCGTAAATAGGTGCGTCCAGTACGGTGGCCCAGCAGGTGCTGTGTGCCTTCACCTCGCCGAGGGCGGCTTCACACAGGTTCTTCCACAAATGCCACCGATCACCGACCTGCGTCGCGCGGGGCAGAGCGCGGCGGATGGCCTCGGCGTAGGTCGTCGAGCCGTCACGGCACACGACCTCGACGCCCGGATGTTCGCGCAGCCACGCTTCGAGGGTGTCGGCCGTGCGATCGGGCAGCACGGCGATCCGCTCGTGGGTCTCGGCGTCGATGATCACGGTGGCGTAGCGGTGGCGCCGGCGCAGAGCGAAGTCGTCGACGCCGATCACGCGGGGTGTCCGCGCTGCGGGCAGCGGGATGCGCATCAGGGTCCGCAGAGCCGTATGACGCGAGACGCCCGCCGCGAGTATCGCCAGCAAACGTGCCCCCGCCCGGCCCGCTAACTCCTTGACCACGGCCTTGACTTGCCTGGTCAGACGAGTGGTGCGCCGCTGGTATCGGTCGAGCACTCCGGGCACCTGCTCGCGGAAGGTATGTCGGCAGCCGCGCGTGGGGCACACCAGACGCCGTACCCGCACACGGACCACCACCCGTCTCCCGTCGACCGGCACGTCAGCCACAGTCCGCCAGTGGTAGCCATGCACCCGCCCCGACGACACCCCGCACATCGGGCACGGCGCCATGTCCTGCGGCGTCCGCGCCCGCACCACGATCCGCTCACCCTCATCGACCACGTCGTCTATGACCAGCGGGCACAGGCCCGAAAACACCATCTGGACAAGCTCGTTGACATCCCTCACACCAATGTCAACGACGCGTCACGACGCTCCGTCACCACCGAATGTGAGACAGGGCCGTTCTTCTTACAGTCCCGGTTCGGGGTGCCTCACGGCGTGCCTCCTCCGGATCGGTGCTGTCGTTGTGGTCTCAGGACTCGGTGTTGTCGATCGGCTCGGTGGGGTCGGTGCTGTCGGTGGGGTCCGTCGGTTCGGCCCTGTCGGTGGGGTCGATCGGAAGTGCGTTGTCCGTGGGCTCGATCGGGTCCTCCCTGTCGCTGATCTCGGCCGGGTCGTGGCTGAGTACGGGATCGGTGCTGTCCGCGCAGTCCCGGTGGTCGGTGCTGTCCTGGCGCTCCTCACGCGGTTTCCTGGCCGCGGGAGCGGTAGGGGCAGCGGTCGTAGGCGCCCTGTTGCTGCACAAGGCCGAAGCCGGTACCCGATAGCTGCATAACCGCGGGCGGGGTGGACGGGCAGAGGTGAGCCACTCGCCGCCAATTGGCCTGTGACCTGGGCGCGGCGCCCTGAGAAGCTGCACTCCATCGCCGATTGCCGGGCTGTGAGGAGACGCCATGCAGGTAGCCGTGGTCACCTTTGACGGGTTCAACGAACTCGACAGTTTCATTGCGTCCGCGCTGATCAACCGGTGCCGTAAGGACGGCTTGGAGGCCTTCATCACGACGCCGACGCCGGTCGTCACGTCGATGAACGGCGTCGAGGTGACCGGTCAGCGCCCGATGGAGTTCGTGACCGAAGCCGACGTCGTACTGATCGGCAGTGGTGTGAAGGCGCGCGAGGTGGTCGCCGACGACCGGCTGATCTCCAGGCTCGCGCTCGACCCCTCGCGGCAGCTCATCGGCGCACAGTGCTCCGGCGCGCTGGTCCTCGCCCGCCTCGGGTTGCTGGACGGCATGCCGGCCTGCACCGACAGGACGAGCCGGCCCTTCGTGGAGGCCCGCAACGTCACGGTGCTGGACGCGCCCTTCCATGCCGAGGGGAACATCGCCACGGCGGGCGGCTGCATGGCGTCCCAGTACCTCGCCACATGGGTGATCACCCGAACCCTCGGGGAGGACGCGGCGCGCGGCGTCATCGACTACGTGGCTCCGGTCGGCGAGAACCAGGAGACTGTCGACCGCGCCATGCGCGCCGTCCACGCGGGCGAGGTCGTTCTGCGCTGAGGCCCGACGACATCTCCTGCGCCGCGTCCTGAAGAGGGAGGCGGCTGAGCGATGACAGGAGACCGAGATGACCGCCTCGTACGAAACGATCCGGACCAGGCTGGACGGCACCGTCCTGTCCGCCACGTTCGACGCCCCGCCGATGAACCTCATCGGCCCCGAGGTCGTACGGGACCTGGTTCTCCTGCTTGAGGAACTGTCCCGCCCGGCTGCCCCGCGCGTGGTGATCTTCGACAGTGCGGACGCCGACTTCTTCTTCCCGCACGTCGACATGACGAAAGTCCCCGAGTACACCGCCGAGGCCGCGAAGGCCGGAGGCCCCGGCGACGCCTCCCTGGGAATGCTGTTCCGCAAGCTGAGCCTGCTCCCGGCCGTCACCATCGCCAAGCTGCGCGGCCGAGCCCGGGGAGCGGGCAGCGAGTTCCTCCTCGCCTGCGACATGCGCTTCGCCTCGCGGGAGTACGCCGTCCTGGGCCAGCCCGAGGTGGGAATCGGCGCACCCCCCGGCGCGGGCGCGATCCAGCACCTCACCCGCCTGCTGGGCCGAGGCCGTGCACTCGAAGCCGTGCTGACCTCGGCGGACTTCGACGCCGACCTCGCCGAACGCTACGGATGGATCAACCGTGCGGTCCCCGACGCCGAACTGGACGAGTTCGTGTCAGCCATCGCCACCCGCATCAGCGGCTTTCCCCGAGACGCCCTGATCGCAGCCAAGTCAGCAGTCAACGCCATCAGCCTGCCGACCCCAGCCGAAGTACGCGCGGACGCCGCGCTGTTCCAGCAACTGGTCCGCGCCGAGAAAACCCAGCAACGCACGGCCGAGCTCTTCACGCAGGGCTTCCAGACCCGAGGCACCACCGAACTCGACCTCGGAGAAGCCCTGGGCCACTTGAAGCCCGTCGACTGACGAAGCTTGCTACCGCCGCGGGGCGATGTCCAAGGTCCGGATGAGCTGGGCCAGTTCTTCGGCGAAGAGTTTGTCCGGGCTGTGTGTCTGGGTCTGCAGATGGCCGTAGATCTCCAGTGAGACCAGGCCGTGCAGGTGGCTCCAGATGCGCAGGGCGAGAGCCACGGCGGCCGGGGGCAGGTCGGGGAAGGCGGGGCGGACCTTGTCGAGGAGGCCCGCGTCGAAGTCGGACCAGGTGAAATCACTGTCCGCGTAACGGTGTTCGGCGTGTGGCCAGGCCGCGGCCGCCAGCGCGGTGATGCCGGTGCAGACGCGCCGGGCGGCGTCCGGGGCTGCGCCGCCCTCCGGGGGACGGTAGCCGGGGACGGGGTCGCCGTAGATGAGGCGGAAGCCCTCGGGGTGGCCCAGGGCCCAGCCGCGAAACGCGCGGGCCCAGGCCTGGATACGGGCGGCCGGGTCCTTGTCGGGTGCGGACTCCCAGGCGGATTCCACAGTGTCGGCCAGTGCGGTGTACACGTCGTTGATCAGCGTGGTGACCAGGTCGTCGCGGGTGGCGAAGTATCCGTAGATGGCATTGGCGGTCATGCCCATCTCGCGGGCGATGGCCCGCAGCGTGATCGCGTCGGGGCCCCCCGAAGCCATCAACTCGAGCGCGACCTCCTTGATTTCGGCGGTCGTCTCGGCCCGCAGCCGCTCGCGGCGTCCTCTGATCGTTCCCACAACCCCTGACTCTACAGCGTCACCATGCTGCACCCCGTGCATTTACTTCACGCCGTATACTCTTCGCATGCCGTGAAGAAGTCACGACTGGCGGAGTCATTCAGGGGAGAGCCATGCACATCGGAGTCATCGGAGCCACCGGCGGCATCGGTAGCCGCGTAGTCACCGAAGCCCTCGATCGGGGGCACCACGTCACGGCCTTCAGCCGCGACGCCTCGAAGATCGAGGAGAGCCGGGAGAACGTCATCTGGAAGAGCCTCGACGTCCTCGATGCCGACCGCGTCGCCGCGGCTCTCCCCGGCCTCGATGTGCTGATCAGCGGATTCCAGCCCGGCAACGCGGCCAAGGACATCGCGGACACGGTGACTCGTTCGATCGCCGATCCCACCGTGTACGCCACCGCCGCACGAAGCCTGCTGAAGGCACTGGAGAGCCGTCCCCGGACCCGGCTGATCGTCATTGGAGGCGCCGGCAGCCTGGAGATCGAACCCGGAGTCGTCCGCGCGGACAGCGAGGACCTCCTGCACGAGACTCTCGACGCGATAGGCCTGCCGAGGGAGTACGCCGCAGCGGTAGGCGGGCATCGTGACGCCCTGAACGTCCTGCGCACGTCCAACCGGCTGTGGACCTACCTCAGTCCCGCGGAGGACATCGCCCCCGGCGAGCGCACGGCCCGCTTCCGGATCGGCACCGACCAGCCGGTCCTCGACGCGGACGGACGTAGCCGCATCTCCATGGAAGACACAGCCGTCGCACTCATCGACGAGGCAGAACTGCCCCACTTCGTCCAACGCCGCTTCACCATCGGCTACTGAGCCGTCCGAATCGAGAAGACCGACCCTCGAAGCCCCGCCGCGCAACAGCTCAGGGCTTGTTGACCGCAGAGGCCCAGTCGAAGTCCACGCCCATCTGGGCATACATGGTCGAGTACCCGACGAAGCAGTTGAACTTCTCGACCTTGCCGTCGTGCAGGTACCAGAAGTCGGCAGTGGGCGCGTCGATCCTCGCGCCGGTCGGCTTGACGGTGCCCGCCGGCGACTGCAGCGGCCCCTCGAACGTGCCTTGGATCGCCAGCTCGATGCTGACCACGTCACCGTTCACCGTGATGCGCTTGAGGTCACGGTGAACATCGGGGAAGAGGTTGGCCATGTAGGACGGCACGCCACCGAGCGCCTCGCCCTGATAGGTCTGGCCGGCGACCACGTCGTTGAAGACGCCGTCCTTGGCGAAGCTGTTGACGAACGCGTCGACGTCCAGGCTGTTGCCCTCCGCCACGTGGTACGCGCGCAGGACGACTGCGAGGTTGGCCCTCTCGTGCTTGGTCAGGTGGCGGTCGGTGAGCGGCAGCTTCGACAGCTCGCCAGGACTCAGGTCCGTGCGGTCTGCTGCGCCGCTGACGACGGGGCCTGTGCCCGGTGTCGGCGCAGCGGCGATGGAAAGACCTCCCAGGATCGCTATCGCGGCGGTGGCGGTGATCGTCTTCCGGCTGAGCGACTTCATGTCGTGTTCCTCCAGGTTGGCTCTCAGGACCTGAGAGCCGTGGCAACGGTCTCTCGTGCATCCTTGGTAAATCAAACGCTCGCTTTAATTTATGGACCACAGTGGCGGCCTGTCAAGCAACTGTTTGAATTGTGCGGTGCGGCCGTGGAGGCGCGCGCCCGCACCGCCGTGTCGCGGCTGGTCGGGTCAGGTCTGCGGCGCATCTGCGGCACGCCTGCGGCACATCTGCGGCAGGTCCGCGGTGGTGATCCGGGGCGGCGATTTGATGCCGCAGTTGCGGCAGGAGGCGGCTTGCTTGCTGCCCGGCGGGGTGGTCCGGGGGCTGTGAGGTCACCTCGCGGCGACGCCCGCGAGGCGGCCGTTTGACAATGAACTCAATCAGCTGCTTGAGTTCACGCTGTGGTACGAGAGGAAAAGACGGACCTGCGCCGAGAGGCCGGTCAGCGCACACGGGACGGCCTGCAGACGGCCGCCCTGGAGCTGCTCGCGCAACGAGGCCAGGAGGGCGTGACACTCCGCGAGATCACCAGTCGCGCCGGAGCCAACGTCGCCGCCGTGAGTTACCACTTCGGGTCTCTGAAGGCACTGTGCGACTCCGCGATCGAGCACGCGCTGGAACAGTATCTGGACGCGCAGATCCTGGCACTCGGTTCCCTCGCCTCCACTCCGACACTGCAGGAGGTGGCGGGAGCCTTCGCCGGGCCGATGGTGCGCGCACTGGCGGCCGGTGGACAAGACCTGGCCGTGATGCGGACCGTGGCGCGCGTCGGCATCGATCCGCCCCAGGGGTGGGAGCGGCTGACCGGCAAGTTCGACCAGAGCCGCCGGGAGGCCCTCCGGGTGCTGACACCCAGCCTTCCCGGAGTCGACGAGCAGGAACTGATCTTCCGTACGCGCTGCGCAGCCGGCCTGCTGAACTGGCTCGCACTGGCACCCATCGGCGCCGAGCTGGCCACCATGCCCGCCGAACAGATCGAGCGGCAGCTGATTCCCGTGGTGGCCGGCGCGTTCCGCGGAAACACCGCCGCCACCCGCTGACCAGGCCAAAGGCCGCCGAAATCCCCAGTCGCACATAAGCGCCACGAAGCCGACCAAAGCAAAGGGCCGGCCCTGGAGGAATCCCCTCCAGGGCCGGCCCTTCCGCGTGTGCCCCCGGCAGGATTCGAACCTGCGACACCCGCTTTAGGAGAGCGGTGCTCTATCCCCTGAGCTACGAAGGCGGGGCCCTGCGTGAGACATGGTGGATAACTCTGGGTGAGTGGTCAACCAGGGCTCTGCAAGGTCGTGCTGCCGCTGAGGGCAGCTTCGGACAGGGTAGCGGATGTGGCGGGCCGAGTGGTGGGGCGGCTGGGGGCGGGGCAGGCGGTCGGCTCGCCCGCGAGGTCCCGGGGGTGCCCCCGAACTCACCCCACCGGCACCCGCCGGAAGCGCCCCGCGACCCGCAGGTCCGCCTCGATCCGACCGGCCGTGGTGTGGAGTTCGGGCAGGATGTCGCGGACGCACTCCTCGACGGTACGGCGGCTGCTGTGCAGGGCGACGTTCACCGCGGCGACAACCCGTCCGCCGCGCTCGCGCACCGGAACGGCGACGGACCGCAGGCCCTCCTCCAACTCCTCGTCGGTCAGGGAGTATCCGGCTTCTCGTACGCGGTCCAGTTCGGCCAGTAGCTGCTGGGGATCGGTGATCGTACGAGGGGTCAGCGGGAGCAGTTCCGGAAGGTGCGGGTCGGGGAGGTCGGCGAGCAGGACGCGGCCCAGTGAGGTGGCGTAGGCGGGCAGCCGGGTGCCGACGGTGACGTTGACGCTCATCACGCGGCTGGTGGCGACGCGGGCCGCGTACTGGATCTCGTCGCCGGTGAGCAGCGCGAGCGACACCGACTCGTGCAACCGGTGCGAGAGTTCGGCGAGGTGGGGGAGGGCGATGTCGGGGAGCGAGGTCCGCGACAGCGGGGGGAAGCCGAGGCCCAGCACGCGCGGGGTGAGCCGGAAGACGCGGCCGTGCGTGGTGACGTAACCGAGGTGTTCCAGCGTGATCAGGGCGCGCCGGGCGGTGGCGCGGGCGAGCCCCGTCGCCTGGGCGACCTCCGTGAGGGTCAGCTCGGCGCGGCCCTCGCCGAAGGAGGTGATCACGGTCAGTCCGCGGGCCAGCGACTCGATGAACTCCCGGCCCAGTTCCTGCTTGGAGGCGCCGGTCCAGGTGGCGAGGCCGGAGGGGGCGGCCGGTTCGGCGGCGGTCGGGGCCACGCGCAGCTCCCGTTCCATCGCGGCCACGGCCGTCCGCAGCCGAGGCAGCAGCGTGTCGCGCAGGTCGGCGGCGGTGTGCCGGCTGGTGTGGCTCACCACGCTCACCACACAGGCGACGCGCCCTGCTTCCCGTACGGGCATGGAGAGGGCGACGAGCCCCGGCTCGATGAGCTGGTCGTCGAGCGCCCAGCCGTCCTTCCTGGCCTCGTCCGTACGCGTCTCGAAGTCGTCGCCGACCGTGACGACCCGGACGGGCGGGGCAGGCCGGGCGGCGCGGTCGCGGCCGGTTGAGTCGCGGGGCCCGGACGGTGCGTCGGCGAAGGGCCGGCTCCGTGCCGGTACGGCGGGGAAGCCCCGGTCCTCCGGATCGGCCGCCCGGCGTTCGTGCCAGCGCGCCCACTCCGTCTCGCCCCACTCGGCGGCGAACAGCGGACCGGGAGCGGTCCGTTCGGCGGGGAGCAGGTCGCCGATGCGGAAGCTCAGGGACATGGCGCGGCGCCGGGTCGCCTGGTGGATGAAGCGGATGCCGTCCCGGTCGCCGACCGCGAGGGACACCGACTCGTCGAGTTCGTCGGCGAGCGCGTCGGCGTGCGCGTTCAGGAGGCGGGGGAGGCGGAGGGCGCCGAGGTAGGCGTTGCCGAGTTCCATCAGGCGGGGGGCCAGGACCGCGTCGCGGCCGTCGAGTCGTACGTACCCCATGCGCGCGAGCGTCGCGGTGATCCGGTCGACGGTGGAGCGCGCGAGCCCGGTGGCCCGCTCGAGGCCGCTGAGGCTGGACACTCCGTCGGCCTCGGTCAGCCGCCGAAGTACGGCGATACCGCGGATGAGCGGAGCCACGGCCTCGGTGGGCACGGCGGTCCCGGTCAACACGGTCCCGCGTCCGCGTCCGTTTCCGCTCCCGTCTTCGGTCTCGGTCTCGTCCTCGGGGGCCGGCACGACGTTCAATGGCATGGGCTCTCCGTTTGCGGCACTCAGAAGAGACACGGTAGTCCTTGCCCGGCCGCCTCAGCAGGTCCTGTGTACCGCCTGAGCAGGTCACCGGCGGCTCGGCCGGTTCAGCGGCGGGTCACGTACACCCGGTAGTTCCCCGCGAGATCCACTCCCGACACCGTGATCACGACGCCGGTCCTGGGGTCCTTGAAGGACTCGCCGGGGGCGAAGGGCGCGTCGGAGAGTTCCGCGTGCACGTTGGGGGAGCGGGTGCAGCCGCCGCTGTCGCGGTGGGAGTCGTACACGGTGATGGGGCCGTTGCCGGTGTCGACGTTCGCGTCGACCTTGTAGATGAGGATGCCGGGGCGGCAGACGGCCAGGTCGTTGCCGTCCCGGGTGCGCAGTTCGAGGGCGTACCCCGTCTTGGTGCCGGTCGGTACGAAGACGAGTTTGGTGCCGCCCGCCTTGGCCAGCGGGGTGAGTGTGTACTCCGTGGTGCCGGAGGAGGCCGCGCAGCCGACCTGCGTCTCGTCGAGCCAGCCGAGCTTCCACTTGTGCCAGCCGAGCAGATCGTTGCCGGCCCCCCAGTCCTCGCTCATGATGTCCCAGTGCCCGACCGCGCCCCCGCCGTCCTGCGTGTAGAGGTCGGGCAGGCCGAAGGTGTGGCCGTTCTCGTGGGGGAGTACCCGGTAGCCCGTCTCGCCGTAGGAGCCGGAGCCGTCGTCCTGGCGGCTGTAGACGAACGACGCGTTGGAGACCGCGACACCGTCGGCGATCGGGGCCTCGGTGTTGCCGGCGAAGGTCACGGACAGGACGGTGTCCAGGGCGGAGGGCCCGGCGTTCGGCGTGACCAGCACGTTCAGGAGGTCGTAACTGCGGAAGTCCACGGTCGGGTCGGCGGTGGCCACGATGTCCTGGACCAGCGAGCGGTACCCGGGGTCGAAGGGCGCGCCGCGTTCTATGCCGTACGCCTTGAACGGCTTGGGCATCCGCAGCCAGTGCCGTACGGGTGTCTCGGGGCGGTAGTCGAGGCGGCCGTAGGAGCCGGTCCTGAACCATTCCTGGGTCTGCGGGAAGAACTCGGCGAGGCGGTCGAGCGCGCTGCCCTGGCCGGGCGCGTCGGAGAAGTCGACCATCAGGGTGAGGGCGCGGACGGTGCCGGTGGAGCGGGCGTACCCCGGTGACGTCGGGATGCCCTCGCCCATCTGTACGCCCAGCGAGCCGTTGATCATGCAGGGGCCGAGCGCCGTGGAGCGGGCCAGCGCGATGGAGCCCGCCGTCGTGGAGCCCGCCGTCAGATGTCCGGTGCCGGCGGAGGTGCTGACCGCCAGCGTCAGAACGGCCACCGAGGCGAGTGCGACCACGCGGCGCGGGCGTATCCGACGGCTGGTCGGCTGCATACGGGAGCCCTTCGCTCGACGGCAGCCGCCGGTCACCGACTGCACCCTTTCGATCACCCTGTGGCGAGGGGTGCGAGGGCGCGCGCTGGATGAGCCCGATCGTGGGTTTCTTGCCCGAGGGGATGTGACTCAGGTCACACTGAAGGCGGGAAATAACCGGGGACCGTTTCCCCGTTTAGTCAGGTGTCCGAGCGAAGCGGGGAGCTAATCCCCGGATCGCAACCCGGCCGTCAGTTACGCGAACGGCCGTCAACTACCTACGAGGAGTACGCCGTGGAGACCGCAACCCGAGCGCAGCGTCGAGTGCCCCGGCCGCGCGCCGATGCCCTGCGCAACCGGGAGCGGATCGTGGGCGCCGCCCTGGAGATGTTCATCGAGTTCGGCTCAGATGTGCCGTTCGACGAGATCGCCCGCCGGGCCGGCGTCGGCAACGCCACGGTGTACCGAAATTTCCCCGACCGCGACGCAATGGTGCGGGAGGTCGTCTGCACGGTCATGGACCGTACGGCCGAGCGGGCGGAGCTGGCGCTCGCGGAGAGCGGTGACCCGTTCGAGGTGCTGAGCCGCTTCGTGCACGCCTGCGTCGACGAGCGGTTCGGTGCGCTGTGCGCGATGCTCTCCGGCAACTTCGACAAGAACCACCCGGATCTGCTCGCGTCACGTGAGCGGATCGAGGCGCTGGTCGAGGGAGTGATGGAGCGCGCCCGGGAGTCCGGGCAGCTCCGCTCCGACGTCGCCGTCGGAGACCTGATGGTCGCCGTCACCCAGCTCACCCGGCCACTGCCCGGCACGGCATGCCAGGGCTTCGACCGCTTCGTGCACCGCCACCTGCAGCTGTTCCTGGACGGCCTGCGGGCACCGGCCCGCTCCGAACTGCCGGGCACGGCCGCGACCATGGAGGGGCTGCGAGGTGCGTGACGGGCCCTCCTGACGGGGCCGGTGACCTGACCGGATAACTCCCGGTCAGCCACCAGTAGTTCCCGGTCAGCCACCAGTGCAACGAAGGCCAACCAGAACTCGTACAACACCATCCAGAACTCGCCCGACGCTTTCCGGCCGTCACCGTCGACGAGCCGTCCCCTTCCTTACTCCCTTTCCTTCCGTCCCTTCATCTCTCATCGTCTTTTTCGCTACGAAGTCCCGGAGTGGGTACTCCCATGTCTGAAACAGGAAGTTCGACAGCAATGTCCGACGCCAAGACCGCACATTCCAACCGCTGGAAAGCGCTCACCTTCATCGCGCTCGCCCAGCTGATGGTCGTCCTCGACGCGACCATCGTGAACATCGCGCTGCCCTCCGCCCAGCAGGACCTGGGGATATCGGACGGCAACCGGCAGTGGGTCATCACGGCCTACGCCCTCGCCTTCGGTGGTCTGCTGCTCTTCGGCGGCCGTATCGCCGACCTGTGGGGCCGCAAGCGCACCTTTGTCGCCGGTCTGATCGGTTTCGCCGGCGCGTCCGCCATCGGCGGCGCCGCCACGAACGAGGCGATGATGCTCGGCGCCCGTGCCCTCCAGGGTGCGTTCGGCGCGCTGCTCGCGCCCGCCGCGCTCTCGCTGCTCGCCGTGATGTTCACCGAGCCCAAGGAGCGCGCCAAGGCGTTCGGCATCTACGGCGCGATCGCCGGTGGTGGCGGTGCCGTGGGCTTCATCCTCGGCGGTGTCCTCACCGAGTACCTCGACTGGCGCTGGACGTTCTTCGTGAACATCCCGTTCGCGATCATCGCCGCCACGGGTGCGTACTTCGTCATCCGTGAGCCCGCCGGCGGCCGCAACCGCTCGCCGCTCGACATCCCCGGCGTCGTCCTCTCCGTCCTCGGTCTGGTCACGCTCGTCTACGCCTTCACCCGCGCCGAGTCCGACGGCTGGGGCGACTCCGTGACGCTCAGCCTGTTCGTCGCCTCGGTGGTCCTGCTCGCCGGGTTCGTCCTCACCGAGTCCAGGGTCAAGGCCCCGCTGCTGCCGCTCCGTGTCATCACCGAGCGCAACCGCGGCGGCGTCTACCTCTCGCTCGGCCTCGCGATCATCGCGATGTTCGGCCTGTTCCTCTTCCTGACCTACTACCTGCAGATCGTGAAGGGCTACTCGCCGGTCAAGACCGGCTTCGCCTTCCTGCCGATGATCGCGGGCATGATGGTGGGCTCCACCCAGATCGGCACCCGCCTGATGACCCGGGTCGCACCGCGCCTGCTGATGGGCCCGGGCTTCCTGGTCGCCGCGCTCGGCATGCTGTTCCTGACCCAGCTGGAGATCGGCTCCTCGTACGCCGGCGTGATCCTGCCCGGCATGGTGCTGCTCGGTCTTGGCATGGGTACGGCGTTCATGCCCGCCATGTCCCTGGCCACGTTCGGCATCGAGCCGCGTGACGCCGGTGTCGCCTCCGCGATGGTCAACACCTCGCAGCAGGTGGGCGGCGCGATCGGTACGGCCCTGCTGAACACGATCGCCGCCTCGGCGACGACCTCGTACATCAAGGACCACATCGGGGGCGCCACGTCCCAGCCCCAGCAGCAGCTGGTTCAGCTCCAGGGCCAGGTGCACGGCTACACCAACGCGATCTGGTTCGCCGTCGGCATCCTCGTGCTCGCCGCGGCGGTCGCCGTCACCCTCATCAACACCGGCCGCCCGGACGTCACTTCGCCCTCCGGCGCGGGTGCGGGCGAGGGCGCCGAGGACGAGTTCAAGGTGCCGGTGATCGCCCACTGACGCCGGCTGTTCGTACCCCGTAGTACCCCGGGTACTTCGTACTTCGCGTACGGACGAGGGGTGGGGACGCCTCGTCCGTACGAGTCCCAGGGTCCGCCCCGGTTCCGAGCACATCGGAGCCGGGGCGGACCCGCGCCCGGCCCCTTTCTGCGCTTGAGCTCCCCACGAGAGAGCCCGTAACAGACGTGCTAGCGCAGCCAGGGCAGATCGGCGCCCGCGTCCTTCGGCTGGAGCCCCTCGGCGATGATCCGCATGGCCTCGCCGAGGGCCTTCTGCTGCTCGGGGGAGAGCCGGTCGAAGAGGGCCTGGCGTACGGCGGCGACGTGGCCGGGTGCGGTCCTGCTCAGGACCTCGTAGCCGTCGTCAGTCAGGACCGCGAACTGCCCCCGCTTGTCGGAGGGACAGTCCTCGCGCCGCACCCAGCCGTTCTTCTCCAGGCGCGCGATCGCGTGGGAGAGACGGGACCGGGTGATCTTCGCGCTCATGGCCAGCTCGGTCATCCGCAGCCGCCTGTGCGGCGCCTCGGCGAGCTGGACGAGCAGTCCGTAGTACACGTGCGGCATGCCCGCGTCCCGCTGGAGCTGTCGGTCGAGGTGGTCCTCCAGAAGGGTGGAGGCGTGCATGTAGGCACGCCAGGTGCGCTGTTCCTCGTCAGTGAGCCAGCGCGTCTCTTGAGCGGATGCCGTGTTCATGTACTCCACTGTACGAGCCCCTTCTTGAAAATTAAACAAATGGGTACTATGGTGAGATCGATATTGAGAGTTCAAGTATCGATTCAAGTATCGACAGGGATCGATCGAACCCCGTGGAGGGGAGCCGCCGCCATGACTGCTGCAGTCGGGTCTGCTGTCACGTCCGTCGCTACGTCTGCCGCGGCCGAGGAGCGTGCCTCGCGGGAGCGCATGCCCGCCCTCTATCTCAGCCATGGCGCCCCGCCCCTCGCCGAGGACCCGGTCTGGCCGGGCCAGCTCGCCGCCTGGTCCGCCGACCTGCCGCGACCCAAGGCGATCCTGATGGTCTCCGCCCACTGGGAGGAGGCACCCCTCGCCCTCGGCGCGGTCGAGACGGTCCCGCTCGTATACGACTTCTGGGGCTTCCCCCAGCACTTCTACCAGGTGCGGTACGAGGCTCCGGGCGCCCCTCAACTCGCCGAGTCCGTACGGAAGTTGCTGCGCGGGCCGGGCGCCCCGGTGCAGGACATCCCGGACCGCGGACTGGACCACGGCGCGTACGTCCCGCTGGTGGAGATGTTCCCCGAGGCCGACATCCCGGTCCTGCAGATCTCCATGCCGACCCTCGACCCGGTCCGGCTGATGGACATCGGCAGGAAGCTGGCGCCGCTGCGCGACGAGGGTGTCCTGATCGTGGGCTCCGGCTTCTTCACGCACAACCTCGCGGCCCTGCGGCACACCGGCGGCGGCGTGCCGTCCTGGTCGAGCGAGTTCGACGACTGGGGCCACCACGCCCTGGACGCCGGTGACGTGGACGCGCTGCTCGACTTCGAGCGCAAGTCCCCGGCGGGCCGTCTCGCCCACCCGCGCACCGAGCACTTCGCACCCCTCTTCGTGACCATGGGTGCGGCGGACGCGGCCGGTGAGCTCGACGGGCAGAGGTCTGTGATCGACGGTTTCTGGCTGGGGATGGCGAAGCGGTCCGTGCAGTTCGGCTGATCCGGTGCCTCAGGTGCCTCCGGTGCGGTTCGGCTGATCCGGTGCCTCCGGTGCCTCCGGTGCCTCCGGTGCCCCTGCGGCTACCGGGTCACAGCTCCTTCTCGTACCAGGCCACATCCCAGTAGCGGCCGAACTTGCGGCCCACCTCGCGGTAGGTGCCGATGTGCCGGAACCCGAAGCGTTCGTGCAGCCGCGTGGACGCCTCGTTGGGCAGGGCGATGCCCGCGTAGGCGCGGTGCAGGTCCTCGCCCTCCAGGGCCTCGAAGAGGGCTTCGTAGAGGAGGGTGCCGATGCCGCGGCCGGCCGCGTCGGGGGCGAGGTAGATGGTGACCTCGACCGAGGTGGCGTACGCGGGCTTCGGGCGGTGCGGGCTGCTGGTGGCGTACCCAAGAGTTGTCTGTGAGTCCACGTCCGTGGCAACCATCAGGCGGTGCGGTCCGTCTTCAGGGTGGGAGAGCAGCCACGAACGACGCTCTTCCGCGGTGAAGACAGCGGTATCGAATGTGATGGGCGTCTCACGAACATAGTGGTTGTAGATGGCCGTGAGGGCGTCGAGATCACCCTCGGATCCCGGCCTGACCAGCACTTCTGTACGTTCTGTCGTCATCTGGCACCCCTCTGTGGCGGGACAGGGTACTGCATGATCAGAAAAATCGAGGGGCGGGTTGGGAATTCTGTCCGGATTCCAGTCGTTGTTTCCTTCGGATGCCGGGCACCCGGGAGGGTGAGCCCAAAGTGTCCGGACCGACCCGCAAGCCCACCATCGCAAGGGAGCACGCATGGCAACCCGTGCCGTCGCCCGTCGTAAGTCCGCCTCCGGCGAGACCAGCGACGGTGCACGCAGTGTTCGCGTCGTAGGCGGCGAGATCGCCGACCGCGACCTGGTCGGCATGTACCTCGACGAGATCGCGCGTACGCCGCTGCTCGACGCCGCCAAGGAAGTAGAGCTGTCCCAGACCATCGAGGCAGGTGTGTTCGCGCGGCAGATCCTCGAAGGCGGGGAGCAGGCCAAGGCGGACGCGTCCCGCGAGGAGCTGGAGGCGCTGGTCGCCGAGAGCGAGCGTGCCAAGGACGTCTTCATCCGCTCGAACCTGCGCCTGGTCGTCGCCGTGGCCCGCCGCTATCCGCGCAGCGGCCTGCCCCTGCTGGACCTGATCCAGGAGGGCAACGCCGGCCTGGTGCGCGCGGTCGAGAAGTTCGACTACCGCAAGGGCTTCAAGTTCTCCACGTATGCGACGTGGTGGATCCGCCAGGCCATCACCCGCTCCATCGCGGACCAGTCGCGCACGATCCGCCTCCCCGTCCACCTGGTCGAGGAGCTGGGCCGGATCCGGCGCGTGCAGCGCGAGTTCAATCGCGAGCACGGGCGCGAGCCGGAGCACTCCGAGATCGCCACCGAGCTCGCTTCCACACCGGAGCGCGTGGCGGACGTCCTGGACTGGGCCCGCGACCCGGTCTCGCTGAACATGGCGGTGGATGACAATGGAGACACCCAGTTCGGCGACCTGCTCGAGGACACCTCCGCGGTCTCGCCCGAGCAGTCGGTGATGACGCTGCTGCGCAGCGAGGAGCTGGACGACCTGATCGGCCGCCTCGACCAGCGCACGGCCTCGATCATCAAGATGCGGTACGGCATCGAGGACGGCCGGGAGCGCACGCTCACGGAGGTCGGCAAGGAGCACGGCCTCACGCGAGAGCGCATCCGCCAGATCGAGAAGCACGCGCTGCTCGAACTGAAGAAGCTGGCACGCGACACAGGTTTCGACGCGGCTGCGTAAGCCAGGCCCTTCGTTACCGACAGATGTCGGCCACAGGCCGACCGGACATGGCCGTGTTAGGCCGCTTCAAGTTGCTGGGCTCTGGGAACAAGACTTCAGGGCCCAGGGTTAGGCCTCAAGGTCCCGGGCATACGTCCGTGATCCCCCAAGCCGAGTCCCGACGCACACCCCCCCCGCGCCGGGACTCTTCCAGAGCCGAGCTCCGGCGCCTCTCCCCCCTGGCGCCGGGGCTCGGCTCCTTTTTGTCCTGTGGGGGAGTTGTCTGTGGGGGAGTTGTCTGTGGGGCGGAATGTGGGGCTCGGGTGGTTCCCGGCCGGGCAGCTTCCGAGCCGGGCTACTCGTACTGGTACCTGTACTCGTACTCGTACTGGTACTCGTGAGGTTCTTGCCCGTCGGCTCGTGCCCCTTGCCCATCGGCTCGTGTGCCTCGCGCGTGGCAGGCTGCTTCCGGGCAGGTCGTTTGACGGGCCACCCCGAACCTGAACCCCGGGGTGACCCGAATGGCAGATTGTGCCACAGAGGCATAACCTGCCGTCCGTGAGCGGTACCGAACATGCGGCCCGGGCCTCCGCGGACGCGGCGGCCTCGGTGGCTGCGGCTTCTTCCGGCGCCGGCGGTGCGGAGCCCGGCGTACGTCCTGCCCGCGCCCCTGCGCGCCAGGCGTCCGGCGACCGCGCGGCCCCGAGTTCCTCGCCCGACGGTCAGGTTCCCTCGCTGATCGAGCGGCGCAAGGCCGCCACCCGCATGGACATCGCCCGAGCCGCCGCCGGGCTCTTCATGCGCAACGGCCTGCGCGCCACCCGCGCCGAGGACATCGCCCGCGCCGCCGGCATCGCCCCGCGCACCTTCTACCGCTACTTCGCGAGCAAGGAGGAGTCCCTCGCCCCCCTCTTCGCCGCAGGTGCCCAGAAATGGGCCGAGACGGTGCGCGACGCCCCGGTCCACCTGACCGTCCCCGAGGCCCTCCACCACGGGGTCGTCCAGACGATGACACCCGGGGTCGGGGTGCGCGCGGAGTCCCTGCAGTGGGTCCGCTCCCTGCTCCGGCTGGCCGAGGGAAGCCCGGCCCTGCTGAGGGTGTGGGGCGAGGCATGCCATACCGCGGAGCGGACGCTGGCGGAGGTACTGGCGGCGCGGGCGGGCACCGCGGTGGGTGAGGATGCGCGGGGCGGTGTGGGTGCGGGCGCGCCCACTGGGCCGGCCGTGCCTGCTGCCGGGCCCGTCACCGGACCCGCCGTGCCTGCTGCTGAGCCCGTCGCCGCGCCCGCCGTGCCTGCCTTGCCCGTCGCCGCGCCCGTCCCACCCGCCGTGGCTGCCGCGGACGCCGCACCCGCCGAGCCCGGCGCCGCATCCGCCGTGCCTGCCTTGCCCGTCGCCGGACCCGCTGAGACCTGTGCCGGACCCGCCGAGCCCGTCGCCGCACCCGCCGCACCTGCCTTGCCTGTCGCCGTGCCTGCCGCGCCCGCCGCCGCACCCCCACCCGGCCCCGGCTCCAGCCCGCCCGGCGACCCCTCGCCGCTCACCCCTGAGATCCGACTCGGTGCCGCCCTGGCCAGCGCGGCGGTGCGCGTCGCAGTGGAGGCGTGGGCCGCCGGCGACGACCCGGCAGACGGACTGGCCGGTCCGGTCGCGCTCGCGGTGCGCAACCTCGGTTCCCTGCGCGACTTTCCGTGGCACACCGGGTGAGGAACGGAGGCGTGGCTCACCCCGCCGGCGACCTGCGGGCGAGCGGTGCCTACGGTGACATCGGTATCCAGCGCGCCGAAGGCTCGGTCACCACCACCACCGCCCACGGCGCCCTGCGCATCGCGGAAGTGGCCTCCGGCACAGTCCAGTTGTAGACGTCCTACGGCGCCATCGACATCGGCATCCGCCAGGGCACCGCCGCCTGGCTCGACGCCAGTACCGGGCGTGGGCAGGTGCACAACTCGCTCGCCGGGTCCGCGCCTCCGGCGGAGACCGAGAGCACCGTCGAGGTCGCGCCAGGGCGGCGTACCCGACACCACATCGGTGTACGCCGCCCTCCCGGCATCCCCGGCCGTGTAGTACCGCGTCCGCGCCGGGAACTCGCGTACACACTGCGAGTCGCGTACGCCGATCACCGCGCGGCCTGATTCCCCTCATCCTCCGAGGCCACCCCGCCCGCCGCCCGTGTCAACCGCACCCCCAACTCCCGTAGACACCCCACGAGTTCCACCGGCTCCCGCACCGTGAACTCGCAGTCGACCATCGCCAGCCGCACCGCGAGCCACTCCACGGAGTCCCCGGCGGAGGAACGCAGCCGGCAGCTGTGGTCGTCGATCGGCTCGGGCGTCCCGAGCCAGGCGGGCAGCCGTGCGGCGACGAACATGGCCGGCGCGGCGAAGGTGACGTCGAAGTCGTATGTCTCCTGACGCTTGTACATCGACTGCCGCAAATACTCCGCCGCGTTCCCCGTCGGCAGCTCGCGCGGAGCGAACCGCGTCCCGGTCGCGAAGGGTTCGGTGACCCGGTCGACGCGGAACGTACGCCAGTCCTCGCGGTCGAGGTCGTACGCGACGAGGTACCAGCGACGGCCCGTGGAGACGAGGCGGTACGGCTCGGTCAGCCGGCGCGACGGTGTCCCGTCCCCGGAGCGATAGGCGAACCGCAGCCGCTCCCTGCCTGCCACGGTCGAGGCCATCACGGTCAGCGTCTCGGGCGCGATGCTCGCTCCGTCGCCGCTGGTGAGCGCGGTGGTCGCCGCCTGCAAGGTGGACACCCGGTGCCGCAGCCGCGACGGCAGCACCTGTTCCAGTTTGGCGAGGGCCCGTACGGAGGCCTCCTCCACGCCCTCGACCGCGTGCCCGGCGCCGGCCCGCAGCCCCACCGCGATCGCCACCGCCTCCTCGTCGTCGAGCACGAGCGGCGGCATCGCCTTCCCCGCCACGAGCCGGTATCCACCGTCGGCGCCCTTGGTCGCCTGCACCGGATAGCCCAGCTCGCGGAGCCGGTCGATGTCCCGCCGGACGGTACGACGGGACACTCCGAGCCGCTCCGACAGCTCGCCGCCGGGCCACTCGCGGGGCGTCTGGAGGAGGGAGAGGAGCTGGAGAAGCCTGGCCGGTGTGTCCGTGGTCATGTCTTCGCCCCTGTCGTCATGCCCGCCCTTGCGTAGGTCCGCGCTGCCGTCGTCATGTCTCTCAGAGTGCCGCACAACTAGGACATGATCTGACCTAATGGGGTTCTACCTTCGGTGCATGACCTCCACCGAGACTCTTCTCGACAGCCCGGCCCCAGCGGCCGACCGACGCCGTTGGTTCGCACTCGCGATCGTGATGACCGCGGCTTTCATGGACCTCGTCGACGTCACGATCGTCAACATCGCGATCCCGTCCATCCAGCGGGATGCGGGCGCCTCGGTCAGCCAGATCCAGTGGATCACGGCGGGTTACGCGCTGGCCTTCGCCGCCGGGCTCATCACCGGCGGGCGGCTCGGCGACATCCACGGACGTAAGCGGCTCTTCCTGGTCGGCATAGGGGGATTCACGATCGCATCGGCCCTGTGCGGTTTCGCCGTGAACCCCGAGATGCTCGTCGCCTCCCGCA
This sequence comes from Streptomyces sp. NPDC127595, assembly GCF_042671685.1. Classification (NCBI taxonomy): domain Bacteria; kingdom Bacillati; phylum Actinomycetota; class Actinomycetes; order Kitasatosporales; family Streptomycetaceae; genus Streptomyces; species Streptomyces sp. NPDC127595. Next base: position 159,325 of record NZ_JBHXWK010000006.1, on the reverse strand, counting down.
TCCTCCAGGGCGGGATGGCCGCGATGATGGTGCCGCAGGTGCTGTCGATCGTGCACGCGACCTTCCCGGCGCACGAGCGGGGGAACGTGTTCGGGCTGTTCGGCGCGGTCGTCGGACTGGGCGCCGTGTCCGGGCCGCTGCTCGGCGCACTGCTCACCGAGTGGAACCTGTTCGGCCTCGAATGGCGGCCGATCTTCCTCATCAACCTTCCCGTCGGCATCGCGGGCCTGATCCTGGGCCGCCGCTTCATCACCGAGTCCAAGGCCCCGCGGGCCCTCAAGCTCGACCTCGTCGGTGTCGCCCTCGTCGCGCTCGGACTGGTGATGCTGCTCTACCCGCTGACGCGCGGCGAGGAGCTGGACTGGCCGCTGTGGGGGTACGTGTCGATGGCCGGCGCCCTCGTCGTCTTCGCGGCGCTGGTGGCGTACGAGAAGCGGAAGGCGCGGATCGACAGTTCGCCGCTCGTCGAGCTCTCCCTCTTCAAGGTGAAGAGCTTCGCGGCGGGCATCGCCGTACAGACCGTCTTCGGTGTCGCGCTCGGCATCTTCTTCCTGGTCTGGACGCTTTACATGCAGACCGGTCTGGGCTGGAGCCCGCTGCGGGCCGGGCTGACCGGGGTGCCGTTCTCCATCGCGGTGTCGGTGGCGGCGGGGATGTCGGTGCAGTTGCTGGTGCCGCGCTTCGGGCGCAAGGTGCTCCAGGCGGGCGCGCTGCTCATGGCGGCCGGCGTACTCCTCTACATCTGGGAGTCCGAGCGGTACGGCATGTCCATCCACTCCTGGCAGATGGCGCTTCCCCTGGTGGTCATGGGCGCGGGGATGGGCTTCATCGTGGCGCCGCTGACGGACGCCGTGCTGTCGGAGGTGCCGCGCGAGCACTCCGGTTCGGCGTCCGGGCTCATCAACACCGTGCAGCAGATGGGCAACGCGCTGGGTCTCGGCCTGGTCTCCGTCGTCTTCTACGGCACGATGGCTGACCGGCTGGCCCTGGCCGAGGTGGGCCCGGCCTTCGTGAACGCCTTCCAACACGCGCTGGGCTGGGTCGCGGCGGTGATGGCGGCCATCTTCCTGCTGATGTTCGCGCTGCCGAAGCTGCCGGCGCAGCATGTGGAGGGTGTGGAGGGTGCGGGGGACGCGTCGTCCGACGAGGTCACGAAGGCGCCCGCGCTCGTTTCGTGAACCAGGACTGAAGGGGGAAGGGGCCCGGTACCGCAGCGATGCTGTAGGTGCCGGGCCCTTTGCGTTGCCCCGGTTTGCTCTGCCCCGCTCTGCTCTGCCCCTCTCTGCTCCGGTTTGCTCTGCTCCGGTTGGCGTTGCCCCCGGTTTGTGTTGCCCTCGGCAACCGAAGTCCGTTCATGTCCGGGTCGCGCCCGAACCTGTTTACTTTCCGGAAATCCGGGCGTAGCCTCCGATTGAAACCACAGGTTCGGGCATGACTCGGAGGCGAACGGACATGTACGCACCGGAGCGGCAGCAGGAGATCCTCCGGCTCGCCCGTGACGGCGGCCGGGTTGACGTGGTGTCACTGGCCGAGGAGTTCCAGGTCACCGCGGAGACCATCCGCCGGGACCTGAAGGCGCTGGACCGCGCGGGCCTCGTACGCCGGGTGCACGGTGGCGCGATACCGGCCGGGCGCCTGGACTTCGAGCCCGACCTCGCCGAGCGCGAGTACACGGCGGCCGACGAGAAGGACCGTGTCGCGCAGGCCGCCGTCGCCGAACTGCCGCACGACGGCACGGTGATCCTGGACGCCGGATCGACGGTCGCCCGGCTCGCCGGAGCGGTCCCGCTGGAGGCGACGCTCACCGTCGTCACCCACAGCCTGCCGATCGCGGCCCGCCTCGCGGACCACCCCGGCATCCAACTCCATCTCGTCGGGGGACGCGTGAGGCACCGTACGCGCGCCGCTGTGGACGCCTGGGCGCTCCGCGCCTACACCGAGATCCGCGCCGACGTCCTCTTCATCGCGGCCAACGGCTTCTCCGTCTCGTACGGACTGACCACCCCCGACCTCGCCGAGGCCGCCGTCAAGCGCGCGACCATGCGTGCCGCGCGCCGCGTGGTGCTGCTGGCCGACTCCTCCAAGCACGGCCAGGAGCACTTCGCCCGCTTCGGCGACCTGAGTGATGTGGACCTGCTGATCACCGACCGCGGGCTGAGCCCGGACAACGCCGCCGCCATCGAACGCGGCGGCACCGAAGTGCTGTGTGTATAGAGCCCTCTGCCTTTGAGGCGCTGTGTGTATTGAGCGGAAAGCGGCAAGCGGTACGTGACCGCTGTGTGTCGAGAGTTGAGAAACGAGTGCGCATGATCCTCACCGTCACGCCCAACCCCTCCCTCGACCGTACGTACGAGGTCCCGTCGCTAGACCGCGGCGAGGTCATCCGGGCCACCGGCGAACGCATGGACCCGGGCGGCAAGGGCGTGAACGTCTCGCGCGCGGTCGCGGCCGCCGGGCAGCGCACGGTCGCCGTCCTGCCCCTGGGTGGTGCGCCCGGCGCACTCGTCGCCGACCTGCTCGACGCGCAGGGCATCGAGGTCGCGCCGGTCCCGATAGCCGGGGCGACCCGCTCGAACATCTCGGTCGCCGAACCCGACGGCACCATGACGAAGATCAACGCGCCCGGCCCCGAACTCTCCGCCGCCGAGGCCGAACTCCTCCTGGAGACCGTCCGCTCGCAGTACCGCTCGGGTGAGACCCACTGGATCACCTGCTGCGGCAGCCTGCCGCGCGGGCTCGGGCCTTCCTGGTACGCCGATCTCGTCGCCCGTGCCCATGCGGCGGGCGCCCGGATCGCGCTGGACACCTCCGGCCCGGCGCTGCTCGCTGCGTTGCGCGAGCGGCCCGACGTGGTGAAGCCCAACGCCGAGGAGCTCGCGGAAGCCGTCGGGCGTCCCCTTACCACGGTGGGCGACGCGGTGAAGGCGGCCGAGGAGTTGCGTGAACTGGGCGCGCGCGCCGTGCTCGCGAGCCTGGGCGCCGACGGCCAGTTGCTCGTGGACGCCGAGGGCGCCTGGTTCGCGAGCGCCCGGGTGGACGGCGTACGCAGCAACGTGGGCGCCGGTGACTCCTCGCTCGCCGGGTTCCTGATCGCCGGCGGCAGCGGCCCGAAAGCGCTGGCCTCCGCCGTCGCCCACGGCGCCGCGGCCGTCCAGCTCCCCGGCAGCGTGATGCCGGGCCCCGCCGACCTCGACCCCTCCGCCGTGACAGTCACATCGCAGATCCCGGTGGACCGCGTCCTGACGGAGCCAGTGTCATGAACGCGCGCTACGCCGGTGCGGCAGGCCTTGGGCTCACTGTCGTCGGGCATGTGGATGCGGTACTCGCCGGACCTGGTCTCGCCGGCCCTGGGCTCACCGGCTCGGTCCTCGCCGGCCTCGGGTGCGTGGGCGTCGTACTCGCGGGCTCGGTACGAACCGGCCTTGGGCTCGCCCGCCCTGGCCTCGTCGGCCCCGGGCACGTGGGCCTCGTACCCGCCGGCTCGGTCCTCGTCGGCCTCGGGTGCGTGGGCGTCGTACTCGCGGGCTCGGTACGAACCGGCCTTGGGCTCGCCCGCCCTGGCCTCGTCGGCCCCGGGCACGAAGGCTTCGTACCCACCACCTTCGTACCCACCACCTCCGTACCCACCACCTCCGTACCCACCACCTCCGTACCCACCACCCCCGAACCCCCCGAACCCCCCGAACCCCCCGAACCCCCCGAACCCCCCGAACCCCCCGAACCTCCCGAACCCCCCGAACCGGCCCTGAAGCGGCGGGGTTTCCCCGTCCCCGCCGCAGCCATACGACGACGGGGCTTGCCCGGTCCCGCCGCCGAGTGGAGGCGGGGCGCCACTGGCCCCGCCTCCGCGACCCGCCAAGCACCTCACCCGATCCCCGTACTCACCCCAGTACTCACCCCTGTCCTCACCTCCGTCCTCACCCCTGTCCCCACCCCCGCCCATGACTTCCCCCGGGCGATACGCGTGCGAAGGAGCCCGCGATGAGCGAGATGATCACCGCGGACCTGGTCGACCTCGACCTGTCCGCCGATACGAAGGAAGCGGCGGCACGAGCCCTCGCCGAGCGCATGGTGGCCCTGGGCCGGGTGACCGACCTCGACGGCTTCCTCGCCGACGTGGCCGCCCGCGAGGCCCAGATGCCGACCGGACTCGACGGCGGCATCGGCATCCCGCACTGCCGGAGCGTTCACGTCACCGAGCCGACGCTCGCCTTCGGGCGCAGTGCGGCCGGGGTCGACTTCGGTGCGCCGGACGGGCCCGCCGACCTGATCTTCCTGATCGCCGCCCCCGCGGGCGCGGACGACGCCCACCTCACGATGCTCTCGTCCCTCGCCCGGCAGCTGATGAACGCCGAGTTCACGACCGCGCTGCGGTCGGTGGACGACGCGGCGGCCGCGGCCGCGCTCATCCGCGGGGACGAGCCCGAGGCGGCAACCGCCGCCTCCAATAACTCCAATAACTCCAATAACTCCGCGGCGGAGCCGAACGCGGCGGCCTCCGCCGGCACCGCCGCGGACGGCGCGGCCCCGGCGCCGGGTGCGACCGTCGAGGACGGACCCGCCCCGGCGCCGGGTGCCACCGCCACCTCCGACGAGCACCCGTTCCGTATCGTCGCCGTCACCTCCTGTCCCACCGGCATCGCGCACACCTACATGGCGGCCGAGTCGCTGGAGAACGCGGGACGCGAGGCCGGTGTCGAACTCGTCGTCGAGCCGCAGGGTTCGGCCGGTTTCACCCGGCTCGACCCGGCGGTCATCGCGGCGGCGGACGCCGTGATCTTCGCGCACGACGTGCCCGTACGGGAGAAGGACCGCTTCGCCGGGAAGCCGACCGTCGACGTCGGAGTGAAGGCGGGCATCAACCGCCCCGCCGAGCTGATCTCCGAGGTCCGCGGCAAGGCGGAGCGCGGCGAGGTCTCCGCGGGCGCCGCGTCCGGCACGCCGGTGGAGCGCACCGGTGAGTCCGGCGAGGGTTACGGCAGCAAGCTCCGCAAGTGGCTGATGAGCGGCGTGAGTTACATGGTGCCGTTCGTCGCCGCGGGCGGTCTGCTGATCGCCCTGGGCTTCGCGATCGGCGGCTACCAGGTCAACAAGGCGCCGTCCGTCATGGACCACTTCATGTGGCTGCAGGCGGACAGCTGGGGTGCGCTGTTCTTCCAGATCGGCGGCGTGGCCTTCGGCTTCCTCGTCCCGGTCCTCGCCGGCTACATCGCGTACGGCATGGCGGACCGGCCGGGTCTGGTCCCCGGGTTCGTCGGCGGCGCGATCTCCCTCACCATCAACGCGGGCTTCCTCGGCGGTCTGGCCGCCGGTCTCATCGCCGGTGCCGTGGTGATCGCGATCCAGAAGGTAAGGATCCCGAAGGCGCTGCGCGGCATCATGCCGGTGGTGGTGATCCCGCTGATCTCCGCGGCGATCGTCGGGTTCCTGATGTTCGTGGTCATCGGCAAACCCATCGCGTCCGCGCAGAAGGGCATGACCGACTGGCTCAACGGCCTCACCGGCACCAACGCCATCCTGCTCGGCACCCTGCTCGGCCTGATGATGTGCTTCGACCTCGGCGGCCCGGTCAACAAGGTCGCGTACACCTTCGCCACGGCGGGTATCGCGGTCGCGAGCCCCAGCGACTCGGCGATGAAGATCATGGCCGCGGTGATGGCGGCGGGTATGGTTCCGCCGCTCGCCATGGCGCTGGCCACGACCGTCCGCGCCAAGCTGTTCACCCAGACCGAGCGCGAGAACGGCAAGGCCGCCTGGGTCCTTGGCGCCTCCTTCATCTCGGAGGGCGCGATCCCGTTCGCCGCGGCGGACCCGCTGCGGGTCATCCCGTCGTCCATGGTGGGCGGCGCGGTCACCGGCGCCCTGTCGATGGCCTTCGGCGCCACCCTGCGCGCTCCGCACGGCGGCATCTTCGTGGTCCCGCTGATCGGCAACCCGTTCCTCTACCTGGTCGCCATCGCCGCCGGCGTCTGTGTCACCACCGCTCTGGTGGTCGTCCTGAAGGGCATGCGCAAGCAGGCCCCCGAGGGCACGGGCGCGGGGGTCGCCGACGCTCCGATATCAGCGAAGGCCGAGCGCAAGGAGCCGGTGGCGGCGGCCTGAGACGCCAACCGGCTACCGCCTGCCCCTTTAGGCAGCCTGTGAGCTGTTCGCTGCATCTGCGAGATACGTCACGGTCCGGGGTCAAAGTCCCGGACCGTGGTGTCTACTGGCGAGTATGCCCGAGCAAGTGTCGATCCTTCAGCTGACAGGTGCGGCCGCGCTCGCCCTGGCGACCGTCATCTGGGTCGTCGGGCTGGTACGCCTTCTGCGCGGGGGCCGGGGCCGCTCCCAGGCCGCCGCGGTCCGGCACCACGGCGACGCACTCCGGCACCACGGCGACGCACTCCGGCACCACGGCGACGCACTCCGGCACCACGGCGACGTACTCCGGCACCACGGCGACGTACTCCGGGCGATGCCCCGCCAACGACGGTCAGGTCCTGACACCGAGTCCGTCGAACTGACCCCGCAGGAGCACGCCGCTTTCGCCGGTCTGGTACGTCAGTTCAGCGAAAGCCGCCCGTAGACGGCTTCCGGTGGCCGACTGGCTCCGTGGGTCAGTTGAGCCGGGCGGCGCGTCGCTCCATCGCGTCCCGCGCCGCGTCCTCCGTGGCGTACACCTCGCACATGTGCCGCCGGTCGGGCGTCGCCGTGTGCTCGACCTCCCACAGGGAGATCTCCTGCCCGTCGCGCAGCAGGAACGCGTGCTCGTAGAGCGAGAAGGACATCCCCGGCCGGCCTGTCCGGCAGGGGCGGCCGAAGGCCTGGGTGATCTGGTGCGCGCACGCCTCACTCGTCAGCAGCGCCGCGATGTCGGCCTCCGGCTGATCCGGATTCTCCGCTCGCCGTAACAGCCGCCGTGCGTGATCCGCCGAGGCGTCGGGCACGTACTCGTGGCGCGGCTCGGGGAACGGCGACAGGTGCACGAGCACGGCCAGTTCGAAGTCCGGTGTGTCCGCGGGCAGCGGCAGCCGGTCCGTGGCGGCGCGCAGCTCCTCGTTGTCCACGTACACCTCGTGCTGCGGATCGCTGCCGGGTGCCGTGTTGTGCACCAGCTCCCACAGCGTGACCGCCGAGCCGTCGGCGAGCAGCCACGTGTGCCGGTACGTCTCGCGATGCAGGCCCGCGCTGTGGTGTGCGGAGTGCAGCGAACTGTCGTGCGCCAGCGCGCAGTCGAGCCGCCGTATGGTCTCGTCCGGCAGTTCGAAGGAATTCAGGGCACGACCGAGGAGTCGCGCGAGATGCTCCTCCGGAGACTCGGGCGACTCGGGTGGTTCGTACGCTGCTGTCTCGTACGGAACGCTCAAGGTTTCTCCCGGCGTTGCTGCATGTCACCTTGTGGGTGCATACCGTAGCCCCTCGATCGGACATCATGTCCGCGAACCGAGAAAACGTACGGCCGGAAAACGGGCGGGCCGCGCGGCAAGTTCCCACGCGGCCCGCCCGGGCGTCAAAAAGCCCTCGTCAGACGGCACTTCCCGCGGTCCACGCGCTCCACGACATGTTCCAGCCGTTGAGCCCGTTGTCCGGCGCGACGGTCTTGTCGGGGGAGTTCTTGACGGTCACGACGTCCCCGACGAGAGAGTTGTCGTAGAACCACTTGGCGGTGGTGTCCCCTTGCGCGCCCTGCACGTCGGCGAGCCCCACACAGCCGTGGCTGGTGCCCTCCCGACCGAAGGGAGGATTGCCCTTGTTGTACCAGTAGTTGCCGTGGATGAATGTCCCCGAAGTCGTCAGGCGCATCGCGTGCGGCACATCCGGGATGTCGTACTCGCCGCCGTAACCGACCGTCGACCCGTTCATCCGCGTCTGCACGAACTTCTCCGAGATCACCATCTGCCCGTTGTACGTCGTGTGGTCCGGGCTGCCCGCCGAGATCGGGACCTTCTTGAGGGTCTTTCCGTCCCGCACGACCGTCATGGTCTGCGTGTTGACGTCGACCGTGGACACCTGGGAACGCCCGATGGTGAAGCTGACGGTCTTCTCCTGCACCCCGTAGACGCCGTTCGCGCCCTCGACTCCGTCCAGGTCGATCTTCATCGTGACCTTGGAACCGGCCTTCCAGTACTCCTCGGGCCGGAAGTCGAGCCGCTGCGTCCCGAACCAGTGCCCCACCACCTGCTGCCCGCTGCTGGAGGACACCGTGATGTGCGACTGCACGGCCTTCGTGTCGGTGATCGCCTTGTCGAAGTTGAACGAGACCGGCATCCCGACGCCGACCGTGGTGCCGTTGTCGGGCGTGTACGTGCCGATGAAACTGTTGCTCGAGGTGACCGTCGTGAAGATGGAGTTGGCCGCGGCGGTGCGCCCGCTCGCGTCCTTCGCCGTGGCCGATATCTGATACTTCGTCCCGCGCTCCAACTGTTCGTTCGGCTTCCAGGAGCTGCCGTCCGCGGATATCGCCCCGGCCACGGGTGCCCCGGTCCCGGACACCGTCATCTTCACGTCGGTGAGCTTGCCGTCGCTGACCTTCACCCCGGTCGCGTTGATGGAGGCGCCCGTCGAACCATCCTTCGCCGAGATGACGAGGGTCGCCGTGGACGTCTTGGCCGAACTCGCGCCGTTCCCCGCGTCGTTGCCGCTCTTGCTGTCCGCTTTCGCGTTGCCACCGCAGGCGGTGAGGGTGAGGGCGCCGACCATCAGGGCGGCACAGGCCCCCAGTGTGCGCCGCGCTGTTTTGTCCGGCGTTGCCACGGGCTGCTCCAGATTCTCGTGATGTGGGTGATCCGCTCCACTACGTCGAGAAAGAGCGAGCAGCGGCGTGAAGGGTTCCCTCCGTCCGCCGTGAACACCATCACGTGACAGAACCGCGACAATCACCCCACCCCGGGGCCGTGAAACCCCCTGCCTTCCAGGTCCTTACTCCCGCTGTCCCCGTCCCCCGTACAGCTCCTCGTACGCCGGCCACACCCCTCCCGCCCCGTCCACCGACTCCGCCGCCCGCACCGCCCGTACGATCGCCCGCATCACCACGTCCGCGCCCGCCGCGAGGATGTCGTTGAGTGTGAGGGGGTTTGTGTCGGCGAGCGGCCGGGCGCCCGTGGCCAGTGCGAACACCGTGTCCCCGTCGCTCAGCAGGTGGACCGGACGCACGGCGCGCGCGATGCCGTCGTGCGCCGTGCCCGCGAGCTTCTGCGCCTGGGCGCGCGTGATGTCGGCGTCGGTGGCGACGACCGCGAGCGTGGTGTGCAGCGGGGGAGGGCCGTTCTTCGCGGCGGCCTCGGCCAGCCGTCGCTGCGCCGCCTCGTGCACCTCGGCCGACGGGTACGGCGTACGCCCCTGCATCAGCTCCCCGTACAGCGCCCCCGTCTCCGGCTGCACCGCCGACCCCGCCGCGTTGGCCACCACCAGCGCGGCCACCGTGATCCCCGAGTCGAGCACTACGCTCGCGGTGCCGACCCCACCCTTGACCGTCCCGACGACCGCCCCCGTACCGGCGCCCACGCACCCCTCACGCACCGCAGCGCCGGGCTCGCTCGCGTCGGCCGCCTCGACCGCCGCGCGGCCCGTCGACGCGTCCGGCCTGGCCCTGAAGTCGCCGCCACGGCCCAGGTCGAAGACAGCGGCGGCCGGGACGACCGGCACGACGTGCGCCGGATCGGGGCCGACCCGTACCCCGCGCCCCTGCTCCTCCAGCCAGGCCATCACACCGGACGCCGAATCCAGCCCGTAGGTGCTGCCGCCGGTCAGTACGACCGCCTCGACCTTCTGCACCAGGTTGCGCGGGTCGAGCGCGTCGGTCTCCTTGGTGCCCGGCCCGCCGCCGCGCACGTCCACGGCCGCCGTGGCGCCGCCCGGAGGGGCGAGCACGACCGTGGTACCGGTGAGCCAACCGTCGCCGGCACGCGTCGCATGCCCCACCCGCAGACCCGCGACATCCGTCAGAGCGTCAACTGTCATGCCGACAGTGTTTCCCCTAGGCGGTCCGTGCCTCCTCCCGTGTGACCATCCGCGCCGTCAATGTCACCCCGACCACGACGGCCAGCGCCGACACGATGCCCGCCGCGAGCACCGCACGGTCGCCCAGGAACGTGCACAGGATGACCAGCAAGGCGGTGGTCGGCAGGACGGCCTGCTGGGCGATGCCCACCTTGAAGTAGCGCGAATGCAACACCCAGACGGTGAGGAGGTACAGCGCCGTCGGCAGCGTCACGGCGGAGGACGCGGCGAGCGTCGAGATGTGCGCCTTTCCGACCGCCTGCTCGACCGCCACCTCGAGTCCCGCGCCGATCGCGGCCGCCGACGCGTAGATCAGATAGTGGCCGTAACCCCATAGGAAAGACTGTCTGTTGGACCGCAGATGCCCGTGGATGGGCACCACGAAGTAGATCCACCACGCGGAGAAGACGATCAGCAGTCCGCCCGCGGCGATCGGCAGCAGTTCTCCGAGCGCGTCGTTCTCGTCCACACCCGACTTCACAGCGACCGTGGCCGCGGCGATCGTCTCGCCCAGGACGATGATCGTGAACAGGCCGTACCGCTCGGAGATGTGGTGTGGATGCCAGGACGTCGCGAAGTCCTTCTCCGCGAACAGCGGAACGCACAACTCGGCGAGGGCCATCACCAGGAACACCCAGGGCCTGCCGGGCTCCGGCAGGAACAGCAGCCCCAGCCAGCCGACCTGGCACAGCAGCACGCCGCCCGCGTACCGCGAAGCCGTCGTTCTCTCGGCACCCTCCGTCGACCGCACCACCCGCAGCCACTGCGCGATCATCGCGAACCGCATGATCGCGTACCCGAGCCAGACGACCAGGAAGTCGTGTTCGTCGGCTGCCTGCGACACTCCGGCGGCGAGTACGAGGACGCCGGCGATCTGCACCAGCGTGACGACCCGGTAGAGCGCGTCGTCGTTGTCGTACGCCGAGGCGAACCAGGTGAAGTTCATCCAGGCCCACCAGATCGCGAAGAAGATCATCGCGTAGTTGAGGATGCCCTCACCCGCGTGCCCCTCGGCCACGGCGTGCACCAGCTGGATGCCCGCCTGGGCGATGGCCACGACGAAGCACAGGTCGAAGAAGAGCTCCAGCGGCGACGCCACCCGGTGCGCCTCGTCGCGGCCGCGGGCGGTCATTCTGCGCAACGGCCCACGACCGGCAGGCCGTGGCGTCGCAGCGGATTCGGAAGCGGAACGGGACGACGTCATACAGCCAAGCACAGCAGAAAAGCTCCGGAAATTCTTGTGAATGCGATCACAAGCGGGCTGGGGTCCGGTAGTCGCGGGTAATGGCCCGTGGGACCTGCCTGCCTCGGCGTCCCTCTGCGGTTCCTTACCCGTCGAGCCCCTGCGGCGCCCGGTTGGGCCGGGATCGCCCGCCGCGCCCTCCGCGTACCCTGAAGGCATGAGCACCGCTCCCACCCCCGCCCCCGAACCGCGCGATCCCAAGCCCGCCGCGCTGGTCTTCGACGACCCGCTGAGCCAGCAGTCCTCGGACGACACGGACCGTGGGTGGGGCGAGCGGCCCGGCGGCGACGGCGACAGTGCGGCCGACCTCAAGCGCTTCCTCGACGAGAAGCCGCCCCACCACATCTGAGCCGCGCCCGACCAGGTCCGAGCCGTGACCCACCGCCTCGGAGCTCCGGCCGACCACCTCTGAGCCCTGCCGGACCACGTCCGCGCCTCGCCGGCCCATGTGCGTGCCCTGGCCGGCCCCGTCCGGACCCCGGCCCAGACTCTCCCCGCTAGTTCTCGCTGTGCCCCGAACCACGCTGCGCGACCAAGGCGTCGCGGATCTCCTTCAGCACCTCCAGCTCGGTCACCTCCATCATTTCCTGCGTGCCCTCCTTCGCCTTCTGGCGGGCCGCCTGCCGGGCCAGGTACTTGGACATGGGCAGGACCATCAGGAAGTAGACGACGGCCGCGGTGATCACGAAGCTGAGCGCGGAGCCCAGCACCGAGCCCCACATGATCCGGATGCCAGTCGCGGTGTCGCCGGTTCCTGTGCAGGGCGACTTGAGGCAGGAGCTGTAGCTGTCTAGATTTTTCGTGCCGAACGCCCCCACCAGCGGGTTGATGACTCCCTTCACCACAGAGTTGACGATGTTGGTGAAGGCCGCGCCGATGACGACCGCGACTGCCAGGTCGACGACGTTTCCCCGCGTCAGAAAGGCCTTGAAGCCGTCCAGGACACTGGGTTTCTTCTTCTCGCTCACCGAGGGGCCCCTCTGTACAAGTTGTGGAACAAACAGCTCCGCAACCTACGTCAGGGCGGGCCGGGCCTGTCCAATTCGGTAGCTCCAACGAGGGACTTGACACCGATTCTTCACTCACGGAGTCACCACCGGCCGCACAACTCAGCACAGCGTCACCGCCAGCCGTGAGGTCGCGCTCGCGCCGGCCAGTCGCGCCGCCGTGGTCCGCGGGACCGACAGGACGACCAGCGCCCCGGTCTCGGTGGCGTCGAACTGCGGCACCTCCGTGACCCGGACCCCGGCCGCGACCACCCGCGCTTCGCCGCCGCTGTCCGCCGCGACCACATCGACTCGATCGCCCCGCCGCAGCAACCGCACCGTGGCCGCGTCGGCGATCCGCACCGGCGCCGTCACCATCTCGACCGCGCGCCGCTCGCGTACGTGAGTCGATGCCGATGCCGATGCCGATGCCGATGGCGATTCGGATGAGGAAGAGGAAGCGGCGGCGCTCGCCGGATGCCCCCGTGCCCGCTCGGCGTCACGAGGGCACGCCGCGATGAGCGCGGCCGCTGTGACCGCCAGTCCGGCGGCCACCGCCCGCCGCCGGTGCCGGGTGAGGCGCCGGAGCTGATACCGCCCGCCGCGTACGCGTACGGGAGCAAAGTGAGGCACCTCGCAGGTCGGAGGCGCGTCCGCACCCGGCGGACGTACAGGATCCGGCGGACGTACAGGATCCGTGCCGGTCGGCCGCCCCGCCGGAGCGAGAGAAGCCTGGGGCCCGAGAGGAGCGAGTTGCTGTGCCATGGTGACCACCACCTGTGACGAGAGATCGGCTTGCGATCCCACGATGAGGCCTCGTGGCCGAGCCCGCCGGAGCCCGTGGACCACCGACGGGTTGTGGACAACTCCCTCACCCGAACGGGAAGTTCCACCCCCGTCCCGAGCCGCCCGAGGAGTCCCGCCCACCACCCATCCCCCCCGCGACCCTCACTACGGCAGCGCGAACCCCGGATCCATCCCGCCCAGCGCCGTCGTGCACAGACAGTCCCGCGTCCCGTTCTCCGGCAGCCCCGCGACCGCGTCGAAGAGCACACCCCGCAGCCGGTCGACATTCGCCGCGAACACCTTCAGGACGTCGTCGTGCGAGACGCCCTCGCCGGTCTCGGCCCCCGCGTCGAGGTCGGTGACGAGGGTCAAGGACGTGTAGCAGAGCTCCAGTTCGCGGGCGAGCGCCGCTTCGGGGTGGCCGGTCATACCCACCACGGACCAGCCCTGCGCCTGATACCAGAGTGATTCGGCGCGGGTGGAGAACCGGGGGCCCTCGATGACGACGAGGGTGCCGCCCTCCACCGGCTCCCACTTCCGCCCGCGCGCCGCTTCAAGAGCGGCCTTGCGTCCGACCGGGCAGTACGGGTCGGCCAGCGACACGTGCACCACGTTCGGCACCGTGCCGTCAGGCAGCGGAAGCCCGTCGAAGTACGACTGCGCCCGCGACTGGGTGCGGTCCACCAGCTGGTCCGGCACGAGCAGGGTCCCAGGTCCGTACTCCGGGCGTAGTCCGCCCACCGCGCAGGGGCCGAGGATCTGGCGGGCGCCGACGGAACGCAACGCCCACAGGTTGGCCCGGTAGTTGATGCGGTGCGGCGGCAGATGGTGGCCGCGGCCGTGCCGGGGGAGGAAGGCGACCCGTCGCCCGGCGATCTCCCCCAGGAACAGGGAGTCGCTGGGCGGCCCGTAGGGGGTGTCCACCTGTATCTCGGTCACGTCGTCGAGGAAGGAGTAGAACCCCGAGCCGCCGATGACCCCGATCTCGGCCCTGTCCGCCGCCCGCTCTGCGGCAGGGCTCTGCGCGTTCTCCGTATTCGCCATGGACGGCACCCTAGCCCGGGTCGGAAAACGCCGAAGACCCTGTCGTCGTACGACGACAGGGTCCCGTAAGAACTACGAAAGAGTCCTGTAAGAACAAGGTCCTACGCGGCGGAGCTGCTACTGCTGGACGAGCCGCTGCCCGACGACTTCGAGTTCGAAGAACCTGATGAACCCGACGAACTCGAAGATCCCGACGACTTCGAGTCCGAAGAGGACGACGAAGAGGTCGAGGGTGTCGACGACGGCTTGGAAGCCGACGCCGGCGCCGGCGAGGTGCTCGTCGACGAACCGCGGCTGTCATTGCGGTAGAAGCCGGAGCCCTTGAAGACAATGCCGACGGCCGAGAACACCTTCTTCAGGCGGCCACCGCAGCTGGGGCACTCGGTCAGGGCATCGTCCGTGAACTTCTGGACGGCCTCAAGGCCCTCGCCACACTCGGTGCACTGGTACTGGTAGGTCGGCACTGGCTCTTCCTCCTGGCACTCTCACTCAATGAGTGCTAACGACGGTCCATAGTGACGTATTCCGAGAGATCAGTCCACCGTCACCGGTACTCGGTGACCCACGCCACGTGCGACGGTGCGGTGGGTGGGCCGCGTCGCCAGCCGTGATCGCAGAGCCACAAGGGTTATCAGAGCCAGTGCGGTGCCGGCCATCGGCGCCAGGAAACCGGCGCCGTCCCAGAAGCGGTCCTCCAGCTGTCCGGAGGCCGTGACGGCCGCCGCCTGGCCGAGCGCGACGGCGCCGGTCAGCCAGGTGAAGGCCTCGGTGCGGGCGCCGGCGGGCACCAGCCCCTCGACCAGTGTGTAGCCGGTGATCAGGGCCGGAGCGATGCACATGCCGACCAGGAGGCCGAGCCCGCCGAGCACGATCACGGAGTGGGCGGCCCAGAGTCCGGCGGCGGTGAGGGCGAGGGCCGCGTAACCGAGGACGAGCCGCCGCTGCGGGGCCACCTTCCAGGCGACGGCGCCGCAGACGATGCCGGAGACCATGTTGCCCGCGGCGAAGACGCCGTACAGGACACCGTTCAGGCCGGGTTCGCCGATGGACTCACTGAACGCGGCGAGCGAGACCTGCATGCCGCCGAAGACGGAACCGATGCCCAGGAAGGCCACGATCAGAATCCGCACACCAGGGATGCGCAGCGCCGAAACGTGCTCCACGCGCGCGTGCCCGTCAAGAGCGACAGCAGGCTGTGTGCTCTTCTGCGCGGCGAACAGGAGGCCGCCGACCAGGGTCAGCGCGGCCTCGGTCAGCAGGCCCGCGGCCGGGTCCACGGTGGTGCACAGCGCGGTCGCCACCAGCGGCCCGAACACGAAGGTCAGCTCGTCGGTGACGGACTCGAAGGCCGCCGCGGTGGTCATCAGGGGTGAGCCCTGGAGCTTCACGCCCCAGCGGGCGCGCACCATCGGGCCGATCTGCGGCACCGAGGCGCCGGTCGGCACGGCTGCGGCGAAAAGGGCCCACAAGGGGGCGCCCGTCAGCGCGAGCGTGGTCAGGGAGAGGCCCGACAGGGTGTGCACCAGGACGCCGGGGATCAGCACAGCCCGCTGCCCGAACCGGTCGGCAAGACGCCCCGTGAAGGGGGCGAACAGGGCCATGGAGACACCGGTCACGGCGGCGACGGCGCCGGCGGCTCCGTACGAACCGGTGGTGTGCTGCACGAGCAGCACGATGGAGATGGTCAGCATCGCGAACGGCTGGCGTGCGGCGAAGCCGGGGAGCAGGAACGTCCAGGCGCCGCGGGTGCGCAGCAGCTGTCCGTACCCGGGGCGGGAGGTGACCGTGGATGCCACGGCCGTGCCTTTCTGCCACCTGGTAGCGCGCCCGTGCGGGGGGCGCCGAGAGCTGTCCTCTTGCGCGGAACTGCGGTAGATACCGGCTGCCCACTGCGAGGCACCGCGGCCGCCATACGGTCGCGCCAGCTCTGCGTCAGGCAGAGTTGGTTCGAGTTTGGTTCGACGTCGAACCGACGTCGGTTCGATCAAAGTCTGCCTTCATCGTACAGGGATGAAGGCTCAGGTGCCTGTGAAACCCAGCACCACGGCATCGTTCACCTGTGAATGCATATGGACCGTTAAGGCGCTGTTCGCCTCGATGCCCCGCGCGACGGACCGGTCAGCGGCGGGTGCCGTCGTCCCCGGCCCCGGCCACCCGGCCTCAGCGTCGGCTTCCGCCGCCCGCCGGTCCCAGCCAGCCGGCCAGCTTGCCCCCCTGGCCCACCGCGCGCAGCCGCTGCTCGGCGGCGTCCCGGACGGGATCGGTGGCCACCACGAGGAGCTCGTCGCCGCGCCGCAGCACGGTCGTGGGCAGCGGCACGAAGGACTTCCCGTCGCGCACGACGAGGGTGACGGCGGCGCCTGCGGGCAGCCGCAGCTCGCCCACCTCGACGCCGTGCATGCGTGATCCGCCCGGGATCGCGACGGACAGCAGATGGCCGCGCAGCCGCTCCAGGGGCGCTGATTCGATGCCCAGGTCGGCGGGGCCCTCGGATTCGCCGAGCCGCAGCGTGCGGGCCAGCCAGGGCAGCGTGGGCCCCTGGATGAGGGTGTAGACGACCACCAGTACGAAGACGATGTTGAAGATGCGACGGCTTTCCTCGATGCCGCTCACCATGGGGATGGTCGCCAGGATGATGGGCACGGCGCCGCGCAGCCCGGCCCAGGACATCAGCGTCTGCTCCTGCCAGGGCAGGCGGAACGGCAGCAGGCTCAGCACGATGCTGAGCGGCCGGGCGACCACGGTCAGCACCAGGCCTATGACGAGCGCGGGCCAGATGTCGCCGCCCAGCTCGTGGGGGGTGACCAGCAGGCCGAGCAGGACGAACATGCCGATCTGCGCGATCCAGCCGAGCCCTTCGGCGAAACCGCGCGTGGCGGGCCAGTGCGGCAGTCGCGCGTTGCCCAGCACCATCGCCGCGAGGTACACGGCGAGGAAGCCGCTTCCGTGGGCGAGCGCCCCGGCGGCGTACGCCACGACCGCGATGGCCATCACGGCGATCGGGTAGAGGCCGGAGGCGGGCAGTGCCACATGCCGCAGCCCGTACGAGCCCAGGAAGCCCACCGCGATGCCGATGGCCGCGCCGATGGCCAGTTCCAGCGTTATCTCGCCCAGCAGCACGTACCAGTGCTCCACCGGGCCCGCCGCACAGAACGCGACGACGAGGATCACCACGGGGGCGTCGTTGAAGCCGGACTCGGCCTCCAGGACGCCCGTCACGCGCGTGGGGAGGGGGATTTTCCGCAGCACAGAGAAGACGGCCGCCGCGTCCGTCGAGGACACCACCGCCCCGATGATGAGCGCCTGACGCCAGTCCAGGCCGATCAGATAGTGGGCCGCCGTGGCCGTGACCGCGACACTCACCGCGACTCCGACCAGCGCCAGCGAGGCGGCGGCGGGAAGGGCCGGCTTGATTTCCTTCCACTTCGTGCCGAGGCCACCCTCGGCCAGGATCACGACCAGGGCCGCGTACCCGATGACCTGGGTCAGCTCGGCGTTGTTGAAGTGGACGTTGCCGATTCCGTCCTGGCCCATCGCGATGCCGATGCCCAGGTAAACGAGCAGCGTCGGGAGCCCGCTGCGCGAAGAGATCCGAACCGCTGCCACCGCGACGAGCAGAACGAGCGAGCACACGAGCAGAAGTTGGTTGAGGTGGTGGACAGTCAGCGGCCGTTCCCTTCTCGTCAATCCGGGCTCGCGGATCGGAACGCTCGGATCGGCAGACGCGGATCGGAACCCTCGGATCAGAAGACCGGAAGCCGAGCACTTCAGTGCAAGTACTTCGTTACCTTACCTAACTCTTGACGCTTTCTTGACACTCGCCGGTGCAAGATCGAACGCCCGTCCGTTCGGGTACCCGACTCCGCGTCAAGGCGCGCTGGGCCCTGCGCCTATGGTTGCTCCAGCGCTCAGTCAAATGCACAGCCCCGCCTGCCGCTCGCGTTAGGACAGCAAGGACAGCGATGCCCCCCACCACCACCGCCTCTTCCGGCCAAAAGCCCGGCAAGTCCGGCAGGAAGAAGGGGCGCAAAGCCCGACTGTTCTTGATCGTCCTGGTTTTGGCCGTCATCGGCGGCATCGCCTTCGGCGGGTTCTGGACCGTCAGCACAGTGCGCGCTTCCTTCCCGCAAACCACGGGCGAGATCACACTCGACGGTCTGTCAGGACCCGTGGACGTCAAGCGGGACAGCTACGGAATCCCGCAGATCTACGCCTCGTCCGACGAGGACCTCTTCATGGCGCAGGGCTTCGTCCAGGCGCAGGACCGGTTCTACGAGATGGACGTACGCCGGCACATGACCTCGGGCCGGCTGTCCGAGATGTTCGGCTCCTCGCAGGTCAAGGACGACGAGTTCCTGCGCACCATGGGCTGGGACCGGGTCGCCCAGGAGGAGTACGACACCAAGCTGTCGGACTCCACGAAGAAGTACCTCCAGGCATACGCCAAGGGAGTCAATGCCTACCTGAAGGGCAAGGACGGCAAGGACATCTCCCTGGAGTACGCGGCCCTCGGCTTCCGCAACGACTACAAGCCCCAGGAGTGGACCCCGGTCGACTCGGTGGCCTGGCTCAAGGCGATGGCCTGGGACCTGCGCGGCAACATGGACGACGAGATCGACCGCTCCCTGATGACCAGCCGCCTGGGCCCGCAGCAGATCAAGGACCTGTACCCGGAGTACCCGTACAGCCGGAACGAGACGATCGTCCAGGACGGCGAGTACGACAGCGCCACCGGGACGTACGTCCAGGACGGCAGCACCTCCACGAGCACCGCGGCGGGCACCGGGCTCGCGGGCAACACGGCGGCGCCCTCCGACCTGGAGAGCCAGCTGTCGGGGCTCTACGACGTTCTCGACGACCTGCCCACGGCCGTCGGAGTGAACGGCAACGGCATCGGCTCCAACTCCTGGGTCGTCTCGGGCGCCCACACCATCACCGGCAAGCCACTGCTGGCCAACGACCCGCACCTGTCGCCGTCGCTGCCCTCGGTCTGGTACCAGATGGGCCTGCACTGCACCACGCTCTCCGCGACCTGCCAGTACGACGTCTCCGGCTACACCTTCGCGGGCATGCCCGGCGTGATCATCGGCCACAACCAGGACATCGCCTGGGGCATGACCAACTCCGGTGCCGATGTCACCGACCTCTACCTGGAGAAGCTCACCGGCGACGGCTACCAGGTCGACGACAAGGTGAAGCCCTTCACGACCCGCGAGGAGACCATCAAGGTCGCGGGCGGCAAGTCCAAGACGATCATCGTCCGGGAGACCGACAACGGGCCCCTGCTGTCGGACCGCAACGACGAACTCGTCAAGGTCGGCCAGAAGGCCACCGTCGACACCGCGGCACCCGACCGAGGCGACGGCTACGGCATCTCGCTGCGCTGGACCGCGCTGGATCCGGGCAACTCCATGGACGCCGTCTTCGAGTTGGACAAGGCCTCCAACTGGACCGAGTTCCGCAACGCGTCCGCGTCCTTCGACGTGCCCTCGCAGAACCTGATCTACGCCGACACCAAGGGCAACATCGGCTACCAGCTGCCCGGCAAGATCCCCACACGCGGCAAGGGCGACGGCTCGCTCCCCGCGCCGGGCTGGGACTCCAAGTACGACTGGACCGGCTACATCAAGCAGTCCGAGCTGCCCTACGACTACAACCCGGAACGCGGCTACATCGTGACCGCCAACCAGGCCGTCATCGAGAAGGACAAGTACCCCTACACGATCACCACGGACTGGGGTTACGGCACGCGCAGTCAGCGGATCACCGACCTGATCGAGTCGAAGATCAAGGGCGGCGGCAAGATCTCGACCGAGGACATGCGCCAGATGCAGCTCGACAACAGCAGCGAGATCGCCAAGCTGCTGGTGCCCAAGCTGCTCAAGATCGACGTCGACGACCCGAACGTCCGCGAGGCGCAGAAGCTCCTGGAGGGCTGGGACTACACCCAGGACGCCGATTCCGCTGCGGCCGCCTACTTCAACTCGGTCTGGCGCAACATTCTCAAGCTCGCCTTCGGCAACAAACTGCCCAAGGAGCTACGGGTCGAGGGCCAGTGCCTCAATGTGGCCCCGGTCGACACCACAGGCCCCGCGGACGAGGACCAGACAGTGCGCGAGTGCGGCCAGCGGTCCGCGGACCAGGCGCAGCCGGACGGCGGCGACCGCTGGTTCGAGGTGGTCCGCAACATCATCGACGACGAGGACAACGACTGGTGGAAGTCGCCGGCGACGCGCCTCGACAAGGCGACCGACACCCGTGACGAGCTGTTCGCCCGGGCCATGACGGACGCCCGCTGGGAGCTCACCGCCAAGCTCGGCAAGGACATCGACACCTGGAACTGGGGCCGGCTGCACCGCCTGTTCCTGAAGAACCAGACCCTGGGTGTCGACGGCCCCGGCATCGTGCAGTACATGCTCAACCGCGGCCCCTGGAACCTCAGCGGCGGCGAGGCGACGGTCAACGCGACCGGCTGGAACGCGGCGGGCGGCTACGGCGTGGTCTGGGTGCCGTCCATGCGGATGGTGGTCAACCTCGGAGACCTCGACAAGTCCAAGTGGATCAACCTCACCGGCGCATCGGGACATGCCTACAGCGCCCACTACACCGACCAGACGGACATCTGGGCCGAGGGCCAACTGCTGGACTGGTCCTTCTCGGAGAAGGCGGTCGAGAACTCGACGAGTGACACGCTGGTCCTGAAACCGGCGTGACGCGATCACGTCGAAGGGGCCCTCCACGCGCGCGTGGAGGGCCCCTTCCGCAAGTGGACCCTTCGCATGCGGCCCGGGGCCGTCAGCCGAAACGGCGTACACCTGCCGGGGTCACCACCGCCTGGACGGGCCGGTCGTGCGGTTCCCCGGGCACCCGCTCGACGACCTCCCTGTCGTACAGCAGCACCACCAGCGCGGGATCGGCCCCCGCGCGCTTCAGGCGGGCCAGTACGCGGTCGTACGAGCCCCCGCCGCGTCCCAGGCGCATCCCGCGCGCGTCGACGGCGAGACCGGGCAGCAGGACGGCGTCCGCCTCCTGGACGGCCTCGGGCCCCAGCCGCTCGCCCGCGGGCTCCAAGAGGGCCATCTTTCCGCCGTGCTGGACACGTACGAGGGAGCCCGCTCCGGCGTACGCCGCCCAGTCCAGGTCGTTGTCCGCCAGCAGGACGGGAAGCAGCACGCGGACCCCGCGCGCGTGGAGCGCGTCCAGGAGCGCGAGGGTTCCGGGTTCGCCCCCCACCGAGACGTACGCCGCCACCGTGCGCGCGTGCGCCAACTCGGGCAGTTCCAGGGCGCGTGCGGCCAGAGCCACGGTGGATTCCCGCAGGTCGTCGGCCGTCAACTCGTTTCTCACCGCGAGGAATTCTCGCCGCAACATTCGCTTGTCATGATCTGCATTCGATCCGGCATGACTCACAGGTGGCTCCCGCAGCTTCGCAATAGGCTCATATGAGAGCAAATTAACCGGAGCCACAGATTCTCAACATAGCCACCGGATATGGTTCGAGCATGACTGAGTCACACCCCAGGATCACCAAGGCTGTCATCCCCGCAGCAGGCCTTGGCACCCGGTTCCTGCCGGCCACAAAGGCCACGCCCAAGGAGATGCTGCCGGTCGTGGACAAGCCGGCGATCCAGTACGTGGTCGAAGAGGCCGCGGCAGCGGGTCTTGACGACGTTCTGATGATCACAGGCCGCAACAAGCGCCCTCTCGAGGACCACTTCGACCGCAACTACGAGCTCGAATCGGCCCTCCAGAAGAAGGGCGACGCCGACCGGCTCGCCAGGGTCCAGGAGTCAAGCGACCTCGCCACCATGCACTACGTGCGCCAGGGCGACCCCAAGGGACTCGGCCACGCCGTGCTGTGTGCGGCCCCGCACGTCGGCCACGAGCCCTTCGCGGTGCTCCTCGGTGACGACCTGATCGACCCGCGCGACCCCCTGCTCGCGCGCATGGTCGAGGTCCAGGAGCAGTACGGCGGCAGCGTCATCGCGCTCATGGAGGTCCCGCCCGAGCAGATCCACCTCTACGGATGTGCCGCCGTCGAGACCACCGACGAGGGCGACCTCGTGAAGGTGACGGGCCTGGTCGAGAAGCCGGACCCGGCCGACGCTCCCAGCAACTACGCGATCATCGGACGTTACGTCCTGGACCCGCACGTCTTCGACATACTGCGCAAGACGGAGCCGGGCCGCGGCGGCGAGATCCAGCTCACCGACGCCCTCCAGCAGCTCGCCACCGACGAGAAGGTCGGCGGCCCGGTGCACGGCGTCGTCTTCCGTGGCCGCCGCTATGACACCGGAGACCGCGGCGACTACCTGCGTGCCATTGTCAGACTCGCATGCGAACGTGAAGACCTGGGCCCGGACTTCCGGACCTGGCTTCGCAGTTACGTAGCCGAGGAGATGTAGCGATTTGAGCACCGCCGCGACCCGCGTCACCGGCCAGGACCACATCTGGTCGGTGACCGAACACCTGGAGGACATTCTCGCGACCGTGCGCCCCCTCGAACCCATCGAGCTGCAACTCCTCGACGCCCAGGGCTGCGTCCTGGTCGAGGACGTCACGGTGCCGGTCTCCCTGCCACCGTTCGACAACAGCTCGATGGACGGGTACGCGGTGCGGGTCGCGGATGTCGCGGGCGCGAGCGAGGAGTTCCCGGCCGTTCTGACGGTCGTCGGCGATGTCGCGGCGGGCCAGGCCGAGCTGCTCCACGTGGGCCCCGGCCAGGCCGCCCGCATCATGACGGGCGCCCCGCTGCCGCCCGGCGCCGAGGCCGTCGTCCCCGTGGAGTGGACCGACGGCGGCCTGGGCGAGGGCCCGGTCTCCGGAATGCGGGCCCACAGCGCGGCTCCCGAGGGTGCCTTCGGCCAGGTGCAGGTCCACCGCCCGGCCCAGGCACGCGCGCACGTGCGCGCCAAGGGCAGCGACGTGAAGGCGGGCGACCGCGCCCTCGACGCCGGCACGATCCTCGGCCCGCCGCAGATCGGCCTGCTCGCCGCGATCGGCCGCGGCACCGTGCGCGTACGCCCCCGCGCCCGTGTGGTCGTCATGTCCACCGGCAGCGAACTCGTTCAGCCCGACGAGGAGTTGGGCACCGGACAGATCTACGACTCCAACAGCTTCGCCCTCTGCGCCGCCGCCCGCGACGCCGGAGCCATCGCCTACCGGGTGGGCGCGGTCGCCGACGACGCCGAGACGCTCCGCGCCACCATCGAGGACCAGCTCATCCGGGCGGACCTGCTGGTCACCACGGGCGGGGTGAGCGTCGGCGCGTACGACGTCGTCAAGGAAGCCCTCTCCTCCGTCGGCGACGAGGACGAGGAGGGCAGCGGCATCGAGTTCCGCAAGCTCGCCATGCAGCCCGGCAAACCCCAGGGCTTCGGCACCATCGGCCCCGACCACACCCCGCTGCTCGCGCTCCCGGGCAACCCCGTGTCGTCGTACGTCTCCTTCGAGCTCTTCGTGCGCCCCGCGATCCGCACCCTGATGGGCCTGAAGGACATCCATCGCCCGACGGTGCGGGCCGTGGTCGCGTCCGACAAGGCTCTGACCTCGCCCGCGGGACGCAGACAGTTCCTGCGGGGGAAGTACGCGAACGGCCGGGTGACGCCCGTCGGAGGCGCCGGATCACACCTGGTCGCGGCCCTCGCACAGGCCGACTGTCTGATCGTCGTCCCCGAGGACGACACCTCGGTCGAGCCCGGCGCCGAGGTCGATGTGGTCCTGCTCGGCTGAGCGGCCCGGGTTGGCGGTACCGTGTCGCGCACAACAGGCCGACCGGGAGCGCCGCAGCACATGACAGTTCCATCCCGGGGGGAGACCCCCGGACCCCCTGAACAGGACCGCCTCACGCACATCGACGAGGTGGGCGCCGCCCGCATGGTCGATGTGTCCGGCAAGGACGTGACCGCGCGCACCGCCCGTGCCAGCGGCCGCGTCCTGGTCTCACCCCGTGTCATCGAGCTGCTGCGCGGCGAGGGCGTCCCCAAGGGCGACGCCCTCGCGACCGCACGCATCGCCGGCATCATGGGCGCCAAGCGCACGCCGGACCTGATCCCGCTCTGCCACCCGTTGTCGGTGTCGGGTGTCAAGCTTGATCTGTCGGTCGCGGACGACGCCGTCGAGATCCTCGCCACCGTGAAGACCACGGACCGTACGGGGGTCGAGATGGAGGCCCTCACCGCGGTCAGTGTGGCGGCCCTCACCGTGATCGACATGGTCAAAGCGGTCGACAAGAGGGCGGTCATCACGGACGTACGCGTGGAGGAGAAGACGGGCGGCAAGTCCGGCGACTGGAGCAGGGAATGACGGCCCCGCCGTCGTACCGAGCCCTGGTGGTCACCGCGTCCAACCGGGCCGCCGCGGGGGTCTATGAGGACAAGGGCGGACCTCTGATCGCCGCGGGGCTGGCCTCGTACGGCTTCGAGGTGGACGGCCCGCGGGTCGTCCCGGACGGGGATCCCGTCGAGGCCGCGCTGCGCGCCGGTGTGGACGCCGGGTACGACGTCATCGTCACCACCGGCGGCACCGGCATCTCGCCCACCGACCGGACCCCGGAGGCCACGCGTCGGGTTCTCGACCACGAGATCCCGGGGATTCCCGAGGCCATCAGGGCGTTCGGGAGGGAGAAGGTGCCGACGGCGGCGCTGTCCCGGGGGCTCGCCGGAGTCGCGGGAGGGACGCTGATCGTCAACCTGCCGGGATCCTCCGGCGGGGTGAAGGACGGGCTGGCCGTCCTGGAGCCCCTGCTGATTCACGCCGTGGACCAGATCCGCGGCGGCGACCACCCCAGACCCAGCGGCGCCGGGGGTGTGAGCTGAACACCCCATCGTGGCCCGTCGAGCTGGTGGAAGGCGATGTCGTCCTCCGGCCGATAAAGGTGCGCGACCAGCGGACCTGGCGTGAGGTCAACCGGCGCAACCGGGACTGGCTGCGGCCCTGGGAGGCGACCATTCCGCCGCCCACGCCCAGCGGTCCGATCGCGCACCGGCCGACCTACCGGCAGATGGTCCGGCACCTGCGCGCCGAGGCCAACGCCGGCCGGATGCTGCCCTTCGTGATCGAGTACCAGGGGCGGCTCGTCGGGCAGTTGACGGTCGCCGGGATCACCTGGGGCTCGATGTGCTCCGGGCACATCGGCTACTGGGTCGACCAGTCGGTGGCGGGGCGCGGAGTGATGCCGACAGCGGTGGCGCTCGTGACCGACCACTGCTTCCGTACCGTCGGACTGCACCGCATCGAAGTCTGCATTCGCCCCGAGAACGGGCCCAGCCGCAGAGTCGTGGAGAAACTCGGATTCCGCGAGGAAGGCCTTCGTCCACGTTATCTTCACATCGACGGAGCCTGGCGCGACCATCTCGTCTTCGCGCTCACCGCCGAAGAGGTGCCGGAGGGCTTGCTCGGGCGCTGGCAGCGGTCGCGCGCGGAGCGGGCGCGCTCCGAACAGGCGCGATTGGACCAGACCAGGCCGGGGCAGGCAGGGCACGAGCAGGTGCGACCCGGGCAGACGGGCGCGCAGAATCCGAGCAAGCCCGGCAACGCCAGTAAATGAAATAGGTGTTCGAAATTGATCGCCCGGCGATCGTCCGGCGATCGTCTCGGGGCATTAAATTCGCGGTCCCGGCGGCCAGCTGATCGCATCGGTCACAAAAAAAGCTCGAAATATCAGCCAGATCGTGCGACACACCGACTCAATTGGCAGATGGCCTCACGCAAACCCCTCTACCGTGTGAGGCGTGAGCAGCAGCGGCCTCATCTACGCAGTCATCGTCGGGGCCTGGGCCGCCTACTTGGTGCCGATGTGGCTCCGTAGGCAGGACGAGCTGAACGAAGCCCGTCCGACGGAACGCTTCAGCACCGCCATCCGGCTGCTGTCCGGACGGGCGGGCATGGAGCGCCGATACGCCAAGGACCTGCGGGCGCGCTCCACCGAAGAGGGGGAGCCCAGCGCCGATTCGGACGGCGTCACCGACTCGGTGGACGTCCGGGCCTTCGCCATGCCTCCGGCCCAGTCGCAAGCACCGGCCCAGCACCGACCGCAGGCGCACGCGCAGGCACCGGCCCAGCAACGACCGCAGGCACAGGCGCACGCGCAGGCACAGTCCCGGCCGCAGGTACGGGAGCGGGTTCAGGCCCAGCCCCC
The DNA here is from genome assembly GCF_042671685.1 of Streptomyces sp. NPDC127595. Lineage (NCBI taxonomy): Bacteria > Bacillati > Actinomycetota > Actinomycetes > Kitasatosporales > Streptomycetaceae > Streptomyces > Streptomyces sp. NPDC127595. The sequence goes on along the minus strand of NZ_JBHXWK010000006.1, from coordinate 133,146 downwards.
CGTCCAGCCCGAGCCGGAGTCGACGCACCAGAGCACGGGCAGGCCCGGAACCCAGCACGGGACACCGGCGCACGCGGCGCAGGAACCGGCGCGCGGCGCGCACTCCGCGCAGGGCGCCTCCAGACCCGTACCGCAGCAGTCGGCCAGACCCACGCCGAAGCAGGCGGCACGGCCCAACTCCGAGCCCAAGCCCGCGTCCCGGCAGACCCCTGCCGCGCGGCGTGCTGCTTCCGCGGACGCCGCGGCACGCGCCCGGCGCTCGAAGGTGCTCGCGCGCCGACGGCGTACGACGGTGATGCTCTTCCTCGCCTTCACGCTCGGCACGATCGTGGCGGCCGTCGGGGGGCTCGCGTTCCTGTGGGCACCCGGCGTACCGGCAGTGATGCTGAGCGGGTACATCGTGTATCTGCGCGCCCAGGAACGGCGCCGCTTCACGTACACGATGGACCGGCGCCGGGCCGAGGCCGCGGCGCAGCGGCTGCGGGAACGGCAGCCGCGACGACGGCCGACCGTCGACCCCGGTGCCGACGAGCCGGACGAGGGACCGGAGCCGGAGACCGACCCCGGTCTCTCCGCGCTCGCCGCCGACCGCCGCGCGCTCGTCGAGCAGACGGACCACGCGGAGTGGGTGGATCAGCAGCGCGAGCGTCAGCGGGGCCCCGGCCGGGGTGACAGCTGGGATCCGGTGCCGGTTCCGCTTCCGACGTATGTCACCGCGCCGGTCGCACCCAGGGCCACATCGAGTGTCGACCTCGGCGGGCCGGACGCGTGGAGCTCGGCGCGGTCCAGCGCCGTCGAGCCGAGCGCGTCCGACACGGAGCGCGCCGCCGAGGAGGACTGCGAGGACGACGGGGGTGCCGATGGCGCGGACTGCGCCGACGACAGTCGCAGCGACGCCCGTCGCGCCGCGTCCGCACGCCGCGCCCGCGAGCGCGGTCGCACCCCGCTGTTCGACCAGTACGAGGACGGGGAACGGCCGCGCGCGGCCAACGAGTGAGGCTGCCGTGACGGCCCCTCGGGGCCACCGGCTGACCAGCCAGGAACGGATTTCCGGGCACCCTGATGGGGATGCTAGAGTTTCTCTCGTTGCAAGGGCCTGTGGCGCAGTCTGGTAGCGCACCTCGTTCGCATCGAGGGGGTCTGGGGTTCAAATCCCCACAGGTCCACATTGCATGCAGGGACTGTTCTTGGGTTCGCTCAGGGGCAGTTGACAAGATCCCGTCCGATCTGGTTGATCGGGCGGGATCTTGGCGTTTCCGGGAGTTGCCGGTAGCTGTGCGGAGCAGGGTGGTTAAGGCCGTGTTCAGGGTGGTGTGCCACCGTGGGCCGGATGCGATTACTGGTGGTCGAGGACGACGTGCGGTTGGCGGACGTGTTGTTCGCCGGGCTGGTCGCCGAGGGGTTCGACGTCGATGTCGTGCACGACGGCCTGGAGGGGTACTGGCAGGCGTGTGAGGGAGCGCACGACGTCATCGTGCTGGACATCATGCTGCCGTCGCTCAGCGGATACGACATCGCGCGGCGGCTGCGGGCCGAGCAGGTCTGGACTCCGGTCCTGATGCTCACCGCGAAGGACGGCGAGTACGACGAGGCCGACGGGCTCGATGTCGGGGCGGACGACTACCTGCGGAAGCCGTTCTCGTTCGTCGTGCTCGTCGCCCGCTTGAGGGCGCTGGCGCGGAGGGGGGCCACACCTCGTCCGCGGCTGCTCAGCCATGGGGGACTCACACTCGACCCCGAGTCGGGGGACTGCACCGTGGGCGGGCAGGCGGTCGGGCTGCAGCGGCGGGAACGGGCGGTGCTGGAGGTGCTGCTGCGCAACCGGGACCGCGTGCTGTCGAAGGGGCGGCTGCTTCGGGCGGTCTGGGGGCTGGACGCGCCTGGGGACGCGAACCTCATCGAGGTGTACGTGTCCGGGCTGCGGCGGAAGATCGGGGCGGCGCGGATCGACACGGTGCGGGGGCTGGGGTACCGGCTGGTCGATCCCGATGCGTGAGTGGCGTCGGCGCATCCTGCGGCGGGGTACGTGGTGGCCCACCCTGCGGGGCGCGTGGCTGGCCGTCCCGCGGTTCACGCGCAGGCCGACCCCGCGCGTCACATGGCGGCCAACTCTGCGCGTCACGCTGACCGCGCTCGTGACCCTGGCTGTCGGGCTGGTGCTCACGCTCGCCTCGGTCGTGCTGGTCAGTGGCATGTCGCACACCCTGATCGGTGATGTCAAAGAGGCGGCCGTCCGCGAGGTCGACCGGGTGGCGGACGAACTGGCGGGCGGGAAGCCCGCGACCGACCGGCGGTACAGCCCGGTGGACGTCGTCACCGTGATCCGTGTCGAGGACGAGAGCGGGCGGATCGTCCAGACGATTCCCGAGCTGCCGACGGGGGCTGCGGAGGACCGTCCGTCCGCCCGGCCCTCCGAAGAGCCCGTCCAGGTCCCCGCCGAGGACCTCGTGGTCGCGTCCCGCACGGTCGTCACGCCCGAGGGCGTACGGACGGTGTCCGCGGTGTCCCGGCTCGGGCCGGTCAGCCGGAGTATCGACCTGGTGGTCCGGGCGCTGTGGGTCGGTACGCCGGTGCTGACGGCGTTCGTCGGGCTGCTGACCTGGTTCACCGTGGACCGCGCGCTGCGGCCGATCGAGGCCATTCGCAGGCGGGCCGAGGCGATCAGCCACTCGACGCTTGGCGAACGGCTGCCCCGGCCGAGGACCGGCGACGAGGTGGAGCGGCTGACCACCACGCTGAACGCCATGCTGGACCGCCTCGACGAGGGCGCTCGCCGGCAGCGCGAGTTCGTCTCGGACGCGTCCCATGAGCTGCGTACACCACTCGCCGTGATCCGGGCGGAGCTCGAAGTGTCGCTGGCCCACCGGAGTGCCGACGACTGGCGAGGTGTCGCCGGGCGCCTGCTGGAGGATCACCGGCGGCTCGACCGGCTCACCGGCGACCTGTTGATTCTGGCCCGCACCGAGGATTCGACGGTGTCCCGGCGAGCCGAGACCGTACGGCTGGACGAGGTCGTGGCGGGAGAGCTGCGTGCCGTGAGCAGGGCAGAGGCCGTTGCCTCGCTCGGGCAGCCGGTCGAGGTCACCGGTGTGGTCGCCGAACTGGCCCGGCTGGCCAGGAATCTGCTCGACAACGCCGACCGCCACGCGGCCGGCCGGGTGGCGGTGCGGGTCGGGACGGCCGGCGGCCGCGCCGTGTTCAGCGTGGACGACGACGGGCCCGGGATCCCCGTGGAGCAGCGGGCGCGGGTGTTCGAGCGGTTCGTACGGCTGGGGGACGGCAGCCGGGCCCGGGGCGACGGGGGAGTCGGCCTCGGCCTCGCCATGGCGCGCGGCATCGCGCGTCGGCACGGCGGTGATGTCACGGTCACCGAATCCCCGCTGGGCGGCGCCCACTTCGAGGTTCAGCTCCCGCTCAGCCCGGCTCAGGTCGTCTGAAGGATTCCTCGCCACCGTGGTGGTCCTCACTCCTCACCAACCACGGAGGTGAAAGGCCATGTCGCGTTCTATACGCGGTGGTTCGGCGGCGCTTCTGCTCCCCGCCCTGCTGCTTCCCGTCGCGCTGCTCCTGACCGGTTGCGGCAGCTCGGGCGGAGGCACGGAAGCCCAACAGGCCGGGCAATCAGGGCAGTCAGGGCAATCCGGGCAGTCCCAGCAGGACACGACGCAGGACGCGTTGCTGGCGTACGCCCAGTGCATGCGGACGAACGGGGTGCAGGTGCCGGATCCGCAGCCCAGCGATCCCGGCTCGCTCTACGACGGGGTCGACACCGAGGCGGCGGCTTTCAAGGCGGCCGACAAGAACTGCGCCCACCTGATCGCCGGGATCGTCCAGGACCGGGAGAAGCAGGACCCCGAGCAGGCGCAGGAGAACCAGGAGGAACTGCTCGCGCTCGCCAAGTGCCTGCGCGCACACGGGATCGACGTCTCAGATCCGGTCCCCGGGCAGACCGACGGACCCTTCGGCAAGAGCCTGGACCGCACCGACCCGGCCGCGGCCAAGGCACTGAAGGCGTGCCAGAAGTGATGACGACGGAGAGGGGGGAGAAGGCGGGGAAGGCAGGGAAGGCGGGGAGGCGGCGCGTTGGCGTGGCCGTGCTCTGCGTCTTCGTCGCGGTCACGGTCGTATCCGTGCTGCTGGTAAGGACGTTGCCCACGACAAGTCCCTCTGACGGCGGCGGGCAGGGTTCGTACGCCACCGCCGAGGCCGCAGTCCGTGATCTGACCCTGACCCAGACGCTGAACGGCGTTGTCGCCTACCAGGGTCTGCGCGCCCTGTCGCCGGGGCGGAGCGGCGTGATCACGCAACTGCCTGCCGTGGACGAGCAGTTCGACTCCGGAGACGTGCTGATGCGGATCGACGACCGGCCCGTGGTGCTGCTGGCGGGCAAGGTGCCCGCGTGGCGGGACCTGCGGCCCGGGATGTCCGACGGCGCCGACGTGAAGGAGCTGGAGGCGGCGCTGCTCGCGCTCGGGTACGGCACGAAGGGTGACGGATATCCGGACGGCCACTGGGACTCTCGTACGACGGACGCGGTCGAGGAGTTCCAGGGGAAGACGGGTGCCGTGGTCGACGGCGTGGTCTCCCTGGGCGACGTGGTCTTCGCCTCCGGACCGGTCCGGGTCGCGAAGCTCGACGCCCACCCGGGCGGTCCCGCCGCGCCCGGAACATCGGTGATGAAGGTCTCCGACACCGTCCGTGTGGTGATGCTCGACCTCGATCCGCTCGACCGGAACCTGATGAAGCAAGACGCCCCCTTGGAGGTCGAGTTCCCTTCCGGGGACAGGGTCGCCGCGACGGTCCAGTCCATCAGTACGACGCTGGAGATGAACGCGGACAACAAGGGGGTGTACAAGGTCACGGCGAGCCTTGAGCAGCCGTCGGCGGGCAAGGACCTCGTGCTGGCGCCGGTGACGGTGCACTACACGACCGTCGTCGCCAAGGACGTGCTCTCCGTCCCGGCCACGGCCATCGTCGGGACGCCCGGGGGCGGTTACGTGGTGGATGTCGTCTCGGCGAAGGACGGCGGCCTCGAGAGGGTGCCGGTGAAGCTCGGGGCGTGGGGCGACGGCTTCGTCGCGATCACCGGGGATGTCCCGGCCGGCAGCCAGGTGGAGGTGCCGGAGTGACCGGCTCCGTATCCGAGGCGGGACCCGGGCGTGAAGTGGGTCCCGTATCCGAGGCGGGACCCGGGCGTGAAGTGGGTCCCGTATCCGAGGCGGGACCCGGGCGTGAAGTGGGTCCCGTACCCGAGGCGGGACCCGTGCGTGAAGTGGGTCCCGTACCCGAGGCGGGACCCGTGCGTGAAGTGGGTCCCGTACCCGAGGCGGGACCCGTACTCGAGTCGGGTCCCCAATCTGAAGCAGGACCCGTACTCGAGGCGGGACCCCTCCCCGAAGCCGGACCCGTGCTCGAACTCGTCGATGTCGTGCACCAGTACCCGGGATCCCCGCCCGTACGGGCTCTCGACGGGGTGAACCTGACGGTGACGGCCGGGGAATGGGTCGCCATCGTGGGCCCGTCCGGCTCTGGCAAGTCCACGCTGCTCAGCCTGATGGGTGCCCTGTCCACGCCCACCTCGGGGGTCGTACGCGTCGACGGTCACGACGTGACGCGGCTGGCCGACGGCGAACTCTCCGCGCTGCGCGGGCGGGCGCTCGGCTTCGTCTTCCAGTCCTTCCATCTTCTCCAGGGCCTCACGGCGCTCGACAACGTCGCGACCGCCCTCCTGTACCGGGGGGTTCCGGTCAGGGAACGGCGCGAGCGCGCGGCGCGGGCGCTGGACCGGGTCGGGCTCGGGCAGCGGCTCGGGCACCGGCCATCGCAACTGTCCGGCGGCGAGTGCCAGCGGGTCGCCATCGCCCGCGCGCTGGTCGGCGAACCGGCCCTGATACTCGCCGACGAGCCGACCGGGAACCTGGACTCGCGTACCGGTGAGGAGATCATGAACCTGTTCGGCGAACTGCACGCGGCCGGCGCGACGCTCGCGCTCATCACCCACGACGAGGACATCGCCCGCGCGGCACCGCGCCGCCTCCATGTCCGCGACGGCCGGATCGTCGCCCAGGGGGTGGTGGCATGAGGTCGGCGGGTGGTGGCGTGGGGTCTGCGAGGGGCGGCGTGAGGTCAGTCGGCAGTGGTTTGAGGTCCGGCGGCGGTGGCTTGAGGTCCGTGCTGCGGCCCCGTGACGCGCTGGCCCTCGGTCTGCTCGGGCTGGTCGGCGCGGGCGGCCGACGCGGGCGGGCGGTGCTGACGGCGATCGGCATCTCGATCGGGATCGCCGCCATCGTGGCCGTGGTCGGAATCTCGGCCTCCTCGAAGGCGAACGTCCTCGCGGTCCTGGACCGGCTCGGCACCAACTATCTGACGGTCACTCCGGGGCAGTCCCTGACCGGCGGCAGTGCCCAGCTCCCGGCGCAGGCGCCTGGCCGGCTGTCGCTCCTCGACCAGGTGCAGGCCGTGGCCATGACCGCCCAACTCGACGTGACCGTACGGCGCAGCGACCGGCTTCCGGCGACCGACACCAGGGGTACGGCGGTGCTGGCGGCCGACGGCGGCCTGCTGAGCACGTTGGGCGGCGAGCTCGCGGCCGGACACTGGCTGGACCAGGGGGTGAACGGTTACCCCACGGTCGTGTTCGGTACGACGGCCGCCCGGCGCCAGGGGGTCGACCTGGCCCGGGGGGACCAGCTTGTCTGGCTCGGGGACCAGTGGTTCGCGGTGGTCGGCGTACTCAAGGCGATGCCGCTGGCGCCCGAGCTCGACAACGCGGCGATCATCAGCACCCGTATCGCCGAGCAGGAGTTCGGCTACGAGGGGTCGCCCACGACGGTCTACCTCCGGACCGACCCGCAGCACGTCAACGCCGTGTACGAGGTGGCTGCCGGCACCGCCGACCCGCGGAGCCCGGGGGAGGTCGAGGTCACCCGGCCGTCGGACGCGCTGGAGGCACGGGCCGCCGCGGACACATCGTTCACGGCGCTGCTGCTCGGGCTCGGCGGGGTCGCGCTGCTGGTGGGCGGGGTGGGCATCGCCAACATCATGGTCATCTCGGTGCTGGAGCGGCGGGGCGAGATCGGGGTGCGGCGCGCCCTCGGCGCCTCGCGGCGCCATGTCAGGGTGCAGTTCCTGGTGGAGGCGCTGGCCCAGGCGGGAGCGGGCGGACTCGTTGGCGTGGCGCTGGGTGCCGCGATCACCGTCGGGTACGACGTCAGCGCGGACTGGCCGGTCGTCCTGCCCGCCCAGGGGCTGGCCGGCGGTGTACTGGCCGCCCTCGCGATCGGCGGCCTCGCCGGCCTCTACCCGGCGGGGCGTGCGGCCCGCCTCCAGCCGGCGGAGGCGGTGCGACCGGTATGAGCCTCGGGGTTTCTGTTTGACCGGCGTCTACTTCGCGCGAAGTGGCTTCGCGAAGCAGCGGCTCAGGGGGGAGTCGCGGTAGTGGCCGAACTTGGTGCAGGGTTCGTAGCCGCTCGACTCGTAGAGGGCGATCGCCTCCGGCTGCTCGGTGCCCGTTTCCAGGACCATGCGGGTACGGCCGGCCGCGCGGGCGTCCGTCTCCAGGGCGGCCAGGATGCGGCGGGCGAGGCCGAGGCCGCGGGCCTGAGGGATCACGTACATGCGCTTGAGCTCGGCGTCGCCGTCCGCGTACCCCTCGTCGTTCTCGTCCTGGGCGCGCCAGCCGCCGGTGGCCACCGGCCGGTCCCGGTCGTCGTACGCGATGAGGTAGAGGCCGAGCGGTGGCTCGAACATCCTCGCGTCGAGCGGTGTGACATCGCCCTCGTCGCCGTAGCGCTCGGCGTATTCGGCCTGCACCTGGTCGTTGAGCTTGACGGCGTCGGGGTGGTCGAAAGGGACCCGGCGGAAATCCATGCGAACCTTCGTACTTTCATGCGTAGGGCGGGCGGTACGGATTAAGTATCGTGCCCGCGTGCTGACTATTACCTCTGTGAACGTCAATGGGCTCCGGGCCGCCGCGAAGAAGGGTTTCGTGGAGTGGCTCGCCGGGACCTCCGCGGATGTGCTCTGCCTTCAGGAGGTGCGGGCCGAGCCGCAGCAGCTGCCGGACGAGGTCCGCGCGCCCGAGGGCTGGCATGTCGTGCACGCACCCGCCCTCGCCAAGGGGCGGGCGGGTGTGTCCCTGTACACGCGGCGCGAGCCCGACCGGGTGCGGACCGGGTTCGGGTCCGCGGAGTTCGACGCCAGTGGGCGGTACGTCGAGGCTGACCTCCCCGGTGTCACCGTCGCCAGCCTCTATCTGCCCTCGGGCGAGGTCGGGACCGACCGGCAGGACGAGAAGATCCGGTTCATGGGGGAGTTCCTCGCCTACCTGAAGGGGCTCAGGGAGCGCGCCGCCGCCGACGGGCGTGAGGTCGTCGTGTGCGGCGACTGGAACATCGCCCACCGCGAGGCCGACCTCAAGAACTGGCGCGCCAACAGGAAGAACTCCGGGTTCCTGCCCGAGGAGCGGGAGTGGATGGGGCGGGTCTTCGACGCGACCGACGGCGGGTACGTCGATGTCGTGCGCGCGCTGCATCCGGACGTCGAGGGGCCGTACTCGTGGTGGTCGTACCGGGGGCGGGCCTTCGACGGCGACGCAGGTTGGAGGATCGACTACCACGTCTCCACGCCGGGGCTCGCGGGCAAGGCCGTCAAGGGGTTCGTGGAGCGTGCGGCGACGCATGAGGAGCGGTGGTCCGACCATGCGCCGGTGACGGTGGTCTATAACCACTGACTGGGGTGGTCTATAACCACTGACTGGGCGGCCAGGTCTACGACTTCTGATCGCGTAGCCGTCTGTCCATCGCCATCGACAGTTCCGCCTCCGCCACGGTCTTCGCCAGGGGCCGTAGGCGTTGGAGGTCGGACGGGGTGTGGTCGGCGGTGAGGACCAGAGTGATGAAGAGGTCGGCGAGGGCGTCTGCGTGGGCGCGTACCTGGCGGGCTGTCGCGAGGACGTCCGCGAGGGGGATGCCCTCGCGGACCAGGGCCGCCGAGGCGTCGAGCAGGCGGCGGCTGATGTGGACGATCTCGCCGCCGTCGGTGCCGAGGTAGCCGAGGTCGAGTGAGGCGGCGAGGTTCTCCGGGGTGGCCTGGCCGGCGAAGACGTCGGCCAGCTCCTCGGGGGAGAGGCGGACCGGGGTTTCCTCGGAGGGCTCGCCGAGGCCGAGCAACTCACCCACGTTGCGGCCGTGGTCGAACGCTTCCGCCAGTTCCGCGATGCCGTTCAGGGTGTGGCCGCGTTCCAGGAGCGCCGTGATCGTGCGCAGGCGGGCCAGGTGGGTGGTGTCGTACCAGGCGATACGGCCCTCGCGGCGGGGCGGCGGAATCAGTTTGCGCTCGCGGTAGAAGCGCAGGGTGCGCACGGTGATGCCGGCCTCCTTGGCCAGCTCCGCCATCCGGTACTCGCGCTTCTCCGTCACGAGCGCACCCTACGTCGTACCGTCGGTAACTTTCCCTGTCGCGACCCCTACCCATGAGTACGAACCTGCCCTACTCTCCCCATTGCGCCAGTGTTCACTGGCAGAGTCGTGGGTCAGGGAGGCTTCGGGATGACCGAGCACGAGCATGTGCGGGTGGCGGTGATCGGGTCCGGGTTCGGCGGGCTGGGGGCGGCCGTGCGGCTCCGCCGTGAAGGGGCCACCGATTTCGTCGTCCTGGAGCGGGCCGACAGCGTGGGCGGCACCTGGCGGGACAACAGCTATCCCGGCTGCGCCTGCGACGTACCGTCCCATCTGTACTCGTTCTCGTTCGCGCCCCATCCCGACTGGCCGCGTACCTTCTCCGGGCAGGAGCACATCCGCGCCTATCTGGAGCACGTGGCGGACGTCTTCCGGCTGCGGTCGCATCTGCGCTTCAACTCCGAAGTGAAGAAGCTGACTTGGGACGCGGAGAAGCTGCGGTGGGGGATCGAGACCAGTAGCGGCTTTCTTACCGCCGACGTCGTCGTGTCCGCCACCGGGGCGCTGTCCGACCCCAAGGTCCCGGACATCGCGGGGATCGACACCTTCCCCGGCAAGGTCTTCCACTCCGCCCGCTGGGACCACGACTACGACCTGCGCGGCAAGCGCGTCGCCATGATCGGTACGGGGGCCTCGGCCATTCAGATCGTGCCGGCCATCCAGCCGGAGGTCGCGCACCTCACGCTCTTCCAGCGCACCCCGCCGTGGGTGATGCCGCGCACCGACCGTGCCATCAGCGGCGTCGAGCGGTGGCTGCACCGGCAGCTGCCGTTCACGGCGCAGGCCAGGCGCGGACTCCTGTGGGGGATCCGGGAGTTGCAGGTCCAGGCGTTCACCAAGCGGCCCAACGAGCTGGGGATGGTGGAGCAGTTGGCCAAGCGCAACATCGCCCGCGCCATCAAGGACGCTGGTCTGCGGGCCCGGCTCACCCCGGACTACCGCATCGGCTGCAAGCGGATCCTGCTCTCCAACTCCTACTATCCGGCGCTCGCCCAGCCCAACGTGGACCTGGTGGGCGGTCTCAGCGAGATCAGGGGATCCACCCTCGTCGCGGCCGACGGCAGCGAGGCCGAGGTCGACGCGATCGTCTTCGGTACGGGATTTCACGTCACCGACATGCCGATCGCCGACCGGGTCGTCGGCGCGGACGGCCGGACGCTCGCCGAGTCCTGGAAGGACGGCATGAAGTCGCTGCGGGGCGCCACCGCCGCGGGCTTCCCCAACTGGCTGACGATCGTCGGGCCCAACACCGGGCTCGGGAACTCCAGCATGATCCTGATGATCGAGTCCCAGCTCAACTACATGGCCGACTTCGTACGGCAGTTGGACGTGCTCGGCGGGCGGGTGGCCCTCGACGCGCGCCCCCACGCCGTGGACGCCTGGAACCGCCAGGTCCAGGGGCGGATGAAGCGCACGGTGTGGAACGTCGGCGGCTGCGAAAGCTGGTACCTCGACGCCAACGGGGTCAACACGACCATCTGGCCGGGGACCACGACCGAGTTCCGCAGGGCGACGCGACGTGTCGAACTGGCGGAGTACGAGGTGCTGCGGGCGGCCGAGCCGCGCACGGAGAACACCGCCGAGAAGGCCGTGGAGGCCGGAGTATGAGCCGGCTCATGCATGTGTCGCACGGGCCCTACGCCCCGCCCGTCGCCGCGCGCGAACTGACCGCCGTCTCCGCCGACGGGGCGCGGCTGCACGTCGAGGTGCACGGCGCGGAGGGGGCGCCCGCTGTAGTCCTCGTGCACGGCTGGACCTGCTCAACCGCCTTCTGGGCGGCGCAGATCCGCGAGCTCGCCGCCGACCACCGGGTCATCGCGTACGACCAGCGCGGGCACGGGCGCAGTCCCGCGAGCGACGCGTGCGGTACGGACGCGCTCGCCGACGACCTGGAGGCGGTGCTCGCGGCCACCCTCGCGCCGGGCGAGAAGGCCGTGCTTGTGGGGCACTCCATGGGCGGGATGACGCTGATGGCCGCCTCCGCGCGGCCGGGGCTGCGGGAGCACGCGGCGGCTGTACTCCTGTGCAGCACGGGCAGTTCGAAACTGGTCGCCGAGTCGCGGGTGGTGCCGCTGCGCGCCGGGCGGCTGCGGACCCGTATCACCCGGTCGGTTCTCGGTTCGCGGGCGCCGCTCGGACCGGTCACGCCGCTCGCCGGCCGGATCCTCAAGTACGCGACCATGGGCGCCGGTTCGTCGCCGGTCATGGTCGAGGCGTGCGCGCGGATCGTGCACGCGTGTCCGCGGCGGGTGCGCTACGCCTGGTCGGTCGTGCTCGACCGGCTCGATCTGGATGACGGCGCACGTCAGTTGGTGGCACCGACCGCCGTGCTGGTGGGTACGGCGGACCGGATGACGCCGGCCCTGCACGCACGTGCCCTGGTCGCCGCGCTGCCCAACTGCGTCGGGATCACCGAACTGGCCGGACTCGGGCACATGACTCCGGTGGAGGCGCCCGAGCTGGTGACCGGGCGGATACGCGAACTGGTGTCGACGTACGTACAGATCAAGGAGGGCGCATGAGCAGGGTGAGCCTCGAAGGGCAGGTCGCGGTCGTCACGGGGGCCGCTCGGGGAGTCGGTGAACTCCTCGCCCGCAAGCTCTCCGCACGCGGGGCGAAGGTCGCGCTCGTCGGTCTGGAGGCGGACGAGCTGAAGCAGGTCTCGGAGCGGCTGCACAGTGAGAGCGGCCACTGGTACGCCGATGTCACCGACCACGAGGCGATGGCGCGGGTCGCCGAGGAGGTGAAGGAGCGGTTCGGGAAGGTGGACATCGTCGTCGCGAACGCGGGGGTGGCCAACGGCGGGCCCTTCGTCGAGTCCGACCCGGTCGCCTGGCGGCGCGTGATCGAGGTCAACCTCATCGGGTCCGCGGTGACTGCTCGCGCCTTCCTGCCGGTGCTGATGGAGAGCCGCGGTTATCTGCTCCAGATCGCCTCGCTCGCCGCGGTCACCCCGGCGCCGATGATGACCGCGTACTGCGCGTCCAAGTCGGGCGTGGAGGCGTACGCGCACAGTCTGCGGGCCGAGGTCGGCTACAAGGGGGTGCGGGTCGGCGTCGGTTACCTGTCGTGGACCGACACCGACATGGTGCGCGGGGCCGATCAGGACGACGTGATGCGCGAACTGCGGCAGCGGCTGCCGTGGCCGGCCAACAAGACGTATCCGCTGGGTCCTGCCGTCGACCGGATCGTCGCCGGCATCGAGCGGCGGTCGAGCCATGTGTACGCGCAGTGGTGGCTGCGGGGGACGCAGGGCATCCGCGGTTACCTTCCCGGGATCATCGCGGTGGTGGGGGAGCGGGAGATGCGGCGGCTCGAACCACGACTCAAGGGTGTGGGCAGGGGACTTGTGGGTGCGGGCGGGGCGGCGGACGAGGAGGAACGGCAGGGCGTCTGACCTGGAGTTCCTGGGCGTACTCACCGTGCGTTATTGATCGAAATGCGTGCTCTGTGGCCCCGTGTAAGTCTGGTCGAGGCTTGACCCCCTCACCCACAAACGGGAGTGAAAACTCATGGGTATGAAGGACCAGTTCCAGGACAAGGCCGAAGAGATGAAGCAGCGGGCCAAGAAGAAGATGGGCGAGAACGCCGAGAACCAGGACGAGGCGAGCGAGCGTTCCTCGCGGCAGCCCGAGCCCGGCCGGCGGGACCGCGAGCGCGGCGAGCAGGACCGTGGCGAGCGTGGTGAGCGGGGCACGGACCGCATGCAGCAGGAGGCTCAGGACCGCTTCGACCAGGACTACGACGTCTGACGTCTGGCAGTTGGTGTCTGGCGATCTGACCTCTGACGTCGGACGATCTGGCCTCTGAGGTCCGGTCGTCGAGTCGCCGCACGAGCAGTACCTGGGTGGGGCGCCCTCCTCAACGAGGGCGCCCCACCCCGGTGTTCAGGCTCGCGGCGGCAGCTTCGGCCTCGTCCGGTCCGGCACGTTCGAGTAGTCCGGCGGGGAGGCCGCGGGCTGTGTGTTCAGCAGGTCCAGGGCGAGTTGGACGGCGTCGTCGAGCTGCGCGTGGCGGCCCTCGGCCCAGTCCAGCGGTGTGCGGAGGATCTCCAGGTCGGGGTAGACGCCCTTGTTCTCGATGGACCAGCCGTACGCGTCGAACCAGGCGGCGTTCATCGGGACCGTGATCACCGTCCCGTCGCCGAGACGGTGCCGGCCGGTCATGCCGACGACTCCGCCCCAGGTGCGCTGGCCGACGACGGGCCCCAGCTTCAGCAGCTTGAAGGCGGCGGTGATCATGTCGCCGTCGGACGAGGTCGCTTCGTCCGCAAGGGCCACCACCGGACCGCGCGGAGCGTTGGAGGCGTACGACACCGGCTGGGCGTTGCGTGTCAGGTCCCAGCCCAGGATCTTGCGGGTCAGCTTCTCGACGACCAGTTCGCTGATGTGGCCGCCCGCGTTGCCGCGCACGTCGACGATGAGCGCGGGCCGGGACACCTCCAGGCGCAGGTCGCGGTTGAACTGGGCCCAGCCCGAGCCGCCCATGTCGGGGATGTGCAGATAGCCGCAGCGTCCGCCGCTCAACTCCCGTACGACGTCACGGCGTTTGGCCACCCAGTCCTGGTAGCGCAGCGGCCGTTCGTCGATGAGCGGGACCACGGCGACCCGGCGGGAGCGCCCCGCACCCTTCGCCGGGGTGAACTCCGCCGGGGTGAACGTCAGCTCCACCGTCGTACCGCCCGCGCCCGCCAGCAAGGGATACGGGCCCGTGACCGGGTCCACCGGCCGGCCGTCCACGTGGGTGAGCATCGCGCCCTCGCGAATGCCCGTGCCGGCCAGCGGTGAACGGGCCTTGGAGTCCGAGGAGTCGCCGGGGAGGATCCGCTTGAGCATCCAACTCCCGTCCCTGCGGACGAAGTTGGCGCCGAGCAGGCCCTGCCGGCGCTGGTAGTGGGCCGGGCCCTCGTTGCGGCGGGCGGCGGAGACGTACGCGTGCGAGGTGGCCAGTTCGCCGAGCACCTCGCGGAGCAGATCCGCGAAGTCGTCGGGGGACGCGACCCGTTCGACCAGGGGGCGGTACTGCGCGAGCACCGCGTCCCAGTCGATGCCGCACATCTGTGGCTCCCAGTAGTACGCGCGGATGATGCGGCCCGCTTCCTCGTACGCCTGGCGCCACTCGGCGGGCGGGTCGGCCTCGTGCAGGATGCGGCGCAGGTCGATCCAGACCGTGGAGTCGCCGTCGCCGGACTCGGTGGAGGGGACGGCGCGCAGGTCGCCCTCGTCGACCACGACCAGCCGGCTGCCGTCGCCGCTGACCGCGAACCAGTCGAGATGGTCGACGAGTTCGGACTTCTTCGCCTTGGCGATGTTGAAGTACTCGAGGGTGGGGCGGCCGGAGGTGTCGTCGGGGTTGGCGAAGGTCTCGCCGAGCGCGCCCGAGATCGGCCAGCGCAGCCAGACCAGGCCGCCGCCCGCGACCGGGTAGAGCGCCGAGTACTTGGAGGCGGTGACCGGGAACGGCGTCACCCGGCTCTCCAGGCCCTCGATCTCGACGGTCACCGTGGAGCCGTCGCCCGTGTCGTCCTCGACCGGGTCCAGGCCTCCCGCGACCGGCCGGCCGTCGGGGTTGAGCGCGAAGGGGGAGGGGGTCGCGGACGACAGGGGCACCAGGTAGGGACGGCAGCCGAGCGGGAAGGACAGGTCTCCGGTGTGGACGTCGTACACCGGGTCGAAGCCGCGCCAGGACAGGAACGCCAGATAGCGGCCGTCCCGCGTGAACACCGGATTCTCGTCCTCGAAGCGGCCGTTGGTGACATCGACGATCAGGCGGTCCCCTTGTCCCTTCGGGGAAATTCGAGCCATCTTGATCTGGCGCAAGGAGCGGCCGATCCCGGGGTGTGCCCAGGTCAGCCAGGCACCGTCCGGCGAGAAGGCGAGATCGCGCACCGGCCCGTTGACGGACCGGATGAGCTCGGTGACCTCGCCTCCCCCAGACTTCGTCCGGGAGGTGCCCCCAGACTCCTCGGACGCGTCCAGGAGCAGCAGCCGCCCGTCGTTCGAAGCGATCGCGAGACGCTCGCCCTGCGGGTCCGACACCAGTTCCTGTACGCGGCCCAGTTCGCCGGAGGCCAGGCGGCGCGGTTCGCGTTCACCGCTCGCACGCGGGAGGTAGGCGATCTCGACGGCGTCCTCGCCCTCCGCGTCGGTGACGTAAGCGACCTGGCCGCCGGAGCCGAGCATCTCGGGGAGCCGGACCCGTACGCCCGGGGTGTCCGCGATGGTGCGCGCGGGGCCGTCGCGGTGGGTGAGCCAGTACAAGCTGCCGCGTACGACGACGGCGCTGGCCCGGCCCGTCTCGTCGACGGAGATGCTGTCGATGTGCTGGGCGGCAGGCACCTGGTAGGTACGGCGTCCGGCGCGCGGGCCGCCGAGGCGGACGTCGAGCCGGCGCGGGATCGAGTCGGCGGACAGGTCGTCGACGATCCACAGGTCGCCCGCGCACTGGTAGACGACCCGGGTGCCGTCACTGGAGGCGTGCCGGGCGTAGTACGCGTCGTGGTCGGTGTGGCGGCGCAGGCCGGAGCCGTCGTACGCGCACGAGTACAGGTTGCCGACGCCCTCGTGGTCGGAGAGGAACGCGATGCGGCCGCCCACGAACATGGGCGTGTCGAGGTGGCCTTCGAGATCGGCGAGGAGCCGCCTGCCGTGCAGCCAGAGCCGGCCTGTCGCGCCGCCGCGGTAGCGCTTCCAGGCGGCCGGTTCGTGCGGTGGGGTGCCGGTGAGCAGCAGGGTCTGGCGCTCGCCGCCGATGTCGGCGACCGCGATGTCGGAGACCGGGCCCCAGGGGAGTTTGCCCCCCGGGTCGCCGGTGGTGGGGACGCTGTAGGCCCAGGTGAAGTAGGAGAAGGGCTGGCCGTGCGAGGCGACGGCGAGGATGTCGCTGTTTCCGTCCTTGTCAGGGGGTGACCAGCCGCAGACCTGGGTGTCGGCGCTGCCCCAGTAGGTGAGCTGTCGGCCGGGGCCGCCGTCCACCGGCGCCAGATGGATCTCGGGGACGAAGCTGCGCCAGCTCGTGTACGCGATCTGGCGGCCGTCGGGGGAGAAGCGGGGGTGGCCGACCTTGGTGCGGTCGACGGTGAGGCGCCAGGCGCGGCCCGGTCCTTCCAAGGGGGCCACCCACAGGTCGTCCTCGGCCGCGAAGCACAGCCGGTCGCCGCTGAGGTGTGGGAAGCGCAGGTAGCCCGGGGCGCTCTCCTCGCCGGTCGCGTTCTCGTACGTGTCCCTGGGTTCGACCTCGTACCTGCCCTTGGGCTCGACCTCGTGCGTGTCCCTGGTTTCGTCCTCGTGCGCGTCGCTCACCTCCCTATGCTTTTCCGGTCGGGGGGCCTCGGCAACTTGTGCGCGGGGGCGTTTGCGGGGTTGAGCCGGAAACCCGTGACACACGACACGTACGAAACGGTTTCGTTTCGCTCGCTCTCAGGGTATGTTCAGAGACGTAAGAACCGTGTCGCCCGGAGCTCCCCCCGCTCCGTGCGCCGAGCAGGAGAAGGTGAGTGGGATGACTGAAGCCGCAACGGTGCGACGCAGTCGGATCACGCCCGAGCGTGAGGCCGAGCTGTACGCGGCTGTGCTCGACCTGCTTCGGGAGGTCGGTTACGACGCCCTGACGATGGACGCCGTCGCCACCCGCACCAAGTCGAGCAAGGCCACCCTCTACCGCCAGTGGGGCGGCAAGGCGGAGCTCGTCGCCAGGGCGATGCGGCAACAGAAGCCGGGCCGGCTCGGCGGTGTCGACACCGGGTCCCTCCAGGGTGACCTTCACGCGATGGTGACGCGTGAGGACGACTGTCACATGGAACAGAACTCCGCGCTGATGCGGGGACTGGCCGTGGCGATGCACGCGAACCCCGATCTCCGGCGTGCCTTCCGGGAGTTGCTCATCGAGCCCGAGATGGCGGAGGTGCGGCGCATGCTGCAACGCGCGATCGACCGTGGTGAGGTCCGTCCGGACAACCCGGCGATCGACTACGTGATGCACATGATGATCGGTGGCTTCGCCGCCCGGACAATGATCGACGAACTACCTCCGAGCCAGGCCTTCCTCACCTCTTACGTCGACGCAGTGGTCCTCCCTGCCCTCTGCGCCTGAACCTCACCCCCCTTGTAAGTCCCTTGCAATTCCCTGCACTTGTACCTGACGCGACCGCTCACGTCGTCGGGCTGATCCTTCCTGCCCTCACCCGGTCCCCAGCGGGTGATCGCACCAGCCCTTTGCCATCCCACGACCTGACCGGGAGTACGCCCTCGTGGCTACGTTTCTCTATAAACTCGGCCGACTCGCCTTCAGGCGACGGCACTTCGTCGCCCTGATCTGGGTGGCGCTGCTCACCCTCGCCGGTGTCGGCGCGGCAAGCGCACCCGCCGCGGGCACCAGTTCCTTCTCGATACCCGGCACGGAGGCACAGAAGGCCTTCGACCTGCTGGAACAGCGCAACCCCGGCATGAGCGCCGACGGTGCGACCGCGCGAGTCGTCTTCAAGGCGCCCGCCGGCGAGAAGATGGAGGACGCGGAGAACAAGGCGACCGTCGAGAAGGCCGTCGAGGCACTCGGCGACGGTTCCGAGGTCACCTCCGTCACGGACCCCTACAAGGCCAACTCGATCTCCAAGGACGGGTCCGTCGCGTACGCGCAGGTCTCGTACAAGGTCTCCGGCATGGAGTTGAAGGACTCCTCGAAGGAGGCCCTGGAGGACACGGCGAAGGAGGCGCGGGCCGGCGGCCTGACCGTCGAGATCGGCGGTGACGCGCTCCAGGCGACGCCCGAGACCGGGTCCACCGAGGTCATCGGTATCGCGGTCGCCGCGGTCGTCCTCGTCATCACCTTCGGCTCGCTGATCGCGGCCGGACTGCCCCTGCTGACCGCCCTGATCGGCGTGGGCATCGGCATTTCCGTCATCACGGCCCTGGCGAAGCCGCTCGACCTCGGCAGCACCACCTCCACCCTCGCGATGATGATCGGCCTCGCGGTCGGTATCGACTACGCGCTGTTCATCGTCTCCCGCTACCGAGCCGAGCTGGCCGAGGGCCGCGAACGCGAGGAAGCGGCCGGGCGGGCCGTCGGCACGGCGGGTTCCGCGGTCGTCTTCGCAGGTCTCACCGTGGTCATCGCGCTGGTCGGCCTGTCGGTCGTGAACGTCCCGATGCTGACGAAGATGGGGGTCGCGGCGGCCGGCACGGTCGTCATCGCCGTGCTGATCGCTCTCACCCTGATCCCGGCACTGCTCGGTTACGTCGGCAAGAAGGTCCAGCCCGCGGGCAAGAAGAGCAGGCTGCTGGGCGGAGGCCGGGCCGCCAAGAAGGCGGGCAGGCCCAACATGGGCACCCGCTGGGCGAGCTTCGTCGTACGCCGTCCGGTCGCCGTCCTCCTCTTCGGTGTCGTCGCGCTCGGCGCCGCCGCGATTCCGGCGACCTCGCTCGAACTGGGCCTGGGCGACGACGGTTCGCAGCCGACGTCCACGACCCAGCGCCGGGCGTACGACCTGCTGTCGGACGGCTTCGGGCCCGGCTTCAACGGTCCGCTGATGATCGTCGCGGACGTGAAGGCGAGCGACGACCCGGAGGCCGCCGTCACCACGGTGACCGACCGGATCAAGGAACTCGACGATGTGGTGTCGGTGACGGCGTCGCCGCTGAACGAGGCCGGGGACACCGCCACGATCAACGTTATCCCGGACTCCAAGCCCTCCTCGATCACCACCGAGGACCTGGTGCACGCCATCCGTGGCGAGGCCGGCGACATCAAGGCGGACACCGGTGCGGAGGTGCTGGTCACCGGCACGACGGCGATGAACATCGACTTCTCGCAGAAGCTCAACGACGCGCTGCTTCCGTACCTTGCGCTGGTCGTCGGTCTCGCCTTCCTCCTGCTGATCGTGGTCTTCCGCTCGATCCTGGTCCCGCTGAAGGCGGCCCTCGGCTTCCTGCTCTCGGTGCTGGCCGCGCTCGGCGCCGTCGTCGCGGTCTTCCAGTGGGGCTGGTTCGCCGGCCTGCTGGGCGTCGAGGAGACCGGCCCGATCATGTCGATGATGCCGATCTTCATGGTGGGCGTCGTCTTCGGCCTCGCGATGGACTACGAGGTCTTCCTCGTGACCCGCATGCGCGAGGCGTACGTCCACGGTGAGCGGCCCAACCAGGCGATCGTGACCGGGTTCAACCACGGGGCCCGCGTCGTCACCGCCGCCGCCGTCATCATGATGGCCGTCTTCGGCGGCTTCATCGGCTCCACCGAGTCGATGATCAAGATGATCGGCTTCGGCCTCGCCATCGCGGTCTTCTTCGACGCCTTCATCGTCCGCATGGCGATCGTCCCGGCGGTCCTGTCCCTCCTCGGCAAGAAGGCCTGGTGGCTTCCGAAGTGGCTCGACCGCGCCCTCCCCAACGTCGACGTCGAGGGCGAGGGGCTGCGCAAGCTGGACGAGGAGCGGCGCGGCACGGACGAGGACCGGGAGTTGGCAGCGGTCTGAGGTTCGCGTAGCGGTTGGCGGGGCGTCCCACGTGTGGTGGGGCGCCCCGCCTTGTGTGTGTCTCTTACTGCTGTCGGTCGGCCGGGTCCTCGGTGAACACCTCTGCTGCCGAGGTAGCCGTGGTGGTGGCGCGGTTGAACCATCGGGTGAGGTCACCGAGGTCGTTGCAGGTGGCGATGCGCTCCCGGTCGGCGCCGGAGAGAACGAAGCCGCGGCCTTCGAGGAGAAACAGGACGTCAAGCCTTCTGCAACTGAGGAACCCCTTGAGGTACTCCCGGGAGGTGGTTGTGACGTACGCCTCGCCGTAGCCCCGGGCAAGTTCTTCGCTCATTCGCTCGGCGAGGACGCTGGGCGAACAGGTCGTTGGGTACGGGCTCTTCGGGGAACGCCTCGGATAGGGGGGTGACCTTGCCGACCGGCAGGCCCACGCGGGTCAAGACCGCGAGGATGCTCTCGGCCACAGCCTCGGCCGGAAGGTCCGAACGTTCCTCCCAGGATGACGCCACGAGGGCCTTGCGGAGAGCTTCGGCCGGCCCGCGGCCCGGAAAGTCCGCCGTCACCGGTTCTGGCCCGGCTCGTTGGCGTCCGGGACTTCGGCGAACACCCTGGTGGTGGTGGAGGAGGCAAAGATCGGCGTTCCGATCTCTCGGATGCCTACCTTGCGGCTGAGGCGGGGGAAGAGGCCGGACTCGTGCCGGATGACTCGGTGCTTCATCTGGTGATTGGAACTGAGCATCGTGGAGATGGTGCTCCTTTCGGGATGAACGGCGGCGAGCATATGACGACCGACTAGTCGGAAATCCGGCCAATGGGGCGATGATCACCCTTGTGGGTGACGGGCTCTGCCAACGTCCACCTCCGCCCAGACCGTCTTGCGGGGCGGGAGTCCCGATGTCACGCCCCAGCGGTCCGCCAGTGCGTCCACGAGCAGTAGGCCGCGCCCTGAATCGGCTTGCGGCTCTGCCGGGTTGAGCCGGGGAAGGCGGTCACCGCGGGTGTCCGTGACCTCGATGCGGAGCGTGTCGCTGACGACGTAGAGCGTGAGGCGGAAGTCGCGGCCCGGGACTCGCCCGTGGGTCGCGGCGTTGGCCGCCAACTCGGCGACGATCTGACTTGCCGCCTCCAATGGAAGCTCCCAGCTGCGGAGTTGTTCCGCGGCGAGCAGGCGAGCCAGGCGGGCACCGCGAGGCGTGGGGGACAGGAGGACGCTGAAGTTGCGGATGGGGTGGCCGAGTTGGGGGTGAGGGACGGCAGTCTCTTGATTCACATCACTCAGCGTGGCCGATTCTGCCTACGGTGAGGAGTCACGGCGCGTGTGCGTACCGTTACTGTCCGGCGTTTGTCTCGGGCTGTCTCGGCTGTCTCCGTGCCGTACGGGTACGAGTGCGCGTTGGAGGTGGGCGATGAGCGAGGGCGTGGACGAGGGCGTGGACGAGGCCGGCTGGGGCATCGAGCCCGGGGACGAGATGGCGCCGATGATCGAGGTCGTCGGCGGTGTCATCAAGTTCCACCGGGAGGCCGCGGGGATGAGCGCGGCCGACTTCGGGGAGGCCATGGGGTACGGCGAGGACATGGTCCGCAAGATCGAGCGCGGGGCGCGGATTCCCCGGCTGGAGTTCCTGTACCAGGCGGACGAGGTGCTGCATGCGGGCGGGGCGATCGGCGTGCTGCGGGTGCACACGGAGAAGGCCCGCTATCCGAAGAAGGTGCGGGAGCTTGCTCAGCTGGAGGCGCGGGCGGTTGAGTTGCTGCTTTACAGCACCCACCACATCCATGGCCTGTTGCAGACGCCTGAGTATGCAGCTGCCATGTTCGAGAACCGGCAGCCCGCCCTCTCCCAGGGTGTGATGGAGCGTGAGGTCGCCGCGCGCATGGCCCGCAAGTCCGTCTTTGAGCAGGATCCGGCTCCAGCACTCTGTTTCATCCAGGAACAGGTGACGCTGGAACGCCCCCTCGGGGGCAAGATGGTGTTGCGCCGACAGCTCGAACACCTGCTGGGTATCGGGCAGTTGCGGAACGTCTCGCTCCAGGTCATGCCGACAGACCGGGAGGAGCACGCCGGAATGCATGGCCTGATCGAGGTGCTGAAGTTTCCCGACGGCACAGCGGTTGGGCGTTCCGACGGCGCGTTCAACGGCCGCCCGGTCTCAAGTCCCAGGGATCTTCGTATCCTTGAACTGCGCTACGGCATGATCCGGGCGCAGGCTCTCACGCCGAGGGAGTCGGAAGCCTTCATCGAGCAATTGCTGGGGAGACTATGACTGCCAGGGAACTCCACTGGTTCAAGAGCAGCTACAGCAGCGGCCCCGAACCCGGCGACTGCGTGGAGGTGGCGCACGACTGGTTCAAGAGCAGCTACAGCAGCAGTGGCGAACCCGGTGACTGCGTCGAGATAGCCGTGGCCCCCGCCACCATCCACGTCCGCGACTCCAAGAACACCCAGGGTCCCCACCTCACCGTGGACCCCACCGCGTGGACGGACTTCGTGGCGCACGTGGCGGTGGTGTAGACGCAGTGAGCGGTGCGTGTGGCAGGTCAGCGAGCCACCGGCGCCGCAGCCATATACGTCCGCCGCAAGAACCGCACCAGCGTCTTCGACTCGAACTGCACCACCGCCACCCCCTCCGTGGAGTGGAACTCCATGACGGCCTGGACCCGGCCGCACGGCCAGACGCGTACGTCGCCGTCGCTGACCGGGACCCGGAGGCCCTGTTCGAGCAACTCGCGGGCGAGGACCCACTCGTGCGGGCCCGGCAGGGTGACGTGGACCTGGCGGGGGTCGGCTTCGGGGTCGTAGCGGAGGGCGATCGGGACGGCCCGGTGTTCGTCGGCGGCGGTGTCTGCGGTGTCGGTGACGATATGAGCGCGTGCGTACTGTTCGACAGCGGACATGAGCCGACTCCTTACGCTGTGTAACCTGTGCGGAATCTGTGAATCCGTCACCTCTCCAATGTCGCACACTCGGCGGATTCCGCTCCCGGGCGCACGTCGGGCCTCTCCCGGTGCTCCTGCCCGATGCTCGCGCGCTTATTCATGGACGTCTCGCTCTTGCGAGAGGTTCGCAACAAGGCGCTATTCTCGTACGGTGCATGTGCCAGATGGATTCATCAACGCCCCCGTCTCCGCGGTCACCGGAGTAGTCGCCGCCGGTGCCATCGCCGTGAGCCTCAAAGGGGCGCGCCGCGAGCTGGACGAGAAGACCGCGCCGCTCGCCGGCCTGGTCGCCGCGTTCATCTTCGCCGTGCAGATGCTGAACTTCCCGGTCGCCGCCGGGACCAGCGGACACCTGCTGGGCGGTGCGCTCGCGGCGATACTCGTCGGCCCCTACACAGGGGTCCTCTGCGTCTCCGTGGTCCTGCTGATGCAGGGGATCCTCTTCGCGGACGGCGGCCTCACCGCGCTGGGCGTGAACATCACGGACATGGCGATCGTCACCACGGTCGTCGCGTACGCCGTCTTCCGCGGCCTGGTGAAGGTGCTCCCGCGCGGACGCCGCTCCATCACGGCCGCCGCCTTCGTCTCCGCGCTGCTTTCCGTACCGGCCGCCGCCGTCGCCTTCACCCTCATCTACGCGCTCGGCGGCACCACCGACGTCTCGATCGACAAGGTCGCCACCGCGATGGTCGGCGTCCACATCCTCATCGGCATCGGCGAGGCCGCGATCACCGCGCTCACGGTCGGCGCCGTCATCGCCGTACGGCCGGATCTCGTGTACGGAGCGCGTGGCCTGACCCAGCAGCTCAAGCTGCGCGTCAACGGCGAACTGGTCGACGCGCCCGTGGCAGCCGCCCCGGTCCCTGTCGCCGCCCACACCTCCCACCGCAAGGTGTGGATCACCGGGCTCGTCGCCTCCCTGGTCCTCGCCGGGTTCGTCAGCTTCTACGCCTCCGCGAGCCCCGACGGCCTGGAGAAGGTCGCCGAGGACAAGGGCATCTCCGCGGCCGCCGAGGAGCACGCCGCGGCCGACTCCCCGCTCGCCGACTACGGCGTCAAGGACGTCTCGAACGCCCGGCTCTCCGGCGGCCTCGCGGGCGTCATCGGCGTCGGCGTCACCGTCGTCGCGGGCACCGGCGTCTTCTGGGCGGTCCGCAGGCGCCGTACGAGCGAAGTCTCCCCTTCGCAGGTCGCCTGACATGGGCGCCGGCCACGCCCACAAGCTCTACCGGCGCGGCCACTCGCCCGTGCACGCCCTGCCCCCGCACACCAAGCTCGCGGCGACCTTCGCCTTCGTGATCGTGGTCGTCTCAACCCCGCGCGAGGCGATGTGGGCGTTCGCGCTGTACGCCGTCCTCCTCGCGGTGGTCGCCCACCAAGCCCGCGTCCCCGCCCCCTTCCTCCTGAAGCGGCTCCTCATCGAGGTCCCCTTCGTCGCCTTCGCGGTGCTCATGCCGTTTGTGGCCGAGGGCGAGCGGGTGGACGTCCTCGGCATCTCGCTGAGCGTGAACGGGCTGTGGGGCGCCTGGAACGTCCTCGCCAAGGGAACCCTGGGCGTCGCCGCCTCCGTACTCCTCGCCTCCACCACCGAACTGCGCGCCCTGCTCCTCGGACTCCAGCGACTGAAGCTCCCGCCGCTGCTCGTACAGATCGCGTCCTTCATGATCCGGTACGGCGATGTCATCGCGGACGAGATGCGGCGGATGCGGATCGCGCGGGAGTCGCGCGGTTTCGAGGCGAGCGGCGTCAAGCACTGGGGGGTGCTCGCGAAGTCCGCGGGCGCCCTGTTCATCCGCTCCTACGAGCGCGGGGAGCGCGTGCACCTCGCCATGGTGAGCCGGGGTTACGCCGGTTCGATGCCGGTCATCGACGAGGTGACCGCGTCCCGGGCGCAGTGGTCGTACGCCCTCGCCCTCCCGTCCGCCGCGCTCGCCGTATGTCTGTTGGGATGGACCCTGTGACGACCCCCTCTCTCCAAGTCGCCGGACTGGCCTTCGCCTACCCCGACGGGCACCAGGCCCTCTTCGGCGTCGACTTCACCGTCGAGCGGGGTGAGCGGGTGGCGCTGCTCGGGCCGAACGGCGCCGGCAAGACCACCCTCGTACTGCACCTCAACGGCATCCTGAGCGGCGGCGCCGGGACCGTGACGGTGGCCGGGCTGCCCGTCGGCAAGCAGCACATGGCGGAGATCCGGCGCAAGGTCGGCATCGTCTTCCAGGACCCGGACGACCAGCTCTTCATGCCGAGCGTGCGGGAGGACGTCGCCTTCGGACCGGCCGCGGCGGGGATGAAGGGCGCCGCGCTGGAGGAGCGGGTCCGCACGGCCCTGGAGCAGGTCGGTATGGCGGACTTCGCCGACCGCCCGCCCCACCACCTCTCCTTCGGGCAGCGGCGCCGGGTGGCCGTGGCGACCGTCCTGGCGATGGAGCCGGAGATCCTCGTCCTCGACGAACCGTCCTCCAACCTCGACCCCGCCTCACGGCGCGAACTCGCCGACATCCTGCGGTCGTTGGACGTGACCGTCCTCATGGTCACGCACGACCTGCCGTACGCCCTCGAACTGTGCCCCCGTGCCCTCATCCTCAGCGACGGCGTGATCGCGGCCGACGGACGCACCGGCGAACTGCTCGCCGACGACGAGCTGATGCGCACCCACCGCCTGGAACTGCCCTTCGGCTTCGACCCCCGCCTGACCGAGGACAGGGTCGCGAAACCCCGTTGAGCTGCGACCGACTCCCTTACTACCCCCCGGTAACAAGATGCTCGTGCCGCTCGATAACGTGTGCGCGATGCATTCGCCCGCTCCTGCGCCGCCCGCCCCGGGGGAGGTCCCGCCATGATCGACGGCACCACTGTCGACACCCGCCCGACCAAGATCATGTACGTCGCCGAGGCCACCGCGCACGGGGGCCGGGACGGCTACGTCACCAGCCAGGACGGCCAGCTCGAACTGAGGGTCGCGATGCCGCCGGCGCTCGGCGGGGACGGCAACGGCACGAACCCGGAGCAGCTCTTCGCGGCCGGCTACAGCTCCTGCTTCCACAACGCCCTGGTCATGGTCGGCCGCCGCGCCGGC
The DNA here is from genome assembly GCF_042671685.1 of Streptomyces sp. NPDC127595. Lineage (NCBI taxonomy): Bacteria > Bacillati > Actinomycetota > Actinomycetes > Kitasatosporales > Streptomycetaceae > Streptomyces > Streptomyces sp. NPDC127595. Next base: position 107,213 of record NZ_JBHXWK010000006.1, on the reverse strand, counting down.
TTCGACCTCTCCGGCTCCACGGTCGCCGCGAAGGTCGGCATCGGCCCCAACAAAATGCGCGGATACGGCCTCGCGGTCGCCCTGAGCGTCTCGCTCCCCGTCGTCGACCAGGACGTCGCGGCCAAGCTGGTGGACGAGGCCCACGAGGTCTGCCCGTACTCCAACGCCACCCGCGGCAACATCGAGGTCACGATCCTGCTCGGGTAGGAATCGCGGCCTCTGGATGCGTGTTGCACGCACTGTTGGCAGGCGTGTGGCGACAGGGAGTGCGGACGTGGACGTGAACGGCACAGTGGCCGAGGGCTTCGAGCCGGTCAGGGCGGCGTTCGCGGCGAACTTCGACACGCTCGGGGACCGGGGCGCCGCCGTCGCCGTGTACCGCGACGGGCGCAAGGTCGTCGACCTGTGGGGTGGCACGCGGGACGTGGACGGTACCGAGCCCTGGGAGCACGGCACCGCGCAGATCGTGCGCTCCGCGACGAAGGGCGTCGCCGCCGCCGTACTGCTCATGTTGGCCGAGCGCGGTCTGCTGGACCTCGACGCTCCGGTCGGCGCGTACTGGCCGGAGTTCAAGGCGCGGGGGAAGGAACGGACGCTCGTACGCCACGTCCTCGCGCACCGGGCCGGTGTGCCCGTCCTCGACCGCCCGCTGACACCCGCCGAGGCGGCGGATCCCGATCTCGGGGCCGCGGCGGTGGCGGCGCAGGCGCCCGTCTGGGAGCCGGGCACCGACCACGGGTATCACGCACAGACGTACAGCTGGCTGACGGGAGAGCTTGTACGGCGGGTGACCGGGCGCTCGATCGGTGACTGGATCGCCGAGGAGATCGCCGGGCCGCTGGGACTGGACCTGTGGGTCGGGCTGCCGGACGCGGTGGCAGGGCGCGTCGGCCGGGTCGGGCAGGTCGAGGCACCTCCGGCGCCCGGCGGCCTGCGGACCCGGCCCAAGCGGTCGGTGTCCGAGGCGTACGCGAACCCTGCCTCGCTGACCCGCCGCGCCTTCGCCGCGATCACCCCGCTGCCGGACGAGAACGACGCCGCGTACCGGGCGGCCGTCCTGCCCGCCTCCAACGGGATCGCCACGGCGGAGGGCCTCGCCCGCTTCTACGCCTCCCTGATCGGGGAGGTGGACGGCGTACGGCTGTTCTCCCCGGCCACCGTCTCGGCGGCCCGCACGGAACAGTCCGCCGGACCTGACCGCGTCCTGGTCGTCAACACCCGTTTCGGGCATGGCTACATGCTCCACGGCACGGCCTCCCCCCTGTTGCCTCCGGGCTCCTTCGGGCACCCCGGCCGCGGCGGCGCCCTCGGTTTCGCCGACCCCGAGTCGGGGATCACCTTCGGCTATGTGACGAACGGCTTCCGCAAGAGCGTGACGGCGGATGCGCGGGCGCAGGCGTTGGTGGGGGCGGTAAGGACTGCACTGTCGTAGCCGTCCCCCGCTGTGGGCATGCGGGGTTTTCAAACCTGAGCGGTGCGCGCGTCGGCGACCGTAAGACCGCGACTTCCGCCGATGGCGACGATTGGCAGATCTGTACCAGCTCCGACCGTTGTCACCAGGCCGTTCGGAGGCTGCGAGTGGTACGGATCTGCCAATCCTGCTTGGCTTCACCGCCTAGCTTCGAAGACCCGGTATGCGTGCCGCTGGGGCGGCGTCCGTCCGCGAATAGCGGTACCCGTGAGCGCCGGGCTGCGCGACCCAGCCTCGACAGCAACCCCCTGACAGAAACCATCGGCCAACCGCTCACCCGGCGTGCAGCATCAGCCCGATCCCCACCACCAGGAGCCCCGCCGCCGCGATCCGGGGCGCCCCGAACCGTTCCTTGAAGAAGACCGCGCCGATGGCCGCGCCGACGATGATCGAGGACTCGCGGAGGGCGGCGATGGGTGCCAGTTCCGCGCGGGTCTGGGCCCAGAGGACCAGGCCGTACGCCGCGACGGAGAGGGCCGCGCCGAGCAGGCCGAGGGGGGCGAACGGGCGTAGGACGGTGAGGAGTTCGCCGCGCCAGTGGTTCGCCGCGTACACCGGGATCGCGATGCCCTCGATGGCCATCAGCCAGGCGATGTACCCGAGCGAGGAGCCGGAGGCGCGTACGCCCAGGCCGTCCACGACGGTGTACGCGGCGATCGACACCCCCGTCGCCAACGCCGCGCCGATCGCTGCCCAGTTGGGGCGATGGCCCCGTAGGCCCCATAGCGCGACGCCGGTCAGCCCCGCGCAGGACAGCGCGATCCCCGCCGCCGCCCAGCCGTTGGGCATCTCGTGCGCGAAGACCGCAGCCAGTGCGGTGACGATGAGGGGAGCCGTACCCCGGGCTATGGGATAGGCCTGGCCGAAGTCGCCGAGCCGGAATGAGCGCATCAGCAGGACGTAGTACGCGAGGTGGATGACGGCCGACGCGATCAGATACGGCCACGCCCCGGACGCGGGCACCGGCACGAACGGCGCCATCGCCAGCCCGATCAGCATGCCGCCGCCCGATATCAGCGTGAAGCCTGCCAGCTTGTCGGTGATGCGGTGCGCGATCGCGTTCCAGCAGGCGTGGGTGACCGCGGCGAGCAGGACGGCCGCGGTGACCAGGGGGGTCATGGAGTCTGCTCGCGCACGTCCACCAGCGTGCCGCCCGCGTGGGCGATCAGGGTCTTGGGGGCCATCGGGAAGACGGCGTACGGGGTGCCCGCGGCGGCCCACACCGTTTCGTGGTCGAGCAGCGAACGGTCAGCCAGGACACGGGTCTTGGAGCGGTGTCCGAAGGGCGGTACGCCGCCGATGGCGTACCCCGTCGTCTCCCGCACGAGGTCGGCCTTCGCGCGCGTCACCTTCTTGGCGCCCAACTCCCGCTGTACGAGCTCGACATCGACGCGGGACGCGCCGTCCATGAGGACGAGTACGGGGACGCCGTCCGCCGCGAAGATCAGTGACTTGCAGATCTGGTTCAGCTCGCAGCCGATCGCTGCGGCGGCCTCTGCGGCGGTGCGGGTCGCGTCCGGGAAGCGCCGGACCCGGGGGATCAGGTCGCCGAGGCCCAGCTCGCGCAGGGCCTCGGCGAAGCGGGGGCTCGCGGCGGTCTCTTCTGGTGCGGTCATGAAAGGCACCGTAGTGGTGGGTGTACGGGGCATGCGAACGGGTTCCGGTGGGTGGGCCGGGGGTGGCGCGGGCGTCGGGGGGGCGGTGGGCCCGGGTGGTGCTGGCGTCGGGGTGGGTGCGCAGCCCGGCGCTTATGGGGTGCCGCCTGCGCCCACCCGTGCCGCCCCTAGCGGCACGCATGCCCGCAGCTGATGCGGAGCGGCTAACTCCCCGCCTTCAGCAGCGCCGCCACGATCGGGCCCGCCGTGTCGCCGCCGTGGCCGCCCTGCTGGACGACGCCCGCGGCTGCCAAGTCGCCCTTGTAGGCGGTGAACCAGCCGTTCGGCTTGTCCTGGCCGTCGACCTCGGCGGAGCCGGTCTTGGCGCCGTAGTCGGGGCCGAGGCCGGACATCGCCTCGGCGGCGGTGCCGGACGAGGCGGTGTACTGCATGAGTTCGCGGAGCTGGGAGAGGGTGTCGGCGGACAGGGTGCGGGAGGCCGTGGCGAGCTTGCGGTCGTCCACGGTCGGGGCCACCAGGTACGGCTGGTGGAAGGTGCCCGACTTGACCGTGGCGGCGACCGACGCCATGTTCAGCGGGTTCATGCGGACCCCGCCCTGGCCGATCAGCGAGGCCGCCATCTGCGCCTCCGACTGCACGGGCACCGCGCCGTCGAAGGACGGGACGCCGATGGCCCAGTTGTCCATGCCGAGGCCGAACGCCTGCTGGGCCTGCTTGGTGAGGCTGTCGTTCTCCAGCTCGGGGGCCTGGCTGATGAAGGCGGTGTTGCAGGAGCGCGCGAAGCTCGCCTTGAACGTGCCGTTCTTGATCTCGAAGTCGTCGTCGTTGTGGAACTTCCAGTTGCCGTACGTGAAGGTCTTGGGGCACGGGTGCGGCTCGTCCGCCGAGGCGAGGCCCTCGTCGATGAGCAGCGACGCCGTGATGACCTTCATCGTGGAGCCGGGGGCGAGGGAGCCCTGGAAGGCGGTGTTGAAGCCGTGGCTCTGGTTCGCGACCGCGAGGATCTCGCCCGTCGAGGCGTTCAGCAGGACCACCGACGACTTGGCCTTCTTGGCCACTTCCTCCTCGGCGGCGGCCTGGAGGGTGGGGCTGAGCGTCGTCTTCACGGTCCCCGGCGTGCCCTCGCTGAGCGTCAGCAGCGTCTTGTCGGGGGTCTTCTCCTCGCCCTTCGCCGCGGCCTTGCGGATCACCTGGAGCTCGACGCCCGCCTTGCCGCCGGCCGTCTTGCCGTACTTCTCGCGCAGCCCGTCCAACACCGTGCCCAGGGACGGGTACTTGGCGGTGGTCAGCTCGCCGCCGTGCTTGTCGAGGGCCTTGATCGGGGGCGTACCGGACTCGCCGGTGACCAGCTTGTCGCCGTCCTGGAGGTCCGGGTGCACGACGGACGGCTTCCAGCTCACCAGCGGAACACCGTCCTTGGCCCGTCGTACGACCGTCAGCTTCGACTCGTACGTGAGCGGCTTACTCGTGTCCTCGTACGTGACCGTGCCCTTGACGGTGAACGGGACGACGGCTCCGGACCGGGTGCCGCTCGTCAGCGTCACGCCGGTGATGTGCGCGTCCTTGGTGTAGCCGGTCAGCAGGGTCTTCGCGGCCGCCGCGTCGTCGGTGGCGGCGGAGGCCGTCGTGACGTCACCGCTCTGCCAGGCGGTGAGGAACTTCGTGGCAGCGGTGGTCACCTCGGTGGCCGACAGCGGACCGGTCTTGACGGCCTTCTCGTCGGCGGCCGTCGACGACGCCCTGTCCTCCGCGGCCGCGTCACCGCCGTACAGGCTGTACGCGCCGAACGCCCCACCCGCGACGACGACGGCGATCACCCCGCCGAGGACGGCAGGCTTCGTCTTCTTGTTGCTCTTGCCCTCGGCGACGCGTCTTCTGTTGCCCACAGCTAAATGTCCTCCGCTGGTTCCCCTGGTGCCCCCGTGCCCACATGCTCCTCAACGAGAGGCACCACCCTAGGGTCCCGCCCTGTGAGGAGTGACTTCAGCCACCGCTTCGTAGCACAGCTGCGACGATCGGGCCGGCCGCGTCGCCTCCGTGGCCGCCTCCCTGGACCAGCGCGGCGGCCGAGACGTCGTTCCGGTAGCCGGTGAACCAGCTGTCGGACACGGCCTCGCCGTCGATCTCGGCGGAGCCGGTCTTGGCGCCGATGCTGCCGTCGAGTCCCGCCATGGCCTTGGCGGCTGTGCCGCTGACGGCGGTGGCGTTCATCATAGAGCGGAGCTGCGAGACCGTGTTCGACGGCAGCCCCTTGGCGGTGGCCAGCTGGCGGTCGTCGAGCTCGGGGGAGACGACGACCGGCTGCCGGAAGGTGCCGGTGATGGCGGTCGCCGTCACCGAGGCGAGGTTCAGCGGGTTCAGCTGGACCTCGCCCTGGCCGATCGCGTTCGCCGCGCGGTCCGGGCCGCCGGAGGCGGGGACGCTGCCGTCGAAGGACGCGATACCCGTCTTCCAGTTGTCCTGGCCCAGACCGAACCGGGTCTGTGCCTCGGTCGTCAGCGACTCGTCGGTGAGCGGGGCCGTGTCGGTGCCGTCGATGAGATTGATGAAGGCGGTGTTGCAGGACCGCATGAAGCTGTTGGCGAGGGTCGCGTTCTCGTTGGGCTCCATGCCGGTGAGGTTCTTGAAGGTCTGGCTCTGCCAGACGGCGGTCGACGTGCAGGGCGCCGGGCCGTTCATCGAGGTCACGCCGTTGTCTATGAACATCGACGCGGTGATGATCTTCATGGTGGAGCCGGGCGCCACCTTGCCGAGGAAGGCCGCGTTGAAGCCGTCCTCGCGGTTGTTGGCGACCGCGAGCACCTCACCGGTGCTCGGCTTCACGGCGACCACGGACGAGTTGTCGTACTCCTTGACCGCCTTCTCGGCCGCCGCCTGCGCGTTCGCGCTGAGCGTCGTGTGCAGCTTGCCCGGCTCACCCTTGGCGAGGGTCAGGAGCGTGGTGTCGCCCGCGGTCGCGTCCGTGTGCCGGATCGCCAGCTCGACACCTGCCGTGCCGCCCGCGGACTCGCCGTACTTGCCGCGCAGTTCGTCCAGGACCGGGCCCAGCGACGGGTACTTCTCCGCGGTCAGGACAACGTTGTTCCGGTCCACCGCCTCGATCGGCGGGTCCGCCGCCTCGCCCGTGACGAACGTGTCGCCCTTCTCCAGCTCGGGATGGATGACCGACGGCTGCCAGTCGACCAGCGCCTTCCCGGTGGTGAGCCCGCGTACGACGGTGAGCTTCGAGTCGTACGAGAGTGGCTTGCTCTTCCCGTCGAAGGACACCGTCGCCTTCACCGAGAAGGGCACGGACGCACCGGACGGCGTGCCCGGCGTGATCCGCACCCCGGTGATGTGTCCGGCGGCGCCGTAGCTGTCGAGCACCGGCTCCGCGTCCGCGTCGTTGTTCGTCAGCGCCGCCGCCGTGACCGCGTCGCCCTTTTCCCAGGCCGCGAAGAACTTGGCCGACGCGTCCTCGACCTCGTCGGCGCCCGGCGGGCCGGTCTTCACCGGCGCGGGCCCGGACGACCCGCTGGTCCCGCCGTCCCCGCTGATCGCGGTCACCACGTTGTACGCGCCGTAACCGGCACCCCCCACCATCACCGCGAACACACTGCCGACGATGGCGGCCTTTGCCCCCTTGCGCATCGCGCGTTCCCCTCCCCGTGGACCCTTTCCCGAACTTCTGAACGCGTTCAGAAAGAGTCGTCTTCTTTGCACTCTATGCGGGGGGAGTGACATGTGGGGGTGAAGTTTCCACGATTGTTAGGCCCGGGGGCCGAGCCGCATACCCGAACGCGCGGCGCGTCCGGCGGCTCGGGCGTCGGTGGTCGCGACAACCGTCCTATCGCGTGCGGGGGATGCACCAGCGGTGCCATCCTGGTGTGGACGAGGGGGCTCGTATGGAGGTGCAACAGGCTGCCCAGACCGTGGCGTTCAGCAGCTACTCCACGCGCGACGTGGACGAGATCCGGGCGGTGCTCACGACGTCCTTCACCGATGTGTGGATCGGCGTGCGGGGAGACGCCACTGCCTTTGTCGCGAGCCTCTCCGTCGTCGATCTGGGCGCGCTGAAGGTCGGCAGGATGAGCTTCGGCGCGGAGATCAGAGGGCGAACCAGCGAAGTGGGTACCTACAACGTGGGGGTGCCGATCACCGGCTTCTTCTCCGAGCGGCAGGGTCAGAAGCCGGTCTCGTACGCCAGCCCCGGCCGCGCGGTGGTCCGTGACCCGGCGGGCGACAACTTTGTCGACGACTGGTCGCCCGACTGCGACGTGCTCAACGTGAGCATCGACAAGGCGGTGATGATAAGGCAGTTGGAGACGCTGCTGGGCCGTCCGGTGCACCGCCGCCCCGTCCTCGCGCCGTCCTTCGACGTCAGCAGCGGTCCGGGGCGGAGCTGGTTGAACCTGGTCTCGTGGTGTCTGCTGGAAAGGGACGTGCCCCATGGCCTGCTGCGGCAGCCGATGTTCGCCGGCCGGATCGAACAGGCCCTGCTGGAGGGCCTGTTGCTGTCGAGCGACCACCAGTACCGCGAGGCGCTGGAGGCACCGCCGCCGTCCATGCGGCCCGCTGCGGTCAAGCGGGTGATGGACGCGGTACGCGAGCGGCCCGCCGAGCCATACGACGCGGCCCAGCTCGCCACCATCGCCCAGGTCAGTGTCCGCACCCTCCAGGAGGCGTTCCGCAAGAACCTCGGCATGTCCCCGATGAACTACGTCCACGAGGTCCGGCTCCAGCGGGTGCGCGAGCAACTGCTCCTCGCGGCCCCCGGGACGGTGACCGTCACGGACGTGGCCTACCAGTGGGGATTCGCACACCTGGGCCGGTTCGCCCAGCGCTACCGGGCCCGGTTCGGCGAGGTGCCGTCCCGGACCCTGCAGTCCGCCTGAAACTGATCGGCGGATGGCGCGGCGGTCCGCCGCGCCATCCGCCGTGTGTCCGCCCGGCTAGACCCAGGTGTCCAGCCACATCCGCGACCGCCACTGGTCGATGGGGATCGCCTGCCCCGTGTAGATCGGCCAGAAGTAGATGAAGTTCCAGGCGATCAGCAGGACCAGGACGCCCGCGGCTGTGGCGCCGACGACGCGGCGGCGTTCGGTGGAGCCCGGTGGGCCGATGATGGCGCCGATCATCATGGCGACGGCCAGGCAGAGGAAGGGCACGAAGACGACGGCGTAGAAGAAGAAGATCGTGCGCTCCTGGTACATGAACCAGGGGAGGTAGCCGGCCGCGACGGCACAGGCGATCGCGCCCGCGCGCCAGTCGCGGCGGAAGGCCCAGCGCCACAGGACGTAGAGGATCGCGAAGCAGGCCGCCCACCACAGGAGCGGGGTGCCAAGGGCAAGCACCTCGCGGGCGCACTTCTCGCCCGCGTCCGTGGGGCAGCCGTCGGTGCCGGGGGCCGGGGACTCGTAGAAGTAGGAGACCGGGCGGCCCAGGACGATCCAGCTCCACGGGTTCGACTGGTAGGGGTGCGGGGACGAGAGGCCGACGTGGAACTCGTAGACCTGGTTCTCGTAGTGCCACAGGCTGCGCAGCCAGTCGGGGAGCCAGGTGAAGTTGCCGCCCTTGCCGTCGGTCACGGCCCAGTTGCGGAAGTAGCCGCCCTTGCCGTTGCCCGGGGAGAGGATCCAGCCGGTCCAGGAGACCAGGTAGGTGACGATCACGACGGGGACGGTGGACAGGAACGTGATGCCCGTGTCGTGCTTCAGGACCGCGATGTACGGATGACGGGCACCGGCGACGCGGCGCGCGGCGACGTCCCACAGGAGGGCCATCACGAAGAACGCGGCCAGGAAGTAGAGGGCGTTCCACTTGGTGCCGAGGGCCAGGCCCAGCATGAGGCCGGCCCCCCAGCGCCAGGGGCGCCAGCCGAGGCGGGTGGTTTCGGCGACGTACGCGTCGGGGCGTACGAAACCGTCCTCGTCCGGCGGGAGCGCGGCAGCCAGTCTGGCGCGGGACTTGTCGCGGTCGACGACCAGGCAGCCGAAGGCGGCGAGGATGAAGAACATGAGCACGCCGTCGAGCAGCGCGGTGCGGCTCATCACGAAGTGCAGGCCGTCGACCGCCATCAGCGCGCCGGCCAGACAGCCGAGGAAGGTCGAGCGGAAGAGGCGGCGGCCGATCCGGCAGAGCAGCAGCACTGACAGCGTGCCGAGCACCGCCGTCATGAAGCGCCAGCCGAAGGGGTTGAACCCGAACATCCACTCGCCGAGCCCGATGACGTACTTGCCGACCGGCGGGTGCACGACATAGGCGGCGTCGGTCGGGATCCGGACGTTGCCGTCGCCCTGGAGGATCAGGTCGTTGGCGTCCTTGGCCCAGTTGACCTCGAAGCCGCGGTTGAACAGTGCCCAGGCGTCCTTGGCGTAGTACGTCTCGTCGAATATCACCGCCTTGGGATTGCCCAGGTTCCAGAACCGCATCACCCCGGCGACCAGGGTCACCAGGAGCGGTCCCACCCACGCCGACCAGCGCGTGAGGCGCTCGGCGAGCCTGTGGCCCAGCCCGATCGTCGCCCAGATACGGGGGCTGGGCTCGGCGTACGGCGGCACCAGCCGGTCCCGTACGTCGATGGTCGGCCCTGCCGTGTATCCGAAGCGGCGCAGCCGCTGCTGCCACGACGGCCGCTGGTCTTCGGCGGCCTGGCCCTGCCGGGTGTCCGTGGAGGACGCGGTACTGGTCACCGCGCCATCGTAGGGAACCCTTCTGTGGGAGTCCCGCGCCCGGGCCCTTCCGGCCGGATGAGGTTCTCCCGCCGGGGCCCTGCGAGGATGGGACCGTGACAGGAATCCTCGTGTTGGCAGGCACCCCCATCGGCGACATCTCGGACGCGCCGCCCCGGCTCGCCCAGGAACTGGCCGGTGCCGATGTCGTCGCCGCCGAGGACACCCGGCGGCTGCGGCGGCTCACCCAGGCGCTGGGCGTACAGGTCGGCGGGCGCGTGGTCTCGTACTTCGAGGGCAACGAAGCGGCCCGGACGCCGGAGCTGGTCGAGGCGCTGGCCGGCGGGGCGCGGGTGGTGCTCGTGACCGACGCCGGGATGCCGTCCGTCTCGGACCCCGGGTACCGCCTGGTCGCGGCCGCCGTCGAGAAGGACATCAAGGTCACCGCCGTACCTGGCCCCTCCGCCGTGCTCACCGCGCTCGCACTCTCGGGGCTGCCCGTCGACCGCTTCTGCTTCGAGGGCTTCCTGCCCCGGAAGGCGGGCGAACGGCTCTCCCGGCTGCGTGAAGTCGCCGACGAGCGCCGCACGTTGGTCTATTTCGAGGCACCGCACCGCGTCGACGACACCCTCGCCGCGATGGCCGAGGCCTTCGGCACGGAGCGGCGCGCCGCCGTCTGCCGCGAGCTGACGAAGACGTACGAGGAGGTCAAGCGCGGCCCGCTGGGCGAGCTCGCCGCCTGGGCCGCCGAGGGCGTACGCGGCGAGATCACCGTCGTCGTCGAGGGCGCTCCCGAGAAGACCGAGCAGCTGGACGCCGCCGAACTGGTGCGCAGGGTCCAGGTGCGCGAGGAGGCGGGGGAGCGGCGCAAGGAGGCGATCGCCGTGGTCGCGGAGGAGGCCGGGCTGCCGAAGAGGGAGGTCTTCGACGCGGTGGTCGCGGCGAAGAACGCGGCCCGGAGCGGCGCATCGTAGGCCCCGTGGGCACCATCGGAAACGCCTCGGAAGAGCCCCATATAAGCGCGTTGTCGACACTGCCCCATAAGCGGGCAAAGGGCTACCGTTGAAGGCAAAGCACAGGCCCCTCACCAGGAGCGTTGGGGCAAGGAAAGGCCAAGACGGCTCCAACACTCGACAGGTCTCGTGCACTCGCGCCGGGAGAAGCGTCCACTGAATGAAGGGACGCACCGTCCCTCCGCCTCCGCCAGCCGGAGGCGCTTGTCCAGCGGACAGAGGAGCTGGCATGAGTGAGATCGCAGGACAGACCGGTCCCCGCAGCGCAGCGGCCACCGCCGTCGTCAACGAGTCGTACTCCTTCGCCTGCATGCGCTGTGGGCACGGGTGGGAGCAGTCGTACGAGATCGAGCACCACCGCGACGCCGAAGGCGCCGAGTTCGTCATGTACGTCGCGGACGGCCGTGTCGTGCCGTCGCCGCTGAGCCGTCCCACCTGCCTGAACTGCGACAACCACGTGGTGCGCATCATGCGTGCCGGTCAGGTGTCCTCCGTGCAGGAGTCCCTCCACCGCCTGCAGCAGCGGACCGCCCAGCCGCGGCGCAAGTCCGAGGCGCCGCTCGACGAGGCACTCGGGGAGTCCCAGGACGCGCCCAAGGAACCGCACCACTGGCACCTCTCGGATCTGCTGCACCCCTTCGCACACCGCAAGGCCGGCTGACCCGGCGCCCCGGCAGAGAATCGGGGTGAGTGCGGGCATGCCCCTTTCGTAGGATCGGGGCATGCCTACCCGGACGACCGAAGCCCCGCCCCTCCCCGAGCCGCTGCGCGTGCCCGTGGCCGACTCGCACACCCACCTCGATATGCAGTCCGGCACGGTGGACGAGGGCCTCGCCAAGGCCGCGTCGGTCGGAGTGACGACCGTCGTACAGGTCGGCTGCGATGTGAAGGGTTCGCGCTGGGCGGCCGAGACGGCTGCCGCGTACGACGCCGTCCACGCGACGGTCGCGCTGCACCCGAACGAAGCGCCCCGCATCGTGCACGGCGACCCCGACGGCTGGTCCCGGCAGGGCGAGCGGGCGCCGGGCGGCGACGCCGCGCTGGACGAGGCGCTCGCCGAGATAGACCGGCTGGCTGCCCTGCCGCACGTCAAGGGCGTCGGCGAGACCGGGCTCGACCACTTCCGCACCGGCCCCGAGGGCAAGGACGCCCAGGAGCGGTCCTTCCGGGCCCACATCGAGATCGCGAAGCGACACGGCAAGGCCCTGGTCATCCACGACCGCGACGCCCACGCCGACGTGCTGCGCATCCTCCAGGAGGAGGGCGCCCCCGAGCGGACCGTGTTCCACTGCTACTCCGGTGACGCCGCGATGGCCGAGGTGTGCGCCCGCGCCGGCTACTTCATGTCCTTCGCCGGCAACATGACCTTCAAGAACGCCCGGCCGCTGCGTGAGGCGCTCGCCGTGGCGCCGCTGGAGCTCGTCCTGGTGGAGACCGACGCGCCCTTCCTGACCCCCGCGCCGTACCGCGGACGGCCTAACGCGCCGTATCTCATTCCGGTCACGGTGCGCGCGATGGCCGCGGTACGGGGCATCGACGAGGACGCGCTCGCGACCTCGATCTCCGCCAACACCGCCCGTGCGTTTGATTACTGACGGATAACACTTCCGGGGGTTCTTTCCGGTCGCACCTCAGGGCAGTGTCGCGACACAGCGTAGCCGCGTTGCTTTGGAGAGTGACGACCGCTCCGCTAGGTTCTGGTCGCCCGATCCGGACTCTCCTGGAGCGTGTCGTCGTGAGCAACTCGCAGTACGAGACGTACGGAACGACAGGAACCGCAGGAACCACAGGTACCGAAGGAACGCCGTACGGCCTTGGCGGCGGTTACGAGGACACGTACGCGCCCGCCTACGAGGCCTACGAGGCCTACGCGCCGGAGGCCGACCTTCCCACCGAGCCCCGGCTGCCCCGGCAGGCCGCCGCCGGGTCCGCCGCCCCGCGCCCCGGTGGCCGTGCAGAGGCCCGGCGCGCGGCCCGGCGCAAGGGCACCGGCGAACGCCCCGACTCCCTGCGGCGGCTGCTTCCCCAGGCACTGGTCGTCGCGTTCCTGGCCGGCGGCACCTCCGCCTTCGTCGCCAACGACAAGGCGATCGAGCTCACCGTCGACGGGAAGCCGCGCACGCTGCACACCTTCGCGGACGACGTGACCGAACTGCTCGCCGACGAGGGCGTCGACGTAGGGGCGCACGACGTGGTCGCGCCCGCCCCCGGCACGGCGCTCACGACCGGCGACGAGGTCGCCGTGCACTACGGCCGCCCTGTGCACCTCACCCTCGACGGGCAGCGGCGCAAGGTGTGGACGACGGCGCACACGGTGGACGGGGCGCTCCGGCAGCTCGGGGTGCGCGCGGAGGGGGCGTACGTGTCGACCTCGCGCTCCCAGCCGATCGGCCGCGCCGGGCTGACCCTCCACGTCCGCACCGAGCGCACCGTGACGATCATGGCGGACGGGCGGGCGCGGACGATCCGTACGAACGCGGCGAGCGTGCGCGAGGCCCTCGACGAGGCCGGGATCACCCTCCGCGGGCAGGACACCACCTCCGTCGCGCCCGGCAGTTTCCCCCGGGACGGGCAGACCGTCACCGTCATGCGGATCACCGGGACCAAGGAGGTCCGCGAGGAGTCGATTCCGTTCGCCGTGGAGCGGACCCAGGATTCCTCGCTGTTCCGGGGGACCGAGGTGGTGGAGCGGGCCGGGCAGCCCGGGGCCCGGCGGGTCACGTACCTCCTGCGGACCGTCAACGGGGTCAAGCAGAAGCCGCGGCGTGTCCGGTCCGAGGTGGTGCGGGAGCCGCGGGCGCAGCTGGTGAGGGTCGGTACGAAGCCGATGCCCACGTCCGTCGGCGGGGCCGATCATCTGAACTGGTCCGGGCTTGCGGCGTGTGAGTCCGGGGGGCGGCCCGGGGCGGTGGATCCCTCCGGTACGTACGGAGGGCTCTACCAGTTCGATACCCGGACGTGGCAGGGGCTCGGGGGTGCGGGGCGGCCGCAGGACGCGCCCGCGGCGGAGCAGACGTTCCGCGCGAAGAAGCTGTACGTGCGGCGGGGGGCCAGTCCTTGGCCGCATTGTGGGGCGCGGTTGGGTGGGTGAGGGGCGGCCCGCGGCGGAGCCGCTCAAAGGATGCAGTCGCCCCCTCCGCCCCTGCCCGTCCCTTGTTCCTGGGGGCTGCCGCCCCCAGACCCCCGCTTCGGCCTGAACGGCCTCGTCCTCAAACGCCGGACGGGCTGGAAATCTCCAGCCCGTACCCTGGGTCCGTGACCAGCCCCACCCCCGACGCCCTCCTGGGCCCCGCCGAGATCCGCGAACTCGCGGGAGCCCTCGGCGTGCGGCCCACCAAGCAGCGCGGCCAGAACTTCGTGATCGACGCGAACACGGTGCGCCGCATCGTCCGCACCGCCGGCGTCCGCCCCGACGACGTGGTCGTCGAGGTGGGCCCAGGGCTCGGCTCGCTGACCCTCGCGCTGCTGGAAGCAGCGGACAGGGTCATCGCCGTGGAGATCGACGACGTACTCGCCGGAGCGCTCCCCGCGACCATCGCGGCACGCATGCCGGACCGCGCAGGCCGCTTCTCCCTCGTGCACTCCGACGCGATGCAGGTACGGGAGCTCCCCGGCCCCGCCCCCACCGCGCTGGTGGCGAACCTGCCGTACAACGTCGCCGTCCCCGTGCTGCTGCACATGCTCGACACCTTCCCGAGCATCGAGCGCACGCTGGTGATGGTGCAGGCCGAGGTCGCCGACCGGCTCGCGGCCCCGCCCGGCTCGAAGGTGTACGGCGTCCCGTCGGTGAAGGCCAACTGGCACGCGGACGTGAAGCGGGCGGGTTCCATCGGGCGCAATGTGTTCTGGCCCGCACCGAACGTCGACAGCGGGCTGGTGTCGCTCACCAGGCGCGCCGAGCCCGTGAAGACCACGGCCACGAAGCGGGAGGTGTTCGCGGTGGTGGACGCGGCGTTCGCCCAGCGGCGCAAGACGCTGCGCGCTGCCCTCGCCGGGTGGGCGGGCTCCGCGGCCGCCGCCGAGACCGCGCTCGTCGCCGCCGGTGTCTCACCGCAGGCACGCGGCGAGTCGCTGACCGTCGAGGAGTTCGCCCGTATCGCCGAGAACCGTGTCGCCGAGAACCGTGTCGCCGAGAACCGTGCCGCGGAGAACGTCGACGGGAACGCCGCCGAGAACGCCGCCGAGAACAAGGAGTCCACGGCAAAGTGACCGTGCCCGTGCCCGTGACCGTACGCGTCCCCGCCAAGGTCAACGTCCAGCTCGCGGTGGGCGGCGCCCGCCCCGACGGCTTCCACGACCTGGCCAACGTCTTTCTCGCCGTCGGCCTGTACGACGAGGTCAAGGTGACTCCGGCGGACGAGCTGAGCATCACCTGCACCGGCCCCGACTCCGGCCAGGTTCCCCTCGACGCGACGAACCTGGCGGCCCGCGCGGCCGTCGAACTCGCCCGCCGGTACGGCATCGACCCCGCCGTGCACCTCCAGATCGCCAAGGACATCCCCGTCGCGGGCGGCATGGCGGGCGGCAGTGCCGACGGAGCGGGCGCCCTGCTCGCCTGCGACACCCTGTGGGGTACGAACGCCTCCCGCGAGGAACTCCTCGACATCTGCGCCCAGTTGGGCAGCGACGTGCCGTTCAGCCTGGTCGGCGGGGCGGCGCTCGGCCTCGGGCGGGGCGAGCGGCTGCGGGCGCTGGAGGTCGGCGGGACCTTCCACTGGGTGTTCGCGATGGCCGGGCGCGGGCTGTCCACCCCGGCGGTGTTCCGGGAGTTCGACCGGATGAACGAGGGCGTACGGATCCCCGAGCCCGTCGCCTCGCAGGAACTGCTCGACGCCCTCGCGAAGGGAGACGCCGCCGCCCTCGCGGCCACCGTCTCCAACGACCTTCAGCCCGCGGCCCTTTCCCTCTTCCCGGAGCTTGCCGACACCCTGGCCGCGGGCCGCGCCGCCGGCGCCCTCGCCGCCCTAGTCTCCGGTTCGGGCCCGACCACGGCGTTCCTCGCAGCCGACCCGGAGTCGGCCGCCGAGGTGGCCCGTGCGCTGTCCGCCTCCGGCACCTGCCGGACAGTGCGCACGGCGTCCGGGGCGGCGCCGGGCGCCACGGTCCTCGGACACTGACCGGGACTTCCTCGTCGCCCCGGGGAGGCACTGCCCGGCGCGTCTTTGCCCAGCCTGTACGGGGAGTTGACCTTGTCGCGGCCTGGGGCGCCGAAGATGGGGCGGGGGATGCCGGACAGTAGTGATCAACCTTCGAGCGCCTCGCTGAGTTTCGAGCGCCTCGCTGAATGACGATGGAAGGCACCCCAGTGTCAGCAACTCCCCCTTCCCCCACCCCTGCTCACCGCCGGAAGAGGTCCCTCTCCCGTCGTGGCGTGATCGGCGCCGCGGGTGGCGTGGCCGCTGCCGCCGCTCTGACGCCGGTCGTGTTCGCGGCGACCGAGTCCGACGAGCCGAGCGACGCACCTGCGGGTGACTCGGGTACGAAGGCCGAGAAGTTCCCGGCGACCCGGACCGAGGCGGCCACCGGTACGGGCGAGGCCACCGCCGGCTTCGCCATCTCCTACGTCGGCCTCCGCTGGGCCGGCGCCCAGGACGGCGCCGGGATCCGGTTCACGGACGATGCCGCGGCGCCTGGTGACTGGCAGACGCTGGGCGCGGGGTGCGCGACGGTCGAGGACGGCGGGACGGCGCTGGTGGCGGCGGGGGACGCCACCGCGTACCAGGTGAAGGCGCCGGACGGCGCGAGTGGTGTGCGCTCGCTGGCGATCGACACCACGGGCGGGGCCGACAAGACCTTCCAGGTGCCGTCGGAGACGACGCGGGTGCGTGGCGTCGGGTACCTCTCGCGGCCGGCCTGGGGCGCCGACGAGTCCAAGCGGTACAAGGACGGGAAGGTCAACTCCCCGGAGACGTACTACCCGTTGCAGACGATCACCGTCCACCACACCGACACCCCGAACGCCGACCCCGACCCGGCCGCGACCGTGCGGGCCATCTACGAGTACCACGCGGTCACCCTCGACTGGGGCGACATCGGCTACCACTTCCTCATCGACGAGGCGGGTGTCATCTACGAGGGCCGCTACTCCGGCGACGACGGCGTCCCGGCCTTCGACGCGGACGGCAAGCTCGTCACCGCCTTCCACACCTCCGGCTACAACTCCGGCAACCTCGGCATCGCCCTCATCGCCACCCTGACCGATCAGGCCCCCACGGACGCGGCCAAGGAGTCCCTGACCCGGCTGATCAAGGCGATCGCCCGCTTCAAGGGCCTGGACCCCCAGGCGAAGGTCACCTTCGTCAACCCCGTCAGCGGCGCCACCAAGGACGTGACCACGGTCAGTGGCCACCGCGACTGGCTCCAGACGGACTGCCCCGGACAGACGATGTACGACCTCCTCACCGAGGTACGCGCGGCAGCGTCACGCTGACCTGCGGGGATCGGCCACCGGCCGGCGCACATTAGGCTGGGAGGCTGAGTCCCCCTTGTCAGGAGAGAAATGGCCGTCAACCTGGTCAATGTCGAGTCCGTCAGCAAGGTGTACGGCACCCGTGCGCTGCTCGACGGGGTCTCCCTCGGCGTCAGCGAGGGAGACCGCATCGGCGTGGTCGGCCGCAACGGCGACGGGAAGACGACCCTCATCCGGATGCTCGCCAAGCTGGAGGAGGCCGACACCGGAAGGGTCACCCACTCCGGCGGGCTGACCCTCGGCGTCCTGACGCAGCACGACTCCCTCGACCCCGAGGCCACCGTCCGGCACGAGGTCATCCGGGACATGGCCGACCACGAGTGGGCGGGCAACGCCAAGATCAGAGACGTACTGACCGGCCTGTTCGGCGGTCTCGACCTGCCCGGCTTCCCGCAGGGACTCGACACCGTCATCGGCCCGCTCTCCGGTGGCGAGCGGCGCCGTATCGCGCTGGCCAAGCTGCTCATCGAGGACCAGGACCTGGTCATCCTCGACGAGCCCACCAACCACCTGGACGTGGAGGGCATCTCCTGGCTCGCCCGGCACCTGAGCCAGCGCCGCTCCGCCCTCGTCTGCGTCACCCACGACCGCTGGTTCCTCGACCAGGTCTGCACCCGCATGTGGGATGTGCAGAAGGGCGATGTGTACGAGTACGAGGGCGGCTACTCGGACTACGTCTTCGCGCGTGCCGAGCGTGAGCGGATCGCCGCCACGGAGGAAGTGAAGCGGCAGAACCTGGTGCGCAAGGAGCTTGCCTGGCTGCGGCGTGGCGCCCCCGCCCGTACGTCCAAGCCGCGCTTCCGCGTCGAGGCCGCCAACGAACTGATCGCGGACGTGCCGCCGCCGCGGGACAGCTCCGAGCTGATGAAGTTCGCCAGCTCCCGGCTCGGCAGGACCGTCTTCGACCTCAAGGACGTCACCGTCCAGGCCGGCCCCAAGGTGCTGCTCAAGCACCTGACCTGGCACCTCGGCCCAGGGGACCGGGTCGGGCTCGTCGGCGTGAACGGCGCGGGCAAGACCTCGCTCCTGAAGGCCATGGCCGAGGCCGCCCGCAGCGACGGCGAGAAGCAGCCCGTCGCCGGACAGATTGTCACCGGCAAGACCGTCAAGCTCGCCTACCTCTCCCAGGAGGTCGCCGAACTCGACCCCACCTGGCGGGTGTTGCAGGCCGTCCAGGCGGTACGCGACCGGGTCGACCTCGGCAAGGGGCGCGAGCTGACCGCGGGGCAGCTCTGCGAGACGTTCGGCTTCAACAAGGACAAGCAGTGGACGCCCGTCGGGGACCTCTCCGGTGGTGAGCGGCGGCGGCTTCAGATCCTGCGGCTGCTGATGGACGAGCCGAACGTCCTTTTCCTCGACGAACCCACCAACGACCTCGACATCGAGACCCTCACCCAGCTCGAGGACCTGCTCGACGGCTGGCCCGGGTCGATGATCGTGATCTCCCACGACCGGTTCTTCATCGAGCGGACCACGGACAACGTGTACGCGCTGCTCGGCGACGCCACACTGCGGATGCTGCCCCGCGGGATCGACGAGTACCTGGAGCGGCGCAAGAAGATGGAGGCGGTCGCGGCCGCCACCGTTCTCGCCTCCGCGCCGGCACCCACCGCCAAGGCCGCCTCGTCCGCGGACACCCGCGCCGCCAAGAAGGAACTCCAGAAGGTCGAGCGGCAGCTCGACAAGGTCTCCGAGAAGACGACCAAGCTGCACGCCCAAATCGCCGACAACGCCACGGACTTCGCGAAGGTCGCCGAACTCGACGCCGAGCTGCGGGAGTTGATCGTGGAACGCGATGAGCTGGAGCTGCGCTGGATGGAGTTGGCCGAGGACGCGTAACCGGAACGCGCCACCGCGACGCGTGACCGAAGCGCGCCACCGCGACGCGTGACCGGAACGCGCATCCGGGACGCCCAACCGGCTGTGCAAGCCGGGCGCGTGCGCCGTGCGCGCAGGGCGTGAAGGGCCCGTGAAGGCGCGTAACGACCCCATTACGGGCCGGTCCTCCCTTGGGAACAGGGGGAGCACCGGCCCGGTGTCAGGGGCCCTCACAGTGATAGAAAGAGCCGTCTGAGAAAAGTCTGAGAACCACCGGGTATGGCGGGAATCCAGCGCCGCCGGTGGGGCGCCGCATCAGTGAACAGGGGGACGCGCTGATGAGTCAGCCGCCGAATCAGCCGCCGCAGGACGGCTTCGGAGCATCGCAGGATCAGCCGGGGGCAGGTGGGTTCGGCCCGCCGCAGGACCAGCAGGGGGCAGGTGCGTTCGGCCCGCCGCAGGACCAGCCGGGAGCGGGCGGTTTCGGTCCGCCGCAGGACCAGTCGGGGGCTGGTGGGTTCGGGCCGCCGCAGGATCCGCGTGCGCAGGGCGGGTTCGGTGCGCCCCCAAGCACGCCCAGTAGTACGCCCCCAAGCACGTCTCCGGGCGCGCCTTCGGGTCCGCCTCCGAGCGCGCCTTCCAGTACGCCTTCTGGCGCGCCGCAAGGGGCACCGCAGGGCGCCCCGCCTCCGCCCGCGCAACCCCCGCACGCTCCCGCGCCCCCGCAGGCGCCGCCCACCGGAGTCCCGCAGCCGGGCTACGGATATCCCCAACAGCCCGCCCCCCACGGCCAACCGGGCCCGTACGGCCAGCCGCAGCAGCCGGGCCCGTACGGCCAAGGTCCCTACGGTCAGCCCGGCACTTACGGCCAGCAGCCCGGTCCCTATGGCCAGCAGCCCGGCTACGGCTATCCGCCGCAGGCGCAGTACCCGGGCGCACCGGGTATGCCGCCTCCCGGCGGTGGTTCCAAGAGTCCCTTCAAGGGCAGGCCCGCGGTGATCATCGGTGCCGCGGTGGCCGCGCTGCTCGTCATCGGCGGCACCGTGTTCGCCGTCAGCAGCGGCGGGGACGACGAGGGAAAGAAGCCGGTCGCGGAGAAGAGCGACGACGGCAAGACCACGGGCTCCGCGGCCCCGGTCAACCCGGGTGACGGCAGCGGCGACGGCGGTGAGGATCCGGAGAACCTCAACGAGGGCCGCCAGGCAGGTGAGTCGAAGGTGCTCTGGTACAAGGAGGCGCCCGACGCGCCCGGTTCCGGTGCCGACGCCCCCGGCCAGTGGATCACCGACAAGGCGGCGGTGAAGGCGGCGTACAAGCAGGTCTTCGCGTACAACGTCGGTGACGGGCAGCCTGCCTGGGACGCGCTCACGTTCCCGCAGAAGATCTGCGCGGTCACCCCGCAGAAGACGACCGCGGACAAGGTCGTCGTCGCCTACATGAACGGTGCGAGCGACAGCGCCAAGTGCAACCAGCTCCAGGAGATCGACCTCGCCACCGGTTCGAAGGGCTGGACCGCGGAGGTCGCAGACGGTGACCTCTTCGACAGCGCCCTGTCCATCGAACTCTCCCTCGTCGGTGACACCCTGATGGTCGGCCGTTCGATGTCGGGCACCGCGTACGACGCCGGCACCGGCAAGAAGCTCTGGGACAAGAAGAAGTACGGGCAGGCCTGTTACCCCGCCGCGTTCACGGGCGGCGCCAAACTGCTCACCGTCTCCTCCTGCGGCGCGAGCACCGACAACGAGCACGACGAGGTGCAGGAGCTGGACCCGGCGACCGGCAAGGTCAAGTGGACCAAGACGATCCCCAAGGGCTGGACGGTCGCGCGCACTTACTCCGTCGACCCCGTCGTCCTCTACCTCACCAACGAGGACAAGGACCAGTGGAACGTCTCCACGCTGAAGGCCGACGGCACGCTCCGCTCCCAGGTCGACGTCGACGAGTCCTTCGCGCCCGAGTGCGGCTGGGCCATCCTCGCCCGTGACCTTCAGGGCTGCACGGGCACGGCCGCCGACGCCGACACCCTCTACCTGCCGACCGAGGCGACGACCGGCGCCAACGAGATCGTCGCGATCAGCCTGGCGACCGGCAAGGAGAAGTGGCGCGTCAAGTCCCCGGCGGACGAGTCGATGCTGCCGCTGAAGATGGACGGCACGAATCTCATCGCCTACGTCCAGCCTTCGTACGACGCCGGCGGCCAGGTCGTGTCGATCCCGACGACCGGGAGCAGCCACCAGGCCACCAAGCTGCTGCAGAACCCGCAGGGCACCGCGGACATCGAGAGCGGCTTCTACTCGAAGGCGGTCGACTATGTGGACGGGCGCTTCTACATCTCCACCACCCGGCTGACGGGCACGGGTGACGAGCAGGAAAAGCTGATGCTGGCGTTCGGCGAGTGACCGGCCTCTCCTCTTCCGCTGCCGTCTCCTCCTCTCCCCTCTCCTCTCCCGTCCGGACAACCGAGGTACCCACGCCATGAGCCAGCCGCCGCCCCCGCCACCCCCGAACCAGCCCCCGCAGGGTGGTTTCGGCGCACCGCAGGACCCGCCCCCTGGTGGTTTCGGTGCTCCCCAGGACCCGCCCCCCGGTGGGTTCGGCGCTCCTCAGAGTCCGCCTCCGGGTGGGTTCGGTGTCCCGACGCCTCCGCCGCCCGCGCAGGGCCCCGGGTACGGCTATCCGCAGGCGGGTCCGCCCAGTCCGCCCAGTTCGCCCGTTCCTCCCACTCCGCCGCAGCAGCCGTACGGCTATCCGCAGACCCCGCCGCCGCCCCAGCCAGGCGGTCAGCAGCCGGGCTACGGATACCCCCAGCAGCAGCCTTCGTACGGATACCCGCAGCAGCAGCCCCCGTACGGCTACCCGCCGGCGCCCCAAGGCGGAGGCGGCGGGCGGAAGTTCAACAGCTCGGTGGTCATCATCGTGGCGGCCGTGGTGGCGGTCGCGCTGATCATCGGCGGCGGTGTCTGGTACGCGAAGTCCTCCGGCAGGGACGACAGCAAGAACAACTCCTCGGGTACGACGGGTGGCACCGGCGGCAAGGACGACAAGGGTGAGGACACCCCGGGCGGCGGCGACGGCAAGGAGAAGGTTCCGGCAGACCCGAGTGCCGAGGTCCTCTTCCAGGTGCCCGCGCCGGAGGTCAAGGACGACCAGATCGACAGCGTCGCCGGGTCCTGGCTCACCGACTCGGTGTACGCCAAGAGCGGTGTCAACGAGATCGTGGGCTACGACCCGGACACCGGCAGCAAGAAGTGGACGCTTCCGCTGTCCGGCCAGGCCTGTGCCGGCTCGCGGGAGGTCACCGAGGACGGCATCGCCGCGGTGGTCTCGGAGGAGACCGAGCGCAACAGCAAGGGTGATCACGAGCCTTGCACACAGGTCACCGCCTTCGACCTGAACACCGGCAAGCAGCTCTGGTCGAAGAGCGCCGAGAGCAGCGGCCGGAAGGTGGCGTTCGAGGAGGTCACCATCTCCGGCACCACCGTCGCGGTCGGCGGCGGCTACGACGGCGGAGCCGCCTTCGAGGTGAAGTCCGGCAAGGTGCTGTGGCAGCCGAAGGTCGACACCTGCGCGGACGTCGGCTACGCGGGCGGCGAACAGCTCGTCGCGGTCCGCAAGTGCGGTGACTACGGCAGCGAGACCTTCGAGGTCCAGCTTCTCGACCCGGCGTCGGGCAGCGTGAAGTGGACCTACAAGCTGCCCAAGGGCATCGACAACGCCAAGGTGATCTCCACCAAGCCCGTCGTCTTCGGCGTGGACTCCGCCGAGATCACCGTCACCGGTGCCACGGACGTCTTCTCGCTCGACGACAGCGGCAAGCTGCGCGTCAAGATCACGCTGGAGGACGGCAAGTACGCCCACGACTGCGGTGTCGGCGAGGTGTACGCCTGCAAGGCGATCGCGGTGGGCAACGACAAGCTCTACGTCCCGACCAAGCAGCACGACGGCACCGCCGAGTACACCCAGACCAACGAGATCGTCTCCTTCTCCCTGGCCACCGGCAAGACCACCGGCGACAGGATCGACGCGGGCGACGGCAACGAGATCTTCCCGATCCGCATGGACGGCGGCAACGTCCTCGCGTACCGGGACGGTTCGGTCGACAAGGGTCCGCAGGTCATCTCCGTGGACGGCACGTCGCTGAAGCAGACGACGCTGCTGGAGACCCCGGCCTCCGACAGCGTCCTGAGCGCCATCAGTTCCATGGTCCCCAAGAGCTCCGAGCTGCTGTTCACCAGCGGCCGTCTCTTCATGGGCAAGGACCTGATCAGCAAGCCGTACTCGGCGGACGAGAAGGAGTACACGGCTCTCGGGTTCGGGCCCGAGTAACTCTTAACCTCTCATCACTCCCGAATGCGATGATTTTCGATAATCCGGGGCACTTCTCTCCAGTAGGGGAAGCGCAACGTCGAACAAGCGTGTAGCTTCCGGTGGATGGAGAGCCGGGGGGCTCCTAATCCACGGGGAACCAGTGGGGATGCTTGGGGGAACTGGGGGGTTGCTCGATGGGAGTGCGGCTCATGGTGGTCGACGACCACCGTCTGCTCGCCGAGGCGTTGGCCTCGGCGTTGAAGCTGCGCGGGCACCGGGTGCTCGCCGCCGCGGCACCTGCCGCGGGGGCGGCGGAGCTGGTGATCACAAGGGCACCCGAGGTGTGCCTGATCGGTACGGCGACACCCGCCGAGCCGGGAATCTTCGATCCGGTGATCAAGATCAAGAAGGAGCGCCCGCAGGTGGCGGTCCTGGTCCTGGGCCCGGTCCCGAACCCGCGCGGCATCGCCGCCGCGTTCGCGGCCGGCGCCTCCGGATACGTACGTCATGACGAGCGCATCGAGGGCGTCGAGCGCGCGATCATGAAGGCGAGAGCGGGCGAGGCGGCCGTCGCCCCGCAGCTCCTCCAGGGCGCCTTCAGCGAACTGCTCAACCCGGCCGCCCAGCCCGACGACGAGGGCCAGCGGCTCCTCCAGATGCTGACACCGCGAGAGGTGGAGGTCCTGGTCCGCGTCGCGGACGGCGAGGACACGCGGCTCATCGCCGCCGGCATGGGAATCGCGCCGTCCACGGCACGGACCCATGTCCAGCGGGTGCTGATGAAGCTGGGAGTGGGCTCGCGGCTGGAGGCGGCGGCCTTGGCGGCCCGTACGGGGTTGCTGGACCGGGCGGGGCCGGTGACGCCGTCGTTCGCCGACATCCCGCACGATCCGCGCTAGCGGTGCCGTCCCCACGCCGGGGTCTGGCCGGGGCGGCGCGTCCCGCGCGCTCCCCGGTTCCCCGTCTCCATCCCCGGAGAACCTGGTCGCGGGGCGCGGACCGACATCGATGACCGCCATGGCTGCAGGTGGGATTCGCCGGTCGGGCGGCCTGGCTCGGGGAGCGTTTCGGCTCACCGGTAGCCTGCGCCATCATGATGCGTGCTTGGATCTTGCCGGTGCTGCTTGTGCTCTGCGGTTCTGCCTTTGCGACTGCGCAAGTCCTCAAGGGGAACCCCGTTGCAGCCGCAGCCCTCCTGCTGGTGCTCGTGGTGTTCGCAGGTATGGTCTCGCCCCTGATCTTCCCGAGGTCGATCAGTGCGCTGGAGGCACAGCGCCGTAGCGCGGTCGACGGCCGGCCGGTCGTCTTCTGGCGGTCGGGCTGCACGTACTGTCTGCGACTGCGCCTCCGGTTGGGCCGTAGCGCCCGCCAGTTGCATTGGGTCGACATCTGGCGCGACCCGGCTGGAGCGGCAGCCGTGCGGGCAGCCAACGATGGCAACGAGACCGTACCGACCGTCGTCGTGGCGGGCCGGCCACACGTCAACCCCGATCCCGCTTGGGTGCGCGAACAGCTTGCCCCTCCCGCGTGATCGGAAGCGATCCCAGATCTGAGAGGCGTCCGCATGGTCCGGGACGAACGTCAGCCGGTCTGACGCCGTCTGCCGGACGTCATGCGTGGACGAGGTGCGCCAGGGGGACGGCGATCGTGGGAGGGCGTCGAAGGTCCTGTTGCATCTGGGCGACTGATGTTCTGTCCGTCAGGATCGTGTGGCCGTTCCGCACTCCGCTTCGCCGGCTTCTTGCAGGCGCGCGTCCATCGATTTGCTCCGGTCGTAGGGGTCCACCTCGGGGCCGCTCCCTGAACCCTCTGTCGCACGGTCGGCGGTGAACTCCGGGATGAAGTAGCCCGTGAAGTTGTCGCAGCCGCCGTTCGTGGTGTCCATCTTGTAGGAGACGAGCGAGAACGTCCCCTGCTCGGTGATCACCTTCTCCGGGTCGTCCCAGCTCATCACCGTCTCGCGGCGCACGATGGTGCGCGCGACTTCGTCGCTGTCCGTCGCGACGCGGACGAGCGGGTAGACGTAGGTGACATCGCTGGTGACCTCAACCGCGCCACGTTCGCCCTCGCGGAACGTGATCGATCCTTGTGTCTTGACCACGTCCCCCACGAGCCGCACCTTCGTCTGCGCGAAGCGGCTGAACAACAACAGAGGGTCATTCTCCTGGCTGGGCTCGCTGAACGCGGTCGACAAGTAGTCCTGCACATCGCGCTGGTGTGGATTGATCAGCGCGATCGCCTTCTCCGGCCGCTCTCCTTGCAGCACATCAGGATCCAGACTGGCCGCGGCAAGGAACTCCAGGCTCTGATCGAGTGCCTGCGCAACCTGTCTCTCGGTCATCCAACCGGTCGCCCGCGCCGCGGGCACGCGGATCCCGGCCGTCCCGTCGTCCCACCCCGTCGCCGGCGATCCCCTGAACGGCTCCTCGGGAGTGGGCAGTTGGGGCGCCAGCTCCGCGGCGGGCGACGCACTTCCGCGGCCTCCGTCTCCGTCTTCGTCCCCGAACCATCCAACGACCCGCCCCGGATCCAGCGCCACGACCAACAACCCGACCGCAAGCAGGAGTCCGACCACATACCACGCCTTGCCCCGTCTGCGCCTAGGCGGTTGGTAAGTCCGCCATCCTTCAGGACGTCCGGCCTCTTCCTGCAGACGCCGTCCGACCATCCGGGCTCGCGCCGACGGCTCCGCAGGCGCGCCTTGCGTGCCGGCCTCGGCCTCCCGCAGGAAGCGCTCCCACTCCTCGTCCGGTATGGACGCCCCATTTTTGCCCATGACGTTCTCCCACCCCTTGCGTGCGGCCGCGGCTTCCCCAAGAACCGTTCGCCATCCTCATATCATCACGTAGCCGACCTGGGCGAACACAGGTCCACCTTCCTGATGGTTGACGACCAGGCACAGGTGTCTCCGCGCCATCACTCTCAGGGCTGATGTGTTCTCAGACGGCGAGACGCAGCGGCCGCGGAGCTGTCTCACTATCTGGCCTTGGCGAGGGTGCCGGACTTTATGCCGTGGAGGAGCTGGCCGAGCGGTACGGGGGTGGTGGTGAGGTGGGTGGTGGGGGTGTCGCTTTCGCGGAGGTGGATGGTGTTGGGGGTGGTGGCGAGTTCGACGCAGTTGTTGCCGTCGCCGCTTCCTGAGAAGGACGACTTCTGCCAGTAGGCGGGGGTGGTCATGGCAGGCCTCACAGTTCCTTCGTCAGTCGGTGGATGAAGTCACGTGAACGCGCGGGTTCGAGTGACACAGCCTCCACCATACGGAAGAGCGTTCGAAAGGCGCCGAGTTGGGCTTCGGAGTCGATGAAACCCGTGCCGTGGGGTGCATCGCGTACTGCTGTGTCCAGCTTGGGCACTGCGCCGCCCGCGTACATCATCGCGTTCGAGGCTCCGGCGAAGCCGTCCAGGTCGAAGGGGATGACGCGCACGGTGATGTGGTCCGCCTCGGAGAGTTCCAGGATGCGGCCGAGCTGGGTGCGCGTGGTGGCACGGTCGCCGACCCGGATGCGCAGTGCCGCTTCGTGGATCAACACGTCGTACGGGGTGGGAGCGGGGCCCTTGATGACTACCTTGCGTTCCATCCGGTGACGGACTCGCAACTCAAGCTCGCTGTCCGGGAGTTCGGGGACTCTGTAAGAGAAGACGGCGCGGGCATATTCCTCCGTCTGGAAGAGGCCAGGGACGTGCAGAAACTCCACGTCGAGCCGGTACGTGCAGTGGTGCTCCAGTTCGGCGATGTCCAGAAATGGCGTGGGCAGCAGGCCTCGGTACTTTTCCCACCAGCCGCGTGTCCGGTCGGTCGCCATCTCCACCAGCGCCTCGATCAACTTCTCGTCCGCGCAGGAGTAATGAGCGGCAAGGCTGCGTACGCGCTCTTCGGTCACACCAGCGATCCCCGACTCCATCTGGCTCATCTGCGCAGAGTCGGACCCGACCAGTGCGGCGGCTTCACGCGCCTTGAGTCCTGCGACCTCCCGCAGCTTCCGCAGCTCAACGCCCAGACGTTCCTGGCGTGCCGTGGGCTGCCGTCTGCGCGGCATGGCTTCCTCCCCTGCCTCAACTGCTTTGAGGTTGCGACTCGTTCGAGGGGCAGATTATGGCAATGGCTTGCACGGTTCCAAATTTTACCCGTACTGTCAGTGACGCGACGCACACGCTGCGGAACCCGGGACCCCGGAAGCGCACCACCCCGTCATGCCGTGACGGCGGTGAAACTGCCACCGCCCGCTATCCGCAGTGACCCCTCAACCCCCCTCACTCAAACCGGAGTTCACGCATGCCAAAAACAACACACGAACCCTGGGAGTACGTACTCCACATCCCCCACGATCCCCGAGCGGTGACCGTCTGTCGCCGTACCGTCCGGCTGGTCCTCACGATGCACGGCCTGATCCGCCTCGCGGACGTCGCCGAGTTGCTGGCGGCGGAGCTGGTCTCCAATGCCGTACGGCATACGAAGGGCCCCGCGGCCCTGCGCCTGCACCACCGCAACGGAGTGCTTCGCATCGGCGCGTGGGACGCGAGCCCCGAACCGCCGCCGTTCGAGCTGACGGTGGTGGCCCCCGACGCGGAGGCGGGCCGCGGCCTCGCCCTCGTCCGGGCGTGCGCCGACAACTGGGGCTGGCATCCGCTGCGGCAGGGCGGCGACACGGGCAAGTACGTGTGGTGTGACCTCGCTGCCGCGTAGCTCGTTGATCAAGTCGCTCAAGAAGGAGTGCTGATGGTCAGCTCGTCGCATGAAGCGCCGCACCACTTCGGTCAGAAAGGTCCTCGCTCGTCGTCGGGCCGATGGTCCTCGGCCGGACAACGTGCCGGTGATCTCGGACGAGAAGGAGGCCACGCAGGACCCGTCGCTCGCCGTGCTCGCCGCAATTACGCATGGCAAGGGTCCGCGTGCCGCTGCGATACGGGGTCCACTCGCGGTGGCTCTGGAGACGATTGACCCGGCAAGCGCGGCTCTACTCGTAGAGCTCGTGAAGTCTGGCCTGGTGGATTCCCAGGCGAGGGAGATTTGGAGGGACCTGATGGCTCCGGTGAACTACTTCTTCAAGAACCCGGTCGCGGAGAAGGTGAGGGACGAAGGACGCATCGAGGATCGCATCGAGATGATCGTGAAGATCCTTGAGCTGCGCGGCCTTCAGGTCCCCGACTCCGTCCGGCTTCGGGTGCAGGCGTGCTCCGACCTCGACCAGCTCAAGGTCTGGTCGGAACGGGCCGTTCAAGTGGCCGACCCCGCCGACCTTTTCAGCCCCGACGCGCCGCCCTCATAGCCGTACGGGGCCGGAGTCCAAGTGAACTCCGGCCCCGCGTATCGGCGTTACTCCGACGGATGGCCCTTGTCGGTCTCGGCCAGGAGTTGTTGTACGTCCACCGGCGGGGCAACCGGCCGGAGCCAGAGCCAGGCCAGGAAGAACAGGCCGAGGGCGAGCATGCCCAGGCCGGTCCAGAGGTTGATGTTGATGCCCTCGGCCTTGTCGATGTCCGCGTCGGACGCGACGATGCCGGCGATCGTGACGATGACGCCGTAGACGACGAAGAGGCCGCCGATGATGCGGCGGATGTCGAAGAGGCGGGCCGCGGTCTCGGACTTGCGCTCCAGTTCGGTGATCTCCCGCTGGAGGTCCTCGCTGGAGTGGTCGGGGCGACTGGGGTGGTCGGGGTGTTGGGGGTTCTCGGTCATTGGGTCTCAGCCTCCGGCGGTCAGCTCGGTCATGGTTGGTCAGCCTCCGGGGGTCAGAAGGAGAAGGGGATGTAGCAGAGCGCGGCGAGGATCACGGCGCCCCAGCCCA
The DNA here is from genome assembly GCF_042671685.1 of Streptomyces sp. NPDC127595. Classification (NCBI taxonomy): domain Bacteria; kingdom Bacillati; phylum Actinomycetota; class Actinomycetes; order Kitasatosporales; family Streptomycetaceae; genus Streptomyces; species Streptomyces sp. NPDC127595. The sequence goes on along the minus strand of NZ_JBHXWK010000006.1, from coordinate 78,082 downwards.
GCAGGGCCGGCTTGCGGTACCAGGCGTCGTCGCCCTCGCCGGCAGGCTCGGTCATGCCGGGGGAGGTGGTGCCGTAGACCAGGCCCTGGAGCTCCGCCTTCGGCTTCGGGGCGGTGAAGAGGGTGACGGCGACCATGACCACCGCACCCGCCACGAAGCCCACGATCGCCGAGACGAAGTTCGCGCCCTGGTCGCTCGGGATGCTGATGACGCCTTCCTTGTAGATCCAGAAGTAGTTGACCATCGCGGCTGTCGTGCCTGCCAGCAGGCCCCAGAAGCCCGACTTCACGGACGCCCGCTTCCAGAACATGCCGATGATGAAGACCACGAACATCGGCACGTTGAAGAAGGAGAAGAGCGTCTGGAGGTAGCTCATGATGTTGGAGAAGGACGAGGCGATGAACGCCGTGCCGATGGAGGCCAGCACGCCCACCGCCGTGATCAGGCGGCCGAACCGCACGTAGTAGCCGTCCTCGCGGTCCTTCTCCACGTACCGCTGCCAGATGTCCGTCGTGAACACCGTGTTGAAGGACGAGATGTTGGCCGCCATGCCCGCCATGAAGGCGGCGAGCAGGCCCGTCACCGCGATGCCGAGGACACCGTTGGGGAGGAACGACTCCATCAGGTAGGGGATCGCGTCGTTGTACTGGAGGTCGGAACCGCTGGTGCCGATCTTCGGGACCAGGACGGCCGCGACGAGCCCCGGGATCATCACCAGGAAGACGATGAAGATCTTCGGGAACGCGGCGATGAGCGGGGTGCGTTGGGCCGCGCTCAGGTTCTTCGCGGACAGCGCGCGCTGCACCTCGGCGAAGTTCGTCGTCCAGTAGCCGAAGGACAGCACGAAGCCGAGGCCGAGGACGATGGTCAGCCAGTTGGCGCCCAGCGGGTTGTCACTGCCGATGCCCGTACCGCCCCAGGCGGTCGTGAAGTTGGTGCCGTGACTCGCGTCGAGCGAGTCCGTCAGGCCGCTCCAGCCGCCGACCTTGTGCAGGCCGATGACGACGATCGGGATCAGCGCGGCGAGGATGACGAAGAACTGCAGCACCTCGTTGTAGATCGCGGACGACAGACCGCCGAGGGTGATGTACGCGAGGACGAAGAGGCCGGCGACGACGATCGCCACCCACTGCGGCCAGCCGAGCAGCGCCTCCACGACGATCGCGAGGGCGTAGAGGTTCACGCCCGCGATCAGGACCGCGGCGAAGGCGAACAGGATCGAACTGAGCAGGTGAGCCCATTTGTCGAAGCGCAGGAGCAGGAACTCCGGCACCGAGCGGACCTTCGAGCCGTAGTAGAAGGGCATCATCACGAGGCCGAGGAAGACCATCGCCGGGATGGCGCCGATCCAGTACCAGTGGACGGTGTAGACGCCGTACTGCGCGCTGTTGGCGGCCATGCCCAGGATCTCGGTGGCGCCCAGGTTGGCCGAGATGAAGGCGAGGCCGGTGACCCAGGCGGGCAGTGAACGCCCGGAGAGGAAGAAGTCGAGACTCGTCTTCACCGAGCGCCGGGCTGCGAAGCCGATGCCCAGCACGACGACGAAGTAGATGCCGAGGATCGTGTAGTCGAGTGCGTTCGTGGGGAGCCGGAGCTCAGCGGCCAGGTTGATGCCCGGCGCAGCCAGTTGTGTGGGGGACTGCATAAGGACTCGCTTCGTTGCGTGAACTGATCCGGTCGTTGCGTGCGGTGATTGAACTGATCCAACGCGCGGTGGGTGAACTGATCCAAACGGAACTTACGCCTCCACCTACAAGAACTGAACACTCACCGTGGTGTCCTTTGTTTGATTGTGATGTTGACGGAGGTGGTGATTTGTGGTTCATTGTGTTTAGTTCTGTTTGGTGAGGGCGGATGGAGAGTTCCACGGTGAAGAAGACCTCGACCCGGCTGGCCGACGGTCGTGAGCTCATCTACTACGACTCGCGCGACGACACGGTGCGCGACGCGGTCGACAGGCGTCCGCTCGACCCGATCGTCACCACGTCGGAGGTACGCCGCGACCCGCTGCTCGGCGACTCGGTCGCGATCGCCTCGCAGCGCCAGGGCCGCACCTACCACCCGCCGGCGAACGAGTGTCCGCTCTGCCCCTCCCAGGGCGAACGGCTGAGCGAGATCCCGGACTCCTCGTACGACGTCGTCGTGTTCGAGAACCGTTTCCCCTCTCTGGCCGGTGACTCCGGCCGCTGTGAGGTCGTCTGCTTCACCTCCGACCACGACTCCTCCTTCGCCGATCTGACGGAGGAGCAGGCGGGCCTGGTGCTCGACGCGTGGACGGACCGGACGGCCGAGCTCTCCCACCTCCCCTCCGTCGAGCAGGTCTTCTGCTTCGAGAACCGCGGCGCCGAGATCGGTGTGACGCTGGGTCACCCGCACGGGCAGATCTACGCCTACCCGTTCACCACGCCGCGCACCGCGCTGATGCTGCGTTCACTGGCAACTCATAAGGAGGCGACGGGCGGTGAGAACCTCTTCGACACGATCGTCGCCCGCGAGGTGGCGGACGGCTCGCGGATCGTCCTGTCGACCGACCACTGGGTCGCCTTCGTGCCGTACGCGGCCCACTGGCCGTACGAGGTCCACCTGTACCCCCGCCGTCGCGTGCCGGACCTGCTCGGCCTCGACGAGGGCGCGCGCACAGAGTTTCCCCAGGTCTATCTGGAACTCTTGAGGCGCTTCGACCGGATCTTCGGCGAGGGTGAGCCGGCGACTCCGTACATCTCCGGCTGGCACCAGGCGCCCTTCGGCGCGCTCGATGAGTTCGAAGGCGTCAACCGCGACGACTTCGCGCTGCACCTGGAGCTTTTCACCATTCGCCGTACGTCCGGCAAGCTGAAGTTCCTCGCGGGATCCGAGTCCGGGATGAGCGTGTTCATCAACGACATCCAGCCGGAGTCCGCGGCTCAGCGACTGCGAGAGGTAGCGAGTTCATGAGTGGGAAGTACCTGGTCACGGGTGGCGCGGGCTATGTAGGAAGCGTGGTCGCCCAGCACCTGATCGAGGCCGGCCATGAGGTGACGGTCCTCGACAACCTCTCGACCGGCTTCCGCGAGGGCGTCCCCGCGGGGGCGGCCTTCATCGAGGGTGACATCCGAGACGCCGCCAAGTGGCTGGACTCCTCCTACGACGGCGTCCTCCACTTCGCCGCCTTCTCACAGGTCGGCGAGTCGGTCGTGAAGCCCGAGAAGTACTGGGACAACAACGTCGGCGGCACCATGGCGCTCCTCGGCGCCATGCGCGACGCGGGCGTCCGCAAGCTCGTCTTCTCCTCCACCGCGGCGACGTACGGCGAGCCGGAGGAGGTGCCGATCGTCGAGTCCGCGCCGACCAAGCCGACCAACCCCTACGGCGCCTCGAAGCTCGCCGTCGACCACATGATCACGGGCGAGGCGGCGGCGCACGGCCTGGGCGCGGTGTCCCTGCGGTACTTCAACGTGGCGGGCGCGTACGGCAGTCAGGGCGAGCGGCACGACCCCGAGTCGCACCTCATCCCGCTGGTGCTCCAGGTCGCACAGGGCCGCCGCGAGGCGATCTCCGTCTTCGGCGACGACTACCCGACGCCGGACGGCACCTGCGTCCGCGACTACATCCACGTCGCGGACCTGGCGGATGCGCACCTGCTGGCTCTTACTGCCGCCAAGCCCGGCGAACACCTGATCTGCAACCTGGGCAACGGCGAGGGCTTCTCCGTCCGCCAGGTCATCGAGACCGTCCGCCAGGTCACCGGGCACCCGATCCCCGAGGTCCTGGCCCCGCGCCGGGCCGGCGACCCGGCGGCGCTGGTCGCCTCGGCCGCGACCGCCCGCGAGCGGCTCGGCTGGAACCCGTCCCGCACGGATCTCGCGGGGATCGTCGCGGACGCCTGGGCGTTCGCGCAGCACATCACGAAGGAGCAGTAGGTGGGGGTTCGCGAGGTTCACGGGGTCCGCGAGGGTTTCGAGGCGCTGTACGGGGCTGCCCCCGAGGGCGTCTGGGCGGCTCCCGGCCGGGTCAACCTGATCGGCGAGTACACCGACTTCAACGAGGGTTTCGTGATGCCCCTCGCGCTGCCGCACACGGCGGTGGCAGCGGTGTCGCGCCGCACCGACGGTGTCCTGCGGCTCCACTCGGCGGACATCGAGGGTCCTCTCGTCGAGCTGCACCTCGACCGGCTTCAGCCGCTGACGAACACCAGCTGGGCCGCGTACCCGGCCGGTGTGGTGTGGGCGCTGCGCGAGGCGGGCCACACCTCGGTCACCGGCGCGGACGTGCACCTCGCGTCCACGGTCCCGACCGGCGCGGGCCTCTCCTCCTCGGCCGCGCTGGAGGTCGTGATCGCGCTCGCCCTCAACGACCTGTACGAACTGGGCCTCACCCGGCCCGAGCTGGCCAAGCTCTCCCAGCACGCCGAGAACGACTTCGTCGGCGTGCCGTGCGGAATCATGGACCAGACCGCGTCCGCGTGCTGCACGGACGGGCACGCCCTGCACCTCGACTGCCGGGACCTGGCCATCCGCCAGGTCCCCTTCGACCTCGCCTCCCAGGGGCTCTCACTCCTGGTCGTCGACACCCGCGTCAAGCACGCGCTCGGCGACGGGGAGTACGCGGAGCGGCGTGAAGGGTGCGAGGAGGGCGCGCGGTTGCTCGGTGTCCCGCATCTTCGGGATGTCGCGTACGAGGGGCTCGACGCGGCTCTCGCGCGCCTGTCCGACGAGCGCGTACGCCGGTACGTACGCCATGTCGTGTCCGACGACCACCGGGTCGAGCAGGTCATCGGCCTGCTGGACGCCGGTGACGTCCGGGCGATCGGGCCCGTCCTCACCGAGGGACACGCCTCCCTGCGGGACGATCTGCGGATCTCCTGCCCCGAGCTGGACCTCGTGGTCGCCACGGCCAACTCCGCGGGGGCGCTCGGCTCCCGTATGACGGGTGGTGGCTTCGGGGGGTCGGCGATCGTGCTCGTGGAGGCTGCTGACGTGGACACCGTCACCAAGGCGGTGGAGGAGGCGTTCGCGGCTGCGGGCTTTACGGCGCCTCGGGTGTTTCCGGCGGTGGCATCGGCGGGGGCGCGACGGGTGGGCTGAGGTGGGGTTTGTTCGCCCCCTCCGCCCCTGCCCATTCCCGTCCCTTGGGGGCTCCGCCCCCAAACCCCCGCTCCTCAAACGCCGGAGGGGCTGAACCCCCTCAGCCCGTCCGGCGTTTGAGGACGAGCGCGTTCAGCGCGACGCGGGGGTCTGGGGGCGGCAGCCCCCAGGAAGCAAGGGACGGGAAGGGGCGGAGGGGGCGAAAACCCTTCTGCTCAGCCGAGTCGCTTCGTCAGCGTGTACTCCGTAACCCCCGGCGGATAGTCCGGGATCACGCACACCACCTCGTAGCCCTGCTTCTTGTAGAAGCCGGGGGCCTGGAAGTCCCAGGTCTCCAGGCGGGCGGCCCCGCAGGCGCGGTCTTCGCGGGCGATGCGCTCGGCCTCGGCCAGGAGGCGGGAGCCGAGGCCCGTGCCGCGGTGGGGGTCGTCGACCCAGAGATAGGTCACGTGGAGCCAGGCGGCCCAGGTGTGGCCGACGAGCCCGCCCGCGAGGGCTCCCGCATCGTCCAACGCCCAGATATGGAGCGGAACTTCACGCTCACCCGGCGTTCCACGCAGGGCGCGGAGGACAGGAGACGCCGCCGTGTTGGCGTCCAGCAGCCGCCTGCGGAGCAGATCGCGGCGCTCTTTGTCGTCTCCTGTCTCCATACGAAACATAAGACTCACCATAAACGGGCTGGCCAATCAGTTCTGTGAATTGCCTTCCTCTCCAAGCCCCCGGCCTTACTCTGTGAACAGCGCCGGTGGGGGCCGGTGCTGATCAGGGGGCGAGACAGTCGGGTACGACGCCCGAAGTGGGGGTAGCAGTTACGCACGGCGGCGGCCGTGCGGCTGCGGCACCCCGCCTCCCGAGTCGCACATGCGGTCTCGGGATCATTTCGGGCGCCGTACCCGCACCGGTCGTCCCCCGACAGTGGGGGTTTCAGTGGTTCGCATCCGAGTACTGGTCGTCGACGACCACCGCATCTTCGCCGAGTCGCTCGCAGCCGCCCTCGCGGCCGAGCCCGACGTCGACGTGTCCGCCGCGGGCAGCGGTCCAGCCGCGCTGCGCTGCCTGGAACGGGCGGCGGCGGAAGGCCGCAGATTCGACGTACTGCTCGTCGACGCGGACCTGGGCGGCAACCTGCCCGGTATGCGTCCGGCGGTACCCGTCCAGGAGAGCAACGAGGACGGGCTCGTGGACGGCATCTCGCTCGTCGCGGGAGTCCGGTCCGGGCAGCCGGCCGTACGGACCGTCGTGCTCGCCGAGAAGGACGATCCGCGCCGGGCAGCGCTCGCGCTCCAGGCCGGCGCCTCGGGGTGGGTCGCCAAGGACTGCTCGCTGTCGCGACTGCTCACCGTCATACGAGGTGTGCTGCGCGACGAGACCCATCTCCCGCCCGCCCTGCTCACCGGGGTCCTGCGGGAACTCACCGCCGCCCGCAAGCACCGCACCGAAAGCGAACGGCTCGTCGAGTCGCTCACGCCGAGGGAGCGCGAAGTGCTGCGGTGCATGGTCGCCGGGCTGGGGCGCAAGGCCGTCGCCGAGCGGCTCTTCCTCTCCCCGCACACCGTCCGCACCCACATGCAGAACGTGCTGGGGAAGCTGGGCGTGCACTCCACCCTCGCCGCCGTCGCGCTCGCCCGCCGTGCGGGGGTCGGGCCCGTCGACCTAACCGGGGATGTTGTCGAACGGGGCGGTCAACTGGCGTAGCAGGCCCGCGAGTTCGCCTCGCTGCGCCCTGCTCAGTTCCGCCAGGATCGCGCGCTCCTGCTCCAGCAGGCCGGCCAGTGCCTGGTCGGCGCGGTCGCGGCCCTCGTCCGTCAGGCGTACCAGCACGCCCCGGCGGTCGGTCGGGTCGGGAAGCCGCTCCACCAGGCCCTTCTTCGTCAGCCGGTCGATGCGGTTCGTCATCGTGCCGGAGGTGACAAGGGTCTGGGTGAGCAGTTGGCCGGGGGAGAGCTGGTAGGGGTTTCCGGCGCGCCTGAGCGCGGTCAGTACGTCGAACTCCCAGGGCTCCAGGCTGTGCTCGGAGAACGCGAGCCTGCGGGCGCGGTCCAGGTGCCGGGCCAGTCTGCTCACCCGGCTGAGCACCTCGAGCGGTTCCACGTCGAGGTCAGGGCGCTCCCGGCGCCATGCTCCGACCAGCCGATCGACCTCGTCCTCCATGACGATCAGTGTAGTGGTTGTGTCGATGTGAAGTCTCTTGACGTCAAGATACTTGGGGTGTGAGGCTGGAGGCCTGCCCGAAGTGATCACTTCACCGCGACTTCGAGGAGGCCCACCCATGCCCGCTGCCACCGCCCCCACCTGGGACCCGAGCCAGTACCTCCGGCACGCGGACCACCGCGCCCGCCCCTTCGCCGATCTCCTCGCCCGCGTCCCCCAGCTGCCCCGCACCCCCGCCCGCATCGCCGACCTCGGCTGCGGACCCGGCAACGTCACGGCCCTGCTCGCCGAACGCTGGCCCGATGCTCACATCACCGGCTACGACAACTCCCCGGAGATGCTGGCCAAGGCCCAAGCGCTCGCGGGCCCCACCTCCGGCGGCGGGCGCCTCGACTTCGCCCCCGGTGACGCCCGGACCTGGACGCCCTCAGCCCCGTACGACCTGATCATCAGCAATGCCACCCTGCAGTGGGTCCCCGGGCACAGCGATTCCTTCCCCACCTGGGTGGCGGGCCTGGCGCCCGGCGGCACCTTCGCCTTCCAGGTGCCCGGCAACTTCGACGCCCCCAGCCACCGGCTGATGCGCGAACTCGCCCACTCCGCCCGCTGGAAGAACCGCCTGGCCGACGCCCTGCGCCACGACGACGCCGTGCACACCCCGGCCGCCTACCTCCAGCACCTCACCACCCTCGGCTGCACGGCCGACGTCTGGGAGACGACGTACCTCCACCTGCTGGAGGGCGAGGACCCGGTCCTGGACTGGGTGAAGGGGACAGGCCTGCGGCCGGTCCTCACCGAGCTGGGGGCGGCGGACTCGGAGGCCTTCGTCGCCGAGTACCGAGCCGCCCTCCGCGAGGCCTACCCGCCCACGCCCCACGGCACGGTCTTCCCGTTCCGCCGCATCTTCGCCGTGGCCAGGCGGGCCCACTGATGCTCACCGCCGTCGACCACGTCCAGCTCGCCGCGCCACCCGGCAGCGAGCCCCGCCTCCGTACGTACTATGCCGACGCCCTCGGCATGACCGAGATCCCCAAGCCGCCGGCGCTCGCGGCGCGCGGGGGCTGCTGGTTCCAGGCGGGGGCCGTGCAACTGCACCTCGGGGTGGAGATGGATTTCCGGCCCGCCCGGAAGGCGCACCCGGGGCTGCGGGTCCACGACATCGAGGCGTACGCCGCCCGCCTCGAAGCCCACCACGCACCCGTCACCTGGGACGACGGCCTCCCGGGCCACCGCCGCTTCTTCTCCGAGGATCCGGTGGGCAACCGGCTGGAGTTCCTGGAGCTGTCTGTCAGGGAGTCCGGCCCCGGTGGGTGACGAGGATGCGGATCAGTTCGTCGTCGATCAGGTAGAGGACTCGGTAGTCGGCGACGCGGAGGCGCCGGGCCTCCGGGCCGTAGACGGTGGAGTTGGCCGGGCGCGGTGCTTCGGCGAGCGACTCGACGGCTTCGTAGACGGCGGTGAGCCCGGTGGGGTCGTCCTTCAGGAAGCGTACGGCCGCGTTCGTGGCACTTGGTTCCCAGATGATGCGATAGGTCACGGACGCAGCCCCAGCATCCGCCCGACTTCCTCGTGCGGGATGCCTTCTTCGAGCGTTCCCTCCGCCTTGCGTCGCTGGTAGTCGGCGATTGCGAGGGCGTCTTCGAGATCCTCTATCACCTGAGGCGAGACCAGGAGGGCGGCCACATGCCCGTGGTCGGTGAGGGCGATGGTCTCGCGGCCATGGGCTGCGCGGCGGACCAGGTCGCCGAGCTGGGAGCGGGCTGCGCTGATCGCGATCTCAGTCATGACCACTGATTACACAAGGTGAACCTTGTGGGCTATTGATTCGGCCCTGATTCACGCTTTCCGGTGGCCTGTCGGTCGCGCCTCAGCTCTTGCGGTGGCCTATCAGGCGCGGCTTCGCCTCCAGGCCGTCCAGGCCGTGCCAGGCGAGGTTGACCAGGTGGGCCGCCACTTCCGCCTTCTTGGGGCGGCGGACGTCCAGCCACCACTGGCCGGTGAGGGCGACCATGCCGACGAGGGCCTGGGCGTACAGCGGGGCGAGTTTGGAGTCGAAGCCGCGGCTCTTGAACTCGCGGCCCAGGATGTCCTCGACCTGGGTGGCGATGTCCGAGATCAGGGAGGCGAAGGAGCCCGTGGACTGGGGGATCGGGGAGTCGCGGACCAGGATTCGGAAGCCGTCCGTGTACTCCTCGATGTAGTCGAGGAGCGCGAAGGCGGCCTGCTCGCACAGTTCGCGGGGGTGGCCCGCCGTGAGGGAACTCGTCACCATGTCGAGCAGGCGGCGCATCTCGCGGTCCACCACCACCGCGTACAGGCCCTCCTTGCCGCCGAAGTGCTCGTAGACCACCGGTTTGGAGACCCCGGCCTTCGCCGCGATCTCCTCCACCGACGTGCCTTCGAAACCCTTGGCCGCGAAGAGGGTGCGACCGATCTCCAGCAGCTGCTGACGACGCTCGGCGCCGGTCATGCGGGTGCGGCGAGCGCGCCGCGGTTTCTCATTACTGCTCGGGGTGCTGCTGGAGTCGGTCGCCACGCCGTCAATCATGCCGCGTCAGCGGTTTCCGTCTTGCGGCCGGAGTCCGACTCATCCGTATTCCGGCGGGAATCGATGCGCGAGCGTGACGGCCAGCGCACGTCATAGGCCCAGCCGAACTGCTCGCACCAGCGGATGATCCGGGCCGAGGAGTCGAGCTGGCCGCGCTCCACACCGTGCCGGGCCGAGGTCGGGTCGGCGTGGTGCAGGTTGTGCCAGGACTCGCCGCAGGACAGGACGGCCAGCCACCACACGTTGCCCGAACGGTCGCGCGACTTGAAGGGGCGCTTGCCCACCGCGTGGCAGATCGAGTTGATCGACCAGGTGACGTGGTGGAGAAGAGCCACCCGGACGAGTGAGCCCCAGAAGAAGCCGGTGAACGCACCCCACCACGACATCGTCACCAGACCGCCGATCAGCGCGGGCAGAGCGAGGGAGAGCAGCGTGTAGTAGATGAAGTGGCGCGAGATCGCACGGATCGCCGGGTCCCTGATCAGATCCGGTGCGTACTTGTCCTGCGGAGTCCGCTCCTCGTCGAACATCCAGGCGATGTGCGCCCACCACAGGCCCTTCATCAGCGCCGGCAGCGTCTCGCCGAAACGCCACGGCGAGTGGGGGTCGCCCTCGGCGTCGGAGAACTTGTGGTGCTTGCGGTGGTCGGCGACCCAGCGGACCACCGGTCCCTCGACCGCCATCGAACCGGCGACCGCCAACGCGATCCGCAGCGGGCGCTTCGCCTTGAAGGCGCCGTGGGTGAAGTAGCGGTGGTAGCCGATCGTGACGCCGTGGCAGCCCAGGTAGTAGAAGAAGACGAGCAGGCCGAGGTCGAGCCAGCTCACTCCTCCCCAGTTCCAGGCCAGCGGCACAGCGGCCACCAGTGCGAGGAACGGGACGACGATGAAGAGGAGAAGCGCGAACTGTTCGAGCGACCCCTTCTTCTCGCCGCCCAGCGTGGCGGGTGGAAGCGGGGAGTCGTTGTTCGCCTGCGGGGCGTCGTCGATCACATCGGAACTCGTGGTCATGGGTGTCCCCTGTGGGGTTCGAGGGTGGAGACGGTCGTCCGGGGTGAGGGAGAGAGCCGGATACCGGGGAGCGGTGGGCCGGACGTCCTGGGAACGGATCCCCGAAGCCTCCAGCCCTCCCGGTACCGGGATACGGGGCCCAGGGTCCTCCCTCTGTCTGACGGGATTCCCTACGCTTCCGTAACCTACGGCGTCGTAAGTATGGCAGCGCGTAGCTCGGCGGCAAGAGCCCGTGAGCCTGCGCGTCCGTGTGGACACCTATCCTTGGAGTCGGTCGGACAGCGCGGTCCGTCTTGATTAGTTCCCGGATGCCACGTTCCTAAGCGGCACCCGCCGCGCGGTCGCCACCCGGGTTCCCTCCCAGACGAGCTTCAGACGAGCTTTCACTCTTCAGATGAGCTTCAACACTGCAAGGAGCCGCACCTGTGAGCAGTGCCGACGACCAGACCACGACGACCAGCAGTGAGCTGCGCGCCGATATCCGCCGGTTGGGTGACCTGCTGGGGGAGACCCTGGTCCGCCAAGAGGGACCCGAGCTCCTCGAACTGGTGGAGAAGGTCCGCCGACTGACCCGCGAGGACGGCGAGGCCGCCGCCGAACTGCTGCGCGGCACCGAACTGGAGACCGCGGCCAAGCTGGTCCGCGCCTTCTCCACCTACTTCCACCTCGCCAACGTCACCGAGCAGGTGCACCGCGGCCGCGAACTGCGCGCCAAGCGCGCCGCCGAGGGCGGCCTCCTCGCCCGCACGGCCGACCGCCTCAAGGACGCCGACCCCGACCACCTGCGCGAGACGGTCAAGAACCTGAACGTCCGCCCGGTGTTCACGGCCCACCCCACCGAGGCCGCGCGCCGCTCCGTCCTCAACAAGCTGCGCCGCATCGCCGCCCTCCTGGAGACCCCGGTCATCGAGGCCGACCGCCGTCGCTACGACACCCGCCTCGCCGAGAACATCGACCTGGTGTGGCAGACCGACGAGCTGCGCGTCGTACGCCCCGAGCCCGCCGACGAGGCCCGCAACGCCATCTACTACCTCGACGAACTGCACGCCGGCGCCGTGGGTGACGTACTCGAAGACCTCACCGCCGAGCTGGAGCGGGTCGGCGTGACCCTGCCGGACGAGACCCGGCCGCTCACCTTCGGCACCTGGATCGGCGGCGACCGGGACGGCAACCCGAACGTCACACCGGACGTCACCTGGGACGTCCTGATCCTCCAGCACGAGCACGGCATCAACGACGCCCTCGTGCTGATCGACGAACTCCGCGGCTTCCTCTCCAACTCGATCAGGTACACGGGCGCCACCGAAGAGCTGCTCGCCTCCCTCCAGACCGACCTGGAGCGGCTCCCCGAGATCAGCCCCCGCTACAAGCGGCTGAACTCTGAGGAGCCCTACCGGCTCAAGGCCACCTGCATCCGGCAGAAGCTGGAGAACACCAAGAAGCGGCTGGCCACCGGGACCCCCCACGTGGACGGACGCGACTACCTCGGCACCGCCGAGCTCCTCCACGACCTCACCCAGATCCAGAGTTCACTGCGCGAGCACCGCGGCGCGCTGTTCGCCGACGGCCGGATGAACCGCACCATCCGCACGCTCGCCGCCTTCGGCCTCCAGCTCGCCACCATGGACGTACGCGAACACGCGGACGCCCACCACCACGCCCTCGGCCAGCTCTTCGACCGCCTCGGCGAGGAATCTTGGCGCTACGCCGACATGCCCCGCGACTACCGCACCAAGCTCCTCGCCAAGGAGCTCAGGTCCCGGCGCCCGCTGGCCCCGACTCCGGCTCCGCTGGACGCGGCAGGTGAGAAGACCCTGGGCGTGTTCCAGACGATCAAGCGGGCGCTGAAGATCTTCGGACCCGAGGTCATCGAGTCGTACATCATCTCGATGTGCCAGGGCGCCGACGACGTGTTCGCGGCGGCCGTCCTCGCGCGTGAGGCCGGGCTCCTCGACCTGCACGGCAACTGGGCGAAGATCGGCATCGTGCCGCTCCTGGAGACGACGGACGAGCTCAAGGCCGCCGACACCATCCTCGAGGACATGCTCTCCGACCCCTCCTACCGGCGCCTCGTCGCGCTGCGCGGAGACGTCCAGGAGGTCATGCTCGGCTACTCCGACTCCTCCAAGTTCGGCGGCATCACCACCAGCCAGTGGGAGATCCACCGCGCTCAGCGCCGCCTGCGTGACGTGGCCCACCGGTACGGGGTACGGCTCAGGCTGTTCCACGGCCGCGGCGGCACCGTCGGCCGAGGCGGAGGCCCCTCGCACGACGCGATCCTCGCGCAGCCCTGGGGCACCCTGGAGGGCGAGATTAAGGTGACCGAACAGGGCGAGGTCATCTCCGACAAGTACCTGGTCCCCTCACTGGCCCGCGAGAACCTGGAACTGACCGTCGCGGCCACCCTCCAGGCATCCGCCCTGCACACCTCCCCCCGCCAGTCCGACGAGGCACTCGCCCGCTGGGACGCGGCGATGGACGTCGTCTCCGACGCGGCACACACCGCGTACCGCAAGCTCGTCGAGGACCCGGACCTGCCGACGTACTTCCTCGCCTCCACGCCCGTCGACCAGCTCGCCGACCTGCACCTGGGCTCGCGGCCCTCCCGCCGCCCCGGCTCGGGCGTCTCGCTCGACGGCCTGCGCGCCATCCCGTGGGTCTTCGGCTGGACCCAGTCACGGCAGATCGTGCCGGGCTGGTTCGGAGTCGGCTCGGGCCTGAAGGCACTGCGCGAGGCAGGCCTGCGGCAAGAGGGGGACAGCGTGCTCGACGAGATGCACGAGCAGTGGCACTTCTTCCGCAACTTCCTCTCCAACGTGGAGATGACCCTCGCGAAGACCGACCTGCGGATCGCCTCGCACTACGTCGACACCCTGGTGCCCGACGAACTCAAGCACGTCTTCGACACCATCCGGGCCGAGCACGAGCTCACAGTCCGCGAGGTCCTGCGGATCACGGGCGGCGAAAAGCTGCTGGACACCAACCCGGTCCTCCAGCAGACCTTCTCCATCCGCGACGCCTACCTGGACCCGATCTCCTACCTCCAGGTCGCCCTGCTCAAGCGCCAGCGCGACGAGGCGGCGGCCGGCTCCACAACGGATCCGCTGCTCTCGCGAGCGCTGCTCCTGACGGTCAACGGGGTCGCGGCGGGGCTGCGCAACACCGGCTGATCGCTGTTCATACGACGGTGCCTCCGTGTTCGTACGAACACGGAGGCACCTCTATGACTTCACCCGATTCTTGCGAGGATGCCCCGGCGTTTACGCCCGGGAGGAATCGCATCCCCGGCCTGTGACGCGGAGCGTCACCGCGTTGAGGTGGGGTACGGAGTGTCCGCATCGCTGTCCGGCGGGGCCGGGAGATATGCGCACGTGTGTGCGGGGTGGTCGCGTGGGTGGGTGAATGCGTGCGAAGTTCGCCCGGGTGTGCGGGGCCGCTGTCTAGGTTCGGGTGTTGTGAAGTTGGTGGTGCAGGTGAAGTTGTTGCCGTCGCCGGAGCAGGTGGCGGCGCTGGAGGCGACCTTGCGTGCCTGCAACCGGGCCGCCGATCACGTCTCCCGGATTGCCTTCGAGACGGGTGTGAGGGACCGCAACGGGCTGCAGAAGCTGGTGTACGCGGACGTCAAGGCGGCGTTCGGGCTGTCGGCGCAGCCTGCGGTGCGGGTGGTGAAGAAGGTCGTGGACGCCTATAGCGCGCTCGCGGCGAGTCTGAAAGCCAGCCGGCTGGGCAGCCCGGCATCGAAGCGGTACCGCAGAGGCACCGGCTCGCCGGTCGTCTTCCGGCCTGAGGCGGCCCAGCCGTTCGATGACCGGTGTCTGTCCTGGCAGACGGATGCGCGCACGGTGTCGATCTGGACGGTGGACGGGCGGATGCGTGGCATCGGCTACACCGGATCGCCGGACCAGCTCAAAACACTGGCCGAATACCGCAAGGGCGAGTCCGACCTGGTCCAGCGAGGCGGCAAGTGGTTCCTGACCGCCACCTGCGACCTTCCCGACCCGGAGGTGTACGAGCCGGTCGACTGGATCGGGGTCGACCGCGGCATCGTCAACCTCGCCACCACCTCCGACGGCACCAACTACCAGGGCCGAGGCCTGAACCGGTACCGGCGCTGGCAGGCCCGCAAACGCGCCGAACTCCAGGCCAGACAGACCCGGTCGGCCACCCGTCGCCTGGCCCGCCGTGCGAAGAAGGAACAGCGTCATGCCGCCCATGTGAACCACGGGATTTCAAAGGAGATCGTGTCCGTCGCGATGGGGGCACCTCCCGCGCGAGCGAAGCCGAGCGTGGGGGAGCACCGGTTGCGGGATCGCCGTCGAGCAGCTCGACGGGATCCGGGACCGGGTACGGCTTCGCCGCGACCAGCGGGGCACGCTCTCCTCGTGGCCGTTCCGCCAGCTCGGACAGCACCTTGCCTACAAGGCCCGTAGGGCCGGGGTGCCGTTCCTGGAGGTGGATCCGGCGTACACCTCGCAGCGCTGCCCGCGCTGTGGGCACACCGAGAGGGCCAACCGGCCTGCTCGGGACCGTTTCTGTTGTCGTTGGTGCGGCCTTGCTGGGCCTGCCGACCACGTCGCCGGGGTCAACGTGCGCGATCGTGCACGCTCGGCGTGGGTGTTTGTCACCGCACCCGTCCCCGCACCGGCCTGAATAGGCCGGATCGTGGGGAGATGCGACCCGTGACCGTCCTGTCGTAGGGGGCAGTCGGGAGCGCGACAAGGTGTGAACGGCCGAGTGCACAAGCTCGGCCGTTCACGGCCGAGGAGGTGACAAGGCCAGGAACGTCACCGTCAGCTGCACGAACCCCACTGCCGCCAGCGCCCACGCCACCCGCGTGAGCCGCAGGCCGCCCGCCACCACCACCGAGGCGAGCAGCAGCGCGCCGCCGAAGGGAACCCACGAGTAGAGGAGCCCGGCGGGACCGGAGCGCACCACATCACTGCTGCCCGGCTTCACGGTGACCGCGTAGACCTCGCCCTTCTTCACCGCCACCGACTCCTCGATGGAGACGCGGTCCCGCGCCTCCGACCCCGTCGACGTGGGCGTGTACGGCCCCGTGCAGGTGTCGCCCGAACACGCAGTGACGGTCATCGTCCCCTGCTCCCGGCCCCGGCTCAGCATCACGTGCTGAGCCGTGCCCCAGGAACCCCAGACACCCGCGATCAGGATCAGCACCGCGACCGAACCCATCGTCGCGCGCTGCCCGAACCGCAGCGCCGCGTAGGCGTTCCGGCGGGAGCTCTGACCTGACGTGGCGGCGGGCATGGCGGGGATCATTGGCCATGGCCGTGCGCTTGGTCAACTCAGGTCAGGGACAAGTCCTGAGTTGTACGTACCTTTCGGCGCCCTGGGCAATTCCCTCAGGAGTTGTAGGAGCTCTGCGCCCGCTCCAGGCCCTCGATGACCAGACACTCCACGGAATCCGCCGCACGGTCCACGAGGTAGTCGAGCTCCTTGCGCTCCGCCGACCCGAAGTCCTTCAGGACGAAATCCGCGACCTGCATACGCCCCGGAGGGCGCCCGATACCGAACCGCACCCGGTGGTAGTCCGGACCCATCGCCTTCGTCATCGACTTCAGCCCGTTGTGACCGTTGTCCCCGCCACCGAGCTTGAGACGCAGGACGCCGTAGTCGATGTCCAGCTCGTCGTGGATCGCGACGACGTGCGCGAGCGGCACCTTGTAGAAATCGCGCAGCGCGTTCACCGGACCGCCGGACAGATTCATGTACGACATCGGCTTGGCCAGAATCACCCGGCGGTTGGCCGGTCCCGGCGGACCGATACGCCCCTCGATCACCTGCGCCTGTGCCTTGCCGGCCCGCTTGAACTTGCCGCCGATCCGCCCCGCCAGCAGATCGGCCACCATGAAGCCCACGTTGTGCCGGTTCATGGCGTACTCGGGCCCTGGGTTGCCGAGCCCCACGATCAGCCAGGGGGCGGCTGCGTCGTCGGTCGTCGTCGTCACGTCCGTGTCTCCCATGTGTCCTTGACGGGCGGCGCTCTGTCCTTGATACGCGCCGTGTCCCGCATGGCCTTGATACACGTCGGCCGCCGCTCCCCGGGGAGCGGCGGCCGGCAAAAAACTATGACCCGGTGAGGGATCAGGCCTCGGTGGTCTCGGCCTCGTCCGCGGCGGCCTCTTCCGCCTGGGCGGCCAGGACCTGGAGGACGACCGCGTCCTCGTCGATCACCAGCGTGGTGCCCTCGGGAAGCGGGATGTCCTTGGCGAGGATGGCCGCGCCGGCCTCAAGACCCGCGATGGAGACGGTGACCGACTCGGGGATGTGGGTGGCCTCGGCCTCGACCGTCAGCGTGCTCAGCACGTGCTCGAGCAGGTAGGCACCCGGGGCCAGCTCGCCCTCGGTGTGGACGTAGACCTCGACGGTGACCTTCTCGCCGCTCTTCACGGTGAGCAGGTCGACGTGCACGAGGGAGCCCTTGATCGCGTCGCGCTGGACGGCCTTCGGGATCGCCAGCTCGGTCTTGCCCTCGATGTCCAGGGTGAGCAGGACGTTCGCGGTACGCAGGGCGAGCTGAAGCTCGTGGCCCGGCAGCGTGACGTGGACGGGCTCAGCACCGTGACCGTAGACAACGGCCGGAACCTTGTTGTCGCGGCGGATGCGGCGGGCGGCGCCCTTGCCGAACTCGGTGCGGGTCTCGGCGGCGAGCTTGACGTCGGACATGTCACTCCTCGTAGAACAGTTGGGGAAAAGGGTCACCCGGCCAAAACATCGGCCTGCTACGAAGAGCGCGTCGATAACGGACCGCCGTACCCGCCTCGTAAAGCGGTACGGCCTCCCTCGCCGAGCAACTGTGACAGCTTACTGGGCGGGGAGGCCGTATCAGAAATCGATCTACGTCTGCAGGGGCCTACGGCTCCTGCTGGTCCTACTGCTCCTCGAAGAGGCTCGTCACCGAGCCGTCCTCGAAGACCTCGCGGACCGCGTTCGCGATCGTCGGCGCGATCGACAGCACCGTGATCTTGTCGAGCTCGAGCTCGCCCGGGGTCGGCAGAGTGTCCGTGAAGATGAACTCGCTGACCTTGGAGTTCTTCAGCCGGTCGGCGGCCGGGCCGGAGAGCACACCGTGCGTGGCCGTGACGATGACATCCTCGGCGCCGTGCGCGAACAGGGCGTCGGCGGCGGCGCAGATCGTGCCGCCGGTGTCGATCATGTCGTCGACCAGGACACAGACGCGGCCCTCCACATCACCGACGACCTCGTGGACGGTGACCTGGTTGGCGACGTCCTTGTCGCGGCGCTTGTGCACGATCGCGAGGGGGGCGTCGAGACGGTCGCACCAGCGGTCGGCGACGCGCACCCGGCCGGCGTCGGGGGAGACGACGGTCAGCTTGGAGCGGTCGACCTTCGCGCCCACGTAGTCCGCGAGGATCGGCAGCGCGAAGAGATGGTCGACCGGGCCGTCGAAGAAGCCCTGGATCTGGTCGGTGTGCAGGTCGACCGTGAGGATGCGGTGGGCGCCGGCCGTCTTCATCAGGTCGGCGATCAGACGGGCCGAGATGGGTTCACGCCCGCGGTGCTTCTTGTCCTGCCGCGCGTAACCGTAGAACGGCACGATCACCGTGATGCTCCGTGCGGAGGCCCGCTTCAGAGCGTCGATCATGATCAACTGCTCCATGATCCACTTGTTGATGGGAGCCGTGTGGCTCTGCATCAGGAAGCAGTCGGCGCCGCGCGCGGACTCCTCGTAGCGGATGTAGATCTCGCCGTTCGCGAAGTCGAAGGCCTTCGTCGGGACTACCCCGACACCCAGCTTGTGGGCGACCTCCTCGGCAAGCTCGGGGTGGGCGCGGCCGGAGAAGAACATCATCTTCTTCTCGCCGGTCGTCTTGATCCCGGTCACAGCACTGTCTCCTCAGAGGTGTCTCAGCTGGGTGCGAGAGGACCTCTCGGCCGCGCCGCATCCGGCCGACTCGCACGAGTCAGCGGCGTGCGAACTTGCCGCGAGAGGTACTACGGGTTACTACGAGAGGTCTTCTCAGCTGGGGGTGTGCGGATGTGCGTTTATCACGGTACGCCGTGTCGGACGCACCGGTTTCCGGTCAGGCTTCGCCTTCGGGCTCACGGGAGGCTGCCTCGGCGGCCTTCGCGGCGGCGCTTCCCGGACGCTTGCGCGCCACCCAACCCTCGATATTCCGTTGCTGGCCACGGGCCACGGCCAGTGAACCGGCCGGTACGTCCTTGGTGATGACCGAGCCCGCCGCGGTGTAGGCGCCGTCCCCGATGGTGACAGGCGCCACAAACATGTTGTCCGAACCCGTCTTGCAGTGCGAGCCGACGGTGGTGTGGTGCTTGGCCTCGCCGTCGTAGTTCACGAAGACGCTGGCGGCACCGATGTTGGTGTACTCACCGA
Organism: Streptomyces sp. NPDC127595; assembly: GCF_042671685.1. Classification (NCBI taxonomy): domain Bacteria; kingdom Bacillati; phylum Actinomycetota; class Actinomycetes; order Kitasatosporales; family Streptomycetaceae; genus Streptomyces; species Streptomyces sp. NPDC127595. The sequence goes on along the minus strand of NZ_JBHXWK010000006.1, from coordinate 58,936 downwards.
TCGTCGCGTCGCCCACGTACGACAGGTGCGGGACCTTCGTGCCCTCGCCGATCGTCGCGTTCTTCGTCTCGACGTATGTGCCGATCTTGGCCTTCAGGCCGAGGCGGGTGCCGGGGCGGAGATACGCGAACGGGCCGACGCTCGCCTGCGGGCCCACCTCGGCGTTGTCGGCGACGGTGTTGTCGACCCGCGCCCCCGCGCCCACCTTGGTGTCCTTCAGGCGGGAGTTGGGGCCGACCTCGGCGCCCTCCGCGAGATGCGTGGCCCCCTGGAGCTGGGTGCCCGGGTGCACGATCGCGTCCCGCTCGAAGGTGACGGCGACGTCGATCCAGGTGGAGGCCGGGTCGATGATGCTCACCCCGGCGAGCATGGCCCGCGTGAGCAGCCGGTCGTTGAGGATGCGGCGGGCCTCGGCGAGCTGGACGCGGTTGTTGATCCCGGCGATCTCGTGGTGGTCGCCCGCGATGGAGGCGCCGACGCGGTGCCCGGCCTCGCGCAGGATGCCGAGGACGTCGGTCAGGTACTCCTCGCCCTGACTGTTGTCCGTACGCACCTTGCCGAGGGCGTCCGCGAGGAGCTGTCCGTCGAAGGCGAAGACACCGGAGTTGATCTCACGGATGGCGAGTTGGGACGCGTTGGCGTCCTTGTGCTCGACGATCGCGGTGACCGCGCCGCTGACGCCGTCGCGGACGATACGGCCGTAGCCCGTCGCGTCCGGGACCTCGGCGGTCAGCACGGTGACCGCGTTGCCGTCCGTGCTGTGGGTCGCGGCGAGGTTCCGCAGCGTCTCCCCGGTGAGCAGCGGGGTGTCGCCGCAGACGACGACCACCGTGCCGTCGACGACGCCGCCCAGCTCCTCCAGGCCCATCCGCACGGCGTGCCCGGTGCCGTTCTGCTCCGCCTGTACGGCGGTGCGTACGCCGGGGTCGATCCCGCCCAGGTGCGCGATGACCTGCTCGCGGGCGTGACCGACCACTACGACCAGCTTCTCGGGCTCCAACTCGCCCGCTGCCGCGAGCACATGACCCACCAGGGAACGGCCACACAGTTCGTGCAGAACCTTGGGTGTGGCCGACTTCATACGGGTGCCCTCACCCGCTGCGAGTACGACGACGGCTGCCGGGCGATTGGCGCTCACGGGGTATGCCCTTCGGCTACGGATGGCTGGGGTGTGGACATCCGCAGGATACCGGGGTGTTTCAGGGGGGACATGGGAGTGGGCCCTGACTGTGCTGTCAGGGCCCGAACCGAGCATTGCTCCCCCGCCAGGACTCGAACCCGGACAGATGGCACCAAAAGCCACAGTGCTGCCAATTACACCACGGGGGATGGAACTCGACTAAACCGGACATTCGGCCGGGCTCTTGGCCAGATTCTGGTCGGGTCGCCGAAGTGGCACCCAACACTATGCCGTACCCGATGCCTTCAACGCGACGAGGTAGATCGGCCGTCCCTCTCTGCTTCCGTTTCCGGCGTCGAACAGTGAGCGATTCGGTGGTTCGAGGGATATCGGCGGGTTTCGCTTCTGTTCGGTGGAGGGGGGTGGTGTAGGCCAGTAGGCGAAACTCACCGGAAAAGGGGCGGGGGGCGACCGTAGGCTGGAGGTATGACCACGACGGGGGAAGAGCACACCGCGGCCGGTATCGGGCCGTGGTGGTGGGTCAGGTGGCGTAGTGCCGTGCTCGACGCGGGTCTCGCGGGGGTGTCGGCGGCCGAGTGCGGCATCGAGGGGATCCCGTTCGCCCATGACGCGGGGCTGCCGGTTCCGGTCGGGGTGGGGTTCGGACTGCTCGCCGGGCTGACGCTGCTGCTGCGGCGGAAGTGGCCCATCGCGGTCGTGCTGGTGTCGATCGCCATCACGCCCGCCCAGATGGGCTTCCTGATGGGGCTCGTCGGGCTGTACACGCTGGCCGCGTCCGAGCTGCCGCGGCGGATCATCGGGGCACTGGCGGGGATGTCCTTCGCCGGGACGCTCATCGTGACGTTCGTGCGGGCGCACCAGGGGATGGTGCGCGGCGATGTGACGATGGGGGACTGGTTCGTCCCCTTCATCTCGCTGACGACCGCCTTGGGGATGACCGCTCCGCCCGTGCTGCTCGGGCTGTACGTCGGGGCGCGGCGGCGGCTGATGGAGAGCCTGCGGGAGCGGGCGGACTCGCTGGAGCGGGAGCTGCAGTTGCTCGCCGAGCGGGCGGAGGAGCGGGCGCAGTGGGCGCGTAACGAGGAGCGGACGCGGATCGCCCGTGAGATGCACGATGTGGTCGCGCACCGGGTGAGCCTGATGGTCGTGCATGCCGCCGCCCTTCAGGCCGTCGCCCGGAAGGATCCCGAGAAGGCCGTCAAGAACGCGGCGCTCGTCGGGGACATGGGGCGTCAGGCGCTGACCGAGCTCCGGGAGATGCTGGGCGTGCTGCGTACGGGGGACGGGCTGGACTCGCGGTCCCATCCGATGCCGCTTGCCGCGGTTGCTGTGGCCGCGGCCGCTGCGGCGTCGCGCGTCGCCGACGATGCGGTGGACGGGCCCTCGCTCGCGGAGCTCGATGAGCTGATCGGACAGTCGGCGGCGGCCGGGATGGTGGTCGACCTGTCGGTCGAGGGGGACTCGCCCGGGTCCGGGTACGCCGGCGAGGTCGAGCAGACCGCGTACCGGGTTGTGCAGGAGGCCCTCACCAACGTGCACAAGCACGCGGCCGGTGCGAAGACGCATGTGCGGTTGGCTCATCGGGTCTCGGAGATCGCGATGCAGGTGGAGAACGAGTGCCCGCCGGAGCCGGGGGCGGCTTCGTCCGCGCATCTGCCCAGCGGGGGGAACGGGTTGCTGGGCATGAAGGAGCGGGTCAGTGCGCTGGGGGGTGTTTTTGTGTCCGGGCCTACGGATGCCGGGGGGTATCGGGTGTCTGCGGTGATTCCGGCGGGGGGTGGTGGGTGACGCGGGGTGCCTGCCGGCCGCCGGGGCGGGTGCGTGTGCCTGCCGGCGGGTGCGGGTGCGGGTGCGGGTGCCTGCCGGTGCCGGTGCGTTTGCCGGTGCGTGTGGCGTCCGGGTGGGTGGGTCGGGGGCGTGCCGGTACGTCCCGCCCGTCGCCGCCGGATCAGGCGTCGGGCAGTGGTGTGGCGGGTCCGGTGACGCGAACGTACGCGACGGGCATTTGGACGTACCGGCACGCCCCCTTCCGTCGTGGGTCGGCTGCGGGTGGCGGGGGCAGCAGCATTGCTTTTCGGCTCTGGTCCGGCGGGGCTGAAAAGATCCCCGGTCCGGTCGGCACTTGAGGGCGGGGGGCCACCCGAACCCTCACCCACCTGGAGGCAGCTCTTCTGCCCGGCCGGGTGGGAGGTTTTCAGCCTGTCCGGCGTTTGAGGACGAGCGCGTTCAGCGCGACAGCGGGGGTCTGGGGGCGGCAGCCCCCAGGAACAAGGGACGGGTAGGGGCGGAGGGGGCGAAAAACGTCCTTGGCTTGGGGTTGCTGGTTACGCGGTGGTCAGGCGGGTGGGGGCCGTGCCTGAGAGGAGGGTGTTGAGGGCGGTGTCTATGTCCGGGCCGAGGTACCAGTCGCCGGTGTGGTCGAGGGTGTAGACGCGGCCCTCGGCGTCGATGGCGAGGAGGGCGCGGTTGTCCGACTCCTCGCCGAGGGGGCAGACCTCGGTGTCGAGGGCGCGGCCGAGGTCGCCGAGGGTGCGGGCCAGGTGGAGGCCGTGGAGCGGGTCGAAGTGGAGGGCGGCGGGGGCGTTCTGGCGGCCGGGCCCGGACGAGGTGACGTGGAGGCCGCCGAACTCCGCCCAGGCCTCCACCGCCGCGGGGAACACCGCGTGCTGGTGCCCGGCAGGCGACTCATGCCCGCGCAGGGCGTCGGCCCAGTACTCGGCCTGCTTTATGTCCCAGCGCCCGGGCTGCCACCCGGCGGAGCGCAGCGCGGCGTCCACGGGGACGGGGAAGCGTGTGGTGGAGGTGCGGTCGGCGTGCATCTGCCCTTCAGTTCGTCGAGTGACGGGGAGGCGGGGTCGTAGGACCCACGTGGGGACGGGGACGGGCGTCACCACCATTGGTACGTGCGCGGGGTGCGGGGAGTTCAGGCGCCGGGGGCCGTCGGGTCGACGATGAGGACGCCGAAGTGCTCGCTGAGGGCCGTGCAGGAGCGGCAGGGCGCGGCGAAGCTGCCGTGCAGCGGGTCGCCGTCCTCGCGGATACGGCGGGCGGTGAGCTTGGCCTGCTTGAGGGCTTTGCGGGCCTCGCCGTTGGTCAGTGGCTTGCGTGCGGCGCGCTTGCTGCGGGCGGCGTCGACGGCGGCGATGTGCCGGGAGATCAGGATCGCCTCCGCGCAGCGGCCGGTGAAACGGTCGCGCTGCGCGTTGGTGAGGGTGTCGAGGAAGTCCTGGACCAGCGGGTGGAGGGCAGGTGGCTGGTCGCCGCGCGCGGCCGTCCCGGTGAGGGTCTCGCCGCGTACGGAGAGGGCGGCGGCGACGGTCGGGAGTATGCCGTCGCGGCGGTGCAGAAGGGTGGGGACGTGCGGTGTCTCGTCGCTGCTCCAGCCGACCCGCGGGTCCCCGGACGTGCCTGTATGCGTCGCGTTCATGATCGTTTCCCTCCCGTGCATCCCCCGGTGCGGAGACAGACTGCCAAATGGCGTGGCGAGTGGGGAAGCTGGGGCTCCGCGACACGCCCGGTCTTCGTCGCACCGTCACGGCGAGGTGACGGCAGGTCACGGAACCGGAGGCCCGGTGACCGGGGTCGTACAACCGCATAGGCTGTCGACATCCGCGATCCATACCGCTATTGACGACGCCGCAGGGGGCAACCGCCATGACGACAGGTCGGCTCGGGCAGCAAGCCGCGCCGCCGAACGCGGCCTACGCCGGGCAGGTCGTACGTTTCCCGGACCCGGTCCGGGCTGCCCGCCACCCCAGGGGTGTGCGGGTCGACGAGTACGGCTATCCCGACTTCTCGGCGTACGCGCGTGCCGCCGCGGAGATCGCCGAGCCCCCCGAGGGGTTCGGCGTGGACGAGTTGCGGCTCACGGACTATGTCTCCGCGAACGCCGCGCTCGCCGCCTCCGGACACGACCTGTGGGACACGATCCCCGCGGTGGCGACCCCGCACGGCTGGACCTGGCACCACGTGCCGGGCACCCGGCGGCTGGAACTCGTGCCCGTCGACGTGAAGGCGCTGCTGCGGCACCACGGGGGACTGTCGACCGCGCTCGTGGACCATGACAAGCGGGGGACGCGGCCGTTGCAGGAGACGTGGCCCGCGCACTTCGGGCTGCCGAAGTCGTCGGTCGCGGTGACCGAGCAGCAGGTGCAGGGGGTCGAGGAGGATCTCGGCTATCGGCTTCCGGGTGCCTATCGGTCCTTCCTGAAAGCGGCCGGGGGGTGTGCGCCGGTGGGAGCCGCGCTGGACGCCGAGTTGGGCCTCCTGGTGGACCAGCCGTTCTTCACGGTGCGCGACGAGGCCGCCCTCAATGACCTCGTCTACATCAACAAGTGCCTGCGCGACCATCTGACCAAGGACTACCTGTGCGTCGGATTCGTGCAGGGCGGTCTGCTCGCCGTGAAGGTGAAGGGCGACGGGATCGGGTCGGTGTGGTTCTGCGCGTACGACGACGTCCGCGACCAGGACGCCTGGCCGCCGGCGGAGCGGGTGCAGCGGCTGTTGTTGCCCTGCGGTGACGACTTCGACCAGTTCCTGTCCCGGCTCGCGGGTAATCCGCCGGAGCTGGAGACGGTGGCCAACCTGATGGTGGACGGCGGTTTCGCGCGGGCCGTTCCCGTCCATGCGGTGGCGTCCGCGACTTCGGTGGGGGAGTGAGCGTTCGATGGTGACCTTCGCGCAGGCGCAGGAGCGCGCGGAAGAGTGGATCAACGGGGACGTGGTCGCGTATCAGCACCGTGAGGTGCGGGTACGGGAGTTCGAACTCGGGTTCGTGGTGTGGGCCGAGGACCGTGTGGGCGGTCCGCGTTCCGACGGGGGCGCGCAGCGGCTCGTCATCGCCCGCGACAGCGGTGAGGCCACGTTGTGGCCCTCGCTGCCGGTGGGTGAGGTGATCCGCCGGTACGAGGAGCAGTACGGCGCGCAGGACGCGGCTCCGGAGACGGCGCCCGTTCCCCAGGCCCGCGTCGATCTGAACCAGACGTCCTTCCTGCTCAGTCCCCCTGAGTGGTTGCAGGAGGCCGCGGACAAGCTGGGGATTCCGGATCGGCGGACCGGGGCGCCGGGCGCGCCCTCGGGCTCGCCCTCCGACGGGGCCGGGTCTCGCGCGGCTGCGGCCGCGCACAGTGCGGCCGTCGGGGGTGGGGTGCCGAACGGGTCCTCGCCGGCCCCTGTTGACGCGCCGCCGGCCGATGCGCCTCCGGCGCACTTCGCGCCGGGTGCGCCCCCCTCGGTTCCCGGTGGGGGTCCGGCGTGGCCCGCCGCCGGTGGCCGTCAGGACGCGGGGGCGCCCGGTGCGCCCGCCGACGTGACCCCGTGGGCCGGGACCGACACCAACGCGGATGCCGGCGACGACCGTTCCGTACCGCTGCCGGCGACCGTGTTCGCGCCGCCGCTCACCGACGCCGACGACGCCGGAACCCCGCCGCCGCATGCCAAGACCGCCCTGATGTCCGGGGGCAGTCAGCTTCCGCGTACGGCGACGGGTCCGGCGGTCGACGACCCCCATTCGCCGCAGGCGGGCGCTCCCCGGAGCGCGACTCCGCCGGTCGCGCCCTCGTACGGCTATCCGCAGGGGCCGGGCGGAGCTCCGGGCGGGCCGCAGGGGACCCCTCCGCCGGGTGCGCCCGCGTACGGGTTCCCGCAAGGGCCCGGTGGGGCTCCGGGGACGCCGCCGCCCGGTGCGTCGCCGGTCCCGGGCGGGCCGCAGGGGTCGCCTCCTCCGCCGGGTGCGCCCGCGTACGGGTTTCCGCAAGGGTCGGGTGGGGCTCCGGGGACGCCGCCGCCCGGTGCGCCGCCGGTTCCGGGTGCTCCTGGTACGCCGCCCGGTGCGCCCTCGCGGCCCAACGCCAGTGACATCGCCGATGCCGCGACCAGCAAGGCGCAGCCTCCCAGGAGCGCCCGGGGTGCGGCGAGCGCTCCGCCTCCGCCGAGTGCGCCGGGAGTGCCGGGCGCGCGGCCGGGGAGTGTGCCTCCGCCGTCCGGGCCCGGTGCGCCGGGTACGCCGGGTGCGCCTGCGGGCGGGTACGTGCCGACGCAGCTTGTGTCGCAGCTCGGTCCGAACGGGCCCGAGGGATCTGCGGGGCCTGCGGGGCCTGCGGGGACTTCAGGGCCTGCGGGAGCTTCAGGGCCTGCGGGGGCGCCCGGGGGACCGAATGGTCCGGGTGGTGTCCATCACGCGGCGACGATGTTGTCGGGTCCGCCTGTGGGGGGACCCGGCGCGCCTCAGCCGCCCGGAGTGCCTGGTGTGCCCGGTGCTCCTGGGGCTCCTGGGGCTCCGAACCCTCCCGGTGGTACGCCTCCCGGCGCTGTTCATCACGCCGCGACCATGCTTTCGGGTCCGCCGGTCGGCGGACCTGGCGCACCGCCGCCCCCGCACGCCCCCGGCATGCCCCCGGGCGCGCCCCAGCCGCTGCCCGGTCAGCCTCTGCCGGGTCAGCCCGGTCTGCCGGGGAGCCCGGGTCAGCCGGGGAACTCCGGTCAGCAGCGCCCGGCGTACGGCTATCCGCAGACGGGGCAGCCGACCGTCGGGCCCGGGTACCAGGCCGTACTGCGGTATCGCGCGCAGGACGGTTCCGAGCAGCAGCTGATCCGGCGTTCGGCGCCGGGTACGCCGCATCCGGAGTGGCAGATGCTGCACGAGCTGCGGGCGATGAACGTGCCGCCGCAGCAGGTGCTTGAGCTGCACACGGAGCTGGAGTCCTGTGAGCTGCCGGGCGCGTACTGCGCGCGGATGATCAGGGAGACCTGGCCGCAGGCGCGGATCACGAGCATCGCCCCGTACGGCACGGATCACGCGAGCCGTCAGCAGGGAATGGGGCAACTGCTCGCCCACCAGGGGGAGTTGCACCAGGTGGCGGACGGGCCCGCGCGGCCCGCTCCGGTGCGGGCGCCGATTCCGCCGGTGCAGCCCGCGCCGCCGCTGCCGCCGGAGGCGATCGGGCAGGAGCTGGCCGCGGCGTTCGGGCCGGGGGTGTTCCGCTTCGACCAGGTGGCGGTGTCGCGGCAGGGTGTGCCGAATGTCGTGGCGCACACGCTGGTGGTGGCCGGGCTGCCGGTCGACATGGGCCCGTTCTTCTGGGCGCAGGCCCAGCCCGGCCGGCCGGTGCCGACGCTGGCGGAGCTGGCGATGGAGCGCGGGGTGCAGCCGGCCTCGGACGCGGGCTCGTACCTCGTGATGGGCAGTGACTTCGGCAAGGCGATCTGTGTCCAGTACGGTACGGCGAACATCGTGGCCGTGCCGGTCGAGGCGGGTCCGGGCGGCGCCCCGGTGCCGCCGCAGTTCGTGAACACGGGGCTGCCCGAGTTCGCGCGCTGCCTGGCCCTGCTCGGCCGGATGTGGCGGCTGCGCTTCGGGCTGAACCAGGAGCAGGCGGGCCGCTGGACCGTCGACTTCCAGGCGCAGCTCGCCTCCCTCGACCCGGCTGCCCTCGGGTCGCCGGAGAGCTGGTGGTCGGTGCTGCTGGAACAGATGTGGGACGGGCTGCTTTAGGTCTGCAGGCCCGCTGAGGTACGTACGAATGAGGCGCTCGACCTGCGCGACGGGTCGGGCGCCTCGATCATGCGGTCATGAGTACGTGGCCCGAACAGCCGGAGCGTCGGCGAGAGAACAGGCGAAGGCGGTGGCCCAAGCGGCTGGCGCTGACCCTGCTGACCTTTGTGCTGATCGGCGTCGCGTACGTCATCGGCCTGTACTTCTGGGGGGATTCGCGGCTGCGGCACACCGACGCGTTCGACGCGTACGCGGACCGGCCGAGTGCGGACCCCGGTGCGGACTGGCTGCTGATCGGGTCCGACAGCCGTTCCGAGCTGACCCCCGAACAGCGCAAGGAACTGCACGTCGGCAATGACGACGTGCAAAACACCGACACGATCATGCTGCTGCACTACGGGAAGAGCGGACCGTATCTGGTGTCGCTCCCCAGGGACTCGTACGTCGACATCCCGGGGCACGGGAAGAACAAGATCAACGCGGCGTACGCGCTCGGCGGCGCCAAACTACTCACCCGCACCGTCGAACAGGCCACCGGGCTGAACCTCGACCACTACGCCGAGGTGAACTTCCTCGGCTTTGTCGACGTGGTCGACTCGCTCGACGGGGTCACGATCTGCGTGGCGAAAGGCGGGCTGCACGACACGAAGTCGGGGGCCGACTTCGATGCCGGGTGCCAGCGGATGAACGGGACGCAGGCACTGGCGTACGTCCGTGCGCGGTACTCCGATCCGCTGGGTGACCTGGGACGGGTCAAGCGGCAGCGGCAGTTGGTGAGCGCGGTGGCGGACAAGGCGTTGAGCCCGGCCGTGGTGGTGCCGCCGTGGCGGTTGATTCCCTGGCTGGGGGCTTCGTTCGACGCGCTCACCGTGGACGACGGCACCGGGGTGCGGGATCTGGCGCAGATGGGGCTGCGGATGAAGGACCTCGCGGACGGAGAAGGGGCCACGACGACCGTCCCGGTGGGGGAGGAGACCTCCGTCGACGGGGTCGGTGATGTCGTCGAGTGGGACTCCGCGAAGGCCGAACAGCTCTTCTCCGCACTCCGCGACGACACCCCGATTCCGGCTTCTGACCTCAAATGACGCACCCTTGACCGGATGGATGGGCGGAGTGTCGCGTTATGAACACTTCCGTGTGATCCATCAAGATGTGCGCGAAATCGTTCGTCATAAGTCGTTCGTCATTTCGTGTGTGTCCGGTGGAGAGGGGTTCAAGGATGAGCAGCGCATCGCAGTCGCCGCACGGCTTCATGGCCGTACGGGGGCGCGGTTACCGTCCCGAGCAGGTCGACGCGTACGCCGCGGGGCTCTCCCAGGACCGGGACGCCGCGTGGGAACGGGCGGCCCGGCTGACCGTACTGGCCAAGGAGATGGACGCGGAGGCGGAGCGGCTGCGGGAGGTCGTGGCGCGGCTCGTCCCGCAGACGTACGAGACGCTCGGGGAGGGCGCCAGGCGGATCTTCGAGCTGGGTGAGGAGGAGGCCGCGGCCGTACGGGACACCGCGCGCCGGGACGCTCAGCGGATCGTCGACGAGGCCGAGGCGGCGGGGCGGCAGGCGCGGGACGCTGCGGCGGCGTACGCCGACGAGGTGCGCGGTGAGGCCGAGGAACGCGCCCGGCAACGGCTCCTCACCGCCCGAGCCGAGGCCGACGAGATGCGGATCTCCGCCCGGCGCGACATCAAGGAGAACCGCGGTGAGGCGCTGGCCGCGCTCCGGGAGGTGCGGCAGCGGACGGAGGGGCTGCTCGCCGAGCAGGAGAAGGAGCACGCCGAACGCTGGGAGGAGGCCGAGCGGGCCGCCGCCGACCGGGAGGCCGCGCTCGACGCGCACCACGTGGAGCGGGTCGAGCGCGCCGAGGCGGCGTTGTCCGAGGCCAAGCGGGCCTTCGCCGAGGCCGAGGAGTCGGCGCGGCACGGACAGGAGGACGCGGCGGCGCGGGCCGCCGAGGTGCTGGCGCAGGCGCGGGTGCGGGAGGAGCGGATCGCTCGGGAGACCGAGCGGGTGCTGTTGGAGCACGGGGAGCAGTGGGATGACGTACGGGCTCACATGGACCACGTACGGACGAGTCTTGCCGCGTTGACGGGGCGGGCCACGGCGGAGTAGCTGCGCCTTGCTTTGGCGGGGGTTCTCCGCCGCTCCGCGGCGGGGTCGGCTGCTCGGGTCCGTCCGCGGGGCGCGGTCTGCTTCGCCGCTCCGCTGCGGGTTTCCCGCCCGCCCACCTGCCCGACTCGGTCCGCCCGAAAGGGGCCGTCACCCTGCCCGCTCCGCGGGCCCCATCTCCGCCGCTCCGCGGCGCGTTGCCCGCCCACCCGCCCGTCTCGGTCTGTTGGAGAGTTGGGCTCTCAACTGTTCTCCCTCCTCACCGCCCCCGCCAGAATCCACCCCTCCACCGCGTCGTACTGCCCCCTCTGCTCCTTCGCCTTTCTCCTCCCCGAGGCCACCGTGCCCAGCCACCCACAGGCGAATCCCAGCGGGATCGACACGAGGCCGGTCGTGGTGAACGGGAACCAGTTGAAGTCGGCGTCGGGGAAGGCGGAGGTGGGGGTGCCGGAGACGAGGTTGGTGCCGGGGATGAGGAGGAGGACGGTGAGGGTGCCGCCGATGAGGGTGGCGAGGAGGCCGGTCCGGGTGTAGCGGCGCCAGAAGAGGGTGTAGATCAGGGCGGGTGCGAGGGCGGAGGCGCCCAGGCAGAAGGAGAGGGTGATCAAGGGCTGCAGGCTGCGGTGCTGGACGAAGGTGGCGAGGAGGACGGCGAAGGCGCCGACCGCCAGCGCGGACACCCGGGCCAGGAGCATCTCGCGGCGCGGTGAGAGCTCGTCGGAGTGGCGGCGGTTGCCTCGGAAGAGCCGCGCGTGCGCGAACAGGTCGTGGGCCAGGGAGTTGGCGCAGGCCAGGATCATTCCGGCGACCGAGGCGAGCAGGGTCAGGAAGATCGCCGTGGTGACGGTGGTGAAGAGCAGGGTCTCGGCCGTCGAGATGTCCGGGCCGAACGCCGCCTGCGATCCCAGGAGATACGCCGTGTTGCCCTGCGGGTCGGCGCCGGCGATCGTCGCGCGGCCGATCAGGGCCGTGGCGCCGAAGCCGATGACCGTCATGACGAGGACGAACAGCGCCACGCACGGCACCGCCCAGGACATCGAGCGGCGTATCTGCGGGGCGCTCCTCGCCGTGTACATGCGCATGGTGACGTGCGGCAGACACGCGCCGCCGAGCACCACGGTCAGCTCCGAACTGATCATGTCCAGGCGGGGGTTGGCCCCCTGCGAGAACTGCATCCCCGACTGCAGGAACGCCGGTCCCACGCCGCTGCCCTGCGCCGCCGAGTCCAGCAGCGCGCCCGGATTCCAGTCGAACCGGTTCAGGATGAGTACGGCGACGACGACACCCGAGCCGAGCAGCATCACGATCTTCAGGATCTGGATGAGCGCGGTGCCCTTCATGCCGCCGACGGCCGCGTAGCTGATCATCAGCATGCCCAGTCCGATGACGCAGCCCGTTTTGAGCGAGTCGCCGGAGAATCCGAGGATGAAGGCCAACAGGTCGCCGGAACCCGCCAGTTGGACCAGCATCAGCGGCAGCAGCGCGATGATCGTCGTGACGCACGCGGTGATGCGCACCGCGCGCCCCGGCATCCGGCGGGCGAGCGCGTCCCCCATGGTGAACCGGCCCGCGTTGCGCAGTGGTTCGGCCAGCAGGAACATCAGCAGCACGAGGGAGAGGCAGACGCTCAACGCCAGGACGACACCGTCGTAGCCGGCCAGCGCGATGACGCCGGTCGCGCTCAGTACCGTCGCCGCCGAGATGTAATCCCCGGCGATGGCAAGGCCGTTGCGCATCGGCGACAGTGACCGGTACCCCGTGTAGAACTCGTCCAGGTCGTCGCGGTCCGGCCCGGTCAGCACGCACAGGAGCAGCGTGATCGTCGCCACCGTCGTGAACGCCACCAGCGACATCGTCTGCGCCGAACTGCTGAATCCGGTCATCGTGCGGCCTCCCGCCTGGCGTCCAGCTCGGTCTGTCTGCGGATCCGGTCCGCGAGCGGGTCGACACTCCGGCGCGCCGTGTACTCGTACAGCCCGATCGCCAGGCAGGTCACGGGTAGTTGGAGCAGGCCCAGCAGCAGGCCCGTCGACAGTCCGCCGGACACCTTGCCGGTCATCAGGCCGGGCGCGTACGCGGACAGCAGGAGGAAGAGGACGAAGTAGCCGAGTGCCGTCAGCGTCGCCACGCGCCGCTGTCTGCGGTACGCGGTCCGCAGCACGCGCATGTCGCTGTGCCGGCCCAGCGCGGGGTGGCGCGGCAGACGCCTCTTCGCGGGTTCGGGGGGCGGTGGCTGCCAGGGGTAGGTGAGGTGGGAGGGCGTGGAGTTGTGGGAGGGCTGGGGAGTGCGCGGTGGCTGGTACGGGTACTGGTGGGGTGGTTGGGGCTCCGGTGGCGGGTGCGGGGACGAGTACGGGTCGGACATCCCGTTTCTCCTTGCGTGGCTCGGGTGCGGTGCGGACCGCAGGGAGCCGGGGGTGCGGGCGACGCACGCTACTCGCAGATTTCCGGGATATGTGCGGTTTTCGGCAAACCGAGTGGTCGGTATGTGCCCGCGCACAGGGATCGAGAGGGGTTTCGTCGTTGTGGGGGTCGACGACCGTGCGAAGCCCGGGCCCATCCTCAGGGAGGCCTGCAGGGCGGCCTACAGGGAGTTCGGGAAGAAGTACATCAAAGTGCACCACGTGGAGCAGGCGACGGATCTGTGACCTCCGCGCCCTCGGTGTCCTCCGCGTCCTCCGCACCCTCGGGGTCCTGCGTTCCCTCGTCGTTCGTCAGGACCGGGAAGCGGCTCGGTGCCACGAACAGCAGGACCAGGAAGGCGAGTCCGGCGGCCACCGCCGCGCCGAAGTAGACGGCGTGCACCGCTTCGGCGACCGCGTGGCGCACCTGTGCGCCGGGGGCGCCCGAATCCAGGGCGCGGGTCACCGAGTCCAGGTCGCCCGCCCCGCCGAGCCGCGTGGCGAGCACCCCGTTGGCGATGGCGCCGAACAGCGCGGCGCCCAAAGTCTGCCCGGTCTGGCGGCAGAAGAGGACGGAGGCGGTGGTGGTGCCGCGTTCGGCCCAGCCGACGGTCGACTGGACGCCGATGAGCAGGGGGAGTTGGAAGAGGCCGAGTGCGCCGCCGAGCAGAAGCATGAGGAGAGCCGGCTGCCACGGCTCGCCCGGGTAGGGGAGGAAGGGGAAGGCCAGCAGGATGACGGTCGCCGAGCCGATGCCGATCATCGCGGTGTTGCGGAAGCCGATGCGGCGGTAGACGTGCTGACTGAGCGCCGCTGACAGGGGCCAGCTCAACGTCCATACGGAGAGCACGAATCCGGCGGCGATCGGGCCCAGGCCCAGAACCGCCTGCGCGTAGGTGGGAAGGAAGACCGTCGGGGCGACCATGAGCAGCCCCAGCGCGCCGCACGCCAGGTTCACCGCGGCGATGGTGCGCCGCCGCCACACCCAGCCGGGGATGATCGGCTCGGCGGCCCGCCGCTCGACGGCCACGACGACCGCGACCAGCACAAGTCCCGTACCGAACAGGGCGATTGACGGCGCTGACAGCCAGTCCCAGGCGACGCCGCCCTGCACCAGCGCGGTCAGCAGGACGCCCCCGCAGGCGAAGACGCCGAGTGCGCCGGCCCAGTCGATGCGGGGCCTGGCGGCCGGCTCGCGCCGGGGCTCGTACAGGTGGCGGACGATCAGCCACAGGGCGAGTGCGCCGATCGGCAGGTTGATGAGGAAGATCCACCGCCAGTCGGCGTACGCCGCGAGGACACCGCCGAGCGCGGGGCCCGCGATCGCCGAAGTCGCCCACACCGTGGACAGCTTGGCCTGGATCTTGGGGCGCTCCTTGAGCGGGTAGAGGTCGGCGGCGAGGGTCTGCACCGTGCCCTGGAGGGCGCCGCCGCCCAGGCCCTGGATGATGCGGAAGGCGATGAGCGCGGCCATGTTCCAGGCGGTGGCGCAGAGCAGCGAGCCGACGAGGAAGAGGACGGAGCCGGCGACCAGCACCGGCTTGCGGCCGAAGGTGTCGGAGAGCTTGCCGTAGACGGGGAGTGTGACGGTGACGGCCAGCAGGTAACCCGAGAAGAGCCAGGAGAAGACCGAGAAACCGCCCAGGTCGCCGACGATCTGCGGGACGGCCGTCGACACGATGGTGGCGTCGAGCGCGGCCAGCGCCATGGAGAGCATCAGGGCGGCGACGACGGGGCCGCGTCTGCCGGTGCCGCCGCCGGCACCGGGGTGCTGGGCGGCGTCGCGTATCGCAGGTCGGGTACGGCCCACTGGATTCCTTCCCCCTGCATCTATCTGCCGGGGACACTCTGCCACTTGACCCTCACGTCGCGGCAGGGTGGACGCTGGGCCGGGGTCGAGGGTGGAGATGACCCTGAGGCGTACTCCACCGGGGGGTGGACTGCCCCTAGGGGTCCCTCCTTACCAGGGCTCGGGGGGAGGTCGTACCGGCGGAGGACGAGACGGGGCGGGGTGCTTCCTTAACCTGGCTTTATGCCGCTGAGAGCAGTGCGCCAGCACCGTTGAGGGCGGCGGACCGCACCTTGGGGGGTGGGGTTTTCCCCAGCAGAAGACGGGTCCGGGCACCAGCGCGGAGGACACCCTCCGGACAGCAGACTCATCTACGCAAGCAGTTCACGCGAATCACGCAAGCAGTGCACGCGAATCATCACGCAAGCAGTGCACGCGCATCATCCACGCAAGCAGTTCACGCGAATCATCCACGCACCACCTCAGTGGCTTTTCCGCTGACCGACTTAGGAGACATACCGTGACTTCGGCTGTAACCATTCCCAGGCACGGGGGCACTGGAGGGCGTACGGCCGTTGCCGCGCGAGCGCGGCAGGTCGTCAAGGCGTACGGGTCCGGTGAGACCCGCGTCGTCGCCCTTGACCACGTCGATGTGGACATCGCGCGGGGCCAGTTCACCGCGATCATGGGCCCCTCGGGGTCCGGCAAGTCCACGCTGATGCACTGCCTCGCCGGGCTCGACACCGTGTCGAGCGGACAGATCTACCTCGACGAGACCCAGATCACCGGGCTCAAGGACAAGAAGCTCACGCAGCTGCGCCGGGACCGGATCGGCTTCATCTTCCAGGCGTACAACCTGCTGCCGACGCTGAACGCCATCGAGAACATCACGCTGCCGATGGACATCGCCGGCCGCAAGCCCGACAAGGGCTGGCTGGCCCAGGTCGTCGAGACCGTCGGGCTCGCCGACCGACTCAAGCACCGGCCGACCCAGCTCTCCGGCGGTCAGCAGCAACGCGTCGCCGTGGCAAGGGCGTTGGCCGCCCGGCCCGAGATCATCTTCGGTGACGAGCCGACCGGAAACCTGGACTCCCGTGCGGGAGCCGAGGTGCTGGGCTTCCTGCGGCGCTCCGTGGACGAGCTCGGCCAGACCATCGTGATCGTCACGCACGACCCGGTGGCGGCCTCGTACTCGGACCGTGTGCTGTATCTGGCGGACGGCCGGATCGTCGACGAGATGCACCAGCCGACGGCCGACCAGGTCCTGGACCGCATGAAGGACTTCGACGCCCGGGGGCGTACGTCATGACTGTCATGAAGACCTCCAGGCGCAACTTCTTCGCGCACAAGGGGCGGATGGCTCTGTCGGCGGTGGCGGTCATGCTGTCGGTGGCGTTCGTCTGCGGCACGCTCGTCTTCACCGACACGATGAACACGACGTTCGACAAGCTGTTCGCGGCCACCGCCTCCGATGTGACGGTCAGCGCCAAGGACGCCTCGGACACCGGGGAGACCCAGTCCGACAACGGCAGGCCGCCGGTCATACCCGCCTCCGTGCTCGGCGAGGTGAAGAAGGCCGACGGTGTGAAGTCGGCCGAGGGCACCGTCTTCTCGACCTCGGTGACCGTCGTCGACGCCGACAAGGACAGCCTGTCGCCCTCCAGCGGCGCGCCGACCATCGTCGGCAGCTGGAACAGCAACGACGCCCGCACCATGAAGATCACCTCCGGTGCGGCGCCCAAGACCGCGGACCAGGTCATGGTCGACGCCGACACCGCCGACAAGCACCACCTGAAGCTGGGTGACGAGATCGGTGTCATCAGCGCGGTCGGCACCCACCTCGCGAAGATCTCCGGGATCGCCGACTTCACCGTCACCAACCCCGGTGCCGCGATCTTCTACCTGGACACCAAGACCGCCCAGCAGACCCTGGTCGGACAGTCCGGCGTCTACACGAACGTCAACGTCACCGCGGCCTCCGGTGTCACCGACGCGCAGCTCAAGCAGAACGTCGTGGCGGAACTCGGTGCCGGCTACCAGGTGCAGACCGCCAAGGAGCTCTCGGACGCGAACTCCAAGGACGTCGAGAGCTTCATGAGCGTGATGAAGTACGCGATGCTCGGCTTCGCCGGGATCGCCTTCCTCGTCGGCATCTTCCTGATCATCAACACCTTCTCGATGCTGGTCGCCCAGCGCACCCGCGAGATCGGCCTGATGCGCGCCATCGGCTCCTCCCGCAGGCAGGTCAACCTGTCGGTGCTCGTCGAGTCGCTGCTGCTCGGCTTCTTCGGCTCGGTGCTCGGGGTCGGCGCGGGTGTCGGCATCGCCGTCGGACTGATGGAGCTCATGAGCTCCATGGGCATGGAGCTGTCGACGTCCGACCTGACCATCGCGTGGACGACCCCGGTGGTCGGGCTGCTGCTCGGCGTGCTGGTCACGGTGTTCGCGGCGTACGTGCCCGCCCGGCGCGCCGGCAAGGTCTCGCCGATGGCCGCGCTGCGCGACGCCGGTACGCCGGCCGACGGCAAGGCGGGTCTTGTGCGCGGTCTGATCGGCCTGGTCCTCACCGGTGCGGGAGTCGCCTCGCTCTACGCGGCGGCGACGGCCGACAAGGCGAGCGAGGGTTCGCTCGTCCTCGGTGCCGGTGTGGTGCTGACCCTCATCGGGTTCGTCATCATCGGCCCGCTGCTCGCGGGACTGGTGGTTCGGGTGCTCAGCGTGGTGGTGCTGCGTGCCTTCGGTCCGGTCGGGCGGATGGCCGAGCGCAACGCGCTGCGCAACCCGCGCCGCACCGGTGCCACCGGCGCGGCCCTGATGATCGGCCTCGCGCTGGTCGCCTGCCTCTCCGTGGTCAGCTCCTCGATGGTGGCCTCCGCCACCGACCAGTTCGACAAGACCGTCGGCACGGACTTCATCATCGAGTCCGACAGCGGCCAGCTGATCACCCCGCAGGCGGTGCGGGCCGTGAAGGCGGCCGAGGGACTGGAGAGCGTCACCGAGTACAAGTGGACCGAGGCCGACTTCAGCACCCCCGACGGCAAGACCGTCAAGGACACCGCGATCACGGCGGCCGATCCGACGTACGCACAGGACCTGGCCACCAAGACCGTCGCCGGCAAGCTCGAGGACGCGTACAAGCCGGGCTCGATGTCCGTCCACGAGAACTTCGCCAAGGACCACGGCATCACCCTCGGGTCCAAGATCGGCGTCGACTTCAAGGACGGCTCCGAGGCCCAGTTGACGGTCCGCGCGATCACCAGCAGCGACGTCGTCCTCGACACGGGTGCGATGTACACGTCGATCGACACTCTCGCCAAGTACGTCCCGGCCGACAGGATGCCCCTCGACCAGCTGGTCTTCGCCTCGGCGAAGGACGGCCAGGAGGCGGCCGCCTACAAGTCGCTGAGCGCTGCGCTGCACGACTATCCGCAGTACACGGTCAGTGACCAGACCGACTACAAGCAGGCGATGAAGGACCAGATCAGCCAGCTCCTCAACATCATCTACGGGCTGCTGGCCCTGGCGATCATCGTCGCGATCCTGGGTGTCGTGAACACCCTGGCCCTGTCGGTGGTGGAGCGGACCCGTGAGATCGGCCTCATGAGGGCCATCGGCCTCTCCCGCCGCCAGCTGCGCCGGATGATCCGCCTGGAGTCGGTCGTCATCGCCCTCTTCGGCGCCCTCCTCGGGCTCGGGCTGGGCATGGGCTGGGGCGCGACCGCCCAGAAGCTGCTGGCCCTGGAAGGCCTGAAGATCCTTGAGATCCCCTGGCCGACCATCATCGCCGTCTTCGTCGGCTCCGCGTTCGTCGGCCTCTTCGCCGCCCTGATCCCGGCGTTCCGGGCGGGCCGGATGAACGTCCTGAACGCGATCGCCACCGAGTAATCGAGTAATCGAGTTACTGAGTCGCTGAGTAACTGAGTAACCGAATAGCCACCGCGTACGGGGGTCGCGGGGGAGCGGGCCCGGTGGCCGGAGGGAGTGTCCTTCGGCCACCGGGCCCGAGCCGTGTGCGTCGGCTGGGGGTAGTTTTTCGCCCCCTCCGCCCCTACCCGTCCCTTGTTCCTGGGGCTCCGCCCCAGACCCCGCCAGGGGCCGCTGCCCCCTGGACCCCCGCTCCTCAAACGCCGGAGGGGCTGAAGATTTCCCCGGCGGGCGCTGAAATCTTTCAGCTCCGGCCGGGGGAGATCTTTCAGCCCGTCCGGCGTTCGAGGACGAGCGCTTTCAGCGCGACAGCGGGGGTCTGGGGGCGGCAGCCCCCAGAGACGCCCACACCCGCCCCGGGTACCCACGACCCCACAGCGAGCGCAGCGCCGACGTACGCTGGAGGCCCCCGGCCCGGAACACGTGTCGGGTCGTTCGCGTTGCCCACTCCCCGGGATGGAAGCCCTTCATGAGCCTGCACGGTCTGCTCGACGCCGTCGTCAAGGACGCCGCTCTCACGGAAGCGGTGAAGGCCGCGGGCGACGGCAACCGGATGCACATCGACCTGGTCGGCCCGCCCGCGGCCCGCCCCTTCGCGGTGGCGGCACTGGCCCGGGAGGCTGGCCGTACCGTACTGGCGGTGACGGCGACGGGCCGCGAGGCCGAGGACCTGGCCGCCGCGCTGCGCTCCCTCCTTCCGCCGGAGGGGATCGTGGAGTACCCGTCCTGGGAGACGCTCCCGCACGAGCGGCTGTCGCCGAGGTCGGACACGGTGGGCCGCCGCCTGGCGGTACTGCGCCGGCTGGCGCACCCGCGCCCCGACGACCCGGAGACCGGCCCGGTCTCGGTCGTCGTCGCGCCGATCCGCTCCGTGCTTCAGCCGCAGGTCAGGGGCCTCGGCGACCTGGAGCCGGTCGCCCTGCGCACGGGCCAGAGCGCCGACCTGGGCGACATCGTCGAAGCGCTCGCGGCAGCCGCGTACTCCCGGGTCGAGCTGGTCGAGAGGCGCGGCGAGTTCGCGGTCCGCGGCGGCATCCTCGACGTCTTCCCGCCCACCGAGGAGCACCCCCTGCGGGTGGAGTTCTGGGGCGACGACGTCGAGGAGATCCGCTACTTCAAGGTCGCCGACCAGCGCTCGCTGGAGGTGGCCGCGCACGGATTGTGGGCCGCGCCCTGCCGTGAACTGCTGCTCACGGACGACGTACGGGCGCGGGCGGCCCGGCTTGCGGAGGAGCACCCGGAGCTGGGCGAGCTGCTCGGCAAGATCGCCGAGGGTATCGCCGTAGAGGGCATGGAATCGCTTGCTCCGGTCCTGGTGGACGAGATGGAGTTGCTGATCGACGTACTGCCCGAGGGCTCGATGGCCGTCGTGTGCGACCCGGAGCGGGTGCGGACGCGGGCTTCGGACCTGGTGGCGACCTCGCAGGAGTTCCTCCAGGCGTCCTGGGCGGCGACCGCGGGCGGCGGCGAGGCACCTATCGACGTCGACGCGGCGTCCTTGTGGTCCATCGCGGACGTACGGGACCGGGCGCGCGAGCTGGACATGATGTGGTGGTCGGTGTCGCCCTTCGCCGCCGACGACGAGCTGGACGCGGACACCCTGAAGCTCGGCATGCACGCCCCCGAGACCTACCGCGGTGACACGGCGAGGGCGCTGGCCGACACCAAGGGCTGGCTGGCCGACGGCTGGCGCACGGTGTACGTCACCGAGGCGCACGGCCCGGCCGCGCGCACCGTCGAGGTCCTGGGCGGCGAAGGCATCGCGGCCCGCCTGGACACGGACGTGGCGGACATCAGCCCCTCGGTCGTCCATGTCTCCTGCGGTTCGATCGACTACGGCTTCACCGACCCGGTCCTCAAGCTCGCCGTCCTGACGGAGACCGACCTCTCCGGCGCGAAGGCGGCCGGCAAGGACGGCGCGCGGATGCCGGCCCGCCGCCGCAAGACCATCGACCCGCTGACGCTGGAAATGGGCGACTACATCGTCCACGAGCAGCACGGCGTGGGCCGCTACATCGAGATGGTGCAGCGCACCGTCCAGGCCGCGACCCGCGAGTACCTGGTCGTCGAGTACGCCCCCGCCAAGCGCGGCCAGCCCGGCGACCGCCTCTACATCCCCACCGACCAGCTCGAACAGATCACCAAGTACGTCGGCGGCGAGGCCCCGACCCTGCACCGGCTCGGCGGCGCGGACTGGACGAAGACCAAGGCGCGGGCGAAGAAGGCGGTCAAGGAGATCGCCGCGGACCTCATCAAGCTGTACTCGGCGCGGATGGCGGCGCCCGGGCACGCCTTCGGCCCCGACACCCCCTGGCAGCGCGAGCTGGAGGACGCCTTCCCGTACGCGGAGACCCCCGACCAGCTCACCACCATCGCCGAGGTCAAGGACGACATGGAGAAGACGGTCCCGATGGACCGCCTGGTCTGCGGCGACGTCGGCTACGGCAAGACGGAGATCGCGGTCCGCGCCGCCTTCAAGGCCGTACAGGACGGCAAGCAGGTCGCGGTGCTCGTCCCCACCACCCTGCTGGTGCAGCAGCACTTCGGGACCTTCTCCGAGCGCTACTCCCAATTCCCCGTGAACGTGAAGGCGTTGTCCCGCTTCCAGACGGACACGGAGGCGAAGGCGGTCCTGGAGGGCCTGCGTGAGGGCTCGGTCGACCTGGTCATCGGCACCCACCGGCTCTTCTCCGCGGAGACCAAGTTCAAGGACCTCGGCCTGGTCATCGTCGACGAGGAACAGCGGTTCGGCGTCGAGCACAAGGAGCAGCTGAAGAAGCTGCGCGCGAACGTGGACGTACTGACGATGTCGGCGACCCCGATTCCGCGAACTCTGGAGATGGCCGTGACGGGCATCCGTGAGATGTCGACGATCACCACCCCGCCGGAGGAGCGCCACCCGGTGCTGACCTTCGTCGGCCCCTACGAGGAGAAGCAGATCGGCGCCGCGATCCGCCGTGAACTGCTGCGCGAGGGCCAGGTCTTCTACATCCACAACCGGGTCGAGTCCATCGACCGGGCGGCGGCCAGGTTGCGGGAGATCGTCCCGGAGGCGCGTATCGCGACCGCCCACGGCCAGATGTCCGAGCAGTCCCTGGAACAGGTGGTCGTCGACTTCTGGGAGAACAAGTTCGACGTGCTCGTCTCGACGACGATCGTCGAATCGGGCATCGACATCTCCAACGCCAACACCCTGATCGTGGAGCGCGGCGACAACTTCGGCCTCTCCCAACTCCACCAGCTCCGGGGACGAGTCGGCCGAGGCCGTGAGCGCGGCTACGCCTACTTCCTCTACCCGCCGGAGAAGCCCCTGACCGAGACCGCGCACGAGCGCCTCGCGACCATCGCCCAGCACACCGAGATGGGCGCGGGCATGTACGTCGCCATGAAGGACCTGGAGATCCGCGGCGCGGGCAACCTGCTCGGCGGCGAACAGTCCGGCCACATCGCGGGCGTCGGCTTCGACCTCTACGTACGCATGGTCGGCGAGGCGGTCGCCGACTACCGGGCCTCCCTTGACGGCACCGTCGAGGAAGCGCCGCCCCTGGAGGTCAAGATCGAGCTCCCGGTCGACGCACACGTCCCGCACGACTACGCGCCGGGCGAGCGCCTCCGCCTCCAGGCCTACCGCTCCATCGCCTCCGCCAACACGGAGGAGGACGTCAAGGCCGTACGCGAGGAACTCGTCGACCGCTACGGCAAGTTGCCGGAGCCGGTGGAGAACCTGCTGCTCGTCGCGGGCCTCCGCATGCTCGCCCGCGCCTGCGGAGTCGGCGAGGTCGTCCTCCAGGGCAACAACATCCGCTTCGCACCGGTGGAGTTGAGGGAGTCCCAGGAGCTGCGCCTGAAGCGGCTTTACCCGGGAACGGTCATCAAGCCGACCGCGCACCAGCTCCTGGTACCGCGCCCGAAGACGGCCAAGGTGGGCGGAAAGCCGTTGGTGGGGCGCGAGTTGCTGGGGTGGACCGGGGAGTTCCTGGCGACGATTCTCGGGTCGTAGGCGGCAGGAAGGTTACGAGGGTTGGTTGCTGGGGCCAGAGGCCAGAGGCCAGAGGCCAGAGGCCAGAGGCCAGAGGCCAGAGGCCAGAGGCCTGGGGCCTGGGGCCTGGGGCCTGGGGCCAGAGGCCTGGGGTTTACGAGGGTTGCTGGGCTGTAGGTGTTGAGGCGGGGGCTGCGGTGCGGGTCTGTGAGCCGGGGCGGCTGCGGCTTACCGGGGGGCCGGCCGTTGCCCATGCGCCGAGGGCGAACCCGGCACCCTCCCTTCGGACTTCCAGGGCACCCGCACCTCCGAAGTGTGCGGGGACGAGCAGTTCCCGTTCGTCGGCGGCCCGTCCGAGGATCCGGCGGCGGCTGGCCACCGCTTGTTCCGGGGCCAGGCAGGCGTTGCTGTTGCAGCAGGGCTCGATGATCTGCACCGGGCTGTGCAGCAGATCTCCGACGAAGACCGCCCGGTCGCTTCCGGACGCGAGTCGCAGCACGGCCGAGCCGGGGGTGTGACCGGGCGCGGACTCCAGCGTGAGGTGTTCGTCGACGCGGTGGAGACCGTCCCACAGCACGGCCTGTCCGGCATGATGGATCGGCGCGATGCTGTCCTCGTAGATCAGGCGGTCGACCTCCTTGAGGCCTTTCCCGTACGAGTTGTCCGGACCGTAGTGGAAGTCGTCGGCGGCCGGAATGAGGTACTGGGCATTGGGGAACGTCGGTACCCACGCTCCGTCCGCGTCGACGGTGTTCCAGCCGACGTGATCGACGTGGAGGTGGGTGTTGACGACGACGTCGACATCCTGCGGGCGGACACCGGCCTTCGCCAGGAGGCCGAGGAAATCACCCTGACTCCGGTGGAACGGCCCCATGCCCGGTCGCTCGCGCCCGTTGCCCACACCGGTGTCGATCAGAACGGTCCGCCCACCGCTGCGCAGCACCCAGGACTGCAGCGTCATCACCGTCAAGTCGCTGTCCGGCTCCCAGTGGTCCGGTGCCAGCCAGTCCTTGTTGTCCTCCCACACCTCGGCAGCGGCTCCCGGGAACATGCTGGAGGTGGGCAGGAACGGTACGTGCCACTCGACGACCCGGATGACCTCGACATCCCCCAACACCATGCTCTGCACACGCTCGTTCTCGTGCGTTGCGTTCTCGTCCTTCGCGTTCTCGTCCTTCGCGTTCTCGTCCTTCGCGTTCTTGTCCTTCGGGTTCCTGTCCTTCGCGTTCCTGTCCGTCACGCTCTCCTCTGTCACGTTCTTGTTCGTTCTCTCACACGTCCAAGGCCAGACAGGTCAGGCTGACTTGGGCCGGAACAGCATCTCCGTCAGCGTGCGGAAAACCTCCTCGGGGTCCTGGTCGCCGACCGGGCCGTCCAGGTTGTGGCCGAGGAGCAGCGTGGCGAAGCCGTGGGCCAGGGACCAGGCGGCGACTCCGGCGAGGCGGGGGTCGACACCGCGGCCCTCGGGCGGGACCGCGGCGACGGCGGTGCGGAGGTGTTCGCCTGCCAGGGTCCGGGCGGTGGTCAGCTCCAGGTCGTTCGCGCGGAGCAGTTCCGGCGTGAACATCACCTGGAAGTGCGCCGGGTGCTCGCGCGCGAAGCGTACGTAGCGGACGCCTGCGTCCTTGAGATCCGCGGCCTCCGCCAGCGTGACGGCCAGCAGCCCGTAGCCCTCGGCCGCGATCGCGGTGAGCAGGCCGGTGCGGTCCTTGAAGTGGTGGGCCGGCGCCGCGTGCGAGACACCGGCGCGGCGGGCCAGGTCGCGCAGGCTCAGCGCGGACGGGCCGTCGGCGCCGATGACGTCGAGTGCGGTGTTGAGGATCGCGCGGCGCAGATCGCCGTGGTGGTAGGGGCGGGGGGCGTCACTGGTCACGGCGTTGGCGTCAACGGCTGTGCTGTTGGCGTCGGCATTGCTACTCGCGCCGGTATCGCTACTCGTGTCGGTATTGGCAGGGGCCATGGTCATCAGCGTACGCGGAATCTAGGCATTGACAAGTTGCGAGGGTTCGGGCAATCTTGTCAGTGTCAAGTTGTGGGCGCATCGCAATGGTCGATGCGGGACGAGGGGGTGGGCCATGTCTGAGAACGTCAGTGAGGCGGGCAAGGGTGGCGCGGTGAAAGGCGACCGTGTCGAACTGGGAGACGACCGTGTCGAACTTGGCCGGGTGCGCCAGATGTGGCACCTGCTGGAGCCGCTGCACGCCGTGCTCTATTACGCACCGGAGGCCTTCGAGGAGGCGGCCGCACTCGGGTACGGGACCGAGGAGCGCTGGCCGAGCTACTTCCCCTACCGCGCCGCCCCGTTGGGGGAGGTCGGGAGCGGCCGCGTGGCCTCCGCCTTCTACAGCTTCAGCCCGCGCATGGTCGGCGAACACACGGACTCCGCGTGGCGGACAGCGAGTCCTGGTCAGGTGCTGAAAGCACGGGAGCGGGCTGTCGACCGGGCTTACCGCGCGATATTCGGCGAGCGCCTATCCAGTCCCGAACTCGCGCAGGCCGCCTCGCTGGCCCGCCGCGCCGCCGAGGCCGCGAACACCGCAGGCCGCCCGCTGGCCGCCGCCAACGCGGAGTTGGCATGGCCCGAGGCCCCGCACCTCCAGCTGTGGCACGCGGCGACGATCCTGCGTGAGCACCGGGGAGACGGCCACCTCGCGGCCCTGCTCGTCGCGGGCCTGGACCCCGTCGAGTCCCTCGTCTCCTTCGCGGCGATCGGCGCGGCCTCCGTGGAGCGCTTCGAGAGCCGTGGGTGGAGCCCCGAGGAATGGGCCGCCGCGCGCCAACGGCTCGTCGGGCGCGGCCTGCTGACCGAGACAGGTACCGCCACCGACGCCGGCCGCGAACTGCGCCGCCAGGTCGAACTACACACGGACGAGCTGGCCGCGGCTCCCTGGCAGGCGCTCGGGCCCGACGCCGTTGGGCAACTCGCCGAGCTTTTGGGGGAGTTCTGGGTCGCGGTGCTCGGCTCAGGACTGCTGCCTTCGGAGACGACGCTCGGCATCGGAAAGGTTTGACGGGCAAGGAAGGGGAGAGAAGGGCAACGGCCCATAGGAGCAAGGGTTTACGCCGTGCTCTCGTCCAGAGTTCCTTCCGGTGCTTTCGCTGGTGCTCCTTCCGGTGCTCCTGCTTGGGCTTTCCCGGGGCTTCTTCCGGAGGTGCCTCACCACCGGCGATACACCGGCGTGCACCTCTTGCCCTCGCGGGCAGGTATGGCCGAGGTATCGCGGCCACTACCTTGGGATCAGGGGAAACGCGCTCGTACCGGGCGTGTCCGGCTAGCAAGGGGAGGGCGTCGTGGCGCGTCTGCGGGGTGGGGGTGCGGGGTCCGCGCTGATGGTGTTCGTGGTGGGTGTCAGCCTCGGTGTCAGTGGCTGCAAGATCGAGCCCGAGGACGGAGCCGCGGGCCCGGAGGAGACGGTGGCGGGCGGCGCCGCTCTCACCGCCGTGGACTCACTGACCGTCAAGGGGCGCGCGCCCAAGACTGGTTACTCCAGGGAGAAGTTCGGCACGGCCTGGGCCGACACGGACTCCAATGACTGCGACACCCGCGACGACATCCTCAAACGGGACCTGGAGGACGTGAAGTTCAGCGACGGCGACTGCAAGGTGTCCTCCGGGGAGCTCAACCCGGACCACTACACGGGCAAGGACGTGACGTTCACCCGAGGACACAGCCTGGTCGACATAGACCACGTCATAGCGCTCTCGGACGCCTGGCAGAAGGGCGCCAAGTACTGGGACGCCAGCAAGCGGATAGCTCTCGCCAACGACCCGCTCAACCTCCGCGCCGTCGACTCCAGCACCAACCGCAGCAAGGGCGACGGCGACGCGGCGACCTGGCTCCCGCCCAACAAGGCGTACCGCTGCACCTATGTCGCAGCCCAGGTGGCCGTCAAGAAGAAGTACGAGCTGTGGGTCACCAGCAGCGAGAAGGCCGCGATGAAGCGGGTGCTCTCCAGCTGCCCCGACCAGAAAATACCGTCCGGCGGCAACCCGACGAGCGCCCCGGCCCGCTTTCACGCGGACTGATTCACGCCGACCGGTTTCCGCGAACCGGTTTCCGCGGACTGATCCCGCGGACTGGCTTTCCCGTGGACTGAGGGCGTCGCCGGTGATACGGGCGCCGGGCGTTGGGCTCGGCCGCTTGGGCGGGCGACCACCTGATGGACGGCCTGGGCCGGCACCTGAGGCAGGCGCAAACCCGTTTCGCTGTGAACCGGCGGCGCCTACCGTGACTCGCATGCAGCTGGAGATGTCGAGTCTCGCCGAGCGTCCGGAGATGCTCGGTCAGGTGGTCGGGATGGCCAACACCTGGCCGGAGTTCCTGCTCCACGACCCGGTCGGCAACGCGCACTACGGCCGGATCGCCACCGAGCTCCCGGAGTACGTGCTGTTCGCCGAGGACGAGCACGGGGATGTGGTCGCGCACGCGTACAGCGTTCCGTTCGCGCTCACCGAGGAGGAGTACGAGGGCGCGTACGAGTATGAGTACGAGGGTGACGCGTCCCGGGTCGCCCAGGTCGGCCGGTTCGCCCAAGTCGCCCCGGGCACCCGGCGCGAGCTGCCCGCGCGAGGCTGGGACGACGTACTGGCCCGTGCCTTCGCCGATCGGCGGCGCGGCACACCCCCCGACACGGTGAGCGCCATCTCGATCGTGGTCGCCCCGCACGCCCAGGGCGGCGGTCTGTCGGCCTGGATGCTCCGGGCGATGCGGGACAACGCCCGTGCGCAGGGCTTCGGCGAGGTCGTCGCCCCCGTCCGCCCCAGCGCCAAGCACCTGGAACCGCGGACGCCGATGGAGGAGTACGCGTTCCGCGAGCGGGCCGACGGGCTGCCGCACGACCCGTGGCTTCGTGTCCACGTCCGGGCCGGCGGCGTCATCGAGACGGTGGCGCCGGCATCGATGACGGTGGCGGCCTCGCTGGCGGAGTGGCGCGACTGGACGGGCCTGCCCTTCGACAGGGAGGGCCTCGTGGAAGTGCCCGGCGCGCTGGTGCCGGTGCACTGCGAACCGGGCCGGGGATACGCCGTGTACGTCGAGCCCAATGTGTGGGTGCGGCACACGCTTTGACCCGTCCACCGCACCGGCCGATGGCCCTATCCACCGCTACCCGGCCGCGCAACCATCGAGTCCCTGGGACCCCTGGTCTCCCTGGGACTCCCCGAGACGCGGGCGAAGTGATCGGCCCGACAACGGTTCGGTACAACCCGGGACCGGTTGTCCTTGTCGGCCTATACGCTCGGACTTCGAGCTTATCTGTCCTTCATCATCAGCTCTCCATCATCATCAGCTCTTCCTCATCAGTCGTTTCTCATCAGGTCACCGGGAGAAGTCATGTACGGCCACGGCGCGGCGCCGCCCTCCCGCAGTTCGGGCACCGTCATCACCCTCCGTGTGCTGATCGCCGCCGCCGGGTTCCTCACCTGCGGACTTCTCGCGTGCGTCCCGCTGTTCAGGGTGGCCGTGATGCGTGGCAGGTCGTACGACTGGGTGCTGGCCTGGGTGAGTCTGCCTCTCGCGATCGGCGGTCTCGCCGTGATCGGCTCGCTGCCCGAGGAGGACGTCAGGACCGATGTCGCGCTGGCCGTCATCCTTCTGCTCGGCGCGTTCGCCTCCGTGCACTTCCTGATCGCCGACATCCAGCACCACCGCCAGGGGCCGCCGTTCCCCGGCTACATACCCCAGCGGCCGCCGGTCGCCGGATACGGCTACCCACAGGCCGGGTCCCCGTACGCCGCCACGCACCCGCAGACGCCGGTGCCACCGGCTTCCGCGCCGCACACCCCCGTTCCGCCGCCCGCGCCGCCGCCGCAGCGCCCCGCGCCCGCCCGTATCGACCAGGTGCGCGCCGAGCTCGACGAGCTCAGTGACTATCTGCGCAAGCACGAGAGCAACCCCGAGGACGGCCGGTGAGCGTGGCGGCAAAACGTATGGTCGCCGACCGCTACGAACTGTCCACGCTCATCGGGCAGGGCGGTATGGGTCAGGTGTGGACGGCCTACGACCAGCGTCTGGACCGACGTGTCGCGGTGAAGCTGCTGCGCCCCGACAAGGTCGCGGGCCAGGAGGCCGACGAGCTGCGGCGCCGCTTCGTGCGCGAGTGCCGCGTCACCGCACAGGTCGACCACCCCGGCCTGGTCACGGTCCACGACGCGGGCAGCGAGGGCGAGGAGCTGTTCCTCGTCATGCAGTACGTCGACGGCTCCGACCTCGCCGACCACCTCGCCGAACACACCCCCTACCCCTGGCAGTGGGCGGTCTCTGTGGCCGCGCAACTGTGCGCCGTGCTGAGCGCCGTGCACGCCGTCCCGATCGTCCACCGCGACCTGAAGCCACGGAACGTGATGGTCAAGCAGGACGGCACGGTCACCGTCCTCGACCTCGGCGTCGCCTCCGTCATGGACACCGACACCACCCGCCTGACCCACACCGGCTCACCCATCGGCAGCCCGGCCTACATGGCGCCCGAGCAGGCCATGGGCGGCGCGGTCGGCCCGTACACGGACCTGTACGCACTCGGCGTACTCCTCCATGAACTCCTCAGTGGGGACGTGCCGTTCTCGGGCTCGACGGCCCTCGGTGTCCTGCACAGGCACCTCTACGAGCCGCCGCTCCCGGTGCGCCGGCTGCGCGCCGAGGTTCCGCCCGCCCTGGAGGCCCTCGTTCTGCGCCTGCTGTCCAAGGACCCGCAGCACCGGCCGGCGTCCGCCCAGGAGACGTACGAGCAACTGCTCCCGCTGCTGCCGGGGCGCGGCATGCCCACAGGTGCCCCGCTCGACCCCACGCGCCCCTTCCTGCGCCCGCACGCCCCCTGGCCGGACCGCGCGCGTATCCCCGCGGCCCAGCCGCAGGCCGCGCCCGTCGTGGAGAAGCCGGACGTCGTGGGCGCCGTCGACGAGGTGAAGCGTCTGCTCGGGGAGGGACGCATCACGCAGGCCGTCGACATCCTCGGTGCGATCCTTCCGGCGGCCGCCGCCGAGCACGGCGCGCACTCCACCGTCGTACGCACCCTGCGCAAGCAGTACGCCGCCACGCTCATGGACGACGGCCAGTACCGGCGCGCACTGCCCGAACTGCGCCGTCTCGCCGACGAACGGGCGAGCGAGGCGGGCCAGTCCGACCCGCAGTCCCTGCGCTTTCGCTACGACGCCGCCCAATGCCTCGAACAGCTCGGCGAACCCGCCGCCGCACTCGCGGAGTACCGCGCGCTGCTGCCGTACTACGAGAACCAGTACGTCGCCGGCGACCCCGGGCTTTCCCTCGAAGTCCGCCGCCGCATGGGCCACCTGCTGCTCGCGCTCGGCGACCGCGGCGCCGCCCACGACACACTGGCCCGGCTGCTGCATGACGTGGAACGCCTGAGCGGGCCCGGGCATCCGATGACGGCGGAGATCCGACGGACCTTGCAGTGGCTGGGGCAGGTCCGGGGGTAGAGCGCGCACGGGGGAGAACACGTAAGGGGAGGGGAGAGAACACGTACGGGGGAGAACACGTAGGGGTTTGCGCCGGCTTGGCTGATCCTTGTGATGATCCAGGCCCAGGGTTTTCCGAACGAGGGTGCGGTTCCGGATACGGTGCGATCCGCCTGCGCGTCGCAGCGGACGCAAAGCCGGCACGCAGCCAGCGAACAGTCAGAGCACAACCAAGGGTGGGGTAACGCATGTCCAGCCATCGTCAGTCCAAGAAGCGCAGATACGTGGCATGGGCCACGGCCGGTGTCGCCGTGGTCGCCGGAGCCGGGATCGCCGCGCAGAACTCGATGGCGGCCACCACCTGGCCCGCGCAGCGGACATACACCGGGCGCGCCTTCGACGCCTGCACCGCGCCCTCCCTCAACGCGATGAAGGCCTGGCACGGCGGGCTCTACGGCGCCGCCGCCGTCTACATCGGCGGCAAGAACCGCGGCTGCGCCCAGCCCAACCTCACCGCCTCCTGGGTCAAGTCGGTCAGCACGGTCGGCTGGAAACTCATCCCGCTCTACGTCGGCGCCCAGCCGCCCTGCCAGACCGGCTCCAGCCCCGAGAAGATCACCGCCGCCACCGCCGCCTCACTCGGCGCCACCGACGCCGCGGACGCCGTGAAGCAGGCCTCCGCCCTCGGTATGAAGGCCGGCAGCCCGATCTACCTGGACATGGAGGCGTACGACATCACCGACACGGCCTGCAACAACGCGGTGCTGACGTATGTGCGCGCCTTCGACAAGGCCCTGCGCGCCAAGATCTACCGCTCCGGCTACTACGGCTTCTCAAGCTCCAGCGCCAAGGCCATCGCCGTCGCGACCGACCGCACGGACCTGCCGGGCAACATGTGGTACGCCCTGTGGGACAAGCAGAACACCACCACGGCCGACTGGCCGTTCGCGGCCAGCCTGTGGACCAACCACAGCCGGGCCCACCAGTACATGGTGAACAGCAAGGAGACCCGCGGCGGTTACACGATCACCGTGGACCGCAACGCGTGGGACGCGCCGGTGGCGATCACCGGCTGAGGACGCGCTCAGGACACGGGCTCAAGAGACAGGCCCCGGGTGCGGGCTCAAGAGACAGGCACTCGACACGGGCTAGGGACGTCGTGCCGGTGCGGCGGTGCCTGAACTGCTTGCGAATCGTTGGTCGAATGGGTGGCCGAGAGCTGGGCCACTGCCTACCATCGATCACCGCAAGACTTTGTGCACCGCCGCACAATCGCCTCGGGAGGCTTCCTTGCACCGCCGCCGCACCGCGCTCGTCCTGTCCGCCGCGATCGTTGCCGCGGCCCCCCTTCTCACCGCCTGCGGCAGCGAGGCGCATCCCGGTGCCGCGGCCGTCGTAGGCGGGCAGCGGATCACCGTCGCACAGCTGGAGAACCGTGTGAACGAGGTGCGCACGGCACAGCGCGCCGCCTCCACGGACGAGGCCCAGTACAAGCAGGCCGTCTCCCAGACCAGCAGCCTCACCCGCGACACCCTCCACACTCTGGTCCTCGACCGGGTCCTCGACGAGGCCGCGAAGAGCGCGGGCGTGAGCGTCACCCGCAAGGACACCCAGCAGCTGCGTACGTCCCTGGAGCAGCAGGCGGGCGGCGCGAAGGCGCTGGAGTCGGCCTGGCTGACGCAGTACGGGGTGGCCCCCAAGCGTCTCGACGACAGCCTCCGCACCGAGATCGAGGCCCAGAAGCTCGCCGCCGCGATCGGCGCCGACATGAACACCACCGACGGCCAGGCCACCTTCTGGAAGGCGATGTCCGAGGCCTCCAAGAAACTGGACGTCGACCTGAACCCGCGCTACGGCGCCTGGGACGTCCAGAAGAGCAGCCGCGTCGACGTGAAGACGCCGTGGCTGCGGGAGGTCACGGCGACCCAGACGCCGGAGACGGCGTAACGGACGGCCCGGGGGTCCGGGCACGGGGCTGTGGATAAACGGTTCCGCGTCCGGGCCCGTTGCCGACGTCGTGCGGCCGCCCGACCTGGGAACGGCCGGGATGGCCGGCCGGCCTGTGGATAACCGGCGGGGCGGTCGGCGGTGTGGGTTACGTTCGAGGGGTGAACGCAACCAGCTTCGACGGCGGCCCGGACGCCACCGGCACCGCTGCCCAGGTCCCCGGCACCGCTGCCCCCGCCCCTGACGCCGCTGCCTGCGCGGCGCACGACGCGGCCCCCGCCACCGGCACCGCTGCCCAGGTCCCCGGCACCGCGGCCCCCGCGCCCGGCAGAGATGCCCCCGGCACCGCTGCCCCCGCCCCCGGCCGTATCGTCCTGCTCACCACCAGCCACCGCGTCGCCCCCGGTCTGCTGTCCTGGCCCGCCTGGCAAGTGCTGCGCGGCGCCGACCAGGTGCTGTGCGCGGACGGCAGCCACCCGCAGCTGCCCTACCTCCGCGAGGCGGGCATCACCGTCGACGAGACAGCGCCGAACGCGCAGGAGCTGATCGACGCCTGCGCCGGCGGCCGCACGGTGGTCGTCGTCGCCACCGGTGAGGGTGAGCCCCGGCTGACCGACGGGCTGTCCCGGCTCGCGGGCTCCGGTCGCATACAGATGCCGGACCTGGAGCTGCTCCCCGCCTCGTACGACCTGCCGGGTGCCCGCTTCCTCGACCTCGTCCAGGTCATGGACCGCATTCGCGTCGAGTGCCCCTGGTCGTCCCAGCAGACCCATGAGGGCCTGGCGAAGTACGGCATCGAGGAGGCGTACGAGCTGGTCGAGGCGATCGAGGAGGGCGACCGGGACGAGCTGCGGGAGGAACTCGGCGATGTCCTGCTCCAGGTCGTCTTCCACGCCCGGATCGCCGAGGAAGGCGGTCCGGAGGAAGAGGACACCCCCTTCTCCATCGACGACGTCGTCGGCGGCATCGTCACGAAGCTGATCCACCGCCACCCGCACGTCTTCGGCGACGAGACCGCCACGACCCCCGAGGAGGTCAAGGAGCACTGGCTGCGCACCAAGGCCGAGGAGAAGCGCCGGACATCCGTGACAGAGGGAATCCCGCTGGGCCAGCCGGGCCTGGCTCTGGCGGCGAAGCTGGCATCCCGGGTGCGCACGGCGGGACTTGACGTCGAACTCCCCCGGGGAGAAGGCGTCGGCTACGAGCTCCTTGCCATAGCCACCCGCGCCGAGGCCGAGGGCGTGGACCCGGAGACAGCACTACGAACGGCGGCCCGCGCGTACCGCGACGCGATCCGCGCGACGGAGCGAGCCGGGGAGGTATGACCCCCACTCGGCCCCCGCGTCACGCACCCGGTGCGCGGCCCGCCGGGTTGTGCCAGCTCGGTTGCGGGCGTTCGAGCAGCCATTCCGCCGTGCCCAGCGGCCGGGTGCGGTCCTCGGCGGCCGGCGCCAGGACGTCGTGGTGGATCCGTTCGGCCGGAGTGCCAAGACCGGGAAGCTCGTCGCCGATCTCCTCGACGAGCCTGGGCGGACCGGCCAGATAGACCTCGTGCCGCTCCCAGCCCGCACGGTTGCCCAGCGCGGTCAGCAACCGCTCGGTCGCCTCCGCCTTGGGCCGGCCGGGCGCGGGGGTGATGAACGTGACGGAGAGCAGCGGGAGTCGGGCCTGAAGGCGTTCGACGGCGGACCGGTCGTACAGATAGGAGGTGTCCCGGGCGACGAGGAAGAGCCGGGCCTCGTGGGTGGCGTCGAGCTGCTGCAGCAGCGCTTTGACGGGCGCCCACCCCGTGCCGGCCGCGATGAACGTCAGCGGTCGCTCGACGGGCGTCCGCAGGGTCATCGCGCCGCCGGGTGCGCCGAGCCGCAGGATGTCCCCCTCCCGGGTCTGCCGGACCAGGGCGGTGGAGAGTACGCCGCCCTCGACCCGGCTGATGTGCAGGTCGAGGGTGTGGTCGGCGCGGGGCGCGTTGGCCGGTGAGTACGGCCGCCAGATGCCGGGCAGATGGGGGGCGTTGACGCTGACGTACTGGCCGGGGGAGAAGCGCAGCCGTCGGTCGGGCCGCAGGGTCAGTACGGCGAGATCGTCACCGTGCCGGGTCCTGGCCACGACTTCGGCGTCCCACCAGGGCGGTTCGCCCTCCTGCTGTGACTCCCAGGCGCCCTGGAGCATGACATTGGCGATCGCCCCGTATGCCTCGGCCCAGGCCTTCTCGACCTCCGCGTTCCACGCCGAACCCGCGACGAAGGTGAAGGCGGCGATCAGGCTCGCCCCCACGGCGGCGTAGTGGTCCGGCTCCGCCAGGTACTTCCGGTGATCCCGCCCCAACTCCCGCAGGTACCCCGGCAGCGCCGGATCCCCCAGCCGCTCCATCACATACGTCAGCGCCGCGAACAGCCGGTCCCGCTGCCGCTCCATGTCCTCCGGAAAGTCCAGCGGAAACAGCCCGCGTACGCCCGGGTTGTGCCGGAACAGATGCGAGTAGAAGTACTTGACCGCGAACTCGGCCCGTCTCTCGACGACCGCGAAGCTGGATCTGAGTATTTCGGGGTCCACTTCGCGACTGTAGGGACTTGTCGAGCCGCGAAGTCAAACAGCAGGTGATTTCCGGACAGCTAGGGGTGAAGGGGGTGAGAGGCCGAGAGAGGATCGCTGAGTACCGTTGGCTGAGGGCGCTCAGCCGAGCCTTCTGCCCCATGTGTACCGCTCCCGTACTTCTTTCGCTGCTCCGAGCCGGGCTGGTCAGCCGGCGTCAGGCAGCCGTGAACTCCACAGGAAGGTTCCGCAGCCCACGCATGATCAGGCCGCCACGCCAGCGCAAGTCCGCGGGATCGGCGGCAAGCTGAAGATCCGGCAGACGGCGCAGCAAGGTGGCCAGCGCGGTGCGGCCTTCGAGACGGGCGAGCGGTGCGCCGATGCAGTAGTGGATGCCATGTCCGTAGCCGAGGTGCTGGTTGTCCCGGCGGGAGAGATCGAGTGTGTCCGGCTCGTGGAAACGGGCCGGGTCACGGTCGGCGGCGGCGAGGACCACGAGCACGGGATCACCGGAAGCGATTCTCTGTCCGCCGATCGTGAGGGACTCGGTTGCGTAGCGCCAAGTAGCCAGCTCGACCGCGCCGTCGTAACGGAGTAGTTCCTCGATGCCTGTGTCGAGCAGTTCCTGGTCTCCACGCTCGATCGACTTCTGTAGTCGTGCCCGCTGTGCCGGATTGCGCAGCAGGGAGTACATACCGTTGCCGATTAGGTTCAATGTCGTTTCGAAACCTGCGAACAGTAGTACGAAGCACATGGCCGCTGCTTCGTTCTCCGTTAGGTGCTCGCCGTGGTCAGAGGCGCGGATGAGCCCGGAAATGAGGTCTTCGCCGGGGTCGGGGGTATCCGGGAGCGCCTCCCGTTTGCGCTGGATCAGCTCGGCGAGATAGCTGCGCATCTTCTTCACGGACCGCCCGACACCGCCCCTGGGTCCACCCCCGTGCCGGATCATCATCCCCGCCCAGTCCCGGAAGTCGTCCTGGTCCTCGCGGGGGACGCCGAGCAGGTCGCAGATGGCGTAGATGGGGAGGGGGAAGGCGAACTCGTGGATGAGGTCGGCGCTTCCTGTGTGCGCAAACTGATCGATGAGCTGGTCGGTCAACTCCTGGACCCTGGGCTCGAATTCGGCCACCCGGCGGGGTGTGAACGCCTTGGAGACGAGTCGGCGGAGCCGCGTGTGGTCCGGCGGGTCGATGTTGAGCAGATGGGTCATGAGGTTGGCGCTGCGCTCGCCGGGGATGCCCGTCTTGCTCTTGCCGTGGGCGTCTTCGGAATGGTGGGCGGGATTCTTTGACAGTCGCTGGTCGGCGAGCGCCTGCTTGGCGTCCGCGTACCGCGTGATCAGCCAGGCCTCCACCCCGCTGGGGAGCGTGGTTCGGTGCACGGGCGAATGCTCGCGGAGCCACGCGTAGGCAGGGTAGGGGTCGGTGGCGAACTCCCAGGTGAAGAGTTCGGGTTTGTTATGGGGGGCGTTCACGGGCTGACGGTACCGGGAGTCGCATCGCGTGGGTGAAGCCGCGGAACCGTGCAATTCCGCCTCAACTGCACCTTTCCCGCTGAGGGCACACCCTTGTCTCGTCGTTCCTGCGGCCGTCGTTGCCGAATACGCGCGCGTCTCCGCCCTCGATCTGCTCGACGACTTCGGAATCATGGGCCAGGACAACGTCTCCCCGCTGGTCGGCGGAGCCGGGGAATTTCGCACGCGCGTGCGGGGTGGTCGCGAGGGCGGGTGGCTGTGTGCGAAGTTCGCCCGTGTGTGCGGGACGCTGTCTAGGTTCGGGTGTTGTGAAGCTGGTGGTGCAGGTGAAGCTGTTGCCGTCGCCGGAGCAGGCGGCAGCACTGGAGGCGACCCTGCGTGCCTGCAACCGGGCAGCCGACCACGTCTCCCGGATCGCTTTCGAGACGGGTGTGAGAGACCGCAACGGGTTGCAGAAGCTGCTCTACGCGGACATCAAGGCGGCGTTCGGGCTGTCTGCGCAGCCCGCGGTGCGGGTGGTGAAGAAGGTCGTCGACGCCTATAGCGCGCTCGCGGCGAGTCCCAAAGCCGGGCGGCTGGGCAGCCCGGCATCGAAGCGGGACCGGAGGGCCACCGGCTCGCCGGTCGTCTTCCGGCCCGAGGCGGCGCAGCCGTTCGACGACCGGTGTCTGTCCTGGTAGATGGACACGCGCGCGGTGTCCATCTGGACGGTGGACGGGCAGATGCGCGGCATCGGCTACACCGGTTCAGCCGACCAGCTCAGAACGCTGGCCGAGTACCGCAAGGGCGAGTCCGATTTGGACTCCGACACCGTCGGAGTCGACGCGTACAAGCGGCCGACCCTGCCACGGCTCACAGTCACCGGTCGGTTCCGGGCCCGCCGGCTCGTCGAAGTCCGTAGTGCGGTCGCTGAGGACACGGGGACGCGGCGGTAGCCCAAACCCGGTGCCGGGTCTGCGGCCGGCTCATTCGTGACACTCCGTGGCCCGGCACATTTCACCGGCTTTGACGTACCCGGCCTCCCCGCGCCGGGGAGGCCGGAGCACCCGCCTCCCCGACCTCCAACTCGCAGGGGATTCCGCCGATTTGCGCTGGCGTGGCGGGCTCATTATGCGGGGATTGCGCACACTTCCGGTGGAGTTCACGGCTCCGCTCCGGTTGTCCGCCGGGCGGTCGCAGGGGATTTGACGGATCGCGAAAAGCTGACGATCCATCGCGGTCTCAAGGGACTTGACCGATCGCGAAAAGCTGACGGTCCATCAACATTGTGATCTTCACGTGATCTACGCTGCATCGACTTGTGACAAGCGTTCGGGTGCGGATACGTTCGACGAACAGCGCGGATCATGCGTCGCAGGCGTCGTCTGACGTCGCCGTATGTCGCTGTAGTCACCTGCTGTCACATGAAAGGGCTTCCGCATGCTCTCCGGGAACGGCCGCCATCGTCGACCCCGTCAGGCCCCGGCTCTCATCGTCGCGGCAGGAGTGACCGGATCGGCCATCGCGATCCCGTTGCTCGGTGCCACGAGCGCGAGCGCGGCCGACACCACCACTTGGGACCGCGTCGCGGAGTGCGAGACGGGTGCCTCCTGGAGCCAGAACGCCGGCGACGGCTACTACGGCGGGCTGCATGTGACCGAGTGGGACTGGGAGAACTACGGCGGCCTCGAATACGCCCCGAGTGCCGACCAGGCCAGCCGCTCGCAGCAGATAGCCGTCGCCGAGAAGATCCTGGACGGCCGGGGGCTCGTCGCCTGGCCCACCTGCGGACCCCTCTCCGGGCTCAGCAAGGACTCCGCCTCGGTGGAGGTCGACACGGGCGTGGCGGACGACTTGTCGCCCGACGCGTCCGCTTCCGCCGACCCGTCCGAATCGTCCACCCCCTCTCCGGCCGCTTCGCCCTCCGCGGACGCGACCGAGACCGCCGCAGACGCCACAGACTCCACGAAGTCCGCCACCCCGGACGCGGCAGCGAGTGCGGACGCGAGCACCGGCTCAACTGCCGCGAACAGTGATGAATCGGATAAGTCCGCCCAGACTGACGAGTCTTCGAGTGCGCCCGAGGATGAGGCGACCAGTGCAGGGCGTCACCGCGGTGACACCGCCACCGAGGGTGCGACCGACGGCCGTACGGACGACGCCACTTCCGGGCGGCACGCCTCGCGTGACTCCGACGCGGCTCGCTCCGTCGTGGACGGCGCGTACGTCGTCCGTGCCGGCGACAGTCTCTCGCTCATCGCCGACGCCCTTGGCCTCGACGGCGGATGGACCGAGCTCTATGCCGAGAACAAGGAGACGGTCGGCGCCGACGCGAACCTCATCCTGCCCGGTCAGAGCCTTGCAGTTGGTGCTGAATAGGGCGAAATGCAGCGGGAGTTCACGTCATGGTTCGCCATGGAATGTCCAGTTTGGCGAGAATGAGAGATGGATCTCAGACCCCTTGATCGTCTTTGATATTCCGCCGATCGCCTGCCTACGGTCGTGACCGCTCGCCACAGTGAGCCCCGACGGTCGCAACGCCGAATCCTGCCAGCGGCCGTACGGGAACAGTCGTCGCGTCAAGCGCCGTAGGCAGGAGCGGGGGACCCAAGGTAAGCGCTGCGCCCGGTAGTTGACCGGGAGCGGCTTGGGGTGAAGACGTGCACCGCAAGGTGCGCGACCGGGCACTCACCCGCCCGAACCCGACAGCTCACCTCGTAGGCGTCGGTGAGGGGATCTACTTCATGCTGCGTTCGTGCAAGGGCAAGCACCGTCGCCCGTCCAAGGCCACCCGTATCGTCGCCCTCGCCGGAGTGACCGGCGTCGCCGTCGCCGCCCCGCTGATGGCCGCCGGTACCGCCTCCGCCGCCACCACCTCCGAGTGGGACGCCGTCGCCCAGTGCGAGTCCGGTGGCAACTGGTCCATCAACACGGGCAACGGCTACTACGGCGGCCTGCAGTTCTCCGCCTCCACCTGGTCCGCGTACGGCGGCAGCTCGTACGCCTCCACCGCCGACCAGGCCTCCAAGTCCCAGCAGATATCCGTCGCCGAGAAGGTTCTCGCCGCGCAGGGCAAGGGTGCCTGGCCGACCTGTGGCACGGGCCTGTCGAACGCCGCGAACGACTCCGGCAGCACCACCCCGTCGCAGCCGAGCACACAGAGCAAGCCGAGCACGCCGAGCGCGAAGACCGACGAGCAGCGCGCCTCGCGTTCCTCGGAGCGGGAGACCGCCAAGAAGGAGACCGTCGAGACCCCGACCGGTAAGACGGTCAAGAAGGGCGACGGCGAGTACAAGGTGAAGAAGGACGACACCCTCAGCGCGATCGCCGAGGCGAAGAACGTCAAGGGTGGCTGGCAGAAGCTGTTCGAGCTGAACAAGGACATCATCGACGACGCGGACTTCATCTACCCGGGTCAGCAGCTCCACCTGAGCTGACGGCGGCTCCACCTCGGCCGGCAGCAGTTCCACCTGAGCTGACGGCCCGGATCGACGGCCGACGGCGGTCGGCCGGCCACTGACAGCCGCTTCGCAGTTGAACCACAGCCCGCTCCTATACGTGGTCTCCATACTGAAGGCCTCGTGTGGGTCACCCCCGTCCCCCACGGGCCCCCCGCTCCGGTGCGTGTTCCCCCGTACGCACCGGGGCGGGGTTTTTCATTTCCCGCGCCGGCCCATCCGTCGTCGTCGCCACCCCTCTTTCATCACCTTTTTGTTCCGTTCGGGAACAATATTTGCCCTCAGTTCTGCACAAGAGGGGGTAGACCGGCTGGCCGATCCCCCGGAGCCGGTTAGGCTCATCCCGCGGGGCTGCCACAGTCCCGCGTAGCCGCGTCACATTCCTGAAGGAGATGCTCGTGCCGTCCATCGACGTCGTCGTAGCCCGGGAAATCCTCGACTCGCGAGGCAACCCCACCGTCGAGGTCGAGGTCGGCCTCGATGACGGCAGCACCGGTCGTGCCGCCGTCCCGTCCGGCGCCTCCACGGGTGCCTTCGAAGCCATCGAGCTGCGCGACGGTGACCCCAACCGCTACGGCGGCAAGGGTGTCGAGAAGGCCGTCCTCGCCGTCATCGAGCAGATCGGCCCGGAGCTCGTCGGTTACGACGCCACCGAGCAGCGCCTGATCGACCAGGCGATGTTCGACCTGGACGCCACCGACAACAAGGGTTCGCTCGGCGCCAACGCCATCCTCGGCGTCTCCCTCGCCGTCGCCCACGCCGCCTCCGAGGCCAGC
Organism: Streptomyces sp. NPDC127595; assembly: GCF_042671685.1. NCBI lineage: Bacteria > Bacillati > Actinomycetota > Actinomycetes > Kitasatosporales > Streptomycetaceae > Streptomyces > Streptomyces sp. NPDC127595. Next base: position 18,526 of record NZ_JBHXWK010000006.1, on the reverse strand, counting down.
GACCTGCCCCTCTTCCGCTACCTGGGCGGCCCGAACGCGCACCTGCTGCCCGTTCCGATGATGAACATCCTGAACGGCGGGTCGCACGCCGACTCGAACGTCGACATCCAGGAGTTCATGATCGCCCCGATCGGCGCGGAGTCCTTCTCCGAGGCGCTGCGCTGGGGCGCCGAGGTCTACCACACCCTCAAGAAGGTGCTGAAGACCAAGGGCCTGTCCACCGGCCTCGGCGACGAGGGCGGCTTCGCCCCGAACCTGGAGTCCAACCGCGCCGCGCTCGACCTCATCATCGAGGCCATCAAGCAGGCCGGTTACATCCCCGGCGAGCAGATCGGGCTCGCGCTCGACGTCGCCGCGTCCGAGTTCTACAAGGACGGCAAGTACGAGTTCGAGGGCAAGTCCCGCTCGGCCGCCGAGATGACCGAGTACTACGAGGAGCTCGTCTCCGCGTACCCGCTGGTCTCCATCGAGGACCCGCTGTACGAGGACGACTGGGCGGGCTGGAAGGTCATCACCGACAAGCTGGGCGACAAGGTCCAGATCGTCGGCGACGACCTCTTCGTCACCAACCCGGAGCGCCTGGCCCGCGGCATCGAGGAGGGCTCCGCGAACGCCCTGCTCGTCAAGGTCAACCAGATCGGCTCGCTGACCGAGACCCTGGACGCCGTCGAGATGGCCCAGCGCAACGGCTTCAAGTGCATGATGTCCCACCGCTCCGGCGAGACCGAGGACGTCACCATCGCCGACCTCGCCGTCGCGGTGAACTGCGGCCAGATCAAGACCGGCGCCCCGGCCCGCTCGGACCGCGTCGCCAAGTACAACCAGCTGCTGCGCATCGAGGAGATCCTCGACGACGCCGCGGTGTACGCCGGCCGCAGCGCGTTCCCCCGGTTTCGCTCTGCGAACCAGTAAGCACAGCAAGGGCTGAGCCCGGGCTTCGTAGGAAGCGTCGTACGTACGTCCCCGTACTCGGTCCCGTACCGTGTGCGGGGACGTACGCACGTGCAGGCAGGGACGGATCGGGGAGGCGGGACTCATGGCCGTGAAGGACCGGGACCGGTTCTCCACCGCGACCAGGATCAAGCTGCTCGGCGAGCAGACGGCGGCCCGGGTCTACCGCTCCCAGACCAAGCGCCAGGCCCGCCGTTCGCGGCTCACCGGGCGAGCGGCGCTCCTCGCCCTTGTCCTGTGCTCGCTGGTGGTGGCCCTCGCGTACCCGATAAGGCAGTACGTGTCCCAGCGCGCCGAGGTCTCCGACCTGGTGCGGCAGCGGGAGCAGGCCCGCGAGCGGGTCGAGCAGCTGCGTGACCTCAAGGCGCGCTGGCAGGACGACGCGTACGCGGAGCAGCAGATCCGGGACCGGCTGCACTATGTGATGCCGGGGGAGACCGGCTACATCGTGATCGACCCGGACGCGGCGAAGCAGTCCCGCGTCGACCAGGGGGCGGCCGACCGTCCCTGGTACTCGAACGTGTGGGACGGCGTGGACAGGGCCGACGCCGCCGGCCGCTGAAGGAACCGGTCGACCGGTTCACCGGCGGACCGCTCGCGCGATCGGCTGACTGGAATCCGTGGACCGGCTGTTTTGAACCTTTGACTGACCGATTGACTGACTGACTGACCAGAAAGACATGTGACTCACGGCATGGAAACGCCACCGCCGCCCACCCCGCGCACCGAGCCGACCGACGCGGACGTCGAGGCCTTCAAGCAGCAGCTGGGGCGACCGCCGCGCGGGTTGCGCGCGATCGCGCACCGCTGTCCCTGCGGTCAGCCGGACGTGGTGGAGACGGCGCCCCGGCTTCCCGACGGGACGCCGTTCCCGACGACGTACTACCTCACGTGCCCGCGTGCCGCCTCCGCGATCGGCACGCTGGAGGCCAACGGGGTCATGAAGGAGATGACGGACCGTCTGGGGAGCGATCCCGAGCTGGCGGCCGCTTATCGCGCCGCTCACGAGGACTACATCGCCCGGCGTGACTCCATCGAGGTCCTGGAGGGTTTCCCCAGCGCGGGCGGCATGCCGGACCGGGTGAAGTGTCTCCATGTCCTGGTGGGCCACTCGCTGGCGGCCGGTCCTGGGGTGAACCCGCTGGGCGACGAGGCCATCGCGATGCTGCCGGAGTGGTGGCGCAAGGGGGCCTGCGTGACGTCGGCCGGGGACACGCAGCAGCCCGGCGCCGGGGCGTCCCTCGCCGAAGAGGAGGCCGCCAAGTGACCCGTGTCGCCGCTGTCGACTGCGGTACGAACTCCATCCGCCTGCTGGTCGCCGACGCGGACCCGGCGACGGGGGAACTCCTCGACCTGGACCGGCGTATGACGATCGTCCGGCTCGGCCAGGGCGTCGACCGGACCGGGCGGCTCGCCCCCGAGGCGCTGGAGCGCACCTTCGCCGCCTGCCGCGAGTACGCGGCGGCCATCAAGGAGCACGGCGCCCAGCGGGTGCGGTTCGTGGCGACCTCGGCCTCCCGTGACGCCGAGAACCGGGACGACTTCGTACGAGGGGTGCTGGACATCCTGGGTGTCGAGCCCGAGGTGATCACCGGTGACCGGGAGGCGGAGTTCTCCTTCACCGGCGCGACCAAGGAGCTGACCGGCCGGGACGACCTCGCCAGGCCGTATCTGGTCGTGGACATCGGCGGCGGGTCCACGGAGCTCGTCGTGGGCGAGGAGCAGGTGCGGGCCGCGTCATCCGTCGACATCGGCTGTGTACGGATGACCGAGCGCCACCTCGTGCACGACGGCAAGGTCAGTGACCCGCCGACGCCCGCCGAGGTCGAGGCGATCCGTGCCGACATCGAGGCGGCCCTGGACCTTGCCGAGCGGACCGTGCCGCTGCGTGAGGCGCGCACCCTGGTCGGTCTTGCGGGCTCGGTCACCACGGTCTCGGCGATCGCGCAGAACCTTCCCGCGTACGACTCGGCCGCCATCCACCACTCCCGGGTCTCCTACGACCGGGTCCGCGAGATCACCGAGTCCCTGCTGACCTCGACGCACGCCGAACGCGCCGCGATCCCCTCGATGCATCCGGGCCGCGTCGACGTCATCGCCGCCGGTGCCCTCGTCCTGCTCTCGATCATGGAACGGATCGGCGCGGCGGAGGTCGTGGTCAGCGAGCACGACATCCTCGACGGGATCGCCTGGTCGATCGCGTAGCCGTGTACGCGACCTCTCCTGAGCCGGTCGAAGAACGTATGAGCGCACTTGAGGGGGCTGGGAAACGCCTTCGCGACACGCCGCCGGAAAAGTTCGTGAAGTTCTTCACAAGGAAAAGGGCCCTGTTGGACGAGGATTTCGTTCCTCTGGCCCTTCCGGGCGGCTCACCAGGCGGGGAGGGGTGCTCACGGGAGCGTTCGGGGCGTGTTTCGGGCGTGTGAAACGGGGCTTGCTCCGGCCCGTTCGCGGGACCCTCGCGGAGGCGGATGGGCAGCTCACGCGGTGTTGACAACGGTCCGAACCGCCCGCTGGTTCCTTCGTGACGACATGACCTCGGTCACGTGGGCCGCGCAGTGTAGCAGAGGGTCCGGCCATGCTTGTGAAGGGGCTCACGAGCGACCCCCCTGGGGCAGGTGGATACTCGATGGCATGAGCACCACGGAGCGTCCCAGGATCCTCGTAGTAGGCGGTGGGTACGTAGGCCTGTACGCAGCTCGGCGCATCCTCAAGAAGATGCGCTACGGAGAGGCGACCGTCACGGTCGTCGACCCCCGGTCGTACATGACCTACCAGCCCTTCCTCCCCGAAGCCGCCGCCGGCAGCATCTCCCCCCGGCATGTCGTCGTCCCGTTGCGACGCGTGCTCCCCAAGGCGGAGGTCCTCACCGGTCGGGTGACCACCATCGATCAGGACCGCAAGGTCGCGACGATCGCCCCCCTCGTGGGTGAGGCGTACGAGCTGCCTTTCGACTACCTCGTCATCGCGATGGGCGCGGTCTCGCGCACCTTCCCGATCCCCGGCCTCGCCGAGCAGGGCATCGGTATGAAGGGCATCGAAGAGGCCATCGGCCTGCGCAACCACGTCCTGGAGCAGCTCGACAAGGCTGACTCGACCACGGACGAGGAGGTCCGCCGCAAGGCGCTCACCTTCGTCTTCGTCGGCGGCGGCTTCGCGGGTGCGGAGACCATCGGCGAGGTCGAGGACATGGCCCGCGACGCGGCGAAGTACTACACCAGCGTGTCCCGTGAGGACATGCGCTTCGTCCTCGTCGACGCGGCGGACAAGATCCTTCCCGAGGTGGGCCCCAAGCTCGGCCTGTACGGCAAGGAGCACCTGGAGAGCCGGGGCGTGGAGATCTACCTCTCCACCTCCATGGACTCCTGCGTCGACGGCCACGTCGTGCTCAAGAACGGCCTCGAGGTCGACTCCAGCACCATCGTCTGGACGGCCGGCGTCAAGCCGAACCCCGTCCTCTCCCGCTTCGGTCTGCCGCTCGGCCCGCGCGGTCACGTGGACACCCAGACCACGCTCCAGGTGCAGGGCACGGACTACATCTGGGCGGCGGGCGACAACGCCCAGGTGCCGGACGTCGCCGCCCGCAAGGCCGGTGTCGAGAACGCCTGGTGCCCGCCGAACGCGCAGCACGCGCTGCGCCAGGCGAAGGTGCTCGGCGACAACGTGATCTCCGGTATGCGGGGCTTCCCGCAGAAGGAGTACGCGCACGCCAACAAGGGTGCGGTGGCCGGCCTCGGCCTCCACAAGGGCGTTGCGATGATCGTCATGGGCAAGGTGAAGATCAAGGTCAAGGGCCGTCTCGCCTGGTACATGCACCGCGGCTACCACGGTCTCGCCATGCCGACGTGGAACCGTAAGATCCGCGTCTTCGCGGACTGGACGCTCGCGATGTTCCTCAAGCGTGAGGTCGTCTCGCTCGGTGCCATGGAGACTCCTCGCGAGGAGTTCTACGAGGCAGCGAAGCCGGCGCCGGCCCGTGCGGCCGCAGCTCCGGCAGCGCCCGCCAAGACCGAGGAGAAGGCCAAGGCCTCCTGACCTCGGGTCACACGCCAGGTCACCTCCGGTCACCGAACGCCCCGAAGGGGCCTCCCGCCATCCGTGGTGCGGGAGGCCCCTTCGGCGTTTCCGCACCCGCCGTACCGGCGATAAAAGCACCGCCCCTCCGACGCCAGAAGCATGGTCTCTGCACCTGTTTTGCGAAGCCGTAACGCGGAAGGGGGACTGCGCGAAGAGCATGTTGGTGTTTACGTGGATGTTGGAGCGTTCGGGAATGTCGTCACGGAGGTGTGCGCCATGCAGGACGCCGCGCTGCGGCTGAAGAGCCTTGTCGAACAGTTGCTGGGAGCCCCGCTCCCGCTGCGCATCCGCGCCTGGGACGGCTCGGAGGCAGGGCCGCCCGCCGCCCCCGTACTCGTCGTACGGAATCGACGGGCTGTACGCCGGCTGCTGTGGAAGCCGGGAGAACTGGGTCTCGCGAGAGCGTGGGTCGCCGGGGACCTCGGTGTGGAGGGCGACCTCTACACCGCCCTCGGCCTGATGTCCGGGCTCCTGTGGGAGCGGGGGGAGGACGCGAGGGGGTCGGCGGAGGCCCTGCGGGACCCCGAGGTGCGGGCCGCGGTGCGCGGCCTGGTGAAGCTGGTCGGGCCGCTGCCGCCCGCCCCGCCCGGGGAGGAGGTGCGCAGGCGCCGGCATCTGCACACCAAGCGCAGCGACCGGCGGGCCATCAGCCACCACTACGACGTGGGGAACGACTTCTACGAGATCGTCCTCGGCCCGTCGATGGTCTACTCGTGCGCCTACTGGGAGTCCGGGGACGCCACCCTCGAGGACGCCCAGCGCGACAAGCTCGACCTCATCGCCCGCAAGCTGGACCTGAAGGCGGGCCAGCGGCTCCTCGACGTCGGCTGCGGCTGGGGTTCCATGGCCATCCACGCCGCCCGTGAGTACGGCGTCGGCGTGGTCGGCGTGACGCTCTCGCAGGAGCAGGCCGCGTATGCCCGTAAGCGGGTCGCGGACGAGGGGCTGACCGACCGGGTGGAGATCCGGGTGCAGGACTACCGGGACGTCACGGACGGGCCGTTCGACGCCATCTCCTCGATCGGCATGGCCGAACACGTGGGCGCCGAGCGGTACTTGGAGTACGCCGAGGTGCTGCACCGGCTGCTGCGGCCCGGTGGGCGGCTGCTCAACCACCAGATCGCGCGGCCGCCGCGCCGGGACGAATCGGCGTACCACGTCGACGAGTTCATCGACGCGTACGTCTTCCCGGACGGCGAACTCGCGCCTGTCGGGACGACGGTGACCCAGTTGGAGCGGGCCGGCTTCGAGGTCCGCGACATCGAGTCGATCCGCGAGCACTACGCCCTCACCCTGCGCCGCTGGGTCGCCAACCTGGAAGCGCAGTGGGGGCGTGCCGTGCGGCTCACCAGCCCCGGCCGGGCCCGCGTCTGGCGGCTGTACATGGCCGCCTCGGCACTCGCCTTCGAGCGCAACCGCATCGGCGTCAACCAGGTGCTGGCGGTCAGGACACCACAGGCTTCGGGGGCATCGGGGATGCCGCTGCGGGCCCGTACCTGGAACTGACTTTCCCCGTAAGCAAGTTGGGGCCCTGTCCGGCAGTCAGCCGGACAGGGCCCCAACGTGTGGACCACTACTCGGACTTGATGGCCGACAGCATGTTCAGGCGAGCCGCCCGCCGCGCCGGCCACAGTGCGGCCAGTACGCCGACCGTCGCCGCGAGGAGCAGGAAGAGGCCCATCCTGGCCCAGGGGAGGACCAGTTCGTACGTCGCCATGGTGCTGCCGAGCAGTTCACCGGCGGCCCAGCCGAAGAACACGCCCAGGCCGATGCCCAGCACGCCGCCGAAGAGCGAGATGACCAGGGACTCAAGACGGACCATCCGCTTGATGCCCTTGCGGTCGAGGCCGATCGCGCGGAGCATCCCGATCTCCTGCGAGCGCTCGAAGACCGACATGGCCAGGGTGTTGATGACACCGAGGACGGCGACGATGACCGCCATCGCGAGCAGGCCGTAGAGCATGTTCAGCATCAGGGTGAAGATGCTCGCGATGCCGTCGGAGATGTCCTTCTTGTCCTGGACCTGGATGGCCGGGTTGTCCCCGAGGGCCTTCTCGATCTTGTCCTTCGTGGCGTCCGACGCGCCGCTCGCCGTCTTCAGCATGACCTGCATGTCGAAGGCGTCCGTGGTGTGCGGGGTGAGCGTCGCGTTGTCGAGCATGATCCCGGAGATCATCTCGTTGCCCTGGTAGACGCCGGCCACCGTGAGCTGCTGCTTCCTGCCGTCCTCGTAGGAGACGGTGAACGTCGAACCGGCCTTCCAGTCGTGCGACTCGGCGGTGCGGTCGTCGACCACGACCTGTGTGCCGCCGACCTTGAACGAGCCCTCGTCCAGGGTGAGTTCGGTGAGCTTGGCGATGGAAGCGCCGTTGACGCCCGTCAGGTACTCGGTCTGCTGGTCGATGCGCGAGGGTGAGTTGCGCAGTGAGCTGGTGTCCGTGACCCCGTCGAGGCCGGCGAGCGTCTTCTCGACGTCCGGCGAGAGGGAGCGGCCGTTCGCCATCGAGACGACGTAGTCCGCCTTGATCGCCGAGCTGGCCATCTTGTCGATCGACTTCTGCAGGCTGCCCGCCATCACCGTCATCCCGGTGATCAGGGTCAGGCCGATCATCAGGGCCGAGGCGGTCGCGGCGGTGCGGCGCGGGTTGCGCACCGAGTTCTGCCGGGCGAGCTTGCCGGAGACCCCGAAGATACGGAGCACCGGGGCGGCGGCCGCGATCAGCGGGCGGGACAGCAGCGGCGTGAGGATGAAGACGCCGAGGATGAGCAGGACCGCGCCGAGACCCATCGGGGCCTGGCCGTCCGAGCCGCTCATGGTCGTCGCGAACAGCACGACGGCGACGCCCGCCCCCGCGAAGAGGGCGCCGATCGTGTTCCGCAGGACCAGCGACTTCGTGGTCGCCTGCGCGTGCACGCTGCTCATCGCGGCGACCGGCGGGATCTTCGCCGCACGGCGGCCCGGCAGCCAGGCGGCGAGCATCGTGATGAGGATGCCGACGATCAGGGCGGTGACGACGGTGCCGGGCGAGATCACCAGCGGGCCGTCCGGTACGGGCGCGCCGAGCGTGCCGATGAGGGAGCGCATCCCGGCGCCGATGCCGATGCCCGCGACCAGACCCGAGACCGCGGCGACCGCGCCGACGAAGAACGCCTCGACGAGCACGGACCGGGTGACCTGCCTGCGGGAGGCGCCGACGGCGCGCAGCAGCGCGAGTTCCTTGGTGCGCTGGGCGACCAGCATGGTGAAGGTGTTGGCGATGATGAACGTACCGACGAACAGCGCGATGCCGGCGAAGACCAGCAGGCCTGTCTTCATGCCGCTCATCGCCGAGGCGATCTGCTCGGCCTGGTCGGCGGCGGCCTTCTCACCGGTCGTGGTGGAGGCGACGTCCTTCGGTACGACCTTGTCGAGCTGGTTCTGCAGGGCGGTCTGGCTGGTGCCGGCCGCGGCCTTCACATCGATCTCGTCGTAGGTGCCGACCGAGTCGAAGAGCTTCTGCGCGGTGGCCGTGTCGAAGAGGGCCAGGCTGCCGCCGGCCGCGACATTGCCGTCGTCGGTGGTGAAGATGCCGGTGATGGTGGGCGTGAGGACGGGCCCGTCGACGGACAGCCGTACGGTGTCGCCGACCTTGTACCCGGCCCGCTTCGCGGTCTCGGAGTCGATCGCGACCTCGTTCGGGCCGCGCGGGGCGCTGCCGCCGGTCAGCGGATACCGGGGGTCCTTGTCCTCCCAGTAGTTCCCGCCGCGGGACTGGAAGCCGCTGCCGACGAGCTTGCCGTCCTTGTCGGCGATGGCGGTGAAGCCGTTGACGACACCTATCGCTGAGGCGGCACCGGGGACGTCGGCGGCCTTGTCGAGCAGCGGCTGCGTGAGCTTCTGCTCCTTGCCGACCGTGTCGCCTGTGTCGTCCTGGAACTCCGGCTCGATGACGACGTCGACCTGGTCGAAGCCCTTGGCCGAGCTCTTCTGGTAGGCGTCCGAGATGGTGTTGGTGAAGACCAGGGTGCCGGACACGAACGCCACGCCGAGCATCACGGCGAGCACGGTCATCAGGAGCCTGGCCTTGTGCGCGAGTACGTTGCGCAAGGCGGTGCGGAACATGGGGTTGTCTCAGTCCAGGGAGGTAGGAGGTCTGCGGGGCGGCGCGACGGGTGCGCGGCGGTTTCCCAAGGGCGGCGCGACTGGAGCTCGGCCTTGTCTCAAGGGCGGCGCGGCCGGCGCCCGGCCTTGTCTCAGGGCGGCGCGACTGACGCTCGCCTTGGTGGGCGTGCGGGCGGGCGAGCGGCCTGGTGGGCGTGCGGGCGGGTGAGCGGGCGTCAGCTCGTGCGGCCCTTCGCGTCGAACTGCTTCATCCGGTCGAGGACGGCGTCCGCGGTCGGCTTGAGCACCTCGTCGACGATCCGGCCGTCGGCCAGGAAGATGACGCGGTCGGCGTACGCGGCGGCCACCGGGTCGTGGGTGACCATGACGACGGTCTGCCCCAACTCCCGTACGGAGTTGCGCAGGAAGCCCAGTACCTCCGCGCCGGCGCGGGAGTCGAGGTTTCCGGTGGGCTCGTCGCCGAAGATGATGTCGGGCCGGGAGGCGAGGGCGCGGGCGACGGCGACGCGCTGCTGCTGGCCGCCGGAGAGCTGGGAGGGCCGGTGGCTGAGGCGGTCGGCGAGGCCGATCATCTCGATGACCGTGTTCAGCCACTCCTTGTCGGGCTTGCGGCCCGCGATGTCCATCGGGAGGGTGATGTTCTCCAGGGCGGTCAGGGTCGGCAGCAGGTTGAACGCCTGGAAGATGAAGCCGATCTTGTCCCGGCGCAACTTGGTGAGCTGCTTGTCCTTGAGGGAGCCGAGCTCCGTCTCGCCGATGCGCACCGAGCCGGAGGAGAACGAGTCCAGTCCCGCCACACAGTGCATCAGCGTGGACTTGCCCGATCCAGAGGGGCCCATGATCGCGGTGAACTCGGCCTGCCGGAAGTCGACGGTGACCTGGTCGAGGGCGACCACCTGGGTTTCGCCCTGTCCGTAGACCTTGGAGAGTTCCGTGGCACGGGCGGCCACCGTGGTGGCCCGGTCGGGGTCGGCGGTGCGAGTGGCGGTCACGGGAGTGGTGGTCACGGGAGGGTGCTCCTGTCGGGACGACGACGACGAATTCCGGGGACGTGTGTCCATCGTCCCGGCCCTTTCGGGCCGTGTAGTCACCCGCTGTTCCGGTTCCGGGGGGCGACTTCGGTCGCACCGGGAGTGGCCGTGTCATACCTAGGGATGAGGGCCGTCCCTGAGAGGCCGGTGACGGGCGCTGTGCGGGCCGCATGTTCGGACGGTGAAATTCCGTCATTCCGTATGCGCCGCCGGAAGTCACCCGAAACGCTATCTGGCATGTGCGGATGGCCCGTACCGGGTACTGATGGACCCTCAGACATCAATAAAATAAGACAACATCGGTCCGCCTGACCGAAGTTCAGGGGGTGAGCCCCGATAGGCTCGGAACCTCGACGCGGAGCCCATGGCCTGCCCGGATGGTGGAATGCAGACACGGCGAGCTTAAACCTCGCTGCCCCTCGCGGGCGTACCGGTTCAAGTCCGGTTCCGGGCACCTCCCGCACTTTTGTGACACAGGCGCGGGTCTCGACTCGACGGGGTGAGGAGTTCCCCCCGGTCGCCGTACAGCCTTTGATCGAGTCTGTTGACAGAGGACGTACCCAGTCGGAAACTCAGTTGCAGAGAATGGTGAAGGAAACTTCACTAGACGAACTTCACTAGACGAACGTGACTGAACGCGAACGTGACTGAACTGAGGAACGCGAAGGGGCGTGCCGATGCGTACCACCGTCGGGATCATCGGGGCCGGGCCGGCCGGGCTGTTGCTGGCGCGGCTGCTGCACAACGCGGGGATCGAGTCCGTGGTCCTGGAGAGCCGGGACCGGGCTTACGTGGAGCATCGGCAGCGGGCCGGGATCCTGGAGCAGGGGACCGTCGACGTGCTGCGGGCCGCGGGTGCCGGGGAGCGGATGGACCGGGAAGGGCTGCGGCACGACGGGATCGAGCTGCGGTTCCAGGGCAGGCGGCATCGCGTCGACTTCCCCGGGCTCACCGGAGGCAGCTCCGTGATGGTGTACGCGCAGACCGAGGTCTGCAAGGACCTCATCGCCCTCCAGCTGAAGGAGGGCGGGCCGCTGCTCTTCGAGGCCGAGGCGCTGGAGGGTGAGGGCGTCGAGGGGGACCGGCCGCGGATCCGGTTCACGCACGAGGGGCGGGAGGACGTGCTCGAGTGTGACTACGTGGTGGGGTGTGACGGATTCTGGGGGATCGCGCGGAACGCCGTGCCCGCCGGGCTCTCCCGCGTCTTCGAGCGGACGTACCCCTTCGGCTGGCTCGGGATCCTCGCCGATGTCCCGCCCTCGCACGACGAGCTCGTCTACGCCCGCCACGACCGCGGCTTCGCCCTGCTGAGCATGCGCTCGCCCACCGTCTCCCGCCTCTACCTCCAGGTGCCCGAGGGTACGGACGCCGAGGCCTGGGGCGACGAGGAGATCTGGGACGAGCTGGAGCGGCGCTTCGAGACCGAGGACGGCTGGGAGCTGAGGCGAGGACCCATCACCGCCAAGTCCGTCACCCCGATGCGCAGCTACGTCCACGAGCCGATGCGGCACGGGCGGCTCTTCCTCGCCGGTGACGCCGCGCACATCGTGCCGCCCACCGGCGCCAAGGGCCTCAACCTCGCGGTCGGCGACGTCGTCACCTTCGCCCGCGCCCTGGTCCGGCTCCGCGACACCGGATCGGCCGAACTGCTCGACAGCTACTCGGAGACCTGCCTGCGCCGGGTCTGGCAGGCCGAGCGGTTCTCGTACGACATGACGACCATGCTGCACCGCGCCCCCGACGCGTCCCCCTTCGAGGACCGGCTCCAGCTCGCCCGCCTGGAGCGGGTCGTCGGCTCACGGGCGGCCGAGACCGACCTCGCGGACGGGTACACCGGGTTTCCACTGGACTGACCCCGGGCGTTCGCTCCGATCATCGGCGGGTCTCGGCCGGGTCCCAGGTCGGTCATGGATTGGGTGCTCCTTCGCAGGGAATGAGGCCAGCACGTAGCGTGTTCGGCATCACGACAAGGGAAAGATCCTCCCCAAGCACTAGGCTCTTTCCTTTGCCTACCTATTACTCTTGAGCCCAACGCCACGCACCGTGGCCATGGAGGAGTGAAATGAGGAGCAGCAACCCGGTCTTCTCGCGACGGGGGTTCAGCCGCGACAACGGCTACGCGGGATTCAACGCGGCGCCGCAGGCCGGGGGACCCGCTGTCGGCACGCAGGCCAACCCGTACGCCCAGCAGGGCGGCAACCCCTACGCGCAGAACCCTTACGCGCAGCAGGACCTGCAGCACGGCGCTCCGCCGCAGGCTCCGGTCACCGCCGGCCGTATGACGATGGACGACGTCGTCATGCGCTCGGGTATGACGCTCGGCACCGTCGCCGTCGGCGCCATCCTGGCCTGGGCGGTCCTGCCGGTCACCAGCAGCAGCTTCGGGCTCGCCATCGGCTCCGCCCTCATCGCCTTCGTCCTGGCGATGGTGCAGTCGTTCAAGCGCAAGGCCTCGCCCGCGCTGATCCTCGGTTACGCCGCCTTCGAGGGCGTCTTCCTCGGGGTCATCAGCGAGATGTACAACAGCCAGTGGTCGGGCGCGCCCTTCCAGGCGGTGCTCGGCACCATGGCGGTGTCGGGCGCGACCCTGCTGATCTACAAGGCGGGCTGGATCCGCGTGACCGCGCGGTACGCGCGCATCGGCATGGCCATCGCCATCGCCTTCATCCTGGTCATGGCGGTCAACCTGCTGCTGGTCGCCTTCGGTGTCGCCGAGGACGGCGGACTGCGCAGCATGGGCCCGCTGGGCGCGATCGTCGGCATCATCGCGATCATCCTGGGCGCGTTCTTCCTGACCCTCGACTTCAAGCAGATCGAGGACGGCATCGCGTACGGCGCGCCGCGCGAGGAGTCCTGGCTGGCCGCGTTCGGCCTGACCATGTCCATCGTGTGGATCTACGTCGAGATGCTGCGGCTGGTCGCCATCTTCAGCGGCAACGACTAGCCGGTAGCGGCATTGACCAGCCGGGCCGACCGGTAGCAGCCGGTCGTCAGTGACTGAAGGGCCCGCGAACCCACCGGTTCGCGGGCCCTTTGTCATGCCTTGTCATGCGGATGCCTGTCGTCTCGGTGGTGCGCGCTCAGAGCAGTTTGCGCGCGGCCCTCCTCAGGTCGTACTCGTGAATGATCGCCTTGGCATGGCCGTACGCGAGGTCGTGCTCGGCGCGGAGCCAGCTGACCTTCTCCTCGAAGCGGAAGAGTGCGGGGCCTTCGTCGACGGTGCGCAGCCAGTCGGAGATCTCACGACCGGTGCAATGGGGGATGCGGGCGAGCAGGTTGCGATGGGTCTCCTGGGAGAACACTTGGGACATCGGCGCCTCCGGACGCAATGGGGATGTAAGCCGGTCCTTCACGCCACCGTGCCTGAGGGTTGAGTTGTTGGCAACAGTCCTGCTGCGGCGCGTACGCTCGCCGCGTGCTTGATACGACGCCTTTGACCCGTGCCGTGGATCACTTCGCCGACCGGTTGCGGGCCGCGCCGCAGAGCCGGCTCCAGCGGGGCGCTGCCGCCGAGGCGCTGGGTCTGGCCAGGGAGTTGGCCCTGCGGGCCCAGCGTGTGGAGGACCCTTCCGGAGATCCTCGTGAGATGCCCGACGCGGGGATGTTCGCCGCCGCCGACCAAATCACGGTCGCCGCACATGATTTGGCGCTCGTACTGAAAGACGAGCGGGAGCTCGCGGAAGCGGTGGGGCTTGTCGCGGAGGCGCAGAAACGCGCCGGAGTCTGATCGCCTCCGGCGCGTCGGGAGTTCGTACGGCCCGTAGCTCCTGGAGCGACGCCATGACCGGGACTGTCGATGAATCGGATGCAGCGCGGCTCAGGGGCATCGAGCGCCGGCGCGCGCGGCGCGAGGACGTCGAGAGACCGCACCGGCTCTGCCACCGCTGCCACGAGCTGGTCAACAGCAACACCTGGGAGGGGTACGGGTCGGATCCGGTCAGGCGGACTGCAGGGTCTGGGAGGGGGTTTCCCCGAAGCGGGCCCGGTAGCGCTGTGCGAACCGGCCCAGGTGCGCGAACCCCCACCGGTAGGCCACCTCCGTGACCGTGACCGTCCCCGGAGCCGAGACTTTCAGATGCTCCCGCACCCGCTGCAGCCGCACCTCGTGGACGTACGTCATCGGGCTCATGCCCAGGTTCCTGCGGAACGCCTCCTGCAGGGTGCGCACACTGACCTGGCCGATGGCGGCGAGCCGGGCGGCGTCGTAGGGCTCGGCCGGCCGCTCGCGCACCGCGTCCATCACCCGCTTTACCGCCACCGGCCGCATGTTCGGCGGTGGTGCCTCCAACGCCTCCCGGTACTGGTGGTCGCCCGCCAGCAATAGGCCCTCCATCAGGGTCTGCTCGATCCGGCCGACGAACATCGGCTGCTGCAGCAGGCCGTGAGGCACGCTCCGGTCCAGCAGGCACCACGACAGCAGGTTCACCCAGCTGCGTCCGAGACCGCTGCCGGCATCGATGACCGGCGCGAAGACCGGGCGGCGGTGGACGGGACGGCCCAGCAGCGTCTCCAACTGCCGCACCAGCGCCACCGTCTCGAACCTCACCGTGAGGCTGGAACCGCTGTCCGAATATTCGCCGAGGACGGCGTCGCCCGCGGGATCGCTGACCATCGCGCGGCCGAGACCGGCGTAAAAGGTTGGTCCCCGGCCTTGCCGCACGCCGTAGGAGCCGCTGACCGGCACCGACACGTTGTAGGCGCCCAGCTCGCCGAGCCGCGCCTTGATCGGGGTGTTGAGGCTGACCCTGCCGATGGTCACCTGACCCAGCCCGACGACGGCGACGTCCATGGTGAAGTCTTCGGCCTTCCCCAGCACTTCCATACGGAAGTCGTGGAATCTGCTGCCGAGAATCGCCTGGGCTTCGTCCACTCCGTGGATGACGAAGCTGCCGTCTCCGGTCGTGTGTGCCTGTCCCTTCTCCACGTCTGCCCCCTCGTCGACACCAGGATGCCGCCGTCTGAGGGTGTCTGGCATGCGATGAGTTGGTTGTCGTGCACACCGATGTCCCTCGCGTGGCCGCGCCGCCAACCGGGCCCACCGGAATGGACCCGCCGGCGAGATCACTGTCACCCCGAACCGAAAGTCTCAGGTGCAGGTGGGTGACTGGTGCCGCAGCAGGCACCGTTGGCCCTGTTGCGATGTGACGGACCGTCCGGAGGCTGTGCCGGGCGGCGTGTGCTCGACACCCTGTCCGAGTGGCAGAGCGAGCACGTGTCCGAGAGATCGACGATGACGAGGGACCGCGAGGCAACTGCTGGTCACCGCCGGCGGCGGCCGCTCCAACAGTTCCCGCGCCAGAGCATTGGAGGCCGGCCTCGCCGTGCCGCCACCGAGACCGGGCTGGAGATCACCGTGTGCCACCTGCCGCCGGGAACATCGAGGTGGAACCGGGCCGAGTGCCGCCTGTTCTCCTTCACCTCCGTGAACTGGCGCGCCCGCCCGCTGACCAGCTTCGACGTTGCGCTGAAGCTGATCGCTGCCACCAGCCACCACCACCGCGACCGGACTGCGCGTCACCGCCCGCCTCGACAGCGACTCCTGCCCCACCGGAGTCGAGATCCGCGATGCTCGACGTACCCCGAAACAGTGACCCCGCCACAGCAAACACACCACCGAGAACACACCACCGAGAACACACCACCGAGAACACACCACCGAGAACATCACCTGGGTCGCCGTCCCGGACGAGCGCGGCCTGCCCTGCTCACTGACCGCCCACCTCTTCCGCATCGGCGAAAACCGGAGGCGCATCCTGCCTCAGGCAGACCGGACCACTGCTCCAGTGGCACGAGCACCAGGCGAACCTCTCCTGACCGACACGCGCCACTAATTCACCGACGGTCATCCAGCGACTACAGCGACGCTATGACCCGGTCCGCCAGGATGTAGATGTTCTCGTCGCCGCAGGCGAACGTCAGCGCGTACGCGCCCGAGACGCCGGAGCCGCCGAGGAGAACCGGGGCGGCGCCCGCCTGGAGGGCCGCGGCGAGCTGCTCCGCGGTCTCGCGGTGGCCCGGCGTCATGCACAGGGTCGTACCGTCGGTGAAGACGTAGACGTCGAGGGTGCCGAGCGGGCCGGGGCGGACATCGGCCAGTTCCGTGCCGGACTCGGCGAGTTCCTCCAGGCAGGCCACCGTGCGCTCGTGGTCGTTCACGACGGGTGACTGCACCGGGATGAAGTCCGGGTGGGAGGGGTGCCGGCGGCGGGCCGCGGCGAGTTCGGGGGAGTCCCCGGCGAAGTCGTCGGCGTCCGGGCCGGGCTCGGGCACCGGCTCCAGGTACTCGAGGCCGACGAAGTCCGAGTGGCGAGGCAGGAACGGTTCGCTGTCGGGCAGGCCGAGCAGCGAGGGCAGATCGGAGGCGTCACGCGCCTCCTGGGCGGCCCAGAACGCCCGCGCCTCGGCAAGCTCCCGCTCCCGCTCCTCGGCGAGCGCCTCGGCCACGGCAGCGCGTATCTCGTCCGTGTCCGCGGCCGTGCGGGCGGCGGGCACGAGGCCTCGCGCGGCCGTGGCGCGGTTCGCGGCGAGTTCTGTGTGCAGGGCCGCGACCTGCCGGCGCAGTCCCTGAAGGGTGCGCAGAACGGCGACGCCCACGACCGCGGTGGCGGCCGTGGTGAGCAGCAAAGCAATCGGCATGGCGCTCACTGACGTACTCCCGGTTCAAAGTCGACCCCCGACTTCCTACATCAGCTTGAAGGGCGGACTATCCCGCTGTCAGTGCGTAACGTCACGAAAGGGACAGGACTTTGGGCCTGGTGTTTAGTCGCGCAACGGCTCTGACCTGCGTAAATCGCTCTCCGGAGGGAGATAGGTCACATCTTGGGGGGGATTGGATCACAAATCGGCCCAGAGTCCCTGCGGGTGCAGGGATCCGGGCCGTTTCGGTCACGCTGGGTTCAACTGCGGTTACTCGTACGGGACTAGCTGAGGCGCTCGATGACCATCGCCATGCCCTGGCCGCCGCCGACGCACATCGTCTCCAGGCCGAACTGCTTGTCGTGGAACTGGAGGCTGTTGATGAGCGTGCCGGTGATCCGGGCGCCGGTCATGCCGAAGGGGTGGCCGACGGCGATGGCGCCGCCGTTCACGTTCAGCTTGTCCAGCGGGATGTCCAGGTCGCGGTAGCTCGGGATCACCTGGGCGGCGAACGCCTCGTTGATCTCGAACAGGTCGATGTCGTCGACGGTCAGGCCGGCGCGCTTCAGGGCCTGCTTCGACGCCTCGACCGGGCCGAGGCCCATGATCTCGGGGGAGAGGCCGGTGACGCCGGTCGAGACGATGCGGGCGAGCGGGGTCAGGCCCAGCTCGCGGGCCTTCGTGTCGGACATGATCACCAGGGCGGCGGCGCCGTCGTTCAGCGGGCAGCAGTTGCCGGCGGTGACGAGTCCGTCCGGGCGGAAGACCGGCTTCAGCCCCTGGACGCCCTCCAGCGTCACGCCCGCGCGCGGGCCGTCGTCCTTGGCGACGACCGTGCCGTCCGGCGTCGTGACCGGGGTGATCTCCCGCTCCCAGAAGCCGTTCTTGATGGCTTCCTCGGCGAGGTTCTGCGAGCGGACGCCGAACTCGTCCATGTCCTGGCGGGTGACGCCCTTGAGGCGGGCCAGGTTCTCGGCGGTCTGGCCCATCGCGATGTACGCGTCCGGGACGAGGCCGTCCTCCCGGGGGTCGTGCCAGCTCGCGCCCTCGCTCTCGGCCACGGCGGCGGTACGGGCCAGCGCCTCGGCGAAGAAGGGGTTCTGGGTGTCGGGCAGGCCGTCGCTGGAGCCCTTGATGCTGCGCGACACCATCTCGACGCCCGCCGAGATGAAGACGTCGCCCTCGCCCGCCTTGATGGCGTGCAGGGCCATGCGGCTGGTCTGGAGCGACGAGGAACAGTAGCGGGTGATGGTGCAGCCCGGGAGGTGGTCCATGCCCATCTGTACGGCGACGATGCGGCCGAGGTTGTAGCCCTGCTCGCCGCCGGGGAGGCCGCAGCCGAGCATGAGGTCGTCGATGTCCTTCGGGTCAAGCTCGGGGACCTTGGCGAGGGCGGCCTCGATGATCGTGGCGGTCAGGTCGTCGGGGCGCACCTCCTTCAGGGAGCCCTTGAAGGCGCGGCCGATCGGGGAGCGGGTGGCTGAGACGATCACGGCTTCGGGCATCGACGGCTCCATTGGCGTACGGGGGGTGGGTAGTCGGGCATGGCTGCTTGCGAAGTTACCCGTACGTACCGTCGAGGTCACCGCTCCGGGCGTGTGACTCCGGCCGCACTTTTCTAAGCGCTTGCTTTCTTCGCCCCCTCCGCCCCTGCCCATTCCCGTCCCTTGGGGGCTCCGCCCCCAAACCCCCGCTCCTCAAACGCCGGAGGGGCTGAACCCCCTCAGCC
>NZ_JBHXWK010000005.1:331391-634814 GCF_042671685.1 Streptomyces sp. NPDC127595 | reverse complement strand
GCCCGTCCGGCGTTTGAGGACGAGCCCTTCGGGCGTTGGGGGGTCTGGGGGCGGAGCCCCCAGGTACGGGATGGGTAGGGGCGGAGGGGGCGAAGGAAGGTTGTTGTGGTCGGCGTCCGTGCCGGGGGTCAGAGGAGGGACGGGACTTCGGTCGCGGAGACGGAGCGGGCGGCGCGCTCCAGGGCGCTGGCCAGGAGGGCCAGGTCGGTGGGCCCGTTGCCGAGCTCGCGGACGGGCCGGCGCGCCGGTGGATCGCCCATGCGGTGCCACTCCAGGGGGACGACCGTGGGCCGCAGGGTCGCCGTACGGGGGATACGCCCCGTGACCCGCCCGGCCTGGAAGGGCGTGACCCGCCCATCGGGCCCGAGCAAACGCCCCCGCCCGGGCGCGGGTTCCTCCGGCCCGGGCACCGCCACCGCCGCGTCAAGAGTGACCCGCAGCGCCGCGGAACGCCCCAGCTCGGATTCCGCCGTACGCCCCTCCACACCCGCCGCCGCCACGAGATGCACCCCGAGCCGCTGCCCTTCACGGGCGACCGCCTCCAGAGCGCGTACGACCGACCCGGCCGAAGGCCGCCCCAGCGACCCCAGCGCGGGGGAAAGCAGCGCGTCCAGGTCATCGACGACCACGACGAGACGGGCCAGCGGCGGCCCCGGCTCCGTATCCTCCCGCGCCGCCGCCGGCCGCAACCGCAGCGTCGAACTGGGCTGCGCGTCGAGATCCCCGGCCCCGGACGTGCCACCGCCCGAGCGCTGAGTGACCATCCGCCCCGACACCTCGCGCCGGGTGTGCCACTCCGTGAAGTCGAGCCGGCCGAGCAACTCGGCCCGCCGCTTCAGCTCGGCGCTCAGCGACTGGGCGAACTCCCGCATCCGCACAGGGTCGTTGGCGGCAAGGTGCGTGGTGACGTGCGGAAGGTCTGTACAGACGCGCAGGCCCTCGCCCTGCCCGGCGACAGTGCCTCCGGTGTCGTCCCGCCCGTCTATGAGGACGATCCCGAGCCGGTCCGGGCGCTCGGCGGCGGCGAGGGAGGCGGCGATGGAGCGCAGCAGTTCCGTACGGCCGCTGCCGGTCGGGCCCTCGATCAGCAGATGTGGGCCGTCGGCAGCGAGGTCCACGCAGACGGGCCCGCGGGGGCCGGCCCCGAGCACGGCCCAGCCGCGCCCGCCCAGCGTCTCCGCGTCGTCGCCCGCGTCGGCCCAACGGGCCATCAACGACGCCGGGGTGGCCCGTGCAAGCCCCAACTCGTCCAGCAGCCTTGCCATCTGAGGCAGCGGCACGGACACCCGCGCATGCCGCTCCCCCTGCGCACCGGCACCATCCGTACGCAAGGGGGCCAACGCCCGGGCGAACCGCTCCGCCCACGCCACCGACACCGCGTCGACCGCGGCGACCGTGCCACGGCCCACGGGCCCACGGGTCACCGGCCCGGTGGGGGTAGAGGCAGGGGAAGTGGGGTGGACCGCTCCGGGGCGGGTGGTGGATGCGGTGTGTGCCGAACTCCCGTGCGTGGATGCGGTGTGTGCCGAGCCCCCGTGCGTGGATCCGGCGGTGGTGCGACCGGCGTGTGGTGCCGCCGAGTCGCCGTTCCGGGGTGGTTCACCGTGGGAGGGGTCGTCGTGCGCGCGCCCGGCCCCGTCATCTGAGGGTCCGCTCCCCGCGATACCGCTGCCCTTGGGCCCGCCATGGGTGGATCCGTAGCGTGCGGACCCGGCGTGCGTGGACCCGGCGTGCGTGGCGAAGGAATCCGTGGACCTCGAGTACGGGGTTTCGCTCCGGCCCGGAGTCGTCGCCTCCGGCGAACCGCCCGGAGCCACTCGCAGGAGCCGCAGTGCCGTCGCCACATCTCCGCTGAGCAGCGCGACCGCCCCGCACTCCCGGAACGGCGGTGACGTCTCGCACGCCGCCTCGTAGGTGTCCGTCACCGGGGACGCGGGTGACGCCGATGCCGTCTCGGCGAGGCAGATGACATGGATGCCGGCCCGCGAACCTTCGTGGGCCAGCCGGGCCACGGACTCCCGGACGTCGGCTCCTCCGGGGTCGCCGTCCACGACGACGACCGTGTACGGGCCGTCGAAGGCGCCGTCCGCCGGGTCGTCGTCGCGTGCCCACGAAGGGCGTCGGGCTCCGCCGGTATGGGGGGACTCGGGCGTCGGCGGGTGGTCCTCCAAGCGGCGGAGGAGTTCGTCGGTGCGGGCCGTGGCCTGTTCGCGGTCGTAGGCGAGGAGGAGGCGGCAGTCCTGGCCGTGGGTGGGGCGGAGGTGGGGGAGCCAGCCGAGCCAGGACCACTCGGCGGTGCGGTCCTCCACCGTGCGGGAACGGTCCGCGCTGAGCAGCACGATCTCCAGCACATCGGGCGAGTGCAGCGCGGCGAGCTGTGCCACGACCGCGCGGGCCAGCCCCATGAGGCGATCCCGCGGGCCGGCGAGGCCCAGCGCGCCGGCCTCCCGCAGGTCGGCGGTGACCGGTACGGCGGGCAGCAGGCCGGAGCCGTCCGGCGCCGCCCGGTCGGCCGTGCCCACCCGGACCGTCAGGGTCTCCGGGTGCCCCGGGCCGCGTTCCCACAGCCGGGGTCCCGGTCCCAGCGCGGTGAGCAGCAGCGTCGCCGGGTCGGGCCAGCTCTCCGGTGACTGCGTCACCGGAAGGAAGTCCTTCTCCTCCGCGGTTTCCTCTTCGTCGTCGTACGGGTCCTGCCCGGACTCTGCCGGCTCTCCGCGTCCCCCGGCCAGCCGCCGGGCCCATGCGCCGAGTCCGGCTCGCTTGCGTACGCCCGCGGGGATGTCCGTACCCCTGGGAGGAGTGCCTTTCCGCGTGCCCGCGCCCTCGGTGGTGGCTGTGGCAGCGGTTTCGTCCGCGGTTTCCGTGTCCTGCGCGTGAGGTGCCGTGGCCGTACTGGAGGATTCGCCGTTCTCGATCCGGGGGGCCCTGCCCTGTTCCGGTACGACCACCGGGCCGTGGTCCTGGGCCGCGGTGACGCCGGCCGCGGACCCCCACTCCGCCGATCCGTAGGAGTGATGCGTCTCCCCGCCGGGCGGGAGGGTGCCGCCTGCCTCCCCCACGCGCGCGTGGGGCACGCTCGCCGTCGGGGCGGACGGTGCCCGTCCGGCGTCGGCACCAGGAGCACCGGCACTGTCGGCATCGCCCTGGACGGGCACCCGGACATGCCCTTCCCCGTCGGGTGTCGTCGCCACCGGCCTCGTACTCCCTGGGGGAGCGAGCCTCAGGGCTGACTCGCCGACGCGCAGGAGCGCGCCCGGGGCGAAGCGGACCGGGCGGGTGCCCACACGGGTGCCGTTCAGCACGGTGCCGTTCGTGGAGCCGAGGTCGGCGACCGAGACGCGGCCCTCGGGGGTGACCGTGATGGCCGCGTGCAGACGGGAGACGTCGGGGTCGTCCAGCGGTACGTCCGCGTCGGCGGAGCGGCCGATGCGGATCTGGCCGCCGTGTAGCAGGTGGACGCCGCCCGCGTCCGGGCCCGCGACCACCTGGAGCTGGGCCGCGACGTCGTCCACGTCAGGACCGGGCTCCGCGGGGGAGCCCAGGGACAGCACGGCGCCGTCCGTCAGCGGTGGCTCGCCCACCGTGCAGCGCTGTGCGTCCAGGCGCTCGGCGCCTGCGTACAGCACGACCTGGCTGTCGCTGCCGCCGACCGCCGAGGCGAGGCCGGACGCCACCGCCGCCAGCGCCGTCCCGGCGGGGGCGGTGACCAGCACATCGCAGGCCGCGGCACGCCCCCGCGGCTCCGAGGGCGAGCCCAGCGGGTCTACGACGGTCAGCCGGATCTGCATCGCCGTCAGGGGTCCCTTCCGCGCGGGTGTCCGCGACGAGGACGAGGCTGCGCTGTGGTCCCCCCACCGCAGATTCCCCCACCGCCCACGGGCACGTCGGCCAGTAGTGAAAGCATCCTCGCACCTGCCACTGACAACACGCCCGCCCCCCACCCGTAAGTGATCTTGATTGGTCGGCTCTGCCCGTAAAAGTTCCTGACCAGTGCCCTACAGGTGTCCGACCGGTGCCCGCTTGAGATCGGTCACGTTCAGGTCTCGGCAACCAAGCGACCGGACCGAGCGTCTTTCCATCGAACATGTACGGCAACTGGTACGTAAGCGACTATGAGGCGCACGGGACGAGGGGGGCCGCACAGGAGGACGACAGCCCGGTGCTATGTACCTCGGCACTAGAGTGGGTCGGAATCAGCAGGCGAGAAGCAAGCAACAGGGAGCGCATGACGTGCGGCCGGTAGGGAGCAAGTACCTCCTTGAGGAACCGCTGGGACGCGGCGCCACAGGCACCGTCTGGCGCGCCCGCCAGCGGGAGACGGCAGGCGCCGAGGCGGCGGTCCAGGGCCAGCCCGGCGAGACCGTGGCGATCAAGGTCCTCAAGGAAGAGCTCGCGAGCGACCCCGACATCGTGATGCGGTTCCTCCGGGAGCGCTCCGTCCTCCTGCGGCTGACCCACCCGAACATCGTGCGCGTACGGGACCTCGTCGTCGAAGGCGATCTGCTCGCGCTCGTCATGGACCTGATCGACGGCCCCGACCTGCACCGCTACCTCCGCGAGAACGGCCCCTTCAGTCCCGTCGCCGCCGCCCTGCTGACCGCCCAGGTCGCCGACGCGCTCGCCGCCAGCCACGCCGACGGCGTCGTGCACCGCGACCTGAAGCCCGCCAACGTCCTGCTCACCCAGCACGCCGGCCAGATGCACCCGATGCTGACGGACTTCGGTATCGCCCGGCTCGCGGACTCCCCGGGGCTGACCCGGACCCATGAGTTCGTCGGCACGCCCGCGTATGTCGCGCCCGAGTCCGCGGAAGGGCGTCCGCAGACGTCCGCCGTCGATATCTACGGGGCGGGCATTCTGATGTACGAGCTGGTCACCGGGCGTCCGCCGTTCGGCGGCGGGTCCGCGCTCGAGGTGCTGCACCAGCACCTGAGCGCCGAGCCGCGCCGCCCGTCGACCGTCCCTGACCCCCTGTGGACCGTCATCGAGCGCTGCCTGCGCAAGAACCCGGACGAGCGGCCCAGCGCCGAGAACCTGGCGCGCGGGCTGCGTACGGTCGCCGCGGGCGTCGGAGTGCACGCGAACTCCGCGCAGATCATGGCCGCGGAGGGCGTGGGCGCGCTGCTCGCCCCCGACCTGTCCCCGGCGACCGTCCCGGGCATGCCCGGCGCCGCCGACCCCACCCAGGTGCTGCCGCAGGGCGCGGGCTCGTACGACCCGAACGCCGCGACCAGCTACCTCCCGCACACCGGGGCCGCCGACCCCACCTCCGTACTCCCGAACCGTGGCGCGGCCGACCCGACCGCCGTCATGCCGCCCGTGCCGCAGAACCAGCCGGGCGGGCCGGGGCCCGAGGACCCGCACCCCTGGCAGAGTCAGCTCCGCGCGGCCCGCGACCGCAATGAGGCGACGCAGGTCCAGTACCTCGACCCGAACGAGGACCCGCTGCGCCGCCGCCCCCAGCGGCAGGTCGCGCGGCCCCAGCAGCGACCGCAGCAGGGGCAGCAGCCGCCGCCGGGATACGGCTATCCGCAGCAACAGCCGCAGCAGTACGCGCCTCAGCAGCAGCCGCAACAGCAGCCCCGGCGTCAGCAGCCTCCGCCGCAGCATCAGCAGCCCCAGAGGTACGCTCCCGCGCCGCAGCAGCCCGCGCCGCGTGAGCCCCGTGAGCCGCGGCAGCGCAGTGCCAACCCGATGAAGATTCCCGGGCTCGGCTGCCTCAAGGGGTGCCTGTTCACCGTCGTCATCCTCTTTGTCGCCGCTTGGCTGATCTGGGAGTTCAGTCCCCTTCAGGATTGGATTGGGACCACCAGGAGTTTCTGGGACCAGCTGACGACGATGTACCACACCGTCTCCGGGTGGGTCGGGGATCTCGGCGGAAGTTCCGGCGACGGTTCCGGTGGGACCTCCGGGCAGTAATTCGGGACTTCCGGGAACCGACTCTGGGGATTTGTCGACACCTGGCGGGTGATTTCCGGCTCCGGCGTGAAGGTTGGCTCTTCGGACGCGTACTTTTAGCGACAACACGCGTCCGTAGGAGCAGTCTTGGCACGGAAAATCGGTAGCCGGTACACCGCGAACCAGATTCTTGGGCGGGGCAGCGCCGGCACGGTGTGGCTGGGTGAGGGGCCCGACGGGCCCGTCGCCGTCAAGCTGCTGCGCGAGGACCTCGCCTCCGACCAGGAGCTCGTGGGCCGCTTCGTGCAGGAGCGCACGGCGCTGCTCGGGCTCGACCATCCGCATGTGGTCGCGGTACGGGATCTCGTCGTCGACGGCAATGACCTCGCGCTCGTCATGGATCTCGTCCGCGGCACGGATCTGCGGACCCGGCTGGACCGGGAGCGGCGGCTCGCCCCCGAGGCCGCCGTCGCGATCGTCGCCGACATCGCGGACGCGCTGGCGGCAGCGCACGCCGCGGGCGTCGTCCACCGGGACGTGAAGCCGGAGAACGTCCTGCTCGACATGCAGGGACCGCTCGGGCCCGGCGGCTCGCACCCCGCGCTGCTGACCGACTTCGGTGTGGCCAAGCTCATCGACTCGCCCCGGCGCACCCGGGCGACGAAGATCATCGGGACGCCTGACTATCTCGCGCCCGAGATCATCGAGGGGCTGCCGCCCCGGGCGGCCGTCGACATCTACGCCCTGGCGACGGTGCTGTACGAACTGCTCGCCGGATTCACGCCCTTCGGCGGCGGGCACCCGGGGGCGGTACTGCGGCGGCACGTGACCGAGACGGTCGTACCGCTGCCCGGGATCCCGGACGAGCTGTGGCAACTGCTCGTGCAGTGTCTGGCGAAGGCGCCGGCCTCGCGGCTGCGGGCGTCCGAGCTGGCGGCGCGGTTGCGGGAGCAGCTGCCCACGCTGGCGGGGATGCCGCCCCTGGACGTCGACTCCCCGGACTCCGAGTCCGGGGACGACGAGAGGTACGAGGAGGCGGAGCCGGCCGCTCCGCGGGATCCGTCGCCGGTGCGGCGGGGGGCCGTGCCGCTCGTGCCGGGGGCTGTGTCCGACTCGAACCGTGACACCCATACGTCGATGCGGGTGCCGGGGCCGGATGAGCTGGCCGGGGGTGCGCGGGGGACGGCCCGGGTGCCGCGGGCCGCGGGGGCGCCGCGGCCCGGGTCCGCGCGGCATCGCGCCTCCGCTCGGCGGCGCCGGATCACGCTGGGGACGGCGGCCGTCGCGCTGGTGGCCGCCGTGGGTGTCGGTACGTGGCTTGCCACCTCGGGGGAGGACGGCGGGTCCACGCCGTCGCCGGACACGAAGAACTCGGCCCCTGCGGCTCCGTGACCGTGGTTTTCCTCGCCCCCTCCGCCCCTGCCAGTCCTTTGTTCCTGGGGCTGCCGCCCCAGACCCCGGCCGTCGCGCTGAACGCGCTCGTCCTCAAACGCCGGACAGGCAAAGGGGGGTCAGCCCCTCCGGCGTTTGAGGAGCGGGGTCTGGGGCGGAGCCCCAGGAACAAGGGACGGGCAGGGGCGGAGGGGGCGAAAAACCATCCCCCAGCCCCGCCCCGGACCGAGGGGGCGGCCCCGGTTGTCGTTGCCGTTACGCTGGAGGCGTGGCAGTCGTCGATGTATCCGAAGAGCTCAAGTCCCTCTCCTCGACCATGGAGTCGATCGAGGCCGTCCTGGACCTCGACAAGATGAGGGCAGATGTCGCCGTGCTCGAGGAGCAGGCGGCCGCGCCGTCCCTGTGGGACGACCCGGACGAGGCGCAGAAGATCACCAGCAAGCTGAGCCACCTCCAGGCGGAGGTCAGGAAGGCCGAGGCGCTGCGCGGGCGTATCGACGATCTGAGCGTGCTCTTCGAGATGGCCGAGGAGGAGGACGACCCGGACACCCGCGCCGAGGCCGAGAGCGAACTCACGGCCGTCAGGAAGGCGCTGGACGAGATGGAGGTCCGCACCCTCCTCTCCGGCGAGTACGACTCCCGCGAGGCCGTCGTCACCATCCGCGCCGAGGCCGGAGGCGTCGACGCCTCCGACTTCGCGGAGAAGCTGCAGCGCATGTACCTGCGCTGGGCGGAGCGCCACAACTACAAGACGGAGCTCTACGAGACCTCGTACGCGGAAGAGGCCGGCATCAAGTCGACCACCTTCGCCGTGCACGTCCCGTACGCCTACGGAACGCTCTCCGTCGAGCAGGGCACCCACCGGCTCGTCCGGATCTCGCCCTTCGACAACCAGGGCCGCCGCCAGACGTCGTTCGCCGGTGTCGAGATCCTGCCGGTCGTCGAGCAGACCGACCACATCGAGATCGACGAGTCCGAGCTGCGGGTGGATGTCTACCGGTCGTCCGGCCCCGGCGGCCAGGGCGTCAACACGACCGACTCCGCGGTCCGCCTCACCCACCTCCCCACCGGGATCGTGGTGTCCTGCCAGAACGAGCGCTCCCAGATCCAGAACAAGGCCAGCGCCATGAACGTCCTCCAGGCCAAGCTGCTCGAGCGGCGCCGCCAGGAGGAGCAGGCCAGGATGGACGCCCTCAAGGGCGACGGCGGCAACTCCTGGGGAAACCAGATGCGTTCGTACGTCCTGCACCCGTACCAGATGGTCAAGGACCTGCGCACCGAGTTCGAAGTCGGCAACCCCGAGGCCGTGTTCAACGGTGAGATCGACGGTTTCCTCGAAGCCGGAATTCGCTGGCGCAAGCAGCAGGAGAAGTAGGCGGGAGTTTTTACACCGCTTTGTCGACAAGGCAACTGCCGTCACATGGACGGCAGTTGCCTTTTGTGTGGGGGATGTCTGGGTTTTACATCACAGTCACATGACTCACGCCGGTCAAATGATGTTGATCCGGACATCGCGTACGCAACGACCTTGACGTTACTTTGAAAAGTGGGGATGGTAACGCGAGGCATGCGTATCTCTGGGGCGCATGTGAACCGGGGGGCTTGAGCGAAGCCACCTGTGACGCCGTGGCCCCGGGCGCTGCTCCATTGACGATTTAGCTACTGGGGGTAGCAGCCGAATGACGAAGAAGACGCGGATCCGTGTGGCACGGATAGCCGCTGGTGCCGTGATCGCCGCCGGCGCCTCGCTGACCGCCGCAGGAGCCGCCTCGGCTCTGGACGTCAACATCGAAGCAGGGCCGATCAGTGTCAGCGTGAGCGACGACGGCACCGGTGACGACGGTGGCGCGACGAGCGGTGGCGACACCTCGGTTGGCGCGACGACCGGCGACACGACCGGTGGTGGTGACACCGGCGACACCACGGTTGGTGCGACGACTGGCGAGACGACCGGTGGCGAGACGACCGGCGGTGACACCACCGGCGGCGAGACGACTGGTGGCGAGACGACCGGCGGTGACACCACCGGTGGTGCGACGACGGGCGAGACGACCGGCGGCGAGACCACCGGTGG
Source organism: Streptomyces sp. NPDC127595 (assembly GCF_042671685.1). NCBI lineage: Bacteria > Bacillati > Actinomycetota > Actinomycetes > Kitasatosporales > Streptomycetaceae > Streptomyces > Streptomyces sp. NPDC127595. Next base: position 625,450 of record NZ_JBHXWK010000005.1, on the reverse strand, counting down.
TGCGACGACTGGTGAGACGACCGGTGGTGACACCACGGGCGGTACGTCGGGCGGTGACACTGCGGGCGGTTCGTCCGGTGGTGACACCGCGGGCGGTTCGTCCGGTGGTGGCGACGTGACCGGTGGCACGACTGGTGGCGCGACTGGTGGCTCGACCGGTGGTGACACCACGGGCGGTACGTCCGGTGGTAGCGACTCCACCGGCGGTACGACCGGTGGCACCGACACCGACGGTGGCAACAACCCGGTCGAGCAGGGCGAGGGTTCCTCGTCCCTGACCGACACCGGCTCCGACACCTCGGCCCAGGGCTCGGGCGGCGAGCTCGCCGAGACGGGTGCCGCGGAGACCACCTTCCTGGTGATCGGCGCGGCCACGATGATCGCCGGCGGTATCGGCTTCCGTCTGCTGCCCCGCCTCATGGGCGGCCGCGGCGGTGCCGTCGCCTGACGCACACGCGCGTAAGGAAGGGCCCGGAGGGTCATGCTCCGGGCCCTTCTCATGTCAGTCCAGTCTCATGTCGTCCCATGTCGGCTCTCAGCGCCGTGGGTGCTACGGCGTGACCCCGGCGTCCGTCGGACAAGGGGTGCGGTGGCCGCCGTAACGCCGGAATCCCCGCGGGTCTCACACCGTCTGGTGGGCCACCAGTGCCAGTGCCGCGACCAGCACGACGAGCAGTGAGATCAGTGCCATGGGGTTCAGGCCGGCGAACGGGCTCTCCTGCTGGAGTCGCTCCCGGTTCGCGCGGCAGACGCGGCAGCGACCCTCGCTCACAGGCCCCGCGCAGTTCGCGCACACCAGTCGGTCGTACGTCATGCGCTTGCCCTCCTTGCGCCGGCTCTCCGCTGGCATAACGCTGCGGGGAACGCAACCGTTCCCCCTCCACTGTGCCAGGTTCCGTGGAATTCGGCGCGGTTCCCCTTATCCTGCCCCGACGCTCCGCGCCTTAGCCGTGAAAAGAACGCTCTCGTCGGGGTGGCCGGGGTTCGTTTCGCGGCTTCGTCGGCGTCGTGGTCGCTCGCGCAGTTCCCCACGTCCCCTGCAGGGCGCCTTCATGAGCCGTACAAAAACGCACAACCCACACGCAACCCTGACCGGCGACTGCGCTCGCCCACCCGGTTCGCGTATGGTCACGCACATCTACCCCCGGCGACCCGTGGTGCATCCGTGATCCGATTCGACAGTGTCTCCAAGGTCTACCCCAAGCAGACCCGCCCCGCTCTCAGGGATGTCTCCCTGGAGGTCGAGCGCGGTGAGTTCGTGTTCCTCGTGGGGTCCTCCGGCTCCGGAAAGTCCACCTTCCTGCGGCTGATCCTCCGCGAGGAGCGGACCAGCCACGGCCAGGTGCACGTCCTGGGCAAAGACCTCGCGCGTCTCTCCAACTGGAAGGTGCCGCAGATGCGCCGCCAGCTGGGGACCGTGTTCCAGGACTTCCGGCTGCTGCCGAACAAGACAGTCGCCGAGAACGTCGCCTTCGCGCAGGAGGTCATCGGCAAGTCCCGCGGCGAGATCCGCAAGTCCGTGCCCCAGGTGCTCGACCTCGTCGGGCTCGGCGGCAAGGAGGAGCGGATGCCCGGTGAGCTGTCCGGTGGTGAGCAGCAACGTGTCGCGATCGCGAGGGCGTTCGTGAACCGGCCCAAGCTCCTCATCGCCGACGAGCCGACCGGAAACCTCGACCCGCAGACCTCCGTCGGCATCATGAAGCTGCTCGACCGCATCAACCGGACGGGCACCACCGTGCTGATGGCTACGCACGACCAGAACATCGTGGACCAGATGCGCAAGCGCGTCATCGAACTGGAGGGGGGCCGTCTCGTCCGCGACCAAGCGCGCGGCGTCTACGGCTACCAGCACTGATCGTGACGACTGTTCCGCACCTGTCCATGGAAAGGCCTGAGTAGACGCCATGCGCGCCCAGTTCGTCTTGTCGGAGATCGGAGTCGGTCTCCGCCGAAACCTGACCATGACCTTCGCGGTTGTCGTGTCGGTCGCCCTCTCGCTCGCCCTGTTCGGCGGCTCGCTCCTGATGAGCGACCAGGTGAGCACCATGAAGGGCTACTGGTACGACAAGGTCAACGTCTCGATCTTCCTCTGCAACAAGAGCGACGCGGAGTCCGACCCCAACTGCGCCAAGGGCGCGGTGACCGCCGACCAGAAGAAGGAGATCCTCGGCGACCTGGAGAAGTCCACGGTCGTCGACACGGTCACCTACGAGTCGGCGGACCAGGCCTACAAGCACTACAAGGAGCAGTTCGGCGACTCCCCGCTGGCCGCGTCCCTCACGCCGGACCAGATGCAGGAGTCGTACCGGATCAAGCTGAAGGACCCGGAGAAGTACCAGGTCATCGCGACCGCCTTCGACGGGCGCGACGGCGTGCAGTCCGTGCAGGACCAGAAGGGCATCCTGGACAACCTCTTCGGACTGCTCAACGGCATGAACTGGGCCGCCCGCGCGGTCATGGCGATGATGCTCGTCGTCGCGCTGATGCTGATCGTCAACACGGTGCGCGTCTCGGCGTTCAGCCGACGGCGCGAAACCGGGATCATGCGCCTGGTCGGCGCCTCGGGCTTCTACATCCAGGCGCCGTTCATCATGGAGGCTGCCGTCGCCGGACTCATCGGCGGTACGGTCGCGTGCGGCTTTCTGGTGATCGCGCGGTATTTCATCATCGACCACGGTCTGGCGCTGTCCGAGAAGCTGAACCTGATCAACTTCATCGGCTGGGACGCCGTTCTGACAAAGCTTCCGCTGATCCTCGCGACAAGCCTCCTGATGCCCGCGCTGGCCGCGTTCTTCGCGTTGCGCAAGTACCTGAAGGTGTGACGCATGACAAGGGGGCCGTACTGCCAACCGGCGGTGCGGCCCCTTCGCGTTGTCCTAGACTCACCGGCATGTCAGGCCGTGACCTGTTCTGTGAGCCCCGCCGCATCCGCCGCGGGGCCGCCCTGACATTGCTTTTCGCCAGCGTCTTCGTCGCCGGGGCGGCCACCGGGTCCTTCCCCGACCCCGGCCGGAAATCCACTGCCACGCCCTCCTCGGCTTCATCTGAGGACCGTTCGACGTCCACGAGCGGCAAGGAGGACGTCACCGAGGCCGCCGAGGCGGCCATGGCCGCCGGGAAGTCCCCCATGGAGGCCGCCGAGCGTGCCGTCAGCCGCAGCGGCGACCGCTGGGGCGCGGTCTACTCCGAGGGCGAGTACGAGGAGTTCGAGGAAGCCCTCGACGGCCAGTACACCGGCGTCGGGCTGTGGGCCAGGCGCGAGAGCGACGGACGTATCGAAGTGACCCAGGTACAGGCAGGCTCGCCCGCGGCCGTCGCCGGGATCCGCAAGGGCGACCTGCTGCGCAGCGTCGACGGCGAGAAGGTCGACGGCCGTCCGGTGACGGAGGTCGTCTCCCTGCTGCGCGGCGACGCGGAGGACGCAGCCGCCGGTACGGAGGTGTCGCTAGGTCTGGAGCGGGGCACGCGCGCGTGGAGCGAGACGCTGCGCCGGGCCCGGCTGTCCACGGACTCGGTGACCGTGCGCAAGCTCGCCGACGGCGTCACCGTGATCAAGGTCGACGCGTTCACCAAGGGCTCGGGCGATCTCGTACGGACCGCCGTCGACGCGGCACCCCAGGGCGCCGGGATCGCCCTCGACCTGCGCGGCAACTCCGGCGGCCTGGTCACCGAGGCCGTCACCGCCGCCTCCGCCTTCCTCGACGGCGGCCTGGTCGCCACGTACGACGTCGACGGTGCTCAGCGCGCCCTGCACGCCGATCCCGGCGGAGACACCGGCAGGCCCCTGGTGGTGCTCGTCGACGGCGGCACGATGAGCGCGGCCGAGCTGCTCACCGGCGCCCTCCAGGACCGCGGCCGCGCCGTCGTCGTGGGCTCCCAGACCTTCGGCAAGGGCTCGGTCCAGATGCCCAGCCGGCTGCCCGACGGCTCTGTCGCCGAGCTGACCGTGGGGCACTACCGCACCCCCTCGGGACGCGGCGTCGACGGGCAGGGCATCACTCCCGACCTGGACGTCGACGCGCAGGCGCTGGAGCGGGCCGAGACGGTGCTCAGCGGGCTCGGGGATCCTTCGTAGCCGACGGGGCGACGGTTTCGTAGCCGACCGGGCGACGGTTTCGTGGCCGACCGTCACGGTCCCCGGTAATCGGCTTTCCCTCCTGCACCCCTGTAGTGCGAAAATGGCCAGCACTATGAGCAAGGGAATGTACGTACCGAAGGAGTCCCAGCCGAAGCAGGGCGGCCAGGCGGGATCCGGCAAGGTCAAGGACGGCAAGCGCAAGATCGTCGCGCAGAACAAGAAGGCACGGCACGACTACGCGATCATCGACACCTACGAGGCCGGGCTCGTCCTGACCGGCACCGAGGTGAAGTCACTGAGGCAGGGCCGCGCCTCGCTGGCCGACGGCTTCGTCCAGATCGACGGGAACGAGGCGTGGCTGCACAACGCCCACATCCCCGAGTACAGCCAGGGCAGCTGGACCAACCACTCCGCGCGCCGCAAGCGCAAGCTGCTCCTGCACCGCGAGGAGATCGACAAGCTGGCCTCGAAGTCGGAGGAGACGGGTCACACGATCGTGCCCCTCGTCCTGTACTTCAAGGACGGCCGGGCGAAGGCCGAGATCGCCCTCGCCAGGGGCAAGAAGGAGTACGACAAGCGGCAGACCCTGCGCGAGAAGCAGGACCGGCGGGAGTCGGACCGCGCGATCGCGGCGGCCAAGCGGAAGCAGCGGGGCGAGTAGGCGCGAGTAGACGCGCGTAGGGCGAGCAGGAATAAGGTTGGCGCCGTCGTGCGTTGTTCACGTACGATGGGCCATGCACCTCACAGCGGGTGCGCGCATTGAAAAATCAACATGGGGATGATCGGTTTCGACAGCGGCTGTCGAAGCAGGGGAAGCGAGCCGAGGAAGCGGCAATGATCTCGTTAACCATATGTCGCAACCAATAATCGCCAATTCCAAGAGCGATTCCCAGTCCTTCGCCCTCGCTGCCTAATAACAGCGACTGAAGGACCCTAAAAGGGTGTCAGCCCGGGAGTGTTCCCGACCCGGATCCTGGCATAATCTAGGGAACTAAACCGCCGAGCCCGGTCACGGGGTTCGGTGGGAAATCAAACAGTGACTGGGCCTGTCGGAGACTTGTTCGCGAGAACTCCGGGGCCGAGAAAAGCGTAGCGAACTGCGCTCGGAGAAGCCCTGATTCTGCACCGTTGGACGCGGGTTCGATTCCCGCCATCTCCACTCATCCCATGTTTGAGCACCATGACAAAAGCCTCGTCGCTTTCGAGCGGCGGGGCTTTTGTCATGCGGACTCGTCATGCGGACTCGTCATGCGGACTCGTCATGCGACCTTGTTGTGCGTCTTGTTATGCGACGACTTTTTCATGCAGCGAGAGGGAATCACCCGGCTCATGTTCTTGCTCTATCTCCTGCCCCGGCTGCCCCGCGAGATATCCCTTGCCGTCTTCGGGCTGTTCGTCGGCTTGGTCCTGGCCGTCCACGGCGGCATGCAGGGCTACGCCGAATCGACCGGTGTCCCCGGAACCGTCCATGTCACCGACTGCAGGTATGCCGAAGGCGCCTGGGACGAGTTGTGGTCGGATGGCTGGGCGTGCGAGGGGCCGTTCGACGCCGACGACCGCACCGTCCACATCGACAGCGTGGCCGTCGACGGCACCCTGGAGTCCCGCCCCGACACCTCGCTCGCCGCCTTCGTGGAGGGGCCCGGCGTCCAGACCGTGGTGGAGGACGGCGCCGGCGCCTGGAAATGGCCGGCTCTCACCGGAGGTGTCATCCTCGCCTTCACTGCTTGGCGGATCCGCATGCTGATTTTGCTGTTCCGGCTGCGTCGGTCCGTGCGGGCGGCGGGGGCCGTCGTACCGGCCTGATGCCCGACTGGCCTGATCACTTGGAGATCGGTGACGTATGAACGGCCCTGCGAGACCTTTTCCCCCAGGCAACCCCGGTGGACCGGCGCCGAAGTTCTTACTGGGGGTACTTCAGATCGCTGCCACCACTCTGGGCGGCCTGCTGGCCGGCACGGCGTTGGCGAACGTCCTGCTGCTGGTCACGGTTGGTGAGTACATGACGGCGGAGGAGTTGCGGTTGTGCCTTTCATCGGTCGTGATCGCGAGCGTGGTCTGCCCGGTCCTGCCTCCGCGCTTCGGAGTCGAGCTCACCCCCAACTGGCTTGTGGTCCGAGGGAACAGGCGTCGCCAGATCGCGTGGCGGGACATCATCGGCCTGGAGATTCGGAAGACCGCTGGGATCCGGACGGTCATCGTGGCGGTGTCCGACGGAAGGCGGATAGTGCTGCGTGCGCCGATGTCTCTACTGGACCGCCGTTTCGACCACAAGGTCCAGGTCCTCATGGACTGGTGGGTCGCGGGCCGGGGCGGCCCCGGCGGCGGGTAGCGGCCGTCGTTCTCTCGCGTGGAGAACATCGCCGCCGATGCACGGAGAACATCGCAGCCGACTTGAGCATCGGCGAGGCTGAATCCGGCGCAGGGTGCTCGAAGGCGGCCTTGGCGAAAGGGCGTCGGCGCCTTCGACTAACCCCTGGATGTCGCGGCCGGAAGCGCGATCAGCAGGGCCAGTGCCGCCGCCGCGACCGGAACCCCGTACCCCGCCGTCACCGACACCCGTTCCACCACCCACCCCCCGACCGCCGCGCCGCAGGCGATCCCGCCGAGCAGGCCGGTCACCGCGAGGGTCATTCCTTCGTTCAACCGGCCCTCGGGAGTGCGGTGTTGGACGAGGGACATGCCGGTGACCATGGTCGGGGCGGTCGCCATGCCGGCGAGGAGGAGGGCGGGGGCGAGAGCGAGGAGGGAGCCGGTCAGGGTCGCGGCGAGCAGGGGGAGGGTCAGCAGCGCCGCCATGGTGGCGACGCACAGCACGTATCGCCGTTCGGCGGGACCGGTCGGCTTCCGGGTCCCGTAGAGCAGACCCGCCCCGCACGAGCCTGCGGCCTGGAGAGCGAGAACCGCCCCCGCCGCCGACTGGTGGCCCCGCGCGTCCGCGAACGCGATCGTGACGACCTCCATCGAGCCGAAGACCGCGCCGGTGGCGAGGAATCCGAGGAGGAGCTGGGGCATCCCGGGTGCACGGAGAGGGGACTTGGCGGTCGTACGTCGCTGGGGCGGTGGTTCCGTCGAGCGCTGGGCGGCGAAGAGCAGTACGCCCGTCATCATCAGGACGCCCCCGACCAGCGTGCCCGCCTCCGGGAACAAGGTCCCGCAGAGGAAGGCCGCGAGGACCGGGCCCAGCATGAAACACAGCTCGTCCGCGGCCTGTTCGAAGGAGTTCGCGGTGTGCAGGGCCTTGTCGTCGCCCTTGTGGAGGTGGGCCCAGCGGGCGCGTGACATGCCGCCCGTGTTGGGGATCGTGGCCGTGGCGGCGTAAGAGATGAACAGGGTCCAGTCGGGCGCTCCGTGATGTACGCACAGCATCAGCGCGATGGTGCCGAGGAGGGCGAAGGCCGTCGCGGGCACGGCGATGCGCGCCTGACCGTGGCGGTCGGTGAGACGCGCGGTCCAGGGAGCGACCACCGCCGTCGCCGCCAGACCCGTCGCGGTCACGGCACCGGCGAGCGCGTACGAACCCCGCGACCCCGCGATCATGATGACCGCGCTCACGCTGAACATGCCCATGGGGAGGCGGGCGAGGAGGTTCCCGAGCGTGAAGGCGCGGGTGCCGGGGGTGCTGAAGAGGCGGCGGTACGGGCCCGGTTGGCGGCCTTGTCCGAAGCGTGGGCGGAAGTCGGCGGCGACGAGGGTGTCGCCGGTGACGGTGAGGAGCGGCAAGTGAGCCTGCTCGGAGGGCTGTTGGGGCGGCATGGGTCAACCGTCGTGCCGGGTGGTGCTCGGGGTCCAACACCTACTCCGTGGTGATTGACGCACCTGGGTTGTAAGTTCGCGTGATGCCCGCTCAGCAGCCGACCCTTGATCCCCGTCTCCTCCGCGTCTTTCTCGCCGTCGCCGAAGAGCTGCACTTCACGCGGGCAGCAGCCCGGCTGTACGTCGCCCAGCAGGCCCTGAGCCGGGACATCCGGCGCCTGGAAAGGGAGTTGGGCGCCGATCTCTTCGTACGCACGACCCGGCAGGTGGCGCTGACGGCGGACGGGGAGCGGCTGCTGCCGTACGCGCGGCGGGTGTTGGAGGCGCAGGACGAACTATTGTCCGCGTTCACGCGCGGGCAGCGGGAACGTCCGCTGCTCGTCGACGTCAACTCCCCGGGGCTGGTCTCCGGCCGGGTCCTCGACCGGGCCCGCGAACTCGCGCCCGACAGCGAGCTGATGGCCCGCTTCGAGAGCGGGCTCACCGGCGCGGCGGGGGAGATGCTCGCGGGCCGGCTGGACGCGTCCTTCGGGCGGTTCGCGGGGGTCGACCCGGCGCTGCGGGCGGGGCTGGAGCAGCAGCCCGTCCGGTACGAACCGATGGCCGTCGTGCTGCCCGAGGACCACCGCCTCGCCGCTCTGGACGAGGTGCCGCTGGCCGCGCTCGCGGGCGAGACCGTATATGCCGGTGCGGGAAATCCGCGGACGCTGGAGTGGACCGACCTGGCCCGCCGTCTGTTCGAGGGACGCGGCATCGCACTCGCGCCGCCTGCTCCGGTGGCCGTCGGAGCGGAGGAGTTCCAGCGGGTCATGGCGCGGACGCGCACCCCTGTCCTCGCCGTGCTGCAGTTTCCAGCCATGCCGGGGGCTGTCCTGAAGCCCCTCATAGACCCCATCCCCCTGTCACCGGTGTCGCTGGTGTGGCGGAAGGGGCTGGTGCATCCAGGGATCGACGCACTCCGCCGTGCGGCCCTCGAACTCGCGGGCGAGGAAGGATGGCTGCAGCGCCCAGGGGACGCGTGGATTCCGGCCATGGATGCACTCATCATGATGAGTCATCGTGAACACATGGCCCCGGGCGTCACTGGTGTGCGCTACATTCTGGGTCCGGGCGCAGTGTGATAAAAGGGGCGCTTGAATCGGGTGGGGTCCCGGTTCACACGACACGTGAGGTTGCCCGGCGTCGTGTGCGCACCTGTAACTGTCCCGTGGGGGGATGCGCGTGTACGTGGAAAATAGGCGGAAAGACGCCCAACCGGATCGGCGTGACATCGATCAGCCAAGCAGTCGTGGAGTCGATCCGCCTCCCTGGCGAGGGGCCGACCGATCGTCCGGGCGAGAGCGCGGCGAGTCCCTGCGAGGGCCCGATATGCTCGGGCATGGACACGACGAGTTTCGGCCAGAGAGCGCGGAGTCGCGGCGAGGAGCCGACGAGATTCTGCGAGGAGCGGACGAGATTCGGCGCCAGGCCGATGAGCCGATGACCTGGCCGGAGGCCGAGAAAGGTACGTCGAACTGGCCGCAGGTCAACGGCAGGGCGTCGTTCTGGCCGGAGGCCCGGGGCAGCGGCGAGCATGAGGCGGAGGGGGAGCCGGAAACCCGGGTGAAACCGGATACCGGGGCCGGCCAGGACCGAGGCCAGGACCGAGGTCAGGACGGTGGCCCGGACGGAGGCCAGGGTCAAGGCCCTGTAAGACGCACAAGCCGCCCTGGTCCGGAGCACCTGCAGCCCACCTGGGAACAGCCCGACGACCCCAACCACACCCACGATCCGAACGAGGTGACCATCCAACTCGACGGCACAGGACGTCAGTTGGACGACTGGCTCGTCAAGCAGACCAAGGGTGCCCCGGCCGCCCAGGAGAGTTCGGACGGCCCGGTCTTCGTGGACGAGTCGGGCCGTCGCAGCCGCAGATTCCGCCGCCTCGGCATGGTCGTGGGCGTGGCCTGCGCGGTGTACGCCGTGGTCATCCTCGTCACTCTCCTGTCGGGCAACTCCAACGCGCCCTGGATCCCGGTACCGGGCCAGCAGGACGACCAGCCGGCCGGCAAGGTCGACACGTCGCCTATGCCTACCGAGTCGGTGAGCTCGACCGGCACGGGCAATGCCGCGCCCGGCGTGATCGGCGCAACGCCCAGTGATGGAACGACGCCATCGCCGGGCGTCAGCCCGAGGCCCGATGTCTCGGCCAGCGCCTCGAATCCGGGTGTGTCCCCGGCCCCCGAGCCCTCGACGTCCGCCTCGACCAAGCCCAACCCTAGCTCCAGCACCACGAAGGACCCGGTCATCGGCCCTTCCGAACCGGTGACCAACTCCCCGGACCCCAGCCCTTCGGTCAGCGCCCCTTCGCCGGACCCCTCGGCGTCAGCGACCACGGACGGTTCGGGAGTCGTCGCCGACAGCCCGGTCGAGCCGGTCCCCGTCGAGCAGATCCCAACAGAGCCTGAGCCGAGCACCACCAGCTCCTCGTACCCGGAGAACATCGTCTGATGGCACCTCGCACCAGCCGTCACAGCTCCACATCCCGCGCTCCGACATCGCGTACGGAGAGCCCGGCCTCCAGCCCCCGGCGCAGACGGCTGCCCATGCGCCAACTGCTGCCCTCACTCATCCTCGTCGCGCTGCTGGCGATGCTGATGCTGCGCGGCTACGTGCACAACGAGATCCTCGCCGACCACCGTGTCCAGCCGCCGGCGTCGTCCGACCAAGTGCCAAAGGAGATACTGCGCGGCGGGCCGGTGATCGACACCCGGAGCGGCCGCCAGACCACCCTGACCATCCCGGACCACGAACTGGTCCTGACCTTCGACGACGGCCCGGACCCCAAGTGGACCCCCAAGGTCCTTGACGTCCTGGCCGAACACGACGCGCATGCCGTCTTCTTCATCACCGGCACCATGGCCTCGCGCTATCCGGAACTCGTCCGGCGCATCGTCAACGAGGGGCACGAGATCGGCCTGCACACCTTCAGCCACCCCGATCTCGCTTACCAGTCCAAGACCCGCGTCGACTGGGAACTGTCCCAGAGCCAGCTGGCGTTGGTGGGCGCGGCCGGTATCCGCACCTCGCTCTTCCGCCCGCCGTACTCGTCGTACGCCTCGTACCTGGACAACAACTCCTGGCCCGTGACCAAGTACATCGGTTCCCGCGGCTACCTCACGGTCGTCAACGACACCGACAGCGAGGACTGGCGACGGCCGGGCGTCCGTGCGATCATCCGCAACGCCACGCCCAAGCGGGGTGAGGGCGCCGTCGTGCTCATGCACGACTCCGGCGGCAACCGCTCGCAGACCGTCGCGGCACTCGACCGATTCGTGTCCGGGCTCCAGGACAAGGGCTATCGCTTCGACACCCTTACCAAGGCTCTGAACGCTCCCAGCGCCCACACCAAGGTCACCGGCGCCGAGCTGTGGAAGGGCAGGGCATGGGTCCTCGCCGTTCAGGCCTCGGACCGGACGACGGGCGTCCTCGTCGTTGCGCTGGCCGTGATCGGGCTCCTGGTCTTGGCCCGCTTCGGGCTGATGTTGCTGCTCTCCGCCGTGCACACACGCCGGGTACGGCATCGGGACTTCCGCTGGGGACCACCGGTCACCGAACCGGTCTCGGTGCTCGTCCCCGCGTACAACGAGGCGAAGTGCATCGAGAAGACGGTCCGCTCCCTGATGGCGAGCGAGCACCCCATCGAAGTGCTCGTCATCGACGACGGGTCGAGCGACGGCACCGCACGCATCGTCGAGAACCTGCGCCTGCCGGACGTACGCGTCGTACGCCAGCTCAACGCGGGCAAGCCGGCCGCCCTCAACAGAGGCGTGGCGAACGCCCGTTACGACCTCATCGTGATGATGGACGGCGACACGGTCTTCGAGCCGTCCACCGTCCGCGAGTTGATGCAGCCCTTCGGTGACCCGAGTGTCGGCGCGGTCGCGGGCAACGCGAAGGTCGGCAACCGCGACTCGCTCATCGGCGCCTGGCAGCACATCGAGTACGTGATGGGCTTCAATCTCGACCGTCGCATGTACGACATGCTGCGCTGCATGCCCACGATCCCCGGCGCGGTCGGGGGTTTCCGCCGCTCGGCCCTGGAACGCGTCGGCGGCATGAGCGATGACACGCTCGCCGAGGACACCGACATCACGATGGCCCTGCACCGCGACGGCTGGCGGGTGGTGTACGCGGAGAACGCACGCGCGTGGACCGAGGCCCCGGAGTCGGTCCAGCAGTTGTGGTCGCAGCGCTACCGCTGGTCGTACGGCACGATGCAGGCGATCTGGAAGCACCGGCGGGCGATCATCGAGCGGGGCCCGTCGGGCCGCTTCGGCCGGGTGGGCCTGCCACTGGTCTCACTGTTCATGGTCCTCGCCCCGCTGCTGGCCCCCTTGATCGACGTATTCCTTCTCTACGGGTTGGTGTTCGGCCCGACGGGCAAGACGGTCCTCGCATGGCTGGGCGTCCTGTCGATCCAGGCGGTGTGCGCGGCGTACGCGTTCCGCCTCGACCGGGAACGCATGACCCATCTGATCTCGCTCCCGCTCCAGCAGATCCTCTACCGGCAGTTGATGTACGTGGTTCTGCTCCAGTCCTGGATCACCGCGCTCACCGGGGGCCGGCTGCGCTGGCAGAAGCTCCGGCGCACGGGCGCGGTGGGCATGCCCGCCGCATCGAACGCATCGAGCGCAGCCAACGCACCGAACTCATCGAACGCAGCCAACGCATCGAACCAGAGTCAGAGTCAGCACAGCATGGATAAGAGGCCGGTCGTATGAGTACGCCTCCGCCGCCCGGAGCCCAGAGGACGGGTCCGGACTCTTCGACGCCGATTCTGGGCGTGCCCGTACTGCCGGTACAGAGAGGGGCGGCCGCGGCGACACTCACGCCCGCCGCGGCGGAGCAGGGACACCCCGAACCCGGACCGGCGGTGCCGGGCCGTGCCCCGGTCCGCGACCGCTACTTCGACCTGCTGCGCGCGCTCGCCCTCTTCCGCGTCGTCCTGTACCACCTGGTGGGCTGGGCCTGGCTTCCGCTGGTGTTCCCCTCCATGGGCGTGATGTTCGCCCTCGCCGGCAGCCTCATGGCCCGCTCGCTGAAGCGTCCGCCTGTCCAGGTCATCCGAAGCCGGGTCCGGCGCCTGCTACCTCCGCTGTGGCTCCTTGGCGTCGTCGGGGTCACCGGCATGATCCTCCAGGGGTGGGGACCGAGCGCGGAGGGCCACCCGGGCTGGTGGTGGCTGCACCTGACCTTCTGGATCGTCCCGCTGAGCGATCCGCCGTACGGCGAGGGCCTGCCCGGAATCCACGGCATCATCGGCGAGAACTGGGCCGAGGACTTCGCGGGCCCCCTGTGGTACATCCGCGCATACCTCCTCTACGTCCTCCTGTCGCCGTTCCTCCTGCGTGCTCTGCGTGCGCTGCCGCTGGCGACGCTGCTCTCGCCGATCGCCCTGTCGGCCGCGTTCGAACTCGGCTACATCACGCTCCCCGGCGAGCGGATCCCCTCGGCCCTCACGGACTTCAGCACCTTCGGCGCCTGCTGGATCCTCGGCATGGCCCACCAGGAGGGCATCCTGCGCAGGCTTCCCCGCTACGCCGTACCCTCCGTGGCCCCGGCCCTCGCCCTGCTGGGCCTCTGGTACGCCATGAGCAACAACTTCACCACGGGGCACGACCTCGACAGCATCCCGCTGGCCCAGGCCATCTGGTCCTTCGCCACAGTCCTCCTGCTGCTGCACTACAGCCCCTCGTGGACCGAGTGGCCCCGCCGACTGCGCCGCTGGGACAGACTCATCACCCTCCTCAACTCCCGCGCGGTGACGATCTATCTCTGGCACAACATGTGCATCCTCACGGCCGCCACATTGTGGGACCGCCTGTGGGGGATCGATGTCATGTGGCAGCACTTCCCATGGCTGTTGGAGAGCCCGTGGCCCGTGCTGGCCATCGCCTGGGTGCTCATCGGGGCCTGTGTCGTGTCGTTCGGCTGGGCGGAAGACCTGGGCGCGAAGCGAAGGCCGCAGCTGTGGCCGGACGGGGCGAAACGCGGGGGAACTCGGCGAAGGCCCTGATCCCGGTGCGTACTCGATTGCGTAGCCCGCTTGCCGGCGACGGGTGGGCGCGCAATCCGCCGGTCGGCCAGGCGAGTGGCGGCGTGAAGAGGGCAGACAGCCCAGGTCTGGAATTTGCGGTGGCCAACGAGGTGACGCTCCCCGCCCCTCCCCGTCACTCAACCGAAGGTCCCGGCCCCTCAGTTAGGGCTACTCTGTACCGCTATGCCCGAGACGTGTTCCCTCTCGGGCGCACTTTGCCCTGGTGTCGCCCCGCGTGCCCCCGATACCGTAACGCTGCCCTCCCGAACCCCACCCCGCACAGGAGTCTGCCGTGAACCGCCGTCCCCGTTTGCTCGCCATGGCCGCCTTTGGTGCGGCCGCGGCCTTCGTTCTGACTGGGTGTGGGGGCGGTGGCAGTGATTCCGCGAGCAACGACAAGATTGTTGGGGCTGATGCGGGGGGTGAGACGTCGGCTTCGCCGAGCGCCTCTGCCTCAGAAGCTGGCAGTCGACCGAAGATCGAGCTGCCATCGGATCTCACGTACGCCTTCACCCCGGATCAGACCGGCGACGCCGTCCAGGACGCGGTCCTGAAGGACAACGCGGAGTTCATTCGCGCACTTGATGCGGCCATTGATGCCCAGAACCCTCGGTTGCCCGCCCTGGAGTTCTACACGGAAGGCGAGGGCGCGGTGACCGCCCAAGAGTGGGTCGAGTCCTTCACGGATGTCGGTTGGACGGTCACCGGGTCCGTGCGTTACTTCGACCGGCAGGTGACCGTGAGGTCCAAGGATTCTGCGTCGGTCAGCTACTGCGCGGACGAGAGCAAGGGTTTCAGCAAGGTCATCAAGACTGGTGAGGTCAAGAAAACGAAGGTCACCAAGGACAGTTACGTCGCTTACGGCGTGCAGGTGGAGAAGAACGAGAAGGGGGTCTGGGAACTCGTGAAGATTGTCTCTACCCGAGGGGCGGACAGGTGCCAGCCATGAGTCTCCTCTCCCGCTTCGCTGTAACCCTGCTCGTGGCGGGTTTCGCCGTGACGATCTCAGCGCCTGCGGCAAACGCCGACCGAACTCCGCCTGGGGGCGGGTCGGTCGGCGGTGGAACAGGCCCCGGCCCGTCTGGTGACGTCGACGGCGACACCATCTCCGCCGGCGCTGGCGGTGTTGTCTTCGACCGTTCGAAGAACGGCAGCGGCAGTGCTGTCGGAGCTGTCACTTCCACCACGTCCTGGACCCCGCCTGCCTGTTGGTACGCCCCGAAGTACACGCCGGCGCAGCTCCAGGCCTATCTGGAGCCGATCTGGGAAGCCGGTTCGACCGGCTACGAGTGGGACGCGGAGCAGCGTAAACGCTATGTCGACGGTGATCCGTACAAGGACTTCAACAAGGACAAGACAGGCGACGGCTATTTCTGGGACTCGTACGTAAACAAGGATTACCCGCCCGGCTGGGACAACTGCGAGGAGCCGATCTTCTGGGTGGATACCGGTGACCCCCCACCCGCCGACATTGAGAACGCGATCACGCCCGAGATTCTCGCCCAACTCGCATACGCCGAGATCCGTGTGCCCTCTACGAAGGTGGATCTGGCGCCCGAGGGCACGACCAAGGTGAATCTGCCGACGTGGGCGTGGCTGGACACGGCCGAGTTCAAGCCGGTGTCGGTCACGGCGTCGGTTCCGCTGCTCGGCATCAACGCGACGACCGTCGCGGAGCCGGTTTCGTTGAAGATCGAGCCGGGGACGACCGATGCCACGACGTATCCGGCCTCCGGGGTGTGTGAGATCAACAACGGCCGGATCGGAGAGGCTTACGCGGCCGGCAAGGCGGATGAGACCCCGCCGTGCGGAGTGAAGTACCTGCGCTCCTCCGGGGACGACTCACACAAGCTCAGGGCGACCATCACCTGGAAGATCCACTGGACCGGAACCGGTGTGGCCCAGGAACAGGCCCTGCCGGACGGCGAGTTCGGGGCGGAGCAGGCTGTTGTCGTGCAGGAGATCCAGGCCGTCAACCGCTGAGCGGTAGCTGAGCCGAGTTGACCGCCCCGGCACTGTTGGCTCATTGGCGGATCGGTGTCGCAGATGTCGGGCGTGCGAACAGTTCCTCTGGGACGGTATGCCGTATTGCTCAGTTAAATCCATTGTCGGAAAAGGGGTCGGAGCGGTCCCCCCAGTGAAAACTGTAGGACCCGTCTGCTCCATGGGGGACGGCGTGCAAGCCGCGATCCGGGAGGTTGAACTCTTCCCGAACCCAGCCGTCCATCGCCAGTGCCGCTACTTCCGACCGGAAGTGAGCGAGCGGGAAGGTGAGAGACGTGACCTTGATGGTCAAGCCGGCGGGGTGATTGGCTGCCAATTCAGAAGAATGGACCGCCAGCCCGAAGGAAAGCCATGCCGCATCGCGCCAGTTGATCCCCTCGGGAGGCGTCAGCCATACGTTACGGTAGACCTGCAGTCGGAACTCGTCACTTGTGTCGGAGGTGCGGTATTCCGCTGTCACGTCTGCTGCCAGACCGCCGAAGGGGCTGCTGAGGCGGTATTTGAATGTGCTGGTCATTTTCTCTCGAGACCTAGAATTTCAGTAGATGGAAGACCGACTTGCTGAATATGTTCTCCGCCTGCCCCATTCCGGTGGGCGCCCGTACGTAGTCATAGTCGTGAGGCGCTCCGTCCCCCCACAGGCGGCTGTGTTTGTTCGCGAATTCCGTCGCAGCGTCCTCGCCGATTTCATGAAGGTCTATCTTCTTCATTTTTGAGAAGTCGCTCGCGCTGACTCTGAACGGCATGACTTCTACGTCAGCTCCACGGGAACGAAGCCGTTCGGCGTAGCGGTCGGCATCTGCACGTGATTCCCATGAGTAGACCCCCTCCCCGTAGTGACCTCGGTTCTCCGCAGTGGGCCACGGGGTTCCGTCGCCGCGTAGGCGGGCGGCATTCTCGGAATCCTGTACGGAGTAAAACTCATGGTAATCAGGAGCCAACCCTAGACTGTCGGACCGAGTGTGCGGGGTGTTGACGTAGGCGACGGGGTTCGGCGCGGGCTCGAGACCGAGTGGGTCGGGAGACAGATACCGGGCCGTTTCAGGGTCGTAGTGCCGGAAGTAGTTGTAGTGAAGCTCGGTTTCCGAGTCGAAGTACTGGCCGGGAAAACGGAGCGGTGTGTACGTCGTGCAGTTGGCGGACCAAGCGGTCCGACCCCACACCGTGCTCCGCGCCCGCCACGCGACCTCACCCGTCTCGTCGATGAGCTCGCTCGGCGTGCCGACGAGATCAGTGACTATGGCGAAGAAGCGGGAGTCGATCTCTTCTTGTGGGGCCTCTACCTCAGTGATGCGTTCCGTCTGAGTAATCGGGTGAAGACCCTGATGGTCCCAGGTGAGAGTGACCGGGTTGGGCAACTCCCGGCCGGCGGTGGTCTGTTCGCAGAGTGTCGTACCGTCCCAGGCGAAGTCGGTGCGCTCGACGACCGTTTCACCATCGGCGGCCATGCGGAGCTTGGCCGTGCGGCGGCCCATCGGGTCATAGGTGTAGCGCCACAGCGTTCCGTCAGGGGTGACGGCAGAGGTCAGATGGTCTTCGGCGTCCCAGGTGTAGCGCCAGGTGTCCGGTTTGCGGGACAGGCGCGGCTTCTGGCGCAGTGTGATGCGCCCCAGAGCGTCGTGTTCGTAGCGCACCTGGCCGGCGCGTGTGATCTGTGTGCCGGTGTAGGCGCGGGGCCCTGTTGCCTCGTGGCTGGGGTGGTTGGCGGGCCATGCGGCATCTGTCTGGTTGCCCGCCTCGTCATAGGCGTACGTCTCCGTCCAGTTCGCCGCGTGGACCGCGGTGACCCGGCCCGCCGCATCGAGGTCGAAGCGGCGGGCGCCGGCCAACTGATCGTCGATGCCGATGAGATGGCCGTCCGCACGGTAGGTGTACTCCCGCTGTTGCACCGAGTGACCGTCCGGCGCAGTCACTGACTGGGCCGTGAGGTGGCCCATAACGTCGTACGTGTGAAGGAGAGAGGTGAAGTCACCGGTGTGACGGGCTAGTTCACGCCCCACTGGGTCGTAGCCGAAGTCGACGGTGCGGCCCGAGGTAGTGAGGTTGGTACGGCGCCCTGCCGCGTCGTAGCCCCAGGTGCTGATGGCTCCCGAAGGCGTTGTGCGCCCGGTACGGCGGCCGAGGCGGTCGTACATATAGGTGAGGGTGCGCGTACCCACTGTCTCGGATTCCAGACGGCCCAGGTTGTCGTGGAGGAGCGTGACAGTGGTGTCGGGGCTCGTAGCCCGGACAAGTCGGTCGGCCGCGTCGTAGCTGAAGGTCGTGACATATCCGTGGGCGTCCTTACGGGTGATCTGGCCGAGGACATTGCGCTCGTAACGGATCGTCTGGTCGAGGGCATTCGTGCGAGAACGAAGGCGCCCCGCCTCGTCGTGGACGTAGGTGAGGGTGCGGTCGTCGAAGTCCGTTTCGGAGATCAGACGGCCTGCGGAGTCGTAGGTGTAACTCCAGCTCAAGCCCTGCGGGTTGGTCACCTGGGTGAGGCGCAGTTCGGTGTCGTGTGTGAAATCGTGGCGTACGCCGTCCGGGCCGGTGCGCGCGGACAACAGATCGAAGTGGGTGTATTCGTACCGGGAGACGGCACCTGTCTTGTCGGTGTAGGTGGTGCGGTTGCCCTCGCCGTCGTACGTCCAGGACTCCACCGTGTCGTCCGGGCCGACGCGACGCGAGAGGAGTCCGTCGGCCGTCCACTCGAGACGGGTGGTGGCGCCCAAGGCATCTGTGATCGCAGTTGGCCTACCGAAGGCATCTCGTTCACAGCGGGTTATGGAGTAGAGGGGGTCGGTGACCGAGACGGGGAGGCCGAACGCGTCACAGGTGACCGCGGTGATGTTGCCCGACGGATCGGTGACCGAGGCGAGGCCGCCCGTGTCGTCGTATGCGAAGTGAGTGGCAAGACCCGCCGGATCTATGACCGTTGTGCGGTTGCCGCGCTCATCGTATGTCTGGTGCCAGATTGCGCCGTCGGGGCTCACCACCTTCACCGGAAGGCAGAGCTCGTTGTACTCGGCCCGGACCTTGCGGCCGTCCGGGCGCGTGACCTCGATGGGTTGGCCGCTCGCGTTGCTTGCGATCTGCGTGGTGTGACCGAGTTCGTTTGTCTGCGACACCAAGTGGTGGTGGTCGTCGTACGCGGTGTGGACGATGCCGCCCAAGGGATCTATCTCGGCTACGACTTGGCATTCCGCGTTGATGACGAATCGGGAGACGTTGCCTTCGGCGGTGGTGAGGGTGGTGACGCGGCAGTCGGGCCAGCGGGGGTCGGCTCTGTCGTAGTCGAGGGTGATGGTGAGGTGGCCGCCCTCGCCGCCCTCGGCGATGCACCGATCCCGGTCGTCGTAGCTGTATGCGTAGCTTCGATCGTTGCTGTCAGCCCATGAGGTGATGCGCAGGCGTTCGTCGTACGTGAAGGTGAGCGGGTGACCGGTTGCGTTGATGACCGTGGTCAGGGCTCCGTCGGTGTAGCCGTAGCGCTTGATGGTGACGTCTGTGCCGTCTTCGGCGGCGCCCGCGAGGGCGAGGGTGGTGATGCGGCCTTCGTCGGTGGTGAGGGTGAGGTGGTAGCCGCCGGAGTGACGGATGGCGCACGGGGTGCCGTGCTCGTCGTAGTCGAAGGTGATCGTGTTGAGGTTGCGGTCGGTGATGCGGGTGAGCAGGGCGATGCCGGTTGTGGGACGGGTGAAGTGGCGTGCGTGGCCGGTCAGCGGGTCGTCGATGCGGTATCCGCCGTCGGCCAGGCGGGTGAGGGGCCGGCGGGGTCCGGCCTGGGGCAGGACCGGGATGCCCGGTTCGGCGGGGTGGGGATAGGCAAGGAGCAGGCCGTCCTCGGTGACGAAGACCACACCGTGTTCATCGACTTCGAGGCGCTGGTCGAGGGTGGAGGCCCAGGTGGGGCCGAACCACCAGCCGGTGCGGTGGTCGGAGGCGACCCGGCGGCCGAAGACGAGCGGCAGGCTGCCGGGCAATGTGATGTCGGTCTGCGGCAGGAACATCGCACCGGTGGCCATGTCCACCGGGTCACTGCCCTTGGAACGGACCACGTTCTTCAGCCGGTTGTACGCGCCCTTCGCCCCGTCCGCGAGCGCACCACGGGCCGACTTACCCAGCCCCCGCACCGCGAGCCCCATGCCTTTCATGCCGCCCCGGAGTCCCTTGAGGGCGGCCGCCCCGCCCTTGAGACCCTTGGCGAGGCCGCCGAGAGTGGTCAGCCCCTTCATACCGGGTATGCAGTCCAGCGCCGCGAACCCCACATCCCACAGGGACGCCTGGCCCTTCGCGTATTTGTTGAGGGTGTCGGCAAGCACGACGAGGGCCGCGATCAGCACGATCGCACCGAGGATCGGCCCCCCGATGATCATCGCAATGATCCCGACAACGGCCACGACGACCTTGCAGACCGTGACGATGGTGTCCCAGTTGTCGGAGAACCAGTCCCCGACCTCCTCCCACCACTTCCGGTTACGGATCCCCGCGTCCGACGCCTCATCGATCTTCGTCTTGGCTTCGCGTGCCGCTTCCTCGCGCATGGTGCGGGCGTCCTCGGCCATCTTCTTCGCCGCGTCCAGTGCTTTCTGCGCGGACGACACGTCCGACTGGGCCGACGTCTGCGCCGACTTCGCGTGCTGCGCATCCCGGGTGGCGGCCCGGACCTTCGCCTCGTCCGGCTTCTCCGTACTCTTGCTGCCGGTCGGATCGTCCTTGTACTTGTCCGCTTCCTTACCGGCCCTCGTCACCCACGAATCAGCCGACGAGAGACGGGACTTGGCCGAGCTGAGGTCGGCCTGCGCCGCACGGCCGTCGGCCAGCGCCCGGTCGGCGAGAGCCTGCGCGCGCTCCAGCTTCGGCCAGTACGCCGCCAGCGCACCCCCCGCCATGTCGTACGACGACTTCAGCTTCCTCAACTGCTTCGGAACACCCGAAAACTGATCCTGGAACGCCTTGGCCGACTTCCCCGCCCACTGCAGGACCGCCTCCTCGCCCGCCATCCCCTTGATCAGACGCAGCGCATCCCCGACGTCATCGGCAAAGTCCTGGAGATTCTTGGCGAGATCGCGCACCCGGTCCGGATCACCCGGCGTGGGGTCCCTGTCCAGGTCCAGGACATCCCAGTCCCTCGGCCGATTCCCCACCACGCCGCAACCCCCGTCACGCCTGTCTCACTAATAGTCGTACGCGGGTGCGAAGTTACTAGGTGTGTGTCAGGGAGGGAAGGTACGTCAGCGCGGGGATCGGGTCGGCCGTGTGTGGGATGGGCGGCGGTGGTCGGGCCGTGGGGAGGGGTTGCGATTCTTTGCGGTGGCCAACGAGGCGACGCATCCTGATCTCTGTCGTCACTCAATCGGAGGGTCCGAGCCGTCGGCCAGGCATGTTCTGCATCGTTATGCCTGACTTGCGATCCCTGTTCACGTTATTCGCTCTGGTGTCGCCCTGCACGCCCCCGATACCGTATCGCTGCCCTCTCGAACCCCACGTCGCACAGGAGTCTGCCGTGAACCGCCGTCCCCGCCTGCTCGCCATGGCCGCCTTCGGTGCGGTCACGGCTCTCGTTCTGACTGGGTGCGGGGGCGGTGACGGTGACTCCTCGGGCAACGACAAGATCGCTGGGGCTGATGCGGGGGGTGAGACGTCGGCTTCGCCGAGTGCGAGTGCGACGAGCACCGGCGTGCGTCCGGAGATCAAGTTCCCTTCCGATGTCCAGAACACTTTCGAGGAGCAAAAGACCGGGGACGCGAAGAAGGACGCTGTACTCGCCGACAACGCACAGCGCATCAATTCCGTGGACGATGCGATCTTTCAAGGGACTGTGAATACCGATGCGTTGGGCTTCTACAGTGCAGAAGGCGCCTTGGACAGCGCGAGGACGTTCGTTCAGGGTTACTTGGAGGACGACCGGACCTGGACGGGGACGACCCGGTACTTCGACCGCAAGGTGACGTTCCTCGACGACGGCAGTGCTTCTGTCATCTATTGCTCCGATGAGAGCAAGTCCTTCCTCAAGAACCGGAAGACAGGCAAGACCGAGAAGACGCCGACAACGTCTGACAGTTACGTGTTGTACAACACGAAGCTTGTAAAGAACTCTGATGGCGTGTGGCAGACCACGAACGTTATCTCGAAGCGAGGTGCTGACCAGTGCCAGCCGTGAAACGCCCGTGCACCGTAGTGACATTGGCTTTGCTTGTCTGCTTTGCGGCGCTCGTTCCGCAGGCCGCCTATGCCGGTGGTCGCGGTGATGAAGGAAACGAGAACACCACACCCCAGCCAAGCGGTAATGCCACCGACGACGGTACGCTCTCCGCCACCGCTGGGGCTGTCGTCTTCGATCGTTCGAAGAACGGCTCGGGTGAGTCAGCGGGTCCTGTGGCCTCCACGACAACTTGGACTCCACCCGCGTGTTATTACGCCCCCAAGTACAGTCCAGTCCAGCTGCAGAATTACTTGGAGCCGATCTGGGAGGCCGGATCGACCGGCTATGAGTGGGACGCCTCTCAGCGGGATCGTTATGTCAACGGGAACCCGTACACGGACTTCAACAAGGAGAAGGCCGGCGACGGCTATTGGTGGTCCTCGTACGTCACCGAGGGCCGCGAAGGTGACCCAGGCGCCCAGGCCTGCACCAAGCCCTTCTTCTGGGTGGACACGAATGACGATCCGCCGGCGGACATCGCGGAAGCGATCACGCCGGAGATGCTGGCGCAGTTGGCGTACGCCGAGATCCGCGTGCCGTCGACCAGGGTGACTCTGGCTCCTGCGGGCACGACGAAGGTGAACCTGCCGACGTGGGCGTGGCTGGACGCGGCGGAGTTCAAGCCGGTGTCGGTGACGGCGTCGGTTCCGTTGCTCGGTATTAACGCGACGACCGTTGCGGAGCCGGTTTCGTTGAAGATCGAGCCGGGGACGGCCGATGCCACGACGTATCCGGCGTCTGGGGTGTGCACGCTCAATGGTGACAAGTCGATCGGTGAGGCGTACGCGGCCGGTAAGTCGGACGAGACTCCGCCGTGTGGGGTGAGGTACCTGCGTTCCTCGGGTGACGACTCGTACAAGCTCAGGGCGACCATCACCTGGAAGATCCACTGGACCGGCACGGGTGTGAACGAACCGCGGGACTTGCCGGACGGCGAGTTCGGGGCGGAGCAGGATGTTGTCGTGCAGGAGATCCAGGCCGTCAATCGTTGACGTCGGGGCAGCCGGGCACACGGGGAAGAGTTTGGGAGAGACGTGGCGGATCGTCTGGCCGTTGACGGCGACGAGTTGGCGCACTTCATGAAGATGCTCAGGAAGTCGACCGACTCACTGAGGGGGCTGCGCAGGGCGCTGGAAGACGCGACCGTCACAGGCCTCGGTACCGACGACCTCGACCGCGCCTGCGAGGACTTCCAGGACGAGTGGAAGTACGGAGCTGATCAGATCGGCGAGCAGACCGAAGATCTCGCCAAGATCATCGGAAAGAGCAAGGACAGCTACCGCGAGGTCGACAAGGCCTTGGAGGAAGCGCTCAAGAAGCCCGCAGAGGGCAAGGGCGGGGGTTCGAAGTGACAGATTCGTCCGGTAGCGGGGACTCGGGAGCTGCCCTCGACCCGCGGTCCCGAACCGACCTCGGCAAACCTCAAGGACTCAAGTCCGCCCCGCATATCCCGAACCCTGACTACCCGCACCTGGGCTTCAACCCTGTGCCGGGCAGCACCGAGACAGTGAGCGGCCTCCACAAGAAGCTCGTCGGGTGCGCCAAGGTCCTCGAAGAGACGCATGAGCTTGTCAGCAAGTTGATGGACGGCAGCTACTGGGAGGGTGATGCGGCTGTCGCCTTCCGTGAGCAGCTCGACGGCGGTCCGCTGCCGTTGAACCTGAAGAACGCCGCTCACTCCATCCGTAAGGCGGCCAAGCAACTCCACCTTTGGGACGGGGAGTTGGATGAATTCCAGCGTCGAGCGAAACGCCTTGAGGAAGACGCGAAGGACGCGCAGGCCGCCGTGGACCGAGCAAAGGGGCACGCCACTCAGGCGGGCAACAGTCCTGACCTGGAGAAGAAGGGCGCCAAGCACGACGACGCCCAGAAGGCCCTGACCCAGGCGAACACGGCGGTGGACGACGCCGAGGACGAGCTGGAGAAGATCCGGGGCAAGGCCCGGAAGCTCGCGGAGGAGCACGAGCATCAAGCTCAGTACCGCGCAGGCAAGATCCGCGACGCGACGAAGAAGCTTGCGCCGCACGAACCGGGGTGGTTCGACTCGGCGCTCGACTGGGTTGTCGAGAATCTGCCGGACATCCTCAGCACCGTGGCTGCGGTGGTCGGGCTGGTGGCTCTGTTCGTCTTGACGGGGGGTACAGCGGCCGCGGTGCTGTTGCTTGTTGCTGCGGCGCTGAGTGCTTCGGCGCTGACCATCAGGGTGTTCGGTGATCCAGCGCTACGGGCTTCCCTGTGGGACGGCTTCACCAAGGGCGAGCTCGACACTGACTTTTGGAGCAGCGTCGTCACAGTCGGTGGTGACGCCCTAGGCATGCTGCCCGGAGTCGGGGCAGTGGGTAAGGGCGCTGTGGCTGCCTCGCGGGCTACTGGCGAGGCGGGGGCGGCCATCCCGCTGGCGCAGCGACTGGCCCGATTCGGGAGCAGCACCATGGAGGACGCGAAGGCCATCTCCGGCCTGGACAACTCCCTGCTCAACCTTACGATTCGAGGCGCCCGAGCGGCTCGGACAATCAAAACAGTCGAGGTCACATCGGCCTCCGTCGGCGTGGCCACCGCGACCTTCGGCCTGGTCATGACCGCCGTGGACACTAATGACGACGGCATCAAGGACGGTTCCGTGGCGGGCATCGACGGAGCAAGGCTTGGCCTCGACGTCGGAGGGCTTGTCGACATCGCGCAGCACGTCTTCTGAGTCCCGAACAGAGAGAGCCCATCGCATGTACTCCACCGACTACCCCACTGCCTGGGACCATCCACCTACCCGACGGGCCTGGATCCAGCACATGACCATGATCGCCGGGCGGCTCGTCGGCTGGACCGCCGCCTGGTTCGGCAGCCTGTATCTCATCGTGGCGACACCTGCCTGGCTCGGCTGGGTCTTTCTCTTTCTACTCGTTTACGCGACCTACCGCGCCGTCCTCCAACTCGCCTACCTCCGCCCCTCCCTCCAAATCAAGCGTGTCCTGGGCCAGTACCCCTGGCAGTTCCTCACCGGCGTCCCGCGTGGTCGGAACAAGCACCCCCAGGTCGAGCAGGACGAGATGTGGTACGAGTTCCCCAATCCGGAGAAGCCCGAGGAGCAGATCCCGCTGCTCTTCCTCATGAACATGCGAACCTTCTGGTGGATGCGGCGCTTCGGTACAACGTCCACGAAGCCGGAACTCAAAGCGCAGATCGAGCCCCTCTGGTTCGCCGGAGACCCCCGCTTCATCGCCGTCATCGCGGCCAACAGCCGCCGCAGCAAGGCCCCTCGGCGGCTGCACCTTCTCTTCCAGCGCACGGCCACGGGTCGCCGGGGTATCGAACCGACCGACTGGAACGCGAGCCCAGCCGCGCTTGACCGTGCCCGCCGCGCCGGAGCCCACGTTCCCGACTCGGTGTCTCCGCCTCCGCCGCCGCGCCCGTACTGATCCGATAGAGGACAGGCGATACAGGACAGGACCCGATGACTGCCGCACCCCATTTCGTCGTCGCCGACTCGGCCAAGGACCCCGACGCCGACATCTGGTTCGCCGAACCCGCGGGCTTCACCGCGCTGCCCCTGGAATCCCTCGTTGCTCCGCCCGGCTCGCCGGCCGCCGACGAGTTGCGCACGGCATTCGTGCCGTTTCTGGAGGCAGCGCCTGATGGACTGGCTCGCCAGCAGCTCGTCGCCCAGGTTGCAGCAGGACAACAGATGCTCGGCGCCCTGCGCGAGGTCGGCACCGTCCACTGCTCAATCGGCCTGCATCGCGATGACGTAGCCGAAACAGGCAGTGGCCACGGCCCGCCCCTGATTTCCCTCTTCACCCTCTCCTGGCGAGACACAGCCGTGGCCCCAAGGGCCGTCACCGCCGCACGCGCCGTGACCTCCGCCGAGGTCCGGACCCAGACCCCGAACTTGACCCCGAACCCGACCCATATCGACTACCTCGAACTGCCCTGCGGCCCGGCCTCCATCAGCGAGACCGTACGTAGCGCCTCCGCCGACAGCGGCCTCCCGCAGTCGCCCCTTCTCCAGATCCACGCCCACCTGCCCCACCTGGACTGCAAGCGACTGGTTGTCCTCACACTGAGTACGACGGCTGTGGCCCGTCGCGAGCAGTACCGCGCGGTCCTCCAGCAGATCGCTGAGTCGGTCAGTTTCGAGAATCCCTTCGAACAGGCGGCCACGAGCGAGACCGGCTGACCGTGGGACAGGGGGCGGCGCGTGGAGTCCCGTGGCGGATGCGGTCGTGGGAGAAATCCGGTCGACAGGCGGGCCCGCCCCGGGCTGTGATGGGCGTGCCGTCCGTCGTCCGGAGCGTGCCGACCGTAGGAGGGTTTTCTTGGTGGCGGCCGGGAGGACCGTGGATATCCGTCCCTCGATCGATAGCGCGCTGGTCAGGCGGCTGGTCGATACGCAGTTTCCGCAGTGGGTCGGGCTTCCTCTTGAGGTGGTTGAGCCGGGTGGCTCGGACCATGTGATTCATCGGCTGGGGGAGGAACTGTCCGTTCGGTTGCCCCGCCATGCCGGGGCCAACGGGCAGACGGAGAAGGAGTCCTGGTGGTTGCCCCGGCTTGCCCCGCACCTGCCCCTGGCCGTCCCGGTTCCGGTGGCCGTCGGGGAACCGAACTTCGGGTATCCGTGGCCGTGGGCGGTGTCCCGTTGGCTGGACGGCGAGGTGGCGACCGTCGAGGCGCTGGCCGACTCGTCCCGGGCTGCCGTTCAACTCGCCGAGTTCCTACGCGCCCTGCAGCGGTTCGCGCCCGAGGATGCCCATGAGTACCGGGACCTCACCGTTCGGTCGCTGGCCGGCCGGGACGGTGCGACACGGGCCGCGATCGCGAAGGTAGGCGGTACGTTCGACCCCGCGGCCATGACCGAGCTCTGGGACGCGGCCCTGAGCGCCCCCGCATGGGATCACCCTCCGGTCTGGTTCCACGGCGACTTCCACACCGGCAATCTGCTCACCGTCGACGGTCGCCTCAGCGCGGTCATCGACTTCGGAGAGCTCGGTGTCGGCGACCCGGCCTGCGATCTGACCATCGCCTTCTCCCTGATGTCGGCCGGCCCCCGGGCCGCCTTCCGGGCCGCGCTCGGCGTCGACGACGCCACCTGGATCCGAGGCCGCGGCTGGGCCCTGGCCACCGGCCTGAACGCCTACGTCTCGTACGCCGCCGTCAACCCCCGGGTCGCCGCGCAGACCACCCGTCAGATCACCGAGGCCCTGACCGGCTAGGCAACGGTGAGAAGCGCGCGAGTTCACAGAATCCTGGAGCCATGCGGGAGAACGTCGACGCCGAGCCGGGGCAGGAGGACCCACTGACCCAGTTCGTGTCCGAGATGTCGACACCCGAACTCCTCGAGTCAATCACCCGCGAACTACCCGCGCGAGCTCTGCGGCCGACGGCTCGACACACTACGCGCAACCACCCACCAGCCGGCCATCCAAAGGTTCCAGAAGATCCAACCGGTTGCCGCATTAGGAGCGACGGCTGCGCGCCGAACGCGCCGGTCCGGCCTCCCGGGGAGTCGTCGGGGTAAAAGTGAACTGAGAGGCAGATGGGCTTCATGCGTTCGTCTACAGCTTGTAGTCGATTGCCGCTCCTCAATGTCTGCTCTTGAAGGAGTCTTCCGTGGGTCCCACTCTCATCAACGGGCTTCCGGCCCATGTGCTCCTCGTGCACTTTGTGATCGTGCTCGTGCCGCTCATCGCGCTGGTGCTGGTGGTCACCACGGTGTGGACCACGTGGATCCGCAGGCTGGGCGTGGTGCTGCCCCTCTTCGCTCTGGTCACCCTGATCAGCGTGCCGATCACGACCCACGCCGGCGAGTGGCTGGAGAAGCGCGTCCCCAGGGGGCCTCTGGTCCGCACGCACGCGGACCTCGGGGACACCCTGCTGCCTTGGGTAGCGGCGCTGTTCGTCGTCTCCGTGGCGGTGTGGTGGTTCGGCCGCAGAGCCATGGTGCACTCCTCGGCGCACAGGCACACGCACACGCACGCGCGGGCGGGTCTGAGCGGGGCGGTTCCTCTGAGCATGCCGGTGCGCGTGGCCGCGATCGTACTGTCCGTGGTTGTCGCCGCGGGTTGCGTGGTGCAGGTCTACCGGATCGGTGACTCGGGTGCGAAAGCGGCCTGGCAGAACGGGTTCTCGGCCACGCCGGTCAGCGGCAAGGGCAACTGACGCGGTACGCGTGCCACCGCGTCGGAGCCACCCACCCACCCACCCGCCCGCCCACCCACCCGCCGGCGCGGCGCGGCACGGACGCGGACGCGGGCACGGACGCGGACACGGACACCGCAGCGGCTCGCGGGAGGTGCCGACGATCTCCGGCATCCCCGACCTCACCACCCCACCCCCCACCAGAGTGAGAGCAACGTTCCCTTCCGGTCACCCACAGCCACAGTGCGGAAACGCGGCCTCCCTACCTTCGGGACTCATCCCCAAGTACGAGACCTGAGCACCGGAGAGCCGTGGAGGCGTCATGACAGCCCCAACCCCAGCCCCAAGTTCCGGACCCCCGCCCGCAGCCCCCACCCCCACCCCCACCCCCGCCCCCATACCGAGTCGGGGAGGCCACTGGATCGATCAGTGGGACCCCGAGGACGAGACCTTCTGGAAAGAGGGTGGCGAGAAGGTCGCCCACCGCAACCTCCTCTTCTCCGTGCTGTCCGAACACATCGGGTTCTCGATCTGGACCCTGTGGTCGGTGATGGTGCTCTTCATGGGGCCGGAGTACGGGCTCACCCCGGCCGACAAGTTCTTCATCGTGTCGATGGCGACGCTGGTCGGCGCGATCGTGCGCGTCCCCTACACCTTCGCCGTCGCCCGCTTCGGCGGCCGGAACTGGACGATCATCGCCGCGAGCATGCTGCTGGTGCCGACCGTGGCGGCGTTCGTCGTGATGGAGCCCGGCACGTCGTTCGGGACCTTCCTGGTGTGCGCGATGCTCGCGGGCGTCGGCGGCGGCAACTTCGCCTCGTCCATGACGAACATCAACTCGTTCTTCCCGCTGCGGAAGAAGGGCTGGGCCCTCGGGCTCAACGCGGGCGGCGGCAACATCGGCGTGCCGGTGGTGCAGCTGGTGGGGCTCGCGGTCATCGGGGCGAGCGGCGGGCCCAGGGTGCTGCTCGGGATCTACATCCCGCTCATCGTCGTCGCCACCGTCCTCGGCGCCCGCTACATGGACAACATCTCGTCCGTGAAGAACGACACCGGCGCCGCGAAGGAGGCAGTGAGGGACGCCCACACCTGGATCATGTCCTTCCTCTACATCGGGACGTTCGGGTCCTTCATCGGATACAGCTTCGCGTTCGGCCTGGTGCTCCAGACACAGTTCGGGCGTACGCCGCTGGAGTCCGCGTACGTCACCTTCATCGGGCCGCTGCTCGGCTCGCTGATCCGCCCCGTCGGTGGCTGGCTCGCCGACCGCTACGGCGGCGCGAAGATCACCCTGTGGAACTTCGTCGGGATGGCCGCCGCGACCGCGGTCATCGTCGTCGCCTCCATGCAGGAGTCGCTGGCGCTGTTCACCACCGCGTTCATCGTGCTGTTCGTGCTGACGGGCCTCGGCAACGGGTCGACGTACAAGATGATCCCCGGCATCTTCCAGGCCAAGGCCGCGGCCAAGGGGCTGAGCGGCGAGGAAGCGGCCGCCTACGGGCGTCGGCTCTCCGGCGCCTCCATGGGGCTCATCGGCGCGGTGGGCGCGCTCGGCGGGCTCGGCATCAACCTCGCCTTCCGGCAGTCCTTCCTGAGCGTCGGCTCCGGCACCGGCGCCTTCGTGGGCTTCCTCGCCTTCTACGCGCTCTGCTTCGCGGTCACCTGGGCCGTATACCTTCGCCGTCCGGCGGCCGCCGCGGAGGCTTCCGTACCGGCCAAGGAGGAGAAGCTCCAGCTCAGCTATGCCGAGGTGTGACGTAACACCGGCGACATGCGGCTGATCCGGGCCTGTCACGGGGCGTTGACAGGCTCGGCCAGCCGTAAGGCGAGCCCGTTACGGCCAGCCCTGAGTGCACGACGACTCGAGTGCAAGACGAGAGCCGGGACCACAGTCATGTACGACGAACAACAGCGACCAGGACCAGAAGCCCCCGCGCCGCACGGCCGCCTCACGGAACCCGAAACCCCGCCACACGGCCGCCTGGCAGAGCCAGAAGCCCCCGCGCCGCACGGCCGCCTCACGGAACCCGAAGCCCCGCCGCACGGACCGCTCGCGGGATTCACGGTGGGGGTGACGGCCGCCCGCCGGGCCGACGAGCTCGGGACGCTGCTCCAGCGGCGTGGCGCCTCGGTCGTACACGCGCCCGCCCTGCGTATCGTGCAGCTCGCCGACGACAGTGAACTGCTCACCGCCACCAAGGAGTTGATCGACCAGGCGCCGGACGTGGTGGTGGCCACGACCGCCATCGGGTTCCGTGGGTGGGTCGAGGCCGCCGACGGCTGGGGGCTGGGGGAGGACCTGCTCGCGCGGCTGCGGGGTGTCGAACTGCTGGCCCGCGGCCCCAAGGTCAAGGGTGCGATACGGGCCCAGGGGCTGACCGAGCACTGGTCTCCCACCTCCGAATCCATGGCCGAAGTGCTCGACCGGCTGCTGGAGGAAGGCGTCGAGGGCCGCCGTATCGCCATCCAGTTGCACGGCGAGCCGCTGCCCGGGTTCGTCGAGTCGCTGCGGGCCGCCGGAGCCGATGTCGTCGTCGTCCCCGTGTACCGGTGGATGCCGCCCGAGGACATCGCGCCCCTGGACCGGCTCCTCGACGTGACCATCACCCGCGGCCTGGACGCGATCACCTTCACCAGCGCGCCCGCCGCCGCCTCCCTGCTGTCCCGGGCGGAGATCCGCGGCCTGCTGCCCGAACTGCTCGCCGCCCTCCACCACGACGTGCTGCCCGTCTGCGTCGGCCCGGTCACCGCGCTGCCGCTGCAGGCCCACGGCATCGACACGGTCCAGCCCGAACGCTTCCGGCTCGGCCCTCTCGTACAGGTGCTGTGCCAGGAACTCCCCGGCCGGGCCCGTACGCTGCCCATCGCCGGCCACCGGGTCGAGATCCGCGGGCACGCCGTGGTGGTCGACGGCAGGCTGCGGCCCGTACCCCCCGCCGGAATGTCACTCCTGCGCGCCCTGTCGCGGCGCCCCGGCTGGGTGGTGGCCCGCGCCGAACTGCTGCGCGCGCTGCCGGGCGCCGGACGGGACGAGCACGCCGTCGAGACGGCGATGGCCCGGCTGCGTACGGCACTCGGCGCGCCCAAGCTCATCCAGACGGTCGTCAAGCGCGGCTACCGGCTCGCACTCGACCCGGCCGCGGACTCCAAGTACGACGTGTGAGGCCCTCGGTACAGCAGCAGGGCACGCGCCAGGCAGGCCAGCGCGAGTGTGGACAGCAGCGCCCGTACGACGTTCCACGCCACCCACGGGTCCTCGAACTCCTCGCGTACGGCGGCCGGGTCGGCGATCCTCGCGGGGTCGCCGGCGTCCATGATCTGGTCGTTGAGCGGGATGTTCACGGTGACCGTGAGGAGGAAGGCGAGCGCGACCGCGGCGAATCCCGCGAACACCCACCAGCGGTACGGCGACCTGCGCGCCTGCCAGGCGGCGACCGCCGCGAGGAGCGGTGCGCCCAGGAAGCTCAGGAAGAACACCGGGTTCTGGATCTGGTCGTTGATGTTCTGCATGACCTCGATGAACACGCGGTCGTCGCTGCGGGCGAGCGACGGCATGATGTTGCAGGCGAAAATGTAGAAGACCCCGGCGAACAGGCCCATCGCGACCGTGGCCGCAACCAGTACACCTCCGGCGGTCGTACGCCGCCCCGTGCTGTTGTCTGTCATGCCTCTCAGTGAACCGGCGCCACGGTGCGGGCGACATGGCCGAGCCGCGCGGTCCCATAAGCGGACGTCCAGGGCGCAGGCGGTACAAGGCCTTCCGGCCCGGGGTGCGGACATGCACTGTGGGGGTATCTATTAGCCAAGGCTCACGGCGGTAACCCCTAGGCGGTGACAGGCACATGGCATCGGGCATGGCCACGGCCTCGTACGAGCTGAGGTTCGACTCCGGGCGGATCTGCCTGGACCTCCTGGCGACCACCCACCCCGAGGAACGGCTCGACTCGGTGGACCGGCTGCGCGCCTGGATCGCCCGCTCCGGGCTGGTCCCCGCGGGCACGCCCCTGGCGGGCGCCGACTCCTCGTGGCTCGTCGGCTTCCGTGAACTGCGCGGACACGTCGACCGCTTGGTGCGCGGCGAACTCGCCACCCGGCCCGCCGACGCGGCCCTCGCCCGCGTCAACGCGGCCGCGCTCGGCACCCCGCCCGCGCCCTGGGCCGTACGCGCGGACGACGGTTCGCTGCGCCCCCGGCTGCACGCGCCGCCCGGTCACGCCGAGTTGCTCTCCCTGGTCGCCCGGGACGCCCTCGAACTCCTCACGGACCCGGCGGCGAGAGCGAGTCTGCGCCAGTGCGAGGGCGACAACTGCCCGATCGTCTATCTCGACACCTCACGCGGCCGGCGCAGACGCTGGTGCTCCAGCGAGGTGTGCGGCAACCGTGAGCGCGTGGCCCGGCACCGCCGGCGGGCGGCACTCGCCCGCGCGTGAACCTCCTGAACCTTCACGACAGTTGGTCCGAACCTTTACGACGGCCGGTTCGACCTTCACGACGGCCGCGAAATTGAGCGCTGACCGTGATCCGGGAATTGCAGGGCGTAACGGGGAGATTTTCTTCACATCCGGCTCAGGAAAGATGTGTGACCCCTTTGAACACGCGCGTGCCCATATCCGTACCCCGGTGTGAGCGATCGACGGGGAGACCCCGGTCGAATCGGTGACACCGGAGGTAGGCGTGCGCAAGGATTCCGCCGTGGCTGATGAACGCCCCCCAAGGGCACGACATCGCGCGTCTCAGTCCTCGGAGCCTGACGAGGAACTGATGCGCGCGCTCTATCGAGAACATGCGGGACCCCTGCTTGCCTATGTGCTGCGGCTGGTCGCGGGCGACCGGCAGCGCGCCGAGGACGTCGTACAGGAAACACTCATCCGTGCCTGGAAGAATGCCGGGCAGCTCAATCGGGCGACCGGTTCGGTACGACCCTGGCTGGTGACGGTGGCACGGCGCATCGTCATCGACGGACACCGCAGTCGGCAGGCCCGGCCGCAGGAGGTGGACCCGTCACCGCTGGAGGTCATCCCCGCGGAGGACGAGATCGACAAGGCGTTGTGGCTGATGACACTGTCGGACGCGCTGGACGACCTGACCCCTGCTCACAGGGAAGTCTTGGTCGAAACATACTTTAAGGGGCGTACGGTCAACGAGGCGGCCGAGACCCTCGGCATCCCCAGCGGCACCGTGCGGTCCCGGGTGTTCTACGCCCTTCGCTCGATGAAGCTGGCGCTGGAGGAGCGGGGGGTGACGGCATGAGTACATACGGGGGATACGGAACGGGTGGTCCGGGAGCCATGCAGGGTGCACGGGGAGAGCAGAACCCCGGTGACATTCACGAGACCGTCGGCGCGTACGCCCTCGGCATCCTCGACGACGCCGAGGCAACCGCCTTCGAAGTCCATCTCGCGAGCTGCGAGTGGTGCGCCCAGCAGCTCGACGAGCTCGCCGGGATGGAACCGATGCTCGCCGCGCTCGCGGATCTGCCCGCCTCGCAGGGCAGCCCGGCGATCGGCGAGTCGCTGGCCGCACGCCCGAGTTCACAGCTCTCGGTACGGCTGGTCGACGAGGTGTCCGACCGGCGCGCCAAGAAGCGCCGGCAGAGCTTCTACATGGTGGCGGCCGCGGCCGCGCTGATCATCGCAGGACCGCTGGCCGTGATCGCGGTCGACGGCGGCGGTACCACGACACCCCAGGCGCAGGTCACCAGCCCCGCCAAGGAAGCCTTCGACGACCTGACCGACAAGGTCACGGCCACGGACCCGAGCACCAAGGTGACCGCTGTGGTCGCCATGGAGTCCAAGCCCTATGGCACCTACGCCGTCCTTGAGCTCAAGAACGTCGCGGGCCCGGAGAAATGCTCCCTGATCGCGGTCGGCAAGAACGGCGAACGCGAGACGGTCACCTCCTGGTCGGTCCCGGAGTGGGGTTACGGCCTCCCCACTGCCAAGACGGACCAGGCCAAGTCCCCGCTCTACGTGAACGGCGGCGCGGCCTTCACCCCGAACGAGATCGACCACTTCGAGGTCATGACCTTCGACGGGAAGCAGCTCGTGTCGGTGGACGCGTAACCGGTAGGACGCGTAACTCGTACAGCTCGTGGAAATGGTCCATAAACGGTCATGGAAACGGACGCATAAAGGGACGCATGAGCGAACCTGGAGCGCCCGCGTAGCCTAAGGGCCCCCCTTCGCGTACGGTTGACGGCTGCCCAGCACGTCAGAAGGGGGCCCGGTGGCCGCTCAGGCTCAGCAGGAAACCGCGCTCGGTTCGGTCCACGATTCCGCACGGCAGGACTCCCTCAGGGACGACTCCGTACGGGACCGTGAGATCAGCGTCGAACAGGAGCATCTCGACCGGGTTTACCGGCGCCTCGAGGAGAAGATCCACGAGGCGGAGTTCCTCATGAACGACGCCGCCAAGCGCGGTCAGGTCGGGACACCGGGGGCGCTCGCGGAGCGCGACGCCCAGGTGTTCCGGGCGGGAATTCACCTCAACCGCCTGAACAACGAGTTCGAAGACTTCCTCTTCGGCCGGATCGACCTGCTCCTGGGGAAGGACGGCAAAAAGGGTCTGGACGGCGCGTACACGGCGGTGGAACCCGCCGAGGGTGCCGTGCGTGAGAACAACACCGCCGAGATCGCGGAGACGCTGCACATCGGCCGTATCGGTGTCCTGGACACGGAGTACGCGCCGCTGGTCATCGACTGGCGGGCGCCGGCAGCGGCCCCGTTCTACCGTTCGACCCCGGTGGAGCCGGGCCGGGTGGTGCGGCGCCGGGTCATCCGCTCCAAGGGCCGCAGGGTTCTCGGCGTCGAGGACGACCTCATGCGCCCGGAGCTCAAGGCCACCCTCGACGGCCAGGAACTCCCGGTGATCGGCGACGGCGCACTGATGGCCGCCCTCGGCCAGGCCCGCAGCCACACCATGCGGGACATCGTGGCGTCCATCCAGGCCGAGCAGGACCTGGTGATCCGCGCCCCCGCCGCCTCGGTGACGTACGTCGAGGGCGGCCCGGGCACCGGCAAGACCGCCGTCGCCCTGCACCGCGCGGCCTACCTCCTCTACCAGGACCGCCGGCGTTACGCGGGCGGCATCCTGATCGTCTCCCCGACGCCTCTCCTGGTCGCCTACACCGAGGGTGTCCTGCCGTCCCTCGGCGAGGAGGGCCAGGTCGCCATCCGCGCCATCGGCTCCCTCGTCGACGGCGCGGAGGCCACCCTGTACGACTCCCCGGCGGTGGCCCGCGCCAAGGGCTCGTACCGAATGCTCAAGGTGCTGCGGAAGGCGGCGCGGGGGGCTCTGGAGGCCCCGTCGGGGTCCTCGGGCGGCGCCGGCCGGTCCTCCAACGGCGGCCGGCCCGCGGCGGACCAGCAGCTCTCCTTCGGCGACGGGGACGGCAACGGCTTCGACGGCGACGGGGACGACGCAAGGCCGCAGGCCCCTGCCGGCCCCCTCACCCGCCTCCGTGTCGTCGCCTTCGGGCGCCGTCTAGAGCTGGAGGCCCCCGAGCTGGACCGGATCCGCGACAACGCGCTGAGCGGTACGGCGCCGGTGAACCTGTTGCGTCCGCGGGCCCGCAAGCTGCTGCTGGACGCGCTGTGGGCGCGCTCGGGGGCGGGTACGCGGCACTCGGACCCGGAGCTGGCGGCCGAGCTGCGCTCCTCGTTCGACGAGGACGTCACGTCCGAGGACAGCTTCATCGAGTTCCTGGACGTGTGGTGGCCGGAGCTGACCCCGCGGGGCGTGCTGGCCGCCATGGCCGACGAGCGCCGCCTCGGCCGCTGGGCGCGGCGGATCCTCAACCCCGGTGAGGTGCGGCGGGTGGCGCGCTCCCTCAAGCGGGACGGGCTCTCCGTGCACGACGTGGCCATGCTCGACGAGCTGACCGCCGTCCTCGGCAGCCCCGCCCGGCCCAAGAAGCGGCGCGAGCTGGACCCGCTGGACCAGCTCACCGGACTCGAAGAGCTCATGCCCACGCGTGAGGAGACGCAGTGGGAGCGCGCCGAGCGGCTGGCGCAGGAGCGGACCGAGTACGCGCACGTCATCGTCGACGAGGCGCAGGACCTCACGCCCATGCAGTGGCGGATGGTCGGACGCCGCGGGCGGCACGCCACCTGGACCGTGGTGGGCGATCCCGCCCAGTCCTCGTGGTCCGACCCGGAGGAGGCCGCCGAGGCCCGTGACGAGGCCCTGGGCAGCCGCCCCCGGCGTCGTTTCACCCTCAGCGTCAACTACCGCAACCCGGCCGAGATCGCCGAACTGGCCGCCAGGATCCTGGCCCTCGCCATGCCCGGGGCGGAGTCCCCGTCCGCCGTACGGTCCACCGGTGTAGAGCCCCGCTTCGCCGTCGTACGGGATTCACTCGCGCAGACGGTACGGGCGGAGGCCGCCGGCCTCCTGGAGCGCGTCGACGGCACCGTGGGCGTCGTCGTCGCCATGAACAGGCGCGAGGAGGCCGCCCGCTGGCTCAAGGGGCTCGGCGACCGTGTGGTGGCGCTGGGCAGTCTGGAGGCGAAGGGCCTGGAGTACGACGCGACGGTCGTCGTCTCGCCCGCGGAGATCGCCGACGAGTCACCGGCGGGCCTGCGCGTGCTGTACGTCGCCCTGACGCGGGCGACCCAGCAGCTCACCCTCGTTTCGGCGGACCGGGACGAGCCGGACGGGAACGGGGTGCCCGACCTCCTGCGGGACTGAACCCCGGCGACCCCGGCAACGCGAAGAGGCCCCCGTCACCTTGCGGTGACGGGGGCCTCCCGTTCGTTCAGCGACACCGACCCGCCATGCTCGCCTCGCGGCAAGTGGTCGCTCGTAGCGACGAAGGTTGGGCCCGGGGGCTTGGATCGGGCCGGTGTCACGTCAAAGGTAACAAACGATCCCCGCAAGGCAATTCCCGTCCCGGAAGTTCATTTCCGCGGCGCTGGGTTCCGGTGCTGGGTTCCAAGGGGTTCCAAGGGGTTCCATCAGGTTCCCACTGGTTCTGCCGGGTTCCCGCCGGGATCGCCCCTCCTGTCGCAGCCGTCACTCTCGTATGGTGGAATAAGTTTTCCGAAAGCCGTCGAAAGCCTTACGAAAGTCTCGACCGCCGGCGAACAAAACGTTCGCAACCCGGGGCGGCTGGCACGTACTCAGGGGTAGGTGCGACGATCGGACGGCATACCGCGAGACAGCGCGACCCAGCAGTACACGGTGAAAGCAGAGGAAGTCGGCCATGGCAACGGCGCCCAGCGTCTCCTACTCGATTACGGTCCGCCTGGAGGTGCCCGCGAGCGGAACCGCGGTCTCCCAGATCACCACGGCCGTAGAGTCCCACGGAGGCTCGGTGACCGGCCTCGACGTGACCGCCTCCGGTCACGAGCGGCTCCGCATCGACGTCACGATTGCGGCGACCTCCACGGCGCACGCCGACGAGATCGTCAAGCAGCTCCGCGGCATCGACGACGTGACGCTCGGCAAGGTGTCCGACCGTACGTTCCTGATGCACCTCGGCGGCAAGATCGAGATGCAGTCCAAGCACCCCATCCGCAACCGTGACGACCTCTCGATGATCTACACGCCGGGCGTGGCCCGCGTGTGCATGGCGATCGCCGAGAACCCCGAGGACGCCCGCCGGCTGACCATCAAGCGCAACTCCGTTGCG
Source organism: Streptomyces sp. NPDC127595 (assembly GCF_042671685.1). Lineage (NCBI taxonomy): Bacteria > Bacillati > Actinomycetota > Actinomycetes > Kitasatosporales > Streptomycetaceae > Streptomyces > Streptomyces sp. NPDC127595. The sequence continues at coordinate 587,586 of NZ_JBHXWK010000005.1, read as the reverse complement.
GTCGTGACGGACGGATCCGCCGTGCTCGGCCTCGGCAACATCGGCCCGATGGCCGCCCTTCCGGTGATGGAGGGCAAGGCGGCGCTCTTCAAGCGTTTCGCCGGCATCGACGCCTGGCCGCTGTGCCTGGACACCCAGGACACCGACGCGATCGTCGAGATCGTGAAGGCCATCGCCCCCGGCTTCGCGGGTATCAACCTTGAGGACATCTCGGCGCCCCGCTGCTTCGAGATCGAGGCCCGGCTGCGTGAGGCCCTCGACATCCCCGTCTTCCACGACGACCAGCACGGCACCGCGATCGTCGTCCTCGCCGCCCTCACGAACGCCCTGCGGGTCGCGGGCAAGGCGATCGGCGACATCCGGGTCGTCATGTCCGGTGCGGGCGCGGCCGGTACGGCCATCCTCAAGCTGCTGCTCGCCGCGGGCGTCAAGAACGCGGTCGTCGCCGACATCCACGGCGTCGTGCACGCGGACCGCACCGACCTCGTGGACGCCGCCGCCGATTCGCCGCTGCGATGGATCGCCGACAACACCAACCCCGAGGGTCTCAAGGGCACGTTGAAGGAGGCCGTGCGCGGCGCCGACGTGTTCATCGGTGTCTCGGCCCCGAACGTGCTCGACGGCGACGACGTGGCCGCGATGGCCGATCAGGCCATCGTGTTCGCGCTCGCTAACCCCGACCCCGAGGTCGACCCGGCGATCGCCCGCCAGACGGCGGCGGTTGTCGCCACCGGCCGCTCGGACTTCCCCAACCAGATCAACAACGTCCTGGTCTTCCCGGGCGTCTTCCGTGGCCTCCTGGACGCCCAGTCCCGTACGGTCAACACGGAGATGATGCTGGCCGCCGCGACCGCCCTGGCGGACGTGGTCACCGAGGGCGAGCTCAACCCGAACTACATCATCCCGAGCGTCTTCAACGACAAGGTCGCGGGCGCGGTCGCCGGAGCGGTGCGGGACGCCGCGAAGGCGGCCGGGGTGGCCGAGTCGGGCAGCGCACCCGCGTAAACGGGACCCCGCGGAGGCTGTGACGGGTGCCACGACCGTCACAGCTCCGGCGCGTCGTGGAAGGCGTGGCCTGTGGCCGCCTTTAGGGTGGCGGCCAGGCTCACGCCTTGTTCACGCCTTGCCCAGGCCTTTCCGTGTGACCCCCAGGGGTGTTCCTGTGACTCCCCAGGGGTGCCGGATTGGCTTTCCCGCCGCAGGTGGGGGCAGGATGCGTCTTCGGGCGCGAGGGTCCGGCGACGGACCCGGGTCCGGGGACCGACCGAGGACCCTGGCAGCATCGGCTTCACTGTGCCCGATATGCGGCTCCGCCGCGTGGCACGCCTCAACAGCAAGAAGAACACGGGAGTAACAACATGAACCGCAGTGAGCTGGTGGCCGCGCTGGCCGACCGCGCCGAGGTGACTCGCAAGGACGCCGACGCCGTTCTGGCCGCCTTCGCCGAGACCGTCGGTGAGATCGTCGCCAAGGGCGACGAGAAGGTCACCATCCCCGGCTTCCTGACCTTCGAGCGCACCCACCGTGCCGCTCGCACCGCGCGCAACCCGCAGACCGGCGACCCCATCCAGATCCCGGCCGGCTACAGCGTGAAGGTCTCCGCTGGCAGCAAGCTCAAGGAAGCCGCCAAGGGCAAGTAAGGCCTACGCCGCCCGCGTCAGGGGCGGTGCACGGCAGAGCGTTACGCCAATGGGGCGGCCCCCTTCACCGGGTGGCCGCCCCATCGTCGTACCTACGACTGCTTGTTACTCGCTGCTTGCTAGCCGAGTGCCTTGCCCGGCAGCTCGACCTTCGCGCCGAGTTCCACCAGCTTCTCCATGAAGTTCTCGTAGCCGCGGTTGATCAGGTCGATGCCGTGCACGCGTGAGGTGCCCTGGGCCGCCAGTGCCGCGATGAGGTACGAGAAGCCGCCGCGGAGGTCGGGGATTACCAGATCGGCGCCCTGAAGCCGGGTGGGGCCCGAAACGACCGCGGAGTGCAGGAAGTTGCGCTGGCCGAAACGGCAGTGCGAGCCGCCCAGGCACTCGCGGTAGAGCTGGATGTGTGCGCCCATCTGGTTGAGCGCGGAGGTGAAGCCGAGGCGGGACTCGTACACCGTCTCGTGGACGATCGAGAGGCCGGTCGCCTGGGTGAGGGCGACGACCAGCGGCTGCTGCCAGTCGGTCTGGAAACCGGGGTGGACGTCCGTCTCCAGGGCGATCGACTTGAGCTGGCCGCCGGGGTGCCAGAAGCGGATGCCCTCGTCGTCGATCTCGAAGGCGCCGCCGACCTTGCGGTAGGTGTTCAGGAACGTCATCATCGAGCGCTGCTGGGCGCCCCGGACGTAGATGTTGCCTTCGGTCGCCAGCGCCGCGGACGCCCAGGAGGCGGCCTCCAGACGGTCCGGCAGGGCCGCGTGGGTGTAGCCGCCGAGTGAGTCGACACCGGTGATGCGGATCGTCCGGTCGGTGTCCATGGCGATGATCGCGCCCATCTTCTGCAGTACGCAGATGAGGTCCTCGATCTCGGGCTCCACGGCCGCGTTGGCCAGTTCGGTGACGCCCTCCGCCAACACCGCCGTCAGCAGCACCTGTTCGGTTGCGCCCACCGACGGGTACGGCAGCTCGATCTTGGTGCCGCGCAGCCGCTGCGGCGCCTCCAGATACTGACCGTCCGCCCGCTTCTCGATCGTCGCGCCGAACTGCCGCAGCACCTCGAAGTGGAAGTCGATCGGCCGGCCGCCGATGTCACAGCCGCCGAGACCCGGGATGAAGGCATGGCCCAGGCGGTGCAGCAGCGGACCGCAGAACAGGATCGGGATGCGGGACGAACCCGCGTGCGCGTCGATGTCCGCGACATTCGCGCTCTCGACGTGCGACGGGTCGAGCACCAGCTCGCCCGGCTCCTCTCCCGGACGGACCGTCACCCCGTGCAGCTGGAGCAGTCCTCGTACGACTCGCACGTCTCTGATGTCGGGGACATTGCGCAGTCGGCTCGGCGCGCTGCCCAGCAGGGCGGCCACCATGGCCTTCGGTACGAGGTTCTTCGCACCGCGGACCCGGATCTCGCCCTCGAGCGGGGTTCCGCCGTGGACAAGCAGTACGTCGTCAGAGCCGTTGACGGTCATGTATCTCGCGATCCGATGAGTTGGGCAGGAGTGATTCGTCGGCAGGCAAGTCGTTGCAGGAGCCGGAGAGTAAGGGTAATGGCCGCCTACCCCCCTTCTGTAAGCCCAAGGGCCACTCAGCTCCGTCATAGCTTTGCCACAACACGAACCGTTCCTAATCGGGCACACGGGGTCACCGGTAACGGCGTGCGCGGGGGGCGCATCTCTGCGCCCTGAGCTGCATTCACACAGGTACCCGCATTGGCGCCCCGCTCATGGGGAAGATGCGGGATCATGTCTCGCATGACCGAGGTGTCCTCGCTCACAGGGCGGCTGCTCGTGGCCACGCCTGCCCTGGCGGACCCGAACTTCGACCGCGCGGTGGTGCTGCTCCTCGACCACGACGAGAAGGGCTCGCTCGGCGTCGTCCTCAACCGTCCGACCCCCGTGGTCGTCGGCGACATCCTGGAGGCATGGGCGGACCTGGCCGGCGAACCGGGCGTCGTCTTCCAGGGCGGCCCCGTCTCGCTGGACTCGGCGCTCGGCGTCGCGGTCATCCCCGGCGGCGCGTCCGGCGAGCGCACCCCGCTCGGCTGGCGCCGGGTGCACGGCGCGATCGGCCTCGTCGACCTGGAGGCCCCGCCGGAACTCCTCGCCGCCGCCCTCGGTTCGCTCCGGATCTTCGCCGGGTACGCGGGCTGGGGCCCGGGCCAGCTGGAGGCGGAACTGACCGAGGGCGCCTGGTACGTCGTCGAGTCCGAGCCGGGAGACGTCTCCTCCCCGTCCCCCGAGCGCCTCTGGCGCGAGGTCCTGCGCCGCCAGCGCAACGAACTGGCGATGGTGGCGACGTATCCGGACGACCCTTCCCTCAACTGACGTCCGTGAGCTTCAGTACTCTTGGTTGTTATGAGCACTCTTGAGCCTGAGACCCAGCCCCAGCGAGGCACGGGGACGGGGACCCTCGTAGAGCCGGCACCGCAGGTGTCGCACGGTGACGGGGACCACGAGCGCTTCGCCCACTATGTCCAGAAGGACAAGATCATGGCGAGCGCCCTGGACGGCACGCCCGTCGTGGCCCTCTGCGGCAAGGTCTGGGTGCCGGGCCGCGACCCGAAGAAGTACCCCGTGTGTCCCATGTGCAAGGAGATCTACGAGTCCATGGGCGCCGGCGGGGGCGACAAGGGCAAGGACGGCGACAAGAAGTAGCGCCGCCGGGATCTTCGGCGCAGTACGCCGCGTAGGTGGACGGAGCATGTCCGCGGCATCCCGATGCGGGGGTGCCGCGGTTTTGGCGTACCCGGGGGTGGGCGTGGAGTTGTTGCTGAAGGCGCGGGAACTGGCGGTGGCGCGGAAGTCCCGTGAGAGCCGGGCGCTGGTGGACCGGGCGGAGCCACGGAGCGCGCAGGAGCTGAGCCTCGCGGCGTCGGTGCTGGTCGAACTCCGTGATCCGCAGGCGGCGTTGCCGCTCGCGCGGCGGGCGGTGGAGCTGGCGCCGGATGACTGGCGGGGGTATCTGGCGGTTGCCGACGCCGCCTATCAGTTGCGGTGGTGGGGTCAGTCGGTCGCCGCTGCCCGTACGGCGGTGGCGCTGGCGCCGGAGGAGGCGCAGGCGCGCCGGGCGCTGGGTGTCGCCGCGAACCGGATCGCGGGCAGCGGCCGTGAGGCGAGACGGGAACTGAAGCGCACCAGGGAACTTGGGGGTGGTGGGGCGTTGCGGATGCCCGGGCGGCGGAGCCCGTGGTGGCTCGTGCCGTTCCTCGCGCCGTTCGCGGCCTCTGCCGTGCTGTCGGTGGTGGGCAACCGGCCGGAGGCCGTCGAGGACCTGATGCTGCTGTCGCGTGTGACGCTTCCCGCGTTGGTTCTGTAGCTCATCGTCGTGCCCAGCCGGGCCGGCCTCACCTGGCCCGAGCGGATCGCGGAGATACGGGCCGTGAACGAGGAGCGGTACGGCGACGGGGGTCACGCGGGGCGCACCGGGGCCGGGCTGGCGGCACTCCTCTGGGGCTGCGCCCTGGCCGGGGGCGCCGCACTGCTCGCGGTACCCGGTGCCGACGGGGACCCGCTGCCCGCGCCGGTCGTCGTGGCGGCGGTGCTGATCGGCGGTGTGGTGCTGTCGATCCTCGCGCGGCGTGCCGTACGCCTCTGGTACGGGGAGCGTTTCCTGCGCGAGGTGTTCGTGCCGAGCGTCGTCGTGCGCGTCCATGTGGTCGCGGCGGGCGTGCTCGGCGTAGGCGTCCTGCTGCTGACGCTCGGTGACGCGCCTCCGGCGCCGTGGCAGGTGCTGTTCATCGGGAGCGTGGCGTGGTTCCTGGTCGGGACGATCTCCGCGCTCTTCCTTCAGGGGCGTGCCGGACCGGAGCAGCAAGCCGTCGGCCGGGCGCCCGTCGAGCCCGAGGCGAAGGCCGTCGACGGCTGACCGTTGCACGGAGTGCGTCGCGTGGTCACGAAGTGGTTGAGACCTCTTGTGGGCATGTTCATGTAGTCCATAGCCTCCGGTGTGTTGTGCAGAGCGAAACAGCCATTGCGTATGTTGCAACGCACCCCACCGGAGGATGCTCCATGAAGCTCTCTGTCCGAACAGCCGTCGCCGTCACCGCCCTTGTCGTTCTCGCCGCCTGTGCCCCCCAGACCTCCGACGACTCCTCCTCCGAGAAGGACGAGAAGACCGGCACGCTACGGGTCTGGCTCTTCCAGGAGGTCAACAACGCGCCAAAGCAGAAGGTCGTCGACGCGGCTGTCGACACCTTCGAGAAGGCCCACGAGGGTGCCGATGTACAGATCGAGTACATCCCCGTGGAGACCCGTGCGCAGCGCATCAAGGCCGCGTTCAACGACCCGGCGAGCGCCCCGGATCTCATCGAGTACGGCAACACGGACACCGCCGGTTATGTGAAGGACGGCGGACTCGCCGACGTCACCGAGGAGTTCGCCGACTGGAGTGACGCCAAGGACACCGACCCCACGGCCAAGCAGTCCGTGACGGTGGACGGGAAGATCTACGGCGCCCCGTACTTCGTCGGCATCCGCGCCCTTTACTACCGCACCGACGTCTTCGAGGAACTCGGTCTCGAAGTCCCCAAGACCCAGACCGAGTTGATCTCCACGGCCAAGGAGATCCGCGCTGCCAAGCCTGACCTGTACGGCCTCGCGGTCGGCGGCGCCTACACCTACGGCGCGATGCCGTTCATCTGGTCCAACGGCGGGGAGATCGCGAACGGCAAGGGCGGCTCGTACGCCTCCGCCATCGACAGCTCGGCGGCCCAGAAGGGCATCGAGGTCTACACCTCCCTCTTCGGCGACGACAACTGTCCGGCCGCCAAGTGCGCGGGCATGGGCGGCAACGACACGGTGACGGCCTTCGCCTCGGGCAAGGCGGGCATGGCCATCGGCGGTGACTTCAGTCACGCGGCGGTCGAGGCGGGGGCGGTCAAGGGCAAGTACGCCGTCGTGCCGCTGCCCGGCCTGAAGTCGGGCGAGATAGCACCGGCGTTCGCGGGTGGCAACAACCTCGGCGTGCTGAAGAGCACCTCGCACCGCACGCTCGCCGTCGACCTGATGAAGGAGCTGGCGTCGAAGAAGACCCAGGGTGAGCTGTTCGACGCCATGGGCTTCCTGCCGACGTACACCGATGTGCGGGCCGACGTCGCCGAGAAGGAGCCGTTCGTGAAGCCCTTCGTGCAGACGCTCGCCGCGGGCGCCAAGTTCGTGCCGGCCTCGCCCGCCTGGGCGCAGATCGACGCCTCGCTGGTCCTGCCGACGATGTTCCAGGAGATCGTCAGCGGCAAGAAGGACGTGGCGGCGGCCTCGAAGGACGCGGCGACGAAGATGGACGACGCGTTCAGCTCCGTGGGCTGAGCGGATGACAACGCACGACGCGCTCGCAGAGCGCGGCACAGTGACCAAGGCGCGCCCTGCCCGCCCGGGGCGCACCGCCCGCCCCGGGCGCCGCGGCCCCCGCTGGACCCCCTGGCTCTACCTCGCCCCCGCCCTCGTCGTCCTGGGCGGTCTGCTGGTCTACCCCATCTACCAACTCGGCCTGATCTCGCTCCTGGAGTACACCCAGGCCCAGGTCAGCGGCGGCGAACCGACCACCTTCGAGGGCTTCGGCAACTACGCGACGCTCTTCGCCGACGATCAGTTCTGGCAGGTGCTGGTCACCACGGTCGTGTTCGCGGCCGCCTGCGTGGTCTCCACGCTGGCCGTCGGCTGCGCGCTCGCGGTGCTCCTCACGCGGGTACGGGCCGTGCCCCGGCTGGCGCTGATGGTGGCAGCGCTCGGGGCGTGGGCGACCCCGGCCGTCACCGGCTCCACGGTCTGGCTGCTTCTCTTCGACCCCGACTTCGGTCCCGTCAACCGGCTGCTGGGGCTCGGCGACCACTCCTGGACGTACGACCGCTACAGCGCCTTCGCGCTCGTACTCCTCGAAGTGGTCTGGTGCTCCTTCCCGTTCGTGATGGTGACGGTGTACGCCGGCATCCGCGCCGTACCGTCCGAGGTCCTGGAAGCGGCGGCCCTGGACGGCGCCTCCCAGTGGCGGATCTGGCGCTCGGTGCTCGCGCCGATGCTCCGGCCGATCCTGGTGGTCGTCACCATCCAGTCGGTCATCTGGGACTTCAAGCTCTTCACGCAGATCTACGTGATGACGAACGGCGGCGGCATCGCGGGACAGAACCTCGTGCTGAACGTGTACGCCTACCAGAAGGCGTTCGCCGCCTCGCAGTACAGCCTCGGCTCCGCGATCGGCGTCGTGATGCTGGTGATCCTGCTGGGGGTCACGCTGGTGTACCTGTGGCTGCTGCGCAGGCAGGGGGAGGAACTGTGAACCTCATGGGTGGCCTCGTACGACGTCCGTGGCGGCTCGCCGCCGAGGTGTCCGCGCTGCTGATCGCGGTCGTGGTCGCCTTCCCGCTGTACTGGATGGTGCTCAGCGCCCTCAAACCGGCCGGGGAGATCGAGACCGCCGAGCCCCGGCCATGGACTCTGGCGCCTTCGCTGGATTCCTTCCGCCGGGTATTCGGGCAGCAGGAATTCGGCCGGTACTTCCTCAACAGCCTTGTCGTGGCGTGCACCGTGGTCGTCGTCTCGGCGCTGATCGCGTTTCTCGCGGCGACGGCGGTGACACGATTCCGCTTCCGTTTCCGGACCACTTTGCTGATCATGTTCCTGGTGGCGCAGATGGTGCCCGTGGAGGCACTGACGATCCCCCTGTTCTTCCTGATGAGGGACTTCGGTCAGCTCAACACGCTGGGCTCGCTGATCCTGCCGCACATCGCCTTCTCGCTGCCGTTCGCGATCTGGATGCTGAGGGGTTTTGTGAAGGCGGTTCCGGAGGCGCTGGAAGAGGCCGCGTACATCGACGGGGCGAGCCGTGCGCGATTCCTCTGGCAGATCCTTTTCCCGCTGGTCTTCCCGGGGTTGGTGGCCACCAGCGTCTTTTCCTTCATCTCGGCCTGGAACGACTTCCTGTTCGCGAAGTCCTTCATCATCAGCGACACCTCGCAGTCCACGCTGCCGATGGCCCTCCTCGTCTTCTCCAACCCCGACCAGCCGGACTGGGGCGGCGTGATGGCGGCGTCCACAGTGATGACGATTCCGGTACTGATCTTCTTCGTACTCGTACAGCGACGGCTCGTCTCGGGCCTCGGCGGAGCGGTAAAGGACTGATGAGCATGGAGGACAGGGATATGGATCTGATTCCGGCGCCGAGCGCCATCGAGGGCCCCACGCGCTGCGGTGTCCTGCTCGACTCGGACACCGCCCTGTGGGCCGCGCCGGGCACGGGCACCACGGAACGCTGGCTGCGCTCCACTCTCGGCGGGGCTCTGGGACTGCCGCTGCCGCCCGGCGAGGAGGGCGGCACCAACACCGTGCGGCTGCGCCTGGACGACGCCCTGGGGCCCGAGGAGTACCAGCTCGGCGTTGTCACCACCTGGGGCATCGAGATCAAGGGCGGCAGCGCGGCCGGGGTTTTCTGGGGTGCCCAGACACTGCGACAGCTCATCGGCGCCGATGCCTTCCGGCGCGCCCCCGTCCGGCCGGACGTCCGATACGGAATCGCGCACCAGACCATCCGGGACGCCCCGCGCTTCGCCTGGCGCGGCCTCATGCTCGACGTAGCCCGGCACTTCATGCCCAAGGACGGAGTGCTGCGCTATCTCGATCTGCTGGCCGCCCACAAACTCAATGTCTTCCACTTCCACCTCACCGACGACCAAGGCTGGCGTGTCCAGATCAAGCGCTACCCGAAGCTGACAGAGGCCGGGTCCTGGCGGGCGCGCACGAAATTCGGCCACCGGGCCTCGCCGCTGTGGGACGAGAAGCCGCACGGGGGCTTCTACACGCAGGAAGACATCCGAGAGATCGTGGCGTACGCGGCGGACCGGCATATCACCGTCGTCCCCGAAATCGACATCCCGGGGCACAGCCAGGCGGCCATCGCCGCGTATCCGGAACTCGGCAACACCGACGTCATCGACACGACCTCCCTCTCCGTCTGGGACACCTGGGGCGTCTCCAAAAACGTACTCGCCCCCACTGACAACGTCCTGCGCTTCTACGAGGGGGTCTTCGAGGAAGTCCTCGAGCTGTTCCCCTCGGAGTTCATTCACGTCGGCGGTGACGAGTGCGCCAAGGACCAGTGGAAGGAGTCACAGACGGCGCAGACGCGTATCAAGGAGCTGGAGCTCGCGGACGAGGCCGAGTTGCAGTCCTGGTTCATCCAGCACTTCGACAACTGGCTCTCCGCGCGCGGGCGCCGGCTGATCGGCTGGGACGAGATCCTGGAGGGCGGCCTTGCCGAAGGCGCCGCCGTTTCGTCCTGGCGCGGCTATGCGGGCGGCGTCACCGCCGCCCGCGCGGGCCACGACGTCGTGATGTGCCCCGAGCAGCATGTGTACCTGGACCACCGTCAGGCCCCGGGCGAGGACGAGCCGGTGCCCATCGGCTTCGTACGCACCCTGGAGGACGTCTACCGCTTCGAGCCCGTGCCGGCGCAGCTCACCGAGGAGGAGGCGCGGCACGTGATCGGCACCCAGGCCAACGTGTGGACCGAGGTGATGGAGGATCAGGCGCGCGTGGACTACCAGACGTTCCCGCGGCTGGCCGCCTTCGCCGAGGTCGCCTGGAGCGCCCTGCCCGCCTCCGCGGAACGGGACTTCGCGGACTTCGAGCGGCGGATGGCCGTTCACTACGGGCGACTTGACGCCCTGGGAGTCGCGTATCGCCCGCCCACGGGACCCCTGCCGTGGCAGCGGCGGCCGGGCGTGCTCGGACGCCCGATCGAGGGGCAGCCCCCGAACGTGTGAGGTGCCCCAGGAGGTGTGAGATGCCCCCCCGGAGACGTGTCGCGTCTCCGGGGTGATCCCCTCGCAACAGTGGCCCCACGGGGAACAAGACGCCCAGGAGTCACCGAAGAGTGTCATTTCACGCTCACCGGTGATGCCGTGCGAAAACGGACCATCTCCCTGATGAGGGGGGCGAATGCCTCCTAGCGGACCCCCGCGTCGGGGACCGGCGAAGATGTGCCAGAGTTGCCACGTCCGCCCTGTCAGCACGTACCGTACGGCAGCACAGGTGGGACCAGGTGGGGCAGCGGGAAGGGGCAGCCGGTTTGACCACGCACGCACCGCAGGCGGCGCAGGCCGTTACGCTGCCCGGCTCGTTGGACGAGGCGGTCGCGGCCCTGGCCGCCATGCCCGCCGCCGTTCCCGTGGCGGGCGGCACCGACCTCATGGCCGCGATCAACTCCGGACAGCTACGGCCCGCCGCGCTCGTCGGCCTCGGCAGGATCAGCGAGATCCGCGGCTGGCAGTACCTGGACGGCCACGCGCTGCTCGGCGCGGGACTCACCCACGCACGCATGGGCCGCCCCGACTTCGCGGCCCTCATCCCCGCGCTCGCCGCCTCGGCGCGCGCCGCGGGCCCCCCGCAGATCCGCAACGCGGGCACCCTCGGCGGCAACATCGCCTCCGCGTCCCCCACCGGGGACGCGCTGCCGGTACTGGCCGCCCTGGAAGCCGCGTTGATCATCGCCGGCCCTGGTGGAGCCCGCCGCGAGATCCCGGTCTCGCACCTGCTCGCGGGCGTGGAGATGCTCCGCGCCGGCGAACTCATCGGCTACGTGCGCGTGCCGCTGCTGCACGCGCCCCAGGTCTTCCTGAAGGCGACCGGACGCACCGGTCCCGGCCGCGCCATCGCGTCCGTCGCGCTCGTCCTCGACCCCGCCCGGCGCGGAGTGCGGTGCGCCGTCGGTGCCATAGCGCCGATGCCGCTGCGCCCCCTGGACGCCGAGGCCTGGGTCGCCCAGCTCATCGACTGGGACGGGGAGCGCGCGCTCGTGCCGGAGGCGCTGCACGCCTTCGGGGAATACGTCGCCGCGGCCTGCATCCCCGACGCCGTCCCCGACGAGGACGGCTCCGTACAACCGCTTCCGCCCGCCGTACTGCACCTGCGTCGCACCGTCGCCGCGCTGGCCCGACGAGCACTGGGGAGGGCACTGTCATGACCGACGACCAGCACGCGGAGGGCGCCCCCCAGGGCGGCCGTTGGGATCCGCTGCCCCAGGGCGACTACGACGACGGAGCCACCGCCTTCGTCAAACTCCCCGAAGGCGGCATCGAGGCCCTCCTCGCGGAGCGCGAGCCGCTCGCGGCGCCCGGGCACGGGTACGTGCCCCCGCAGATCGAGGTGCCGCCCCCGGCGCCCGCCGCCGCGGACCCGGCGCAGGGCGGAGCGTGGGCCGCACCGGCCGACGCCGTCCAGTGGCCCGACCCGAACGGCGCGCCCGCGGACGCCGGCCGCGACGGGTACGCGTACAACCCGGGGGTCACCGGGCAGTGGGACTTCGGGGATGTAGCGCGGGACGGCGCCGGGCCCGGACAGGTCGATCACTCCGGGCAGGCAGGGCATCCGGGTTCGGCCGGACCCTCCGGCAACGACGTGACCGGACAGTGGTCGATTCCGGTGGCCGGCGGGGATATCCCGGACGAATCGGGCGAGTTCACCACCTCCGCGCTGGTCGAGCAGTGGGGCGGCACGCCGCCCGCCACGCTCCCCGGCGGCGCGTCCGCTCCCTGGGCGACGGAGAGCGCCGGGCAGACGACGGAAGCCATCGGGCAGGCCTGGTCCGCGGAACCCCGGGAACGGTCCGCCGAAGACGCCCTGCGCCCATCGGCGCAGACGCCCGCTGAGAGCCTCGTAGGACCCTCGACGCAGTCACCGGCCGGATCGCCCGCGCAGGACGCCCAGCAGGCCGCCGAGACCGCTCATGAGGCTCATGAGGCGCCGGACGCGGACCGGGCTCGTGAGGAGTCCGAGGCCACCGAGGCCGCGGAGGCGGCGGCGGACACCGAGAACCCCGTCACGGCCCCCCATGACGAACACCCCCTCGCCTCCTACGTCCTGCGCGTCAACGGCGCCGACCGTCCGGTGACCGACGCCTGGATCGGCGAGTCGCTGCTCTACGTACTGCGTGAGCGCCTCGGCCTCGCGGGCGCCAAGGACGGCTGCTCGCAGGGCGAGTGCGGCGCCTGCAACGTGCAGGTCGACGGGCGGCTCGTGGCGTCCTGCCTGGTGCCCGCCGTCACCGCCGCCGGCAGCGAGGTGCGCACCGTCGAGGGCCTGGCCGCCGACGGGCAGCCCTCCGACGTACAGCGCGCGCTGGCCAAGTGCGGCGCCGTGCAGTGCGGTTTCTGCGTACCAGGCATGGCGATGACCGTGCACGACCTCCTCGAGGGCAACCCCGCGCCGAACGAGCTCGAGACCCGCCAGGCCCTGTGCGGCAACCTGTGCCGCTGCTCCGGCTACCGCGGCGTCCTTGACGCCGTACGCGAGGTCGTCGCCGAACGTGAGGCGCACTCCGCCGCCACCGCCGAATCCGCGCCGGACGCCGACGAGGCCCGCATCCCGCACCAGGCAGGTCCCGGCGGGGGCGGCGTCAACCCCGCGGCGTACGGGGACACTTCCTCGTACAACCCCCCGTACGATCCCCAGGCGCCGCATGAGCAGCCGTACGGCCAGGACGGAGGCCAGGCGTGAGCAACGAAACCGTGACCGCGTCACCCACGGCGCCCGAGGCGGGCTCGGAGCCCCTCCCGCACGGGCTCGGTGTCTCGCTGCCGGCCGCGGAGGCCCGCGCCAAGACGGAGGGCACCTTCCCGTACGCGGCCGACCTGTGGGCCGAGGGCCTGCTGTGGGCCGCCGTGCTCAGATCACCCCACCCGCACGCGCGCATCGTGTCCATCGACACCAGCCACGCGCGCGAGATGCCCGGCGTACAGGCCGTCATCACCCACGAGGACGTGCCCGGCACCCCGGTGCACGGCCGCGGCAGGGCCGACCGTCCGGTGTTCGCCTCCGAGGTCGTACGCCACCATGGGGAGCCCATCGCGGCCGTCGCCGCCGACCACCCGGACACCGCGCGGATGGCCGCCGCGGCCGTCATCGTCGAGTACGAGGTGCTCGACGCGGTGACCGACCCGGAGCTGGCCTTCGAGGCCGAGGCGCTGCACCCCGACGGCAACCTGATCCGGCACATCCCGCTGCGACACGGCGACCCCGCGGCGGCCGGCGAGATCGTCGTCGAGGGCCAGTACCGCATCGGCCGCCAGGACCCCGCCCCCATCGGCGCCGAGGCAGGCCTCGCCGTGCCCCGCCCCGACGGCGGAGTCGAGCTCTACGTGGCGTCCACCGACCCGCACACCGACCGCGACACGGCCGCCGCCTGCTACGGCCTGGAGCCCGAGCGCGTGAAGGTCGTCGTCACCGGCGTCCCCGGAGCCACCGCCGACCGCGAGGACCAGGGCGTTCAACTCCCGCTCGGTCTGCTCGCGCTGAAGACCGGCTGCCCGGTGAAGATCACCGCTACGCGGGAAGAGTCCTTCCTCGGCCACGCCCACCGCCACCCCACCCTGCTGCGCTACCGCCACCACGCGGACGCCGACGGCAAGCTGGTGAAGGTCGAGGCGCAGATCCTCCTGGACGCGGGCGCCTACGCGGACACCTCCTCGGAGTCGCTGGCCGCCGCCGTCGCCTTCGCCTGCGGCCCCTACGTCGTCCCGAACGCCTTCATCGAGGGCTGGGCCGTCCGCACCAACAACCCGCCCTCCGGCCATGTGCGCGGCGAGGGCGCCATGCAGGTCTGCGCCGCCTATGAGGCGCAGATGGACAAGCTGGCGAAGAAGCTGGGCATGGACCCGGCGGAGCTGCGCCTGCGCAATGTGATGGCCACGGGAGACGTGCTTCCCACCGGCCAGACGGTGACCTGCCCGGCCCCGGTCGCCGAACTGCTCCAGGCCGTACGGGACTACCCGCTTCCCGCCCTCCCCAAGGACACCCCCGAGGACGAATGGCTGCTCCCGGGCGGCCCCGAGGGCGCGGGCGAACCCGGCGCCGTACGCCGCGGTGTCGGCTACGGCCTCGGCATGGTGCACATGCTCGGCGCCGAGGGCGCGGACGAGGTGTCGACGGCCACCGTGAAGGTCCACGACGGCGTCGCCACCGTGCTCTGCGCGGCCGTGGAGACCGGCCAGGGCTTCACCACGCTGGCCCGCCAGATCGTCCAGGAGACCCTCGGCATCGACGAGGTGCACGTGGCTCCCGTGGACACCGACCAGCCTCCGGCGGGCCCGAGCTGCCGCGGCCGCCACACCTGGGTGTCGGGCGGCGCGGTGGAACGCGCGGCGAAGATGGTCCGTACGCAACTGCTGCAGCCCCTGGCGCACAAGTTCGGGATGTCGACCGAGCTGCTCCAGATCACCGACGGCAAGATCACCTCGTACGACGGAGTGCTGTCCACGACCGTCACCGAGGCGATGGACGGCAAGGAACTGTGGGCCACCGCCCAGTGCCGCCCGCACCCGACCGAGCCGCTGGACGCCGCCGGCCAGGGCGACGCCTTCGTGGGCCTCGCCTTCTGCGCGATCCGCGCGGTGGTCGATGTCGACATCGAACTCGGCTCCGTACGCGTCGTGGAACTCGCCCTCGCCCAGGACGTGGGGCGGATCCTCAACCCCGCCCAGCTCGCCGCCCGTATCGAGGCGGGCGTCACGCAGGGCGTCGGCGCCGCGCTGACGGAGAACCTGCGCACCGCGCGCGGTCTTGTCCGCCACCCCGACCTCACCGGCTACGCCCTCCCCACCTCCCTGGACGCTCCCGACATCCGCATCGTCAAGCTCGTCGAGGAGCGCGACGTCGTCGCCCCCTTCGGCGCGAAGGCGGCCAGCGCGGTGCCGGTCGTGACGTCGCCGGCGGCTATCGCTTCGGCGGTGCGGGCGGCTACCGGGCGGCCCGTGAACCGGCTGCCGATACGGCCCCAGGCGGCTGTGGTGACGACGCCGTGAGCACGCCGGATCCGGAGCCGCCGCGCTACGAACCCGCGCCCGGGGTCGGGAAACTGGCGCTCTGGGTGCTGCTGTTCGTGGTGGCGGCTGTGGTGGTCGTCGTGGGTGGCGTGTACTTCGCCTGACGGGCGGTGGCCTTGCCGGACGGGGGCGCTTGATGGACGGGGTCGTCCTGATCACCGGGATCATGGCCGCGGGGAAGTCGTCCGTCGCGCAGGCTCTCGCCGAGCGGCTGCCGCGGGCGGCGCATGTACGGGGTGACGTGTTCCGGCGCATGATCGTGTCCGGGCGCGAGGAGTACGAACCCGGTGCGGGCGGCGAGGCCGAGGCGCAACTCCGCCTGCGGTACGGGCTGTCGGCGGCCACCGCGGACGCGTACGCGCGGGCCGGTTTCACAGCGGTCGTGCAGGACGTCGTCCTGGGCGAGCAGTTGACGGCGTACGTCGGACTGGTCCGCACCCGCCCCCTGTACGTCGTCGTACTGGCACCCCGCCCGGAAGCCGTCGCGGCGCGTGAGGCGGGGCGGGCGAAGACCGGGTACGGGGCGTGGACGGTCGAGGAGCTGGACCGGGGCCTGCGCGCCGGGACCCCGCGGATCGGGCTGTGGCTGGACAGCTCCGGGCTGACGGTGGCCGAGACGGTGGAGGCGATCGTGGCGGGGCGGGAGCGGGCGCGGGTGGGGTGACCGGGGCGGGGGTGGCCGGGGCGGGGTCGTCCGGCTTTCCGGCCGGTTCAGGTGCTGTGACCGAGGCGGTGCGAACCGGGCCCGGGTGGCCTGGACGGCGCGAACCAGGGGTGGTGCGAACCGGGTGGTTCCGGGCGGTGGGTTCGTCGTTGCTCTGGTGCCTGCGATCCGTTCGGCGCCTGTGTGGCGCCTGCGGGATGTCTGTGCCTGCGTGTTTCCGGCGTTGTCAGTGGTGCGGCGTATGGTTCTGACTTATTGGGAACTGCCCCTGGACGACGGGGTGTTCCTTGCTCGGGGGAAGCACGATGCGTTCATATGCGCGGGGGAGCCATGAGCACGACTGACACCGGCGTCGGCGGCGCGATCACACTGACCGACGACGAGCTGTACCCGTACATCACGCACGCGGGGACGAGGCACTGGCTGACGGGTCCCGGACTGCCCGGCGACGGCACCCTCGTGGGGTTCGGCACACTGCGGGAGCACGGGCTGCGCAGGCTCGCGGACCTGGCCGGCGACGCGGAGAGGCTCGCGGAGGAGCTCCAGGACCAGTTGGTCATAGGGGCCTTGCGGACCTTCGACAGGGACCTGGAGTCGATCGTCCTCGACGGGGTGACGGGCGAGGTCTCCACGACGGACATCCACCGGAGCCCGACGCCGTTGGACCTCTCGCCGCTCGCTCCCTCCCTGGAGGCGCTGGTGCGCTTCGCGGCGGCCACGGAGGAGCTGACGGCTTCCGGCGGGAGCTTCGCGTCGTACGAGACCCGCTTCGGCCCGAAGGCGGTCGCGGAGGTGTCGGACCGGCTGGCCGCCGTCTTCGAGGGCGCGGTGGGCGCAGAGGTGCCGCCGTTCTGGCGGATGGCCGCGCTGATCCGTCCGCTGGCCCGGATTGCGGGACCCGGCGATGGGCTCGTCCTGGACCTGCCGAAGCGGCTGCTGGACGAGGAGTTCGGAGCGGGCGGGATCATGCGCTTCGAGGAGGTCGACTTCCCGACCGCGCTCACGCACGAGCCGACGCGCCGTTTCCTTCGCGAGACGGGCCTCCCGGAGGACGGCTTCGTCTTCCAGCTGGACACGGAGGTGCCGCTGCCGGCGCTCAGCGAGTACTACGCGGACGAGCGCCCCGGTGACTTCACCGCCGACGAACTGCCCGCCGCCGCCGACCGTCTGATACGCCTCGGCAATCTGCTGGAGGACACCCACCTCGTGGTGGACGGCGCCACCGGCGCCGTGCTGGCGTGGAGCGAGCCGGACCTCGTCCTCCGCCCCCTGAACGCCGACATCTCCACACTCGCGTTCACCCTCTGGCTGCTGCACCGCGAGAAGTCCCTGGACGCGGCCCACGACCTCAGCGACGCCTACGAGCAGCTCGCCGCCACCATGTCCCAGACCCTGGCCGCGGTCGACCCGCTCGCCTGCGACCCGACCCCGGCCCTGCCCGGCGACGACGGCCGGCGCTACTGGCCGGAGATATTCGAGGACCGGGCAGGCGGAACGCTGTACCGGTAAGCCGGGGCTGCCCGTCACGAAGCGGGCGTTCAAAGATAATTCACAGGTTACTCTCGACCGGTCGGCCTGTTTGCCAGGGGTTCTGCCGCTTCACACGCAAAGTGCCCCACATTGCCTCGACGGGTGTACGGGTGGCCTGGAATAGGCCCAATGTTAAATTTCTCCGCTTCTCGGCCCTGCCGGATTCCAGGCAATATCCGGAATGCCGTTTTGAGGCATGCGCTGGTGCTTGCGCTCTTTCTTGTAACTCCGGTCGCCCTGAGCTAATTTGAAGTCGCGTCACTCTGACGCGCAAAGACCACCGATCTTGAAGCAGGGAATCCCTGCGTGGTTTTTGCATCACTTTTATCTCTGAGGAGTTGGTGTGCCCAGCACGCTGCAGTCGACCACGCCCCCCGAGGGAATGGCACCTCGCTCGAAGCGCTCCGGCAAGGCGCTGAGTCGTTCCGCGATCGTCGGCGCGCTCAGCGCCCTGGCTCTGGTCGTCGCGCTGCCGACCAGCGCGCACGCCGACGTTCTCCAGCAACTGCCGCAGAACGCCTCCGGTCTGGAGCAGACGTTCTCCCCGGCCTACGACTACGACGGGGACGGCTGCTACACCACCGCCGCCATCGGCGCCGACGGCACCATCAACCCCGGCCTGTCGCTGGGCGGCGACGTGAACGGCCACTGTCACGACCCCGCCCAGCTGAACAACGCCAACACGTACTCGCGCGAAAAGTGCAACAACGGCTGGTGCGCGGTCATGTACGCCAGCTACTTCGAGAAGGACCAGGCCACTCTGGGACCCGCGGCCATCGGGCACCGGCATGACTGGGAACACGTCATCGTGTGGATCTACAACAACCAGGTCCAGTACGTCTCGGTGTCGCAGCACAGCTCGTATCAGGTGCTTCCCAGCTCCTCCATACGCTTCGACGGAAACCACGCCAAAATCGTCTACCACAAAGACGGCGCCTCAACGCACGATTTCCGCTTCGCGAACACCAACGACGAACCGGCGGAAAACGCCACCGGCAACTGGTTCTTCCCGCGCCTCGTCGGCTGGGACGGCTACCCGTCCGGTTACCGCGACAAGCTCATGAACGCCAATTTCGGTGACGCCTCGCTTAAAATCAAGGACGGTTCGTTCAACGACAACCTGTCCTACTCGATGCCGGCCGGAATTGCGTTCAACCCGTACGCCTGACACAGCGATCCGGTTCGCCGGCCCTGAGCCATGCGGAAGGGCGGTTCTCTCCGAGGGGGACCGCCCTTTCCGTACGGCCAGGTTCTGCTCGCCCTGCTGCCTGTTCGACCTCGGGTGCTGCATCCCGCGCTCGTACGGCATCTGCGGCATGTGCATCAACACCGAGGAGCAGCGCGCCGCTTGACCGGCTACAGCCAGTCCAGAAATCGGCCGACGGCCGACACTCCGCGGTGCTTCAAGCGGTGCCCGCGGCTGCAGAAACGCCGTCGACGCCACCGCCCCCGCTGCGGGACCGGCGTCTGGCACCACTTGCACGGCCGGGTCCGCCCCCCGGCGCCTGATTCCCCACCCATGCCGCGACCTTAGCGGCCTGCTACAGGCCCGGCCACCCACCTGGCGCCGTGCCTCTGGGCCCAGAGCGCGATGCCTGTCTCCTCACACTCTGGGCATCGTCCTGCGGTCCGGCACGGAGGTGCCCTCGCGGCCAACTGAGACGAAGACCGAGACGGACGACCGACAGGGCGGCACCCCCTTCGGGATGCCGCCCTGTCGTTTTGCCTGGTCAGGCAGATTGAGGCCGTGGCGGGAATCGAACCCACGTAACTCGCTTTGCAGGCGAGTCCCTAAACCACTCGGGCACACGGCCGTAGTCAGGTGCGGCACGGCTCACTCGTTCCGGACCTGATGGGTTGACCGTAGGCGGGGTGGGGGCGGGGCTCAAGGGGTGGGCGGGCGTTGCAACGGGACTGCCATGTGGCGTTCACGAATGGGTCGGAGCCGGCGTCGGCCGTCTCGTGGGTGGTCGTACGACGACTCGTGGGTGGTGGTCGTACGACGAATGGCTCAGTCGATCACGGTCTCCGGACAGGGGTCACGGACGGGGATGCCCCTTACGCTGGCGGGCATGACTGGCCTGGACGCACGCGATGCCGCAACGGTTCCGGCGGAGGCCGATGCCGCCTCCGACACCGACGACGGTGTGCTGGGCCGGGAGTACCGGGCGCTCAGTATCGGGATCGTCTCCGTCGTCCTGCTGATCGCGTTCGAGGCGACGGCGGTCGGGACGGCCATGCCCGTCGCGGCGCGGGAGCTGGACGGGCTGTCCTTGTACGCCTTCGCGTTCTCGGGGTACTTCACGACGAGCCTGTTCGGGATGGTGCTCGCCGGGCAGTGGTCGGACCGCGACGGGCCGCTCGCCTCGCTGACCGCGGGGATATCCGCCTTCGCCGCCGGGCTGCTGCTGTGCGGCACCGCGGACGCCATGTGGCTGTTCATCCTCGGGCGGGCGGTGCAGGGGTTCGGCGGCGGGCTGGTGATCGTCGCGTTGTACGTGGTCGTGGGGCGGGCCTACCCGGAGCGGCTGCGGCCGTCGATCATGGCGGCGTTCGCCGCGAGCTGGGTGATCCCGTCCGTGGTCGGGCCGCTCGCCGCGGGCGCGGTCACCGAACACCTCGGCTGGCGTTGGGTGTTCACCGGGATACCTGTTCTCGTGGTTCTGCCGCTGGCCCTCGCGCTGCCGCAGATCCGGCGGCGGACGTCCAGACCGGAGAGGGCGGAAAAAGGGCGCGCGCGCTTCGACCGGCGGCGTATCCGGCTCGCGCTCGGGATCTCCTGCGGTGCCGCGGTCCTCCAGTACGCCGCCCAGGATCTGACCTGGTTCTCGCTCGTGCCCGCCGTGGTGGGCGCCGCGCTGCTCGTGCCCGCCGTTCTCGGGCTGCTGCCCCGCGGTACCTACCGGGCGGCGCGCGGACTGCCGTCCGTGGTGCTGCTCCGCGGGGTCGCGGCCGGCTCCTTCATCGCCGCCGAGTCCTTCGTACCGCTCATGCTCGTCACCCAGCGGGGGCTGTCGCCGACGCTCGCCGGGTTCTCGCTCGCGGCGGGCGGCGGGACCTGGGCGCTGGGGTCCTACATCCAGTCGAGGCCGCGTGTGGAGCCGTACCGGGAGCGGCTGATGTTCCTCGGCATGATGCTGGTCGCGGCCGCCATCGCCACCGCGCCGAGCGTCCTGATCCACGCCGTGCCCGTGTGGATCGTCGCCGTCGCCTGGGGGTTCGGCTGCCTCGGAATGGGGCTGGTGATCGCCTCCACCAGCGTGCTGCTGCTCCACCTCTCGGCGCCCGAGAAGGCCGGCACCAACTCCGCCTCCCTCCAGATCTCCGACGCTCTGTCCAACGTGCTGCTGCTCGCCGCGGGCGGCGCCGCCTTCGCCGCGCTGGGCGGCGGCACGGTGAGCCACTCGGCCACCTCGGCGTCCGGCTCCCATCCGGCGGCCTTCGCGGCGGTGTTCCTGCCGATGGCGGGGGTGGCGTTGGTGGGGGCGTGGGTCACTACGCGGGTGCGGGCCGTACCCGCGTAGGTGGTACCAGTATGACCCCAGTAATGGTACCGTGGTGGTATGGCTATGAACCTTCGTCTGCGCGACGACCAGCAGGAGGCGCTCAAGCTGCGTGCCGAGGAGGAGGGGCGCAGCATGCACGCCATAGTGCTTCAGGCGATCGACCGGTATCTCGAACAGGAGGCGGACCGAGCCACGGTTCGCCGCCTGGGGGCCAAGTACGCGGCGGGCCACGCCGACCTGCTGCGGAGGCTGGGGGAGTAGATGAAGTACCTCACGGTCCAGGAGGTCCTGGACCTGGCGGAGCTGGCGTGTGGGGAGCAGACGCAGGTTGTCGTGCGTGACCTGGGTCTGCTCAGCTCGGCTGTCCACCGCCCCCAGTCGCAGATGTTCGGGGTCGAGGCGTACACGGACCTTTTCGAGAAGGCTGCGGCACTACACCAGTCGCTTGCCGTGAACCATCCTCTGGTGGACGGCAATAAGCGCATGGCGTGGATGTCCACCGTCGTTTTCCTCGACTTCAACGGCACTGAGATGCTCGACGTCGATCAGGACGAGTCGTACAAGCTCGTCATCGAGGTGGCCGCCGGCAGCCTGGAGGACGTGGGGATGATCGCCCTGCGTTTGAGGGCGCTGCACGAGGCGATGTGACCTGAGTCCCATCCACGGGTGACCCGGTGTCGTACGCGCGTTGACGCGTCCAGGGCGCCGGTAGGGTGGCCCGGTTGTCATACGTAGCCGAGCCGCCCGCCCGTCTCCCACCACCGCCCTGCCCGACGCGCGGCCCCTCTGATTCGACCCACACACGGAGACCGTGACTACCACCGCCGCCAGCGCCGCTGCCTCGTCCCATCACCTCTCACCCGCCTTTCCCGGCCGAGCCCCCTGGGGCACCGCCAACAAGCTGCGCGCCTGGCAGCAGGGGGCGATGGAGAGGTACGTCCAGGAGCAGCCACGCGACTTCCTGGCCGTCGCCACGCCCGGCGCCGGCAAGACCACGTTCGCGCTGACCCTCGCGTCCTGGCTGCTGCACCACCATGTCGTGCAGCAGGTGACCGTGGTCGCGCCCACCGAGCATCTGAAGAAGCAGTGGGCGGAGGCGGCCGCGCGGATAGGGATCAAGCTGGATCCCGAGTACAGCGCGGGGCCGCTCAGCAAGGAGTACCAGGGCGTCGCCGTGACGTACGCCGGTGTCGGTGTGCGGCCCATGCTGCACCGCAACCGGGTGGAGCAGCGCAAGACCCTCGTCATCCTCGACGAGATCCACCACGCCGGTGACTCCAAGTCGTGGGGCGAGGCGTGCCTGGAGGCGTTCGAGCCCGCCACCCGGCGACTCGCGCTCACCGGTACGCCCTTCCGCTCCGACACCAACCCCATCCCCTTCGTCGCGTACGAGGAGGGGAACGACGGGATCCGGCGTTCCGCGGCCGACTACACGTACGGGTACGGGGCCGCGCTCGGCGACGGAGTCGTGCGGCCCGTCATCTTCCTCTCCTACAGCGGCAACATGCGGTGGCGTACGAAGGCGGGCGACGAGATCGCCGCCAAGCTCGGCGAGCCCATGACCAAGGACGCCATCTCGCAGGCCTGGCGCACCGCCCTCGACCCGCGCGGCGAGTGGATGCCGAGCGTGCTGCGCGCCGCCGACCAGCGGCTGACGGAGGTCAGGAAGGGCATTCCGGACGCGGGTGCGCTGGTCATCGCGTCCGACCAGGAGTCGGCCCGCGCCTACGCCAAGCTCATCCGCGACATCACCGGGACCAAGGCCACCCTCGTCCTGTCCGACGACACCGGCGCTTCGAACCGTATCGACGAGTTCAGCCACAGCGAAGACCGGTGGATGGTCGCGGTGCGCATGGTGTCCGAGGGCGTCGACGTGCCGCGGCTCGCCGTCGGCGTATACGCCACCACCATCTCCACGCCCCTCTTCTTCGCCCAGGCCGTCGGGCGCTTCGTGCGCTCCCGGCGGCGCGGCGAGACCGCCTCCGTCTTCCTCCCGACCATTCCCAACCTCCTCGGCTTCGCAAGCGAGATGGAGGTCGAGCGCGACCACGTCCTCGACAAGCCCAAGAAGGAGGGCGAGGAGGACCCGTACGCCGAGTCCGAGAAGGAGATGGAGGAGGCGAACCGGGAGGAGGACGAGGACACCGGGGAGCAGGAGCAGTTCTCCTTCGAGGCGCTGGAGTCCGAGGCCGTCTTCGACCGGGTGCTGTACGACGGCGCCGAGTTCGGCATGCAGGCCCACCCCGGGAGCGCGGAGGAGCAGGACTACCTGGGGATTCCCGGGCTGCTCGAACCCGACCAGGTCCAGCTCCTGCTGCAGAAGCGGCAGGCCCGGCAGATCGCGCACAGCCGCAAGAAGCCGGACGACGAGGCGGACCTTCTCGAACTGCCCGCCGAGCGGCGGCCTGTGGTCTCCCACAAGGAGATGCTGGAACTCCGCAAGCAGCTCAACACCATGGTCGGCGCGTACGTCCACCAGAGCGGCAAGCCGCACGGCGTGATCCACACCGAGCTGCGGCGCGTGTGCGGGGGACCGCCGAGCGCGGAGGCGACGGCGGGGCAGCTACGGCAGCGGATCGCCAAGGTCCAGGAGTGGGCCACGCGAATGCGGTGACGCCGGGCGCTGTGCCTGGGCGACGTCGGTCGGGGTGCCCGGCTGGTGTGCCTGGGCGGGGCGTGTGGACCGGTGCGTGCGCGGGGCGGGTTTTCGCTGCCCCGGCGCGCATCATGGCGTGCGCGCTGTGTGCAGAGGTCGTGTACGCCGAGTGGTGAGCGCCGTGCGAATCGGGGCAAACGAAAGGTGTCCGGGCCGGCCGGTGCCCGGATTCTGGACGGAGCCTTCCGCTGAGCGGACCGGCTCGCTACTGTCCCGCTACGCACACGCCCCGTGGCAGCGCAGCCGCGGAGCGCAGCCGTGAAGCGACTCCGCCCGGGAGCACCGGGTCGCCAGCCGACCGGCGGCCTCTGAAGCGCGTCGCCGACGGGACTCGGTGCCGCAACCGCCGCGAGGGGGCCGTCGACCTCACCACTAAGGAGTGGGCGTCGTGACCGCGGAGACCTCTCAGACGCTCGACCGGGGACTGCGCGTCCTCAAGCTGCTCGCCGACACCGATCACGGGCTGACCGTCACCGAACTCTCGAACAAACTGGGCGTCAACCGGACGGTTGTGTACCGGTTGCTCGCCACGCTGGAACAGCACGCTCTCGTACGCCGTGATCTGGGCGGCCGTGCCCGGGTCGGGCTCGGGGTGCTGCGGCTCGGCCGCCAGGTGCATCCGCTGGTAAGGGAGGCCGCGCTGCCCGCGTTGCGCTCGCTCGCGGAGGACATCGGGGCGACGGCTCATCTCACGCTGGTCGACGGGAGCGAGGCGCTTGCCGTCGCGGTCGTCGAGCCCACGTGGACGGACTATCACGTCGCCTATCGCGCCGGGTTCCGGCATCCGCTGGACCGGGGTGCCGCGGGGCGCGCGATTCTTGCCGCGCGGCAGGCGCCGGTGGGGGAGTGCGGGTACACGCTGACGCATGGGGAGTTGGAGGCGGGGGCCAGTGGGGCCGCGGCTCCGCTGGTCGGTGTGACCGGGGTCGAGGGGAGCGTGGGTGTGGTGATGCTCGCGGATGCCGTGCCGGAGCGGGTGGGGCCGCGGGTGCTGGATGCGGCTCGGGAAGTGGCGGATGCGTTGCGCTGAGCGCGCGGCGGGCGGTGTCGGGGCTTGGGCGTGGCTAGGCCGGCACCCGGGGTGCGGGCTGAGGTCGGGTGGCTCGCGCGGCCCGGCGCTGTGCGGGGTGCCGCTCTTATGGGACGGGTGCCGCCCTTAGCGGCACGCGTGCCCGCAGCTACGACGGTTGCGGCGGCACGCGTGCCCGCAGCTACGACGGTTGCGGCGGCACGCATGCCCGCAGCTACGACCGTTGCGGCGGCACGCATGCCCACAGCTACGACGGTTGCGGCGGGCACGCATGCCCACAGCCATGCCGGACACAGCCCACAGCTGGGACGTTTGCGGCCTCACGTTAGATTGACCCCGTGCTCTCTCGTCTCACGCGCCCCAAGGCCGTTGCCGTCTGTGCTGTGCCCGTTGTGGCTCTGCTGGCGGTGGCGGTGTTCGCGCCGTTGCCGTTCTCGCTGACGCAGCCGGGGATGACGGCGAATGTGCTCGGGGAGAACAAGGGGGACCCGGTGATCACGATCACGGGCGCGGCCACCCGCAAGACGACCGGGCAGCTTCGGATGACGACGATCGAGGCGACCGGACCGGATGCGAGCGTCCACCTGGGGGACGTACTCGATGCCTGGTTCCGTACGGACCAGGCCGTGATGCCGCGTGACTCGGTCTATCCCAGCGGCGACAGTGTCAAGGAGATCGAGCAGCACAACGCGGACCAGATGAAGGAGTCGCAGGACACGGCTTCCGAGGCTGCACTCTCGTACCTGGGCGAGAAGGACGACGTCAAGGTCACCCTCAGGCTCGCCGACGTCGGCGGCCCCAGCGCCGGACTGCTCTTCTCGCTCGGCATCGTCGACAAGCTGGACGGCGACGGCAGCGGCGGCGACCTCACCGGCGGACGCACCATCGCAGGTACGGGCACGATCGACGCCGACGGCACGGTCGGCGCGGTCGGCGGCGTCGCCCTCAAGACGCAGGCCGCCCGGCGCGACGGCGCGACGGTCTTCCTGGTCCCGAAGGCGGAGTGCTCCGACGCTCAGACGGAACTGCCCAAGGGGCTGCGGCTGATTCCGGTGACCACCCTCAAGGGAGCGGTCGACTCCCTGGTGGCCCTCGAGAAGGGAACCGGCTCGGTCCCGAGCTGCTGAACCCGCCCTGCTGCCGGAACCCCCTGCTGGAACCCGCCCTGCTACCGGTCCTCGCCCGCGCGAGGCGTCAGCCGCCCCTCACGAACCCCTCCTCCTTCATGTCACCCGGTCCTAGGTCACTGCTCGGTCGCCGCCTGCTCCACCAGCGGGATGATCCGCAGCGGAACGGGGTTCTCCATGACGATCGCCGTGGAGGCCCGGACGATGCCGTCGAAACCGACAACCCGGTCGATCACGCGCTGGAGATCGGCGTTCGAGCGGGCGACGAGCCGGCACAGCATGTCGCCGCTGCCCGTGGTGGTGTGCAGCTCCAGCACCTCGGGCACGGTGGCCAAGTGGGCTCGTACGTCCGTGCCTTGCCCCTGCCTGATCTGCAGGGTCGCGAACGCCGTGACCGGATATCCCAGCGCGGCCGGATCCACCTGCGGCCCGAACCCCCGGATGACTCCATTCGATTGAAGCCGGTCGAGCCGCGCCTGCACCGTGCCGCGCGCGACGCCGAGCCGCCGGGACATCTCCAGGACGCCGATACGCGGTTCCTCGGCGAGCAGCACGATGAGCCCGCCGTCCAGATGATCGATCGCCATGGGGTCCTCCAGGATGGTCACCTTGTACATACCGCCCGCCGAAATAGGCGACCGCCTGAACACAATGTCCAGCGAATACGCCAACTATTGCGCACCTTGCCATGCGGGGGGAGCCTGCGAACATGAGCCAGACCACAGAGCACCGCACTCCCGACACCGCCCGGCAGGCAGACCCCTTCCCGGTCAAGGGAATGGACGCGGTCGTCTTCGCCGTCGGCAACGCCAAGCAGGCCGCGCACTACTACTCCACCGCCTTCGGCATGCGGCTCGTCGCCTACTCCGGACCGGAGAACGGCAGCCGCGAGACCGCCTCGTACGTCCTCACCAACGGCTCGGCACGCTTCGTCCTCACCTCCGTGATCAAGCCCGCCACCACCTGGGGCCACTTCCTCGCCTCGCATGTGGCCGAGCACGGCGACGGCGTCGTCGACCTCGCCATCGAGGTCCCGGACGCGCGCGCCGCGTACGCCTACGCCGTCGAGCACGGCGCCCGCTCCGTCGCCGAGCCGTACGAGCTGAAGGACGAGAACGGCACGGTCGTACTCGCCGCGATCGCCACCTACGGCGAGACCCGGCACACCCTGGTCGAGCGCTCGGGCTACGACGGCCCCTACCTCCCCGGCTTCACCGCCGCAGCGCCGATCGTCGAACCGCCCGCCCACCGCACCTTCCAGGCGATCGACCACTGCGTCGGCAACGTCGAACTCGGCCGTATGAACGAATGGGTCGGCTTCTACAACAAGGTCATGGGCTTCACGAACATGAAGGAGTTCGTGGGCGACGACATCGCGACCGAGTACAGCGCGCTGATGTCGAAGGTCGTCGCGGACGGCACGCTCAAGGTCAAGTTCCCGATCAACGAGCCCGCCATCGCCAAGAAGAAGTCCCAGATCGACGAGTACCTGGAGTTCTACGGCGGCGCGGGCGTCCAGCACATCGCGCTGAACTCGGGCGACATCGTGGAGACGGTACGCACCATGCGCGCGG
Source organism: Streptomyces sp. NPDC127595 (assembly GCF_042671685.1). Lineage (NCBI taxonomy): Bacteria > Bacillati > Actinomycetota > Actinomycetes > Kitasatosporales > Streptomycetaceae > Streptomyces > Streptomyces sp. NPDC127595. The sequence continues at coordinate 560,055 of NZ_JBHXWK010000005.1, read as the reverse complement.
CCGGGGTCCAGTTCCTCGACACCCCGGACTCCTACTACGACACCCTCGGCGAGTGGGTCGGCGACACCCGGGTCCCCGTCGACACCCTGCGCGAACTGAAGATCCTCGCCGACCGTGACGAGGACGGCTATCTGCTGCAGATCTTCACCAAGCCGGTCCAGGACCGTCCGACCGTCTTCTTCGAGATCATCGAACGGCACGGCTCGATGGGCTTCGGCAAGGGCAACTTCAAGGCGCTGTTCGAGGCGATCGAGCGGGAGCAGGAGAGGCGGGGGAACCTGTAGCGGCGGCGGCCCGCGAGGGCTCCGCCGAGGATTCCTCCGAAGCCGCAGTCTCCTCCGCCGGCTCACCCGGCCCCTCCTCCGCCGAAGGCTCACCCAGCGCGTCGAGCGCCGCCTCCGCCTCCGGGACGAGCAGGGGCGAGAAGTACGGGTTGATGCGCAGGGCCTCGGCGAGGTGGCGGCGGGCAGGACCGTACCGCTCCAGGGAGCGTTCGATCTCGCCGCGGTGGTAGGCGTACAGCGCACTGCGTACGCCGCCGCCGTGCTCCTTGTCCATGGCCATCGTGGCGAACTTCAGGGCCTCCTCGTGCTCACCGGCCCGGTGCAGCGCCCAGCCCAGCGCGTCCGCGACCGCGATCCCGGGGTGCTGCTTCCACTCCTCGCGCAGCAGCGCCACGGCGGTCGCGGTGTCGCCGTGGTCCGCCTCGAGGAGCCCGAGGACCAGCCCGTCGTCCACACCCCCGGCGGCCTCCTGGCGCACCCGCTCCCGCAGTAGGTCGTACTGGACGCGTGCCGCGCCCTCGACGCCGAGCTTCTCGTACAACTCGCCCAGCTCCAGCGCGTACCGCGGCTCGGGCCGCTTGGCGAGCGCCGTCTGGTACGCCCGTAGCGCCTCCGACGTGCGCCCCAGTGCGGCCAGCGCGCGCCCCTGCCCGGCGTGCGCCCCGTACTCCTCGGGGTCGGTGCTCAGCGCGCGTTCGTAGTAGCCCAGCGACTGCTCGCGGTCGCCGCGCTCCCAGGCCAGTTCGCCGGCCTGCTGGAGGAAGGCCGCCTGTTCGGAGGGGGTCGCCGCGCGCGTCGCCGCGACGGCGACGGCGGCCGCCGCGTCCTCACGCCAGCCCCGGTCCCAGTAGACCCGCGCCGCCCGCGCCAGCACCGTCGGCCCGGAGCGCAGCTCCAGCAGTTTGTCGAGGGCCTTGCGGGTCGCCTTGTAGTCGCCGAGGCCGGTGTACGCGTCGATCAGCAGCGGATACGTCGTCCAGCGCTTCGGCGACAGCTTCACGGCCGCCTCGCCCCACTTCTTCCCCTCCCGGAAGTCACCACGGGCGTTGGCGAGCGCCGCGAGGCCGTCGAGCGCCTCCGCGTTCCCCTTCGGCCGGGTCCTCAGCGACGTACGCAGCGCCTGCTCGGCCTTCGGGTAGTACGCGGGCGTCGCGGTCCGCCGCGCCTGCTCCACATAGGTCGCACCGAGCACGGCCCACGACTGGCCGTCGCCCGGATGGGCCCGCAGATGTGTCTCGCGGTCGCCGATGAGCGCCGCCAGATCGGGCAGTGCGGCGGGCACCCCGGAGCCCACCGCCGTCTGTGCCCGCGCCACCGGACCCGGAGCGGGCGGCGCCGGGTCCCGCCCCGCCGAGGGCAGCAGGAACAGCAACGCGCCGAGTACGACACCTCCGGCGACGACGCCGATCAGGGCGCGCTTGACGAAGGGGGAGAAACGGGACCCGGGAGGCTCGGAATCCTGAGGCCGCGCTGTCCCCGGTCGCTGCTCTTCGATCTCCATGGCGCTCACTGTGCGTCAGTACGAAGACCACATCACGGCATGCGTCGGGTGACGCAGACGGGGTTCACACCGATGGCCCCGGGTGCGAGGCTGTGATCATGAGCCGTATCGAAGCCCCGCGTGACGAGGTGACCGGCAACCTCGTCGACCGCCTCCTCGCCGGCCTGCCGATCGAAGCCGTCCTCACCGACCCGGACGTCACGGCCTCCTACGGGCACGACATGGCGAGCTTCTGCGAGGCGGGCACCCCGGCCGTCGTCGTCCTGCCCCGCACCGTCGAGCAGGTCCAGCACGTCATGCGCATCGCCACCGAACTGCGCGTCCCGGTCGTCCCGCAGGGCGCCCGCACCGGCCTGTCCGGCGCCGCCAACGCCTCGGACGGCTGCATCGTGCTGTCCCTGGTGAAGATGGACCGGATCCTCGAGATCAACCCGGTCGACCGGATCGCCGTGGTCGAGCCGGGCGTCATCAACGCGACCCTCTCCCGCGCCGTCAACGAACACGGCCTGTACTACCCGCCGGACCCCTCCAGCTGGGAGATGTGCACGATCGGCGGCAACATCGGCACCGCCTCGGGCGGCCTGTGCTGCGTCAAATACGGGGTGACCGCCGAGTACGTCCTCGGCCTCGACGTCGTACTGGCCGACGGGCGGCTCATGACCACCGGCCGCCGCACGGCGAAGGGCGTCGCCGGATACGACCTCACCCGCCTCTTCGTGGGCTCCGAGGGCTCGCTCGGCATCGTAGTAGGGGCGACTCTCGCGCTGAAGCCGCAGCCTCCTCAGCAGCTCGTGCTGGCCGCGGAGTTCCCCTCGGCGCGGGCCGCCTGCGACGCCGTGGTCAAGGTGATGGAGGGCGGTCACGTGCCGTCCCTCCTCGAACTGATGGACCGTACGACGGTGAAAGCCGTCAACGACCTGGCCCACATGGGCCTCCCGGAGACCACCGAGGCCCTCCTCCTCGCCGCCTTCGACACCCACGACCCGGCCGCCGACCTCGCCGCGGTCGGCGCCCTGTGCGAGGCCGCCGGCGCCACCCAGGTCGTACCGGCCGAAGACGCGGCCGAGTCCGAACTCCTGCTCCAGGCACGGCGGCTGGCGCTCGTCGCGCTCGAAGCGGTCAAGGGCACCACGATGATCGACGACGTGTGCGTGCCGCGTTCCCGGCTCGGCGACATGCTCGAAGGCATCGAGCGCATCGCCGACAAGTACGCCCTGACCATCGGGGTCTGCGCGCACGCCGGCGACGGCAACACCCACCCCACCGTCTGCTTCGACGCCTCCGACCCCGAGGAGTCCCGGCGCGCCCGCGAGTCCTTCGACGAGATCATGGCCCTCGGCCTGGAGCTCGGCGGCACGATCACCGGCGAGCACGGCGTGGGCGTCCTGAAGAAGGAGTGGCTGGCGCGCGAGATCGGCCCCGTCGGCGTCGAGATGCAGCGCGCGATCAAGGCGGCGTTCGACCCGCTGGGGCTCCTCAACCCGGGCAAGCTCTTCTGAGACCCAGGCCTACTCCCCGTCCTTGGACTCGTCCGAGGGCCACGGGTCGCGCAGCCACAGGTCGTCGGCCGGAGTCGGGGCAAGCAGCTCGGCGAGGCCGTCGTCGATGCCGAGCTGCTCCGCCTCAGAGCCCGGGGGGACCGCCCGGAGGGTGCGTTCCAGCCAGGCGGAGACCTGCGCGGCGGGCGCTTCGAGGAGCGCGTCGCCGTCGGGCGAGCTGAGTGCCATCAGCACGACACCGCGGCCCGCGACCTTCGTCGGCCACACCCGCACATCGCCGTGCCCGCACGGCCGGAACACCCCCTCGACGAGCAGTTCGCGGGCGAAGGTCCAGCTGACCGGATGGTCGGAGCCGACGTGGAAGGTGATGTGGACGGCGTACGGATCGTCGGTGCGGTAGCTGAGCCGAGCGGGGACAGGGATGCTGCGCTCTGGCGACAGGACGAGTTTGAGCTCCAGTTCGCGTTCCACCACGGTGTGCATGTCGATGCGTTTCCCTTCTCGTAGGGGGCCCTGTGGGCGGGCCCGTACGAGTGGAGAGCGCGTGAAGGCGGAATCATTACGCGGGTTCCCAGAAGTTTTCTCGCGTTGTCCGCGGACGTAGCAGATCCATGCACGAACGGGGTGGGTACGGCGGGAGCGGCAGTGGTGGGTGCGCCGGTCTGATAGATGTGGATCCCCCAAGAAGCCCCCGAGCAGATACGGGACGACGGACATGAGCGCCCCAACCCCGGCACCCGGTGACGACAGGCCCCGCGAAGGGTATTACCCGGATCCCTCCATTCCTGGATATGTCCGGTATTGGAACGGTGCCGCCTGGGTACCGGGTACGAGCCGGCCCGCGCCGTCCGACGGCGTACCTCCCGCCACGCCTTCGGCGTCCGTGCCCGCGCAGGGACAGGCGCAGGGGCAGACGCCGGGACAGTCGCAGGCGCAGGCCCCGGGTCTCGCCGAGCAGACCGGGCCGTTCTTCTTCGACGAGGATCCGCAACCGTCCGGCGGCGCCCGGCAGGTGAGTCCCGCCGAGGCCCAGCACGGCAGCCGTCCGGAGCCCGCCGCCGCGTGGGGCGCCGACCGCTCCCAGCAGTCCGGCTTCGGCCGCGGACCGGACCGCCGGGTGTCCTGGGGCTCGCCCCCGGGAACCGCCGATCCGCGTGTGCCCCGGGCCTCGGACCCGGCCGGCCCGGTCGTCCAGCCCGACGGCCGGTCCTCCCGTACGGACGGCACGGCGACGATCCCGCCCGCGGACTCGGCCGGCCCCCACCACCCGGCGTCCGGCGGCAGCGTGGTGTTCCGGCGCCCGACCGGACCGGTGCGGCCGTCCGGTGCCGAGGGCCCGTCCGGCGCCGAGGACCTCCCCTCCGAGGGCACCATGACCTTCCGTCCGGTCTCCCCGCGCACGGCGCCGGAGCCCGGGAGCCCGGGCCCGGCCGCCTCCTCGGCGGGTGGCGGCTTCGCAGCCGGCCAGGCCGCCGCCGCCCAGGCGGCCCAAGCCGCGACCGCCCAGCCCGCTCCCGCTCCCGTCGCCGCGCAGAACCCCGCCGTCCCCCAGCAGATCGGCGGCACCCCCACGACGTCCGGCATCGGCGGTGGACAGCCCTCCTGGGCCCAGCAGGTGCACCGGCTCGCGGGTGAGGAGGGGCAGCCCGTCGCGCCCTGGAAGCCGCCGGTCGAGGACATCTTCACGGCCGCCGCGCGCAGGCAGTCGGCGGCGCGTCCCGCGGGCCTGGGCAGGCGGCTGGCCGCGCGGCTCGTGGACACCGTCGTGCTCGCCGGTGTCACCGCGGTGGCCGCCGTACCGCTGGGCACCAAGGCGATCGACCACATCGACGAGAAGGTCGACGCGGCCAAGCTCTCCGGCGAGACCGTCACGGTCTGGCTGCTGGACGGCACGACCGCCGGCTACCTCGGGATCGTCCTCGCCGTCCTGCTCCTCTTCGGAGTCCTCTACGACGTGCTGCCCACCGCCCGCTGGGGCCGGACCCTCGGAAAGAAGCTGTGCGGTATCGACGTGCGCGACATCGAGGGCCACGAACCCCCGACCTTCGGCTCGGCCCTGCGCCGCTGGCTCGTCTACGCCGTCACGGGCGTCCTCGGTGTCGGTGTCATCGGTGTCCTGTGGTGCCTGTTCGACAAGCCGTGGCGCCAGTGCTGGCACGACAAGGCGGCCCACACCTTCGTGGCGGCGCGGTCGTAAGGAGCGCCGCCGCAGCGGACGTACAGGGCGGTGGCGCATCGGACGTACCCGATCCGGTAGCCCGGACGGCCGCTCGCCGGATGCGGAGCCGGAGGGTTCGCGGTCCACTCGGGCCATGAGCAGCGAACCGCCGCCTCCGGGCTCCGGCCGGTCACCGGACGACGACCCGTTCAAGAAGCAGCCCCCGCCCGACGAGGGCGGCGGCTCCCCGTACGACCCCCCGTACGGCAGTCAGCCCCCGCCACCCGGCGACCAGCCGCCACCGCCCCCATTCGGCGGGGGTGGCGATCCCTACGGCGCGGGCGGCCCCTACGGCGGCGATCCGCTCGCCGGTATGCCGCCGCTCGCGGACAGCGGCAAGCGGGTCCTGGCGCGGATCATCGACATGATCATCGTGGGCGTCGTGGTGTGGCTGCTGTCGTGGGCGTTCGGGGTCACCGAGTACGACACGGACAAGATCGACACCGGCAAGTCCTTCGGGCAGTCGCTCGTCGCCGCCGTGCTCTACATCGGCTACGACACCGTCATGATCAGCCGCACGGGACAGACCCTCGGCAAGCGGCTGTTCAAGCAGCGGGTGGCCAACCTCGACAACGGCGCCACGCCCTCCGTGCAGACCACGCTGATCCGCTCGCTGGTCCTGTGGATCCCGTTCGCGTTCTGCTGCGCGTGCATCTGGACCGCGATCGCGGGCGGCTGGAGCTTCTTCGACAAGCCCTACAAGCAGGGCCTGCACGACAAGGCCGCCAAGACGGTGGTGGTCAGCACCGGTTGACCACTCGACCGGCAACGAGAACCGGCGGGCCCGTGAAACACGGGCCCGCCGGTTCTCGTATGCGGTGACGCTCTTCGGGTTCCCGGGATTACGGGTTCGCCGGCTCCCGTACGGGCTCGGAGGCCCCTGAGGCGGCCACGGACGCGGTCTCGCGCTGCGCCGGGACGCGCTTGGCCAGCACGGGCACGACGGGCACCTGCACGGTACGCGCGGGCTTCGGCAGCGGAACCGTCAGGGCGACGAGGAGTCCGAGAACGAGTGCCGAGAGGGTGATCGCCACGATCCCCACGCCCGAACTCGTCTGAGACAGCAGCAGCATGGCGAGGGTGGAGAGGATCACGGTGCAGGAACCGTAGGCGAGCTGTGCGGCGGTCGGACGAGGCAAGGCTGTCGTTCGAGGCATGGCAATCGTTTCCTCGGCTGGGGGTGCTCCCCCCGGGTGCCTCTCGCGATGGGGGAGGGGGCGGATGAAGCATTGGGGGTGAGGCTGTGAATCGGGGGCCGACAACGGTGTCGACTTGGCAATCCATCGGAATCCCGACGTGCCGCCAGCCGACTCTATTCGCCTGCATGCCCGACTGGAACGCCCGGTAAGCGTGACCTAACCCACGGTGCCGGAGCACAGGGGGCGCACGGAGTCATCACGTCCAGCAAGTGGACGGGCGGGCGCGCCCGTTGAGCGGTGCGGTGGACCTCCGGACGGTGAACGTCTGCTCCACATAGTGCAGTTGCCAGGTTCAAGTCAAGATCTGTCTTTTCTTTGGTAACTCCGATCCAATGTCGTCACTTGACACGCGTATACGCGCGCGGACCCCATGACCTGGACCCCCTCCATCCGCGCGGGCGCGAGGGAGGACATCAAGTGACCAGCAGATCATGGACGTTCAGAGGGGCGGCGGTGGGCGTTGCCCTCGCGGCGGCCACTGCCACGTTCTCGACCTTCGCCGTGGCGCAGGCCGACGCCGGCGCGCCGGCCCCGACGGTGGACCGCCGTGACCCGGCGGCACCCGCCGCGAGCGACACCGAGCACGACCTCAAGGGCCCGTTCACGGACAGCGAGGCGGCTCAGCGCGAAGAGGCCCTTCAGCAGGTCATATCCGGCGAGGCCACGGCGCAGGAGCGCAACGGTTCGCAGGTGGTGCAGCTCAGTAAGGGCAAGTACGTCGAGCTCGCCCGCGAGAAGACCGACAAGATCTTCACGATCCTCGTCGAGTTCGGCGACCAGGTCGACCCCCGCTACGGCGGCACGGTCGGTCCGCTGCACAACGAGATAGCCGAGCCGGACCCCGCCAAGGACAACAGCACGGCCTGGCAGGCGGACTACAACCAGGAACACTTCAACGAGCTCTACTTCGGCACCGGCAAGGGTGTCGACTCGATGAAGACGTACTACGAGAAGCAGTCGTCCGGCCGTTACTCGGTCGACGGCGAGGTCTCGGACTGGGTCAAGGTCCCCTACAACGAGGCCCGTTACGGCTCCAACGACGCGAACACCGGCGCCTGGTACGCGGTGCAGGACGGCGTCACCGCCTGGGTCGCGGCGCAGGAGGCAGCAGGCGCGACCGACGCGGAGATCAAGGCGCAGCTCGCCGAGTACGACCAGTGGGACCGCTACGACTTCGACGGCGACGGCAACTTCAACGAGCCCGACGGCTACATCGACCACTTCCAGATCGTGCACGCCGGCGAGGACGAGTCCGCGGGCGGCGGCGCCCAGGGCGCGGACGCCATCTGGGCCCACCGCTGGTACGCGTTCGGCACCGACGCCGGTGCGACCGGACCCGAGGGCAACAAGCTCGGCGGCGCCGCGATCGGCGACTCCGGCATCTGGGTCGGCGACTACACCATTCAGCCGGAGAACGGCGGACTCGGCGTCTTCGCCCACGAGTACGGCCACGACCTCGGTCTGCCGGACCACTACGACACCAGCGGCGGCGAGAACTCCACCGGCTTCTGGACGCTGATGTCGTCCGGTTCCTGGCTCGGCACCGGTGAGGGCGAGATCGGCAACCTGCCCGGCGACATGACCGCCTGGGACAAGCTGCAGCTCGGCTGGCTCAACTACGACACGGCGAAGGCCGCGACGAAGTCGAAGCACACCCTGGGCGTCGCCGAGTACAACACCAAGAACGCGCAGGCGCTCGTGGTCGAACTGCCCGAGAAGACGGTCACCAACGAGATCGTCGAACCGGCGCAGGGCGCGACCCAGTGGTGGAGCGGCAGCGGCGACGACCTCTCCAACACGCTGACGCGTCTCGTCGACCTGACGGGCAAGTCGGCGGCCACGCTGACCCTCGACGGCTGGTGGGACATCGAGGCGGGCTTCGACTACCTCTACACCGAGGTGTCCACCAACGGCGGCGCCTCCTGGACGGCCATCGACGGCACCGCGAACGGCGCGGCCATCAGCCGTGACGGCAGCGGCAAGCCGGCGCTCGACGGCACCACCGAGGCGTACACGAAGCTGTCGTACCCGCTGGACGCCTACGCGGGCCAGAACATCGGCCTGCGCTTCCGCTACGCGACCGACGGCGGCGTGGCCCAGAAGGGCTTCGCGGCCGACTCGATCTCCGTGACGGCGGACGGCGTCGCGCTCTTCGCCGACAACGCGGAGACGGCGGACGCGGCTTGGACGGCGGACGGCTTCTCCCGTATCGGCGCGGCCATCACGGACGACTACCCGCAGTACTACATCGCCGAGAACCGCCAGTACGTGTCGTACGACAAGACCCTCAAGGTCGGCCCGTACAACTTCGGCTTCTCGACGACCCGTCCGGACTGGGTGGAGCACTTCCCGTACCAGAACGGCCTGTTGATCTGGAAGTGGGACACCTCCCAGGCGGACAACAACACCAGCCAGCACCCCGGTACCGGTCTGGTGCTGCCGGTCGACGCCCACCCGACCGCGCTGAAGTGGTCGGACGGCACGCTGATGCGCAGCCGTATCCAGTCCTACGACTCGCCCTTCAGCCTGTACCGCACCGACGGCCTCACGCTGCACAAGGCGGACGTCGCGACGAAGATCCCGTCGAAGAAGGGCGTCTCGGTCTTCAACGACCGGACCAGCACCTACTACGACACGAGCACCCCGCTCGCGGGCGTCAAGATCACTGACACCAACACCAAGATCACGATCGTCAAGGAGGCCCCGAACGGCTCCACGATCTCGCTCCAGGTCGCCCCTGCGGTGAAGTAAACGGCATTTCCCCAGGTCAGAGCATGATCGGCCGTGACCCCCTGGCGGGTCGCGGCCGATCGTGTTTAGGTGCGTCCTGTGATTCCCTTATTGACACCGGACCGCACGGGGGTGTGACTTTTCATGGCCGCAGGAGGTTTCTGCAAGCTGCCGAACGGCAGCGTGGTGGTGGCGCTGAACCTGCCCAGCCCGTCCGGCGCCTACAGCTCGGGCGCCGGCTCCGTACGCGTACTCGTGGTGGCCCAGAACCGGGCCCGCGCGCTGACACGGCTGCGCAACCTGGGCATGCGCGCGGTGTACCTGCGGGGCAACGCCCAGCCGCCCACCCCGGACGAGATCACCGCGGTCCTGCACCACCCCGACGGCCTGATATGGCGCACGGCACCGGTCCCTGACAACGGTGTCGCCGTCAGCGCGACCATCGGCCCGGAGCTCGTCCAGGAGCTGTGGCACCCGATCCGGGCGCTGATGCGCAGACCCGCGGCGCCCCAAGGCCTCTAGGGGCTCCCTGCGGGCCCTGGCGGGCGCTCAGACCACCGGCTTGCCGGTCAGCTCCACGCCCGCGGCCCGCAGCTCCTCCAGCGCACGGGTGGTGGTCTCCACGGCCACTCCGGCCGTCAGATCGAGCAGCACCTGCGTACGGAAGCCCTCGCGGGCGGCGTCCAGGGCGGTGGCGCGTACGCAGTGGTCGGTGGCGATGCCCACCACGTCCACCTCGTCGATCTCCCGGGCCCGCAGCCAGTCCGCCAGCGTCACGCCGTTCTCGTCGGCGCCCTCGAAGCCGCTGTACGCCGCCGCGTACGCGCCCTTGTCGAAGACGGCGTCGATCGCACCGGAGGCGACGACCGGGGCGAAGTTCGGGTGGAAGCCCACGCCCTCGGTGCCGGCCACGCAGTGCGCGGGCCAGGAGTGGACGAAGTCCGGGTTGTCGGCGAAATGGCCACCGGGGGCGATGTGGTGGTCGCGGGTCGCCACGACATGGCGGTAGCCGGCGGGCGCCTGCCCGATCAGCTCCGTGATGGCGGCGGCCACGTCGGCACCCCCGGCCACCGCGAGGCTGCCTCCCTCGCAGAAGTCGTTCTGCACGTCTACGACGATCAAGGCGCGGCGCATGGGCGGTGTCCTTCGGCTCGGCGGGCGATCGGTGGCGTCGGAAAAGGGGGGCCCGGCCTGTGGGTTACCGAGCCTAGAGACTTCGAGTGCACTCCGGGAGGGTGCATTCGGCTGCTGCGCCGTGCCTCAGGGGGTGTGGAGGGGGCGCTTGTGCGGTGCACGGGGGGCGTGGCCGTTGCATTCCCGCTCACCGGTTGTTCATGCGCCCGCTCCATGGCCGTACGGCGTACGTCAGACGTACTCGGTCGGGATGACCGCCTCCCCGCGCGAGAGCTGGGCCGCCGACAGCGGCAGGCTGGCGCGGGCCGCCGCGTGCCGCTCCCGTACGACGTCCAGGGGCTCGCGGGCGATGACCTGACCGCCCTTGACCAGCTCGACCAGGAGCTGCCGGTCGGCCAGCTCGGCGGGCACCGGACCGACGCCGATCACCTCGGCCTCGGCGATCCCGTGCTCGTCCAGGCGCCGCGCGGCCCACTTGCGCCCGCCGATGGACGTCTTGCCGCCGGAGGACTTCTTGGCCACCGCCTCCAGCGGATCCCTCGGGTCCGCCGACTCGGCGCGGGCGACCAGCTTGTAGACCATGGAGCAGGTCGGATGGCCGGATCCCGTCACCAGCTGGGTCCCGACGCCGTACGCGTCGACGGGCGCCGCCGCCAGGGAGGCGATCGCGTACTCGTCCAGGTCGGAGGTCACGACGATCCGCGTGCCGGTCGCGCCCAGCTCGTCCAGCTGCTCGCGCACCCGGTGCGCGACGAGCAGGAGGTCCCCGGAGTCGATGCGGACGGCGCCCAGCTCGGGCCCGGCGACCTCGACGGCCAGCCGGACCGCCTCCGCGACGTCGTACGTGTCCACGAGCAGCGTGGTGCCCCGGCCCAGCGAGTTCACCTGGGCCTGGAAGGCGTCCCGCTCGTGGTCGTGGAGCAGGGTGAAGGCGTGCGCGGACGTGCCCACGGTCGGGATGCCGTAGCGGAAACCGGCCGCCAGGTCGGAGGTGGTCGTGAAGCCGCCGACGTACGCGGCGCGTGCGGCGGCCACGGCGGCCAGCTCGTGGGTGCGCCGGGCGCCCATCTCGATCAGCGGGCGCCCGCCCGCCGCCGAGGCCATCCGGGAGGCGGCGGCAGCGATCGCCGAGTCGTGGTTGAGGATGGAGAGGATCACCGTCTCCAGGAGCACGCACTCCGCGAACGACCCCTCGACCCGCAGGACCGGCGAGCCCGGGAAGTACACCTCGCCCTCCGGGTAACCCCAGATGTCGCCGCCGAAGCGGTAGCCGGCGAGCCAGTCCAGGGTCGGCTCGTCGACGATTTTGCGCTCGCGCAGAAAGCCGAGGACGTCCGCGTCGAAGCGGAAGTTCTCCACGGCGTCGAGAACGCGTCCGGTGCCGGCCACGACCCCGTAGCGCCGCCCCTCGGGCAGCCTCCGGGTGAAGACCTCGAAGACCGAGCGCCGCTCGGCCGTCCCCGCCGCCAGGGCGGCCTGCAGCATCGTCAGCTCGTACTGGTCGGTGAAGAGCGCCGTAGAGGGAACGTCCACCGGCAGCCCAAGGTCCGCTGGGTTCACTGTGCTCTCCTCGCGATATCGCTCCGGGCGCCCCCAGCGTCGGCCGGGGGTCCGGGGGTTGTCCCCCGGGGGATGCTGCATAGGACCGGATCGTACCCCCATCTCGTCACTCTGACGATTTGTGGATGGTCCAATGTCGCGGTTTGTGGCGTCCGTTTGTGCGAGCACCCCCCTCTGGTGGCAGCATGGGCCGTGTGACGGCTCCCGCACCCCTAGAGACCGAGAAGACCGAGTCGGCGGAGGAGGTCTTCGCCGTACCCGAGCCGGACGTTCCCTGGCTGACGATCGTCCACAACGACCCGGTCAACCTCATGAGCTACGTGACGTATGTCTTCCAGACGTACTTCGGCTACACCAAGGACAAGGCCACCAAGCTCATGATGGACGTCCACCACAAGGGCCGGGCGGTCGTCTCCAGCGGAACCCGCGAGGAGATGGAGCGCGACGTACAGGCCATGCACGGCTACGGTCTGTGGGCCACCCTTCAGCAGGACCGGAAATAGCCCGAGCCCTGGAAACCCGCGAGCAGGACCGGAAGCAGCGAACTCACTTCATGCCTGGACACTTCGAACCGATCCCCGGCGGCGGCGCGGCCGTCGCGCTCGACGAGGTCGAGATCTCCATCATCCGCTCCCTCGCCGTCCAGCTCCTGGAGCTCATCGGTCCCGGGCCCGCCGAGAACGCCCCCGACGACCCGCTCGCCGAACTGTTCGCCGAAGGCCCCAGCGAGCCGCCCTCCGACCCCGTCCTCAAACGCCTCTTCCCCGACGCCTACAGCGGCCCCGACGTCGAGGCCCACTCGCCCGAGCAGGCCGAGGAACAGCGCGCCTACTCCTCGGAATTCCGCCGCTTCACCGAGAACGACCTGCGCGCGGGCAAGCGCGAGAACGCCCTCACGGTGGTCCGCTCACTGGACGCGGTGTCCTCCGGCGACGGCGGCGCGGTCGTCAAGCTGTCCGCCGACGAGGCCGAGCAGTGGCTGCGCGCCCTGAACGACCTGCGCCTGGCGATCGGCTCCCGGCTCGACGTCGTCGACGAGGAGGACACCGACCTCCTCTACCGCCTGCCGGACGAGGACCCGCGCAAGCCGATGGTGATGGCGTATCTATGGCTGGGAGGCCTCCAGGAGACGCTCGTCGAAGCCTTGATGCCCTGAGTCGCGGCGGGCCCGCGTTCGCTCAGAAGACGCTCGTCGAAGCCCTGATGCCCTGATCCACTTCGGCGTCCGCGTTCGCTCAGAGGACGCTCAAATGCGGATAACGATCACGTCACCATGACCGCGCCCTATGGGGCGCGGTTCGTCGTTTGTCCGGGTCTTTCTGTGGTGTGCGCAACACGACCCCCCGTCGGTCAACATTGCGGCCGTGATAAATCTTCACGACCGCCCGACAGGACACCACCCAGGTCCGGTCGGGTGCGCCACCGAGCCGGCGGATCGCCGGCCAGGCACAGCTCCACGTATCCGGGGGGATCGGAACCCGATCCGAGGCCAGATGACTGGCCCGGACCGGCATGGAGAAAGGCGCACCACACATGACCTCGTCGCAGGTCGACCAGACCGACGAGCCGCGTGCCGGCAGTGAGGCCGTGGGCGGCGACGCCCCCGAAGAGGGGTACGAGCGCGGGCTCGGCAGCCGCCAGGTCCAGATGATCGCGATCGGCGGCGCCGTCGGCGTCGGCCTCTTCCTGGGCGCCGGGGCGAACATCGCCAAGGCCGGACCCAGCCTCATCCTCATGTACGCCCTCGCCGGCGTGATCATCTTCTTCATCATGCGGGCGCTCGGCGAACTGCTGCTCTACCGCCCGGTCTCGGGCTCCTTCGCGGAGTACTCCCGCGAGTTCCTCGGCCCGTTCTTCGGCTACTTCACCGGCTGGACGTACTGGCTGATGTGGGTCGTCACCGGCATGGCGGAACTCACCGCCGCCGCGATCTACGTCCACTACTGGTTCCCGTCGGTCCATCGATGGGTGACGGCGCTGGTCTTCCTGGTCGTCCTCTTCGTGGCCAACCTGATCTCGGTGAAGCTCTTCGGCGAGATCGAGTTCTGGTTCTCGATGGTCAAGGTCACCGCACTCATCGGCATGATCGTGATCGGCCTCGGCGTCCTCACCTTCGGCTTCAGCGCGGCCGGTGACACCGCCGCCGTCTCCAACCTCTGGGAGTTCGACGGCTTCTTCCCCAAGGGCATCGGCTCCTCCCTGATGACCCTCCAGGGCGTCATGTTCGCCTACCTCGCGGTCGAACTGGTCGGCGTCACGGCCGGCGAGTCCGAGAACCCTGAGAAGACCCTCCCCAAGGCGATCAACACCCTGCCCTGGCGCATCGCCCTCTTCTACGTCGGCGCCCTCACCGTCATCCTCTGCGTCGTGAAGTGGACGGAGTTCGCACCAGGAGTCAGCCCCTTCGTGGAGGCCTTCGCGAAGATCGGCATCCCGGCCGGCGCGGGCATCGTCAACTTCGTCGTCCTCACCGCCGCCCTCTCCTCCTGCAACTCCGGCATGTACTCCACAGGCCGCATGCTGCGCACCCTGGCCGACAACGGCGAGGCCCCGAAGATCTTCAACAAGCTCTCCTCGACCAGGGCCCCGGCGTTCGGCATCACCGTCTCCGTGCTCTTCATGGGCATCGGCGTGGTCCTGAACTACGTCGTCCCCGAGAAGGCATTCGGCTATGTCGTCTCGGTGGCCACCGCCGCCGGCATCTGGACCTGGCTGATGATCCTGATCAGCCACATCCGGTACCGCCGCGCGGTCGACGCCGGGCGCCTGCCCGCCTCCGCCTTCCCCGCCCCGGGCGGCGCGAAGTTCAGCTGGGTCGCCGTCGTCTTCCTGCTCTTCGTCACCTGCCTGATCGCGTACGACGCCGACTCCCGCGTCTGCCTGTACGTGATGGCCGTCTGGGCCGCCGCCCTGGGCATCGGCTGGGCCATCCTCAAGGTGCGGAACCCGCAGGTCGCCGAGCGCCGCGACCCGGTCTTCGAGAAGACCGGCTGACCCCTCCGGTTCACCATGTGGGCCGCCCCGTACCACGCGTCGGTACGGGGCGGCCTTCTGCTTATCCTGGCCAGATGCTGACCATCACCCAGGCCCTCTTCGACCAGATCGTCGAACACGCGCGCCAGGACCACCCCGACGAGGCATGCGGCGTCGTAGCGGGCCCGGAGGGCACCGACCGCCCCGAGCGGTTCGTCCCGATGCTCAACGCCGCTCGCTCACCCACGTTCTACGAGTTCGACTCCGGCGACCTGCTCAAGCTCTACCGCGAGCTGGACGACCGCGACGAGGAACCCGTCGTCATCTACCACTCGCACACCGCGACCGAGGCATACCCCTCCCGCACCGACATCGCCTACGCCAACGAGCCCGGCGCGCACTACGTCCTCGTCTCCACGGCCGACTCGGACGACGCCGGACCCTTCCAGTTCCGCTCGTACCGAATCGTCGAGGGCGTGGTGACGGAGGAGGAGATCAAGGTGGTGGAGGCCTACTGAGTCCGGCGTGGAGGCGTACACAGCCCCCGTAATCGCGCGACGGTCCCGTATTTCGGTCAGAATTCATCCAGCATCTGAGATCAGACTCCGGGACCCGGACCGGGAATCGATACGATGACCCCATGGTTTCCCACGACGTGAGCGACAAGACGCCGGGCATGCTGCTCGTGGCGCGGCTGCACGTCGACCTGTGCCGGCTGCAGAGCGCCATCTGTACGCGCTGATCCCTGCCGCCGTACGGCCGTGAGCCGCGGCTCCGCAAACCGGCGTACACCCTGATCCACCGCGCTGCCGCGCGCCCACCGACCTGACTTTCCTCCCGACAGGAGCCCGCAACCATGGCCATCGAGGTCCGCATCCCCACCATCCTCCGCACCTACACCGACGGCCAGAAGGCCGTCGAGGGCGGCGGGGAGACCCTCGCCGAGCTGTTCGCCGACCTCGAAACCCGGCACACGGGCATCCAGGCCCGCATCGTGGACGGCGGCGAACTGCGCCGCTTCGTCAACGTCTACCTGAACGACGAGGACGTCCGCTTCCTCGAAGGCATCAACACCAAGCTGACCGACGGCGACAACGTGACGATCCTGCCGGCCGTCGCCGGCGGCATGGTCTGATCGGGCTCTGATCACCGATGCGTTACGACTCCCCGCTCGCCGCGGTGGGCAACACCCCTCTGGTGCGCCTGCCGCGGCTCTCGCCGTCCCAGGACGTGCGTATCTGGGCCAAGCTGGAGGACCGCAACCCGACCGGCTCCATCAAGGACCGGCCGGCACTGCACATGGTCGAACAGGCGGAGAAGGACGGCCGGTTGACGCCCGGCTGCACCATCCTGGAGCCGACGTCCGGCAACACCGGCATCTCGCTGGCCATGGCTGCGAAGCTCAAGGGCTACCGCATGGTCTGCGTCATGCCGGAGAACACCTCGCAGGAGCGGCGCGAGCTGCTCGCCATGTGGGGCGCGGAGATCATCCCCTCGCCCGCGGCCGGCGGCTCCAACACCGCCGTACGCGTCGCCAAGGAGCTCGCCGCCGAGCACCCGGACTGGGTGATGCTCTACCAGTACGGCAACCCCGACAACGCCGGCGCCCACTACGCCACCACCGGCCCCGAGATCCTCGCCGACCTCCCCTCGATCACCCACTTCGTGGCCGGCCTCGGCACCACGGGCACCCTCATGGGCGTCGGCCGCTTCCTGCGCGAGCACAAGCCCGACGTGAAGATCGTCGCCGCCGAGCCGCGCTACGACGACCTCGTGTACGGGCTGCGCAACCTCGACGAGGGCTTCGTCCCCGAGCTGTACGACGCCTCCGTCCTCACCACCCGCTTCTCGGTCGGCTCCGCCGACGCGGTCACCCGCACCCGGGAGCTGCTCCAGCAGGAGGGCATCTTCGCGGGCGTCTCCACCGGGGCCGCGCTGCACGCCGCGATCGGCGTCGGCAGGAAGGCCCTCGCCGCGGGGGAGTCCGCCGACATCGCGTTCGTCGTCGCCGACGGGGGCTGGAAGTACCTGTCGACCGGGGTCTACACGGCCGCGACCACGGAGGAAGCGATCGAGACGTTGCAGGGACAGTTGTGGGCGTAGGGGGTGGCGGGTGGTTTTCTCGCCCCCTCCGCCCCTGCCCGTCCCGTACATCCGGGGCTACGCCCCGTTTCAGCCCGTCCGGCGTTCGAGGACGAGCGCGTTCAGCGCGACAGGGGGTCTGGGGGCATAGCCCCCAGAAACAAGGGACGGGCAGGGACGGAGGGGGCGAAATCCTCCCCACCTCAGCCCGCCAGGTATCTCACCTGGTCCCACAGCACCGGGTCCACCACCCCCACCCGCCGCCGGAAGTCCCACACCGAGACCTCCCGCAGCTCATCCGTCTCGAGGAAGCTCGCCCGCCCCCGGGCGTCACCCACCGCACCGGGTGGCAGCGGAATCACCCCGGCCCGCTCGTCGTGGTACTTGCTGGTGATCTTCGCGACGGTGACCACCTCACCCCGCACCCCCAGCACGAGACACGGCCGGTCCTTGGCCCCCGGCCCGTCCTCGTAGGGAACGTTCGCCCACCAGATCTCCGCCGCCCGAGGCCGCGGCACCCGCCCCCGCCGGGGCCCGCCCGGCCGCCCGGGCGGCCGGGTACGACGGGACGGCCGGCGCCCCCGCCCCCAGCCGTCCACGAGCGCCGCGACCAGCGCGAGCAGCACCACGGCCGCCAGCGCGAGCCACCAGGACGTGTCCATAGCAACGAAGGTACCGGTGGGTACCGTCGGCCGCCCCCTGCACGGGCGAGGCGGCTCCGCCCGAGGTCCATCCGAACCGGTGACAACACAGGTGAGTTCGCCCACAACGGCCCCTGGTGGAGGAGCGACCGGCCCTTTTGCGCCTTACGCTCGACGGACCGCACGACCCCCGTTTCCCGTATCTGCTCCGAGTGTCTGCGCTGAGGATCCGCTCACCGCGTCCGCTCTCTGCACGTCCTGTCAGCGCGGAGGTTCCAGCTCTTATGAAGCTCACCGTCGTCGGCTGCTCGGGGTCGTTCCCGTCCGCGGAATCGGCCTGTTCGAGCTACCTCGTAGAGGCCGACGGCTTCCGGCTGCTTCTCGACATGGGCAACGGTGCCCTTGGCGAGCTGCAGCGCCACTGCGGTCTTTACGACCTCGACGCGATCTTCCTCAGCCATCTGCACGCCGACCACTGCATCGACATGTGCGCGTACTTCGTCGCGCGCTACTACCGCCACGACGGCGGCCGCGCCGGCCCCATCCCCGTCTACGGCCCCGAGGGCACGGAGCACCGCCTCACCACCGCCTACGCGGACACGCCCACCGCCTCCTCGATGAGCGAGGTGTTCGACTTCCACACGGTCAAGCCGGGCACCTTCGAGGTCGGCCCCTTCACCCTGCACACGGACCGGGTGCGCCACCCCGTGGAGGCGTACGGCATCCGCGTGGAGCACGGCGGACGCGCCCTGACCTACTCCGGGGACACCGGCGTGAGCGACTCCCTCGACGAACTCGCCCGCGACAGCGACCTGTTCCTCTGCGAGGCCGCCTTCACACACGGCAAGGAGAACATCCCCGACCTCCACCTCAACGGCCGCGAGGCAGGCGAGACCGCCACCCGCGCCGGCGCCCGCAAGCTCGTCCTCACCCACATCCCGCCGTGGACGGACCCCCAGATCAACCTGGCGGACGCGCGTGCGGTGTACAGCGGGCCGGTGGAGCTGGCGGCGCCCAGGATGTCGTACGAGATCTAGAGCAGGTAACAGGGAGGGCCCCGGAACCGAACGGTTCCGGGGCCCTCCTCATGCCGTACCTACGAGGCTCACACCTTGGTGAGGTCCTCGACCTCCTCCTCGGGCTCGCGGCCCGGGGTGGGGAGGTTCCACTTGACGATCGCGAAGCGGAAGACGACGTAGTAGATGGCGCCGAAGACCAGGCCGATGGGGATGATCAGCCAGGGCTTGGTGGCCAGGTTCCAGTTCAGGGCGTAGTCGATGAAGCCGGCGGAGAAGGTGAAGCCGTCGTGGACGCCGAGCCCCCAGGTGACCGCCATCGAGAGGGCGGTGAGCACCGCGTGGATCCCGTACAGCACGGGCGCGATGAACATGAAGGAGAACTCGATCGGCTCGGTGATGCCGGTGACGAACGAGGTCAGGGCGAGCGAGATCATCATGCCGAGGACGGCCTTGCGGCGCTCCGGGCGGGCGGTGTGCGCGATCGCCAGCGCGGCGGCCGGCAGGCCGAACATCATGATCGGGAAGAAGCCGGACATGAACTGGCCGGCGGTCGGGTCACCCGCGAAGAAGCGGTTGAGGTCGCCGTGGACGACGGCACCGGTGGCGGGGTTGGTGTAGTCGCCGAGCTGGAACCACGAGACCGTGTTCACGAACTGGTGCATGCCGACCGGGATCAGCGCGCGGTTGATCAGACCGAACAGACCCGCACCCAGCGAGCCCAGGCCGGTCATCCACTCGCCGAAGTTGGAGATGACCTCGCCGATCGGCTCCCAGACCAGACCGAAGAGGACACCCGTCGCGGTGCCGACGAAGGCCATGATGATCGGGACGAGACGGCGGCCGTTGAAGAAGCCGAGCCAGTCGACCAGCTTGGTGCGGTGGAACTTCTGCCACAGCACTGCCGACAGCAGACCCATGATGATGCCGCCGAGGACACCGGGGTTGTTGTACGTCGCGGCTACGTCGGCGCCCGCCTGGACCTTGGCCTCGGTGACCGGGAAGGCCTTGAGCACATTGCTGTAGACAAGGAAGCCGACGAGGGCGGCGAGAGCGGTGGAGCCGTCCGACTTCTTGGCGAAGCCGATCGCCACGCCTATACAGAAGAGCAGCGGCAGGTTGTCGAAGATCGCGCCACCGGCGGTGGCGAAGACCGCCGTCAACTTGTCGGGGAAGTTGAACTTGTCGTGGATGTCCGGCTGTCCGAACCGCAGCAGGATGCCCGCCGCCGGCAGCACGGCGATGGGAAGCTGGAGACTGCGGCCGACTTTCTGCAGGCCCTGGAAAAGACCGGATCCCCGCTTCTTCGCGGGTGCCGCCGTTGTGGTGGCGGTGCTCATAGTTCCTCCATGTACCGGAGCTGCCCGGGGGACGGGAAGGGGGAAACGGGGGTGAAGCGGGAGGTAGGCAGCTACCACGTGGTCTACACCACTAACTGGTGTAGACCTGTTTTAGCACGGTGAAGGTGGGATAAGGAACCCGCCAATTTTGTGGCCTGGGCCATAGTGGATGAAGTGGCTGAAAGCGTTCCTATTCATGGCGAAAGGCCCCTGGACCAGGAGGTCCAGGGGCCCTTGAGCGGGGAACGTCTACGCGCGGGTGTGGTAAAGGATCATGCTTTGGTGGTGTCCTCCCGATCCTCGTCCGGCTCCCGCCCCGGAGTCTTCAGATCGAACTTGGTGATCGCGAAACGGAAGATCACGTAGTACACGACGGCGAAGCACAGCCCGATCGGAATGATCGCCCAAGGCCTGGTCGCCAGATTCCAGTTGATGACGTAGTCGATCAGACCCGCGGAGAAACTGAAGCCGTCGTGTACGCCGAGCCCCCAAGTCACCGCCATCGAGACACCGGTGAGCAACGCGTGCACCGCGTACAGCAGCGGCGCGATGAACACGAAGGAATACTCGATCGGTTCGGTGATGCCCGTGACGAACGAGGTCAGCGCGATCGACAGCATCAGACCGCCAACCTCCTTGCGGCGATGGGGCTTTGCACAGTGCGTCATCGCCAGACAGGCGGCCGGCAGCGCGAACATCATGATGGGGAAGAAGCCCGAAGTGAACTGCCCCGCGTTCGGGTCACCCGCCAGGAACATGTTGATGTCACCGTGCACCACCGTCCCGTCCGGCTTCGTGTACGTGCCGAACTGGAACCAGATGGGCACGTTCAGGAACTGGTGCAGACCGATCACCAGCAGCGCACGGTTGGCGATACCGAACAGCCCCGCACCCCAGGCGCCCAGCCCGACAAGCCAGTCGCTGAAGTTCTCCAGACCGTCACCGATCGGCGGCCACACCCACAGACACAACGCGGCGAACCCGATCGCCACGAACGACATGATGATCGGCACCAGCCGGCGCCCATTGAAGAAGCCCAGCCAGTCCACGAGCTTCGTACGGTGAAAACGCTGCCAGAAGTACGCGGCCAGCAGCCCGATGACGATGCCGCCGAAAACCCCGGGATTCTGATACGAGAAGGCCGCCACCGTACCGTCCGACGCCTGACACCCCGCGGGGATCTTCGTCGCCCCGCTCGCACAGTCCACCGGGAACTGCCGCAGCACGTTGTAGTAGACGAGGAACCCCGCCACCGCCGCCAGCGCCGTCGACCCGTCCGACTTCTTCGCCATCCCGATGGCCACACCCACACAGAACAACAACGGCAGCCCCAGCGAACCGTCCAGCAGCGCACCACCCGCGCCCGCCATCACCTTCGAGACGTTCGTCCAGCCGAGACCGTCATCACCGAACACGTCCGGCTGGCCAAGCCGGTTGAGAATGCCCGCCGCCGGCAGAACGGCGATGGGAAGCTGAAGACTCCGGCCCATCTTCTGCAGACTCTGGAACAGGTTGCTCCAGGGCGTGCGCGCGGGTGCGGCGGCACTGCTGGCACTCATGGGCGTCCTCCGGGCGGAACCGGGCTTGGCGCCCGTTCCTCGACTGGTGTAGACCAGTCCATGAACGGTCGCGCTGTCGTGAACGCCATGATTCGGCACCCACGACATGGCCGCTCGCGAAGATGGGCCAACTGTGGGTTACTGCGACAAAGCGGTTCGGATCAGGGAGTAGGACATGGCCACCAAGGCTGAGAAGATCGTCGCCGGGCTCGGCGGCATCGAGAACATCGAAGAGGTCGAAGGCTGCATCACCCGCCTCCGCACCGAGGTCATCGACCCGAGCAAGGTCGACGAAGCCGCCCTGAAGGCCGCCGGCGCCCACGGCGTCGTCAAGATGGGCACCGCCATCCAGGTCGTCATCGGCACCGACGCCGACCCGATCGCGGCGGACATCGAAGACATGATGTGAACCACGTTTTCCAGAACCACGTTTTCCAGAACCACGTTTTCCAGAACCACGTTTTCTAGAACGACGGCTCACCCCTGAGGGGCTGCTTCCCCAACCGGCGGCAGCCCCTCACCCGTATACGGCTAGGCTCAACGCCATGTCTCGAATCGACGGCCGCACCCCCGAACAGCTGCGCCCCATCACCATCCAGCGTGGCTGGAGCAAGCACGCCGAGGGCTCCGTCCTCGTCTCCTTCGGCGACACAAAAGTCTTCTGCACCGCCTCCGTCACCGAAGGCGTCCCGCGCTGGCGCAAGGGCAGCGGAGAAGGCTGGGTCACCGCCGAGTACTCCATGCTCCCGCGCGCCACCAACACCCGCGGCGACCGCGAATCCGTCCGCGGCAAGATCGGCGGCCGCACCCACGAGATCTCCCGCCTCATCGGCCGCTCCCTGCGCGCCGTCATCGACTACAAGGCGCTCGGCGAGAACACCATCGTCCTCGACTGCGACGTCCTCCAGGCCGACGGCGGCACCCGCACCGCCGCCATCACCGGCGCATACGTCGCCCTCGCCGACGCCGTCACCTGGGCCCAGGGCAAGAAGCTCGTCAAGGCCGGCCGCCAGCCCCTCACCGGCACCGTGTCCGCCGTCTCCGTCGGCATCGTCGGCGGCATCCCGCTCCTCGACCTCTGCTACGAAGAGGACGTGCGGGCCGACACCGACATGAACGTCGTCTGCACCGGCGACGGCCGCTTCGTCGAGGTCCAGGGCACCGCCGAGGCCGAGCCCTTCGACCGCAAGGAACTCAACGCCCTGCTCGACCTCGCCGTCGCCGGCTGCGACGAGCTGGCCGCCGTACAACGCGCGGCACTTGAGGCAACCACCAGTTAACCCTTCGCGTTCTAAGGGGTACGGGCGTACGGTCCAGCCGTGCGCCCCAGCCCGGCCCCGGCACGGGGCCCGGGCCGACCGCACCAGAGGGTCGATCACACCGATGGGTCGACCACACCAATGGGTCGACCACACCAATGGGGTCGATCACATCTTGCCCACGGGGAGGGACCGTTCCATGGCCGCGCGCCAACGCCGACGCACCGCCGCATTCGCCGTCATCGCCGCACTCGTCGCCCTACCGGCGGCAGTCGGCTGCGACGCCGTCAACAAGGCCCTGGACTGCGTCCAGACCGCCGACGCCATCGCCGACAGCGTCACCGACCTCCAGCAGGCCGTCGAGAACGCGGCGAACGACCCGACGCAGACCGCCGAGTCCCTCGACTCCATCGAGCAGAACCTCGACGAGATCGGCGACAAGACCGACAACGCCGACGTCAACAAAGCGGTCGACGACCTCAACGAGGCCGTCGGCAACGTCCGTACGGCGATCCAGAACGGCGACGAGACGCCCGACATCAGCCCGGTCACGGACGCGGCGGGTGAACTGACGAAGGTCTGCACGCCGTAACCGTCAGGCGGGGGCTTGGGATCACGCCCGGGCCCGGGGATGGCTCGGGGATGCTGGGGATGGGGCCTGGAGACGGCTTGGGCTGGGGCCCGGGGACGGCTTGGGGATACTGAGGGGCATGACCCGCCTGATCCTCGCCACCCGCAACGCCGGAAAAATCACCGAGCTGAAGGCGATCCTCGCCGACGCAGGTCTCACCCACGACCTCGTCGGCGCGGACGCCTACCCCGACATCCCCGACGTCAAGGAAACCGGCGTCACCTTCGCCGAGAACGCCCTCCTCAAGGCCCACGCCCTCGCCCAGGCCACCGGCCTCCCCGCCGTCGCCGACGACTCCGGCCTCTGCGTCGACGTCCTGGGCGGCGCCCCCGGCATCTTCTCCGCCCGCTGGTCCGGCCGCCACGGCGACGACACCGCGAACCTGAACCTGCTCCTCGCCCAGCTCGGCGACATCGCCGACGAACACCGGGGCGCCCACTTCGCGTGCGCGGCGGCGCTTGCCCTGCCGGACGGCACGGAGCGTGTGGTCGAGGGGCAGCTGAGGGGCTCCCTGCGGCACGCTCCCGTCGGCACGAACGGGTTCGGGTACGACCCGATCCTCCAGCCGGAGGGGGAGACGCGAACGTGCGCGGAGCTCTCGGCCGAGGAGAAGAACGCGATCAGCCACCGGGGGAAGGCGTTCAGGGGGTTGGTGCCGGTGGTTCGGGAGTTGTTGGGCTGAGGAGTGCCTACCAAGAACGAAGGTCCGGCTTGCATAGTCGCAAGCCGGACCTTTCATTTGAAGGCAAGTGCGGCCTGAGGGATTCGAACCCTCACGGGATTGCTCCCATCGCGCCCTAAACGCGAGGCGTCTACCGTTCCGCCAAGGCCGCCTAGCCGCCCGCCATTGAGAGTAGCGGGCGGCTGCAAGTGTACGGTGCCGCGCGGTTATCCGGCGAGCGCCGTTCTTTCCTTCTGTCGGCACCACGTGTCGGTCAGCGAATGGCAGTTGGGGCACAGGTATCGCAGGTTCTCCCTGCGGTTGTCCCGCCAGTCTCCGCTGACATGGTCGATTTGCAGGGTGATCGGGCGGCCTCGCCATTCACCGGTGTTTCCGCACTCCACGCATGCGTACGGCACCCCGATCTCGGTCATGGCTCGGTGGAGCTGGGCTCTGTTGGTCCGTCCGGCTTGATCTGGTAGGACGGCCAGTACCCGGTGCGCGGTCGATGCGGGTGCTGGGCGCTCCGGCCGCCCCCAGGCTCGGCGCTTGAAGTGGCTGGTGTCGAGATCGAGGCGCGAGACGGCCCGCCGGACACGTCGGTGATTGGTGTCGTTGACTTCCATCCCGAGCCCACGCATGAGGTCGGCGTAGCTGGTGGAGCTCAGCACAAGGCTGCGCAGCCCGTCCTCGGCAATCTGTGTACGCCGGTGGGAGAAGTGCCCGATGTCGATGCGTTGGGTTGCCAGCATGCGGCTCAGCGTCGCGCGCGAGCGACTGTCGTCCGGAACGCCCAGTGTGCGGGCTACGCCGCGCATGCTGGTCGCTGCAACTGCGGCTGCCCGCAGCTCCTCCGGGGTGAACGGTAGGTCCAACTCGGGGCGATCCATGCCCGGGAAGTGGCTGATGTCGATGCCCGCCGCGCTGATGCGGCGCCGGATGTGAGAGAGCGTTCCCGTGGCCGGGGTGGCTCCCAGTTTCAGAGCCACTTCGCGCAGCGAGGACGACGAGGCCGCAGCTTCGGCAATTGCGGCGTCCGGGTACTTGCGCCACGGGCTCCGCTTGACGAAGTGGCTCGTGTCGAGTCCATGGCCCGTTACTTTCTCCTGCAACACACGCCGTTGGCCCCCACTTGTCTTGAGGCCGAGCCGCCGCATCAGATCGGTCCAGTTGCGGGCCTCGGCGACGACCGGTCCGAGCTGTTCCTTGCTATATGGCTCTGGTGGCGCCGCGCCGTCACCAGAGTTGGTCTTCGTTGCCGGTTCCGGTGTGCTCCACACGCGCATGTACCCCTCCTGTACCGGCCACACGTTCGTGACCTCGTACGGAGTAACGAACCGTTTATCGGACAGTCACGCCCGGAACGTGAAACGGCCCGTACCGGATCGGGCCGGTGCGGGCCGTTCCTGGCGGAGTGGCGGCCTCAGATCCCCAGGTCCTTGATGATCTTCGCGACGTGGCCCGTGGCCTTGACGTTGTAGAAGGCGTGTTCGATCTTGCCTTCCTCGTCGACGACGAGGGTGGAGCGGATGACGCCGACGTATGTCTTGCCGTAGTTCTTCTTCTCGCCGTAGGCGCCGTAGGCCTCGATGACCTTGGTGGACGGGTCGCCGACAAGGGTGACCTTCAGGTTCTCCTTCTCGCGGAACTTGGCGAGCTTTTCGGGCTTGTCGGGGGAGACTCCGATGACGTCGTAGCCGGCGGTGGCAAGGACGTCGAGGTTGTCGGTGAAGTCGCAGGCCTGCTTCGTGCAGCCGGGGGTCAGGGCGGCCGGGTAGAAGTAGACGATGACCTTGCGGCCCTTGTGGTCGGCGAGGGAGACCTCGTTGCCGTCGGCGTCGGGCAGGGTGAAGGCGGGGGCGGTGTCGCCGGGCTGGAGTCGCTCGCTCATCGGTACCTCACGTGGCCGGGGGATGGGTGGATATGGGTTACGGACTACGGAACGAGCGTAATGGGGGTGCCGAGGGGTGCGTCGCCGCCGGAGCTGACAGACTGTCGGGAGCAAAGGGCCAGAACACCATTACGGGAGGCAGCGCGGTGCCGGACACGTCGGACACGTCGGATACCAGGACTCCGGCGCAGATCGAGGCGGACATCGAGCGCCGCCGCGGAACCCTCGCCGAGACGCTCGACGAGATCGGGGTGCGCGTGCACCCGAAGACCATCGTCGGGGACGCCAAGGCCAAGGTCGTCTCCAATATCGATCACACGCTGGGGCGCGCGTACGTCGGCGTCAACCGGGTCGTGAGTGATGTGAAGGGGCAGTTCGTCACCGATGAGGGCGCGCCGCGGCTCGAACGCATCGTGCCGGTGGCCCTCGTCGTGGTCGGGATCGTCGGGCTGCTCGCCGTCGGCTCGCGTCGGCGCAAGCGCTGACCCGGCGGCGTACGGACCGGTCGAGGGCAGGTAGGTTCGGGGAGTGAGCGCCAACCGGGACAAGCAGAGCACCCACCCTGACGACAAGTTGCCCATCCGCATGCTGCACGACCGTGTGCTGGTGCGGCAGGACGCCGCCGAGGGCGAGCGGCGTTCCGGCGGCGGCATCCTGATCCCCGCGACGGCGGCCGTCGGCCGGCGCCTGGCGTGGGCGGATGTGGTCGCGGTCGGGCAGAACGTACGGACGGTGGAGCCGGGTGACCGGGTTCTCTATGACCCCGAGGACCGCGCCGAGGTCGAGGTGCGCGGGACGGCGTATGTGCTGATGCGTGAACGGGATCTGCATGCCGTGGCGGCGGACCGTTTCGAGGGCTCCGAGGACTCGACCGGCTTGTATCTGTGATTCGTAGCCCAGAAGGGGCTTCGGAAGGGGCTGGTGGCCATGGTCACCAGCCCCTTCGTTGTTCCTGTTGTTCGGCGGTCCCTCTACGGTTTTCGCGATGCGGGCCGGTTCAGGGGTCCCGCCCCCGCGATCGCCCCTGCGTCCGTCCCGCCGGTGTCCGTCCCGCCGTCCGTTGTTCCTCCGTCGGCGGTGGTGCCGCCGTCCGTGGTGGTGCCGTCGGTGGTCGTGCCGCCGTCGGTGGTGCCGGTGGTGGTTGTGCCGCCGTCGGTGGTTGTGCCGCCGTCCGTGGTGGTGCCGCCTGTTGTCGTGGTGGTGCCGCCGTCCGTCTGGCCCTGGGTCTGGCCGTTCGTCTGGCCCGGGGTCTGGGACGGGGGCTGCGTGCCGCCGGTCGTCGTGCCGCCGTTGTCCTGGCCGCCGATGGCGGGGGGCTCGGTGGAGGGCTCGTCGGTCACGGGCGGGGGTTCCTCGGCGCCCGGCTGGAGTTCGAGGTCGAAGTCGGTCGCCTCGGTGCCGTCGAGGGCGGCCTTGGTGAACTGGGCCCAGATCTGTGCCGGGGGTCCGCCGCCGTTGATGCGGGCCTGGCCGAGGGCACCGTACAGGGACTTGTGGGCGCCGGTGTCGGGGTCCTGGCCCATGACGGCGACGACGGTGGCGAGGTCGGGGGTGTAGCCGGCGAACCAGGCGGCCTGGTCCTCCTCGGCGGTGCCGGTCTTGCCGGCGGCGGGCCGGTCCGCGCCCTGGGCCGCGGTGCCGGTGCCGCCGTCGACGACGCTCTGGAGCATGGAGGTGGTCGTGTCGGCGGCCTCGCGGGGCACCACCTGCTGGGTGTCCTGCTCCGGCAGCTGTACGTCCTGCGCGCCGTCCTTGGTGATCTTGTCGACCAGGGTGTACGTGCCGTGCTTGCCGTGGTTGGCGAGGGTGGCGTACGCCTCGGTCATGTCGAGGACGCTGGCGGTGGCCGGGCCGAGCGCGATGGACGGGGTGGCGGTCAGGTCGGGGGTGTTGGCGGGGAGCCCGAGGTCGATCGCGGTCTGCTTGACCTTGGCGGGGCCGACGTCGACCGCCATCTGCGCGTACACGGCGTTGACCGACTTGTCGGTGGCGGTGCGGACGGTGATGTCGCCGTACGAGACGCCGTCCTCGTTCTCGGGTGCGTACGTGCCGCCGTTCCAGCCCTCCACCGGGCGCCGGTCGGTGCCGTCGTAGAGCGTGTTCGGGGTGATGGTCCGGCCGTCCTGGGTCTGGGAGTCGTTCTGGACGGCCGAGGTGAAGACGAAGGGCTTGAAGGTGGAGCCGACCTGGTAGTCGCGGCGGGTGGCGTTGTTGACGTACTGCTGGGTGTAGTCGATGCCGCCGTACATCGCGACGACCTTGCTGCTGGAGGGGTCGATGGCGACGCCGCCCGCGCGGACGTAGGTGTCGACCTTGCGGTTCTCCTTGTCGAGCTTGGCCGTCACCTGGTCGTTGACGGCCTCGACGAAGGCGTCCTGCTTGGGTTTCTGGATGGTGGTGGTGATGCGGTAGCCGCCGGTGGAGAGGGTGTCCTCGTCGATGATCTTGTTGGTGATGAGGTAGTCCCGGACGGCCTGCACGAGGTAGCCGCGCTGGCCCGACATGCCCGCTGAGCCCTTGGCCTCCTTCGGCGCCGGGAACTTGACGGCCGCGCGGTCCGAGGCGGTCAGCCAGTCCTTCTTGACCATGCCGTCGAGTACGTAGTTCCAGCGGGCCACGGCCGCGGACTTGTTCTCCGGGTGCGCGATCACGTCGTACTCGCTCGGCGCGTTCAACAGCGCGGCCAGGTAAGCACCTTGACCCACCGTCAGGTCGATGGCGTCGACGCCGTAGTACGCCTGGGCGGCGGCCTGGATGCCGTACGCGTTGCGGCCGAAGTAGCTGGTGTTGAGGTAGCCCTCGAGGATGTCGTCCTTGCTCTTCTCGCGGTCGAGCTTGATGGAGATGAAGAACTCCTTCACCTTCCGGGT
Organism: Streptomyces sp. NPDC127595; assembly: GCF_042671685.1. Classification (NCBI taxonomy): domain Bacteria; kingdom Bacillati; phylum Actinomycetota; class Actinomycetes; order Kitasatosporales; family Streptomycetaceae; genus Streptomyces; species Streptomyces sp. NPDC127595. Next base: position 531,007 of record NZ_JBHXWK010000005.1, on the reverse strand, counting down.
GACCGTCTGCTCCTGGCCCAGGTAGTAGTTCTTCACATACTGCTGGGTGATCGTCGAGCCGGACTGCTTGCCCTTGCCGGTGACCGTGTTCCAGGCGGCGCGGATCATCGCCTTGGGGTCGACGGCCGACTCGGAGTAGAAGTCCCGGTCCTCGGCGGCGAGCACCGCGCGCTGGGCGTCCTTGGAGATCTGCGCGAGGGTCACGTTCTCGCGGTTGACCTCGCCGTCGCGGGCGAGCTGGCTGCCGTCGGCGTAGAGGTAGACGTTGCTCTGCTTGGTCGCGGCGGCGTTCGCGGGCGGGATCTTGACGAGGTAGTAGCCGAGCGCGAAGAGGCCGATCAGGAGCAGGAGGACGGTGAGGAAGGTGCCGAGCAGCATGCGCCAGGTCGGGATGATCCGCCGCCAGCCGGTGCGCTTGCGCTTCTGCTTCTTCCCGCCGGGGACCGGCTGCGGTACGGGACCGAATCCCGGACCCTGACTCTGGCCGGACCCCTGTCCCTGACCGGGTCCCTGTCCTCGGTCCGGTCCCGGTGCCGGCTCCCTCGGCGCCCAGCCCTGGCTGTTCTGCTGCGGTTGCGGCTGCGGCTCGTCGCTCATCTGTTCGCCGGACTCCCGTTTCGCGTCGTACGTTGCCGTACGCCCTCGTACGCCTGATGCGCCCCCTCTTGAAGACTGTCGCACCATGCGTTCCGTTCCCTCACCTCGGCACGCGTCGGGCCAGGAAAATGCCTGGCGGGGCGTGTCACCCGGCGGCTAGGGTCGTGCGCTTCGGCCTTGACGCGCTGAGGGAGGGCCTTTTTGTGGGCACTGGGCGGTTGTACGTCGCCGTCGCGGTCGGCGGTTTCCGTCGGTACGCCACCTATCGGGTGGCCACCGCGGCGGGCCTGTTCACCAACACCGTCTTCGGGCTGATCCTGGCGTACACCTTCATCGCGCTGTGGGACGAGAAGCCGCACCTCGGCGGGTACGACCAGGCGCAGGCGCTGACCTATGTGTGGGTCGGGCAGGGGCTGCTCACGGTGGTGTCGGTGATGGGCGGCGGTTTCGAGGACGAGCTCATCGAGCGCATCCGTACGGGGGACATCGCGATCGACCTGTACCGGCCCGTCGACCTGCAACTGTGGTGGCTGGCACAGGACATGGGCCGGGCGCTGTTCCAACTGCTGGCGCGCGGTGCGGTCCCGCTGGCGTTCGGCGCGCTGGTCTTCGAACTCGCGCTGCCGACCGACTTGTTGACGTGGATCGCGTTCATGGTCGCGGTCGCCCTCGGGGTGCTGGTCAGCTTCTCGATCCGCTATCTGGTGGCGCTGTCGGCGTTCTGGCTCATGGACGGGGCGGGCGTGGCGCAGATGGCCTGGATCCTGGCGATCTTCTGCTCGGGGATGGTGCTGCCGCTGAACGTCTTCCCGGGCGTGCTCGGCGAGGTCGTACGCGCGCTGCCCTGGTCGTCCCTGATCCAGGCGCCCGCGGACGTGCTCCTTGGCACGGCCGATCCGCTGGGTACGTACGCCTTCCAGATCGCCTGGGCCGCCGCGCTGCTCGCGGCCGGGCGGCTCGTGCAGTCGGCGGCGACGCGGAGGGTGGTGGTGCAGGGTGGCTAGCCAGGTCGAGGAGCGGGCGGCGGACACCCGGTGGCCCACGCCCAGGCTGGGGGCGTACGCCCGGGTGCGCGACGGGTTGCGCGCCTACCGCATGATCGCCGCCATGTGGATCCGCTCCACGATGGCCTACCGCGCCTCCTTCGCGATGACCCTTTTCGGGAACTTCGTGATGACCGGCCTGGACTTCGTGACGATCCTGCTGATGTTCTCGCAGGTCGACCGGCTCGGCGGCTACTCGCTTGCCGAGGTCGCGCTGCTGTACGGCCTCGGGGGCACCGCCTTCGGGCTCGCGGACCTGGGGTTCGGCACGATGGACCGGCTGGGGCGGCGGGTGCGCGACGGCACGTTTGACACGCTCCTGGTGCGGCCCGTGCCCGTCCTCGCGCAGGTCGCCGCCGACCGTTTCGCGGTGCGCCGCATCGGCCGGGTCACCCAGGGGCTGCTGGTCCTCGGGTTCGCCCTCGTCGCGCTCGACATCTCCTGGACGCCGCTCAAGGTGCTGCTGATCCCGCTGACGCTGCTGAGCGGCGGCGCGATCTTCGGGGCCGTGTTCGTGGCGGGCGCGGCGTTCCAGTTCGTGGCGCAGGACGCGTCCGAGGTGCAGAACTCCTTTACGTACGGCGGCAGTACGCTCCTGCAGTACCCGCCGACCGTCTTCGCCAAGGACCTGGTGCGCGGGGTGACCTTCGTCTTCCCGCTGGCCTTCGTCAACTGGCTGCCCGCGCTGTATGTGCTGGGGCGGCCCTATCCGCTCGACCTGCCGACGTGGGTCGCCTTCGCCCCACCGCTGGTGGCCGCGGTCTGCTGTGCGCTGGCGGGCCTTGCCTGGCGGGCGGGACTTCGTTCGTACCGGAGCACGGGGAGTTAGCCGACGTGGACGTGGACAGTGACTTCATCGAGCTCGACGGGGTCGAGAAGGTCTTCGACGTGCGCAAGAAGACGGGGTTCCTGCGCAGTGAGCGGCGGCAGGTGCGGGCGGTCGACTCGATCTCCTTCACGGTGCCGCGCGGGCAGATGGTCGGTTACATCGGTCCGAACGGTGCCGGAAAGTCGACCACCATCAAGATGCTGACCGGCATCCTCACCCCGAGCGGCGGCCGGCTGCGGGTCGCGGGCATCGACCCGTCGCGCGAGCGGACCCGGCTCGCGCAGCGCATCGGCGTCGTCTTCGGGCAGCGTACGACGCTGTGGTGGGACCTCCCGCTGATCGACTCGTACCGGCTGATGCACCGCATGTACCGGATCCCGGACGCCCGTTACCGCGAGAACCTCGACCGGTGTGTCGAACTCCTGGAGCTGGGGGCCCTGTTGGACGTGCCGGTCCGGCAACTCTCCCTGGGGCAGCGGATGCGCGGTGACATCGCGGCGGCTCTGCTGCACGATCCGGAGGTGCTGTATCTCGACGAGCCGACGATCGGGCTCGACGTGATCAGCAAGGCGCGGGTGCGTGAGTTCCTGCGCGATCTCAACGCCGAGCGCGGTACGACGGTCCTGCTCACCACTCATGACCTCACCGACATCGAGCAGTTGTGCAAGCGGGTGATGGTCATCGACCACGGGCGGCTGATGTACGACGGCGCACTGTCGGGGCTGCACGAGGTGGGGGAGAGCGAGCGGACGCTGGTGGTGGACCTGGAGCGGGAGCTTCCGCCGATCGAGGTCGGGCTGGCGCGGGTGGTGAAGGTGGAGGGGCCTCGGCAGTGGCTCGCGTTCCCCGCGGCCCAGTCGGCGGCTCCGCTCGTGGCGCGGATCGCGGCGGAGTACCCGCTGGTGGACCTCTCGGTGCGGGAGCCGGACATCGAGGCGGTCATCAGCCGCATGTACGCGGAGAAGGCGGTCTCGTAGGCTTCGTTCCATGAGCGAGCCTGTGCCTTCCGAGGGACGCGACGACGGGCGGCCGGCGCCGCGGGACCCCGGACTTCCCGGTCCTGAACTCCCTGGACCCGGACCCGGACTCCCCGGCCCCGAACTCCGGGCTTCGGACGCCGACCGGGAGAGAGTCACCGACGTGCTGAGGGACGCCCTCGCGGAGGGCCGCCTCGACATGGAGGAGTTCGAGGAACGGCTGGAGGCGACGTACAAGGCGCGTACGTACGGGGAGTTGGCGCCGATCACCCGTGATCTGCCGGACCCGGGTGTGACACCGCCCGTGGTGAACATGGTCAAGGGGCCCGCCGAGGGCGGAACCGGGGCCTGGGCGGACCGGATCGTCGGCGGCGAGGGTTCGTCCTCGTGGGGTGTCGCGATCATGGCGGGCTTCCAGCGCAAGGGGCGCTGGACGATGCCCAAGCGGTTCAACTCCTTCGTGTTCTGGGGCGGCGGTGAGATCGACCTGCGCGAGGCGTACTTCGCGGACCGCGAGGTGGTCGTCAACTGCGTCGCGATCATGGGCGGTATGAACGTCGTCGTACCGCCCGGTGTCGAGGTCGTCGTGCGCGGCATCGGCATCATGGGCGGCTTCGACCACCGTGAGGAGGGTGTCCCGGGCGAGCCCGGCGCCCCGCGCGTGGTCGTCACGGGCTTCGCCTTCTGGGGCGGCGTGGGCGTGGAGCGGAAGCTGACCCGCGCCGAGCGTCTGCGCCTGAAGGAGGAGCGCCGCCAGGAGAAGCTGGAGCGGCGCGAGGCCCGCAAGGAGCTGCAGGGTTCACGCGGCGACCGCGGCGACCGCGATGGTCTCGGTGACGCGTTCGACGCGCTGGACGAGGCCCGCGACCTGGTCCGCGAACGGCACGAGGAGCGCCGGGAGCGGCACGAGGAGCGGCGGGAACGGCACCAGGCGCGGCGGGATGAGCGCCATCGGCGGCGGCACGGGGGGGCATTGAGGTCCGGCTCCGGCTTCGGCTCCGGGCTTTGGGCTTCGGTTCCGGCCTACGGCTGGGACTTTCGGCATTGGTCTTCGGCTTCGGCTTGGGTCTTCGGCTTCCGGCCTTCGGCCTGGGCCTTCGGCTTCCGGCCTTCGGCCTGGGCCTTCGGCTTCGGGGCACCCGAGGTGTGACCTCTCGACCTCTCGGGTGCCCCGCCGCTTCGTGTGACGGGCTCGTGCGGCCGGCTCGTGTGACCGACTTGTGTAACCGGCGCGCGCGATAGGCGGCCGCCGGCCCCCGCATCGTGGCCGGCTCCTACATCGTGGCCGTCACCGACTGCGACAGCGCTCCCAGGTCGAAGACCTCCGCCATCCGCTCGTTCCCCCTGTCACTGGGGTGGAGATGATCGCCGGAGTCGTAGTCGGGGCGGAGCCTGCGCGGGTCGTACGGATCCTGGAGCGCCTCGTCGAAGTCGACCACCGCGTCGAAGACCTCTCCCGACCGGATCTCCGCGTTGATGGCCTGACGTACGGCCTCACGCTGGTCGGAGTAGCCACCGGAGCCGTAGAACGGCGTCAGTGTCGCCCCGATGACGACGATCCGGTGAGCGTGCGCCTGCTTGACCAGCGTGCGCAGTCCGTCGGTGATCGTCTTGTAGTTGACCTCGTTCGGGTTGCGCAGGAGGTCGTTGATGCCGAGGTCGATGACGACGGCCTTGACGTTCGGACGGCCGAGGACATCGCGGCTGAAGCGGGACAGGCCGCTCAGGCTCTCGGCCGGGCTGCCGGGCCGGGAGGCGAGGAGCTGGTTTCCGCCCATGCCCTGGTTGACGACGCTGTAGCGGGGTGCTCCGTCGGTGCCGGCGGCGGCGCGGAGCCGGTCCGAAAGGTAGTCGGGATAGCGGTGGTTGGCACCCACGGTGGCGGTGCCGCCGTCGGTGAGGGAGTCGCCGAACGTGACGACGGTGCCCACGGACTCGTCGCTGAGGACGTCGACGGCGGTCAGATAGCGCCAGTACCGCGTCTCCTCGGTGTACGCGTCTCCGCTCACCTCGCTCGCGAGGTCGCCCTTGGCGGCGTAGGAGATCTGGCGCGCGTGCGGGTGGAAGGTGACCGGGCCCGACCGCGTCGGCGAGAACGTGGTGACGAGTACGTCCGAGTCGCTCGGGATCAGCACCCTCACCGCGTCGCTGAGCACCTCCTGCCCCGGGGGGATGACCACCGAGGTGTTGCCGCCGAAGGTGAGGCGGGTCATGGTGTCCGGTTCGGCGGTGGCGCTGTTCGCGGTCTCCGCCACGGCGATCGTGGCGTGCGTGACGGAGAGATCCTGTCGACCGTAGAGGTTGGAGAGCGTGATCCGGGCACGTGTGCCGCCCGCGCTCGTGTGGATGATGTTGCGGACCGACCGGTCGGCCATGCCGTTGGCCGCGGTGCCCGGCTCGCCTCCGCCGGGGGAGGCCGACCAGGCGCCGACCCAGGTACCGGTGGACGCGGGAGCTGCGGTGCCCCGCGGGGCACGGGCGCCGGCGAGGTTGTTCTGCTCGCCGCCGTCGTCGGCGCCCACGCCGAGGAATATGGCGGCGGACATGACCAGCACCACGGCGACGATTCCGGCCAGCAGGGCATAACCACGTTGCTGGGTCATGCGGTGCGTTTCCCCTCGGGCGATGGGAGCCCGAGGCTCCGGTGCGATCAAACCATGATGCGTCATCAGTGGGGCGAAACCGTCGCACTCGTGCAACTTCAGCCGGAACTTTGCCCCTCGGACAGACGACGGGAACTCCTGTTCCGTTCCGGGAGTCGGTCAGGAAGGGACAATGTGTACGGGGGACGCGAACGGGTGGAGTGAATGGAACGTACGAAACCGGAAGAAGCGGGCGCGGATGCCGACGGGAAACCGGCCCTGCCGGCCGCCGCGATGAACCGGGAAGGCGCGCCGAAGGCGGACCCTCGCCGGGCGATGACCACTTTCAGCCCTGCCGACGAGGAGAAGCAGCGGGGCGTACGCCGGATGAAGGCGACGGCGGTCGGCCTGCTGCTCTTCGTCGCGGTCGTGTACGTCCTCGCCAAGTGGGCGTCGAACGAGGGAGCGGGCCCATGGGCCGGATACGTCGCCGCGGCCGCCGAGGCGGGCATGGTCGGCGCGCTCGCCGACTGGTTCGCGGTGACGGCCCTCTTCCGCCACCCGCTGGGCCTGCCCATCCCGCACACCGCGATCATCCCCACCAAGAAGGACCAACTGGGCGTCTCGCTCGGTGAGTTCGTGGGGGAGAACTTCCTCTCGGAGGAGGTCGTACGGAGCCGGCTGCGCGCCGTCGGCATCGGCAGCCGGCTCGGTGCCTGGCTCGCCGAACCGGAGCACGCCGACCGGGTGACGGCCGAGCTGGCCGCCGCGCTCCGGGGGGCGCTGACCGTGCTGCGCGACTCCGATGTGCAGGCGGTGGTCGGCGAGGCGATCACACGGCGGGCCGACTCCGCCGAGATCGCGCCCGGCATAGGGAAAATGCTGGAGAGGATCGTCGCGGACGGCGGCCACAAGCGTGTGGTGGACCTGGTCGTCGCGCGCGCTCACGACTGGCTCGTCCTGCACGACGCGCAGGTCATGGACGCGGTGCAGGGCGGCGCGCCCGGCTGGACCCCGCGGTTCGTCGACAAGAGGGTCGGCGAGCGCGTCTACAAGGAGCTGCTCCGCTTCGTCACCGAGATGCGCGACGCCCCCTCGCACCCCGCCCGCGGCGCCCTGGACCGGTTCCTCACCGACTTCGCCTCCGACCTCCAGTCCGACACCGACACCCGGGCCCGCGTGGAGCGCCTCAAGGGCGAGGTCCTCGGCCGCGGCGAGGTCCAGGACCTGATCGCCTCCGCCTGGACCGCCGTACGGTCCATGATCGTGTCCGCTGCGGAGGACGAGCGGAGCGAACTGCGGCTGCGGGTGCGGGCGTCGTTGCTGTCTCTGGGGGCCCGGATGGCGGTGGAGCCCAAGGTGCAGGCCAAGGTCGACGGCTGGGTCGAGGGCGCGGCGGTGTACGTCGTGACGACGTACCGGCGCGAGATCACCTCCCTGATCACCGACACGGTCGCGGGCTGGGACGCCGAGCACACGACCAGGAAGATCGAGGCCAACATCGGGCGCGACCTGCAGTTCATCCGGATCAACGGCACGGTGGTGGGGTCGCTGGCGGGGCTGCTGATCTATACGGTGTCGCGGGCGTTGGGGGCGTGAGGGTCGGCGTCGGCCGCCGGTAGTGGAGCGTGGAGCGCCGGGTGTGCTGTGCGCCGCGTGCTGTTCGCCGGGTGTGCGGCGGTGCGTGTCGCGTGCTGCGCGGCGGTGCGTGTCGCGCGGTGTTCGCCGGGTGTGCGGCGGTGCGTGTCGCGCGGTGTTCGCCGGGTGTGCGGCGGTGCGTGTCGCGCGGTGTTCGACGGGCGTGCGGCGGTGCGTGTCGCGTACTGCGCGCCGGGCGTGCGGCGGTGCGCGTCGTGCGGTGTGCGCCGGGCGTGCGGCCGTGCGTGCCGTGCGGTGTTCGACGGGCGTGAGATGCGCGGATGAGGGCACTCTGGTTTGGTCACCCATGGATCACTCACTGATAGTCGAGTGATCGCTCAGGGTCACTGGACTGAAAGGGAGCCATGACAGCATCAGCGACGCCGGGCGCTGTGCCCGCCTCCACGGGAACGGTCACCACGTCGGTACCGGCGCGTCTGGACCGGCTGCCGTGGTCCCGCTGGCACTGGATGATCGTGATCGGCCTGGGAACCGTATGGATCCTGGACGGCCTTGAGGTCACCACCGTCGGTAACATCGCCGGCCGCCTCTCCGAGGAGGGCAGCGGTCTTGCCGTCTCCACCGCGCAGGTCACCGGTATCGCGGCGGCGCTCTATGTGGCGGGTGCCTGTGCGGGCGCGCTGTTCTTCGGCTGGCTGACCGACCGCTACGGCCGCAAGAAGCTCTTCATGATCACCCTGGCGGTCTATCTCGCGGCGACGGCTCTCACCGCGCTGTCCTTCTCGCCCTGGTGGTTCTTCGTCTTCCGCTTCCTCACCGGCTTCGGCATCGGTGGCGAGTACGCGGCCATCAACTCGGCGATCGATGAGCTGATCCCGTCCAAGTACCGGGGCCGGGTCGACCTGATCATCAACGGCAGCTACTGGCTGGGCGCGATCGGCGGAGCGCTGCTGTCCGTCGTGATGCTGAACACGTCCATCTTCCCCAAGGACGTCGGCTGGCGGCTGACCTTCGCGCTCGGCGTCGTACTGGGCCTGGTGATCCTGCTGGTCAGGCGGCATGTGCCGGAGAGCCCGCGATGGCAGTTCATCCACGGCCACGGCGAGGAGGCCGAGGCACTGGTCTCCTCCGTGGAGCGCGAGATCGAGCAGGAGAAGGGCGAGGCGCTGCCACAGCCCGACCGCGAGATCACCATCCAGCAGCGCAAGAGCGTCGGCTTCGGCCTGATCGCCAAGACCGTCTTCGGCCGCTACCGGAAGAGGGCCACGCTCGGTCTCGCCCTCTTCATCGGGCAGGCGTTCCTCTACAACGCGATCACCTTCGGCTTCGGCGCCATCCTCACCACGTTCTTCGACGTGCCGACCGGCAGCACCGGCTACTACTTCGCCGTCATCGCGGCCGGCAACTTCCTTGGCCCGCTGCTGCTGGGCAAGCTGTTCGACACGGTCGGCCGGCGCATCATGATCTCCTCGACGTATCTCCTCTCCGGCATCCTGCTGTTCGGCACGGCCTGGCTCTTCGACCGGGGCTCGCTGAGCGCGGTGACGATGACGGCCTGCTGGTGCGTGGTGCTGTTCTTCGCGTCGGCGGGCGCCTCCAGCGCGTATCTGACGGTGTCCGAGGTGTTCCCGATGGAGACCCGCGCCATGGCCATCGCCTTCTTCTACGCAATCGGCACGGCCGCCGGCGGTATCACCGGCCCGCTGGTCTTCGCCGACCTCACGGAGTCCGGCGTCGTCGGCGACACGGTGCTCGCGTTCCAGATCGGTGCGGCACTGATGTGCGCGGCGGGTCTGGTCGCGGTGTTCTTCGCGGTGAAGGCGGAGGGCCGTTCGCTGGAGGACATCGCCACGCCGCTGTCGGTGGTGGAGAAGGAGTCGCCGTCCTCGGCACCGGCTACGTGAGGCGGGCGCCCGCCGGAGTAACCGGCTACGTCAAGCGGGCGCCCGCTTGAGTAGGTGAAGGGCCCGACTGAGTACGCGTACTCTGTCGGGCCCTCGCACGCCGCGCAAACCTCGTACGCATGACCGAGAAGCTGTTGAGCCCGCTGCGAACGCGCCCTTGGCCGGAACGCTGGCTGACGCGCGTGCTCGGCGCCGCCCTCTCCGGTGCGGCGTACCTCGTCTGTATCCCGTGGGATCTGAACAACCGTGTCCCATGGGACCTGAACAACCGCGCCCAGGCGCCCGGTTCCGTCGACGGGACGACCCCGGTGACGGTCGTCGGGGTCGTCGGCCTGACCCTCGTCCTGCTGACGCTGGCGGCCTACTTCGGCCACCGGGACTACCTGGGCTGGCCCCTGCTGCTGGTTGCGGGCCCGCCTGTAGTCCTGCTCCACATCTCGCTGCGCACGAACCCCGGAACGCCGGACGGCATGGCGCACTCGTGGCCCCTGACGTGGGGATTCTGCACGTTCCTGATCGGTGCCGCAGTACTCGTCGCGGCGGCGGTGGCCCGCCGGTTCCGGCCGGCTGAGGAAGACTCGACGGACGGACTGCTGTACGCCCACCTCACCTGAGGAGCCGCTTTCGATGACCGTCCGCAGGATCGTCCCCGACATCCAGGTCGGCTCCGAGGAGTCGATGAGGACCAACAGTGACTTCTACGGCCTGCTCGGCCTGGAGCAGGTCATGCACCTGGGCTGGGTCATGACCCTCGCCTCCCCGTCCAACCCCACCGCCCAGATCAGCTTCTTCACCGAGGAACGGACCGCCCCCGTCGTCCCCGACCTGAGCGTGGAGGTCGACGACGTCGACGCGGTGTACGCACAGGTGGTCGCCACGGGCGCGGAGGTCGTACGAGAGCTGCGGGACGAGGAGTGGGGCGTACGGCGCTTCTTCGTACGGGATCCCAACGGGCGGGTGGTGAATGTGCTGGGGCACCGGGGAGCTGAACCCCTCACGGGTTAAGCCCCTGTCGTAGAACCCGGCCGGATGATCATCAGGACCGTGACGGTGGCCCAGAGCAGGTTGAAGATCCCGGTGAACATGGCGAGCTGTGCGGTCGCCCGCGGGGTCACGGTGACCGCACGGCCCCCGGCGTCCCAGATGCCCTCCATGATCGACGCCTGCCTCGGCAGCACCAGCGCGCCGAGGACGACCGCGGCGACGGCCGTCAGCGCGATCGAGACGATCAGCCAGGTGTCGCCGAGCACCCCCATGTTGCTCGCCGTGGCGAACCCGAACACGGGAACGGCGACGCCGACGGTGGCGTACACCCGGCAGATGCGGTGCAGCAGCCGCGTGGTCGCGAGGGTCTGCGCGTCCCCCGGTTCGGCGAGCGCCTTGCGCGCTGTAGGCGGAAACATGCTGGCGGCGACCGTGACGGGCCCGATGGCGACGATCGCGGCGATCACGTGGACGGCGAGGAGGAACTTGGTCACGGGGTGACGGTAGGGGCGGCGGGGATCTTCTGGAAGTGGCGGTTTTGCCAGGGGGCAACGGATTTTCGCCAGGGGGGGGTGGAGGGGTGCCGGGGCCGTAAAGGTTCCTGGTTGTTGCGGGTGCTTCCGGGTCTGTGTGCCTCGTACCGCTGCTGACTGGAATCCGTCGTACCCCTACTCTCTTGCCATGCACACCGTTGCCGTACTCGCGCTCGACCAGGTCATCCCGTTCGACCTCTCCGCCCCGATCGACACCTTCGGCTGGGCGCGGCTGCCGGACGGGCGGGAGGCGTACCGGATCCGGGTCTGCTCGGTGACGGAGGAGGTGAGCGCGGGCCCGTTCGCGGTGCGGGCCCCGTACGGGCTGGAGGCGCTGGCCGAGGCGGACACGATCATCCTGCCGGGTGTCGCCGACCCGACCGTCCCGCTTCCGCCGGGCGTCGCGGAGGCGGTGCGCGCGGCGGCCGCGAACGGCACCCGGATCGCCTCGGTCTGCGTGGGCGCGTTCGTCTTCGCCGCCACCGGCCTGCTGGACGGGCTGCGCGCGACGACGCACTGGATCGCGGCCCGGGACCTGGCGGAGATGTACCCCGCCGTGACCGTCGACCCGAACGTCCTCTACGTCGACAACGGCCAGTTCCTCACCTCGGCGGGCGCCGCGGCCGCGATCGACATGTGCCTGCACATGATCCGCAAGGACCACGGCTCGGCCGTCGCCGCGCACGCGGCCCGGATGTCGGTCGTCCCGCTCGAACGGGAGGGCGGCCAGGCCCAGTTCATCATCCACACCCAGCCACCGGTACCGGCCGGCGCCACCCTGGAGCCCCTCCTCGACTGGCTGGAGGAGAACGCCGGGCGGGAACTGACCCTGGAGGACATCGCCGCCCACGCCGGCATGAGCACCCGTACGCTCAACCGCCGCTTCCGCGAACAGACGGGCACGACGCCTCTGCAGTGGCTGCACCGGGCCCGGGTACGGCGCGCCCAGTACCTCCTGGAGACGACCACCTACCCCGTCGAACGCATCGCGTCCCAGGCGGGGTTCGGCTCCCCGACGGCGTTCCGGGAGCGGTTCAAGAAGGTGGTGGGGACGAGTCCGTATGCGTATCGGCGGGCGTTTCAGGGGGTGGATGGGACGGGTTCGGCGCCCGGTTCGGCATCCGTATCGGGTTCCGCTGCCGCTGCCTCGTAGGCGAGGTTGTTGGGATCCTGCTCGCTCAGACGGCTCGGCGGTCGGCCACGGCCCAGGAGGCGAGGGCGACGGCCCCGGCGACGCCGAACACGGCGGGCCAGGCGCCGACCTTCTTCGCCAGCGGATGAGACCCGGCGAAGGCGGCGACGTACGCGACCGTCAGCGCCCCGGCGGCCTTACCGCCGGCCTGCTGCCGCCACTGCTGAGCGGCCGTGGCTCCGGCGGCGGCCAGCACGACTCCGCCGAGCTGCCGCTTCTTGGTCCAGCGGGCCACGCCGTACCCACCGATGAGCCCACCCGCGGCCACCACCGCAGCCGGCACCTTCACGACCTTCGCCATCACTGCCTCCGCTGCTACGTGTCTCGTACGAACCGAGGCTAGCTCGCTGCGTCGCGGTTCCGGGCGATGGGTCCAGGGGCTGACTGGCATCGCGGACGTCACGAGGCCGCCGTAACTCTGGCGATCAAAGACCTCCACCTGAACGGCACCGATCGGGTCCCGATGTGCGCGCTATCGTCCAGCCGTGACTCGTTCCGAACAGCGCCCGTTGCTCTTCCTCGATGTCGACGGACCGCTAATTCCGTTCGGGGCGCCGCCACCGCAGTACATCCACGGGCATCCGACCTACCCGCCGGGTCCCGATCCGCACGGCGCCGACTCGAATCCCCTTCTGGCCAGGGTCAACCCCGCGCACGGCTCCCGCTTGACGGCGCTACCGTGCGAACTCGTCTGGGCCACGACCTGGATGACCGACGCGAACGAGTCCATCGCACCACGGCTCGGCCTGTCCGAGCTGCCGGTAGTGATCTGGCCGGACCCATCGGACGCCGACGAGCAGGACGAGCGCTGTGGCCTGCACTGGAAAACCCGCCCTCTCGTCGACTGGGCGGCCGGCCGCGACTTCATCTGGGTCGACGACGAGATCACCGACACCGACCGGGCCTGGGTGTCGGCACACCATCGAGGTGAGGCCCTGCTCCATCGCGTCGATGCGCGCCGGGGTCTCACCGACGCCGACTACGCGGCTCTCAACGACTGGCTGCGCACAGGATCCACGAGCCGATCCCTCCCCGACGCCCGGTACTGACCGCCTCCCCCGTGAGTTCCGCATCGTCGTACGGAGCAATGGCTCACCTGTCCAGCGTGGTAGCCCAGAATCGGGCCGCGGAAGGGGGGAGCCGAGTCGATGACGATGTCACGGAGGCGCGTCATTCACTCATGATGTGCAGCGAGGGCAGGCGGTGTCACGGCAGCCTCACGCAGGCCCAAGTTGCGGTATCTCAAGGGAAGTTGACCGACACGCGATCCCGCCGGCCCGGTCGCGCGCAGCCTGTCGGGTCATCCCATCGTCCAGGTCTGGTTGTCCCTGCCGTTGCATTCCCAGAGGACCGCGCCTGTTCCGCTCTCGCCTCCGAAAATGTCGACGCATTTCTGGGACTGATCAGCCAGCAGTTTCGTACCGGAGAGGTGGAATTGCTGGCTGGCGCCGCCGCTGCAGCCGGTCAGTTGGATCTCGGTGCGGTCCTCGCTCGACCCGCCGGCCACGGTCATGCATTTCCCCGATGACCGGAGGGTCCCGTCCGATCCGGTCTGCCATTGCTGTGCCGCGGAGCCGTCGCACGTGGCCTGGACGAGCTGTATCCCCTCGGTTCCGGCGCCGCTGCTCAGGCACTTCGCCGAGGCGGCGACCACCAAGGTGTGGCCGGTGGCCGGGGCGGGCGATGGGTCGGATCCGCTGTCCGGGGACGGGTTCTCCTCTCCCGGTTCAGGGCCGGGATCCACCTCTCCGGGCTTGGGCGTCGACGCCTGCGACGGGGCGTGCGCCGTCGGGGACGTGACGCCGGAACTCGCAGAGCTCGGTTGAGACGAGACGGAGGAGGATGTCGGGGTGTTCGCGGACTGCGACGTTGTGATGCCACCGACCGGGAGCGGGCCGGCCGACGTTGTGGCGTCGTTGGTGTTCTTCTTCGCCGTCGTGTTGAGCAGCAACGCGGTCGTGATCAGTGTTGCTGTGGCGACCGTTGCGGCAAGCGCGACCAGCTTTTTCGAACGGCCGCCCGTTCGGCTGCTGGAGGGCCGCAGCGCCTGCATGTCGGTCGTGGCGGGCTGCGGGCGTTCCGCGGCCAGTGCTTTGTCGGCAGCGGCGGCGGCAGCGGCAGCGGCGGCGGCGGATGCTTTGCGTGATCTGCGTCCCGGGCTGGGTTCCGGCTTTGAGGCTGGTTCTCGTTCGGGTTCCGGTTTCGGGTTCGGGTTCGGCTTCGAGTTCGGCTCCGGCTCCGGCTCCGGCTTGGAACTCGGTTCCGACTTCGCCGCAGCCGCAGCCGCAGCCGCAGCCGCAGTCGCAGCCTTCGGGGCAGCGGTCGGAGCGCCAGCGGGCGGGGCGCTGGAGGAACCCGCTCGGCGTATTCGTGGCGGGCCCGTGTCCACGGTCCGCAGGAGGCGCTCGGCGTCCTCGGCCGACATACGGTCGGCCGGGTTGCCGACGAGCAGAGCCTCGATCAGCGGGGTGAGCGGCCCGGCGCCGAGAACCTTGGGAGCCGGCTCCATGGCGATGGCGTACATCGTCTGCCCCGCCGTGTCCCGGAGGAACGGCGAGCGGCCTTCGACCGCCTGGAAGAGCGTGGCGCCCAGCGCCCACAGGTCGGCCTCCGGGCCCGGCGGCCCGCCGACGAGACGCTCGGGGGCCATGAAGTCGATCGATCCCACCAGCTGGCCGGTGCGGGTGAGAGTGGAGGTCTCGGCGGCCTGGGCGATGCCGAAGTCGGTGAGGACCACCCGGCCGTCCTCGGCGAGCAGTACGTTCGCCGGCTTCACGTCCCGGTGCAGGACCCCGGCCCGATGCGCCGCCCGTAACGCGGCGAGCACGTCACTGCCGATCCTGGCTGCCTCTTCCGGCGGTACCGGGCCGTGCTCTTTGACCAGGGCACCGAGCGTGGTGGAAGGCACGTACTCCATGACGATGACGGGCACACCCTCGTCCTCCACGACATCGTGGACGACAACGACGTTGGGGTGGCTGATCCTCGCGGTGCTGCGGGCCTCGCGGCGGGTGCGCTCGAAGAGGGTGGCGAGTTCGTCGGCGTCGAGATGCGGCTGGGGGTGGAGCTTCTTGACGGCGATCTCGCGCCCGAGGAGGTCGTCGTGGGCGCGCCACACGGTGGCCATGCCGCCTCGGCCGACCCGGTCGAGGATGCGGTAGCGGCCGGCGATCAGCCGTCCTTCGTCGGACACCGCGGGTTCCTTTCCACTGCTTCAGGGACCGATCCGGCCGGCGGCGCCATGAGGCTCCCTGGCCGGCCCAACGCCCAACGGCTCCTCGTTTGCGGCTTGTTGAGGAGCGCCCTGTCAGCCGAAGGGCGATCATACTTTGGTCGGGTGACGCCCCCGCGTCGATGTCCCGCATGTCGCTCACGGATGTCACGCGCGCCACGCCACCGCTCCCATCGCCGTCGCCGCTCCCATCGCCATCGCCATCGCCGTCGCCGTCGCCGTCGCCGTCGCCGTCGCCGTCGCCGTCGCCGTCGGCGTCGTCGCCGCCGCGATCCGACTCTGTCCTTCGTCCACGACCCGCCGGACAGGCCCTGCCGGTGGGGCGCCCGAAAACCGGTGGAGCAGCGCCACCGTGCGCCATTACCGTGCTGCCGAACCACGTCGCCCAGTCGCTGCCCAGTCGTCGCGCAGCCGCCGCTCAGTCAAGGACGCGCCGTTGTACACCCTGTGAGACCCCCCGAGAGCTGATCTGTCGCGCGTCGCGCATGTGCGCCGCGCTCCTTTTCGCTGCGGACTTCTCACTGAAACCGGTGTACTTCTGTGCTCGAAAACTGGGTGGTCATGCCCACCTGCCCACCGCTCGTTCGCCGCCGCTGCCACACGTGCGCGTCAGAACGCTTCCGGGCAAGCGGCAAATTCCGCGTCAACGCACACCACAAGCTCCTCGACATCTGGCTCCTCGTGCTCTGCACCGCGTGCGGGGAGACGGCGAAACTCACGGTCCTGGAGCGGGTCAAGGTGCGCTCTGTAAGGCCTGAGCTGCTGGACAGGCTGCACGGCAACGACCCTGGCCTGACAGTCGAGTTGCTCCAGGATCCGGTTGTGCAGCGCCGCAATCGCATCGCACTCGACTGGGACAACGCCTGGCGCCTCGACACCGGCGGAACGGATCACCTCGACCGCGAGGTGATCGACATATCCGTCCGCTTTGCGGCGCGGATCCCCGTCCGGCCGGTACGGCTGATCGCTGAAGGCTGCGGCCTCTCCCGGGCCGAGGTCGAGAGACTGATCACGGAAGGCGAACTCGTCTCGGCCGTCCGCCTGAACGGCAAGCTCACCGGCGACTTCACCTTCACGCTCAAGCGCTGAGCCCTCCAAGAACCTGAAAAGGGGCCCGGTACGCCGCAATTGGCGCACCGGGCCCTGGCCGCCGGCCGAAAGACCGGTCAGCCGAGCTTCCAGGCGGGGCCTGTGGACAGGTAGTGGTTGCTGTACCAGGTCGTCGTCTGGATGCCGGGGTTCTTCGAGACGTGGGAGAGCCGGCGTCCCTCGCGGGCGGGCTCCTCAGCCCTGGTGGACCTTGTTGGTGCCCGGGCCGCCCGAGAGCTTGTCGGTGCCCTGGCCGCCGTACAGCGTGTCGTTGCCGCTGTTGCCGTAGACCGTGTCGTTGCCCTTCTCGCCGTACAGGGTGTCGTTGCCCCGGCCGCCGTAGATGAAGTCCGCCGCGGACAGGCCGTGGATGACATCGTTGCCGTCTTCGCCGTAAAGGTGGTTGGCGCCGGCGTCTCCGGTCAGGGAGTCGTTGCCGGGGCCGCCGTAGCAGTCGGTCGCGCAGTTGGTGATGGTGTCGTTGCCGGTGCCGCCGTAGGGGCCGACGCTCCAGACGCCGCCGCCACCGTCGAGGCGGTCGTTGCCGCTGTCGCCGTACAGCACGTCCGCCGCGGAGCCCCGGAGGACGTCGTTGCCGGCGCCACCGTGTATCGAGGAGTAGGCGTTGCTGTCGGCGTTGACCGTCGCTTTGTCGTTGCCGTCGCCGAGGTTGACGTCGAAGTTGTCCGAGTCGTCGGAGCCCTGGGGGATCTCGGTCGCGCACTGGACGACGGTGCGGTCGGCCGACGAGGGGTATGTGCACTCATCGGTGCTTGCCGCGCTCGAATCGATGGTGACGTCACCCCGATCGCGGAAGGTGATGACGTAGTAGTACTCCCACTCGCCCCTCTCCTCGACCTCTGTGGAGACCGTCAGGTTGTTCGCCTGCCCGGCGGCGCCTTTGTACCAGAGCTCACCGTTCTCATGGACGACGGAGGCCACCGTTGTGGCCGCCTGGGCAGTGGGTGCCGCGAACAAGGCTCCACCCAGGGCGAGGGCGAGCGTGGCGGTGGTGGCGATGGTCCGGGTCCTGTAAGTGCGCATGCGGAAGTAACCCTTCGCGGAAGCTGAATCAGTGGTGGGGTGTTGGGCAGGCAGCGGGTGGTCAGGTCGGTCGGCGAGGAGGCCGCCGCTGAAGTCCCTTGCCAGTGGAGGCGCCGCTGTCGTGGCGGTCGGTGCGGGCCGGTGAGACTGGAGTTGTGTGGGTGGGTGGCTGTTGATCCGGATCGCCCCGTTAGACACCGCATCGGTGGTGGGGGTTGTGCCGGAAGGCGGTCCAATTCCCGTTGGCTGACGAGTTGGTGACGAATCGTGAGCTCAGGCCGTCGGCGGGCTGTGAGCGACGGTGCCCCGCCGGGATGCTTGAGCACTCTTGCCCAGGGTGTTCGTGCCTACGGTGAGCGGCGTAGACCCTTCGGCGCGATGCGCGCACGTTTCCATGGGCCCCGAGCAGCGTGGTTGCGACGTCAGACATCCGGCGGAGCCCTTGGCCTTCGTGCGGGCATCCGCGCGAGCCTCGCGGGGCGCGCGCGGACACAGCCGGCTTACCGACGTCTATCGCAGCAGGGTCAGGGCCTTCGCCACCCCCGGGTCCCGCCCCGCGGACAGGTCCGCGGAGGTCATCGGCACCAGATGGTCAGGGGCGACGCCAATGGTGTCGATGGTTTCCCGGTTCGCGCCGATCTCGCGGAGACCGGGCAGCGTCAACTCGCTGTTGTCGTCGAGCAGGTACGGCAGGGACGGGCCCGATACGAGGCCCGCGGTGCGGGTACCGACCAGGGTGCCGAGGTGGAGATCCTTGACCGTGCCGGCGAACGAGTCGCAGGCCGAGGCGCAGTTGCGGTCGGTCAGCACGACCAGGGGGAGATCCAGCAGGGGTACCGAGTCGTCCGGGTGGTTGGCGGTGCATTGGTCACGCACGTCGCACCAGTAACTTGTGGTCCTGCCGTGGACGAAGGCGCCCAGCAGCCTTTCCAGCTCCGCCCCGGAACCGCCGCCGTTGCCGCGCAGATCGAGGATGAGTCCCCGCAGGGTGGTGTTCTCGCGCAGGTCCGTGATCGCGTCGAGCGCCTGGTCGGCAACTCCCGGAGAGAAGCCGGGGATCGTGACGTAGGCGATGCCGTCGGACAGCAGCCTTGCCTCGGCCTTGGGTTGCTGTTGCGGGAACGTGACCGGTGTGACGGTCGTAGTGAAGATTCTGCCGGTGCTCGGGCGTCGCAGCCTGAACCGCAGCGGCTGCTCAGGCGACGCCGCCGTGAGCCACTCGACGACGCCCTCCGACACGATCCCGTTGAGGATCAGCGGCACGCCGTTGACCGTGACCACCTCATCTCCCGGCTTGATCCCGGCGCTGTCCGCACCGCTGCCCGGTGCGACCGAGGTGACGAAGACCGGTGCTGTGACGGCCGGGTCGGTGCCGTCGGGACGCAGGCCTGAGAACTTCAGGCCGAGCAGACTTCGCTGCTGCGGCGTACGGGCCCAGTTGGCGTGGTTGTCGCCGAGAGCCGCCACCATGCCCTGCAACGTCGCCTCCGCGATGGCCTGCTGGAGTACGGAGTCCTGCGGCAGGTTCGCGGCGATCTTCTGGTAGGCGCGGCTGAAGGCGGTCCAGTCGGCGGCCCTCTTACCGGTCAGGACCGGCGTCGTGGCCTGCGGCTGGTCCAGCCCGCGGCGTTGCAGTTCCTGAGTGAGCGCGGCGAAGGCCGGCACCAGCAAGGTGCGGGCGTCCAGTACGGACCCGCTGTAGTAGTTCTCGAAGATGCAGTAGTACGCCTGCTCGATGGTGGTGATGGTGGTGGGCTTCGACTCGGACGCGGGCGTGGTGGGTTGCCCGATCGGCCCGGTGGGCGCGGCGCAGGCCGGTGGGCGGCTGGACGCGTCGGCGGAAACGGCCGGGGCGATCACGAGCGTCGCGGCGTAGCCGGCAAGCGAGGCCAAGGTCACCACGTAGGCCGTGATCCGTAGGTTGTTCTTCATGCCGCTCACCATTGGGGGCATGCCGTTGCGGGGGTGTGAACGCAACCGTTAACGCCCCCGTAGCGGAGGCACCTGATATAGACCCGGTATGCGAATCCTGGTAGTCGAGGACGAGCGGATGCTCGCCGATCTGGTGGCCGAGGGACTGCGCAAGCAGGCCATGGCGGTGGACGTGGTCTACGACGGTACGGCCGCATCGCAGCGGCTGGCCGTGCACGACTACGACGTCCTCGTCCTCGATCGGGACCTACCGGGCGTGCACGGCGACGTGATCTGCCGCGACCTGGCGCAGAGCGGCGCCCGGACCCGGATCCTGATGTTGACCGCCGCCACCTCGGTGCCCGAGCGGGTCGCCGGGCTCGGCCTCGGCGCTGACGACTACCTTCCCAAGCCCTTCGACTACAGCGAACTCGTCGCGCGGGTGCAGGCGTTGGGGCGGCGCAGCCAGGCGCCCGTTCCGCCGATCCTGCAACGGGCTGGGATCGTGCTTGACACGCCCCGCCGACAGGTCAGCCGCGATGGCCGCCATGTGCCGTTGTCGGTCAAGGAGTACGCCGTACTCGAAGTGCTCATGCGGGCGGACGGTGCGGTGGTCAGTGCCGAGACACTGCTCGAACTGGCCTGGGACGAGAACGTCGATCCGTTCACCACGGTGGTCAGGGTCATCATCAGCAGGCTGCGGTCAAAACTCGGGGACCCGCCGTGCGTTCACACCGTCCCGGGCGTCGGGTACCACCTGTGAAACGCCGCACCGTGCGGGTGCGACTCACCGCCGTCTACAGCGGTCTGTTCCTGCTGACCTCGGCGGCCGTGCTTGTCACCACCAACCTCCTGCTCAAGCACAACTTGGACAGACGGATCACCGACGTCCGGGTCGAGCTGCTCAACCCGGCGCCCAACCCGGCTCTCGCCCCGCCACCTGTGGCCCAGCAGGCACCCGGCAGCACGGACCTCAGGCATCTGCCCGATGCCGTGCTCACCTACCAGTGGGGCATCGCGGGCATCACTGTCGCCGTACTGACGATCGTGTCGATCGCCATCGGCTGGTGGCTGGCCGGCCGCCTGCTGCGCCCCGTGCACCAGATCACCGCAACCGCCAGACGGCTCTCGCTGTCCAACCTGAACGAACGCATCGCGCTCGGCGGACCGCGCGACGAGCTCACCGAATTGGCCGACACCTTCGACAGCATGCTGAAACGCATTCAGCGATCCGTGGACAGCCAGCGCAGGTTCATCGCCAACGCCTCGCACGAACTGCGAACCCCGCTGGCCATTCAACGGGCTGCGATCGAGATCGGCCTGGACAATCCCTCCCCGCAAAGGCTCGCCCAGGTGCGTGACGAACTGCTTGAGGTCAACCGGCGCAACGAGCGGCTGATCGACAGCCTTCTCATCCTCGCCCAGGGAGAGAACGGGTTGGAGACCACGGAGCCGGTGGACCTCGATCTCCTGGTACGCCGGGCGGTCAGCGAAACGCCGGCAAACGGCATCTCGATCAGACAGGACACCGAACGGGCCACGGTTACCGGCGACCCGGTCCTGTTGCACAGGCTGGTGGCCAACCTGGTGCACAACGCGATCCGGTACAACCGCCCCGGCGGCGTGGTGGACATACAGCTCACACCCACCGCTCTCCTGACCGTCCGCAACACCGGACCTGAGATTCCCGAAAGCCGCATCGGCGAGCTCTTCGAACCATTCCGCCGGCTGCACTCCGCGCGGACGGGGTCAGCCGACAGCACCGGCCTTGGCCTGTCGATCGTCGCCGCAATCGCACGCGCCCATGCCGCCGAGATCACCGCCCACCCCAATCCCGGCGGCGGCCTGCGACTGGCGGTGCAATTCCCTGCGTCAACGGGTTGAGTTCAAACCGGGGTACCGCGACGCCGGTTGCGGACTCGCGCACCGCGGACTCGCCGAGCCTGGCTCGGAGGCCCTTCATGCCGGTTGGCAAGACCCGCCGGTCAGGCTCAAGGACCGGAAGGTGGTGCTGCCCCACACGCTGTTGCTACGGAGCCGCCGGCGCCGCGCTCAGCGACAACTCCGCTGATGGACAAGCCGTTGCCGACCGGCCTCGATCAAGGAGGCCACGGCATGCGGCGCACACAGATTCCCCGCGTACTTCGGTGCCACGACCCAATACGTACCCGGAGGCTTACGGCGGTCGATGCGCGGCACTCCCAGGTAGATGCCTCGTCCAAGGCAGGGCGCGATCTCGTCGTGGGCCCAAACGAGATCGGCATTCCACTGGATCAAGGCGTAGTACGTCACGCCCACGACTCGGCGGTCATGGACGACGGGACCGCAGAGTAACTGCTCAAGAAGCGAAGCTACTTGAGTCGGCTGGTCGGTATCGAGGGCGGCATGGACGACGTCCATAGGCATCCGCACCGCGGCGAACCGCTTTCCGAGAGGCAGCAACGCGACTCCATGGGTTGTCCATTCTGTCCATACCTGTGCTGGCACGGGGTGCTCCCACGTGAGCCACTCGGCAATCGCTCGCTCCGTTGCCTGCTGCGTGTCGTTCACTAGGCCACCTCTCGGCATGAGTACTCGGCTCGTAGGACTTGGAGCCAGCCTGGACGCGGCAGGCGTTCAACTCCAGGACTTCAGAAGGTCCTCAAGAGGACCTCGACAGGGCCTAGTTGGCGCGTGAGGGTGACATGACGTCGTACAGCGGACTTACTCTGAGACGGACAGTGCAATCTCCAGATGAGGAGGTGCTCATGCCCCGTCCCACTGGCAACGTCCGATTGAAGGCCGCTCGTGTGGCCGCCGGCTTCAACTCGCAACAGGACTTGGCCGATGCCTTGTCCGGAACCGCAAAGCAGATCGGTATTCGCGGACTGTCGATTGGCGTACGTCAGGTCCGGCGCTGGGAGTCGGACAGTCCTCCCTGGCCTCAGCCGGATTGCCAGAGGGTGTTGGTGCACTTGCTGGGCCAGAGCATGGAGTCACTCGGGTTCACCCCGCCCTGGGACCCCGACGGCACTCAGCCCGACCGCACGCGGCGTGCCCTCGTAACGGGTGGCGTGACTGCTGTCGGCCTCGCGGCAGTCCCCGCGCTGGCAGTTGCCACTACGACACAACCAGCCACTGCCGGTTCGGACTTCGCCGCCGTGACGCGCTCGCATCGTCGGCTCTACTGGTCCGTCGCTCCCGCCAGACTGCACCCGGCCATCCTTGCCCACGCGACACTGGGCTGCGCGCTGCTTCCGGAGACCACAGGCTCCACCCGTCGTACGGTCGCGACAGCGCTCGCCGAGTCGTATCTCCTCGCGGGACGGATCGACTTCTTCGACCGCCGGGAACCCAGCAGCGCGAGCGACGCACTCCTGCTGGCTCTGCAAGCCGCAGGCGAAGCGGACGATCCGCTGCTCGGCTCGGCGATCATCGCGCACATGGCGTTCATTCCGGGCTGGGCGGGCGACCGCGACGCGGCGCTGGAGCGGATGATCGCGGCACGTACATACGCTCGTCGTGGGCTTGCTTCCGCGGAGCTTCTGGCCTGGCTAGACGCGGTGGAAGCGGAGTGCGAGACACGGTGCGGCGACACTCGCACGGCCTTGCACCTGATCGGGCATGCCGAGGACGTCCTCGCCACAGGAAACGAGCACCCCTCACCTGAATGGATGGACTGGTTCTCCCCAGCCCGCCTGGCCGCGTTCAAGGGCAACACGCAGCTGATCGCCGGACACCTTCCTCAAGCACGCGACACCTTGCTCGGCGTCCTCGACGCAATGCCGACGAGCGAGGACAAGCAGCGAAGCGTCGTGTTCGGCGACCTGGCCGCTGTCGAGGCGGCGTCGGGGAATCCGGAGCAGGCGTGTGCCTACGCAGGACAAGCTCTCGATCAACTGGCGCTCACCTGGTACGCCACCGGCATGGACCGCGTACGCGAGGTACGGCGGGCACTCGCGCCGCACCAGCACGAGCGTTGCGTACGAGACCTCGACGACCGGCTCTACGGATGGTCGACGACGGTCAGCGCGCTGAGCCGTTGAAGTTGAGGATGAGACCGGACAGTTCGAGGAGACTGCCGACCCGAAACGTCGGCAGCTCCCGAGCCTCCGAACTGTCCCACTGGATCGTGGCCCAAGGACCCCGCCGTACAAGCGCGGTGTGCATCCCCGCTTCAACAGCGGGTCGGATGTCGTTGTCGCACCGGTCCCCGACGTAGAGGATCTCGTCGCTGTCGAAGGGCATCACAGCAGCCACGCGTTTGAAGAACTCAGGGTCGGGCTTGCTGGCACCCCAGTCGTCCGACGTCCCGATCAGATCGACGTCATCGGAGAACAGTGACCGGAGAATGCGGCCAGCCCGCACGGTCTGATTGCCCGCGATGCCGAGCCACATCCCATCGGCGCGGAGTTGAGCGAGGGCCGGCCGGACGTCCTCGTACAGGTCACCTTCCCCGAACGTCTCGGGCTGCCCGGCAGCGGCCCGCTTCTCCCGCTCCTCATAGAGGTCGAAGCCCGGCCGGAACTCCTGGAACGTCTCGCGGTAGTCGCGTCCTTGGGCGATCACAGCCCCAAACACTGCGTGAAACGTATGCCGGGGCACACCCAACCAGACAGCCCAGGCCCCGTACTCACGGGTCTCGTCCACCAGACACTCACCGACGTCGAACACGACTGCGCGAATCATAGGGGCAGGGTAGCGAGGCGCCAGACTGCGTCACCCCTTCAGCACTTCGTGACCCACGGTTCGTGTCAAGGCTTGCCAAGCGTTTCGCCCGACCATGACGGCAGGACCTCCTAAGTCCTTGGAATCGCACACAAGGGAGCTCTCGCTTGTGTGCGCTCGACGCATTCCGTATCGCTACCGCCGCTATAGGAGGACTTGAACCAGAGGGGCGCCAGGGGTGCGGGCCCCAGGACTCCTTGTGCATGCGGTGGATGAGGGCCGCGGACGACTCGTGATCGAGCGCTGAGGTACTGGAACGCCAGCCTGCGCCGCTCCAACTCCGGCGGCTTCTCCACGAAGAGTCCACCGCCGAGGATGTGGAGGAAGACCACGTCCAGCTCAGGGGTGGGGCCACGGAAGGTGGTGAAGCTGCCAACTGCTGCTGCATGTCAGCGGGAGCCAAAGTTATGCCATATGGGGTGATTCTTCATGGGTGATGATGGTTCGCCGTATTCTAGAGATCCCGGCAGGTTCGCCTTTCGTAGCTGCAGAGGTCTGCGTGCTGACCTAGAATCATTTCATGGGTCAAGAGAAACTTGGAAGAATACTCAGCTCGGTCGCCATGCGAATGCATGCAGATTTCAAGCAGTCGCGAAATTTCAGCCATAACGGTGAGGCGGGCACTTCCCGGGAAGCCCTTGTTCGCGAGTTTCTCGCCAACTACTTACCATCCCATGTGGAAACAGTGCACAATGCCGAGATCGTCACTGCATCAGGCGAGACTTCTCCTCAGTGCGACATCGTTCTCGCAGATAGAGGAACGCCACCCTTCACGACCTTGAACGGGTATCGGATACTCCCGAACGAGTGTGTTTATGGCGTTGTCGAGGTGAAAACTAAACTCGACAAGGTGCAACTCGTCGACGCGTGCAGCAAGATCAGCAGGCTGCGCCACATGGCGAAGGATTCATATCGTCTGACACCTGGCCTTGTACCACGAAAAACGTGGGCTTATGGGAAAGCCTACGATTTCTTCCCCACTTCTGGGATCATCATCGCTTTTGATAGTCTGAAACTGGAGACCATTGGTAGTCACCTGATGGAATGGTGTCAAAATCGACTTCCGGTTGAATGGCCTGACAGTGTGTGGGTACTGGGTAAAGGGCAATTACAGTGGCAGAACCCCGACACGCACCTTCTCGAACGCTCGCCAGGGCCGGGATCTCTGCTTGCGCAAATCGATACGGATGAATCTGAGGACATCCTTTTGGCGCTCGCACTACACCTGAACATTCACTTCTCGGATGCGTGGATGAACCCGGTGGACCTTGTCCCATACGCGGGAGCCACTCGCCTTGGCGTCATCTCACGTCGATGGCGAATGACTCCCGTGGGTAGGCCTCCTAAGGTGCTGGAAGGCCCGTGAGGGTGAAGGTGCAAAGGGTTACTCGACTGGTACGGATTCCCCAATGAAGCTGCCATTTTCTGATCTGTAAACTATTTCCACCCCGTACGATTCGCACAGGTCGAACATGTCCAGGTCGGGCATTGCGGGGAGCAGTATGACCCGCTTGGGGGGCTCCTTGTGATCCTCAGTCCGCACATAGCGGCTATAGTCTAGGATTTGCCCCAGTGCCATTCTCACTTCTTCGCGAGCGCTAGATCCCTTAGCTTCGTAGAGCACGTGTTCCGTCGCGTCGTAGAGATCTGTCCTTAGGGTGGACGTAAGGCCCTTTACTTTGATCTGGAAGGCGCCAGTCTTGCGTCCGACAGCTTTAAGGTAGGCCATGTAGGTGCGAGTCAACTCGGCTTCACGTCGCACAGCGATGTGTGCTGCAGCCGAGGCGCGCAGACTCATTTTTT
Organism: Streptomyces sp. NPDC127595; assembly: GCF_042671685.1. Lineage (NCBI taxonomy): Bacteria > Bacillati > Actinomycetota > Actinomycetes > Kitasatosporales > Streptomycetaceae > Streptomyces > Streptomyces sp. NPDC127595. The sequence goes on along the minus strand of NZ_JBHXWK010000005.1, from coordinate 504,981 downwards.
TATTGAAGGTCTCCGAGACGACGAATGTGCCACTGGTGGCGGCATTTTCGGCGGCCTTTCGTAGAGATCTGGCTTTTCTGCGTTGCTTGGAAACAGGTAGTTCCCCAATAGTCGCAGGATCGCTTTGAAGGGTCGCCGCCGTGACCACCTCCTCAAAGGGGACGAGTTCCCATGTGGTCTCTTCCGCGATGGGGACCAGGCTATTTGGCGAGCGCTCGACCTCCGCATCCGGCCGAAGGCGAAAGACGATGACATTGCGTTCCTTGTCATCCATGTCGTGTACTCTGCGCCACACGTATGGTTTCAGTGCATCCAGAGTGAACTCTCCGATGTACTGGTGAGTCTTGGTGCCGCTTTGGGGGACCTGTCCGACCTGGATGAAAACGCGTATCTTACGTTCCTGTTGTGCGTGGAGCAGGATAGCCCGGTTGCCTGTCCCCGCAATTCCGGCGAATGTCTGATCCCCAGATTTCCCGGCTCCGGTGTACTCGAAGACGGATCCGAGATCGTCTTCCTCGGACAGCCAACCGTCGTAGTAGCCATTGACCTCTCCGACAGAGGGGTCCGAGTAGAGGTTGACACTCTGCTTTTCTATTGCGGGACATATCCCGCCCTGCGGGCTCCCTCCGAACACCTCCCTAATCTCTGCCCGCGTGCGCACGTCTCCGGGAAAGATTTTGCTAACCTTTGTCGCCATGTCACGACCCTAACAACTATTAGGTAATGACTTAAGTGGGCGACGGCGAGTAGGTAGGTGAGATGTAGATGAGGGGCGACTTGGGGAGGATGTAAAAGCGGGATTTAGGGGGTTTTGAAAGTATTGTCAGTAGCCGCTGCTGCAAGCATGACAACCGTTAACCGGTGTCACCATGCGCCTGACCGTCGCCGACTTGTAGGTCGTTCGTCCACCTTTGCGTCGACGCAAGATCAGGCGCGGTGCTTCGAGCACTGACAGGCAGGCCTCGAACTTTGGCGGGCGCGCGGTCAGTAGGTGGTCCCGTGACACTCCCCATAAACCCTCCCCGACCCACACCAGCACCCATCCCCCCGCTGCGGCGGCCAAGCCACAGCCAGCCCCCGTGCCGCCAGCGTCGTCGCGTACTGCGGCAACAACGTCGCGTCTGCCGGGGACGAGGCCTCCGACGCCGCGAATGCCTCGTATGAAGGCACCGTCCCCGTCACGATCCCCAGGTTCGGGGTGCCGGAGGCCGCGAGCTCCCGTAGCGACGCCTCTATCGTCGCGAGGTGTTCCTCGTGGGAGGGGTACTCCGACTCGAGGGACGAGTACGCGGCGAGGAGTTCGGTGAGTTCCTCGGCGGGCCAGTGGAGGACGGCTACCGGGAACGGGCGGGAGAGGGCGGCTCGGTAGGTGCCCAGTTCGGCTCGGAGGCGGGAGATTTCGGCCTGGAGTTCTTCCGGGTTGTCCGAGCCGAGGGACCAGACGCGCTTGGGGTCGTGGAGTTCGTCCAGGGAGATGGGGGACGAGTGCAGGGTGTCGGCCTGGAGGTCCCAGTCGTCGTGGGGGGCGCCCAGCATGCGGCGGACGCGGTGGCGGCCGAAGAGGACGGGGTGGGTGGCGTACGGGGGTTCGGCCACGTCGGTCAGGAGGAGCGTGGCCGCCTGCGTGAACGTTTCCTGGGCCGATTCCAGCTCGTCGTGGGATTCGAGGGACTCCGCCACGATCACCCAGGGGGCCGGGTCGCGGGGGGACGCGGCGCGGACTCCGTCGATGATCGCGCGGGCCTCCGCCTCGTGGCCGTACTCCCAGAGGTTGGAGGCCTTGAGGGCTCGTACCAGGTGGGGGTTCTCGAGGGAGGCCGCGGATGACAGCAAGCGGTCGTAGAGCGCGGTGGCGGCGGGGCGGTCGCCGGCCAGTTCGAGGTGGGCCGCGGCCTGCACAAGCAGGTGTTCGGCGTCCTCGGGGTAGAGGCCGGCGGTACGTTCCAGGCGGGCTGCTTCGCCGGTGTGGTCGGCGTTCTCGGCAGGCGTGTCGGGGCGCATGGTGGACACCGTACTGCCGTCGGCCCGCGAACGAGAGGGATCCGCAGGCCAGAGGCGTCACAGGGGCAGAGGATCACACACCCGCACATTGCCCTCATGGGTGGTGCGCGGGCTCACACCGCACGCTCACATCACCCCGCCCGGCGATCTACAGCGCCTACAGCGGCCCCGCCGCGAACAGCGCGCTCACAGACTTCCCGCTCAGGCACGTGTCCGAGGCGGCCGTGTACAGGTCACGGCCGCCCGGCGTGACGGTGTTCCAGCGCCGGAAGCAGGGGCGGCCACGCCGGGCTGCGAAGGCTTGCGGGGCTGGTGACTTGAAGCCGCAACCCTTAACGTGCGTGCCGCCCCGGCGAAGGAGGCGCACGCATGCAGGTCATGCACGTCATGCGGGCCACGCGGATTCCCGTGGTGCGGCACAGCACCCGGCGACGACGCGCCCTCGGCCAGCGCGCCCTGTGGAGCTGCGGCGAACTCCTCGTCACCGTTGGGGTCGTGCTGCTGCTCCTCGTCGTCCATCAGTTGTGGTGGACCAACCGCCAGGCCCAGCAGAACGCCGAGCGCGAGGTGCAGGCCCTGGAGCGTGAGTGGCGGGCCTCAGCGCCATCGGAGACGGAGACGGAGACGGGGACCGATGCGGATACGGGAGCGAGTGGGTTGCCGGTGGCTGCAACACCCGCGCCGGGTGCCAACGCCCCGGAATCTTCCGCCGCCTTCAACAGCCGGCGCCCCGACCCCAGTTGGTCCCAGGCCTACGCCGTCCTCGTCATCCCCCGCCTGGGCCTCCGCGTCCCCGTCGCCGAAGGCGTCAGCAAGCCGGACGTTCTGAACAAGGGGTACGTCGGCCACTACAAGGACACCCAACAGCCGGGCCAGGCAGGGAACTTCGCGCTCGCCGGACATCGCAACACCCACGGCGAACCGTTCCGGTACATCAACCGGCTCCAGCCCGGGGACGAGATCAGCGTCGAGACCAAGGCCGCGATCTACACGTACGTCGTCGACAAGACCCTTCCGCGGACCTCGGCGGGGGACGGCGGGGTCATCGGCGCCGTGCCGCGCAGTGCCACCCGGCCCGCCTACGGGTACAGCGAGCCTGGCTATTACCTCACCCTCACCACCCTCACCACCTGCACCCCCGAGTACACCTCCACGTACCGGCTGGTCGTCTGGGGGAAGCTCACCTCCATGCGGCCGCGATGAAAGGCGCCCCCTGCGCCAGCCCCGCGCCTGCTTGAGCCCATCGAGACGGATCCCGTATAACTTCATACAACCCGCACAGCGGGGACGACCGGGAACGACCATGAATGACGACGAAGGGAGGAGCAGCCCATGATCCGGGCCTGGAGCAAAGGCGCCATGCGTCCCGCCGCCGTGCTGCTCCTGCTGCTCGTCGAGGTCGCCCTGCTCGACACCGGCAGCCTCGCCGCCGCAGTCGCCGTCGCGTTCACCGCGACCGCCGCGGCCGGCTCCGCGCTCGCGGTCTGCGCGCTCATCGGCTCACGCTGCGCGCCCGCCGTGCCGCGTACGAACGTACGGACGGCCATCCGCGACCGCGAGCACCGTACGGCGTTCCTGCCCCAACGTGATCCCGACGCCGCGGGGCGTTCGCGCCCCCGAGCGCCGGGGCGTGCCCTCCTGACGGCCGCCGCGTAGGGATCTCCCAGCCACATCCGTCCACGGTTGGACGGTGCACCGCCCGTGCACCACCACATCCGGGCATCCCGCGTATCCCACGCATCCCACGCATGGTCGTCATGCCGCCATCCCGTACGGACACCCGTACTCCCGGCACGACGAGACCCCCGGAGGGCTCACCCATGTCCACCTTCCTGTCCGCTTTCGGCGGGCTGGTCGAGCAGCTCGCCGAGCTGCTCCAGCCGTTGTTCCACGCCTCCGCGGCGGCCGCCGCGATCGTCCTGATCACCGCGCTCGTACGACTGCTCGTGCATCCCCTGTCCAGGGCGGCGGCCCGTGGGCAGCGGGCGCGGACCCGGCTCCAGCCGCGGATCGCGGAGCTGCGGAAGAAGCACGCGAAGAATCCCCAGAAGCTGCAGCAGGCGGTGCTGGAGCTGCACGCGGCGGAGAAGGTGTCGCCGATGTCCGGGCTGCTGCCCAGCCTGTGCCAGTTGCCGGCCTTCTTCCTGCTCTACCACCTGTTCTCCAGTTCGACGATCGGCGGCGGGGCCAACGGCCTGCTGGCGCACAAGCTCTTCGCCGCGCCCCTCGGCGACCGCTGGGTCGACGCGCTGGGCGACGGCGGGGTCCTCGGGGCGCCGGGGCTCGTCTACGTCGCTCTCTTCGCCCTCGTCGCGGCCGTGGCGACCTTCAACTACCGGCGTACGAAGCAGATGGCGGCGGCCAATGCCTCGATGGTCGTGGCCCCGGCGGGCGACGGCGCCCAGCCGGTGCCCGGGCTCGCGACGATCACCAAGGTCATGCCGTTCATGTCCTTCGTCACGCTCGTCTCCGTCGCGGTGATGCCGCTGGCGGCCGCGCTGTACATGGTGACCAGTACGACGTGGAGCGCGGTGGAGCGCGCCTTCCTGTACCCCCTGAACACGTGACGGAGCGGTCCAGTCCGTGATCAGGGACTTGCGGACTGGACACCGAGCTTGGACGATCGACCAGTCATCCGATGGCTGCACCTGTCGGATGACTGCCCGAGATCTAGGGAGATAGTGACTATGAAGCTGCTGCGAGTCGGTACGGCGGGGTCGGAGCGGCCCGCGCTGCTGGACGCCGAGGGAACCCTGCGTGACCTTTCCGGTGTCGTCCCGGACATCGACGGGGCGCTGCTCGCCGACGCCGCCGCGCTCGGCCGGATCCGGTCCGCCGCCGAGGCCGGAGAGCTGCCCGCGCTGGACGAGGACGGGCTCCGCGTCGGGCCGCCGCTCGCCGGTATCGGCAAGGTCGTGTGCATCGGGCTGAACTACCACGACCACGCCCGCGAGACCGGCGCCGAGCCGCCCGCCGAGCCGGTGATCTTCTTCAAGGCCGCGGACACGGTGATCGGCCCGAACGACACCGTGCTCGTGCCGCGCAAGTCCGAGAAGACCGACTGGGAGGTCGAGCTCGCGGTCGTCATCGGCCGTACCGCCCGCTACCTCGGGTCCCACGAGGAGGCGCTCGCACACGTCGCCGGGTACGCGGTGGCGCACGACGTCTCCGAGCGCGAGTTCCAGCTCGAACTCGGCGGCACCTGGGACAAGGGCAAGAACTGCGAGACGTTCAACCCGCTGGGTCCGTGGCTGGTGACCGCCGACGAGGTGCCCGACCCGCAGAACCTGGCGCTCAAGCTCTGGGTCAACGGCGAGCTCAAGCAGAACGGGACGACCGCCGAGCAGATCTTCTCGGTCGCTGAAGTGGTGCGGTACGTAAGCCAGTTCATGACGCTGTACCCGGGCGACATCATCAACACCGGTACACCGGCGGGCGTTGCCCTGGGCGCGCCCGAGCCCAAGCCTTACCTGCGGGCCGGGGATGTGGTGGAGGTGGAGATCGAGGGGCTCGGCCGCCAGCGACAGGAGTTCAAGGACGCCTGAGCTGTACGAGGTTGAGCCGTACGGGATTGGGGCGACCCCGATCCCGTACGGCGCCCGACTCTTGTACGGCGCCCAACTCTCGTGCAGCGCCCAACCCCGTACGGCGCTCAACTCCCGTGCAGGCCCAACCCCGTACGGGACTCTCAGCCCTTGAAGCGCTCCAGCGCCGCCACCACCATCGCGTGGTCCTCCACCTGCGGCAGCCCCGACACCACCACCGTGCCGACAACTCCCGTGCCCTCGACGGCGATCGGGAACGCGCCGCCGTGGGCCGCGTACGTGTCGGGGTCGAGGCGCGAGGACTCCTCGAACGTCGTGCCCTTGGCGCGGAAGCGGGAGCCGACGAGGTACGAGGAGCAGCCGTAGCGTTCGACGACGCGGCGCTTGCGGTCGATCCAGGCGTCGTTGTCCGGGGTCGAACCGGGCAGCGCCGCGTGGAAGAGCTGCTGGCCGCCGCGGCGGATGTCGATGGCGACGGGGGCGGCCTGCTCGCGAGCGATGTCCACAAGCAGCGTGCCCAGTGCCCAGGCGTCGTCGAGGGTGAAGTGCGGGAGCGTCAACCGGCGCTCCTGCTCCTCCAGTTCAGGAATGGTCGGGGCGCTCACAGGGCCACCCACAGATCCGCTCACAGGGACACCACCACTCCCTCGCGGGCGGACCGGCGGGCCGCCTCCAGGACGTCGAGGGCGGCCGCGGCCTCGTGCGCGGTGACCGGGTTCGGGCCGCCGTCACGGAGGGCGGCGGCGACAGCCGCGTAGTACGCGGGGTACGCGCCCGGCAGCGTCGGCTCGGGCCGGCCGCCGCCCGTGAGCGGGGACTCACCCGCACCGACCCGGCCCCAAAGGGACTCGGGCTCGACGCCCCATTCCTCGCCGGTGTCCGTGGGGCGCCTGCCGTCGCGCAGGGCTGCCTCCTGCGGGTCGAGGCCGTACTTGACGTAGCCCGCCTGCGAGCCCAGCACGCGGAAGCGCGGGCCGAGTTGGGCGGTGGTCGCGGACACGTAGAGGTGGGAGCGGACGCCGCTCGCGTGGGTGATCGCGATGAACGTGTCGTCGTCCGTCTCGGCGCCCGCGCGGCGGATGTCCGACTCCGCGTACACCGAGGTCGCGGGGCCGAAGAGGACCAGCGCCTGGTCGACGACATGGCTGCCGAGGTCGTAGAGGAGACCTCCGATCTCTGCCGGGTCGCCGGACTCGCGCCAGCCGCCCTTGGGCTGCGGGCGCCAGCGCTCGAAACGCGACTCGAAGCGCCATACGTCGCCCAACTCGCCCTCGGCGATGAGCTTGCGGAGCGTCAGGAAGTCGTTGTCCCAGCGGCGGTTCTGGAAGACGGAGAGGAGCAGGCCGCGTTCGTCGGCCAGGGCGGCCAGCTCGCGGGCCTCGGCCGCCGTACCGGCGAGGGGCTTGTCGACGACGACCGGGAGGCCCGCCTTGAGAGCGGCGGTCGCGATCGGTACGTGGGTCTTGTTCGGGGACGCGATGACGATCAGGTCCAGCTCGTCGGCGCGGGCCCACAGGTCGTCGGGGGTCGCGGCGAAACGGAGCCCGTCACCGAATTCGGCGCGGGCCTGCTCCTGCCGCTCCGGGTTCGAGGTGACGACCGTGTCGAGGGTCAGGCCCTCGGTCACCGCGATCAGGGGGGCGTGGAAGACGGAGCCCGCCAGACCGTAGCCGACGAGGGCCACGCGGAGGGGGCCGCCCGGGGTGCCGGGGGCGGCGGCCGAGGTGGCGTGGGAGGCGGCCGTGGTGGCGGGCGTGCCGGGGTCAGAACCTGTGCCAGTCATACGTCCACTTTCGCAACGCTGTTGCCAAAGTGCAAGCGCGGGGGACAATGGCGTACGTGAACAGGAACGATGCGGGACCGGGACCGGGACCGGGGCCGGGGCCGGGACCGGGACGGGGGGCGGCGGGTGCAGGGCCGGAGGCGGGGTTGCCGGGCGTACGGAGTGGCCGGAGTGTCCGGGGCGTCCCGGGCGGCCCGGAGGCGGGGTTGCCGGGCGTACGAAGTGGCCGGGACGGCCGGAGCGTCCGGGGCGTCCCGAGCGGCCGGGGTACCGATGCGGTCACGGGCGGCGCGGGCGTGAATCTGCTCGCCCTGCGCAGCCACAACGCCGCGCTCGTGCTCGATCTGCTGCGCACGGCGGGCCCGGCCGGCATCAGCCGCCTCGAACTCGCCGAGCGCACCGGGCTGACCCCGCAGGCCGTCAGCAAGATCACGGCCCGGCTGCGCGCCGACGGGTTCGTGGCGGAGGCGGGCCGCCGCGCTTCCACGGGCGGCAAGCCGCGCACCGTTCTCCGGCTCGTCCCGGAGGCCGGCCACGCGGTCGGGCTGCACCTCGACCGGGACGAGCTGAGGGCGGTGCTCTGCGATCTCACCGGCACGGTGGTGGGCGAGCGGCGGGCTCCGCTGGATCTGGGGGGCGGGGCGGACGCGGTGGTCCAGGCCGCGGCCACGGAAGCGGAGGCGCTGCTCGCCGGGGTGGGGGCCGTGCTGGGGGTGGGAGTCGCGCTGCCCGGCCCCCTCGACCACACACGGGGCTTGCTGCACCGGGTCACCGGGTTTCCGGAGTGGGACGGGTTTCCGTTGCGCGATGCGCTGACGGGGCGGCTCGGGGTGCCGGTGGTGGTGGACAAGGACACCAACGCGGCGGCGCTGGGGCTGGCGGTGGGGGGTGCCGGCGGCTCCGGGTCCTTCGCCTATCTGCATCTCGGTACGGGGCTGGGGGCCGGGCTCGTGATCGGGGGGTCCGTGCATCGGGGGGCCCGTACGGGCGCCGGGGAGTTCGGACACCAGGTCATCCAGCTGGACGGGCCCCTGTGCGGTTGCGGCGACCGGGGGTGCCTCGAGGTGCTCTGCCTGGGGGCGGTGGCCCGGGGCGCGGTGGGCGAGGCGGCGCGGGTGCTGGGGGTGGGCGCGGCGAATCTGGTGGGGCTGCTGGACATCGACCTCGTGTTGCTGGGCGGCCGCACGGTGGCGGCGCACCAGGCGGACTTCGTACGAGGTGTCGGCGCGGTGCTGGATGACCGGGCTCGGCGGGAGGGGGTGGACGCGGGCGTTCCTGTACGGCTTGCCTCCGGCGGGGCGCGGGGGGTTGCGGAGGGGGCTGCGCAGTTGTTGCTGGCGCCGTTGTTCGGGCGGGGGGTGGGGTGAGGGGGGTGTTTTTTCGCCCCCTGCGCCCCTTCCCGTCCCGTTTCTGGGGCCCGCGGCGGAGCCGCTGATGGACGCAGCGCCCCCAGGCCCCCGTGCCGGCCTGGACGGCCTCGTCCTCAAACGCCGGACGGGCTGATCAAACGCCGGACGGGCTAATAGGGCTCGGCCGATCGGAGGGCTTGGCGGGCGTGGCGACCCGGTGTAGCCGGCCGCGTGTGGCAGGGTCACGGGCCGCTGCCCGGTACCGCTTACGCTCCCGATCGGCAAAGGCTCCTCATGCGAACGCGAACGCGATTGAGACTGCGCACGTCCCTGCCCCTCTCCGTTACTGCTGCGGCCGCCGCCCTCCCTCTCCTGCTCGCCATGCCCGGTATGGCCCTGGCGAACCCCCGCCCCACCTGCGCCGCCCCCGAGACTCGCGCCTTCCCGGTGCAGACCAAGATCCACGGGGGGCCGACGACGTACGACGCCGGGGGCGACTACCGGACCTGGTATATCGACCTCACCAACACCACCGCGCACACCTGCGGCAACATCCACCCGATCGTCGTCCTCGTCGACGAGAAGCGGGCGTTGCGGCCCGAGCAGGCACGGCTGGACTTCTACGGAGGCGGGAGAGCGGGCGACGCCGAGGAGCTGCATCCCGTCGAGTTCGAGAAGAGTGACGAGGACGAGAACGTGGGGGCCTTCGACGACGGGTTCCCGGGGTTCACGGTCGGCCCCGGCCGGACGCTCACCGTGAAGGTCCGCCTCTCCGTCACCTCCGACGCGGTCGCCCCGAACGACGTCGTCGCGAACGCGGCCGTCGTGCAGCGGCACAACGACGACGGGGACTGGGTGGGGGAGTCGAACGACTACCGCTTCCGCATCGAGGACGAGGGGACCAACCGCGACGGCGGCACCGGGACCGGCGACGGCGACGGCAACAGTGGAGTCGTACGGGAAGAAGGGATGTCGGCCGCGGAGGAGCTGGCCAGTACCGGTCAGCGTGCCTCTCACTGGGTCGGCGTGGCCGCCGGCCTCGGGCTGTTCGTCACAGGGGGCGTCCTCCTCGCCGTGTCGCGGCGCGTGCGGTCGCGCCGGTGACGGGTGGGAGTCGTGACGTGTTCTGGTGGGCGCGGGTGACACCGTGGGTCGTGGCCCGTGCCTGCGGGTGCGGTCGCTGGGGTGACGCCGGGGGTCGTGGCCTGTCCTTGCGGGTGCGGTCGCGGGGGTGATACCGGGGGTCCGTGGCCCGTCCCCGCGGGCGCGGTCGCGGGCGTGACACCTGGAGCCCGCCGCCGGGACCCCGTCTGCGACGATCCTCTCCGTGGACTACCCGAACGACCAGGCCCCCGGCGCCCCCGTCCGCTCCGGCATTCCGGAGCACGGCCGCATTCCGAAGTACTACGCGGTGAAGGCGCATATCGCCCTGCTGGTCGAGGAGCTGGGCGAGGGCGGGGCGCTGCCGCCCGAGCGTGATCTCGCGGAGAAGTACGAGGTCGCGCGGGAGACCGTGCGGCAGGCGCTGCGGGAGTTGCTGCTTGAGGGGAAGGTGCGGCGGCAGGGGCGTGGCACGGTGGTCGCGGGGCCGAAGCTGGCCCAGCCGCTCTCGCTCGCCAGCTACACCGAGGGCGTACGGCGGCAGGGGCGCACCCCCGGTCGTACGCTGATCAGCCTCGACCGCTTCCCCTGCCCCGAGGCCCTCGCCGCCGAGGCCGGGCTGACGCGCGGCGAGCCCGTCTGGCACATGGAGCGCGTGCTGCTCGCCGATGAGGAGCGGGTGGGGCTCGAGAGCACGTACGTCGCCGTGGCGCGCGTACCGCACCTCGACCGCGACTTCACCCCAGACTCCTCCTTCTACGCCTACCTCCACGACCGGCTCGGCATCGCGTTCGGCGACGCCGACGAGCGCATCGAGACGGTGCTGGCCACTCCGCGCGAGGCGCTGCTCGTCGGTACGCCGCCCGCGTTGCCGATGCTGCTGATCCACCGGGTCTCGCGGGACACGGAGGGGGAGCCGCTGGAGCGGGTGCGGACGCTGTACCGGGGGGATCGGTTCTCGTTCACCGCCCATCTGCGCGGCTGATCTTCCGTACACCCGTACACCCGTACATCGGCACATCCGCGTACATCGGCTTCGGGCGGGCTGCGGCCCACCCGTTTTTCATAACGAAAACGTAACGGGTCTAGTCCAAATGTGATAGGTAGTTCACCATCTGGATGCCGTGCGGTCCCTTCCGATTCCCCCCTTCCAAGGAGCGTTGCCGTTGTGAGAGTGATAGTCGTCGGAGCCGGAGTGGTGGGCACCCTGCATGCCTGGCACGCAGTGGAGCGCGGCCACGAGGTCGTGCAGATCGAGCGTGAGGCGGAGGCCCGCGGGGCCTCCCTGCGTAACTTCGGGCAGATCTGGGTCAGTGGTCGCGCGGGTGGAGAGGAGCTCGAAACCGCCCTGCGGGCGCGGGAGTTGTGGGGGTCGATCGGGGCGCGCGTCCCGGGGATCGGCTTCAGGGCGAACGGGTCCCTGACCCCCCTGCGCGGCGATCTCGAACTCGCCGTCGCCGAGGCGGCCGTGGCCCGCCCGGACGCCGCCGCCCGTGGCTACAAACTGCTGACGGCGGCCGAGGCGCGCGCCGTTAACCCGGCGCTGCGCGGCGCGTACGACGCCGCCCTGTACTGCGAGCGTGACGCGGCCGTCGAGCCGCGCGTCGCCCAGCTCGCCCTCCGGGAGGAGCTGCGGAAGTCGCCGCGCTACACCTTCCTGCCGGGGCGCGAGGTCCGCGATGTCGTCGGCGAGCACGCCGTCCGGGACGACCACGGCGATGTGCACCGCGGCGACGTGGTGGTGCTCTGCACGGGGGCTTGGCTGGGCGGTCTCGTACGCGAGTTGGCCGGTCCTGAGCTGCCCGTGCGGCGGGTGCGGCTGCAGATGATGCAGACCGAGCCGCTGGGCGAGCCGCTCACCACGTCGATCGCCGACGCGGACAGCTTCCGCTACTACCCGGCCTACCGCGGCGAAGCGCTCGACCGGCTCAACTCCGGCCGGCCGCAGGCCGAAACCGCCGCCGCCCACCGTATGCAGCTCCTCATGGTGCAGCGCGCGGACGGCGGGCTGACTATCGGCGACACCCATGAGTACGAGCACCCCTTCGCCTTCGACACCGTCGAGGAGCCCTACGACCACCTGACCGGCGTGGTCGAGTCCTTCCTCGGACGGCCGTTGCCGAAGATCCGGCGGCGCTGGGCCGGGGTGTACGCGCAGTGCACGGACCCGAGCCGGGTGGTGCACCGGCAGCAGGTGCGGGACGGGGTGTGGCTGGTCACCGGGCCCGGTGGGCGCGGCATGACCTGCTCACCCGCGATCGCCGAAACGACCGCCGACGAACTCGGATGGTGAGGGAATTGACCCCGGAGCGGACTTCAGAGGAAGCCACAGAAGGAACAGAAGCCACAGAAGGCACAGACATACGGCTTGTGGTGCTCGACATGGCCGGCACCACCGTCGCCGACGGCGGACTCGTCGAGCGGGCATTCGCCACGGCCTCGGGGGAGTTGGGCGTCGAGCCCGGCTCCGCAGACCACGCGGAGAAGCTCGACTACGTCCGGGCCACCATGGGCGAGTCCAAGATCTCCGTCTTCCGGCACCTGTTCGGGGAGGAGACACTCGCCCAGCGGGCCAACTCCGCCTTCGAGAAGGCGTACGGCGAACTCGTCGACGGCGGCCTCATCGCCCCGATCGACGGTGCGCGCGAGGCGATCGAGGAGCTGGCGGAGTCCGGGCGGACGGTCGTGCTGACCACCGGGTTCGCCCGGGTCACCCAGGACGCCATCCTCGACGCCCTGGGCTGGCGGGAGTTGGTGCCGCTCACGCTGTGTCCCGCCGACGCCGGGGGACGCGGGCGGCCGTATCCCGACATGGTCCTTGAGGCGTTCCTGCGGACGCGGGCCGCGGAGAGCGTGCGGCAGGTCGCGGTGGCCGGCGACACCTCGTACGACATGCTCAGCGGCGTACGCGCCGGGGCCGGGGTCGTCGCCGGAGTGCTGACCGGGGCGCACGGGGAGTCGGCGCTGCGGGCGGCGGGGGCCACCTCCGTCCTCGGTTCCGTCGCCGAACTGCCCTCCCTGCTGGGGGGGAAACGGGAGCGTGAACGCCGCTGGGCGCCGCTAGCGGGAGCGGAGGCGTGAGCGGCGGCCCGTCCGGGCCCTTGGGGACGGTGGTCGCGGGCCGCGATCACCTCATGACCTGCGGTGCCTCAGTCGCCGGGGTTCACCGCGGCCTCTTCCTGCGTCGCGATGAATTCCCGGATGGCGTTGTTGACTGCGGAAGGGTTCTCCAGGAAGGAGAGATGACTTACCGCGTCTGAAGTCGTGGACCCCGTCTCATGACGCACGCATGAAAGGAGATTCGAAATACGTACCGGGAAAGTGCTGACCAGCGCCGAAGGACGGTCGGTCACACAAGGTCGACGTCGGTCACACAAGGTCGACGAGGTCCGCGATCGAGTCCACGACCTTCGACGGCCGGAAGGGGTACCGCTGGATGTCCGCGTCCGTCGTCAAGCCGGTGCGGACGAGGTAGGTCACCATCCCGGCCTCAAGGCCCGCCAGGACATCCGTGTCCATCCGGTCGCCGATCATCGCGCTGGACTCGGAGTGTGCCCCGATCGCGTTCAGGCCCGCCCGCATCATCAGCGGGTTCGGCTTGCCGACGAAGTACGGCTTCTTCCCCGTCGCCGCGGTGATCAGTGCCGCGACCGCGCCGGTGGCGGGCAGCACGCCCTCCGGTGAGGGCCCGGTCTCGTCGGGGTTCGTCGCGATGAACCGGGCGCCGTCATTGATCAGCCGTACGGCCTTCGTCATCGCCTCGAAGGAGTACGTCCTCGTTTCACCCAGGATCACGAAGTCGGGCTCGTGGTCGGTGAGGATGTACCCGATGTCGTGCAGGGCCGTGGTGAGGCCCGCCTCGCCGATGACGTAGGCGGAGCCGCCGGGCCGCTGGTCGTCCAGGAACTTCGCGGTGGCGAGGGCGGAGGTCCAGATGTTCGCCTCCGGTACGACCAGGCCCATGCGGCGCAGTCGGGCGTGCAGGTCTCGCGCCGTGTAGATCGAGTTGTTGGTGAGGACCAGGAAGGGCTTCCCGGACTCCTTCAGCCGCTTCAGGAAGGAGTCGGCGCCGGGGATCGGCACGCCCTCGTGGATGAGTACACCGTCCATGTCGGTCAGCCACGATTCGATCGGCGTGCGCTCTGGCATGAGAGGTGCTCCTGCGGGATTCGGGGCGTGTGACGTGCCACAAGCGTAGTCGTGACCTGCCGCATCGCCCCGGGGGAGGGGGCTGCCATGCGCCGTCGCAGGCCGGTGTCCCGACTCCTGGCCATCCCCGGGATCCAAACCATTCAGGACCCGTACGGAGCAGTCGTTCCCCTCTGGAGATGCGCCCCGGCGCCCCGAGGAGGAGTCTCCAGGTAACTGGAGGTTCACGATGCGCTCACTGCGAATCACTCTCTGTGCCGGGGCGGTGGTGGCGGCCGCTTTCACCCCCACCGCCTACGCGGCCGACGCGGGCGTCCGGGTGACGCCCGCCTCGCCGGCGCCCGGCAGCGACATCCAGCTGTGGGCCAAGGGCTGCGCGGGACAGACGGGTACCGCGAAATCGGCCGCGTTCGTCGCGGACGCGCAGCTCACCGGCAAGGGCGGCGCGCTCGCCGGCGAGACGCGCGTACCGACCTCGCTCCAGCCGGGCACCTATGACATCAAGGTGAGCTGCGACGGCCACGAGGACAGGATCAAGGGCTCGGTCACCGTCGGCGGCGCCCCTAGCGGCAGCGCCAGTCCCTCCACCGCCCCCGCCTCGCCGGTCGCCCCCGTGCACGCGGGCGGCGGCGGTGCCGCGACCCAGCTCGCCATGGTGGACGCCCGGCAGACCGGCCCCGGCACCTGGCACGCGGTGGTCGGCCTCGTCCTCGCGAGCGTCGCGGCCGTGGCCGTGGCGGTACGCAGCGCCCGCCGGAGCCGGCACGGCGACGCCCGCGACTGACGTGTCCGGACAGGAACGCTCCTCCACCGCAGGGCGCCTGCTGACGGGCGTCGCCTGGGCGGTACTGCTGCTCGGGCTGTGGCTGTGGGGCCGTGAGGTGACGGACGTACGGCCCGGGACATCGGCGCCGACCACGGGGGACATGGCGGCGGTCGGACGGCCGCCGGAGGTACAACTCCCGCCCGCACAGCCGCCGTTGGGGGACGCCAAGCCGCAGCGTGTCGACATCCCCGCCATGGGCGTGCAGGCGCCCGTCGTGGCCCGCGGGCTCGATCCGCAGGGCGCGATCGACCCGCCGCCCTTCGACCAGCCGGGCGTGGTCGGCTGGTACGGCGCGGGGGTGACGCCGGGAGCGGCCGGCACCGCGCTGCTCGTGGGGCACGTCGACACCGAGACCCGGCCCGCGGTCTTCTACAAGCTCAGCACGGTACGGCCCGGCGAGACCGTCCGGGTGATCCGTGACGACGGGACGGTCGCCGAGTTCACCGTGGACGACGTACAGGTCCTCCAACGCGACCACTTCGACGCCCAACAGGCCTACGGAACAAGGCAGTCGGGGCGGGCCGAGCTACGGCTCATCACCTGCGGCGGCACCTTCGACGCGACAAGCCGCACCTATACGGCGAACGTGATCGTGTCGGCGTACCTCACGGGCAGCGGACTCTGATCGGGTGGAGGGCCCACTCCGGACCGGCGTATGTCACGGGCAGGGGACTCTGATCGGGTGGAGGGCCCACTCCGGACCGGCGTATGTCACGGGCAGGGGACTCTGATCGGGTGGAGGGCCCACTCCGGACCGGCGTACCTCACGGGCAGCGGACTCTGATCGGGCGGAGTGCCCACTCCGGACCGGCGTATGTCACGGGCAGGGGACTCTGATCGAACCCGAGGCGGACTCCGGACCTGCGTATCTCACGGGCAGCGGACTCTGACCGAACCCGAGGCCCACTCCGGACCTGTCACGTCACCTGGCCCGGTCGACGACCCGCTCCCCCCGGGGCCGCCGACCGGGCTGGTCCTCGACCGCGCGCGCCCGGGCTGCGGGAGAAACCCGGCGTCCGGCGCGGGAGGTAAGGGGACGAATCCGCGGATGGCGCGGGCCGGCCGACCGGCCGGGGACCGGGGCCGTGTGAGGCAACTGTAGAGCGGATCAGCGCTCCGGCCTAGGGGTCTTTTTGACGTCAAGCCGACAGCTCGTAGCGTGTCCGATTCGCGCAGGTGGAGCGTGCTTTGCGGACTTTCCCCCCGCGCCCTACGACGGCTGCCCGCCCGGCCCTCCGCCCAGTTCCTCCCGGTCAACCGAGCGGTCGATCACCCCTGTCGCGACCACGTCGAGCGGCAGCCGGTGCCGGCGCGCGTACTGCCGCAGCGTGAGGAAGGCCTGATCGACCCCGGTGTTCCAGCGCTCGGCGAGCATGCCCTTCGCCTGCTCGATGCGGACCCGGCTGGACAGCGCCCCCTGCAACTGCCCCGCCAGGCTGCGGTACTGCGCGTACACCCGGTGGTTCTGCAGCCCGACGGCCGCCGCGTCGGCGAGGACCTGGGCCAGGTGCACACTCCAGTGGTCCTCGGGCGGCGAGGTGTGCTCGGGCAGGGTGGGCACGAAGACGTTGAGCGCGCCGAGCAGCGTCTCGCGGCGGCGCAGCGGGACGGCGAAGGTCGCGGCGATGTCGTGGCGCAGCGCCCGTTCGGTGAAGTCGGGCCAGCGGGCGGCGGCATGGGCGACGCTGATCGAGACGGGCGCGACGGGCCGGCCGGTGCCGTAGCTGTCCAGGCAGGGTCCGCCGTGGTGCTGGACGGCCAGCAGATCGAGCGCGACCTCCTGTTGGCGACTGCTCCCGGCAAGTGACACCGCCTCGCCGCCGTCGATCAGCATGACTCCGGCGGCCCGCGCACCCAGGATCTCCACGCAGTGGTCGGACAGGCGCTGCAGATAACGCCCCGCGTCGAAACTGTCGGACAGTGTGTCCGAGGCATCCAGCAGGGCCGATGCAAGCAGCGTTTCCCGGGTACTCAGGTGCATATGACCTACCCCGATTCCGTCGTCCCCCGTCTCACGGCTCAGCCCGCACCTACCCGGAGGCCCGGCGCTGTAACAGCTCTCCACCAAGGCTCGGACGATCTCGTGGGCGAGGCGAGACCTATGTCAGGATTGACCTTTCGGACAGTGCACCCAAGGGGGAGTTGGATGTACGGCAGCATGCGCGGGGGTGCACGGGCGTCCGTGGCGATGGCGGGGGCGGCACTGCTGCTCGCGGGGTGTTTCTCGTCGGGGGGCGAGGGCGACGAGAAGGACGACTCCGGTGCCAAGGTCACACAACAGCCCAAGGACTCCGACCCGTTCTGGGTCAACCCGGACGGCAACGCGGCAGCGCAGGTCGCCGCGTACGTGAAGGCGGGGAAGGACGACGACGCCGAGCAGATCCGCAAGATCGCCGAGCAGCCGACGGGCGAGTGGATCGGCCCGGAGAACCCGGAACAGGAGGCGCGCGGCTTCACAGAGGCCGCCGAGAAGGCCGACCGGGACGCGATCCTGGTGCTCTACAACATCCCGCACCGTGACTGCGGTCAGTTCTCGCAGGGCGGCGCCGCCGACGGAAACGCCTACCGGGCCTGGATCGACGGGGTCGTCAAGGGCATCGCGGACCGGCCCGCCACGGTGATCCTGGAGCCGGACGCCGTCCTGCACCTGGTCAACCAGTGCACCCCGGAGGAGTTCCACGAGGAGCGCTACGACCTCCTCAAGGGCGCCATCACCGCGCTCAAGGCCCTGAAGAACACCAAGGTGTACGTCGACGCGGGCAACGCGGGCTGGGGCCACCCCGACCAGATCTTCGAGCCCCTCCAATGGGCGGGCATCGAGGCGGCGGACGGCTTCTCGGTCAACGTCTCCAACTTCTACACGACCGCGGACTCCATCGCGTACGGCAAGCAGCTCTCGGCGAAGGTCGGCGGCAAGCCCTTCGTCATCGACACCAGCCGCAACGGCAACGGCCCGTACACCGAGGGCGAGCCCGACGAGAACTGGTGCAACCCGCCGGGCCGAGCGCTCGGCGAGACCCCGACGACCAAGACCGCCGATCCCCTCGTCGCCGCGTATCTGTGGGTCAAGCGGCCGGGTGAGTCGGACGGCGAGTGCAAGGGCGGGCCCAAGGCCGGTGAGTGGTGGGCGGATTACGCCCTGAAGCTCGCGAAGGCTTCGAACTAGCCCGTACGTGACTGGGGGCGCCCTCCGCGAACAGCGGACGGCGCCCCCAAGTGCGTACCAACTAGGGAACCTTGACCCACTGAGCCTTGCTCGGTGTCCCCTCGTCGTCCGTGACGAAGAGCATGTACCACCCGGATTCGACCAGGTTCCGGTTCTTGGGAACCGTCACCGTGACTCCGTCCTTCGTCTTCTTCAGGTCCAGTGCGATGGAACGCTGGTCGGTGTCGGTGACATGGGTGGACGCGCTCGGCCGGATCAGCCGGGCCGTCTCGATGGACGAGGCGTGCTCCGTCTTGAAGGTCCCCGAGTCGCCGCGGGCGATCGTCTCCGGGCCGCCGGAGAGGGTGGGCTGCGAGCCGTGGAACAGGTACGGCGGCGTGTAGATCTCGATGCGCTGTTCGAACACGCCGGGCTTGGTGTTGGCCGCGTCGGCGTACAGCGAGTCGGAGCCGAAGAACATCACGCGGCCGTCGGGCAGCAGGAGCGAGCCCGAGTGGTAGTTGCGGCCCACCAGCGGGTCGGCGACCTGGTTCAGCTCGCCGGACTTCGCGTCGTAGATCCGCGCCTGGAGGATGTTGGAGTCCCCGCGCCCGCGGTAGTCCTCCGAGCCGCCCGAGATCAGCACGGTGTCGTCGGGGAGGATCGAGGACTGCGGGTAGCGGGTGCCCTTCTCCAGTGACGGTCCGTCCACGAACTTCGGGTCGTCCGCCAGCAGATCGATGATCCGGGTCTTCTCGCTGGACTTGTCGGACTCGCCGACCCCGCCGCCGCCGATCACCATGTACTTCTCGTCCTGCGCGGGCGGCAGCAGCACCGTCCCGGAGGTCTCCAGCAGGTTCGGGTCGCTCATGCCGGGCAGCTTGGTGAACTTGTTGGTGTCCACGTCCCAGATGCCGGGGTCGCGGCCGACGTCGTCGGGGCCGTAGCCCGCGTTCGAGCCGGAGTAGAAGAGCTTGCCGTTCTGCATCAGGGAGATCGCCGGGTAGGTCGGGAACTGCCGGACGCCCTCGGTGTACGTCCACTTCTTGGTCTTCGGGTCGTAGACCTCGTTCTTGCCCGGTACCAGCTGGCCGATCTCGTCCAGACCGGAGAGGCTGAGCACCTTGCCGTCCGAGAGGGTGGTCAGCGTCGGGTACCAGCGGGCCTCGTTCATCGGGTCGACCTTGATGTACCGCTCGGCGACCGGGTCGAACTCGTAGGCGTCCCTGATCCCCTGGAAGTCCTTCTTGTCCAGGGCGAGCTTCTCCGCGATGCCGTACGTGTTGCGGGCGTCGGTGCCGGTGAGGCCCTGGACGCGGTAGTTGTCCTGGGTGCCCGTCTCGTACTTGGTGCCGCTCTGCTGCGCCTCGACGTAGATACGGCCGAGGCCGGGGTCGTTGCGCAGGAAGGCGCCGGTGTCCGGGTCGAAGACCTTCTTGGCGCGCGGGACGAGCACCGGGTCCTTCGAGACGAAGGTCTTGCCGTTCTCCTTGCCGGTGAACTTGGTGCCCGCGGGCAGGGTGATCGGCTCGTCCGGGTTCTCGTTGTGCACCACCATCAGGCCGCCGGCCTTGGTGACGTCACCCTTCATCTTCTCGTAGCGCTTGGTGCCGCCCGCGATCAGCAGATTGCCGTTGGCGAGCTGGGTGTGGCCCGTGCAGAAGAGGTCGGCCGGCGTGGGCACCTTCTTGATGGTGCCCTTGACCGGGTCCCAGATCCGGGTGTCGAACTTCTTCGCGTCGAAGTTGTCCTGGTCGTTGCCGGAGCCCGCGATCAGCAGGATCTTGCCGGTGTGCAGCAGGGCCGCGTGGATGGTGTTCTGGCGGAACTCCTCGGGGAAGTCGATGACGTCCCAGTGGCCGTTCTCCGCCTTGTACTCCGGCTTGTTGATCTTGTACTGGTGGTACTGCTCCGTCCCGAAGCGATAGAGCCACGGGCCGTTCATCCCGGCCAGCGCGAGGACCACCGCCGCACCTATCGCAAGTCGACGGGCACGGCGGCGGCTGGCACCGTCTTTCATTTCTTATGTCCCCCAAGGGAAATCTGCATGGTCTGGTCGTTCCCGCTGTTCGCGGCGGCCCACTGGGGCTTGTGCTGCGGTGCGTGCGGGGCGTGCTGTTCCTGCTGGGGCACCGAGGCCTGCGGCGGCAGCGGAACCGCCTCCACCTCTCCCGGCTTGGGCTTCTTCGTGTCCTGCCGCATCGACCAGCGCCAGGCGAAGATCGGCGAGGCGGTGATCAGCAGGGCGAAGGTGGCCCAGATGATCATCGCGGGGTGGGAGTGCCCGAGCAGGAAACCGGCGGTGATCGAGCCGGCGAAGACCAGAATGAAGAACAGGTGGATCCGGAAGGTCCCGAACAGCGTGTCGGGGCTCGCCGAGTCACCCTTGGGGGTCACCACGAACTTGCTCTTGCGGCGCAGCACGGCGTCCATCAGCGAGCGGGCGTAGATCGGTGCGGAGAGCGCCGACATCATCATGCCCGCCACGCCGCCGCTGCCCTCGGGCTCGTGCGGCGAGACGTTGTGCCGGCGGTTCCAGATGTAGAGCCCGATCTGCAGCGCCGACGCGTTGCCGTAGAGCATCAGCCAGACCGTCGGGTCGATGTTCACACCCGAGGCGCCCAGGCCCAGGAACAGCGCGCAACTCAGCGCCGCCAGGATCCAGTTGAGGGCCGACATCGGGTAGAAGATGATCATCATCGTGTAGTTGAAGAGCTTGCTCGGCGGCAGTGAGTACCAGCCCTTCCAGTACTGCTTGAGGATCGTCTCGTACGTCCCCCGCGACCAGCGGAGCTGCTGGGTGAAGAAGTCCGTCCAGGCGTTGGGACCCTCGCCCACCGCGAGCACGTCCGGTGTGTAGACCGAGCGCCACTTCCTGCCGGTGGCCGGGTTCTTGGCGCGGTGGATCTCGAAGCCGGTCGCCATGTCCTCGGTGATCGAGTCGTACAGACCGCCGATCTGCTTCAGTGCCTTGATGCGCACGGCGTTGGAGGTGCCCACGAACATCGGGGAGCCGTAGGCGTTGCCGGCGCGCTGGATCAGGGCGTGGAAGAGGAACTGCTGGGACTCGGCGGCCTTGGTGATGACGTTGTCGTAGTTGCCGTACACCTGCGGGCCGATGACGAAGCCGACGTCCGGGTCGCGGAAGAAGCCGAGCATCCGCTCCAGGTAGTTGGGCAGCGGCACGTGGTCGGTGTCGACCGAGGCGAAGTAGTCGTAGTCGCCGCCGTGCGCGTCCAGCCAGGCGTTGTAGTTGCCGTGCTTGGTCTTGGCGCGGTGCGGGCCCTTGGGCATGTTCCACTTCGCGATGCCCTTGCGGGAGAAGTGGTGCACGCCCAGGCGCGCGCAGACCTCCTTCACCTCCGGATCGTCGCCCTCGTCCAGGAGCCAGATGTGCAGAAGACCCCGGTGGCGCAGCTTGACGGCTGCCTCCAGGGTCTTCGTCACCATGCCGAGGGGCTCCTTGCCGGGTACGAAGGAGGTGAGGAAGGCGACTCTGGTGCCGGTCTCGGGCACCACCGGGATCGGGTCGCGGGCGACCAGGGTGGCGTGCGCGTTCGACAGCACGTTCATGCAGCGGAAGAACTCGATGAGGCCGATCGAGACCAGCATCACGATGTCGAGGGCCGGCAGGAAGTCGTACGCGGGATAGTCGCGTTCGGTCCAGTGCGCGGGCTGGAGCAGCCAGACGAGCAGGACCACCGAGAGCAGCGGCGCGGCACCCAGCATGAGCGCCGCGCGTATGCGGTGCGGCTCCTGCGACAGCAGGGTGCGGTACTGCACCTTGTACGGCTTGGTCGGATCGGGCTGTGTCAGGGGTCCCGCGAGCCGGCTGTAGTGCTCGTAGTCGTATCTCGGCAACGTCTTCTTGATTCTTCGGAATCCGCCCGTCCGGTGCGATGGCACCCGGAGCTGTGTCGTCTCTGACGGGTCGAATTCCTGCCGGGCGCCCGTCGGCGTCGACGTCATGAGTCATCCCCCCGCACGCGGGTGTCCGCGTGTTCGTCGGTTCAGTCGTCCGGTCGGGTCCCCCTCGACCGTCCCGGACGCATCACTGGCAGGCCAGCGCCACCACATCATCTCCACCACAGAGACATGGAACGACGACCTTCCGGTTGCATGATGCCCCCCTCGGCATCGGTTCATGAACTGGGGCCCCCGTCCCCGTCACACGCGCAACCGCCCTTGCCCCCAACTGTCAGATATCGACAGTCCCTTGAAGCCCAGGGTTCTACGCCTCACATCATGATCGCAAGATGCGAAACGCGGTGTTAACCGGTCATACGCGCTAATTGAGACGTGTGTACGACGAAGGGGTTGTAGTGGCACATGCCGGAAGACCCCCCGCCGCTGCGGAGGGCCTTCTGATCGGTGCGCCGCCAGGGACTCGAACCCCGGACCCGCTGATTAAGAGTCAGCTGCTCTAACCAACTGAGCTAGCGGCGCTTACTGACGCGGAGACTCTACCTGACCGGGCAGGGTGCCCCGAACCCCTGTCCGGGTGCGGGCGGCCCCGGCGGACGCCCTTGTACATCATTCGGACCGTCAACATGCGACACCGGATGACAGTTGAGAAACTGGCGCGTGTGCAGAAGCGCGGAGATTTCGACCTGGAGTGTGAGGGGATTCGCATGAAGGCTCCGGTATTCGAGGAATTCGATGCCGCGAGTGACTGCGACTGCCCCGGATGCTCGCAGTGGCGACGCATCATGCCCTCTTCCTCATCCCCTTCCTCTTTCCCTCCTTCTTCCTTTTCCTGTGTGTCCGGCGCCGTGGGCCGTCCGGCGGTCCGCAGGGCTCTCGTCCTGGCCGCGGCGGCGGGTACGGTCCTCGGCGCGGGCCCCTCGATGACGGCGGTCGCGGCCGCCCACGGACCCGCCCGGCCGGGCATCCCCGCAGGTGACGAGCCCGGCACCCCGCAAGGCAGCAAGGCCCCGCTGCACGGCCCGGCGGGCAGACCGACCACCGCCAGCAAGCCCGGCACCGTCTCCAAGGCACCCGCGACCACCCGGGCCGAGATCATCAACCGGGCCAAGACCTGGATCGACGCGGAAGTGCCGTACAGCATGAGCGAGTACTGGCCGGACGGCTACCGGCAGGACTGCTCCGGCTTTGTCTCGATGGCCTGGAACCTGCCGGGCAACGAATGGACGGGCAGTCTCGACACCGTCAGCGACCGCATTACCCGCGACGAACTCCAGCCCGGCGACATTCTCCTCTTCCACAATCCGGCGAACCCCGAGAAGGGCTCACACGTCGTCATTTTCGGCGGCTGGACGGACTACACGCACAACTACTACATCGCCTACGAGGCGACACCCCCGCATGCCCGCAAGCAGGCCACCCCGTACGCGTACTGGAAGAACTCGGACCGCTATCTGGCCTACCGCTACAAAGGCCTCACGGAGAGCGCGAGCGGGGCGAAGCCGGTGGCGGAGAAGGGGCCGGGCCGCTTCCCGGGGGCCGCGTACTTCGGGCCCGGCGCGAACAACAAGTACGTCACCCAGCTCGGCCGGCTCCTCGTGGAGCGTGGCGCGGGCCGCTTCTACACCTCGGGTCCCGGCCCCCGCTGGTCGGCCGCGGACGGGCGGGCCACCCAGGCGTTCCAGCGGGCGCAGGGCTGGACGGGGGCGAACGCGGACGGCCTGCCGGGGCCGCTGACCTGGTCGTACCTGCTGGGCAAGAAGGGCAAGGACATCCCTCCGGAGGGCGGCACCGGGCCGAAGGAGCCGAACGGGTCAGGGGCGACCGGTTCCGGCGGCAACGGTTCGGGGCTGGGCGGTTCCGGAGTGAGCGGGGCGCACGGCCCGGGTGCCTCCTCGCACGGGGTGCCCGGCTATCCGGGGCGCGGGATGTTCCGCCCGGGCGCGAGCAACGCGTACGTCACCAAGCTCGGAAAGCAGCTCGTCAAGAAGGGGTTCGGCAAGTACTACAGCTCGGGCCCGGGGCCGCGCTGGGGTGAGGCGGACCGGCGCAACGTCGAGGCGTTCCAGCGGGCGCAGGGCTGGCGCGGCGGTGCGGCGGACGGCTACCCGGGACCGGAGACCTGGCGGCGGCTCTTCTCCTGAGCCATTTCCGACTTCTCGTAACCGACTTCACGTTCCCGACTTCACGTTCCGACTTCTCGTTCCGACTTCTCGTGAATCTTCCAGGCGCGGAGGCATGGAGGCAGCTATGAGTACGACGACTTCACACACCCCGGAGTCCGAAGGGCCGTCCTCCGGGGCGCCCGGGACGGAACCGGCAGCTGAGGGCGGCGGCGCGCGCGAGGGCAACGCGCGCTCCACCCGGCTCATTCACAACGAGGTGACCACCGAGATCCCCGTCCACCTGCTGTTCAGGGACGATCCCGAGCCGGTGTCCGTGCCGCTCGGGCCCGCCGTCGTGGGGCGGCGGCGCGGCACGGGGGAGCAGCCGCGCATCCGGCGCCCGGCGCCCGGCGCGGCCCCGCGCCCGGTGCCGGAGATCGACCCCGAACTGGTGGAGCGCCCCGCACGGGTGCTGCCCGGAGCGGCGGGAGTGCTGGCCGGTGCCTGTGGGCTGGCCGGATGTGTCCTCACCTCGTGGTGGGCTGGCACGCTGCCCCACTCGGTGGCGCAGGCGCTGGAGCTGCCGGGGTACGGCGGCGCCGGGCTCGGGCCGGCGCAGTGGGCGGCGTACGCCGGGGCGGGCGCGCTCGGTCTGTTCGGCTTCGGCGGTCTCGCCCGGGGGCGGACCGGGCGGGCCTGGGTGCTCGGGCTGTTCGGGCGCTACCGCGGTACGGTCCGGCGCACCGGGCTCATGTGGGTCAACCCGCTGGTGCTGCGCCGCCGGGTCGACGTACGGCTGCGGCACTGGCGCAGTGAGCCGATGTCGGTGGTCGACACGAACGGGGTCGCGCTGCGGGTGGTCGTGCTCGTCGTCTGGCGGGTCAGGGACACCGCGCGCGCCACGCTCGGGGTGGAGGACCACGAGACGTATCTGCGCGAGTGCGTGGAGGCGGCGCTCTCACGGGTGCTCTCGCGGCTCCCGGCCGAACTGCCGCCCGCCGTCGTCAAGGACGCGACCCTGCGCAACACGGAGGCGGTCGGCGAGGCGCTGACCCGGCTGGTGGCCGCGGACACCGCGCCGGTCGGCCTCGAGGTGTTCTCCGCGCAGCCGACGAAGATCGACTACGCGCCCGAGGTCGCCGCCGTGATGCAGCGCCGCCGGATCGCCGCGCTGGACGCCCAGCACCGCGACACCGTGCTCACCTCCGTCGTCGACTCGGTCGAGGACACGGTGACCCGGCTGACCGTGCGGGGGCTGGTCGCACTTGACGACTACGAACGCAAGGCGCTGGTCAAGGACTTGACGGTGGCGTTCTACACGGGCCGCAGGGAGTCGTCTTCATGAGCGGTCGGGGTACGTCTTCATGAGCGACGGGTAAACGACTTGATGATTGGTATGGACATGTTCAACAACTGGCAATAATCTAAGACTTGGTCTAGACCTGCAAGGCAGCGCGCACAGCTCATGTGAACCTCCCCCACGTCCTCAGGAGCAGCAGGATGCGCATACGTGCGACCAGAAAAGCGAAGTGGTACGCGGGCATGGTCGGCCTCGCCACGACGGGAGCGCTCGTGCTCTCCAGCGGCGGTGCCAGTGGCCATGGCTACACGGACCTGCCTCTCAGCCGTCAGAAGCTGTGTCAGAACGGCACCGTGGCCAACTGCGGCAACATCCAGTGGGAGCCCCAGAGCGTGGAGGGCCCCAAGGGCTTCCCCGCGGCGGGTCCGGCCGACGGCCAGATCTGCTCGGCCAACCACACCGAATTCGGTCAGCTCAACAGCCCGACGACGCCGTCGGGCGGCGCCTGGCCGACGACCAAGGTCACTGCCGGGGGCAGCTACACGTTCCGCTGGCAGTTCACGGCCTCGCACGCCACGACCGACTTCAAGTACTACCTCACCAAGCAGGGCTGGAATGCGGGCCACGCGCTGACCCGCGCGGACCTGAACACCACGCCCTTCCTCACCGTCCCCTACAACAACGCCCGGCCGCCGTCCACGATCTCGCACAGTGGCACGATCCCCACGGGCCGTACCGGGCACCAGGTCATCGTCGCGGTGTGGACGATCGCCGACACGGCGAACGCGTTCTACTCCTGCGCGGACGTCACGTTCTAAAGCCCTCCGGGCGTCACGTTCGAGAGCGTCCTGAAGGGGCCTTGTTTTCTGAGGCTCCCTTGAGCTGCAACCCGTCCCCCAGCGGGTAGGTTCCCCGCACGCCGACATGACCGTGTCGGCGTGCGCGGAACCGCACCGAAAACCGGGGGCTCGTGATGGACGTGTTCTTCTATGTCCTGCCAGGACTGATCATCGTCGCGGTGGTATTCGGGGCGGTCAGGATCATCCGCCGCTCGCTCGACCTGCGGCGCGCCTGGAACAGCGGGCTGACCGCCGAAGCGCGCTGTCTGCGCTCCTACACCACGACCAGCGGTGGCGCCGGCGACAGCTCCGTGACCACGACGCTGCACCACGTCTACGAGTTCCGGACGCGCGATGACCGGGCGGTCCGCTTCGAGGAGCGAGGCGGTCCCTCGACAGTCGTCGAGGGCGACATCGTCACGGTCCACTACACGGCCGAGCGCCCCGAGAAGGCCACCGCACACGCGCCGAGCCCGGTCAGGGCCGCCGCGGGCACGGTCGGCATCCTGGTGTTCTTCGGCGTGATCGTCGCCTTCTGTATCGGCTTCATGGTCACGTTTCACCAGATGAGCTCGGAGTCCGGCATGCCCTTCGGGGGGCCGGACGTGACCTACCAGGAACCGGACCTGCCGTACCGGACGCCGTAGGTCTCGCGACTCTCCCCATCTGACGGTCCGTCAATTATCGTGCGCCTCCATGGGATCCCTGAGGCGTACCGTCGCGGAGCTCGTACAGGAACGCTGGAACGACCACCGGCCGGGGCTGTGGTTCGAGGGGCGGGTCCTGACCCACCACCGGGTGGCGGCGGGCGCGGCGGCACGGACGGCGCTGCTCGCCGACCTGCTGCCGCCGAAGGCCGACCCGCCGCACCTCGGCGTGCTGCTCGACAACACCCCCGAGTACCCGATGTGGTTGAGCGCGGCCGCCCTCGCAGGTGCGGCCGTCGCCGGCATCAACCCGACCCGGCGCGGCCCCGAACTGGCCCGCGACATCCTGCACACCGAGTGCCGCGCCCTGATCACCGAACGGGCCCACCTGCCCCTGCTCGACGGCCTCCGGCTCCCGGGCGTACGGATCCTGGTGACCGACACGCAGGCGTACGCCGACCTCCTCACGCCGTACGAGGGCACGAAGCCCGATGCGTCCATGGCCTCACCGGAGGACCGGCTGCTCCTCTACTTCACCTCCGGCTCGACCGGCGCCCCCAAGGCCGCGATCTGCACCCAGGGCAGGCTGGCCGCCGCGGGGCAGTCGCTCGCCGACCACTTCGGCGTGCGCCCGCAGGACACGCACTACATCTGCATGCCGATGTTCCACGGCAACGCGGTGATCGCCGACTGGTCGCCCGCGCTGGCGGCCGGCGCGGCGGTGGCCCTGCGGCGGCGCTTCTCGGCCTCCGGGTTCCTCGCGGACGTACGGGCCTGCCAGGCAACGTACTTCACCTATGTGGGCCGCGCCGTCCAGTACATCCTGGCGACCCCGGCCCGCCCCGACGACCGCGACAACCCACTGCGCATGGGCTTCGGGACCGAGGCCGGCGCCGTCGACGCGGCCGCCTTCGAACGGCGTTTCGGGGTGCGGCTCGTGGAGGGGTACGGCTCCTCGGAGGGCGGCGCGGCCATCCAGCGGACGTCCGGGACACCGGCCGGGGCGATCGGACGCGCGGCGCCCGGCGACGACCTCGCCGTGGTCGACCCGGCGACGCGGCGGGAGTGCCCGGCCGCCGCCTTCACCGCGGACGGACGACTCCTCAACGGGGCCGACGCGATAGGCGAGTTGGTGAACCGGGGCCCCAACCCCTTCGAGGGGTACTGGCGCAACCCGGACGCGGATGCCGCCCGCCTGCGCGACGGCTGGTACTGGACCGGCGATCTCTTCTACCGCGACGCCGAGGGATACCTGTACTTCGCGGGACGCACCGACGACCGGCTGCGCGTCGACAGCGAGAACCTCGCCGCCGCCGTCATCGAGAACATCCTCGCCCGGTACGAGGACGCCGCCGCCGTGGCCGTGTACGCCGTGCCGGACGCGGTCGCGGGGGACCAGGTCATGGCGGCCGTGGCCCTGCGGTCCGGCGTCTCCTTCGATCCGCTCGCCTTCGGTGAATTCCTGCTGTCCCAACCCGACTTGGGGACCAAGATGGCCCCCCGCTTCGTACGGATCGTGCCGCGGATGCCCGTCACCGCGACCAACAAGGTCCACCGGGTCGGGCTGCGGCGCGAGGGCTTCAGATGCCCGGACCCGGTCTGGTGGCGGCCGCCGGGGGAGTGCGCCTACCGGAGGCTGACCGAGGAGGAGATCGGGGAACTCGTCGCGGAGTACCGGGCGCGCGGGCGCGAGGAGTTGCTGACGAGGTAGGCCCTGCCCTACCGCCGGTACACCCCCCATCGCCATGGCCCGCGAGCTCACGCGCCGCCTACCGTGAGCCCGTGATCCGTTCGGTGCGGTACCTCATCAGCGGCGTTCTGGTCGGCGCCCCGCTACTCGTCGGGATGCTGCTGCTCGGCATCGCGGGAGCCGTGCTGACCCCCGTTCTGGTCGGGCTGCCGCTCCTCGCGCTGCTCGCCCTGACTGGCGTACCCGTCGGGGCACTTGAGCGGTGGCGGCTGCGGCTCGTCGACCCGGCGCCGGTGCCCACCCCGCACCGGACCCCGGACGAGCCCGGCCCGGCAGCCTGGGCCAGGCTCCGGTTCACCGAGCAGGCGACCTGGCGCGAACTGGCGTACGCCGTACTGCTCGCGGCCGTGCTGTGGCCGCTGGACACCGTGGTGCTGACCCTCGCCCTCGCGGTCCCCGGCGCGCTGATCGGGACGCCGGTGCAACTCGCGGTCACCGGCGGCGAGACCCGGGCCGTCAAGCTGTGGCTGATCGACACGTACGGGCAGGCGTTCCTGTGCGCAGCGGCCGGGGCCGTCCTCATCCTCGTACTCCTGCGGCCGCTCGTCCGGTACGCCCGTGCCCGCGCCGCCCTCACCCGGCTGCTGCTCGCACCGCGCCGGGCCGAGGGGCGGCTCGCGGAAGTGACGAGGTCCCGGGCGCGGTTGGTGGCCGCCTTCGAGGGCGAGCGGCGGCGGATCGAGCGGGATCTGCACGACGGGGCGCAGCAGCGGCTGGTGGCGCTGAGCATGCGGCTGGGCCTTGCCCGCCTGGACGCCCCGCCCGCGCTGGCGGCGCGCCTCGCCGAAGCCCACGCGGAGGCGGATCAAGTCCTCGTCGAACTGCGGGAGTTGATCCATGGCATCCATCCACAGGTGCTCGCCGACTACGGGCTCGGCGACGCGATCGCCGACGCCGGCGACCGGTCCGCCGTGCCTGTGGAGGTGGACGTGGAGTTGCCGAGGTTCGCCGAACCCGTGGAGTCCGCGGCGTACTTCGCGGTGCGGGAGGCGCTCGCCAACGTGGGCAGGCACAGCGGGGCGGAGCGGGTGTGGGTCCGAGGGCGTTACGAGGAAAGGCGGTTGAGGATCGAGGTGCGGGACGACGGGTGCGGGGGAGCCGACCCGGGAGCAGGCTCGGGGCTCACCGGGCTCGCCGACCGGCTGGCCGTCCTCGATGGGACACTGGCCGTCGACAGCCCGCCCGGTGGGCCGACCGTGCTGACGATGGAGATCCCTTGCTGAGAGTCGTACTCGCCGAGGACAGCGTGCTGTTGCGCGAGGGGCTGGTGGGGCTGCTGAACCGTTTCGGACACGAGGTCCTCGCGGCGGTCGGTGACGCGGACGCCCTGCGCGACGCCGCCTCGGCGCACGCCCCGGACCTCGTCATCACCGACGTACGCATGCCTCCCGGTTTCCAGGACGAGGGCCTGCGCGCGGCTCTTGCCCTGCGCACGGCGGACCCACGGCTGCCGGTGCTCGTGCTCAGCCAGTACGTCCAGCGCGCGTACGCCGCCGAACTCCTCGACACCGGGGACGGCACCGGCGTCGGCTACCTCCTCAAGGACCGCATCGGCCAGGTCGAGCAGTTCGCGGAGGCGGTGCGGCGGGTCGCCGAGGGCGGCACGGTCGTGGACCCCGAGGTCGTACGGCAGTTGCTGCGCCGGCGGCGCGATCCGCTGCAGGCGCTGACTCCGCGCGAACGCGAGGTCCTCGGCCTGGTGGCCGAGGGCAAGTCCAACGGCGCGATCGCCCGTCAACTCGTCGTCACCGAGGCGGCCGTGGGCAAGCACATCGGCAACATCCTGGGAAAGCTGGACCTGCCCCCGGCGCAGGACACGCACCGGCGGGTGCTGGCCGTACTGGCGTATCTACGGGACTGACGGACCCCCGCGCTGATCATGGATCCGTGGATCCGGGCCCCGCAGATCCGTGAGTCCGCGAGGAATCCCCCTGGCCCGACGGGGGGAGGATGCACCCCGACAACCGTGTCGGCGCCGGGCCTCCCCTCACAGGCGGTCGTCATGTGCCTGCCTGCTATGACAACCCTCGACTCCACCCGAAAGGCACTCATGTCCCCCACGCATGACCCCGTACATGACGCTGCACAGGACCCCGCGTACTACCGCCGCCACAGCGACGACCTGCTCACTTTCGTCCGGACGAGCCCCTCGCCGTACCACGCGGTGGCGAGCGCGGCCCAGCGGCTGGAGAAGGCGGGCTTCGAGGAGCTGAGCGAGAGCGACGACTGGACCGGTGCCGAGGGCGGCCGCTATGTCGTACGGGGTGGCGCGCTGATCGCCTGGTACGTCCCGCACGGCGCCCCGGCCCGCACGCCGTTCCGGATCATCGGCGCGCACACCGACTCGCCGAACCTGCGGATCAAGCCCTCGCCCGACACCAGCTCGGCCGGGTGGCGGCAGATCGCCGTGGAGATCTACGGCGGGGTCCCGCTCAACACCTGGCTCGACCGCGACCTCGGCGTCTCGGGGCGGCTGACACTGCGCGACGGGTCGACCCGGCTGGTCCACGTCGACAAGCCGCTGCTGCGCGTGCCGCAGCTCGCCATCCACCTGGACCGGACCGTCAACGAGGGCCTCGCCCTCGACCGGCAGCGGCACATGACCCCGCTGTGGGGGCTCGGCGGCACCGAACCCGGCGCCCTGCTCGACCGGATAGCCGGGGAAGCCGACGCCGGCTCCGCCGAGATCCTCGGCTGGGACCTGATGCTGCACGACATCCAGCCGCCCGGATACCTCGGCGCGGACGAGGAGTTCATCGTCTCCCCGCGCCTGGACAACCTGATCTCGGTGCACGCGGGTGTCACCGCGCTCGTCGCCGCGGCCACCTCCCGGCCGCCCGCCTACATCCCCGTGCTCGCCGCCTTCGACCACGAGGAGGTCGGCAGCGGCTCGGAGTCCGGCGCGCAGGGCCCGCTCCTGGAACGGGTCCTCGGCCGTGGCGTCGCGGCGCGCGGCGGCAGCGGCGAGGACTGGAACCGGGCCCTCGCGGGTTCCTTCTGCGTCTCCTCCGACATGTCGCACGCCGTCCACCCCAACTACGCCGAGCGCCACGACCCCGACCACCGGCCCCTCCCCAACGGCGGCCCCGTCATCAAGGTCAACGTCAACCAGCGGTACGCCACCGACGGCACCGGCATCGCTGCCTTCGCCGCCGCTTCCGAGCGGGCCGGGGTGCCGTGGCAGCCGTTCGTCTCCAACAACGCCATTCCGTGCGGCACCTCGATCGGCCCGATCACCGCGGCCCGGCTCGGCGTCACCACCGTCGACGTGGGCGTACCCGGTCTGTCGATGCACTCGGCGCGCGAACTGTGCGGGGCGCGCGACCCGGGGCTGCTGGCCCGGGTACTCACGGAGTTCGTCACGGCTGACTGAGTCCGCATGGAGATGATGGACATGCGTGAAAGGCCCCCCACATCGTGGAGGGCCTTCATCAGTTGTGCGCCGCCAGGGACTCGAACCCCGGACCCGCTGATTAAGAGTCAGCTGCTCTAACCAACTGAGCTAGCGGCGCATGACTCTCGCCTCCCGCGCTCGGCGGGCGGCGACAAAAGAAATACTACCTGGTCCGCACGGGTGCTCCTGACCACGCTCCGACCGGTGAACGCCGGGCTAGAGAGCCATGGAAAGGAGCACCGGGGCCGCCCCGCGGTTCAGCGAGTCCGCCGCCTGGCGGAGCCGGTGCGCGTGCTCGACGGGCAGCGACAGGGCGAGACAGCCGACGGAGGAACCCGCCGTGATCGGGACCGCCGCGCAGACCGTGCCGATCGCGTACTCCTGGAGGTCCAGGACCGGGACCGTGGGCGGCTGGGCGCCGAGCCGGGACAGCAGCAGCCGCTCGCTCGTGATGGTGCGCGAGGTGAGGCGGGCCATCTTGTGGCGGGAGAGATGGTCGCGGCGGCCGTCGTGGTCGAGCTGGCCGAGCAGGCTCTTGCCGATCGCGGTGGCGTGGGCGGAGGAGCGGAAGTCGACCCATTCGTTGACCGCGGGGGTCGCCGGGCCGTCGGCGTACTGGGAGATGTGGATCTCACCGTCGACGTACCGGCTGAGGTAGATCGCGGCGCCCACCGTGTCGCGCAGCCTGTCCATGGTGTCCTGGAGCTTCTCGCGCAGCGCCTGCTCGCGGCCGTGGGCGGAGGCGAGGCGGCCGAGGGCGGCGCCGCTGATGTACGCGCCGTCGGCGACCTGCTCGACGTATCCCTCCCGGCGCAGCATCAGGAGCAGTGCGGGCAGGCGGTCAGCGCCGAGTCCGGTCCGGCGGGCGATCTCGGCGTCGAGGACACCGGTGGAGTGCCGTGACACCGTCTCCAGGACGCGGAGGGCGTCCTGGGCCGAGTGGTACGGCGCGGTCGGCTCGTGCTTCAGCGCCACGGTTTCCCCCTGGCTTTCTGGGCCGTATTTCGGACAGCTGAGCTTCCACCACGATAGCCGTCAAAGCCCTTACTGTGAGCGTCCGTTGACGAGATTGGTGACGCGCCCCCGCCCGCTCAGCAGGAACGCGCCACGCTGGCATATGCCCACGTCATCACGCTGCGGGCATGCCCCACGACCCGGACCTCGCGGCTTCCCGTACGCGGCCGTGTTCACTCCCCGCAATCAGAGGACCGCACCGAGGAATTCCCGGGTCCTTTCCTGGCCGGGATCGCTGAAGATCTTCTCCGGCGGGCCGGACTCGATGACACGGCCGGAATCGAACATAAGGACCTGATCCGAGATGTCCCGGGCGAAATTCATCTCGTGGGTCACACAGAGCATCGTGATGTCCGTGGTGTGGGCGATGTCACGGAGGACATCGAGGACTCCCGCGACCAGTTCCGGGTCCAGCGCGGACGTCACCTCGTCCAGGAGCAGCACCTGCGGGCGCATCGCCAGCGCCCGCGCGATCGCGACGCGCTGCTGCTGGCCGCCGGAGAGCTGACCCGGGTGCGCGTCCCACTTGTCGGCGAGACCGACCAGGTCGAGCAGTTCACGGGCGCGCGCCTCGGCCTCGTCCTTGGACAGCCCGAGGACGGTGACGGGCGCCTCCGTGATGTTCCTGCCCACCGTCATGTTCGGGAACAGGTTGAACTGCTGGAAGACCATCCCGATCTTCTTGCGGACCTCGCGGATCTCCTTCTCCCCGGCCGGGAAGAGCCGCTCACCGGCCACCGTGATCGTGCCCTCGTCGGGCCGGGTCAGCGTCATCAGCATCCGCAGGATCGTCGTCTTGCCGGAGCCGGAGGGCCCGATCAGCGTGACGTGCTTGCCGGAGGCCACGGAGAAGTCCAGCCCGTCGAGGACGGTGTTGTCCCCGAAGCGCTTGGTGACGTGGTCGAAGCGGATCAGCTCGCTGCCGTCCACCGCCGGATTGGCCGCGCTTGCCGGAGGGCTCGCGAGGTCGGTGTCTTTCATCGGATTCGTGTCAGCGGACAAGACGTCGCTCCAAAGCTCGCAGGAGGAGGGAGGCCGGATAGGAAACGAGAACGAAGGCCACACCGATGACCGTGAGCGGCTCGGTGAACTGGAAGTGCTGCTGCGAGAACAGCCGCGCCTCACCGAGCATGTCCAGCACGGTGATCGCCATCAGCAGCGGTGTGTCCTTGAGCATCGAGATGACGTAGTTGCCCAGCGCCGGGACCACCCGCCGGATGGCCTGCGGCAGGATCACCGCCGTCCAGGTACGCGCCAGGGGCAGGCTGAGCGCCGTGGCCGCCTCCCACTGGCCGGCGGGCACGCCCTCGATACCGGCCCGGTAGACCTGCATCGTGTACGTCGAGTAGTGCAGCCCGATCGCGACGACACCCGTGGTCAGCGCGGAGAACGTGATGTCCCACTCGGGCAGCACATAGAAGAGGAAGAAGAGCTGCACCAGCAGCGGGGTGTTGCGGATGAACTCCGTGACGACACCGACCGGCCAGCGCACCAGCCGGCTCGGCGTCCGCATCAGCAGCGCCCACACGAGCCCGAGCGCGAAGGAGATCACCGAGCCCAGGGCAAGTGCTTGCAGGGTGATCAGCAGCCCGTCCCAGAAGTGCGGCATGAAGTCGCCGACGGCACTCCAGTCCCAGGTCATACGGCACCTCCGCCGGCCTCGGCCCGCCGCAGCCCTGCTCGCTGCGGCGCCTTCCCGACCCCCGCCTTCAACCGCTTCTCCAGCCCGCGCATCACCCGCGTCAGCAGGAAGGCGATCACGAAGTAGATCAGCAAGATGTACGAGTAGATCTCCGCGCTCTCCTGCAGGGCCAGCCGCACCAGGTTGCCGCTGAACGCCAGGTCGCCCATCCCCATGATCGAGACCAGGGCCGTGCCCTTGAGGAGCTCGATCAGCAGATTGCAGAAGGAGGGGATCATCTCGGGTATCGCCTGCGGCAGCAGGATCAGCCGCATCCGCTGCCAGGGCGTGAAGCTGAGCGCGACCCCGCCCTCGCGCTGCGCGGGATCGACCGCGTTCAGCGCACCGCGCACGATCTCACTGCCGTACGCCCCGTACGTCAGCCCCAGCGCGAGCGTGCCCGCCCACATCGGCACGAGCTGCCAGCCGAAGGCCGGCGGCAGCACGAAGTACACCCAGAAGATCATGATCAGTGCGGAGGTGCCGCGGAACACCTCGGTGTAGAAGCCCGCGAGGAAGCGGACGATCCACCGCCGGTCCGTGCGCGCGATACCCACGACGAAGGAGACGGCACCGGCCAACAGGGCGCTGAAGAACAGCAGTTGGACGGTGACCCAGACCCCTTCGAGTACGAGTTCCCAGAGTCCCGAGGTCATCCGCGGCACAACTCCTTCGCGGTCATGTCGGTCATCTCGGCCTTGGTGAAACCGAAGGGCTGAAGGATGCGGAACAACTCACCGCTGTCCTTCAACTTCTTCAGCTCCACGTTGAAGGCGTCCCGCAACTTCGTCTCCGTCGGCCGGAACGCGAAGCCGCCGCCGTCCACCTTCGGCTTGCCGCCAACCAGCGGCGCGAAGGCCTCGGTGCTCTCGGCCCTGGCGGACTCCTTCACCACTTCACGCGTGGTCAGCGCGGTCCCCGCGAACACGTCGGCGCGCCCCGCCTCCACTGCGTTCAGCCCGGCGACCTGATCCGGCACGATCAGGATGTCGCTCTCCTTGTACCCGGCCTCGACCGCGTGCTGGATCTGCGCGTAACCGGTCCCGGTCGCGAACTTGGCCTTCGCCTCGACCACGTCCTGGTAGTCGCGCAGGTTCTTCGGGTTGCCCTTGCGCACGACGAACGCGTCGAGCATCTGGTAGTCCGGGTCGGAGAAGATGACCTGCGCACAGCGCTCGGGGTTGATGTACATCCCGGCGGACACGACATCGAAGGTCTGCGACTGCAGCCCTGGGATCAGCGAGCCGAACTCGATCGGCACCGGCTGGACGCGGTCCACCCCCAGTCGCTTGAAGACGACCCTCGCGAGCTCCGGCGCCTCACCGGTCAGCTCGCCGTCGGTGTCGATGTAGCCGAAGGGGATCTCACCGGCGATACCCAGCCGTACGACACCCTGGGCCCGCAGCCGGTCGAGCAGCTCACCGCCGCCTGCGCCGGAGGCCGTCGCGACCCGGCTGCAACCGGCCGCGCCCAGCGCCCCGACGGCACCGAGCGCGGAAGCACCGCTGAGCAGCGCCCGCCGGCTGGGCCATCGTCTCTGTCTGTCCTTCGCGTCCTTCCCGTCTTTCGTGTCCTTCGTGTCTTTCCCAAGTGGTCGAGCCATGGGCGCGCGGCTACCCGAGTCGATACGACTTATGCGGATCGATTTCAGCCCCGTACGACTCCCTGCGCCCCTGACGCCCCCTTGACCGCGGCGGGACCATGGAATGCATGACCGACCGCGATACCGCACGGCACATCGAAATCTCCCTGGTCAAGCGGGGAGTCCACTGCACGGCGAAACTGCTCGACGAGCGCGCGCCGATCACCTGCGCGGCGGTGTGGGACGCCCTCCCGCTGAGCGGCGACGTCTACCACGCGAAGTACGCGCGTAACGAGATCTACGCCCTGTTCCCGCCTTCGCGCCCACCGAACCGCCCTTGGAGAACCCGACAGTCACCCCTATACCGGGTGATCTGTGCTATTTCGCTTTCGCGGGTACGGAGTTGGGCACCAAGTCGTACGGCTACGACACCGACGTACGCCCCGGCACCACTGTCGTCGACCTCGCCCTCTTCTACGAGCGCAACAACCTGCTGCTCAACGGCGATGTCGGCTGGGTACCGGGCATCGTCTGGGGTCAGGTGACCGAGGGCCTCGACGCGATGGCCGAGGCCTGCAACGACCTGTGGCGCTCCGGGGCGCTGGGGGAGACGCTCAGCTTCCGGCGGGCGTAGGGGGTGTCGTTTGGATCACTCCAGGGCCGGGCACTCCGGCGGCCCCCGCCGTGTACAGCGCGTGCGCCGTCCGCAGGACCAGGTCGTCCCGGTGACGGGCGGCCAGGATCTGCAGGCCCACCGGGAGTCCGTCCCCGTCCACGCCGACCGGGACCGTCGCCGCGGGCTGCTGGGTGAGATTGAAGGGGTAAGTGAAGGGGGTCCAGCCCGTCCAGCGGCGGTGGCCGGAGCGCGCGGGGACCTCGACGCCCGCCTCGAAGGCGGTCAGCGGGAGCGTCGGCGTGACCAGGATGTCGTACGACTCGTGGAAGAGGCCCATGCGCCGGCCCAGCTCCATCCGGACGTCCACCGCGGCGAGATACTCCAGCGCGTTGTAGCGGGCGCCGAGATCGCGGATCTCGCGGAGGCCGGGGTCGAGCAACTCCCGCTGGTGAGGCCCGAATCGCTGGGTGACGCGGGCCGCGCCGGAGAACCAGAGCGTGTGGAAGGCGTCCACCGGATCGGTGAAGTCGGGGTCGGCCTCCGAGACATAGGCGCCGAGCCCGGCGAGCTGCTCCACCGCCCGCCGTACCACCGCCGCGACGGCCGGCTGGACCGCGACCTGCCCGCCCAGCGACGCCGAGTACGCGACCCGCAGCCCCCGCACCCCGCCCTCCAGCGCGTCCACGAAGGAGCCGTCCACCGGCCCGAGCGCCGACCAGTCACGCGCGTCGGGCCCGCTGATCACGTCCATCATCAGCGCGGCGTCGGCGGCGTCCCGGGCCAACGGCCCCACATGCGCGAGCGTCCCGAACGCGCTCGCCGGATAGATCGGCACCCTGCCGTACGTCGGTTTAAGCGCGAAGATCCCGCAGAAGGCGGCAGGGATACGGACACTGCCACCCCCGTCGGTGCCGAGGGACAGCGGGCCCGCGCCCAGCGCGACGGCCGCCGCGCTCCCGCCGCTGGAGCCGCCCGCGGTGCGTGAGATGTCATACGGATTGCGCGTCACACCGGAGAGCGGTGAGTCCGTGACGCCCTTCCAGCCGAACTCGGGTGTCGTCGTCTTGCCGAGGAACACGGCGCCGTGTTCGCGCAGGCGGGCGACGGACGGCGCGTCCTCGTCCCAACTGCCCTGCGGATCCGTGTTCTTGGAGCCGCGCAGGGTCGGGCCGCCGCGCAGCAGGAGGATGTCCTTGACGGTGACAGGGACGCCGTCGAGGAGGCCCGCGGGCTCACCCCGCCGCCAGCGCTCCGCCGACTGCCTTGCCTGCGTGAGGGCTTCGTCCGTGTCGAGCCGTACGAACGCGTTCACCGCGGGCTGGATCCGGCCGGCCCGGTCGAGGGCCGCGCGGGTGGCGTCCACGGGGCTGAATTCACCCTTGCGGTAGCCGTCGACGAGTTGCACGGCGGTCAGCTCGGTGAGTTCCGGCATCGGCCCCTCCAAAGGGAGTTCAGCATGGTGGGTGGTGACGGGAGTTCAGTGACCGGGTTCAGTGACCGGGTACGTATCCGCGCTTCTTGTCGACGACGTTCGCCAAGGGCTTCCCCGCCTCCCAGCACTCGAACAACTCAACGAACTGCGTGCCGAGTTCATCGCGCCAGCCGATGGTGTCCCCGCTCATGTGGGGTGACACGATCAGCCCGGGAACCTGCCACAACGGGCTGTCGGGACCGAGCGGTTCGTGCTCGAAGACATCCAGCGCGGCCCCGGCGATCCACCGCTTCGACAGCGCCTCGACGAGCGCCTCCTCGACGACGAGCTGCCCGCGTCCGACGTTGATGAAGCGGGCCGACGGCTGCATCATCCCGAAGCGCCGCGCGTCGAACATGCCGTGCGTGGTCTCGGTGAGCGGCGCCGCGGACACCACCCAGTCGGCGCGCGACATCAGCCGGTCCAGCTCCTCGGGACCATGGATACCGGTGCGGGGGGTGCGCCCCACCAGGGCCGTGGTGATGCCAAGTGCCTTGAGGGACTTGACGATCGCCCGCCCGATCGGCCCTGAACCCACCACGCACGCGCGGGTGCCCGCCACCCGCTGCGACTCCCGGTGCCGCCACTCCCGCCGCCCTTGCAGGTCCAAGGTCCTCGGCAGATCCTTGGCCATCGCGAGGACCAGCGCGGCGACGTACTCCGCGATCGGCTGGTCGAAGACTCCGCGCGCGTTGGTCACCACCGTGTCGGACGCGGCGAGTTCGGGGCACATCAGATGGTCGACGCCCGCGCTCGCGGTGTGCACCCAGCGCGGCCGGGGACCCGCACCGGGCCAGGCGTGGCGCACGGCGTGCGAGCCGAAGTCCCAGACGAGCAGCACATCGGCCGCCGGCAGCCGGTCGGCCAGCGTGGACGCGTCGGCGTGCTCGATCCGCACCCGCCCGGTGAGCTTGCCGAGGCGGGGGAGCGGTTCGGCGTCGAGGACAAGCAGCGTCGTATCGGGCATCGTCGGGAAACCGTTTCGCAATACGGGTCCGCTTCTCTGAAGAGGTGCTCCTCCGCAGAGGCGATTCTCTTGCCGTTCCGGGGAGTTGCTTCGCTGAGGAGTGAAGGGGGGCGGTAGCCGTCTGAGATGCGCGGATTGACCACGCTCGCACCCGAACCTACCTTCGTCAACACGGACCCGGCCCACGGTCCGTTGCTCACCCGTTTCCCTTCGTGAGGCCGGTGCCTGCCATGGACGTCTCCTTTCTCGGCGGACCCCGTCCGCAACGCGGTGTCGGCGTCGTAGCCCCCTTCGATTTCGCCCTCGACCGCGAGCTGTGGCGCTGGGTCCCGGACGACGTCTCGCTGCACCTCACCCGCACCCCGTTCGTGCCCGTCGAGGTCAGCCTCGACCTGGCCCGGCTCGTCTCCGAGCACGAGACGCTCGGCGACGCGGTGCGCGCGCTGAACGCGGTCGCGCCCGAGATCGTCGCGTACGCCTGCACCTCGGGCAGTTTCGTCGGCGGTGTCGCGGGCGAGCGGGCGATGTGCGAGGCGATGACACGGGCGGGCGCGGTCCCCTCACTCACCACCTCGGGCGCCCTGCTCGAAGCGCTGGAGGAGCTGGGCGCCCGCCGTATCGCGCTCGTCACCCCCTACACCGTCTCGGTCACCCAGTCCCTGGAGGAGTACCTCGCGGAAGCGGGCATCACCGTCACCGGCCGCGCTTACATGGGCCTGACCAGCCACATCTGGAAGGTCCCGTACCGCGAGGTGGTCGACATGGCCCGCGCAAGCGTCCGGGACCAGGCCGACGCGCTCTTCATCAGCTGCACCAACCTTCCGACGTACGACGTGATCCCCCAGCTCGAGGCGGAGCTGCGGATCCCGGTGATCTCGGCCAACCAGGTCACGATGTGGGCAGCCCTGCGGCAACTGGGTACCCGAGCGGTGGGCCCCTATCAGGCGCTGCTGGACGCATCGGCTCGCCCGGGTCCCGTACTGCCGGAACAGAACCCGCAGGAAGGTTGGGCATGACCGCACTGGGATTCCTCTACCCGGGCCATTCGGCCGAGGACGACTACCCGCGCATGGAGCAGCTGCTCGGCAGCGACGTCCGGCTGTCCCTCGTCCACACCGACATCGGCGAGGACGCGCACCGCGTGGACGCGCTCCTGGAGATGGGCTCGCAGGAACGGCTTGTGGCGGGCGTCGAGGAGCTGCGGCTTTCGGGCGCCGAAGCGGTGGTGTGGGCCTGCACCAGCGGCAGCTTCGTGTACGGCTGGGAAGGCGCCCACGAGCAGGTCCGCGCCCTCGCCCGAGCGGCCGGCCTGCCCGCCTCCTCCACGTCCTTCGCCTTCGCGCACGCGGTGCGGGAGCTGGGCGTTCGGCGGGTCGCGGTCGCGGCGACGTACCCGGACGACGTGGCTGCGCTCTTCGCCGCGTTCCTGAAAGACGCGGGGGTGGACGTGGTCGCGGTGCGCGCCTCCGGAATCATCACCGCCGCGGAGGTCGGCACCTGGGGCGAGGCCGAGACCCTCGCCCTCGCCCGCGCCGCCGACCACCCTGACGCGGAAGCGATCCTCCTCCCCGACACCGCCCTCCACACCGCGTCCTTCATCCCGGCCCTGGAGAAGGACCTCGGCAAACCGATCCTCACCGCGAACCAGGTCACCGTCTGGGAGGCGCTGCGACTGGCCGACCGCCGCGTGAACGCGCCCGAGCTGGGGGAGCTGTTCAGGAGGGAGCGGGTCGTGCAGGTGTGAGCGGCGGGTGTTGTTTCGCCACCTCCGCCCAGACCCCGCTACTCAAACGCCGGAGGGGCTGAAGATCTTCAGCCCCTCCGGCGTTTGAGGACGAGCGCGTTCAGCGCGACGGCGGGGGTCTGGGGGCGGCAGCCCCCGGGAAGCAAGGGACGGGTAGGGGCGGAGGGGGCGAAAAAACCGCCCGCCCCCAGCCCGGACCCCCGGTCACCCGGGAATAAAACGGAGACACCCTCCTGTTACGTCCGCGGACAGCGAGACGTATACGCAACAGGAGGCACCCCGGTGAACGAGACGGACGAGATCCGCGGCACGGCACAGGGCACCGCCCCGGTCCCCCTCTCCGTACTGGACCTGGTCACAGTCGGCGCAGGCCACACAGCGACCGAAGCCCTCCAGACCAGCGTCAAGATCTCCCGCCTCGCGGAATCCCGCGGCTACCACCGCTACTGGGTGGCCGAACACCACTCCATGCCGGGCGTGGCATCCTCGTCCCCGGCCGTGATCCTCGCCCACCTGGCAGCCCACACGACCCGCATCCGCCTCGGCTCGGGCGGAGTCATGCTCCCCAACCACGCCCCCTTGGTCATCGCGGAACAGTTCGGCACCCTGGAGGCGATGGCCCCGGGCCGAGTGGACCTGGGCCTGGGCAGGGCTCCGGGCACGGACGGCGCGACCGCCGCGGCCCTCCGCCGCACCGAGCGCCTGCACGAAGGCGCCGACGACTTCCCGGAACAGCTCGCGGAGCTGATCCGCTTCCTGGACGACAGCTTCCCCTCCGGCCACCCCTACGCCCGCATCCACGCGGTCCCGGGCCCGATCCAGTCGACCTCCCCCGGCGGAGTCCAGTCCCCGCACCGCCCCCCGGTCTGGCTGCTGGGCTCCTCCGGCTTCAGCGCCAGGCTGGCCGGAACCCTCGGCCTGCCCTTCGCCTTCGCGCACCACTTCTCGGCCCAGAACACGATCCCGGCCCTGGACCTCTACCGCGAGTCCTTCCGCCCGAGCGCAGTCCTGGACGCCCCGTACGCGCTGATCGGTGTCTCCGCCCTCGCCACGGACGACGAGCAGGAAGCCCGCCGCCAGGTGCTGGCCGCCGCACTGAACATGGTCCGCCTGCGCACCGGCCGCCCCGGCCTGGTCCCGACGCCGGAAGAGGCGGCGGCGTACGAATTCAGCCCCATGGAACGGGAGTTCATCACCTCCTGGAACTCCAACGTCATCCACGGCACCGCCGACGAGGTCCGCGCCGGCCTCGACGACCTCCAGAAGCGCACGGGCGCCGACGAGTTGATGCTGACGTCGCACGCCCACACCGGTGACGTACGCCTGCGCTCGTACGAACTGATCGCGGACGCCTACGGGTTGCCGCAGGCGGCCTGAACCCGCAGCTCAGACCTGACCGCAGGTGGCCGCCGCCTCCAGCAGCGCGGAGATACGATCCGGCGCCACCGGCCGTGAGTACAGCCACCCCTGCCCGGTGTCGCAGCCGATGCCGCGCAGGCGGGAGGCCTGGGAGGAGGTCTCCACGCATTCGGCGGTCACCGTCAGGCCCAGCCGGTGGGCGAGTTGGATGAGGGCCTCGACGATGACCTCGTCGGCGGGGTTGGGGTGGGCGTCGGTGCCGTCGCGGGTCTCGTACTGGAAGCCCCGTACGAAGGAGCCGTCCAGTTTGAGGACGGACACCGGCAGGCGACTCAGATACGCCAGGTTCGAGTAACCGGTGCCGAAGTCGTCGATGGCGATGCGTACGCCCGTGTCGCTGAGGGCCTGCAATGCCTGGAGGGGGCGGCCGGCCGAGCCCATCACCGCGGACTCGGTGAGCTCCAACTGGAGGAGCTGGGGCGGGAGTCCGGTCTCCTCCAGGATCTCCGCCACGTCCGCGACCAGGTCGGAGTCCCAGACCTGACGCACCGCCACATTCACGCTGACGAAGATCGGTACGGCGTCCGGGTGGTCCAACTGCCAGCGGCGGGCCTGCCGGCAGGCGGTGGCCAGGACCCAGCGGCCGAGCTGCACGATCGAGCCGTCCTCCTCGGCCAGTCCGATGAACCGATTCGGCGTGAGCATTCCGAACTGGGGGTGGTTCCAGCGGACGAGCGCCTCGACTCCGCGGACGCTGCCGTCCTCCATTCCCACCAACGGCTGGTATTCCAGGGTGAATTCACCGCGTTCGACAGCCGCTCGCAGGGTGGAGGAGAGGGCCTGACGGGTCATCCGGTGGGCGTTGCGCTCCGGGTCGAAGAGGGTCCAGCGGCCCTTGCCGTCCGCCTTCGCCCAGTACAGCGTGGTGTCCGCGGCCTGCATCAGCCCGGTCGCGGAGGTTCCGGCGGCCCGGCGCTCGACGACACCGATGGACGCGGAGACGGAGAGCCGCTGACCGGAGAGGTCGAAAGGCGCCTGGAGCGACTTGAGGACGGACTCGGCGAGGTCGGCCAACTGCTCCGTCCCCGTGGAGTCCTCGACGAGCAGCGCGAACTCGTCACCTCCCAGTCTCGCCACCAGGGGAGTGCTCGCCCGCGCGTGGCCCGCCTCGTCGGCGCAGCGCGTGAGGCGTTCCGCGACGGCCGCGAGGAGCCGGTCCCCGACCCGGTGGCCGAGGGTGTCGTTGACCGCCTTGAAGCCGTCCAGATCCAGATAGCAGAGCCCGATCCGGCCGGTGCCGCCCTCCTCGTACGCCTCCGCCTCGAGGGCGGCCGTCAGGCGCTCGAAGAACAGGGTGCGGTTGGGCAGCCGGGTCACCGCGTCGTGCATCTGCAAGTGCCGCAGCCGCGCCTGGAGTTCACGCCGGGCGCTGATGTCGGAGACGGAGAGCAGGACCGCCCGCTCCTGGGCGGGCAGCGGCGAGACCGTCACCTGGACCCAGAGTGAGTGCCCGTCGGGGTGCTTGAGCCGACGCGTGCAGCGCAGCCTGGCCTGCCGGCCGCGCAGCACCTCGCGGTACGCGTGCCAGGTGCGGGCGTCGGACGCCAGATCCACCAGGTCGGAGGCGATCTGCCCGGCGAGGGTGCTGGAGGCGCTGCCGAGCAGCGTGCCCAGCGACTCGTTCGCCGTGACGACCAGGCCCTCGCGGTCGACGACGGCCATCGCGAGCGGCGCGGTGGCGAACGCGGCCTGGAAGGCGAGGGGTGACGCCGTGTCAGGGGCTGTCTCGGGTGTCTCGGGCGCCTCGGAGGGGACGGATGCGCCGCGAGACGCATCGGTGGGGGCGGATGTGCCGGGTGGCGACCCCTGGGGTCCGGGAGGCGTCCCGGGGGATACGGATGGACCGGGAGGCAACCCGG
This sequence comes from Streptomyces sp. NPDC127595, assembly GCF_042671685.1. NCBI lineage: Bacteria > Bacillati > Actinomycetota > Actinomycetes > Kitasatosporales > Streptomycetaceae > Streptomyces > Streptomyces sp. NPDC127595. Next base: position 460,770 of record NZ_JBHXWK010000005.1, on the reverse strand, counting down.
CGGGCGTACGGGGAGATTGCTCGATGTGACGCTCTGTGACGGCCGACCGGACGAAGTCTGCCGCGGGCGCCGGCCCTTCGGACGTTCCGCTCACCGCTCGCTCCCGCAGTGCACTCGTTCTTCGTATGGGTCTCTCGGGGTGGTCGGCCGGTGATGGACGGCCGCACAAGCCGTGTCCGTGCAGGAAAGTGTGCCGATCATAGAGGCTGGCCCCGGGAAGCCGCAGCCACTGTCCAGTGTCCCGGAACAACCACCCGTTCTGACAGATCGTTTCTGCCTGCATCTGGACGGGTTCCTTCCCCCTCCGATCGCATGTGACGTTCCGTGAGTGTTCGGGGGTGTCGCCCTCTCATGGCCCCTCACCCTTCTGGTGTAGACAAACAGGGCAAAGTATGACGAACCATCACAGGCTGGGTGCGGTGTCCTGAAATCCGCATCCGGAGGTCGATGTGCCGCGTCCGCTCCCCCTCAAGGAGCTCACCCGTGAGGCTCTGCGGGTCTTCACCCGTGACGGGGCGCCCCGTTGGCGCAGCACCGCGGCCGTGTTCACCTCGATGTCGGCGCTGGCCGCGACCTCGCTGCTGCCGGGGCCCGCGCTCGCCGAACCCCGCTCGGACCTGTGCGCCCTGAAGCGGACCGAGGCGCACCACTCGGAGGGCCTCGACACCTGGAACGCCGCCTACACCCGCCCGACCCGCGCCCTCGACGCGGTGATGGTCTTCCTGTCCTTCCCCGACTCTGCGCCGCAGACCACGCCCGCCGAACTGACCGCCGACTACTTCCCGGCCACCAGTCACTTCTTCGAGCGCGCCTCGTACGGCAAGTTCACGCTGCGCCCGCACCCGGGGCGTGACTGGATCCGGATGCCGCACCCCTCCACGGCGTACGCCATACAGCGCGACTGGAACTCCGCGCACCGCGCCGCCTATCTGCGCGACGCGATCGCCGTGGCCGACGGGCAGGTCGACTTCTCGCGCTACGACATCGTCTACTTCGTGGCCGACCCGGACGCCCCGGGCGTCGACTCGGACGCAACGAAGGTCGTCAACCTCGACACCCCCATGCGGGCCGACGGCAAGGACATCCGCCGGGTCGTCACCGTCTTCGAGAAGCACCCGCCGGACCGCCTCGTCCTCGCCCACGAGACGGGCCACATCTTCGACCTCCCCGACCTCTACCACCGCCCCGTCGACGCCAAGGGCGACTGGGACACCTATGTCGGCGACTGGGACCTCATGGGCAGCCAGTTCGGCCTCGCCCCCGACCTGTTCGGCTGGCACAAGTGGAAGCTGGGCTGGCTGGAACCGCGCCAGGTCGCGTGCGTGCGTGGCCGGGGGAGTACGCGGCTGACGCTGGAGCCGTTGGGGGCGGGGCCGGCGAGGATCGGCGCGGCGGGAGGTCTCGGCGACTCCGGCGCTTCCAGCGTCTCCAGCGGCTCCGTCGTCTCCGGCGCTTCCGGCGTCTCCAGCGGCTCCGTCGTCTCCGGCGCGCGGACCTTCGGTTCCGGTCGGGGCACCAAACTGGCCGTGGCTCGTACGGGCCCCGGCAGCGTGCTCGCCTTCGAGGCGCGCGGCTCGGCCGGCAACGACGGTTCGACGTGCACCCAGGGCGTCCTCGTCTACCGCGTCCGCAGCGAGGCCCAGTCCGGCCGCGGCCCCATCGAGGTCCTCGACGCCCACCCCCACTCCGAGTCCTGCTGGGAGGACTCGGTCTACCCCCCGCTCGCGGATGCTCCGGTTGCACTCGGCGAGACCTTCACGGTGCCCGGCGAGAACGTACGGATCGAGGTCGAGGACCGGACGGCATCGGGGGCGTGGACGATCAAGATCACGACGGGTTGAGCGTCCGGGAGCCCGGCGCATACACAAGAAGCCCCTCGCTCTCGCGAGGGGCTTCTCATCGTCTGTGCGCCGCCAGGGACTCGAACCCCGGACCCGCTGATTAAGAGTCAGCTGCTCTAACCAACTGAGCTAGCGGCGCCTGCTGACGTCGTAGACCTTAGCATCCAAGTCCTGGGGAGGAAAAATCGATATCCGCACGGCCGCGCGGGCCGCGCGGACGGCCGCCCAGAGCAGGATCTCGGGGCCGGGGAGCCAGGGATGCCGGGTGTCGGGGGCGACGAGCCAGCGGGACTCCAGGCGGGTGGCGGGGCTCGACTCGTCGGAGTCGTGCGCGCCCGGCGCGGGGACGGTGACCGCGTCGCCGGTGCCGTGACAGAGCAGGGGCGGAATCCCGTCGCTCCGGGAGCCCCACTCCTCCCACTCCAGAAGCGAGGGCAGCCGCTGTGCCGTACCGGGCGCGGCGAACAGCAGCATCCGCCCCCGGTACGCGGCCACCGGGCCCGAGCCGGGCCCCTCGTCCCACAGCCGGTCGAGCATCCACCGCCCGAAGATCGCCGGGACGTTCACGACGTCGAAGGTGCTCCCGCAGGGCAGGACGACCGGGGCGTCCGGCCGTTCCTCCCAGAGCGCGAGGGTGCTGCGCGGATACGTTCCTGCCGAGGCGAGCCATGCGACTCCCTCGGACGTGACGCCCGAGATGTCGAACTTGCCCGCTGGGTTCAGTTCGCTGCTCATGGCAACAACATCTACAGGCGGTGAGCGGGCGATCTCCGAGAGTTCCCAGAAACCGGGACAGGAGGAGGTGGGGTGGAGTATCTTCACGCCCCGGCATATGCCACCCGCTCGTGGGAGCGGCACTCTTCAGCCCCGGGCCGGGGAAGAGATTTTTAGCCTGTCCGGCGTTTGAGGACGAGCGCGTTCAGCGCGAGTGCGGGGGTCTGGGGGCGGCAGCCCCTAGGAACAAGGGACGGGTAGGGGCGGAGGGGGCGAAAACCCCCACCGCACCCCAGCCAGACGCCCCCGCCCCCGCCATCACGCATGGTCGCCAACCCCATGCCCAAGCCCATGCGCCCGTCCGCTCCCCTCCACCCCCCGAAGCAGATCGCGGCCGAACTCGATCATCTTCTTCGCGTAGTCCTCGGTCCACTCGGCCCGCTCCGCGACCGCCGCCGCGGTGAGCCGGTCGAAGCGCCGCGGATCAGCGAGCTGCGCTGCGGCGATCGCCTGGAACTCGACGGCCCGGTCAGCCGCGGCGCGAAACGCCTGCGTCAGCTCCGTCGCCCGCGCCAGCAGCGCCCGCGGATCGTCTATCGACTCCAGGTCGAAGAAATGCTCCGGATCGCCGGCGGCCTCCGCCGGCTCGAAGAGCAGGGGCGCGGGGCGTAGCCGCGGTTCGTTCCGACGCGGCGTGGGCTCCGCCATGTCTTCTCCTCCTCGTACGGGTCTAGGGGCACGCCTTGCGAGCGGGCCACCGTCTATTGTCCCCCGGCGGCGCAAGAGGGCCCGGGGAACCCCAGGCACGAACCGGGCGGACGCCCACCGGGCGGTAGCTGCGGACGCCCGCCGACCGGTAGCTGCGGTTGCTCACCGAGCGGGAGCCGTCGAAGCCCCTCGCGCGGGAGCCACCGAAGCCCCCCGCGCGGGAGCCACCGAAGCCCCCCGAGTGGGACCCACCGACGCCCCCTCCTCGAGCGGGAGCTACGGCCGCCAAGCCACCCGATGCTCCCCCAGATGGGACAACACCGAATGGTTCGCCTCCCAACCATCAGGAAACTTGACCGTGACCCCCAGCTGAACCGGTTCCGTGGACGGATGGTCGTCAAGGAGGTCCGTCACCCCCGCCCGGCACACCACGATGCACGCGTGCCGGTGCCGGGACGCGAGCACGCACAACCGCCCCGTCTCCAGATGGAACGCCGTCGCGTCGGGCCGCCCGGAGAGCGGATGCAGGACCACCGTCACATCGAACTCCCGCCCCTGAAGCCGGTTCGCCGTGTCGACGGTGACATCCGCGACCCCGAGCTCGGCCAGCGCGGTTCGTACCGCGGCGGCCTGGTCCCGGTGGGCGGTGCCGACGGCGATCCGCTCGGCGGTCAGCGGCACCGGCTCGGCGGACCTCTCCGACGTGGCCGCCCCACCCCGGTCCAGGAGCCGGCGTACGACCTGGGCCACGGCCCGTACCGCTTCCGGATCCGTACGAGGTGTGTGCCGGGCCGGCAGTTCCAGCAGCCCCCAACCCGCCTCCGCCGCCTCGTCGATGACCCGGTCGGGGCCCGAACCGTCCGACGGGACACCGAAGTCGAGCCGCCGGTCACCGTGGTCCGTACCGCTGCGGAACGGGGTGTACGGGTAGAACGCGTCCGAGACCAGCGGCGCCGCCGACGCGGGCAGCCGCCAGGACACCGGCAGCCGGTGCTGCGGCAGTTCGGGGTTATGGGCGAGCAGCGTCGTCACGGCGGCCGCCGACGGGTCGTACGACAGGCCGGCCCACTGCTCGGATCCCACGATCGCGAACGGGTCCAACTGCCCCGGGTCGCCCACGAACAGCGCCCGCTCGAAGAGCCCCGCGACGGCCAGCAGCGCGTCCGAACGCATCTGGTAGGCCTCGTCGACGATCGCGTGCCGCCACGGCTCGACGCCCTGGACGTGGGCCCACTTGGCGGCGGTCGAGATGACGACGTCGAGGCCCGCCAGGTCGGCCGCCTTGGTGGACTTGCGTACGTTCTCCAGGCCGTCGAGTGCCTTGTCGTACGGGTCGGGGTCGCTGCTGTGCAGCCGCCCGACGGGCAGCTCGGGATCCTTCTCGGCGAGCCGCAGCACGAGGTCGTCGACCTGGGCGTTGGTCTGCGCGATGACCATCAACGGGCGCCCGGCGGAGGCCAGTTCGAGCGCGGCCCGGACGACCAGGGTGGACTTGCCGGCACCGGGCGGGGAGTCGACCACGACTCCGCGGTGTGTGCCGTGCAGCGTGTCGTGGAGGATCGCGTCGGTGGCCCGGGTGGCGGCGGCGCCCGGATCGAAGTCGGTGCTCGTCGTCAGGGAAGTCACAGGACGTCCTCTTCTGTCACCGGGTCGGGACGGGGTGCCGCGTCGGCCTCACCCGGCGGCCCGCCGTGCGTCCAGGGTGTCTCCTCCGGGTCGGGCAGTTTCGCCCCACCGCGCTGTTCGTGCTCGAAGAGCGTGAAGCAGACGAGGTCGCCCTTCTCCGGCACGGACCCGGCTTCGGGTTCCTTGCCGCGCCCCATCTTGTCGACCACGCGCAGGACGATCAGGGCGCCGTCCTCCTCGGCCGCGACGAACTCCGCCGCCTGCGGTTTCCCGCCCAACGAGCGGTACACCTTGGTCCGTTGCCCCAGATGCGGCCGGTCGTCCGTCCGTACGGTGACCAGCGGGCGCGGGCTCGGCCGCTTGCCCTCGCTGTACGCCATGACGACATCGGTGACCTCGCCCGCGAAGGCCTCTCCGCCAAGCCGCCGTCCGGCCATGACGAGGGTGTCGTCCAGGGCCTCCTGGGCTTCCAGGCGAGCCTGTTCGCGCTCGCGGGTGGCGAGCTTGTTGGCCGCGGTGACCGCGTCGTCGCGGCGCGGCTGCGGGGGTTCGCCCGCGGTGATCCGGTCCCGGTGACCGGTGAACGACCAGCGGTCGCGGGTCCACCGGCCGGCCGCGTGCGCGCCCTCGGGCAGCTCCCGCAGCAGGTCGAGGCCGCGCCACACGGCGTCCCAGGTGGGCCGTGTGACGCTCTCGACGAGGGCGTGGATCTCCCGCTCGGCGGCGACGAGATCACCGAGCCGGTCGTCCGCCTCAAGGCCGTCCTCGGCGGCGGCGAGTGCGGTGCGCGCCCGGTCGTAGCGCTCGATCGCGGGGGCCAGCAACCTGTTGTCGAAGGCCGGGTCGGTGGCGGGCCCTGCGGGCGGACAGACGAGCTGACCACGGGAGTCCCGCAGCAACTCGGCCCGCAGCGCCGCCTCGGCGCCCGACGTGCCGTCCGCCGGGTCGATCCAGGCGAGCAGCGCTCCCAGGTGCTGGTCCTCCAGACTGCTCTGCCCGGTGGCCCAGTGCCGCGACAGCACGTCGGTGAGGGCGAGCAGCAGCGCGGAGCCGGGCACCCGGGCCCGCTCCCCGAAGTGCGTCATCCACCGCCCGAGCAACGGCACCCCGGGCGGCGCCGGATGGGGCGCCTCCGGTTCCTCCTCGGCGGTGCGCCGAAAACGCATGGAGCGCCCCAGGAGTCGTACGAACTCGACGCCCGACCGGCTCGGCACGATCAACTGCGGGGCGTCCGCGCACAGTTCGACCTCGACCTTGACGCGCTTGCCGGTCTCCGGGTCGGTCTCGTTGCGCTCGGCGGCCTCCACCACGTCCGCGTACGAGTCGATGTACGGCAGTACGACGTCCGCGAGCTCGGCGAGGAACGCGAAGCGCAGGTCGCGGTCCCGTGGCTGCGCCACGACCAGCAGCCGTGGCGCGTCCCGGTCGGTCCCGACGAGCGCCCCGAGCGGCGCCCCGGCCTCACCGGCGGTGATCAGCGGCACGAACACGAGAGGCCGGTCGGCGAGATGCCGGTGCCGCACGGTGGCGGTGGGCTGGGCCCGGCCACTGCCGACGGCTTCGAGGCGAGCGAGGGTGGCGATCAGCGACATACGGCTCCCTCCTGGGCATCCGACGACGGAACGTCCGATGGCTGGAGCCCCGAGGACCGGATTCCCGCGGGCTGAAGATCCAACGGCTGAACTGCCAGCGCCTCGGCCCGCAGCTCCGCCGCCCTGCGCAGCGCCGCGACCGCCGGATCGGCCGGATCCCCGGCCTTTCCGTGGGCTGCCGCCAGCACGTCATCCACCGTCGTCAGCCCGCCCAACTCGGCCCGCAGCGAGCGCCCCAGGGACGTCACCGCGCCTTCCGCGCGGGAGCGGCCCCGGCAGTGGAAGGCCAGCTCACAGGCGGCCAGGCACTCCGGGGCGTACGTCGCCGGGACGGACTCGACGGCGGCCGTGAGGGAGTCGGCGGGGAGGTCGGGGGAGAAGCAGGTGCCTTCGGGGAGGGCATCGGCGATGTCCTCGACCCGGGTGAGGCGGGCGAGCTGGCGACGGGTGACCGCGCGCTGCTTGCGGACGTCGACGGCGGATGCGGTCGGGAGGTTGGAGAAGTCCTTGGGGCAGACCAGGAGGATCCGGTGGCGGACCTCCGGAGCGCGGGTGCTGTCCTGGGCGCTCGGCCCCCGGGGCGCCTCAGCCGGTGCCGAGGGGACGACCGTGCTCGCCCCTTCGACCCTCCGCGCGCTCATCCCCTCGGCACCGGCGCGCCCCTCCGGCTCCGCGCCGAGCTGGGCGGCCACCTCCTCCAACGCCAGTACGTAGACGGCGGACTGGCGCGCGGCCGCGCCCACCTTCGCCGGATCCGCCGAACCGTCCAGCATGGGGAAGGACTTGATCTCGACGACGGTCCAGCCGCCGTCGGGGTGCACGACCACCGCGTCGGGCTCCAGGAAGGCCGGGGAGCCCGCCACATCGAGGGCGACCATGGGGTGGTCGAGCAGGGTCCAGACGCCGGCCTCGGTGGCCTCGCGCAGGGCGAGGGCCGTACGGGCCGCGCGCCCCTCGGGGCCGATCGCCGAGAGGTCGGGCACCCGCCCCGACGCGGGCGGCTCGGCACTCGGGTCCAGCTTCTCGTGCACGAGGCGGAGCAGCTCCGCGCCCCCGTCTGCCTTGACCCGGGCCTCGAACGCGTTGCCCCGCATGAAGGCGAACTGCGACTGCCCGAAGGCGGACGGCGAGCCCAGCCCTTCCGCCAGCTTCGCCTTGTCGACCCCCGCGCCGTCCAGGAGCGCCCGCCGGTCGCATCCGGGGTTGGCGGCGAGCGCCGCGAGGGCGCGCGCGTCCAGGGCCTTGGGAGGTACAGCCGGGCCGCGCAGGTCAGCGAGCCGCTGCCGCAGCGCCGTCCCCCGCGTCCGTGGGGGCGGCACCCGGCTCGGCTCCGGGCCCGGTTCGGGACTCGCGCTGTCGGGGAAGTCGTTCACCCGCGGAAGTCTGGCACCCCGCACTGACAATTGAGGAACCTGCACCGCGCGAGGTGCCCGAGGCCCGTGCGGTCAGGGCGCCCGGGACCTGGGTGAAACGCGTGCGCACGACCTGTGCGAGACGCGCGCCCAGCGTGGTCCTCGCGCGGTCGGCGACCCGCATCACGAAGGGAGTCACCAGCAGCCCGGCCCCCATCACCACGGCGCCCGCGACCGCGTCGAGGAAGTAGTGGTTCGCGGTGCCCATCACGACGATCGTGGTGATCAGCGGATACGCGACGGCCGCGGCCTTGGACACCGGCGTGCGGCCGTACTTCCACAGGATCACTCCGCACCACAGCGCCCAGCCCACGTGCAGGCTCGGCATCGCCGCGTACTGGTTCGTCATGCCGCCCAGGCCGCGCGGGGCGCTCGCGTCGCCGGCCCACCAGCCGTAGTCGCTGTACTGGGCCATCGTGTCGATGAAGCCATGGCTCGCGTCGAGCAGCCGGGGCGGGCAGGTGGGCAGCAGCGTGAAGCCGATCAGGCCGATGAACGTGGAGGTCATGAGCCAGGTGCGGGCCGCGCGGTAGCGCACGGCACGGGACCGGAAGAGCCAGATCAGGATCGCGGGCGTGACCAGATAGTGCAGCGACGCGTACCAGAAGTCGGCCGGTATGCCGATCCATGCCTCGCGGGTGAAGAGGCGGTTCAGCGGGTGCTCGGCGTTCAGGCGGAGCGCCTTCTCGATGCGCAGGATCTCCAGGCCGTGGTCGACCGCGCCGGCCTCATTGCCCCGGGCGAGCAGCCGGCCCGCCGAGTAGCACGCGTACACCATCAGGATCAGCGGGAGCTCGGTCCACCAGCGGAGCCGGGCCTGCGATGCCTTGGTGGTACGCAGCTCCGTCCACCGCCGAAGCCGGGCGCGTGGTGCCGCCTCGGCGCGCGGTGCGTCGGTCTGCGGCATCCGATCGCCCTCCCCCATCTGCTTGCGGTGACCCGACAGTCTGCACGGTCCGCCGACAGCGAGGTCTGCACAGTCTGCACACGAAGATCCGTGGCCACATTCGATTTTACGGTGTATGTGAACTCCCCCGAACGGGCGCCCTCGGTCGTCAAAGACGCAGAGATCTCCCCCCGGGTTGCCCGGTGAGGCGGTGCGCGATGATGGAACGACCGATCCCGCACACCTGAATGACCCACTCCCCACACCTGTATGACTCTCAGACCCACACCTGTACGACTCTCATCCCCACACCTGTCGGAAAGGCATCTCTCCCATGGCACCGCGCATCCTGCTGGCCCGGCACGGACAGACGGAATGGTCGCTGTCCGGCAAGCACACCGGCAGGACCGACGTCCCGCTCCTGGAAGAGGGCAGGCGCGGCGCCAAGCTGCTCGGCGAGCGGCTGCACCGGGCGCCCTTCGACGGGCTGGACGGGGTGGAGGTGCGCACCAGTCCGCTGGCACGCGCGCGTGAGACGTGCGAAATCGCCGGGTTCGGGGACCGCGCGACCGCCTGGGACACGCTCATGGAGTGGGACTACGGCGCGTACGAGGGCATGACCCCGGCCGAGATCCAGGCGGTCCGGCCCGGCTGGCTCATCTGGCGTGACGGTGTCCCCGGGGGCGAGAACCGGGAACAGGTCTCCGCGCGCGCGGACGAGGTCGTCGCCTGGGCCCGCGCCGCCGACCGTGACGTGCTGATCTTCGCCCACGGCCACATCCTGCGCACCATAGGCGCCCGCTGGCTGGGCCTCCCGATCGACTTCGCGGCCCGTGTCCGCCTCAATCCGACCTCGCTGTCGATGCTCGGCTGGGCCTATGGCGAGCCCGCGATCGAGTCGTGGAACGACTGCGGACACTTGACCGCGTAGGCCCGTGGAGGCCTGACCGCGTGGGCCTGCGGACACTTGACCGCGTAGGCCCGTGGAGGCCTGACCGCGTGGGCCTGCGGACACTTGACCGCGTAAGCCTGCGGACACATCACCGCGTAAGCCCGTGGAGGCCTGACCGTGTAAGTGTGCAGACACCTGGCCGAGTGGGCGCGGCGGCTCTCCTCGGTGTCGCCGACCGTCCTCCTCACGCCGTGCGCGGCAGCGACGCGTGCCGGTCCAGGAACGCCCCGACGCCCGACGCCCTCCGGTGCGGAAGCAGCACCCGCGCCGTTCCGGCCAGCATGGTCTGGATGCGCGAGGACTGGACCTCGTTCAGGAGGTCCAGGACACGCAGTCCCGCGACGGCGGCCTCGTCGGGGCGGCCGCCGCGCGCTAGGTCGTCGGCGAGTTCGGCGGTGTAGAGGGCCAGGTTGCGGGTGAAGTGCGGGTCCTGGAGAGCCGCGGCCCGGTGTGCGTGCCGGGCAGCGCGGGGCCAGTCGCCCAGCGTCGACCAGCACTGCGCCTCAAGACCCTCCAGTTCGGCCTCTCCGTAGAAGGTCATCCACTCGGGGTCCGTCTGCGAAGGACCCCGTTCGTAGAGGGCTTGTGCACGCGCCAGCGCCTGCTCGCATCCCGCCCGGTCGGCGAGCCCCGCCCAGCCGCCCGCCTCACGCAGCGCGAGCAGCGACAGCAGACGCGGTGAGCCCAGGGGGCGCGCGGCCCGCTGTGCCGCCTGCGCCGCGCGCACGGCCTCGCGCGGGCGCCCCGCGTCGCGCGCCAGGAACGCCGTGTTGCAGAAGGCGTGCGCCTCCAGGGCCGGGTCGCCGGACATCCGCGAGGTCGCGAGCGCCTCCGCGTAGTGCGAGCGCGCGTCGTCGAAGCGCCCGGAGTCGTGCGCCAGCCACCCCACCGAGATGGCCAGTTCACCCGCACCCGCGTACAGGCGGTCGGCGGTCGCCTGCCGGGTGGTGCCGGCGTCGAGCAGCTCGTATGCCGTCCGCAGCGGCGCCGCCGCCCGCCGGTAGAGACCGTCGGCCCCGTGCCGGTCGTCGAGCAGCCGGATCTTGCGTACGGCCTCTTCGAGGGCACCGGCCTCGGACGTGCCCGCCCGGTGGACACGCCGGTCCGCGGCCGCGGCGGGGGAGCCGAACGCGACCCCGAAGGGCATCAGTGAGGCGGCCGCCACGGTGGCGGTGCCTCCCGTCATGAATGCGCGACGCTGCACGTCGCTCTCCTCGTGGTTCTGTTCGTGGTTCTCGTACGGGTCGTGCAGTTCGTACGGGTCGTGCGGTTCGTACGAGTGGCACGGATCGTGCGGGTTATGCGGGCCGTATCGAAGGTCTTGCGCTTCATACGTCCGGTCCTGCGCTTCGTACATCTCATACGTCTCTTGCGCCCCCTCCGTCTCAGGTGAGGCGTGCGAAGAGCGTGCAGTGTGCGGAGGGAGCGCCTCGTCCGTGTCGCGCGCCCCGCGCCCGCGTACCGATGAGCGGGGCGCGAAGCCCAGGTCGGTGAGCGTGCGACCGGGGAACATGTGCAGGAACACCCGCTCGTACGCGTAGTTGGGACAGCGGATCTCGCCCGCCTCGACGCGCCCGATGTAGCGGGCGTCGCAGCTGACCCGCTCGCCGATCTCACGCGCGGCCCGCCGCACCGCCGCGGCGAACTCGCCGGGCGAGCGCTGTGCGCGCAGCCGCCGGAAGGCGAGGTTCGGCCGCGATGGCCTGGGGGGCTGGGACGAGGTCACCGTTGACGACGCCATGGTCGGGCCCTCTCTGCGAACCGTCGAACCGTGCCGGATTCAAGGCGAGTTACCCGGGTTGTGCCCTATGGGTGCCCTACGTCCGACGGGGCAAGAACGTACCTGCTGTGACGGTGTCCCTACGCTGGGTTTGGCTACAAACCGGATATCTCATCCACGATCTGCCATGAACTGCCATCCTTTGCGGCGGTGTTACGCCGTAGCCGTTGACGTTCTGGCGCGTTGAACCCTGCGGACCGGGAGCAACACCCGAACTCCCGACCCACTCGTCAGGAGGAGGGGTTCCGTGTTGGAGGCCGGGATGGAGACCAGGCAGACCACCGAGTTCCGTACGTCGCTGTCGACCGCGCAGCACCGGCCGTCGCCGGAGTCCAGCGCTCCACCGGAGCCGGGCGCCGACTGCGACCTGGTGACGGTGCCCACGCGGCAGGGCCTGGAGGCGGTCGACATTCTGCGCCGTGGCTCGGGCGACGCCGTCGGACCCGTACTGCACGACGACGGCTGCGACACCCTCGGCTTCCTGGTGCCCCCCGGCACCGCGGACGCCTGGGACATGCCGGGCAGCACCTGTACACATACCAACGGCCGCGGCCTCAGACTCGCCCCCGAGCCCCCGGTCGAGGGCTCGGACTGGCTCCTTCCGCCGGGCGACGCGGACCTCGCGACCGACCCGGCTGTGCTACGGGCGGCCCTCGGAGAGGCGGCGCGGCTCATCGAAGCGGCGGACAACTGCCGCTGAGCGCCCCCGAAGGGCCGCCCCCGAATCCGCTGCCGAGGGGCCCGAAGGGCCGCCACTGACGCCGCCGAGGGCCCGAGGCACCGTCACCGAACGCGCCGCCGAGGGCCCGAAGAGCCGTCACGTAACCCGCCGCTGAGGGGTCCGTAGGGCCGCCCCCGAATCCGCTGCCGAGGGGCCCGAAGAGCCGTCACTGACGCCGCCGAGGGGTCCGAAGCACCGTCACCGAACGCGCCGCCGAGGGCCCGAAGAGCCGCCACGTAACCCGCCGCTGAGGGGTCCGAAGGGCCGTGACTGACCCCGCCGCTGGGGGCCCCGCGGGCCGTCACCGAACCCGCCGCTGAGCCGACCCGCCCGTACGCCCCGATAATGGCCAGATGGCAAGGGCGAGGAACAAGCGGTCCGACGACGGGCGCGACGCGGGTCGTGAGGCCGGGCGGGGCTCGCGGCGCGGGCAGGCGGCCGCCGCCGAAGCCGTCGTCGAGGCGGTCGACGGCGGGCTCGCCGAGCTGATGCCCGACCGGGACCGGGCGCGCGCCTGGACCCTGCTGATCGACGGAGCCCCGCAGTCGCACGTCGACCTCGACGACCCCGGGTACCTGAGCTTCGAGTACCAGCGCCGCCTCGGCCATGTCATCGACCTCGTCGCCCCGCCCGGCAAGCCCGTGCACGCCGTGCACCTCGGCGGCGGCGCCCTCACCCTCGCCCGCTACACCGCCGCGACCCGCCCCCGCTCCACCCAGCAGGTCATCGAACGCGACGCCACTCTCGTCCAACTGGTCCGCCGTGAGCTGCCGTTGGATCCCGGCGCCCGCATCCGGGTGCGTTCCATGGACGCCCGTGAGGGGCTCGCGAAGGTGCCGGACGGCTGGGCGGACCTGGTGATCGCGGACGTGTTCAGCGGGGCGCGCACGCCGGCGCACCTCACCTCCGTCGAATTCCTCACCGACGTCCGCAGGGCCGTCAAACCCGACGGCCTGTACGCCGCCAACCTCGCCGACGGCCCGCCACTCGCGCATCTGCGCGGCCAGATCGCCACCGCCGCGGCCGTCTTCCCCGAACTCGCGCTGATCGCCGACCCGACGGTGCTGCGCGGCAAACGCTTCGGGAACGCCGTCCTCGTCGGCTCCGCCCGGCCGCTCCCGCTGGCCGAACTGACCCGCCGGGCGGCCTCGGACCCGCACCCGGGACGCGTCGAACACGGCAAGGACCTCGCCGACTTCACCGGGGGAGCGATGCCGGTCACGGACGCGGCGGCGGTGGCGTCACCCGCGCCGCCGCCATCGGTCTTCCGCTGAGCCGTCCCCGGCCCGCGCTCAGTACACCTGCACCCGAGGCGCGCTGTCGTGCCATGTGCAGAACACCGTCAGCCGGTCCACCCCCGAGCTGAACTCCACCCGGATCCACGTCTCCGTCTTCCACACCTGCATCGACCAGCCCGAGCCCGGGGTCGCCGAGACGAGCGTCGCGGACGTTTTGCCGAGCGCGAAGACCGCGCGGCCGCCATCGGTGTCGTAACTCTTGACCTGCGCGGATGAGGCGTCGGACGAGGACGGCGGGGGGCTTGCGCCGGGAGTCTTCGAGGGGGTCGCGCTCGGCTTCGGGCTCCGCGGCGCCTTGCTCGCCTCTTCGACGGAGCGGTCCGACGCCTCGGCCCGCTCCGTCGAGGTGGCGAGCGGCTTCGCCTGCGGCGTCGTCACGTCGCCCGCCGTGATGGGCAGCGCGCGCGGCGGGTCGTACGCCGTCCCCGTCATCACCGAGTGGACACCCCACCACGACAGCGTGACCGCCGCGCCCGTGGCGAGCGACCAAGCGAGTACGTGTACGAGTCCTCTGCGCATCGCGGCCATACTGCCTCACGACCGCCCCACGCGTCCCAGGGGTCTCTCAGACTTCGCGCACCACTGGGCCCTGGTCGCGTTGTCCACAACCGGCCCGTGCGGACTCGTACCGAGTTGTCCACAGGCACCGGAGCGGCTCGCCCGGATGGCGTACGGTCCTGCCCATGGCAAGTGTGCTCGTGGTCGAGGACGACCAGTTCGTACGCTCAGCCCTCATCCGGCATCTGACCGATGCCGCGCACACCGTGCGCAGCGTCGGCACCGCCCTTGAGGCGCTGCGCGAGGTCGCCCATTTCTCCTTCGACGTCGTGATCCTCGACCTCGGTCTGCCCGATCTGGACGGGGCCGAGGCGCTGAAGATGCTGCGCGGAATCACCGACGTGCCGGTGATCATCGCCACCGCGCGGGACGACGAGGCGGAGATCGTCCGCCTGTTGAACGACGGCGCGGACGACTATCTGACCAAGCCGTTCTCGGTCGAGCACCTGTCGGCGCGGATGGCGGCCGTCCTGCGTCGCGCCCGGGTGCCCGCGGGGGACGCGCCCCCGTCCTCGGTCATCCGGGTCGGAGGGCTGGCCATCGACCCGCTGCGCCGCCAGGCCGAACTGGACGGCGTACGGCTGGATCTCACCCGGCGTGAGTTCGACCTGCTCGCCTTCCTGGCCGGGCGCCCCGGTGTCGTCGTGGCACGCAGGGAACTGCTCGCCGAGGTGTGGCAGCAGGCCTACGGTGACGACCAGACCATCGACGTCCATCTGTCCTGGCTGCGGCGGAAGTTGGGCGAGACGGCGGCCCGGCCGCGCTATCTGCACACCCTGCGGGGTGTCGGCGTGAAGCTGGAGCCGCCGCTATGAACCGGATGCCGGTCGGAGGGTGGGCGTCATGAGGTGGGCGCTGGTCAAGGTGTGTGTGGCGGTGACCACCATGGTCGTGGTGGCCTTCGCGGTGCCGCTCGGCCTTGTCATGAAGGAGATGGCCAGGGACCGGGCGTTCTCGAACGCCGAGCGGGAGGCCGCGGCGATCGCGCCGGCGCTCTCCATCACCACCGACCGGGACCAGTTGGAGCGGGTCGTCGCCTCCGCGGGTTCGGACCAGGGCATGGCCGTGCACATACCGGCCGCCGACGGCGCGGCCGCGGTCGAGATCGGCAAGCAGCGTGCCGCCGACGAGGACATCACCACCACCCGGAAGCTGGGCCGCGCCTCCACCACCGAGGTCCCCGGCGGCTCCACCCTGCTCCAGCCCGTCGCGCTGAGCTCCGGCGAGATCGCCGTCGTCGAGGTGTACGTCCCCGAGTCCGAGGTCAGCAACGGCATCGGCACGGCCTGGGCGGTACTCGCCGCGGTCGGCGTCGCGCTCATCGTCGGCTCGGTCGCGGTGGCCGACCGGCTGGGCGTGCGGATGGTGCAGCCTGCGCAGCGACTGGCCGAAGGCGCGCACGAGCTGGGCGAGGGCAAGCTCGGGGCGCGGGTGCCCGAGGAGGGGCCGACCGAACTGCGCCTCGCGGCGGTCGCGTTCAACTCGATGGCCGATCAGGTCGTACAACTGCTCGCCAACGAAAGGGAGTTGGCGGCCGATCTCTCGCACCGGCTGCGTACCCCGCTGACCGTGCTGCGGCTCAACACGGCCTCGCTGGGCGACGGACCGGCCGCCGAGCAGACCCGGGCGGCCGTCGCGCAGTTGGAGCGCGAGGTCGACACGATCATCCGGACGGCCCGGGAGGCCAAGCCGCAGACGGCCGCGATAGGCGTCGTCGCCGGGTGCGACGCGTCCGAGGTCGTGCGCGAGCGGATGGACTTCTGGTCGGCGCTCGCCGAGGACGAGGGCCGCAAGGTGCGGGTCGCGGGCGTGGACCGTCCGGTACGCATACCGGTCGCCCGCGCCGACCTCGTGGCCTGCCTCGACGCGCTCCTCGGCAACGTCTTCCGGCACACCCCGGAGGGCACCGCCTTCGCCGTCGACGTGCACAACAGCGAGGACGCCGTGATCGTGCTGGTGTCGGACGCGGGTCCCGGGATCATGGACCCGGAAGCGGCGATGGCACGCGGGCGCGGGTCGGGGAGCGACGGCTCGACCGGGCTCGGCCTGGACATCGTGCGCCGGCTCGCGGAGTCGACGGGCGGGGATGTGCGGATCGGTTCGTCCGTGCTCGGGGGGACGGAGGTGCGGATCTGGATCCAGCTGGACGGTCGCGCGCCGGTCCGGCGCGGACATCGGGGGGCTGTACGGCGTCGTCGGCGGGGAGTGGGTGTGGGCTGACGTTCGTCGGGTCGGGTCGGGTCGGGTCGGGGTCGTAGAGGTCGTAGAGGTCGTAGAGGTCGTCGCGGCGACGGGGCGACGGGGCGTCAGGCCGACGGGGCGACGGCGCGACGGGGTGAGTCGGTCTGCCGGGGCCTCCGCCTCGCCTCGGCTTGGGCTTCCGCGTGAGCTTCGACCTGGGCCTCGGCCTACGCGGGGGCTTCCGCTGGGTCGCGGTCTATGCCTGGGTTCCCGGTTGTGTCTGGGCTCCTGCCTGAGCTTCGACCTGGGCTTCCGCTAGGTCTCGCCTGCGCCGGGGCTTCCGCTGGGTCGCGGTCTACGCCTGGGCTTCCGGTTGTGTCTGGGCTCCCGCCTGAGCTTCGACCTGGGCTTCCGGCCGGTCTCGCCTACGGCTGGGCTTCTGCCCGGGCCTGGTAGCCGGCGAAGAGGTCGAGGAGGCCCTGGGGGGCGTCGTCGCGGAAGCAGACGACCAGGTTCTCGGCGGACTCGGCCGCGGAGGTCTCGCTGCGCGGGAACAGCGCCTGCTCGTACGCGGCGAGGGCGGCTTCGGTGTCGCCGGGGTGCGCGGCGAGGGCGGCGCCGAGTTCGGCTCCGTCGAGCATGGCGAGGTTGGCGCCCTCGCCGGCGAACGGTGACATCAGGTGGGCGGCGTCGCCGAGCAGGGTGACGCCGGGCACGCGGTCCCAGCGGTGGCCGACGGGCAGGGTGTGGATCCGGCGGGGGACCAGCGCGCCGTCGGCGTCGGCGATCAGCGCCCGCAGGCTCTCGTCCCAGCCGGCGAATTCATCGAGGACGGCGGCCTTGGCCAGGCCGGTGTCGGTGAAGTCGATGCCGTCGATCCACTCCTCGGGCACCTTGAGCGCGGTGTAGATGTGCAGGCTGCCGTCGGGCTCCCGGTGGGCGAGGAAGCCCTTGCCCGCGCCGAGGGCCATGAACATGCCGCCTCCGACGACGCCTGCGCTACCGGGGTGACGGGTGTCGGCGTCGAGCAGGTCCGCCTCGACGAACGACAGGCCGGAGTAGACGGGGGTGGCGTCGGAGACCAGCGGGCGGATCCGGGACCAGGCTCCGTCGGCACCGATCAGCAGGTCGGTGGTGAAGGCGGAGCCGTCGGCGAGGGTCACCTCATGGCGGCCGTCGCCGAGCGGGTGTGCCCCGGTGACCTTTACGCCCCAGCGGACCGTGCCCTCGGGCAGCGAGTCGAGCAGGAGGTCGCGCAGCTGGCCGCGTTCGACCTCGGGCCGGTCGCCGTCGCCCTCGTCGTCCTGCTTCATACGGACGACGGAGTGCTGGTCGAGGACGCGCATGGCCTCGCCGCCGGGGTGGACGAGGGCACGGAAATCATCGTGGAGGCCGGCGGCGCGCAGTGCGGCCTGACCGGATTCCTGGTGGATGTCGAGCATGCCGCCCTGCGCACGGGCGGTCGGGGAGGCGTCCAGGTCGAAGAGGGCGGCCTCGATGCCGTGGACGTGCAGGACGCGGGCGAGAGTGAGGCCGCCGAGTCCGGCGCCGATGACGGCTATGGGGTGGTGAGTGACTGTGGTCGTGGTCGTGGTCATGGTCGTGCTCCTTGGGTCTAGGCGGGCCTGGGGGTGTGCAGGATGCCGTTGATCAACATCTGGAAGCCCCAGGCCATACGTGCTTCCGGTGGGCCTGCCAGCAGCTCGTCGGCGAGTGAGGCGATGCGCGGGTGGGTGTCCCTGGAGGCGTTCTGAAGGGCGTGGGTGAGGGCGTCCCAGTCGTCCTGGGTGCCGGCGGCCCCGTCCTGGACGGCGTGCTCGGCCGCGGTCGCGGTGGCGACCTGCAGCAGCAGGTCCACGCCCCAGGCCGCCTGTCCGGGCGGCACGCCGCCCTCGTCCAGCAGGGCCAGCAGCCGCTCGACGAGATTCAGGTAGTGCTCTCCGCTGGGGCGGGCCACCAAAGCCGACTGGGCCAGGCCCCGGTACTCGAACAGCACGCCGGTGTAGGAGGTGAGGACCTTCTCCAGCCGCTCCCGCCAGTCGCCGTCGTCGGCCGGGGGCGACTCGACGGTTCCCAGAAGCTCGTCCAGGACGGCGGCATGCAGCTCCGCGGTGTTGCGGACGTACACATAGAGCGAGGCCGGGCCGGTGTCCAGCTCCTGCGCCAGCCGCCGCATGGTGACCTTCTGCAGGCCCTCGGCACGAGTGATCTCGACGGCGGTGGCGACAATGCCGTCCCGTGTCAGGGCCGGTTTGGCAGGGCGCTCGCGGCGACTGCGGCCGCGACCGCCCGGCGTATCGGGGTGATGAGCTGCTGCCATGTCTTCAGAGTAACGAACATGTTCGTTACGAACAAGTTCAGAACGAACATGTTCGCCCGCCAAACCTGTTCATGGACCCGCACGGCCTCCGCGCAGCGAGAATTGGTCTCGACCTTTAACCGCCCCCGATGCCTTCCTTAAGCGCGCCCTAAGATCGCCAACCCCCGTCCGGATGAAGAGGTTTGCCCGAATCCGGATCGCTAGCGTGCTCCCGCACCCACCCCCCCGTGAAACCGCGAAGGCAGGCACACGCGATGAGCAGTACGCAGCACCGGCGCAAGGTCAGTGGCAGGAATAAGGCGATAGGTGGCGTGGTCGCCGCGGCCGTGGTCGGCGGTGGCGCCTTCCTGTTCTCCGGGACCGCGCAGGCGGCCGACGTCGGAGCCGCGTACACCAAGACCAGTGACTGGTCGACCGGCTACACCGCGCAGTACGTCATCACGAACGGCACCGGCCAGGTGAAGGGGGACTGGACGCTGCAGTTCGACCTTCCCTCGGGCGCCACGCTGAGCTCGCTGTGGAACGGCGAGTCCAAGGTGAGCGGGCAGCACGTCACGGTGAAGCCGCCGACCTGGGACAAGGACGGCCTGGCGGTCGGTGAGTCCGTCACCGTCGGCTTCGTCGTGAACGGCTCCGCGAACCCGACGGGCTGTCTCATCGACGGCGCCAAGTGTTCGGTGGACGACGGCGCGACACCGGAACCGACCGGCCGCCCGACCGAATCGGCGACCCCGACCTCCAGCCCCGCGCCGACGACGACCCCGAGCTCCAGTCCCGCGCCGACGACGACCGCGACTCCGACCCCGACGGCGACCGGCACCCCCTCCGAGACCCCTGGCGGCGGCACCACCGCGAGCGCCGGCTTCGCGCCCTACGTCGACACCTCCCTCTACCCCGCCTTCGACCTGGTCGCCGGCGCCGCGGCCACCGGCGTGAAGGAGTACAACCTCGCCTTCGTCACGGACGGCGGCGGCTGCACGCCCAAGTGGGGCGGTGTGACGGACCTGGCGAGTGACGCGGTCGCGGCGCAGATCGGTGCCCTGCGGGCGAAGGGCGGCGATGTCCGCGTCTCGTTCGGCGGTGCCTCCGGCTCGGAGCTGGCCACGGCCTGCTCCTCGGCCGACGCGCTGCTGACGGCGTACAACAAGGTCGTGGATGCCTACGACCTCACGAAGGTCGACTTCGATGTGGAGGGCGGTGCGCTGCCGAACACGGCGGCGAACACGATCCGAGCGAAGGCCATCGCGAAGCTCCAGCAGCAACACCCGTCGCTGGACGTGTCGTTCACGCTGCCGGTGATGCCCGAGGGCCTCACCCAGGACGGCGTGAACCTGCTCGCCGACGCCAAGGCGAACGGCGTCTCCATCGACACCGTCAACATCATGGCGATGGACTACGGCCCCGCGTACAGCGGTGACATGGGCACCTACGCCGAGCAGGCGGCCACCGCGACGCAGGCCCAGGTCAAGAGCGTCCTCGGGCTCTCCGACAGCGCGGCCTGGAAGGCGGTCGCGATCACCCCGATGATCGGCGTCAACGACGTGACGACGGAAATCTTCAAGGTCGAGGACGCCACCCAGCTGGTCGCCTTCGCCAAGTCCAAGGGCATCGGCTGGCTCTCCATGTGGTCCGTCACCCGCGACAAGCAGTGCCCCGGCGGCGCGAAGAACTTCGCCGACGCGACATGCAGCTCGATCGTCCAGGACGCGAACGCGTTCTCGAAGGCCTTCGGCGCCTTCAACTAGCCACCTCCGCACGGGGGAACCTAGCCACCTCTGCACAGAGAGGTACCTAGCCACCTCTGCACGGGGGCACCCAGCTCCCTCCGTACGGGGCACCCAGCCCCCTCTGTACGGGGGCAAGCGTCCCGGCCGGCACTTCCCCCATCCGGCCGGGGCGCGTGGGCTTACAGCACGTCCGCGTTCATGGCGATCGGTGGGTGGGTGGGCGTCGTCGAGTTACTCGCGGAGCTGAGCGTTCACCGGGGGGTGGGCGTCACCGCTGTCCGCGCCCAGGCCCGCGAGCAGGCGCAGCCCGTCCTCGGCGGGGCTGCCGGGGGCCGCGGACAGCACCAGCAGTTCCGTGCCTGATCCGTCCGGCAGCGCGAAGTTCTCCTGGTGCAGCTCCAGCAGTCCGACCAGCGGGTGCCGGTACGCCTTGCGTCCGTGTGTGCGGGCGCGCACGTCCGCGCGGGCCCAGAGGCGGCGGAAGCGTTCGCTGCCCATCGCCAGCTCGCCGATGAGCGAGGCCAGGCGGGGGTCGTCGGGGTATTTGCCGGCGGCCAGGCGCAGGTGCCCGACCACGTCGAGGGTGCAGTTCTCCCAGCCCGCGTAGAGGCCGCGCTCGGCCTCCTCAAGGAAGATGTGCCGGGCGGTGTTCAGGCCGGGCAACGGCCGGCCGTAGAGGAGCCCGGCGAGGCGGTTCCCGGCGAGCACGTCGAGGCGGTAGTCCATGATCAGCGCGGGTGCGTCGGCGACCAGGTCGAGGACGCGCAGCAGCTCCGGCCGGACCCGCCCGCCCGGCGCCTTCGCGCGGCGGCGGCGCTGCCGCGCGAGCCGGTAGAGGTGTCCGCGTTCGGTCTCGTCGAGGCCGAGGACGCGGGCGAGCGCGTCGAGGACCTGCTCGGAGGGCTGGGTCGCGCGGCCCTGCTCCAGGCGCACGTAGTAGTCGACGCTGACTCCGGACAGGTGCGCGACCTCTTCGCGGCGCAGCCCTTCGACCCGGCGGCGGCTGTCGGTGGGGATGCCGACGGCCGACGGATCGACCCGGGAACGCCGGGTCCGCAGGAAACCCGCAAGGTCGTCCATGCGCCCAGTATGGCCTCGGTGATGCCCGCGAAGGTGGCCCTGCCGTTACCAGGAAGTCCCGTCCTACGGAAGAAGCGCCCCTGAACGCCGGGCGCCGCGGCGGCAAGTATCGAAGGCACCTGATCCGTAGGCACGTGGGCACCTGCCCCGCAGGCACCCGATCCGAAGGAGTTCCCATGAAGACGCTGATCGTCCACGCGCACCCCGAGCCGATGTCGCTCAACAGCTCGCTGAAGGACCTGGCGGTGTCGACCTTGGAGACCGCGGGGCACGAGGTACGGGTGAGCGATCTGTACGCGATGAACTGGAAGGCGGTCGTGGACGCCGCGGACTACGGCCCCGACGCCTCAAGTCCGCTGAAGGTCGCCCTGGACTCGGGCCGGGCCTTCGACGCCGGCACACTCACGCCGGACGTCCTCGCCGAGCAGGAGAAGCTGCTGTGGGCGGACACGATCATCTTCCAGTTCCCGCTGTGGTGGTACACGATGCCCGCGATTCTCAAAGGCTGGGTGGACCGGGTGTTCACCTATCACTTCGCCTACGGCGTCGGCGAGCACAGCGACACCAGCTACGGCGAACGCTTCGGCGAAGGCACCCTCGCGGGCAGGAAGGCCCTGCTGTCGGTGACCGCCGGCGGCCCGGAGTCGCATTACACCGCTCGCGGGATCAACGGCCCCATCGACGATCTGCTGTTCCCGATCCACCACGGCATCCTCTATTACCCGGGCATCGAGGTGCTGCCGCCGTTCGTGCTGTACGGCGCCGACCGGACGACCGCCGAGGACTTCCCGGACATCGCCAAGGCCTGGGAGCAGCGCCTGCTCACCCTGGAGTCGACCGAGCCCATCGCGTTCCGGAGGCAGAACTTCGGCGACTACGAGATCCCCTCGCTGCACCTGAAGGACGGCCTGGAGCCCACGGGCCGCACGGGTTTCGGGTTGCACGTGCGCGGCTGACCACCGGCGATGGGCGGGAGGAGCCGGGGTGCGAACCCGAGGAGGCAGCCTCGCCTGGTTCGAGCTGGGTGCGCCGGTGGCTCCGTACCGGCCGCTGTAAGTCACCCCGTGTCCGTGGGTCTGTGTCGTGGCGCGGCGGAACGCGGTGGGATCGCGCGCATGTGGGTGCGGACGCGGCCGAGGATGTCGTCGAGGGCGGCGATGTCCGGGGTGGCCAGGGGGCCATCAGGAGTCGCCGGACCACTTCGACGTGGCCTGGGCGCGCGCCCCGGACCCCGCCCAGACAGGTACGCGCCCCCAACAACCATGGGGCGCGGCACTCCCCTCACAGCGCCGCGCCCCGTCCCCCGCTACCCCCGTTCCCCCCCCGGCTCTCCCCGGGCGATCGCCTAGTCGACGCCCACCCCCGGCAGCACCCCCGTCCGCGCCGCCTCCCCGTACCACCGCGCACTCGACTTCGGCGTACGCGCCAACGTCGCGTAGTCCACGTACACCGCCCCGAAGCGTTTCCCGTAGCCGTACGCCCACTCGAAGTTGTCCATCAGGGACCAGAGGTAGTAGCCGCGGACGTCGGCGCCGTCGGTGATCGCGTGGCGTACGGCCGACAGGTGACCGTGCAGGTAAGCGATCCGCTCGGGGTCGTGGACGCGGCCGTCGGGGTCCGGCTTGTCGTCGTAGGCGGCGCCGTTCTCGGTGATGTAGAGGGGCAGGCCGGGGGCCTCACGGGCGTAGCGCATGATCAGGTCGTGCAGGCCGCTCGGGTCGATCGTCCAGCCCATCCCCGTACGCTCGCCCGGCGTCTGGTGGAAGGCGACGGCGTCCGCACCCGGCCAGGGGGAGTGCGCGCTCGTGCCGTGCCCGTCGGCTCGCGGACCGTCCGACTCGGTCGTCGCGGCCGAAACAAGCGTCGGCGTGTAGTAGTTGAGGCCGAGCGCGTCCAACGGCTGTTTGATCAGGGCGAGATCGCCGTCAAGGACGTACGACCAGTCCGTGATCGACGCCGTCGACGCGAGCAGGCTCTGTGGGTACGCGCCGTGCAGTATCGGCCCGTGGAAGACACCGTTGGCGAGGTCGTCGATGCGGCGCGCCGCCGACAGGTCCGCCGGGTCCTGTGAAACCGGCCTGACGACCGAGGAGTTGAGGCTCACCGCGATCGTGTTGCGGTGGGGCATCACGGCGCGCAGGGCCGAAGTGCCCAGGCCATGCGCCAGGTTCAGGTGGTGTGCGGCCTTCAGGGATGCCGCCGGGTCCGTGCGGCCCGGAGCGTGCACACCGGAGCCGTACCCCAGAAAGGCGGTGCACCAGGGCTCGTTGAGGGTGATCCACTGCTCCACGCGGTCGCCCAGCGCGTCGCCCACGATCTGCGCGTACTCGGCGAAGCGCAGCGCGGTGTCGCGCGCGGGCCAGCCGCCCGCGTCCTCCAGCTCCTGCGGGAGGTCCCAGTGGTAGAGGGTGACGGCCGGTTTGATGCCGTGCGCGAGCAGCTCGTCCACCAGGCGGCGGTAGAAGTCCAGGCCGCGCTGGACCGCGGGGCCGCGGCCCGTCGGCTGCACCCGGGACCAGGAGACCGAGAAGCGGTACGCGGTCAGGCCCAGGTCCGCCATCAGGGCCACGTCGTCGCGGTAGCGGTGATAGTGGTCGACGGCCACGTCACCGGTATCGCCGCCCGCCGTCCTGCCCGGCGTATGGCTGAAGGTGTCCCAGATCGAGGGCGTGCGGCCGTCCTCCCGTACCGCTCCCTCGATCTGGTACGCGGATGTCGCCGCGCCCCAGAGGAAGGCGGGAGGAAAGGTCACGGGCGTCAGGGGCTCAGGCATGGAAGCGCTCCCATAGGGGGTCGTGGAGGCCGACGAAAAGAATTCAGGGGAAGGGGAAAAGGGGCCGAGACGGCGGTGGCTCGGCCCCACAAGAGTGTCAGCCCTTGACGGCGCCCTGCATGATGCCGCCCACGATCTGCTTGCCGAAGAGCGCGAAGACCAGCAGGAGCGGCAGGGTGCCGAGCAGCGCGCCGGCCATGATCAGGGACTGGTCGGGGGTGAAGCCGCGGCCGAGCCCCGCGACCGCGACCTGCACGGTCGGGTTGCCCATCTGGGTCAGGACGAGGAACGGCCACAGGAAGTCGTTCCACGTCTGCACGAAGATGAGCATGCCGAGCACGGCCATCGCGGGCCGCGCCGCCGGGAACACCACGTGCCAGATCACCCGCCAGCTGCTCGCGCCGTCCACCCGGGCCGCCTCGATCAGCTCGTTCGGCAGCGCCTGGATCAGGTACTGCCGCATGAAGAAGACACCGAAGGCGCTCACGAGCGACGGAAAGATCACCGCCTGGAGCTGGTCGGTCCAGTCGAGCTTGGCGACCATCATGTACAGCGGGATCACGCTGAGTTGGGGCGGGATCATCATGGTGCCGATGATGATCAGCATCATGGCGTTACGGCCCCTGAAGCGCAGCTTGGCGAAGGCGAACCCGGCGATCGTGGAAAGGACGACGACGGTGACCGCCGAAATCCCGGACACGATCGTGGTGTTGAGCATCGCCTCGCCCAGATTGGCGTCCTTCCAGGCGAGTTCGAGCTTGTCGAAAAGGCCCGAGCCGAACCAGAACGGCGGAGGCGTCTGCGCCAGCCGCTGGTTGTCGCGCGAGGCGGCGATCGCCGTCCACACCAGCGGGAAGAGCGAGCCGATGGTGAACAGCACGAGCACGGCGTACGCGATCGGGCCGCCGTGCAACTGCCCGCCCGCACGGGCCGACTTGGGGCGCCGGGTGCGTTTGGGCGGTTCCTTCACAGGGTCGGTTGGGGGCGTCAGTGTCGTCGTCACGGCCTGTACTCCTCACTACTGGCGCGCAGCCGGCGCGAGATGACGTAGTTCACGATCCCGATCACGATGAGGATCAAGAACATGGTCCAGGCGATGGCGGAGGCCCGGCCCAGGTGCTGGTTCACCCAGCCCTGCTCGTACAGATAGAGGCCGAGCGTCTGGAACTGGTGCTGGGCGCCGCCCGACGCACCCTTGTTGGCGTCGAAGAGGAGCGGCTCGCCGAATACCTGGCTCGCCCCGATCGTCGAGACGACGACGGTGAACAGGATCGTCGGACGCAGCGACGGCAGGGTGACGTGCAGGAACTGCTTCCAGCGCGAGGCGCCGTCCAGGGCCGCCGACTCGTACAGGTCCTGCGGGATGGCCTGCATCGCCGCCAGATAGATCAGCGCGTTGTAGCCGGTCCAGCGCCAGATGATGATCGTCGAAACGGCTATCTGCGAGGGCCACTTGTCGTTCTGCCAGTCGATGTGGTCGAACCCGACGGCGTTCAGCGCCCAGTTGATCATTCCGTAGTCGCGGCCGAAGAGCAGCACGAACACGAGCGAGGCGGCAGCGATCGAGGTGGCGTACGGCGCGAGCATCGCGACCCGGTAGAAAGTCGAGCCGCGCAGCCTGTAGTTGAGGATGTGGGCGAGGCCCATCGCCATCATCAGCTGCGGGACGGTGGAGATGATCCCGATGGTCAGGGTGTTCTTCGCCGCGTTCCAGAAGAAGTCGTCGTCGAAGATCCGCGTGTAGTTGCGCAGGCCCACCCAGTCCATGTCGGTGGGCGCCGTCAGCTCCACCGTGTGCAGCGAGGCCCAGCCGGTGTAGATCAGCGGGAAGAGGCCGAAGGCGAGGAAGAGCAGGAAGAACGGCGAGACGAAGGCATACGGGCTCCAGCGCATGTCCCGCTGCCATCGGCGGGAGAGCCGGGCCCGGCGTCGAACGTCCCGTTCCGCGGGCGCAGTTGACGGGGTCCGGTCGGCCGGGGCCGCGCCCCCCTCCTGCTCGGGGGGCGCGGCGGTGTCGTGCCGGGGCGAGATTCCGGTCACCGGATGTCTCCGAGGCGGTGGCGGCCTTCAGATCGGAGGCCGGGTGCCGTCCACACGATTGGGTGAACGGTGCCAGATGCGTTGCGAGAACCAAGCATGCGGCTGGATCCTTGGTGTCGTGGTAGACCGGGCTGGTTCCAACCCGGCTGGTGTTGATCGCGTAGGACTTGATCGCTCGCTGAGCGGTCGAGCAGCGTGAGCCAGGAATCCCCTCGCTCCGGCTGGGGGAGGGTTCAATTCTCCAGGTTGTTGTCGATGGTCTTGGTGGCGTTGGCCCAAGCCTCCTCAGGAGACTTGCCCTGAGTCACCAAGACGACGCCGTTGTCCGTCAGCCCCTGCTGGATGATCTGGTCCTTCGGGCCGATCGTCTGGACCGGGATGTTCTTGGCGGCCTCGGCGAAGATCGTGCCGATCGGCGCCGTACCGGTCATGTCGTTCTTGGCGTCCTTCACCGCGGCCGAGTCGTACGCCGCAGGGGTGCTCGGGAAGCTGCCCTGCACGGCGAAGAGCTTGGCCTGCTGCGCGGGCGCCGTCAGCCAGGCGGCCAGCTTCGCGGCCTCCTCGGTGTTCTTGCCGGCCTTGGGAACGGCGAGGAAGGAGCCGCCCCAGTTGCCGGACTTGGGCGCCTGGGCGATCTCCCACTTGCCGGCCGCGTCGGCCTTCGACTTGCCCTTGATGTAACCGAGCATCCACGGCGGGCAGGACATCGCGGCGAACTTGCTGTTGGCGATCGTCGTGTCCCAGGCAGGCTGGAACTGCGTCTGGTTGCCGATCAGTCCGTCCTCGGCGGCCTGCGCGGTGAGGTCGAACGCCGACTTCACGGCCGGGTTCGTCTTGTAGATGACCTCGCCCGCGGAGTCGTAGAACCGCTCGGTCTCACCGCTGAGGATCGCCTGGAGCAGACCGCCGGGGGAGTCCAGGAAGGTGGTGCCCTTGGGTGCCTTGGCCTGGTACTGCTTGCCGACGTCCACGAACTTGTCCCAGCTGCCCGTCCACAGCTTGCCGACCTCCTCGCGCTCGCTGGGCAGACCGGCCGCCTCGAACAGGTCCTTGCGGTAGCAGATGGCCATCGGACCGATGTCCGTGCCGACCCCGATCGTCTGCCCGTCCTTGGTGGTGGCCTGCTTCCATTTCCAGTCGAGGTAGTCGCTCTCCTTGCCGTACTTCGACAGGTCGAGCAGCTTGGTCGCCTGGGTCCCGACGATCTCGGCGATGTTGCCGACTTCGACCATCTGGATGTCCTGGAGGCCGCTGCCGGTGGTGAGGTGGTTGATGAGCGCGGGGTAGTAGTTCTCGTTGCGCTCCACTACGGTCTGCTGGATGTCGATGTCCGGGTGGAGCTTCTCGTACTCCGTGTACAGGCCGGATTCCTCGAAGCCCGCGGTGCCGAAGAGGCCGAGCGTGATCTTGGTCTTGCCGCCGCCATCACCTGCCGACGAGTTCGAGTCCTCGTCCTTGCCGTCGTCGGCACAGCCGGCCAGCAGCCCGGCGCCCAGCGACGCGATCGTCGCGAGGACGACCACCCTGCGGGCGGTTCCGTTACGTGCTCGCATTGCGTCCTCCTGTTGCCCTGACGTGCCGACCCCCCGGCCAACTGCATTGTTGGGCCCGTTTGTTCACGCTGCGGCTCGGGCGGGGAACGTGCGGGATGTGTATGTGTCAGGTACCGTGGGAGCGCTCCCACAAGTGATGTGTTGAAGAGTCGTCGGTTCGCGCAGGGGTGTCAAGGGAGCGGACGCGGAGAACCGCGTTCAGTTATCCGCCTGTTAGCGAACGTCGACGGGACGAACGAAAACGTGCCGAAGTGGGGTTCCCTGGACGGGCCGTGGCGCCGGCGGCGCCCATGCCCGGCCCGGGTTCATGAACAGGGCTGTTAGATTCCAGACCAGTCGCGGAGTGATCCGCGGTGTGACGGGAGGCGACCACGATGGCAGGCCACGGAGCGCGGGGCCGGAGCGGCGGCCGGCCGACCCTCGAGGAGGTCGCCGCGCGAGCCGGGGTGGGCCGCGGGACGGTGTCCCGGGTGATCAACGGCTCCCCACGGGTCAGCGACGCGACCCGCGCGGCCGTCGAGGCGGCGGTCGCGGAGCTCGGCTACGTCCCCAACACGGCGGCCCGCGCCCTCGCGGCCAACCGCACCGACGCGATCGCCCTCGTCGTCCCCGAGCCCGAGACCCGCTTCTTCGCGGAGCCGTACTTCTCGGACATGCTGCGGGGGGTCGGAGCGGCGCTGTCCGACACCGAGATGCAGCTCCTGCTGATCTTCGCGGGCAGCGACCGGAAGCGCCAGCGCCTGGCCCAGTACCTCGCCGCCCACCGGGTGGACGGCGTCCTGCTGGTCTCGGTGCACGCGGACGACCCGCTGCCCGATCTCCTCTCCCAGCTGGGGATCCCGGCGGTGATCAGCGGCCGCCGCTCGGCGGAGGAGATCCTGCCGTCCGTCGACTCGGACAACTACGGCGGGAGCCGCGCGGCCGTCGAGCACCTGATCGCCCAGGGGCGCCGCACGATAGTCCACCTCGCCGGCCGGCTGGACGTCTACGGCGCCCAGCGCCGCGTCGACGGCTACCGCGAGGGCCTGCGCGAGGCCGGCCGGGAGCCCGACGACCACCTGATCGTCCCCGGCGACTTCACCGAGGAGGGCGGCCGCCGTGCGATGACGGAGCTCCTCTCCCGCTGCCCCTCCCTCGACGCGGTCTTCGCCGGCTCGGACGTCATGGCCGCCGGCGCCCGCCAGGTCCTGCGCGAGCAGGGCCGCCGTATACCGGACGACGTGGCCCTCGTCGGGTACGACGACTCCGCCATCGCCCGCCACATGGACCCCCCTCTCACCAGCGTGCGCCAGCCCATCGAACTGATGGGCCGCGCGATGATCGGCCTCCTCCTCGACGAGATCGCGGACCGCCGCCCGGCGGCGTCCCGGGAGCTGGCGAAGCGACAGGTCGTCCTGCCCACGGAGCTGGTGGTCCGGGCGTCCGCGTGACGCCGACGCCGGCTGGGCCGGTTGCCCGTCGCCGTCACCGAAGTGCAGCGCGGGCGCGCTTCGGTGAGGCAGGGTGGCCCCATGGTTCTGCATCCCCTGCTCGGAGTCGAAGAAGTGCCTGCTGTGGAGCCCTATCTGGGCAGAGTGGGAGAGGTGTTCAAGGCGTACCGCGAGCAGGACTCGGGGTGCGTCTCCTACGGGGTGCAACTGCTCGACGGCGCACGCTGGTTCGTCAAGGAGGCGGTCACCGACGACGCGCGGCGGTCACTGGAGCGCGGCTGGGCGTTCCACCGCGCGGTGCGGCACCGGGCCATCGTGCCGCAGGTCCACCGGATCGCCGTACGGCAGAGCTGGGCGGTGGTGATGCCCTGGCGGGACGGCGAGGTGCTGTACCACCCCACGCTCGACGGACCGCGGGACCGTACGAACCCGGCCGGCCCGATGGCCCGCTTCCGCGCCCTCCCGACCGACCGCGTCCTCCGCGCCTTCGACCGGGTCCTCGACGCGCACCTCGCGGTCGAGTCCGCCGGCCAGATCGCGGTCGACTTCTACGACGGCGCGCTGCTCTACGACTTCGAGGGGGATGTGACCCACCTGGTCGACCTCGACGAGTACCGGCCGGGTCCCTTCGTGGTCGAGGAGGACCGGCTGCCGGGCTCCCGGCGGTTCATGGCGCCCGAGGAGTTCGTACGCGGGGCCGTCATCGACACCCGTACGACCGTGTTCACCCTGGGCCGCGCGGCCCGGCTCCTCCTCGACGCCGGCGACGAGGAACGCGCCTGGCGAGGCACACCCCAGCAGTTGGCGGTGATCGAACTCGCCACCGAACCCGACCCGGACGCCCGCTTCGAGAACGTCCACCGCTTCGCCGACGCGTGGCGCGAGGCGGGTGGCTCGGGCAGGGGGTGACGCCCATGGCCGAGCCGACGGTAAGGCGGGGGCGAACACGAACAAGGCCCGGCCTGTTTCCAGGTCGGGCCTTGATCAATCAGGGTGAGTGACGGGACTTGAACCCGCGGCATCCTGGACCACAACCAGGTGCTCTACCAGCTGAGCTACACCCACCATGCCCGGTCTGGGTTTCTCCGACCGGCCGAGAAAAAGTGTACAGGGTCCGAAGGGGTGCTCGCGCCCGGCTTTTGTGGGGGCCCAGCAGGGCCCCGACAAAGGTCGGTCCGGTTGCGAAGCGAAGGGTCTGGCCGGTCCTATTCGACGGGCAGGACGTGCTTCGCGGCGATGGCGCGGGCGGTCTCCGAGTCGGGGCCTGGCTGCGGGACGAAGATCGCCTCGCGGTAGTAGCGGAGCTCGGCGATCGACTCGCGGATGTCCGCCAGCGCGCGGTGGTTGCCGTTCTTGTCCGGGCTGTTGAAGTACGCCCGCGGATACCAGCGGCGGGCCAGCTCCTTGACGGAGGAGACATCCACGATGCGGTAGTGGAGGTACTCCTCCAGGGTCTGCATGTCGCGGAGGAGGAACCCCCGGTCCGTGCCCACCGAGTTTCCGCACAGCGGGGCCTTGCCCGGTTCCTTGACGTGCTCACGTACGTAGGCGAGGACCTGTGCCTCGGCGTCCGCCAAGGTCGTGCCCGCGTCCAGCTCGGTGAGGAGACCGGACTTCGTGTGCATGGTCCGCACCACGTCCGGCATCGTCTCCAGCGCCCTGTCCGGCGGCTTGATCACGATGTCCACGCCGTCACCGAGTACGTTCAGCTCAGAGTCGGTGACCAGCGCGGCCACCTCGATGAGCGCGTCATCCGACAGCGAGAGACCGGTCATCTCGCAGTCGATCCACACCATGCGATCGTTCATGTGCCTCACCCTACGGCCCACCACGCCCGGGTGAACCGCCCGTGCGTGCGGCACGGGCGGGGACCCGAGGGCCCCCGCCCGTTGAAACGGCGCGAATGGTGGAAATGGTGGGAACTACTGGACGCTGCGCTGCCCCGGAAGGCTCGCCCGCCCCGCCGCGTACAGCTCCGCGCCCACCTTGCCCGAGTCCGTCGACATGGACGCCGACGCACCGACGACGCCCGCGGCCGCCGTACGGCGGGTCTGCGACGGAACCGAGCTCTCCTGATGGATGGCCGGTGGCGGTCCCACCGGGCCCGCGCCGTCCGTATCCGAGGGCCGGTCGGCGGACTGCGGCCGACGGGCCCGGTACGCGGCCCGGTACGCAGCCGGCGACGAGCCGAGCTGGCGCCGGAAGTGACCCCGCAACGCGACCGGCGAACGGAAGCCGCAACGGCCCGCCACCTCGTCGACCGAGTAGTCCGACGTCTCCAGGAGACGCTGCGCCTGGAGCACCCGCTGAGTGATCAGCCACTGCAGGGGAGCGCTCCCGGTGAGCGACCGGAAACGGCGGTCGAAGGTCCGCCGGCTCATGTACGCACGTGCCGCCAGCGTCTCCACGTCGAACTGCTCGTGCAGATGCTCCAGCGCCCAGGCGACGACCTCCGCGAGGGGGTCGGCGCCGATCTCCTCCGGCAGTGACCGGTCGAGGTAGCGCTCCTGGCCGCCGCTGCGACGCGGGGGAACCACCAGACGACGGGCCAGCGCACCGGCCGCTTCGTTGCCGTGGTCCGTCCGCACGATGTGCAGACAGAGGTCGATTCCGGCCGCCGTACCCGCCGATGTCAGTACGTCTCCGTCGTCCACGAAGAGTTCTCGTGGGTCGACGTGGACGGACGGATAGCGCTTGGCGAGCGTCGGCGCGTACATCCAGTGGGTGGTCGCCGGACGGCCGTCCAGCAGACCCGCCGCGGCCAGCACGAAGGCGCCGGTGCACAGCCCGACTATGCGGGCGCCCTCCTCGTGCGCTCGGCGCAGTGCGTCGAGCGCCTCCTCCGGTGGCGGCGAGGTGATCGACCGCCAGGCGGGCACGACCACCGTGCCTGCCCGCGAGATCGCTTCCAGGCCATGTGGCGCGGTGAGTTCCAGGCCCCCTGTGGTCCGCAGCGGGCCTTCCTCGCCCGCGCTCACCAAAAGGCGATAGCGCGGTACGCCGGCGTCCTGGCGGTCAATCCCGAACACCGACAGCGGTATGGAACTCTCGAAGATGGGGCCGCCGCTGAACAGCAGCACCGCGACGATCTCCTTGCGGCGTCGCCCGGAAAGTTTCCGGGCCGCGGCTTCCGGCGCGGCAGTGGAGTCGTGGCTCATCCTGCTAAGCCCCCCTCGGTGGTCGCGGCTCCTCGGTTGTGTCGCTCCTGCACGTTTCCCCTCGGTCCTGCACGAGTCCCCCGCCGTAAGACGTCAAGATCGAATCTACTGTGTCCCGTGGCGCCAAGGTGACCAGTTCGATACTCAACAGAATGTCGACAAGGCAACTTGGCGTGAAGCATTCGATCACGAAGCGTTGCACTCGTGGGCCGTGCAGGGAAGTACGCCTCGTGCCAGTGGCCAATCCACGTAGGGTGCGCGAGGCCTCTGCGGTCCTTTCAGCGCAGGTCGGACGGGGGGTTGGGGGTCGTTCGACCACGGAACGAGCCATACGCAGAAGTTGGCTGAAAAGAAGCGGGCGCGTGCGCGTAAACCGGTCAGTCGACCGGCCTGTTTCCCCCACCGTGCCGACCGCCCCTGCGCGCCCCCACGCCACCCCTGCCGTGCGGGGCGCCCAGACCCTCCGCGCCACGGGAGGCCGGAACCGCGTCCGGGACCGTCACTCCACGGGAGGCCGGAACCCCGTGCCCGCCGTGCCGCCCACGTGCCGGGGCGTGCTCCTGGGCGAGCAGTTGCGCCGCGCCCCGCTCGGACTGACGCAACAGCACCCGGCAGGCCGCGGTCACGGCCGCCAGGCCCAGCGCCGTACCGGCCGCGCCGGCGAGTGAGGTGCCGTACCAGACGAGGACCACGGGGACCAACACACAGCTGAAGGCCGCCCAGCGGACCACATCGCTCGCCGTGTCGGAGGCGGCTGGTGCCGAGGCGTGCGCCCGGGAGGACGGGCGGGACGAGGTCTCGGGTCCGGGCACAGTGTGCTCCCTCGTACGTACCTGGTGCTCCATTGCTCCCCCTGGCGGCGGCCGAAAGGTTCAACGCGTGGCCGACCGGCAGGTCACTGTGCGGCATGCTTGGGTGAATCCTGTGGAAACCGCCTGTACAGGGCAGCAACCATTGCGTTACGGGAGCCTCCTCATGCATGCTCCGATGAACACCGCGTAGCGCACGCGGGATCTGGGCAGAGGAGGAGTGCCGCCGTACCCTTGCGGGTATGGGGTTGGGAAGATGATTCCCGGACACAGCTCTGCCGCACGTTGTCGTCGTCCCACCACGAGGATCCAAACGCCGAGATACCCATGGCCGGTCACGAATACTTCGATCCCGCGGACCGCCAGCGCCCGCTCGCCGATCCCACGGCGGCCGAGCCTCTGGCGGCGGAAGAACTCCGCCAGTCCTGCGACCCCGCCTTCAAGCACGGCGTCGTCGTCGGTTTCGACGGCTCGACGTCCAGCGAGCGTGCCCTCGCTTACGCGATCGGCATGGCCCACCGCTCCGGTTCCGGGCTGATCATCGTCCACGTCGCCAACCGGCTGCCCACCACGGTGTGGGCGGGCTGCGAGCCCCCGGTCTTCGTCGATGTGCCGGACCACCGCACCGAGTTGCTCGGCCTCGAACTCGCCTGTGCCGAGTATCTGGCCGAAGTCCCGTGGATCCTTGTCGAGCGCGGCGGCGACATCTGCCACGAACTCGAAGAGGTGGGACGGGAGTACGAGGCGGACGCGATCGTCGTCGGCTCCACGCACGGCATCGTCGGGCGCATCTTCGGCTCGGTCGCGGGCCGGCTCGCCAAGCGCGCGCAGCGGCCGGTCGTCGTCATCCCCTGAGCGCCGGGCAAATCCTGTCGTTGCCGTTCCGCAACTCGCCGTTGTCCCAGGTGAGATGAGCCGGGGGCGCGGGCAGCCCCCCTTTCCCCGTTGCGTGGAAAGCCGTGCAAATCTACTCGCGCGTAGATGTGTTTGTGCGCTTGTGAAGGGCATATATCGGTCACCGCACAACCGCACATGCACGAAGGGAGCCCGCCGTGGACAATGACGTCTCCGCGGGAAACACCACTTCCATCCTCGGCCAACTCGCGCTCGGACTAACCCTGTTGGCCTTCGGTCTCGGTCACACCGAGGTCATCGACGGCGTGACGGCAGCCGACTCCGTCTCCCTCGCCACCTATGTCGGTGGCATCGCGCTCTTCGTCGCGGGGCTGTTCGCCTTCCGCGACCATGACGCCTTCACCGGTACGGCGTTCTCCGCGCTCGGCGCGCTCTGGTTCACCTGGGGTGTCTCGGCCGACGCGACAGTCTCCGCCAACGCGGCGGGTCTCTTCCTGCTGCTGTTCGCCCTCGTCGCCCTCAGCCTGACCGCCGCGTCGTCGGGTGCACCGGCGCTCACTCGGGGCACGTACGCCCTGCTCTTCGTGGCCCTACTCCTGCTCGCCATCGGGCAGTTCGGCGACAGCGCGGGGCTCGCCAAGGCCGGCGGCTGGTTCGCGGTCGCCGCGGGCGCGGTGGCCTGGTACTCGGCCACGGCTGCGCTCGCCCACTGGCCCACTGCACTTCCTCGACGCGCCGCCGGCCGGGGGGTGACGGCCACCGGCTGAAGCCGGCGCGAGCTGGGGTAATGGGCGACCCCGGCTCACCAAAGAACGGGCCCCTGTGTGCGGGTGGCGCGCACAGGGACCCGTTCTTTGCGCCTGAACCGGCGCCGCTCTCGCGGAAGTGGTTGCTCGCCGTGGGGGTTCCTCAATTATCGCTTCGGTTACTTCGTGGACAATTACTCCACCGTCACCGATTTGGCCAGGTTCCGCGGCTTGTCGATGTCCCGGCCCAGGGCCAAGGCCGTGTGGTAGGCGAGGAGTTGGAGGGGGATGCCCATGAGGATGGGGTCCAGCTCGTCCTCGTTCTTCGGGACGACGATCGTCTGGTCGGCCTTCTCCTGCTCCTGGTGGGCGACCGCGAGGATCCTGCCGCTGCGGGCCTTGATCTCCTCCAGGGCGGCGCGGTTCTTCTCCAGGAGGTCGTCGTCGGGGACGATGGCGACCGTCGGCAGGGCGGGCTCGATGAGCGCCAGCGGGCCGTGCTTCAGCTCGGAGGCCGGGTAGGCCTCGGCGTGGATGTACGAGACCTCCTTGAGCTTCAGGGAGGCCTCGCGGGCCACCGGGTAGCCCCGGACACGGCCGATGAAGAGCATCGAGCGGGCCTCGGCGTACTGCTCGGCCAGCTTCTTGATCTCGTCCTCCCGGTCGAGGATCTCGGCGATCTGGCCGGGCAGCCTGCGCAAGCCGTCGATGATCCGCTTGCCGTCGCGCACCGACAGGTCGCGGGTGCGGCCCAGGTGCAGCGCGAGCAGCGCGAAGGCGACCGTGGTGTTGGTGAAGCACTTGGTCGACACCACGCAGACCTCGGGGCCCGCGTGGACGTACATACCGCCGTCGGCCTCGCGGGCGATGGCGCTGCCCACCACGTTCACCACGCCCAGCACCCGCGCGCCCTTGCGCTTCAGCTCCTGGACGGCGGCGAGGACGTCGTACGTCTCACCGGACTGGGAGACCGCGACGTACAGCGTGTCGGGGTCGACCACGGCGTTGCGGTAGCGGAACTCCGAGGCCGGCTCGGCGTCCGCGGGGATGCGGGCCAGCTCCTCGATCATCTGGGCGCCGATCATGCCCGCGTGGTACGAGGTGCCGCAGCCGAGGATCTTCACCCGGCGGATCTGGCGCGCCTCGCGGGCGTCCAGGTTCAGGCCGCCGAGATGCACGGTGGAGAAGCGGTCGTCGATGCGGCCGCGCAGCACCCGGTCCACGGCCTCGGCCTGCTCGAAGATCTCCTTGTGCATGTACGTGTCGTGGCCGCCCATGTCGTAGGAGGCGGCCTCCCACTCGACGGTGGTCGGCTCGGACGTCGTACGGGTGCCCTCGGTGGTGTACGTGCGGAAGTCGTCGGCCTTGAGGGTGGCCATCTCGCCGTCGTCCAGGGTCACTATCTGGCGGGTGTGGGTGACCAGGGCGGCGATGTCCGAGGCGACGAACATCTCCTTCTCGCCGATGCCGAGGACGACCGGGGAGCCGTTCCGGGCCACCACGATGCGCTCGGGGAAATCGGCGTGCAGGACCGCGATGCCGTACGTGCCCTCGATCACGCGCAGCGCGTCGCGGACCCGGTCCTCCAGCTTCTCGGCCTGCGAGCGGGCGATGAGGTGGGTGAGGACCTCGGTGTCGGTCTCGGAGAGGAACTCGACGCCGTCGGCTTCCAGCTTCTTCCGCAGGTCGGAGGCGTTGTCGATGATGCCGTTGTGGACGACGGCGACCTTGCCGTCGGCCGACAGGTGCGGATGGGCGTTCACGTCGGAAGGGGCGCCGTGGGTGGCCCAGCGGGTGTGGGCGATACCGGTGGTGCCGGCGAAGCGCTTGGGGACCTTGGCCTCCAGATCGCGCACCCGGCCCTTGGCCTTGACCATCTTCAGGCCGGCCGTCTTGGGCGTCGTGACGACGATGCCCGCCGAGTCGTAGCCGCGGTACTCCAGCCGCTGGAGGCCCTCAAGGAGGAGGGGAGCGACGTCACGCCTGCCGATGTATCCGACGATTCCGCACATAGATGACGCTTCCTAGCCGTAGACGATGCGGCGGAGCTGCCTGAGCGTGAGCTCCGGCGGCGCGACCGCGCGGTATTTCAGGTCCGCCTCGATCCGTTCGAAGATCGACGCGTTCACCAGGCCCTGCGCCTGGAGTTCGCGGTGGCGGCGACGGACGTACTCCTCGGTCGTCTCGTCGAAGTAGGCGAGCACGTCCTGGACCACACGCAGCGCCTCGCCCCGGTTGAGGGGTGAAGAGCGCGTCAGATGATCAACAAGTTCGTCGTGCACCCGTCGATCCTGAGGTAAAGCGCTGGCAATCGCAAGAATCCTGCCCGATATCGGGCAAGTGGCTGTTGAAACTCTTATGGGAGGCTGTTTGGGGCCTGTTCATGCTGTGTCCTGCGCAGCGATGACTGCCCGGGGCACCTTTTTGAGCCATGGACACTCCTCGCATGGGCGTACCGGAGAAGCTCGCTGCGCGCATGAGCATGGCGGAGCAGCACGAATATCTCCGCGCCAAGTTCTCCCGCCGCACGATGATCAGAGGTGGCGCCGTGACCCTGGGCGCCGTCGCGGGCGGCGCCTTTGTGCCGGGTGCGGTCGCACAGGCCGCCGTACCGACGCAGAGCACCAGCATCAGCACCAGCACCACGAAGGTCGACGGGGCGCTCGTCGCCCCCTTCGGCCGTCACCTCGCCTACGGCGCCGACCCGAAGAGCGAGATGACGGTCTCCTGGCAGGTCCCGGCCGCCGTCAGCAAGCCGTACATCCGCATCGGCGCCCACCCCTGGGACCTCTCCCGCAAGATCTCGGCCGAGGTGCGCAGCCTCTACACCCCGGCCGGCGTCGGCGCGAGCGCGGACCACACGCAGTACTACCTGCACGCACAGCTCACCCACCTGCGCCCCGGCCAGACGTACTACTACGGCGTCGGTCACGACGGCTTCGACCCGGCGTCCGCGCACCTCGCGGGCACCCTCGGCACCTTCACCACGGCGCCCTCCAAGTCCGAGCCGTTCACCTTCACGGCCTTCGGCGACCAGGGCGTCAGCTATCACGGCCTCGCCAACGACGCGCTGATCCTCGGCCAGAACCCGGCCTTCCACCTGCACGCGGGCGACATCTGCTACGCCGACCCGACGGGCGCCGGCCAGACCACCGACACGGGCTTCGACTCACGCATCTGGGACCAGTTCCTCGCGCAGACCGAGTCGGTCGCCAAGTCGGTGCCGTGGATGGTGGCGTACGGCAACCACGACATGGAGGCCTGGTACTCGCCCAACGGCTACGGCGGCGAAGAGGCCCGCTGGCAGCTGCCGGACAACGGGCCCGACAAGAAGAACCTGCCCGGCGTGTACTCCTTCACGCACGGCAACACGGCGATCATCTCGCTGGACGCCAACGACATCTCCCTGGAGATCCCGGCCAACCTCGGCATCTCCGGCGGCACCCAGACCAAGTGGCTGGAGGCCCAGCTCAAGAAGTACCGGGCCGCCGCCGGCATCGACTTCATCGTGGTCTTCTTCCACCACTGCGCGTACTGCACCTCGACCTCGCACGCCTCCGAGGGCGGCGTACGCCGGGAGTGGGTGCCGCTCTTCGACAAGTACACCGTCGACCTGGTGATCAACGGCCACAACCACGTCTACGAGCGCACCGACGTCATCAAGGGCAACAAGGTCACCAAGGAACTGCCGATCGGCGGCACCGCCTACCCGGAGACCGACGGTGTCGTGTACGCCACCGCGGGCGCGGCCGGCCGCAGCCTGTACGCGTTCAGCGCCGGCGAGTCCTACGAGGGCCATGTGAAGGACGTCGACTCCGTGGCCTCCTTCGTCGCCGAGGAGGGCAACGTCCACGTGGCCGAGACGGTCGCCTGGTCCCGCGTGCGCTACCTCAACTACTCGTTCCTGCGCGTGGATGTGACGCCGGCGGCGAAGGGCCGGCTGGCCACGCTGAAGGTGCGGGGCATCGCCGAGACGGGCGCGGAGATCGACAACTTCACGGTGGCGCGCCGGGTGAAGTAAGCGCCTTCAGGGGCACGGCCGGCAACATCCGGCCCGCAGACAAGTGTTCGTACGCCTGGAAGGCGGGGCGTACATCCTCCGGCAGGCGGTCCTCACATCCGTTTGAGGACCGCCTGCTTGGCCATCGCGAACTCCTCGTCCGTCAGGACGCCCGACTTGTGCAGCTCGCCGAGCTCGCGCAACCGCCGCAGCAGGGCGTCATGATCGGCCTCGGCGGCGGGCTCCGGGGTCGGAGTCACCTCCTTCACGAGCTGCACCGACGAAGGGTGCGGCAACCGCACCTGCACCGCCGCCGCGACCAGCGCCATCAGCGGATCCTTCTTGAAGCCCCACAACTCCACCGAGTTGGGGTCGTACTTGGGCGGCGCCTTCGTCTCCGCGCCGCGCACGGTGAAGCGCAGGCACCCGTTCTCCAGCCCGGCCGACGGATGCCATTCGACGCCGGTGATGTCCCCCAGGGCCAGCGACCGGCCCCCGGCGGCGGCCTTCGCGTCCTCCGTCTTCCAGTTCCACTCCAGGCGTACGTGTTCGCCGTCGAAGCTCGCGGTGCCGTCCCCGGCGGAGACGGACAGGGGCAGGGCAGGGCCCGGCAGCAGATAGGCGTCGACGGGACCGGACGGGACCTCGTCCAGAAGCAGTGCGTTGCGGACCTCGTCCACGAGGTACTCGGCGACGCCGTAACGGTCGGATTCGACGGTGAGCTGGTACGGGTCGTTCGGCTCGGTGAGCTTGCCTCCGGTCGCCTGGAGCAGGGGGTCGGCGCCGTCGCGCAGTCTGAGCCGCAGCCGCCCTGTCTTCTTGCCCTGTTCGAAGGAGATGCCCGCCAACGCGCCGAGCGGGACGGTCAGTTCAGCCAAAGTCCTGCGGAGCAGGCTGACGTTCCTGTCGCGCCCGGGAGTCAGGCGCAGCACGTCACCGTCGAAGATCCAGGTGCCGTCCTTCTGGATGATTTCCGCCATACCGGGGATTGTTTCACCGGCCGTACGGGAGAGTGGTCTATACCCATTAGAAGGGAGCGCTTGTGAGACAGCACAGAACGCCCCGTCTTCT
Source organism: Streptomyces sp. NPDC127595 (assembly GCF_042671685.1). Lineage (NCBI taxonomy): Bacteria > Bacillati > Actinomycetota > Actinomycetes > Kitasatosporales > Streptomycetaceae > Streptomyces > Streptomyces sp. NPDC127595. Next base: position 420,939 of record NZ_JBHXWK010000005.1, on the reverse strand, counting down.
CAGTACGCTGCTGCTTGTGGCGGCCGCGTCCATCTCCGTCGTCGGCGCGGCACCCCCCGCGGCCGAGCGGACCGTCACGCCGCTCGGACAGGTGATCCCCGCCCCCGCCTCGGTCGACGCACACGGCACCCCGTACCGCATCACCGGCGACACCCGCATCCGCGTGGACGACTCGCGCGAGGTCCGCAAGGTCGGCGAGTACCTCGCGGACGTCCTGCGGCCCTCCACCGGCTACCGGCTGCCGGTCACACCGTCGGCGCACGGCGAAGGCGGCATCCAACTCCGGCTGGGAGCAGAGGAGTTGGGCGCCGAGGGCTACCGCCTCGACAGCGGCAGGTCCGGCATCACCATCACCGCCGCCGCGCCGGCCGGCCTCTTCCACGGCGTACAGACCCTGCGCCAACTCCTCCCGGCCTCCGTGGAGAAGGACTCCACGCAGCCCGGCCCCTGGTTCGTCGCGGGCGGCACCATCGAGGACAGCCCGCGCTACGCCTACCGTGGCGCGATGCTCGACGTGGCCCGGCACTTCTTCACCGTCGACCAGGTCAAGCGCTTCATCGACGAGGTCGCGCTCTACAAGGTCAACAAGCTGCATCTGCACCTCAGCGACGACCAGGGCTGGCGCATCGCCATCGACTCCTGGCCGCAGCTCGCCGGCTACGGCGGCTCGACGCAGGTCGGCGGGGGACAGGGCGGTTACTACACCAAGGCCCAGTACAAGGAGATCGTCCGGTACGCCTCCTCGCGCCACCTGGAGGTCATCCCCGAGATCGACATGCCGGGGCACACCAACGCCGCGCTCGCCTCGTACGCCGAACTGAACTGCGACGGGGTCGCCCCGCCGCTCTACACCGGCACGGGTGTCGGCTTCAGTTCGCTGTGTGTGGCGAAGGACGTCACGTACGACTTCGCGGACGACGTGATCCGTGAGCTGGCGGCGATCACTCCGGGCAAGTACATCCACATCGGCGGCGACGAGGCCCACTCCACGCCGCACGCCGACTTCCAGGCCTTCATGGACCGGGTGCAGCCCATCGTCGCCAAGTACGGCAAGACGGTGATCGGTTGGCATCAGCTCGCCGGGGCATCTCCGGCGCCCGGGGCCCTGGTCCAGTACTGGGGTCTCGACGGCACCAACCCGGCGGAGAAGGAGGAGGTCGCGGCGGCGGCGCGGAACGGCGCCGGGGTGATCCTGTCCCCGGCGGACCGGGCCTACCTCGACATGAAGTACACCAAGGACACCCCGCTGGGGCTGACCTGGGCGGGCTATGTGGAGGTGCAGCGGGCGTACGACTGGGATCCCGGCAACTACATTCCAGGAGTACCCAGTTCGGCGGTCAAGGGTGTCGAGGCGCCGCTGTGGAGCGAGACCCTGGTGACCTCGGCGAACATCGACTACATGGCGTTCCCGCGGCTGCCCGGTGCGGCCGAGCTCGGCTGGTCGCCCGCGTCCACGCACGACTGGGACACCTACAAGGTGCGGCTCGCGGCGCAGGCGCCGCGCTGGGACGCACTGGGGATCGGCTACTACAGGTCACCCCAAGTTCCCTGGTCGACCGAGTAGTTGAGTGCAGAGGCGGGGCTCAGGAGGGACCGCTGTGTCCTGAGCCCCGCCCGTCTCAGAGACCCGCGATCGGGTTCTTCAGGTTGCCGACGAGCTGGAGTGCTCCGGACGGGTCGGCGAGGTCCACCATCTGCTTGTTGTTGCGCAGCTGGAGACGGTTGAGGCAGGACAGCGCGAACTCCGGCGCGAACATGTCGTACTGCCGGAACTTGTCGGCGAGTTCGGGGTTCGCGTTCTGGTAGGCGCGCACCGACTCGGCTACCGTCCGCCAGAAGAGGTCCTCGTCGAGGATGCCCTCGGCGTCCAGATCCGCCGCCAGGAAGCGGAAGAAGCAGTCGAAGACGTCCGTGAAGATCGACAGGAGCTTCTTCTCCTCGGGGACCTCGACCCGGATCCGCTCCACAGCCGGCGGCAGTACCGCCTGTGGGTCCAGGACGGCGATCTCCTCGGCGATGTCCTTGTAGACCGCGCGCTGTACGACGCCGTCCTTGAGGACCAGGATGACGTTCTCGCCGTGCGGCATGTACACCAGGTCGTAGGCGTAGAAGCTGTGCAGCAGCGGGGTGAAGTAGGCGTGCAGATAGCGGCGCAGCCACTCCACGGGGTTCAGCCCCGACCGCTCGATCAGCGCGCCCGCGAAGGATTTGCCCTCGTGGTCGACATGGGCGAGCGAGGCCATCGTCGCCAGGGTCTCGCCGTCCTGGAGGGCGGGCACCGGGCTCTCGCGCCATAGGGCGGCCAGCATCTTGCGGTACGGGGAGTAGCGGTCGGTGGCGGCCTCGTACTCCAGGTGGCGGTAGCCGACGGCGGCCCGCTCGCGGATGACCGAGAGACCGGTCGACCTCAACACCGGGTCGTTCTCGACGAGTTGGGCGAGCCAGTCGTTGATCGCCGGGGTCGCCTCCATGTACGCGGCCGAAAGCCCGCGCATGAAGCCCATGTTGAGGACCGAGAGCGCCGTTTTGACGTAGTGCTTCTCGGGGTGCGACTTGTTGAAGAACGTCCGGATCGACTGCTGGGCCAGGTACTCGTCGTCGCCCTCACCGAGGCAGACGAGGTGCCGCTGGGCGACCTCGGCCGCGAACGTCACCGACAGCTTGTTCCACCACTGCCAGGGGTGGACGGGGATGAGGAGGTAGTCGTCGGCGTCGAGGCCCTGTTCGGCGAGGATTTTCCCGAACCGCTCGACGGTCTCCGCGCCCAACTCCTCGCGCAGGAACGGCTCGTACTCGATGCCCACGCCCGCTGTGAACGCCGCCCGTGAGCGGTGCGCGGCCAGCCACACCAGCCGGACCGGGCTCGCGGTCTCGGGGGCGTACGACAGATAGTCGTGCACGCCGAAGCCGAGCCGCCCGTTGTTGGCGACGAAGCAGGGGTGGCCCTCCGTCATGCCGGTCTCGATCTCCTGGAAGCCGCTCCTGGCGAGCTCGGCGACCGAGATCTGCGGCTTGGTGAGCTTGAAGCAGGTGCCCGAGAGGGTGGAGGAGATCTCCTCCAGATAGACGGGCAGGACCTCGTCGCTCAGGCCGAGCGTCTTCTTCAGCTCGATGAAGAAGTCCAGGGCCGCGAGCGGGAGTTCAGCGCCGTCGCGGTGGCGGGTGATCGACTCGGCGTCGACCCCCCAGTGGTCGAGCGCGCGGAGGCGGGCGGTGAAGCGGTAGCGGGTCAGCCCGTCGTCGCTGCGGACGACGTACTGGCCCTCGGCCTCGCCATGGCCATCGCCCTCGGGCTCCGGTGTGATCAGGCGTTCGTGTGCGAACTCGGCGAGCGCTTTGCGGACGAGCAGCCGGTTGGCGCGGTCCCAGCGCTCGGGGGAGAGGTGCGCCACGGCATCGGACAGGGTCATATCGCCACACTCCCTACTTCTCGTATCGCGGCGTCGAACTGTGCACGCGTGCAGAAGCTCAGCAGCGCGCGCTTCTCGGGCTTGTCGATCTCGCGCTCGGCGACGAAACCGACGGCTTCGTTGAGCGCGTGCACCGCCTTGTTGCTCACGTCGGGCTCGACGACGACCCGGTGGGTGGCCGGGTCGGCGAACAGTTCCGCCATGACGGCGGTGATCACGGCCCGGGTGAAACCGTGCACGGGGGTGTCCGTCGGCGCGACCAGGAAGTGCATACCGACATCGCCGGGCTCGGGCTCGTACAGGCCGACGAGTTCGACGTACCGGGGGTCGTAACTCTCCATCAGGAAGACGGGTTCGCCGTCCAGCAGGCCGAGGAAGGCGTGGTGGTGCTCGGCGGCCGCGATGGCCATGTACTCCCGCTCCACGTCCTGGAGTTTGGCGTCCTGCATCATCCAGAACGCGGACTTGGGATGGGTGACCCAACCGTGCAGCAGCTCGGCGTCCTTGAAGGGGTCGAGGGCGCAGATGGTGAACGTGCCGATGTCGGTGGCGGTCATATGGCCCGTACGACTGTGACGACTTGTGCGGCTGAGGCGGCTCATACGGCGAACTCCTGGAACGCGATCGTCTTCTCGACCGGGTAGTACTCGGTGCCGAGCAGCTCGCGGATGATGTACGCGTTGCGGTACGCGCCCATGCCGAGGTCCGGCGAGGTGATCGAGTGCGTGTGGACGCCGGCGTTCTGGAGGAAGATTCCGCGCCCGGTCGTGTCGATGGCGTAGTTGCGGGCCACGTCGAAGTTGCCCCGTGAGTCGTAGCGCAGCAGGTCGTGGACCGGCTTGAGGAACTCGGGCTCGGTGTACTTGTAGCCGGTGGCGAGGATCAGCCCCTGGGAGCGCAGCTCGTACTCCTTGCCCTGCTCCTCCTGGCGCAGCCCGAGGGTGTACGTCCCGTCCCGGTAAGTCGCCGTGTCCAGCGAGGAGTTGGTGAGCAGCCGGGTCGGGACCGGACCACGGCCGCCGACCTTCTTCTGGTAGAGCAGGTCGAAGATCGAGTCGATCAGCTCGCCGTCGATGCCCTTGAACAGCCCCTTCTGCTCCGTCTGGAGGCGGTAGCGGGTCGGCTCGGGCAGCGCGTGGAAGTAGTCGATGTACTCCGGGGAGGTCATCTCCAGCGTGAGTTTGGTGTATTCGAGGGGGAAGAAGCGCGGGGAGCGGGTGACCCAGTTGAGCTGGTAGCCGTGGACGTCGATCTCGCTCAGCAGGTCGTAGTAGATCTCGGCGGCGGACTGACCGCTGCCGACCAGCGTGATCGACTCCTTGCGCTGCAACTCCTGCTTGTGCTGCGCATAGCGGGAGTTGTGGATGAAGTCGCCGCCGAGTCCGGCGCAGGCCTCGGGTGTGTACGGCGGGGTGCCCGTGCCCAGGACCAGATGCCGGGCGCGGAACTCCTCACCGGCCTGCGTGCGGACGACGTACACCTCGTCCTCGTAACTCACCTCGGTGACCGTCGTGTCGAAGCGGACGCTGGAGAGCTTCGAGGCCGCCCAGCGGCAGTAGTCGTCGTACTCCAGCCGCAGCGGATAGAAGTTCTCGCGGATGTAGAACGAGTACAGACGGCCCGATTCCTTCAGGTAGTTGAGGAAGGAGTACGGGGAGGTCGGATCGGCGAGGGTGACCAGGTCCGACATGAACGGGGTCTGGAGGTGCGCGCCGTCCAGGAACATCCCGGAGTGCCACTCGAAGTGGGGCTTGGAGTCGAGGAAGACGCCGTCCAGTTCGGCTATCGGCTCGGTGAGGCAGGCGAGGCCGAGATTGAAGGGGCCCAGTCCGATGCCGATGAAGTCGTGCGTTTTCACGGCGGATTCAGAAAGCGCGGTCGCGGATTCAGGATGCGCGGTCAAGAGACTCTCCAAGGTACTGCTCGGCATGGCCGGCGATCAGATCGAGTACGGCGGTGATGTCGTCCGTCGTGGTCTCGGGATTGAGCAGGGTGAACTTCAGGTAGTGCCGCCCGCCGACCTTCGTCCCCGCGACGACGGCGTCACCGGAGGCGAACAGGGCCTTGCGGGCGTACAGGTTGGCGCGGTCGATCTCGGAGGGATCGGTGACCGCCGCCGGGATGTAGCGGAAGACGAGGGTGGAGAGGGAGGGCGCGACCACGACGTCGAAGCGCGGGTCGGCGACCAGCAGTTTCCAGCCCTCGGCGGCCAGATCGCAGACCTCGTCGAAGAGTTCGCCGATTCCGTCGGCGCCCATCACCCGGAGCGTCATCCACAGCTTGAGCGCGTCGAAGCGGCGGGTCGTCTGGAGGGACTTGTCCACCTGGTTGGGGATACGTTCCTGCACCGCGCGGGCCGGGTTGAGGTACTCCGCGTGATAGGTGGCGTGGCGCAGGGTGGCGGCATCGCGGACCAGGATGGCGGACGAACTCACCGGCTGGAAGAAGGACTTGTGGTAGTCGACGGTGACGGAGTCGGCGCGCTCGATGCCGTCGATGCGGTCCCGGTTCTTCAGGGAGGCGAGCAGCCCGCAGCCGTAGGCGGCGTCGACGTGCATCCAGGCACCGAACTGCGAGCACAGCTCGGCGATTTCGGGCAGCGGGTCGATGGAGCCGAAGTCGGTGGTGCCGGCGGTGGCGACGACGGCCATCGGGACGAGACCGGCGCTCTTGCAGCGTTCCAGTTCGTGGGCGAGCGCCACCGTCTGCATGCGCTTGTCGTGGTCGACCGGGATCGAGACCACGGAGTCCGCGCTCAGGCCCAGGAGTTTGGCCGACTTCTTGACACTGAAGTGGCTGACCTCGGAGGCGAAGATCCGCAGTTTGGCGAGGCTGTCCGGATACTCCCACCCGTCCCGCCCCGGCTTGGCTTCCTCGCGGGCGAGCAGCAGCGCCTGGAGGTTGGACTGCGAGCCGCCGGAGGTGAACACGCCGTCGGCGGCCGGGCCGAGGCCGATGCGCTCGTTGGTCCAGTCGATGAGCCTGCGCTCGATGAGGGTGCCGCCGGCCGACTGGTCCCAGGTGTCCAGGGAGGAGTTGACGGCAGAGAGGACCGCCTCGCCGACCACGGCCGGGATGACTACCGGGCAGTTGAGGTGCGCGAGGTAGCGCGGGTGGTGGAAGTAGATCGCGTCCCGGAGGTAGACCTCTTCGAGTTCGTCGAGGGCCGCCGTGGTGTCGTGCAGCGGGCGGTCCAGGTCGATCTGCTCGATACGGGGGGCGAGGGCGTCGACCGTGACGCCGGTGAACGGACGGTCGGTGGTGGCGAGTTTGGCCGCCACCCGCTCTATACCTTCGGTCGCGGAGCGGCGGTACCGCTCCGCGGTCGTGTCGTTGAGCAGGTGCGAGCGCATGAGGGGTCCTCCGTGCGGGGAGTGTCCGGGCGGGACATGAGACGCGGAATCAGATCTTCCGTCTTCAGCTTAGGTTAGCCTAACCTAAGTCGATCGTGTCAGCCCGTCCCGGTGACGTCTTTCTGTCCCATGGGTGACGAACGCCTCGTCCGGGGGTGGGGGTTGGGGTTGATCCTGCGGGTCGGGGGTGTCGGCGGCTCCCGGGCCGGCCGGAAGTGGCTGAGGGCGCGGGTTGCTCCCAAGCCAGGGTCGCGGGTTGCTTCCGGGGCAGGAGTGGCTGAGGGTTTGAGGGGGTTACTCCTGCTCGCGGAGTTGCTCCTCGGTGAGCCCGCGGCGCCAGTAGCCGACGAAGGTGATGCGTCTGCGGTCGATCCCGCGTTCGCGCACGAGATGGCGCCGCAACTCCTTCACCTGACCGGACTCGCCCGCGATCCAGACGTACGGCCGTTCGGTGGGCGGGAGTTGGGCGGCTCGCACGGCGTCGACGGCCATGGGGGAGCCGTCCATGCGTACGAGCCAGCTGATGTCCGCGTCGGCGGCGACCACCAGGTCCTGGACGTCGGCGGCGTGCTCGACCTCCAGCCAGGCCCGGGCGCGGGTGCCGGCCGGGAGTGCTTCGAGGATGGCGGAGGCAGCGGGCACGGCGGTCTCGTCGGCCCAGATGACCACCAGGTCGGTGTCCTCCGGCGGCCGGAAGCGGATCGCTCTGTTGTCCTCGATCGCCGGACCGAGTAGCAGGACGCGATCCCCGGGAGTCGCTTCGTACGCCCAGCGGGAGGCGGGGCCCGCGGGTGTCGCAGCCCCCGGTTCCACCCCGTGCAGCACGAAGTCGATGTCGATCTCGTCGGGCTCGCGCCGCACCGCCCGCAGCGTGTACGAGCGCATCACCGCCCGTACGTCGTCCGGGAGTTCGCGCCAGCCCTGCCACCAGCCGTCCCCCAGCTCGATCGGGACGCGGGGCTCGGACTGGCCCGGGTGCGGCAGGAAGAGGGAGAGGCTCTGGTCCTGGCCGCCGGAGGCGAACGCGCGCAGGTCCGGGCCCGCGAAGGTCACCCGGGCCAGCGACGGGCCGAGCCGCCTCGTCCGTACGACCTGGAGGGAGAAGAAACGGAACGGGGCGGCTACGGCCGTCGGCATGAGTGCTCCTGAGGTGTGGTCAGGGTGCGTTGTCGCGTGGCTGTCGGTGCGTGGTGAGGGTCAGGCGACCTTCTTGGCGGTCTCGATGGCCTCGGCGAGGCTGTCGAGAAGCGGGGTGCACTTGTCGTACGAGATGATCGGCTCGGGGGAGCGGGAGATGACCTGGCCGGCCTTGACGGCGGGCAGCTTCTTCCAGGTCGCCTCGGTGATGTCGGCCGGCTGGATGGTCGCGGAGCGGTCGTCCATCAAGATGAGGTCGGCCGGGTACTTGTCGACGTTCTCCCAGCTCAGGCTCTCGTACCAGCCGCCGCTGGCCTTGAGGACCTTGGGGTCCGGCTCGACGATGTTCACGCCGAGGGCCTTGAAGTACTCCAGGTCGATGGAGAGGTTCGAGCCGGAGACGTAGAAGATGTCCTGGCTCGCGGAACCGGCGAGCACCTTGATCTCGGGGTGCGCCTTGGCGGCGGCGCGCAGCCGCTCGGCGGCCGTCTCGAACTTCTTCTTCGCGTCGACGACCTTCGCGGCCTTCACATCCGCGCCGAGCGACTCGGCGAGCTCGTACATGCGCTCCAGCGAGACGGGCATCTGACGGTCGTAGACGGAGATGCCGACGCTCGGGGCGAGCTTGAGGATCTTGTCCTTGGACTCCTCGGGGACGTACCAGAGGGTGCCCGCGTCATCGAAGAGCGTGGAGATCAGCACGTCGGGGGCGAGGGCCGCGTACTTCTCGATGTTGAACTGGCCCCACTCGTTGCCGAGGATCGTCACCTTGCTGATGTCGATGTCGCCGGCCTGGACGTCGGCCTTGCCGTCCGCGGTCTTGGTCGGGCCGAAGACGCCCTTGACCTCGATGCCGTAGTCGAAGAGCGCGGCGGCGACGCCGGTGAACGCGACGATGTTCGCCGGTATCTTGTCCAGCTTCACCGTCGTGCCGCGGTCGTCCTTGAACGTCCAGGGGCCGGTCGCCGCCTTCGTCTCGTCCGCCGAGCCACTGCTGGTCGAGTCGTCGTCTCCGCAGGCGGCGAGAACGGCACCGAGGCCGAGGGCGCCGCCGGCGGCGAGGATGCCGCGACGGGTGAGGTGGGTGGCACGGGCGTTGGACATGTGTGGCTGCTTTCGACACGGGGCGGGAGCGCCCGCCTGACAGGTTCGAAGGTAGGTTAGCCTAACCTCAGAAAGTGTCCAGGGGGTGGGGCGTCCCCCCTGTGGCCTGTGAGTTGTCCGTGAGGGTGCGCGCGTGTCCGTGTGTCACGGAGTCGTCCGGTCGTGACGCCTCAACTTCCTTTCACCTCCGGTGCGTTCGCCTTTTCCTCGTTATCCGCTGCCCGGTACTCGCGGCCCGCCTTGCATGATCATGCGTTCTATTGCATAATCTTGCCATGTCCAAGGTTCTCACCTCCCTCCCCACCGGCGAGCGCGTCGGCATTGCCTTCTCCGGCGGCCTCGACACCTCGGTCGCCGTCGCCTGGATGCGCGACAAGGGCGCCGTGCCGTGCACGTACACCGCCGACATCGGTCAGTACGACGAGCCCGACATCGCGTCCGTGCCCGACCGTGCCTTCGCGTACGGCGCCGAGATCGCCCGGCTCGTCGACTGCCGTGCCGCGCTGGTCGAGGAAGGTCTCGCGGCGCTCGCCTGCGGCGCCTTCCACATCAGGTCGGGCGGGCGCCCGTACTTCAACACCACTCCGCTGGGGCGCGCGGTGACGGGCACGCTGCTGGTGCGGGCCATGCTCGAGGACGGGGTGCAGATCTGGGGCGACGGCTCCACGTTCAAGGGCAACGACATCGAGCGGTTCTACCGCTACGGGCTGCTCGCCAACCCGCACCTGCGGATCTACAAGCCCTGGCTGGACGCGGACTTCGTCACGGAGCTCGGCGGCCGCAAGGAGATGTCGGAGTGGCTGCTCGCGCACGAGCTGCCGTACCGGGACTCGACGGAGAAGGCGTACTCCACGGACGCCAACATCTGGGGCGCCACGCACGAGGCGAAGACCCTGGAGCACCTGGACACCGGCATCGAGACGGTCGACCCGATCATGGGCGTGCGCTTCTGGGACCCGTCGGTGGAGATCGCCACCGAGGACGTGACGATCGGCTTCGACCAGGGCCGCCCGGTCACCATCAACGGCAAGGAGTTCGCCTCCCCGGTCGACCTCGTCATGGAGGCCAACGCGATCGGCGGCCGGCACGGTCTGGGCATGTCCGACCAGATCGAGAACCGGATCATCGAGGCGAAGAGCCGCGGTATCTATGAGGCGCCCGGCATGGCGCTGCTGCACATCGCCTACGAGCGTCTCGTCAACGCGATCCACAACGAGGACACCGTGGCCGCGTACCACAACCAGGGTCGCCAGCTCGGCCGGCTGCTCTACGAGGGCCGCTGGCTGGACCCGCAGGCGCTGATGGTGCGTGAGTCGCTGCAGCGCTGGGTCGGCGCGGCGATCACCGGCGAGGTGACCGTGCGGCTGCGGCGCGGCGAGGACTACTCGGTCCTCGACACCCGTGGCCCGGCGCTCAGTTACCACCCGGACAAGCTCTCCATGGAGCGGACCGAGGACTCGGCGTTCGGCCCGGTCGACCGCATCGGCCAGCTCACCATGCGCAACCTCGACATCGCGGACTCCCGCGCGCGGCTCGAACAGTACGTGAGCCTCGGCCTCGTCGGCACCGCCCACCCGACCCCGATCGGCGCCGCACAGGCCGCCTCCACCGGCCTCATCGGCGCCATGGACGAGGGCGGAGCGGAGGCGATCGCCTCACGTGGCGAGGCCTCGGAGGAGGAGACGATGCTGGACCGGGCGGCTATGGAGGCGGGGACGGACTGAGACGGGGGCCGGTCACGGGGAACGGCCACCGGCTTCGGCCGTTGGAACCTGGGCTGCGGGCCCCGGCGGACTCTTTCCGCCGGGGCCCGCAGGTCTTGGCAGCGGCCGGTGTCGAGGCCCGGGAAAGATACTCGGACAGCTCTGAGCAGCTTTCTTGCGGGTCCCATGGGCTGGACGTAACTTCGCTCGCTACCTTCAGCCAGCCAAAGTGCCCTGATGAAAATACATGCGCCAGCCAGTATCCGTCAGGCGCCAAAGGGAGCTCCGCCATGCCCGGCGCCCCTGATTGTCGGAGAAGTACGTCAGGTGAACGATCCCAGGAGCCAGCACGACCCCAGACATATTGCTCACTTTGACGGGCGACTCCGGAGACACCGTTCCCGCGCTCGTCACCGTGAGAATCGACTCGGCATCCCACCATCGTCCAGAGGCTCCGACCTCTGTGAACTCCGGGTCCAGAAGCTCCCGGACACGAGCCGGAGAAGCGCGCACCTCGGGATCCTTCAGGAGGAACTCCCCATCGATGGCCGCTTGCACCGCCCGCTCATCCTCGTCCGTCATGCGCGGACCCTACGAACTTTCGTTGCCCAGGCACAACGTTTTTTGCCCGCTGATCAGAGCGGTCCAGCGGACGTCACCGGTACGTTTTCGGTGGCCCAGCACCTGGGCCACCAACAGGCTGTGACGACCAGCGTCACCCCGATCTGTGGGAAGGCGACCTCGCAGGTATGTAATGACTGGACCCGCGGCTCTCCCACCGGGCGGTCTGGCGCGACCATGCCGGCCTGCTGCCCATCAGACAGGCACCTTCGTCCGCCTGGTCGTGGAGTGGCTGCCCAGCGCCGGGGTCAACAAGCCGGTCTGGCTGCGGAGTTCAGGCACCGGCGCCAGGGCGCCGCAGGCTGTTCGAGGGTCTGCGCCGAGACCGAGGGCTGTTCCGCAACTGCTGATTGCGGTCCAGAGAAGCGGGTGGAGTGCGGAAACGGTGTGGCTGTGGGGCTCGCCGCGCCGGTATCGTCCGGTCTCCTGATCAGACGCTTCTGCGGCTTCCGACATTCAGAGAGCGATGCCCGTGACCAGCCGGCAAGCAACGACGACCCTGTGGCGCCCGACCGGCCCCAAGGAACTGGACCTGGTCCGGGAACTGAACTGGCGCGCCTGGCCGCCCCGCCTCCCCGAGCAGCCGATCTTCTATCCGGTCCTCAACGAGGACTACGCGGTCAGGATCGCGAGGGACTGGAACGTCAAGCACGACGGCGCCGGCTTCGTCACGCGATTCGAAGTCGAGTCGGAGTTCCTCACCCGGTACCCCGTCCAGCAGGCCGGCGGACGGACGATCCTCGAACTGTGGGTTCCGGCCGAGGAACTCGACGAGTTCAACGCCCATATCGTCGGTGAGATCCAGCTGGTCCACGAGTTCACCGAGGGGCGACAGGCGCGCTGACGAGCAGGGATACAGAGTGCGATGATCAGGTTCGACTCGATGTGCCCGGATTTGCTGCGGGCTCTCGGGCCCCGGACCAGCGCGGATTCCAGGCCCAGCCCAAGAGATGGGCGGTCGAGCGCAACCTTCTCGTGGCTCACTGCCCACCGCCGCCTCGCGCGTGACCACGAGACCAGCCCGACCCGCTCAGAGAGCATGATCCGCTGAGTAATTCGGCATGATGGTCCGCCGAATCACCCATGGCCGACCGGCGACGCGTCCTGGCCCGCGCTCGCTCCGGCGAGAGGTTCCGTAGATGCGCCGACCGTCACTTCTATGGGGAACGTCCTGCGTCGGTGCTCTATGGAGTCAGGAAGCGCTCAACCTTGTGCTGCAGGTCAAGGGGAAGGCCAGTCAACGTCGAGACGATCGCGCGAAGCTCTCGGCCGAGTCCGGGAAAATCGGCCCAGACCGATGGGTTCCTGGTGAGGACCGCGGACAGCAGATCACCTTCGTACATGTGCCCCTCTGCCATCGGGTTCTCCCGCAGTACCTCCACTGCCAGTGGCAGGAGGTAGGGCAGGCCTGTGTCCTGCCCGATCAACAAGCGCATGTCCTCGACGGCCAGCGCGCCGATCGGCCGGCGCCGCAAGGCGTGTGCAGTAGTGATAAGACGGGTGTCGTCGGCCGACGGAGCTGGCCAACAGGCGCGTTCAAGCTCTTCGAGGGAGCGGTCACGATCCAAGGTGCGCGTCACCGAGCGATCGTCCCACGACCAGATCTCAAACGCGGTCGCAGTTCCTGGATTCCAGGATTGCTATCAGGGCGTTGAGTTGGGGTCGGCCGGTGGTGAGGACGATGCCCGGTTCGTCGCTCTCGTGGAGGAGGATCGTTCCAGCAGGGGTGGCGGCGAGGTGGATGCAGTCGGACCCGTCCGGGCTGAAGGAGGACTTCTGCCAGGTGTGCGGGGGTATGGAGGGCACTGCTCACAGGCTCCGGATGATGGTGTTGATGAGGTCGCGTGAGGCTGCGGGCTTGAGGGCGAGGGCTTCCATACGGTCGAGGATAGTTCGGTATTTCGCCAACTGGGCCTGTGCGTCCAGGAAGTCGCATCCGTGGTGCGTGTCCAGTTGCACAGTGTCCAGGTGAGGGTCGACGCCGTGTACGTAGTTGATCGACTGACCGTTTCCGGGGAAGCCGCCGCAGGTGTAGGGGATCACGCGGAGAGTGATGTGGTCCTCTTCGCTCAGGGCGAGGAGATGGGCCAACTGGGCGCGGACGGTGGGCAGTCCGCCGTACTGGATGTGCAGGGCGGCCTCGTGGAGCAGTGCGGTGTACGGCGGTGGACTGTCGCCGTGCAGGATGGTCTGACGCTTGATGCGGTGGGAGAGCCGGTGCTCGATCTCGTACGCGCGGAAGGGGGGAACGGCCTCTCGGAGCATGGCCCGTGCATGGTCCGGCGTTTGCAGCAGGGCGGGAATGTGGATGGCGAGGGAAACCCTCAACTCCGAGGCGTGGTACTCCAGTTCGGCGAGGTCGACGAGGCCGTGCGGGAGATGGTCCCGGTACTCGTCCCACCACCCTCGGGTGCGCCGTCCCGTCATCGCTGTGAGGGCGTCCAGCAGCGATTCGTCCGCGCAGTCGTATGCGCGGGCGATGACGCGTACGCGGTCGGCGCCAACGGGGTAGCGGCCGGCCTCGATCATGCTGAGCCGTGCTTGCTGGAGGCCCAGACCGCCTGCCGCGTCGGTTGAGCTGAGTCCAGCGTGCTCGCGGAGTTTGCGCAGTTCGATGCCGAGTCGTCGTTGCCGCAGGGTGGGGGTGTTGGTGGGCGGCACTGCCCTTCCTCTCGTCGGTCGACGGCTTGGCTGCTGTCCCTCACACGAGTGATTCCGAATGGATTATCACTGTGAAGGTAGCAGGGCTATCACTTTTCGCTCTACGGTCGTGGTGTCCGAGTCGCTCAACTGGCCCCACCGGTAAGCCGGAAGCGCCCCGCGCTGCCCACACGTACGCACGCGACATGCCACCGCTCAGCCGGGCCCGTAGAGCGAACCCAAGTCCCCCCACCGCAGGAGGCGTTCATGGTCACCGTATCCCCGCCGAAGTCCGAAGCGTCCGCATCTTGGGTGTACGCGCTCCAGTTGCCGAATGATCCGCTGGCCCCGCGGATCGCCCGAACCACCCTCCGGGCCGTCCTGAGCGGACATGGCATGACTGAACTGACCGACACCGCCGAACTGCTGACATCGGAGCTGGTCAACGCTTACCGGCACTCCACCGGCCCCGCCACCCTCCACCTCCGCGCCCTCGGCGGCGCCCGTCTCCGCGTGACTGTCTGGGACGCCAATCCGCACATCCCGCCGCCCTTCGACAGGCGTCCCGGTCCGATTCAGCCCGTCCCCGCCGAGGCGGATGGCGGACGCGGGCTGTTCCTCGTGTGCCATTACGCGGACGCGTGGGGCGGCTATCCGCTCGGTGACGATCTCTTCGGGCGGGGCGGGAAGCTGCTGTGGTGCGAGCTTGGACCGCACGCTGCCCATGCCGTCCGGGGCATCGCGTGATCGCCGCACACATGCGGGCGCAACCTCGGGGACGGCATACTGCTGTCGTGGCCGAGCACGGAGATGAACGCAGTGGGACCCCATCCCAGTGGGGTTACGGCGCGGAGCGGCTGCCGACGACGCTCGATGAGCTCGTCGGCCCGACGTCCGGGCAGGTCGAGCTGCCGCTGCATCTGGCGTGGTCAGGGCTGCGGGTCTTCGACATCGGGGACGTGAAGTTGTTGCTGGGGATGTATCGGATCGTCCTCAACAACGGTTCGCGGTACGACTTCGTCCAGTATCTCGAGGGGGAACTGCTCGTCCGCCACTGGCCCATCCTGCGCAAGATGCTCGGGCGTGGCGTGCGGAGGACGTGGGAGGAAGCATTCCCCGAGCTCCGGCCTTCTGCTGCCGCATGAGGCTGCCTGAACTCCACCGCCGACTGCTGAGGGACGCTCTGAGCGCGGGCGATGCCTATGACCTGGCCCTGGCCGGCGGTTACGCCGTCCAGGCGCACGGCCTTGTCAGTCGACCGAGCCAGGATCCGGACTTCGCAACCCAGCACCCGGCGTCGCTGGTGGACATCGCGCTGAGGCTGGCGGAGGGCCTGCGGGACAAGGGCTGGGCTGTCTCCGTCGTCGACACCAGGCCCCTGAAGGCGCGGCTGCTGGTCACCGATCCCACTAGCCGGGAGGCCTGTGAGGTCGACCTGCTCAAGGAGGCGCTGTCCCAGCGGCCCGTATCCATGGACGTCGGCCCGGTGGTCGCTCTTGAAGATCTGGTGTCCATGAAGGTGCGGGCGCTGGGGGACCGGGGCCTGCCCCGAGACGTCATCGATGTGCGTGCGGCCTGTCAGTACTACTCCGTGGCGGAGCTTGAGCAGTTGGGGTTTCGCGGCGACGCGGAGTTCGACCTGGGGGAGCTGCGCGATCGGCTGGAGAGCGTCGTCTGGGTGAGCGACGAAGAGTTCGCCGCCCATGGGCTGGGATCTGAGGAGATCGCGGAGCTGCGGCATTGGGCGCAGGAGTGGGAGTCCGATCTCGGCCTTCGCCTGGCCGAAGAGTACGACGAACCCGACGACACCCCTGGCGGGCTTTGAGGGCCGATTCGGCCTCGTCAGCATGTGCCAAGAGCCGCACTCAGCCGTGGAGCGGCCGGCCGCTGTACGACACGGTGATCACGTGGGACCTACACCGTGGACGGTCGCGCCGTCCGGCCAGCCGTCGTGACCAGCGCACGCATCATTGCCGCGTCCAACGCCGGGTTCGCAGCGGCGGCATGGGCCAGTTCGGGGTCATCGAGGAGTTCTGTCAGCCGGTGCTGCGGGAGGTTCGGGTGGCGGGCCAGGGCGGCTCGTACGGCGGGGTCCGGGTCGTGGGTGAGACGGTCCGCGGTTGCCGGACTGGTTGCGGGGTCTCGTGCGGTCAGTGCCCGGACCTCGGGGTCTTCGTGGTCGGCGAAGGCGGCCAGCCCGGCGGTGGGGAAGTTCGGCCGGGTGGTGAGGTGTTGGCGTTCGCGACCGGTGTACTCCAGGAAGCTGCGGAGCAGGAGTGGTGCCGGGGCGGCGGGGTGGTTCTGGGCCAGCAGGACGCGTACGCCGAGGTCGTCGTCGGCGGACAGGCGCTCCATGAGGTCCATCGGCAGCTCACGGTCGATGGCCGCTCTACGGCGGAGCAGCGGGTGGCCGGAGCATGCGTGTCGGCGGACGGTTTCGGGGTCGTCGGATGTCCAGAGCGCGATGTGGTGGACGAAGTCCTGGTCCAGGGGGGCCTCGTAGGCGATCCGGGCCCGTTCGTCCTCGCTCAGCGCCGGGTGTACGGACACCGCCAGTCGCACCTTCGGGTCGGGATCCGTGCCCAGCGCGCGGAGTTCGGCGGGTGCGAGGTCGGCGTGGCACGCGACCCTTCGACGTACGTCCGGGTCCGGATCGGCGACCAGTGCCCGGAGTTCGGCGGGGCCGAGGTCCGCGCGGCGCGCGATCGTCCCCCGTACCTCCGGGTCCGGGTCAGCGGCCAGGAGGGTCACCACGTCGGCGGGGAGGCTGGGGTTCGCGGCGATCATCGCCCTGTCCTCCGGGCCGGCCGGAGCGGTGAGGACGCTGTTGACGACGCTTCTGCTGAGGGCCTGGTGGAGCAGCACGTCGGTGCGCCCGTGGCAGGAGCGGGTGGGCAGCACACTCTCCACCCATGCCGGATCCTCTTCTTGCAGGAACCTCTGTGCCCTCTTCCGGACCTCGTCGTCGGGATCTGCCAGCAGTGCGGCCCGCGTGTCGGCAGGCAGTTGCCTCCAATTGCCCACCCCCCAACGGCGGACCTCCGCGACCGGATGCGTGGGCATGGACCGGAGCAGCCCGATGGACATCTGCCGGTAGAAGCCGAGGCCCCCCAGGTGTTCGCCCTCGTACGAGGTGATCATGTGCACGATGGCCTCGTCGGGCAGCGGCCTTGGGCGGGCGTGGAAAGGCAGCCGCGGTCCCTCGGCGAGGTGGGCGCGTACGAACCAGTCCGGGTCGTGCAGCAGCCGTACCCGCTGGGCCGGATCGACGTGGGGATTACGGGCGAAGAAGCTGCGGGTGTACTTGTCGGGGTGCTCGATCACGGCGTCCACGACCGCGTCGGGCAGGATCCGATCCCGGCACAGCACCATCCGTACCGCCGCCGGACCGTCGGCGAGCAGCCGCAGCAGGATGTCATCCGGAGCGGACGGGTTGAGAGCCACTCCGGCCAGCCGACGCGCGGGCAGATCGGCCGCCGCCCAGATCTGCTCAGGTGTCTTCGGCATCAGCCGTGCCCCCGTGTCTCATCCGGCGCCCCCACGGATCACCTGTTCCACGACCCTACCCGCGTCGCCCGAACCGCCCGCCGCACCTTCAGGATCAGCCCCCCACCCCCAACTCCCGCGCGATCAGCATCCGCTGCACCTCGCTCGTGCCCTCGCCGATCTCCAGGATCTTGGAGTCGCGCCACATGCGGGCCACCGGGTACTCGTTCATGAAGCCGTAGCCGCCGTGGATCTGGGTGGCGTCGCGGGCGTTGTCGACGGCGATGGTGGAGGAGTAGAGCTTGGCGATCGCCGCCTCCTTCTTGAAGGGCTCTCCGGCGATCAGGCGGGACGCGGCGTCGCGCCAGCCGACGCGGGCCATGTGCGCCTTCATCTCCATGTCGGCGATCTTGAACTGGATCGCCTGGTTCGCGCCGATCGGACGGCCGAAGGCGTGGCGCTCCTTCGCGTACTTCACCGACTCGTCCACGCAGCCCTGTGCGAGCCCGGTGGCGAGGGCCGCGATCGCGATGCGGCCCTCGTCCAGGATGCGGAGGAACTGGGCGTAACCGCGGCCCTCCTCGCCGAGGAGGTTGGCGGCGGGTACGCGGACGTCGGCGAAGGAGAGCTCGCGGGTGTCCGAGGCGTTCCAGCCGACCTTCGAGTACGGGGCCGCGACCGTGAAGCCGGGGGTGCCGGACGGGACGATGATCGCGGAGATGCGCGGCTTGCCGTCGGGCTTGCGGCCCGTGACCGCGGTGACCGTGACCAGGCCCGTGATGTCCGTGCCCGAGTTGGTGATGAAGCACTTGGTGCCGTTGATCACCCACTCGTTCGTCGACTCGTCCAGCCGGGCCGTCGTACGCGTCGCGCCCGCGTCCGAGCCGCCGTCCGGCTCGGTCAGGCCGAAGGCGCCGAGGATCTCGCCCGAGCAGAGGCGGGGGAGCCACTCGGTCTTCTGGGCCTCTGTGCCGAAGAGGTGGATGGGCATGGCGCCGAGCGAGACGCCCGCCTCCAGGGTGATGGCCACGGAGGAGTCGACGCGGGCCAGTTCCTCCAGCGCGACGCCGAGGGCCAGATAGTCGCCGCCCATACCGCCGTACTCCTCGGGGAACGGCAGTCCGAACAGACCCATGCGGCCCATCTCGCGCACGATCTCGTACGGGAACTCGTGCCGCTCGTAGAAGTCACCGATCTTCGGTGCGACGACATCGTGAGCGAACTCCTCAACCGTACGGCGGAGTTCGTCGAGTTCGGGGGAGAGGCGGTGGTCCAGGGACATGGGGATCACTCCTGGTGGGAGAGGGCACGGACAGTGCGGGACGGGCTGGGTCGGCCCAATTGGCCGGCCATCCACACGCTGGTGGCGGTGAGACGGCCGAGGTCCACCCCGGTGTCGATACCGAGGCCCTGGAGCATCCACACGAGATCCTCGGTGGCGAGGTTCCCGGTGGCGGACTTGGCGAACGGGCAGCCGCCGAGGCCGCCCGCCGAGGCGTCGACGGTCGTGACGCCGTGCTGGAGCGCGGCCAGGGTGTTGGAGAGTGCCTGACCGTACGTGTCGTGGAAGTGCACGCCGATCGAACTGGTCGGCACTCCCTCTTCGTTGAGCTCGGCCAGCAGGCTCTGCACATGGCCCGGCGTCGCCACGCCGATGGTGTCGCCGAGGCTCAGCTCGTCGCAGCCCATGTCGAGCAGCGCCTTGCAGACGCGGACCACCTGGTGGACGGGGACGGCGCCCTCCCAGGGGTCGCCGAAGCACATGGACAGGTAGCCGCGGACGTGCAGCCTCTCCTGCCGCGCGCGGCTCACCACCGGCTCGAACATGGCCAGCGCCTCGTCGACCGTCCTGTTGAGGTTGGCCTTAGCGAAGGACTCCGTGGCACTGGCGAAGACGGCCACGCGGGAGGCGCCCAGCGCGAGGGCCCGGTCGAGACCGCGCGCGTTCGGTACGAGGACGGGGAGGCGGACGCCCGGCAGATCCCGTACGAGCGGGAACAGCTGCTCCGCGTCCGCGAGTTGGGGCACCCACTTGGGGTGGACGAAGCTGGTGGCCTCGATGGTGGTGAGGCCCGCGTCGGCCAGGCGGCGGATGAACTCCGCCTTGATCTCGGTCGGGACCGTCGCGTTCTCGTTCTGCAGGCCGTCGCGTGCGCCGACCTCGTGGATCCGCACCCGGGCGGGCAGATCCTGGGCCGCTACGACCATGGGGAGGCCGAGTTCGGGGGTGCTCATGCCGTCGCCTCCGCTTCCACGGTCTCCGCCGGTGTGATGACCGCCAGGATCTGGTCCATGGCGACCGTCGTGCCCGGCGTGACGTCCAGCTCGCTCACCGTTCCGGCGTGCGGCGCGGAGATGACGTGCTCCATCTTCATCGCCTCGACGACCAACAGGCTCTGCCCGGCGGCCACTTCGTCGCCGACGGCGACCTTCACGACGGTCACTGTGCCGGGCATGGGAGCGGTGAGCGACTCGGCACCTGCGTGCGCGGCGCCGGTGAGGGACGCGGCCACCGGGTCGTGGTCGCGGACGTGCCAGGCGTCGCCGTCGCGGCCGAGCCAGTCGCCGGCGCGGTGGAAGGTGTGGCGTACGCCGTCCAGGACCACCGACACCTGGCCGGCGGTGACGGTGTGGGTACCGCGCGGAACGTACTTCACGGGGTCGAGCACCCGCAGATGGAAGCCCAGCGGCTTGGGTTCGCCGCCCAGCCGCCAGCCGCTCGGCACCGAGAAGGGGTCGGTCCAGCCGCTCGTGCGGGGGGTGAGGGCATCGAGGCGTACGGCAGCCGCCGCCGCGTACACCTCCTCCGGCACCTCTGCCGGGACAAGCCCCTCCGCCTCTCGCTCCACCAGCCCGGTGTCCAAGTCCCCAGCCACCACGGCCGGGTGGGCCAGCAGCCGCCGCAGGAACCCGGCGTTCGTCTGCACCCCGAGCGTCACCGTCTCCGCGAGAGCCGCCCGGAGTTTGCGGAGCGCGGTCGCGCGGTCCGGGCCGTACGCGATGACCTTCGACAGCATCGGGTCGTAGAGCGAACCGACCTCGCTGCCCTCGCTCAGCCCGGAGTCGGTGCGTACGCCGTCGCCCTGAGGCTCGTGCAGCGCCAGCACCGTGCCGCCGGAGGGGAGGAACCCGCGCGCGGGGTCCTCGGCGCACACCCGGGCCTCCACCGCGTGCCCGGTGAGCTTGATGTCCGCCTGCCCGTACGGCAGTTGCTCGCCAGCGGCCACCCGGAGCTGCCACTCCACCAGGTCGAGGCCCGTGACCAGTTCGGTAACGGGGTGTTCCACCTGGAGGCGGGTGTTCATCTCCATGAAGAAGTACGAGGAGGGGTCGCTGCCCGGCACGATGAACTCCACCGTGCCCGCGCCCTCGTAGCCGCACGACCGGGCCGCCTGGACCGCCGCCTCGCCCATCGCGGCGCGGGTGGCGGTGTCGAGGAACACGCTCGGCGCCTCTTCGATGATCTTCTGGTGGCGGCGCTGGAGGGAGCACTCGCGCTCGCCGAGGTGGACCACGTGCCCGTGGGCGTCCGCCAGGACCTGGATCTCGATGTGCCGGGGGCGGTCGATCCACCGCTCCACGAGGAGGGTGTCGTCGCCGAAGGAGGCGCGGGCCTCGCGCCGGGCGGCCGCGATCTCCTCGGCCAGGGTCGAGGAGTCCCGCACCAGCCGCATGCCCTTGCCGCCGCCGCCCGCGCTGGGCTTGAGCAGCACCGGCATACCGATGTCGCGGGCGGCGTCGGCCAGTTCGGCGTCGGTGAGTCCGCTGCCGGAGGAGCCGGGGACCACCGGGACGCCGGCCGCCTGCACGGTCTCCTTGGCGCGGATCTTGTCGCCCATCAGCGCGATCGCGTCCGCGGGCGGCCCGATGAAGACCAGCCCTGCGTCCGCGCAGGCCTTCGCGAAGGAGGCGTTCTCCGCGAGGAAGCCGTACCCGGGGTGCACCGCCTGCGCTCCCGTCCGCGCGGCGGCATCGAGGAGCTGCTCGGCCGACAGATAGCTCTCGGCGGCCGGCGCCGGACCGATCCGTACCGCCGTGTCCGCCTCGCGCACATGCCGGGCGTCGGCGTCGGCGTCCGAGAAGACGGCCACCGAGCGCACGCCGAGAGAGCGCAGCGTACGGATGACCCGGACGGCGATCTCTCCCCGGTTGGCCACAAGAACGGTGTCGAACATCGCCAGCCTCACATCCGGAAGACGCCGAAACTGGGCTCACCCAGCGGCGCGTTGGCACAGGCGGTCAGTGCGAGTCCCAGCACCTGCCGGGTCTCCATCGGGTCGATCACGCCGTCGTCCCAGAGGCGGGCGGTCGCGTAGTAGGCGCTGCCCTGGCGCTCGTACTGCTCGCGGATCGGGTCCTTGAACGCCTCCTCGTCCTCCACGGGCCAGGACTCGCCGCGCCCCTCCAACTGGTCGCGCTTGACGGTCGCGAGGACGGAGGCGGCCTGCTCGCCGCCCATCACGGAGATCTTGGCGTTCGGCCACATCCACAGGAACCGCGGCGAGTACGCCCGGCCGCACATCGAGTAGTTCCCCGCGCCGTACGACCCGCCCACCACCACGGTGAGCTTGGGCACGCGGGTGCAGGCGACGGCTGTGACCATCTTGGCGCCGTGCTTGGCGATGCCACCGGCCTCGTACTGCCGTCCCACCATGAACCCCGAGATGTTCTGCAGGAACACCAGGGGGATGCCCCGCTGGTCGCACAGCTCGATGAAGTGGGCGCCCTTCTGGGCGGATTCGGAGAACAGGATGCCGTTGTTGGCGACGATCCCGACCGGGTGGCCGTGGATGTGCGCGAACCCGGTGACCAGGGTCTGCCCGAACTCCGCCTTGAACTCCGCGAAACGCGAACCGTCGACCACGCGCGCGATGACCTCGCGTACGTCGTACGGGGTGCGGGAGTCGACCGGCACGGCGCCGTACAGCCCGTACGGGTCGACCTTGGGCTCCGCGGAAGAGGTGACCGTCCAGGGCAGGGGGCCGCGTGCGGGGAGGGTGGCGACGATGTTCCGGACGATCCGCAGCGCGTGCGCGTCGTCCTCCGCGAGGTGGTCGGTGACACCCGACACGCGCGCGTGGACGTCGCCGCCGCCCAGCTCCTCGGCGGTGACGACCTCGCCGGTGGCGGCCTTCACCAGGGGAGGGCCGCCGAGGAAGATCGTGCCCTGATTGCGCACGATCACGGCCTCGTCGCTCATCGCGGGCACGTACGCGCCGCCCGCCGTGCAGGAGCCGAGGACGGCCGCGATCTGCGGGATGCCGGCGCCCGACATCCGGGCCTGGTTGTAGAAGATCCGGCCGAAGTGCTCGCGGTCGGGGAAGACCTCGTCCTGCATGGGCAGGAAGGCCCCTCCGGAGTCGACGAGGTAGATACACGGGAGGCGGTTTTCGAGGGCCACCTCCTGGGCGCGCAGGTGCTTCTTCACCGTCATCGGGTAGTACGTGCCGCCCTTGACGGTCGCGTCATTGGCGACGATCACGCACTCGCGGCCGCTCACCCGGCCGATCCCGGCGATCACTCCGGCGGCCGGGGCCTGTCCCTCGTACAGCCCGTCCGCGGCGAGCGGGGCCAGCTCCAGGAAGGGCGATCCCGGGTCGAGGAGGGCGTCCACGCGGTCGCGCGGGAGCAGCTTTCCGCGCGCGGTGTGCCGGTCGCGGGCGCGCTGTCCGCCACCCAGCCGGGCCGCGGCCAGCTTCTGCCGCAGCTCCTCGCCCAGCGCGCGATGGGCCGCCTCATTGGCGCGCCAGGCCTCCGACGCGGGGTCTGCCGCGCTCGTCAGCTCCGGTGCCTCGTGGTGCATTGCGCGGACCCCTCACCTTGTTAATGAGCGTTAACGCGTTTCCTCCAGGTTAACGACCGCTAACCTCCCTGTCTAGAATTACTTCCATGGCCACGAGAACCGACGCCCCCACCCGTCGCGAGCAGATCCTGAAGGAGGCCGCCCGGCTGTTCGCCGAGCGCGGCTTCCATGGCGTGGGAGTGGATGAGATAGGGGCCGCGGTCGGCATCAGCGGCCCCGGTCTGTACCGGCACTTCCCGGGCAAGGACGCGATGCTCGCCGAGCTGCTGGTGGGGATCAGCGGGCAGTTGCTGACCGGCGCCAAGCGGCGGGTCGCGGACGCCGACGGGAACCCTTCGGAGCGGGTCCTCGACTCGCTCATCGAGGGTCACATCGACTTCGCGCTCGACGACCGCCCCCTGATCACCCTGCACGACCGCGAGCTGGACCGCCTCCGCGACACCGACCGCAAGCTCGTACGTCAGCTCCAGCGGCAGTACGTCGAGCTGTGGGTGGAGGTCGTCTGCAAGGTCTATCCGTCCCTGGCCGAACCCACCGCCCGCTCGGCCGTGCACTCGGTCTTCGGCCTGCTCAATTCGACGCCCCACCTGGGGCGGCCGGGTTCCCTGCCGGGCCGCGCCACCACCGCCGCGCTGCTGCACCGGATGGCGCGGGGTGCCTTCGAGGCGGCTGGAGCGTGACGAGCGTCTCGGGGCACCTGCTCTGGACGACGGTCGTGACCGCCGGGTAACCTGATTACTGAGCAAGCGCTTAGCCTGGGGCCGCAACCATCAATTGAGCAACCCCCACGGCGGGCAACCACAAACGCGAGAGCGGCGGTTCAGCCGCAAAGGAGGGTGGCGTAGGTGCGCCGTACTGTGTTCAACGAGGACCACGAGGCGTTCCGGGAGACCCTTCGGGCCTTCATCGAGGCCGAGGTCGTCCCCGTCTACGACGAGTGGTTCGCCGCGGGCCAGGCGCCGCGCGACTTCTACTACAAGCTTGCCGAGCTCGGCGTCTTCGGTATCCGCGTGGACGAGGAGTACGGCGGCGCGGGCATCGACTCGTACAAGTTCGAGGCCGTGATATACGAGGAGACCTCGCGCGCGGGTGTCTCCTTCGGCGGCTCGGGTGTGCACGTGCTGCTCGGCCTGCCGTACATCAAGGCGCTCGCCACCGACGAGCAGAAGAAGCGCTTCCTGCCGAAGTTCGTCTCCGGTGAGGAGATGTGGGCCCTGGCGATGACCGAGCCGGGCACCGGCTCCGACCTCGCGGGCATGAAGACCACCGCGAAGCTCGCCGAGGACGGCACGCACTACGTCCTCAACGGCGCCAAGACCTTCATCACCGGTGGTGTGCACGCGGACAAGGTCATCGTCTGCGCCCGCACCTCCGCGCCGACGGCCGAGGACCGCCGCTTCGGCATCTCGCTCTTCGCCGTGGACACCAAGTCCGAGGGCTACTCGGTCGGCCGCAAGCTGGACAAGCTCGGCCTGAAGACCTCCGACACCGCCGAGCTGGCGTTCGTCGACGTCAAGGTGCCGGTCGAGGACCTGCTCGGCGAGGAGAACAAGGGCTTCTACTACCTCGGCGGCAACCTGCCCTCCGAGCGCTGGGGCATCGCGTTCGGCGCGTATGCACAGGCCGCGGCGGCCGTCCGGTTCGCCAAGGAGTACGTCCAGGAGCGCACTGTCTTCGGCAAGACGGTCGCGCACTTCCAGAACACCAAGTTCGAGCTGGCCGCCTGCCAGGCCGAGGTGGACGCGGCCCAGGCCGTCGCCGACCGCGCCCTGGAGGCCCTCGACGTGGGCGAGCTGTCCCCGGCCGAGGCCGCGAGCGCCAAGCTGTTCTGCACCGAGGTCGCGCACCGCGTCATCGACCGCTGCCTCCAGCTGCACGGCGGCTACGGCTTCATGAACGAGTACCCGATCGCCCGCCTGTACGCGGACAACCGCGTGAACAGGATCTACGGCGGCACCAGCGAGATCATGAAGTCGATCATCGCCAAGGACATGGGTCTCTGACGGTCACCGCCAAGGGCTGGACCTCTGACGATCATTGCTGAGGACATGGGCCTGTAAGGTTCCCGAAATTACTGGCCAGTAGGAATGGCTCCATGAGTCAGGCACTTCAGTCTCTCCTCGATCTGCTCGACGTCGAGCAGATCGAGGAGAACATCTTCCGAGGCCAGTCCCGGCCCTCCGTCGTCCCACGGGTCTTCGGCGGACAGGTCGCCGCACAGGCGCTCGTCGCCGCGGGGCGGACGGTCCCCGACGACCGGTTCGCGCACTCGCTCCACTCGTACTTCCTGCGCACCGGCGACGCGGGCGCGCCCATCGTCTACACCGTGGACCGCATCGGCGACGGCCGCTCCTTCACCACCCGCCGAGTCGTCGCGGTCCAGCACGGGCAGCCGGTCTTCCACCTCTCCGCTTCCTTCCAGAAGCACGAGGAAGGCTTCGACCACCAGGCGCCGATGCCGCCCGCGCCCGACCCCGTCACGCTGCCCACGGCCGAGGAACGGCTCACCTCGTACGAGAACCTCGACCCCGAGGTCGTGGCGAGGATCCTGGAAACGCGCGCCGAGGTCGATCTGCGCTACGTCGACGACCCGCCGTACGGCAGGTACGGGGAGCCGCGTGAACCGCGCTCGCAGGTGTGGTTCCGCGCCAACGGCAAGCTCGCCGACGACCCGCTGCTGCACGTCTGCCTCGCCACCTACGTCTCCGACATGACGCTCCTGGACTCCATCCTGCTCGCCCACGGACGCGGCGGCTGGGCCGTCGGCGACGTCGTCGGCGCCTCCCTCGACCACGCGATGTGGTTCCACCGGCCCTTCCGCGCCGACGAATGGCTGCTGTACGACCAGGAGTCGCCGTCCGCGTCCGGTGGACGCGGCCTGGGCCAGGCCCGCATTTACACCCAGGACGGACAACTGGCCATAACGGTGATCCAGGAGGGCGTGGTCCGCATCCCCCGGAGCACAACCCCCGGGTAAGACTGGAGACATGGCTGAGGTTTCTGAGCAGGAAAAGCAGGAAAGCGGCGGCGGCGAGAGCACTTCCACGGTGCTCGTCGCCGCCGCGGCCAATCTGGGGATCGCGCTCGCCAAGGCCGTCGCCGGGGTGATCAGCGGGTCCAGCGCGATGCTGTCCGAAGCGGCGCACTCGGTCGCGGACACGGTCACCGAGGTGATGCTGCTGGCCGCGCTGAAGCGCAGCGAGAAACCGGCGGACGAGGAACACCCGCTCGGCTACGGCCCCGAGCGCTACATCTGGGCACTCCTCGCGGCCGTCGCGACCTTCGTCGGCGGCGCGGTGTTCTCGCTCTACGACGGCATCCACACCCTCGTCGTGGGCGAGGAACTCGGCGACCCGCTCATCTCGTACATCGTGCTCGCCGTCGCCTTCCTCCTGGAGGGCTACTCCCTGCGCACCGGTGTCCGCCAGGCGCGCGGCGAGGCGGAGCGACTCGGGGCGTCCTTCAAGCGCTACCTCCGGCACACCCCCGACACCGCCGTGAAGGCCGTCGTCCTGGAGGACACGGCCGCGCTGGCGGGCCTGCTGCTCGCCGCGGGCGGTCTGCTCGGCGGACAGCTCACCGGTTCCGGGGTCTGGGACGGCGTCGCGTCCCTGTGCATCGGCGTGCTCCTGCTGTACGTCGCCTGGGTCCTCGGCCGTTCCAACGCCGAGCTGCTCATCGGGCGTCCGCTGCCCAGGCCGATGCGGGAGCGGATCCGGGCCGAACTGCTCGCGCTGGAACACGTCGAAGCCGTACTGGAGCTGACGACTCTGGTGCAGGGGCCGCACGAGGCGCTCATCGCCGCGAAGGTCGACTTCCGGGACGCGTCGACCGCCGCGCAGATCGAGTGGGCCTGCGAGCGGGCGGAGCAGCGGCTGCGGGAGGTGTTTCCCGCGGTGAGCCGGGTGTACCTGGATCCGACGCCGGGGTTCGCGCAGCGGCGCGAGGAGGGGCTCAACCCTTGGCCGTGACCTTGCGTGTCGGCCCCGGCGAGGGGCTGAACCCTTGGCCGTGACCTCGCGCGCGTCGACCCCGGCGGCAGGCTCCGCCCTGGTCCTCGCCGGGGCCGAGCGGGTAGGTCAGGTCAGGCCCGCCGCGTTCAGCAGGTACGCCGTCATCGGGTCGTAGAACCGCGGGCTGGTGACGTGGTCGTCCAGCGGGATGACCACCTGGAGGGTGCCCTCGGACTCGGCGAGGAACAGGGCGGGGTCGTTGCAGTCGGCGTACCCGACGGAGTCGAGGCCCTGCTGGCCCGCGAAGCCGGCCCAGCCGTGGTCCGCGACGACCAGGTCGGGCAGCGGCCGGCCCTCGCGCTCCAGGCCGCCCAGGATCGCGCGCATCGGCTCACCCGAATGGGTGTGCCAGAGGGTGGCGCCGTGCTCCAGCATCGCGACGTCCGCGAACTGCATCACGTACCCCTCGTCCGTCTGCAGCCCGTCCGGGATGACGACGATCTCGCAGCCGGCGGCGCGCAGGGCGGCGGCGGTCGCGCGGTGCACGTCCAGCAGGCCGCCCGGGTGTCCGGTCGCGAACAGCACGCTCTGGGTGCCGTCGGCCGCCTTGCGCAGTCGCGCCGCCGCCCGGTCCAGGGCGGCGACCGTCAGCTCCGGGTCGATGGTGTCCTGCCCGTAGCGGTACTCCGGGTCGTCGTTCACGCCGCAGCGCTCCGCCATCACCGCGAGCACGTCCTGCTCGTCGGTCCAGCGGTCACCGAGCTCTAGCCCGAGCCACCAGTTGCGCTCGCCGTTCGCCAGCTTGCGGTAGTGAGAGAGGTTGTTCTCGCGGGGAGTGGCTACGTCGCCCGCGATACGCGTCCTGACGAGGTGGTCGACGAGCTCTTGGCGGCTGGGGATCCCGGGTATCGGCATAGGTCCATTGTGCCGTCGCTCCCGGTGCGCGACCTGGATGTCCCGAACGCTGGGATACGGGTCACTTGCTTGTACGAGGGTGAGTGGGCCCCAGTTGCCTTCTCGCCGCCGGCCGGTGCGGGCCCGCCACGCCGCTCCGCGGCGTCCTTTCCCCGACCGCTCCGCGGCAAGACAATCCCGTCCGCTCCGCGCCCACACCCCCACCGCTCCGCGGCGGCCCTCCCGCCCACCCACCCACCCGCCTCGGTTACTTGGAGGGCTGTCCCCTGGACCCCCATTCGCCTTCAAGGTTCGCCTTCAGCCAGCTTGACGCGACCTCAGGGAAGTCGCCGACCGGTCATGCGCTCACTCACCGCCTACGATCACTGACCCACGCGGCTGAGCGTCTCCCCGGAGGCGGGGGCCGACGCACGGCGAGGGCGGGCGACGAGTTCACCGCCGCAGTTGGGACAGGTGTCCCGCATGGCATCGCTACAGGACACACAGAACGTGCACTCGTACGAACAGATGCGGGCTGACGAGATCGGCAGCAGCGCTGTTTCACATCGTTCGCAGCGGTCACGCATCTGCAGAGCCATGAATCTCCTTACAGGTTCAAGTACTTCTCGTCCGGGTGCCGGCACCGGACGTAGCTGAGCGCCCATTCTCGAAACAGGGACCTTTACCTGAAAGCAGCGACAGGGACAGCTTTGCGCAGGATCCGGCCAATGCCAAAGTGCCTGAGCAGGCTGCCGACGAAACCTCTTCGCACCCCTTACCTCTTCGCACCCCTTGGAATCGATCACCTAGCCCGATCCAGGCAACCTCACGTCCCGCAAGGCGAACCACAACTCCATCCGTACGTCAGGATCGTCGAGATCCGCCCCCAGCAACTGCGCACACCGCGCGATGCGTTGGCGGACCGTGTTGCGGTGGACGGACAGCGCCACCGCTGTGCGGTCCCAACTGCCGTGCAGGGAGAGCCAGGTGCGGAGGGTCTCGGTGAGGGCGGGGGTCGCGGCGATGGGTGCGAGGAGGGTGCGGGCGTGGGCCTCGGCGTCGGACGCGGGGACGAGGTCGGCGAGGGCGGGGCGCTCGCCGTGGCGGACCAGCGGCGTACGGGTGGCGCGGGCGCGGGCCAGCGCGCGGGCGGCCTGCGTGTCGGCCGCCGCCCACTCGCCCGGGCCGACCGGCGCGCTGACCCCGCAGGTCCAGCCCGCCTGCGGGGCGGGTTCGCGGTCTCCGGGGACAAGGACGCGTACGACGTCACCGCCCGCGTCGACCAGCGCGGAGCCCAGCGCCGCCCCGAGCGCGGACGCGGCGACGGTGTCCGGCGCGGGGCCGTCCCCGGCGGGCCGCGCGTGCACGACGACCCAGCGCTCCCCGCCGCCCAGCAACGGCGCGACCGCCTCCGGAGAGGCCCCCAGCAACAGCCGCACGAGCGCCGCCGACCGCGCCGCCCCGCTCCCGCTCTGGTGCTCCCCGGTGAGAAGGGAGAGCAGCACGGCCGCCACGGACGCGATGGTGTGATCCCCGGGCTCACGCCGCGCCGCCCCGACCCCGAGGACGAAGCCCTGCCCGGCCCCGAGGGCGTAGGCGGCGAGGTGCGTGCCACCTACGGTGTCGGTGGCGGAGGAGGGGGCGGGTCCGGTGGGGCCAACCTGGGTCCCTCCGGGCTGTACGACCCGGGCCAGCTCGGCGAGAGCCTGCTCGGCCGGGGTCTGCCCGCCCGGCGCGTGCGCGGCCGAGGGCTTTGCTGCCGGCGTCTGTCCGCCCGGAGTCCGCGCGATCACACCTTGTCCGCCCGAGGGCTGTCCGCGCGGCGCGTCCGCGGCCGGCGTTTGCCCGGCCGAAGGCTTTGCCGCTGGCGCCTGCCCGCCCGGTGCCCGCGCCCCTTGCCCGCCCAAGGTCTGCCCACCTGCTCCCCGCCCCGCACCTCCCGTCGTCCCCGCCACCCTCCCCGCCCGCGCCAGCTCAACCCCCTCCGGCCCGTACAGCACAGCCCAGCCGCCCACCCGCTGGGCGAGCTGTCGTAGTACCGCCGGTACCGGGTCCGGGCGGGCGGCGGCCGCGGCGAGGCTCTGCTGGGCCTCTGTGACGCGGCGGAGTTCGGTGTGGCGGGCCTGGGCCATGAGTTGCCAGACCGCGCGGGCCACGCCGGAGAAGGTGGTGCGGGGCGGGACCTCGAGGAGCGGGAGGCCGTACGTGTCGCAGGCCGCGACCAGCGCGCGCGGGACCGTGTCGTGGACCGGGGCCACGCCGAAGCCGAGGGCCGCACCGCCCGCGGCGACGATACGGGCGACGTAGTCGTCGAAGTAGGTGCCGGAGCCCGCTGCCTCCGGGATGTGGACGCCCGCGGTGAGGAGCAGCTCGCCGCCGAGCAGATACGGGTAGGGGTCGGCCATCTCCGAGGTGTGCGCCCAGTGGATCACCGTGTCCGGGTCGGCGGGGCCGGCGATCTGCTCGAGCCCGAGATCCTCCCGGGCCAGCAGCGCGGAGAGCGGCACCGGCGGGGTTGGCGGTACGGGTGGGACGGGCGGGGTAAGTGATACGGACGCGTCCGGCATGGTGGACGTTTCCTCCATCCAGATCAGCGGCAATGGATGAAACGTACACTTCAGTGTCGCTTTCCGGCCACCTAGTGTCGTGACCGCCGGCAGCCGCGGGTACGGGCGGATGTCCCCGCGAGCAGTAGCCGGCCAGAACCCCCAACACACCACCTGCACGACACGCCACCGAGCGCGCGGAGGAGACCCCATGGCCGTCGACTACACAGTGATCGTCGTCTATCTGGCCGGCATGCTGGCGATGGGCTGGTGGGGCATGCGCCGCGCCAAGTCGAAGAGCGACTTCCTCGTCGCGGGGCGGCGCCTGGGCCCTGTCATGTACTCCGGGACCATGGCGGCGATCGTCCTGGGCGGCGCGTCCACCATCGGCGGGGTCGGCCTCGGCTACCAGTACGGACTCTCCGGAGCCTGGATGGTGTTCACCATCGGGCTCGGACTCCTCGCACTGTCCGTCTTCTTCTCCGCCCGCATCGCCCGCCTGAAGGTCTACACCGTCTCCGAGATGCTCGACCTCCGCTACGGCGGCCGCGCCGGAGTCATCTCCGGCGTCGTGATGTGGGCGTACACCCTCATGCTCGCCGTCACGTCGACCATCGCGTACGCCACGATCTTCGACGTCCTCTTCGACATGAACCGGACGCTCGCGATCGTCCTCGGCGGCTCGATCGTCGTCGCGTACTCGACGCTCGGCGGCATGTGGTCGATCACCCTCACCGACATGGTGCAGTTCGTCGTCAAGACCATCGGTGTGCTGCTCCTGCTGCTCCCCATCGCCGTCGTGAAAGCCGGCGGTTTCAGCGAGATGAAGGCGAAGCTGCCGACCGAGTACTTCGACCCGCTGGGCATCGGCGGCGAGACGATCTTCACGTACGTCCTCATCTACACGTTCGGCATGCTGATCGGGCAGGACATCTGGCAGCGCGTGTTCACCGCGCGCAGCGACACCACCGCGAAGTGGGGCGGCACGGTCGCCGGTACGTACTGCCTGGTGTACGCCGTCGCGGGCGCCGTCATCGGTACGGCGGCCAAGGTCATGTACCCGACGCTGCCCAGCGCCGACACCGCCTTCGCGACCATCGTCAAGGACGAACTCCCCGTCGGGGTACGGGGCTTGGTGCTCGCCGCCGCCCTCGCAGCCGTGATGTCGACCTCCTCCGGCGCACTCATCGCCTGCGCCACCGTCGCCAACAACGACATCTGGTCGAAGCTGCGCGGCGCGGTGAAACGGGACGGCGAGGAGCGCGACGAGGTCAAGGGCAACCGCGCCTTCATCCTGATCATGGGCATCGCGGTGATCTGTACGGCGATCGCGCTCAACAACGTCGTCGAGGCGCTGACCGTCGCGTACAACCTGCTGGTCGGCGGGCTCCTCGTGCCGATCCTCGGCGGACTGCTGTGGAAGCGCGGCACCGCGCAGGGCGCGCTCGCCGCCGTCGTGGTCGGCGGCGTCGCGGTCATCGGCCTGATGGCGACGTACGGCATCCTCGCGAACGAGCCCATCTACTACGGGCTGCTCTCCTCGCTCGCCGTGTACGTGATCGTCTCGCTGGCCACACCCGCGACCGACGCCGCCGTACTGGCCGCCTGGCGCGAGCGCCTCGCGGGCCGGTCCGCCGAACCCGTGTCCGAGCCGGTTCCGGCTCACCAGTAGAGTCGCACCACTGTACGTAGTTGTACTTAGGTGTGTTTAGCTATTTTTAGTTGTGTTTAGTTGTATGTACGTGATCTTGCGTAGGAAAGAAGGCATTCCGTCATGACCGGCAACGAGACGCCTCGCGGTCCCGTCGACTCGTCCCGCATCCCGCGGTACGCGGGCCCCGCGACCTTCGCCCGGCTTCCGCGCCTCGACGAGGTCGGCGCCGCCGATGTCGCCGTGGTCGGGGTGCCGTTCGACTCGGGCGTCTCGTACCGGCCGGGCGCCCGCTTCGGCGGCAACGCGATCCGCGAGGCGTCCCGGCTGCTGCGCCCCTACAACCCCGCCCAGGACGCCTCGCCCTTCGCCCTCGCGCAGGTCGCGGACGCCGGTGACATCGCGGCGAACCCGTTCAACATCAACGAGGCCGTGGAGACGGTGGAGGCGGCGGCCGACGAACTGCTCGGCACCGGCGCCCGGTTGATGACGCTGGGCGGCGACCACACCATCGCGCTGCCGCTCCTGCGCTCCGTCGCCAAGAAGCACGGCCCCGTCGCGCTGCTCCACTTCGACGCCCATCTCGACACCTGGGACACGTACTTCGGCGCCGAGTACACGCACGGCACGCCGTTCCGCCGGGCGGTGGAGGAGGGCATCCTCGACACCGAGGCGCTCTCGCACGTCGGCACCCGCGGCCCGCTGTACGGCAAGCAGGACCTCACCGACGACGAGAAGATGGGCTTCGGCATCGTCACCTCGGCGGACATCTACCGCCGGGGCGCCGACGAGGTCGCCGACCAGCTCCGCCAGCGCATCGGCGACCGCCCCCTCTACATCTCCATCGACATCGACTGCCTCGACCCTGCGCACGCGCCCGGCACCGGGACGCCGGAGGCGGGCGGCATGACCTCCCGCGAACTCCTGGAGATCCTGCGCGGGTTGTCCTCCTGCAACCTGGTCTCGGCCGACGTGGTCGAGGTCGCGCCCGCGTACGATCACGCCGAGATCACCGCGGTGGCGGCGTCCCACACGGCCTACGAACTCACCACGATCATGTCCCGCCAGATTGCAGAGGCACGCGCGAAGTGACTCACGACCACGACCTGGAGCTCCGCCCCACGGCCGCCCAGACCGCAGCCGCCCTGAACCCGCCCGCCGGGCGCAACGGCGGGGACCTGGTCGTGGAGACCCTCACCGGTCTCGGCGCGACGACCGTCTTCGGCCTGCCCGGACAGCACGCCCTTGGCATGTTCGACGCCCTGCGCCGATCCTCCCTCCAGTACGTGGGCCTGCGCGTCGAGAACAACGCGGGGTTCGCGGCGGACGCGTACGGCCGTATCACCGGCGAGGCGGCCCCCCTGCTGCTGTCGACCGGTCCGGGCGCGCTGACCTCGCTGGCCGCGCTCCAGGAGGCGGCCGCGGCTTCCTCGCCCGTGCTCGCCATCGGCAGCCAGGTCCCCACCGCCGGGCTCGGCGGCGGGCGCCACGGCTATCTGCACGAACTCCCGGACCAACAGGCGTCGTTCAGGGGAGTGGTGAAGTCGGTCCACACGGTCCGCAGCCAGTCGCAGATCCCGTCGGCGATCGCGGCGGCCTGGGAGTCGGCGCTGACGGTTCCGCACGGCCCGGTGTGGGTGGAGATCCCGCAGGACGTCCTCCTCGCCGAGACGGCCCTGCCGGTGGTGACGGCGATGGACGCGACCCCCGAGGACGTCGTCCCGCGCCCCGAACTCACCGCGGTGGCGGCCCACTTGCTCTCGCATGCCGCCCGCCCCGCGATCATCGCGGGCGGCGGAGTCGTACGGTCGGACGCGTCCGGCAAGCTCCGCCGGCTCGCCGAGAAGCTGGACGCCCCCGTCGTCACCACCTTCGGTGGCAAGGGCGCCTTCCCCTGGGAACACCCGCTCTCACTCCAGTCCTGGCTGGAGGACCGCCACACGACCGACTTCCTGGAGGACGCGGACGTCCTGTTGGTGATCGGCTCGGGCCTGGGTGAACTGTCCTCGAACTACCACACGTTCAAGCCCCGGGGCCGGGTCATCCAGATCGAGGCGGACCTCGGCAAACTGGAGTCCAACCACCCGGCGCTCGGCATCCACGCGGACGCACGGCTCGCACTGTCGGCGCTTCTGGAGACGGTGTCCGACCGCGCGGACGACACGGCGGCGGAGCGGGTACGTACGGTGCTCGCCCGGGTCGGGGAGCGCATCGCGGCCCAGGAACTCACCCTGGAACAGGACGTGTTGGCGGCCGTCCGCCGGGCACTACCGGCCGGGTCACCGTCCTTCTGGGACATGACGATCCTCGCCTACTGGGCCTGGTCCGCCTTCGACCCGCGTGGCGCGAACGCCATGCACTCCGCCCAGGGCGCGGGCGGCCTCGGCTACGGCTTCCCCGCCGCACTGGGCGCGGCGACCGCCGACCCGACCCGCCCGGTCCTCGCGGTCTCCGGCGACGGCGGCGCGTTGTATTCGATCGCCGAACTCGCCACGGCCAGGCAGTACGACCTGAACGTCACCTGGCTGATCGTCGACGACGGCGGCTACGGCATCCTCCGCGAGTACATGACGGACGCCTTCGGTCAGCCCACGGCGACGGAGCTGACCCGCCCGGACTACGTGGCCCTCGCCGAGTCCTTCGGGGTGCCGGGCGTGCGCACGACCTCCGAGGCGCTGGAGACGGACCTGGCGAAGGCCCTGGCGACGCCCGGTCCTTCGGTGGTGCTGCTTCCGGCGGTCCTGCGGATGTTCGCGCCGACACATCTGGACTGACCGCGAGGAGCCGGCGGCTCACCGGGGCAGCGTCAGCTCCGCCCAGGTCGCCTTTCCGGTGCCGGGCTGCCGGGGGCAGAAGCCCCAGCGTTCCGCCAGCGCCTGGATGAGGGCGAGTCCTCGGCCGCCTTCGTCGCCCGGGGCCGCCCGGCGGGGAACGGGCCGGCGGTCGTCCGCGTCGGCGACCTCCACGCGCAGGAGTCCGTCGTACGTCGCCAGGCGCAGACCGAGTTCGCGGCCGGGCGGGGTGCACGCGTGCTTGAGGGAGTTGGTGATCAGCTCCGAGAGCAACAGCTCGGCCGTTTCGGCCACTTCGCCGTCGATCTGCCAGTCGCTGAGCTGGGTGCGGAGCAGCCGCTGGGCGTGCGGGGCGCTGCGCGGGGTGCGGGGGAGCTGCCAGGTGGCGTCGGTGACAGTGCTGCTGGTGACCGTGGTGTCGGTGACCGCAGTGTTGCTGACCGTGGTGTTGCTGACCGCGGTGTCGGTGACCGCAGTCTTGGTGACCGTGGTGTGTGTGGCGGCGGCTTCGGGCATCGGGTTCCCCTCCTGGCCGAGCAGGTTACGGAGGTTGAACTCCCCGCTGGATACGGGGAGTTCAACCGGTCGGACCGTGCTACAGGATCACCGTGCTACCGGATCACCGTGCTACCAGATCGCCTCGACCCACTCGGGGTGGTCGATGAACGGGTTGCGGTTGTGCTGGTAGTTGTCGTAGATGAGCTGGTTGCGCTTCTCCTCGAAGGCGCTGGGCGGGTCCGCCTCGTTCCACGCCTTGAGCACGGAGAGCTTTCCGATGTACGGGTTGCTGCCGTTGTTCACGAGCTGGTTGGGCTCGAGGTTGGGCCAGCCGTCGTCGCCCTCGTAACGGACGGCCATGTAGAGGATCATGCGGGCGACGTCGCCCTTGTCGGCGGCGCGCGGCTCGAACGAGTCGGTGTCCGTGTAGCTGCCGGTCGCACCGCTGACGGCGCTGCCGCCGTTGTCGAAGTCCTTGTTGCCGCGGATGCTGTTGACCTGGACGTCGGCGGGACGCAGGTGGTGCAGGTCGGTGCCGGGACCGGTCGCCTCGCCGAAGTCGCCGTGGGACTTGGCCCACACGTGCTCACGGTTCCAGTCGCCGACGTCGCCGCCGTTGAGCGACTTGGCGCGCGACGTGCCGCTGTACAGCAGGATCACGTTGTTGCTGTTGTTCGGGTCCTGGTCGGTGACCTTGAGCGCGTTCCAGACCGCGTCGTACGAGATCTTGGTCTGGGGGGCGATGATCGTGTGCAGCGAGGACTTGAGGCTCGTGCCGGTCTTGCCGATCGCGTTCTTGTAGTACGTGGTGTCGTAAGCGGTGGTTGTGGCTGCGGCGGGGGACGCGGCCACGGTCGGGAGGGTGACGCCGACGAGAACGGCGGACGTGGCCACCGCAAGCGCCTTCCATCTACCTATCTGCGCAACGGACATGGGGGGTGCCCTTTCCCGTAATCGGCACGCTCGCGATCGCGGCGCCCGGCTGAACGAGGCTGCGATCTACGCGTGTTGACTTTTTCGGTAATCGGGAGCGTGGCATGTCTTGGGGGTCGGCCGTGTAACCAGTGAGAGGCGTTTGTGTGACGTTACGGAATAGAGAGCAACCCCTGACCGTGGAAAGGGTCAGGGGTTGCTTTCGTCGAGGGTTTACCCCAACTGGCCGAGGGTTTCCCCTAGTTGACGTCCGACGGGTCGAGCCGGTAGAGCGACTGGGTGTTCTGGGTTCCGGTCGCGGCCTCGGAATCGGAATCGGAGGAAGAGGCGGTGCTGCTGTACTCGCTCGCCTTCACCGCCGTACCGTTCTTCTCCACCCAGGCGGTGACCTCCGAGCTGAGTGTGCTGTTACCGCCGAAACCGCCGCCGCCGAGCTGGATGTAGTGCAGCTCGCCGTTCTTCACCAGTTCCTTGAGCTTGTCGAGCGTCATCGCCTGGTCGGTGCCGGTGAAGCCCCACATGGAGATGACGGGCTGCTCGGTGCTCACGATGAGCTGCGAGGCGGCCTGCGAACCGGACACCGCGAGCAGCCACTTGGCGCCGTCACGGTTCTTCTCCAGGTAGGTGATCAGTGCGGTGTCCGTGGTTCCGCCCTCGCGTCCGCCACCCATGCCACCGCCCATGCCGCCACCCGTGGCGCCGCGCTGGCCACCGGCGCCACCGGCCGCGCCGGTCCCGCCCGCGCCGTTCGGAGGCGTACCCGAACCGCCGCCGCCCGGTCGCGCACCGCCCTGCTGGCCCCCGGGGAACCCGCCGCCCGGTGCACCACTGGGCATGCCACTCGGCGGCGTACCACCGCCACCGGCCTGACCCCCGGCGCCGCCGGCCTGACCGCCACGGGCTCCGGCCTGGCCGCCGGCCATGGCGGCACCGCCGCCCGGACGGCCGCCCCCGCCACCGAATCCGCCGCCGCCCGTCGCGGGACCGGCCGTCGGGTTGGTACCACCCATGCCGCCGCCCGTGCCCGAGGGCACAGAGGCGGCGTACGCGGCGGGTCCGGCGACCGACGCCACGATCGCCGCGGCGACGGAGACCGCCAGCAGCCGTGCCCGGTTACCGGAGCGGAAGACGAGCAGGCCCGCGATCGCCAGCACCATCACGACCGTGATCGCCGGCCAGAGCCAGGTGTTCCAGTCGGTGGCCCGGCGCAGCAGTACGACGGACCAGACGGTGGTGACCGCGAGGCCGGCGGGCAGCACCCACGCCCACTTCTTGTCGGTGCGCAACGCGCGCAGCAACAGCGCTCCGCCGCCTCCGCACAGTGCCGCGATGCCGGGCGCGAGGGCGGTCGTGTAGTACGGGTGCATGGTGCCTTCGGCCATGCTGAAGGTGAGGAAGTGGAGCACGGTCCAGCCGCCCCACAGCACCAGCGCTGCGCGCGTCAGGTCCGTGCGCGGCGCACGGCCGCACAGCACCAGGCCGCCGACCAGCGCGATGCCCGCGAAGGGCAGCAGCCAGGAGATCTGGCCGCCCAGAATGTCGTTGAACATCCGGCCGATGCCGGCGGTCCCGGCGAAACTGCCGCCGCCACCGCCTCCACCCGCGCCGTTGCCGTCGCCGCCGAAGACGCGGCCGAAGCCGTTGTAGCCCATGATCAGGTCCCAGGCGGTGCCGTCCGTCGAGCCGCCGATGTACGGCCGGTCGGAGGCGGGCACCAGGGAGACGGCCGTCGGCCACCAGAAGCTGGAGACGGCCAGGGCCACGGCGGCAAGCGCCAGGTTCACGGCCTTCTTCTTCCAGCCGAGCTTCGACGCGTACAGGTACACGGCGAAGACGGCGGGCAGGGCGATGTAGGCCTGGAGCATCTTGGTGTTGAAGGCGAGCCCGAAGCAGACCGCCGAGCCGAGCAGCGGCAGCAGCCTGTCGTCCCGCGTCGCACGCAGCGCCAGCGCCGCGCCCGCCACCATGAGGAAGACGAGCAGGGTGTCGGGGTTGTTGTCGCGGTTGATGGCCACCGTGATCGGGGTCAGCGCGAGGACCAGTGCGGCGACGAGGGCCGCACCGTGCCCGAAGACGCGTTTCACGGAGGAGTGCAGGATCCAGATGGTGCCGAGCGCGGACGCGATCAGGGGCGCCATCATCTGCCACGTGCCGAAGCCGAGGACGCGGCAGGACAGGCCCATGACCATCAGTACGAAGGGTGGCTTGTCGACGGTGAGGAAGTTGCCCGCGTCCAGCGACCCGAAGAACCAGGCCTTCCAGCTCTGCGTACCGCTGAACACAGCGGCACTGTAGAAGGTGTTCAGGCCGGACGAGGACAGATTCCAGGAGTACAGGATCCCGGCCAGCAGCAGGACCGCGATCAGTGCGGGGAGTGACCAGCGCGGCGCCTTCTCCGGTGGCCCGGGTGGTGCGGGCGGAGTGGGGGCGGGCGAGCCGGGAGCGGCCACAGGGGCGTGGGGGAGTGGATCGGTGGCAGATGTCACGGGTGGATCTTCCGCGACGCGCGTGGGCGACAGCTGTGCCGAACCTGGGACTTTGCTGTGGGTGGGTGAAGGGGGGCCCATGAATGCGTATGAATGTGCAAAGGGCGCGGGTGCGTATCCGGCCGCAGCATCCGCGAGATCCTGAGCCGTACCTCCTGGGAGATGCAGGAGCACTACTCGCGTATCGCGGACGAGACCCTTCGCCGCGAGTACGAGGAGAAGTACGAGGTGCGATTCAACCTCAAGGGCGAAGCCGTCGAGGCCAGCCGTGACGCCGGCCTGTCAGGCGTCGAGTGGCTCGCCGAGAGGATCGGCCGCCGTCCTTCACGCGGTGGCTGACGGCCGGTGCGGGCGGAACATCTCACGGCCCTGCCCGAAGACTGCGGCTGATGGCTGCTACTTCTGCCAGGACTTCCAAAGCGATCGGTAGTTCGTCGAAGCAGTACGGCAGTACTGCCGTACTCCGGTGCGCTGGGCCGGATCCGTCCGTGCCGGGTCGCCGTCCACCTCACCTGCGCCCCGCACGTGGCCATGCCTGCCCACCCACGTCCTCAACGACAACCCGAGTTCAAGCTCAGTAGGTATCGATTACTCATGCGCAGCAATTGACGCCTTGTCATAGTTGCTTCGCAGCCCAACGTGTCCCCCCCCGGGGGTGTCGTCTGGGTAGCAGCACCTGACGTTCGCCCCGACTCCAGAATCAGTGCGGGACAGCCCAGTGGCTGTCCCGCGGGCAGGCAGAGCTGGACTCCGGGGGCATGAACAGAGCCACAGGTTCGACGTCGTCATATGTCCTCCATCAGGACGCCAGAGAATTTCCCCATTATGGCCACTTTCAGAAAGAAGTGACAACGGTGAGTCGATTCGAACTCGGCAGGAACATGGCGCGAAGGGAAATTGCCGTCATGGTCGTCACCGCGGCGCTGTTCATCGTACCTGTCAATGCTGTTGCAGCCACGACGGACACCTGCTACGAGGGCATCTATGTTAGTTCCGTTGTGTGGAGTTATGATGTTTGCGGCATGCCTGACATCGACCAGAAGCGAGCAGGGCTTCCTGGAAATGGCCAGAACTACTGCCTGCCCACCGCCACATTAAACACGATGTTCTGGTTTGATAAGACGGGATATCCTAACCTCCTCGACGGAAGCTACGATCCGACATCGAGTGAGCCGTATCACTATAACGAGGTGACCGCCAAGCTCAGCCGCATGGGCGGGCTCGCGGATACCGATCCGCTTAAAGGCACCAACCGCAACGATAATCTCGACGCGATCAATGATTTGATCGAGTCCAAGGGCTACGAGAACGACTTCGACGTGTCCTGGGAGTCGCTAGATGAAGAAGATAACGTTTCGCAGCGCATAGTCCAGCTCTCCCGTGGTGCCGAGGATCTCATGATTGCCTCCATCGGCTGGTACGACAGCGACGGTGACCGGACAGGTGGGCACGCCGTTACTGTGGTCGGCGCCTACGGGCACGCCAATGGACTGCACGGCATCAAGTTCCACGATCCAGCAAACGACGCCAACCTGACTACGCAGTCTCCGACCGCAATTGCCAACTACCGCCTCGGAAACGATAACGGAGACGGATCTGAGGTGATCGGTTACGGGTCGTCCACCATCACGGCCCGTCTCGAAGGCGTCACGGTTATCAGTACGGGCTGAGTCGCGTTAACAAGTTGTGGGGACTGAAAGTGTCGCTTCCCGTTCCGGGGGCGTGGGTGTGGTCCTGGATAAGACTCGTGTCCAACTCGTCATGCAATACGACGTGCCGCACCACCATCTGGACCGGCCGGTCCGGGCCCGGGCTCGTCCATTTAGGCCGTCGAGCCGCTCCGCCAGGACCCCGCGCTGCCACTTATGGACAGTGTCGGCAGCTACCCGCAACTCACGGGCGACCAGCGGTGATCGGCATGATATCCGGCCCTGCGCACGCCGGCGCGATCCGGCGCAGCGCCAGTGCCTGGGGCGAAGACGCCCGCCGCGTCCACCGCTCTAACACCGCCCGCCAGTCATCCGACAGCAACAACGGTTCCAGCTTCGGGCCCAGGCAGGAAACTGACGTACCGGCAGCAGAATTCCCGCATCCACTAACGATCAACTACTGGCGCAGGATGCCAGAGACAGATGCTGATGGCCCGTCGCTCACATGCAAGAAGGACGCTGCCTGCCTGGACAGTGGACCCTGGCGGGTCCCGGGTATCTGAGTAGTTGCTACTGATCCTTTCAGGCAAAAGGATGCTGTGTGATACGCGGGCCAAACTCGCAAAAGACAGAATAGTTCTATCTAGGAGGTATGAATATGAAGACGAATCGACGTAAATTCATCAAAGGGGCAGCTGGAGCGGCCGTGGCCGCTGCTGCCGGAGGGGCGCTGACCTCGCAGTCTGCTCACGCAGCAGCCTTCGGCCCTCGCAGCTCCAACCCTCGTATTGCCGAGTGGGAACACGCCAAGACCGTCAAGATGGAACGTGGTTGGTCGAACGAGTCCCAGGGGATGTGTACGGACGGCACATTCTGGTACGTCACAACGAATAAGGACGTCAACGGGCAGAAGCGCCTGTACAAGCTGACCCTTGACTGGCGCGAAGTGGCCAGCATCGCCCTCACCCAGTCCTGGGTCGACCACCTCGGCGCACCCACCTACAACCCCTACCGGGGGTTGGTCTACGTTCCTGTTCAGGTAAAGGTAGGGTATGAAGCTGGCCTCCAAAGTGCGGCCCGGATTTGGGCTATCGACCCAGCTCCGGGCAATATTTCGACGTTTTCGATAATTCCGCTCGTGAATTCCAGTGGCACCAATTGGGGTCCCCAGGAACACAATGCCCCCTGGTTCGCGTACAACCCCTACGACGGCCTTCTTTACAGCTCGCGCGAAGGTCACTCCGGGAAGACTCCGGACCATGTTTCGCATTTTTATGGCTACAACCCAGCATCAGGTCGACTGGTGAAGTCAATTGCCCTTCCCGGCACCTTCCACAGCTTCCAGGGCGGCGGATTCGGCCGGGACGGCCGCAATCTGTACATGGTCTCCGATCATGTACAGTTGAACACCGGCCGTAAGCATATATACGCGTTCGACATGTCCGACCCAGTCGATGGCCAGACGTGCGGGTACTGGGGAAGTAAGATTAACCCGTCGTCCGACGAGGCCGAGGGCATCGCCTGGTGTCATCTTTCCTGGAGCGATGCACGGGACACCCATGTCACCAGTTTTGCGCTTGTCAACGAGATTGATGACGACGACGCCGGCATGTACAACTTCTGGGTCCCCGATCCGCTGGCAATTTGACGGAACACAGCAGAATGGGCCACCCCGATGAGCAGTTCGCCTGCCTGGCGAAACGATTCTCAATCTGGCCCGCTTTCTTGTCGCCCACCGCCAACTCAGATTCAGGCCAGGCGTTGTAAGTAAGTGAAGACTACTCGTGCTCTCGCCGCTGCAAGATCATAGTTTGATGATGAAGGCCAGCGCTGCCTTCTCGTCTATCGGTCGACCATCAAGGGGAATGGTATGAGTTTGCGATCCGCGTCATTTTTGAGGAAAGCTCCCGTCGTCGGCGCGATGGCAGTCGCGGCAGCCGGGGTGAAGCCGCTGTTTCTCTTCGCATCAAAGACAACTCCCGCCGGGGATCCACCAGTTACGTAGCCGCCGACACTCGTCTCGTGCGACTACCGGCGCGCGATGAACCGCCCATCAGGCCGTTTTGCGCAGCCAGCCGCGGTCGGCGAGCTTGGTTGCCTTCGTGCGTAGTGGCTCCACGTTCCCGCGCCTACTTGCGACGGTCCTTACGGCATCGATGGCGTGGACCGGAACGCCGCAGGCGAACTCGGCGACCCGGCTTCGGGAGTCTGAGTCGACCCCCCTCGGATGGATCGCGCCGCCCCTGTAAAGCCCCGTCAGCGGGTGAGGTCGAAAACGGGCACCCCGCGCCCCTCGTAAGCCTTCGGCGTGACCGTGGCGACCAGTGCGTCCGCACCCCACTCAGGGAGATGGCGTACGGCGTGGACGGCGGCGGCGATCCCGGGCGGAACTCCGTCTCTGCGCAACTGGGCGACGCCGAGCATCGCCGGATAGTCGAGGTCGAGGGTGTGGATGACGTCGAGCTGGCCGACGTGCTCGGCAATCCCCAGATGTTCCGCATCGGCTTCAAGGACCGACAGGACCGGTGCCCACAGTCGCGTCTCCGGTTCGAAATACGCCCGGTGAATCAATGCGGACACCTGGCGATTCCCCGACAGTGCGAGCAACGTGGGGGCGTCCAGGGCGAGATGGTGCTGGATCCCGCGGCAGTGCCCTGCTGACCCGAGAGGGCGCCACGCAGCTTGCGGCCCATCTCCGCGCTCTCCTCGTCCGTGACCTCGACTCCGAAGTGCTCGGCCAGATAGGCGCGTGTCCGCTCTGCGCGCTCGCGCCGCTCCTCATCGGTGAGCGTGCTGTCGGCGAACTCCTGAAGCAGGGATCGGATCGACGTACCACGGGACTCGGCGATGACCGCAAGGCGGTCCCGTACCTCG
The DNA here is from genome assembly GCF_042671685.1 of Streptomyces sp. NPDC127595. NCBI lineage: Bacteria > Bacillati > Actinomycetota > Actinomycetes > Kitasatosporales > Streptomycetaceae > Streptomyces > Streptomyces sp. NPDC127595. The sequence continues at coordinate 377,406 of NZ_JBHXWK010000005.1, read as the reverse complement.
GCAGGAACACGGATCATGGCATCAGACATGGGCCGAGTATGCGTCTGCGTATACGGGGGGCGGGTCACTCGTGAGAGTCCTCTGTGGGCCCTCTCACACCCCCGGATCACCGATCACCGGCGCGATGTTGGCCACCTCACACCTTCGAGTGAACCGTCGTACAACCATTCCCCCCATCCTGTGAGTCAAGAGATGCGAGCGTGCCGGGGGCGCGCTCGTATCGCTTCTAGGGGATGGGAAGCCTCAATGACTCACCGAATATCGCGGCGTACGCGTGTGCTCGGCGCGGGTGTCGGCGCCGGGATGCTCATACCGTTCGTGGCGGCGGCCGCGCCCGCCGTCGCGGCCACGCCGCAGGTCAGCTGTACGTCCGCGAAGGCGGCGTTGGCCACCAAGCTGCAGAGGGACATCACCGCGGCGCTCGCGAACCGCACGGGGACCATCGCGGTCGGGCTGTACGACCGTACGACCAAGACGACCTGCACCCTGCGGAACAGCACCGCCTACGACTCGGCCAGCGTCGTCAAGGTCACCGTCCTCGCCACGCTGCTCTGGGACGCCAAGAAGCACGACCGCTATCTCACGCAGCGTGAGGCCGACCTCGCCAAGGCGATGATCACCAAGTCGGACAACACCGCGACCAGCACCCTGTGGAAGCAGCTCGGCCTGACGAAGATCAAGGGCTTCCTCGCCGCCGCCGGGATGACCCAGACCAAGCCGGGCGCGGACGGCTACTGGGGGTTGACCCAGATCACCGTGCGAGACGAGCAGAAGCTGCTCGCGCTCACCACCGCGAAGAACTCGGTGCTGAGCGACAACGCCCGCACGTACATCCTCAAGCTGATGGGCCAGGTCATCTCGTCGCAGCGCTGGGGTACGCCGGCGGGGGCGCCCTCCGGCGTCGCCGTGCACGTCAAGAACGGCTGGCTGTCGCGGTCCACGCACGGCTGGCGCGTGCACAGCGTCGGCACCTTCAAGGGCGGCGGCCACGACTACACGATCACCGTCCTGACGCACGGCAACAGCACCATGCAGTACGGCATCAACACCATCCAGGCGGTGGCCAAGGTCATCCACAAGGACCTGGCGGCGAGCTGACGCCTAGGAAGCCGATGTCCCGGACCCGGACACCACCTGCGGATACAGCACGCTGGGGTCGGCGGACAACGCCGCCTTGAGCGCGGCCGTCGCGTCGTCCGCGACGACCTCGATGCGGCCCGCCTCGATGCCGTCAAGGGCGGTGCGTACGACGTCGGCGGGATCGTTCTTCTCGATGTCGAAGGCGGCCATCATGTCGGTGTCCGTGCTGGCCAGGTGCACGCCCGTGACGAGGGTTCCCTGGGCCGCGAGTTCGAGGCGGACGCCGTTGGTGAGACTCCACTCGGCCGCCTTCGCCGCGCTGTATGCGTTGGCACCGTCGTAGGCCAGCCACGACATCGCCGACAGGACGTTCAGGATCGCGCCGCCCTCGTTCGCGGCCAGGACGGGGGCGAACGCCCGGACCACGTCGAGCGTGCCGAAGAAGTGCGTGTCCATCTCCAGCCGGATCCTGTCCAGGTCCCCGGCGATGAGGTTCTGGGAGGTGAAGATGCCGGCGTTGTTGATCAGGAAGGTGACATCGGGGGCGGCGGCTGCCGCGGCGGCGACCGACTTCGGGTCGGTGATGTCGAGCCGCAGCACCTCCACACCGGGGATGTCGACGAGCTCGGGCCGGCGCGCGGTCGCGTACACCTTGGCCGCGCCCCGCTCCAGCAGCTGCTGGACGAAGTGTCGGCCGATGCCGCGGTTGGCGCCGGTGACGAGGGCGACGGAGCCTGCGATTTTCATGGGTGTCCTCCTGGAGGGAACCGGGTGGGTTCCTGTGCCGCTACGCTAAAACCTGACGTTGACGTCAGAGGCAAGGGCTGTGATCCGGAACACCAGGGAAGAAGCGGCCCGGGACTCAGAGAATGACGGGAATCAGAGACGGCGGGACTCAGAGACGACGGGACCCAGGGAAGAGGGAAGACGGCATGCGCATCGGCGAAGTGGCCACCAGGGCGGGCGTGAGCGTGCGCGCCCTGCGCTACTACGAGGAGCAGCACCTGCTCACCTCCGAGCGCAGCCCCAGCGGGCAGCGCCACTACTCGGAGGACGCCGTCGAGCGCGTACAGCTGATCCAGCAGTTGTATGCCGCCGGGCTTGCGAGCCGGACGATCGCGGACCTGATGCCGTGTGTGTTCACCCGTGAGGTGACGCCGGAGCTGCTCGACCGGCTCGTGGCCGAACGCGGCCGCATCGACGAGCAGGTCAGGGGTCTGGCGAAGACCCGGAACCGGCTCGACGAGATCATCGGCATGGCCACCACGGCTCATAGCCAGGGCCGACTGTGCCCCAAGGAAGCCCGCGACTGAAAGCCTCCCCCGGCTCCCAACTCCCCGGAATTCACGACCAGGACGCCTGCCCTAAACCAGCCGCCGCCTACCGTGGCGCCCATGCGCCTGCGAACCGTACTCGCCACCGTCACCGCCGGCCTGGCGGCGGCTACCACCCTGACCGCCGCCGGGCCCGCCACCGCCGTCACCGGCACTTCAAGCGCCAACGCCTGCTCGCCCTCCGTCTCGATCGCCGGCTTCTCCGACGCCCTCGACAAGACGACGTACGAAGGCACCTTCGTCGGGAACCTCTCCGCGCTCGCCGTGGACGGGAAGGGCGAGATCGCCGCCGTGTCCGACCGGTCGGCCCTCTTCACCCTCGACGCGAAGACGCTGAAGACCCTGGCGCCGACCAGCGTCGTCCCGCTCGCCGGCGAGAACGGTGCCGCGCTCGACTCCGAGGGCCTGGTCGTCGACCGCGACGGGACCCGGCTGATCTCCTCCGAGACCGAGCCCTCCGTACGCCGCTACTCCCGCGACGGCGAGATCCTCGACCGCCTCCCCGTGCCGGACGCCCTCAAGGTCGCCCCCGCGGGCCGGGCCACCACGAACCAGACCTTCGAGGGGCTGACCCTGCTGCCCGGCGGGCGCACGCTGCTCGCCGCGATGGAGGGCTCGCTGTCCGGCGACACCACCGGCATCGTCCGCTTCCAGACCTGGGACCGTCACAAGGGGGCCTTCCGGCTCGCCGACCAGTACGGCTACCGCACCGACACCGGTCTCGGTGTCTCCGAGGCCACCGCCACCCCCGACGGCCGCCTCCTCGTCCTGGAGCGTGGCTTCACGGCGGGGGTCGGCAACACCGTCCGGCTCTACCTGGCGGACCCGCGGCGCGCCAGCGACACCAGTGACGTGGCGGCGCTGACCGGCCAGGACGGCGTAAGGCTGGTCAAGAAGACCCTTCTCGCCGACCTGGTGAACTGTCCTTCACTGGGCGCCACGGCCAAGCAGCCGCAGCCCAATCCGCTCCTCGACAACATCGAGGGGCTGACGATCACCGGCTCCGCCAAGGGCCGCCTGAACCTCCTCCTGGTCAGCGACGACAACCAGAACCCGCTCCAGATCACCCGCTTCTACTCCCTCCAGGTCCGCCTGCCGTAGAGCTCCAATTGTTGCGGAAGGATGAAATCCGCTTCTCCGAGCGTTGGTGCCTTCCGGCGGACTGAGATCTACGGAAGGCACCCACGTGGCAGCGCAAGGGGGATGGGCACGGCGACTCGCCGGGTACGCATGGCGGCACCCGCGGGAAGTCGTGCTGGCGCTCGGGTCCTCCTTGGCCGGTATGGCCGTACTGGCTCTCGTCCCGCTGATCACCAAGGTGATCATCGACGACGTGGTCGGAAACCACACCCGGGACATGGCCCCCTGGGCGGGCGCGCTGATCGCCGCCGCCTCCCTCGTGTACGTCTTCACCTACATCCGCCGCTATTACGGCGGCCGCCTCGCCCTCGACGTCCAGCACGACCTCCGTACCGCGATGTACGGGACGATCACCCGGCTCGACGGGCGCCGCCAGGACGAGCTGTCCACCGGGCAGGTCGTCGGGCGCGCCACCAGTGACCTCCAGCTGATCCAGGGTCTTCTCTTCATGCTGCCGATGACCATCGGCAACGTCCTCCTCTTCCTGATCTCGCTCGGGATCATGGCCTGGCTCTCCCTTCCGCTCACCCTCGTCGCGCTCGCCGTCGCGCCCGCGCTGTGGGTCGTCGCCAAGCGGAGCCGCTCCCGGCTGCACCCGGCTACCTGGTACGCGCAGGCCCAGGCGGCCGCCGTGGCGGGTGTGGTCGACGGCGCCGTCAGCGGCGTACGCGTGGTGAAGGGCTTCGGGCAGGAGGAGCAGGAGACCGGGAAGCTCCGGGAGGCCGGGCGCAGGCTCTTCGCGGGGCGGCTGCGGACGATCCGGCTGAATTCCAAGTACACCCCCGCCCTCCAGGCCGTCCCCGCCCTCGGACAGGTCGCGATGCTCGCCCTGGGCGGCTGGCTCGCGGTACGCGGGCAGGTCACGCTGGGTACGTTCGTCGCGTTCTCCTCGTACCTCTCGCAGCTCGTCGGGCCCGTGCGGATGCTCGCCGTGGTGCTGACCGTCGGGCAGCAGGCCCGGGCCGGCGCCGAGCGCGTGCTCGAACTCATCGACACCGAGCCGTCGATCAAGGACGGGACGAAGACCTTGCCTGCCGACGCGCCCGCGACCGTCGAGTTCGACGACGTGTCGTTCGGGTACGAGGAGGGGCGGCCGGTTCTCGACGGACTGAGCTTCGAGATCCGCCCGGGCGAGACCCTCGCCGTCGTCGGCTCCTCCGGCTCCGGCAAGTCGACCGTCTCGCTGCTGCTGCCGCGGTTCTACGACGTGACGCGCGGCGCCGTTCTCGTCGGCGGCCACGATGTCCGCGAGCTCACCACCGAGTCGCTGCGGGCCGCGATCGGGCTCGTGCCCGAGGACTCCTTCCTCTTCTCCGACACCGTCCGCGCCAACATCGCGTACGGCCGCCCGGACGCGAGTGACGAGGAGATCGAGACCGCCTCCCGTGCCGCCCAGGCGCATCGCTTCATCGGCGAGCTGCCGAACGGTTACGACACCACCGTCGGCGAGCACGGCCTCACCCTCTCCGGCGGCCAGCGTCAGCGCGTGGCGCTCGCCCGCGCCATCCTCACCGACCCGCGTCTGCTCGTCCTCGACGACGCCACCTCGGCCGTGGACGCCCGGGTGGAGCACGAGATCCATGAGGCGCTCAGCCATGTCATGGAGGGCCGCACCACCCTCCTCATCGCGCACCGCCGTTCCACCCTCAACCTCGCCGACCGCATCGCCGTACTCGAGGACGGGCGGCTGGCCGACATCGGCACGCACGACGAACTCCAGCGCCGCTCCCCGCTGTACCGGCGGCTGCTGACGGATCCGGACGAGCTGGGCGGCGTCTCCCCGGGACACGCCCTGCCCGTGGCGCCGCGGGAGGACACCTCCGTACGCGACGAGCTGGACGCCGAGTTCGATGCCGAGCGCGGGGTCACTCCGCGGCTGTGGACCGGCGACCGTGAGCCCAAGGACAACGCGCTCGCCGGGATGCCGGCCACCCCCGAACTCCTCACCCAGGTCGAGGCGTTGCCCCCGGCCACGGACACCCCGGGCATCGACGAGGCACGGGCGGTCACGCCCGAGGAGTCCTACGGACTGCGGCGCTTGCTGCGCGGCTTCGGGGCACCGCTGCTGATCAGCCTCGGGCTCGTCGCCGTCGACGCCGGCATGAGTCTGCTGCTGCCCGTGCTGATCCGGCACGGCATCGACCAGGGTGTCTCCGAGGTCGCGCTCGGCGCGGTGTGGGCGGCGTCCGGGCTTGCGCTGATCACGGTGCTCGTCCAGTGGGCCGCGCAGACCGGCGAGACGCGGATGACCGGACGGACGGGGGAGCGGGTCCTGTACTCGCTCCGGCTGAAGATCTTCGCGCAGCTTCAACGCCTCGGACTCGACTACTACGAGCGGGAGTTGACCGGACGGATCATGACCCGGATGACGACGGACGTGGACGCGCTCTCCACGTTCCTGCAGACCGGTCTTGTCACCGCCTTCGTCTCCGTCGTCACCTTCTTCGGCATCCTGGCCGCGCTCCTGGTGATCGACGTACAGCTCGCGCTGGTCGTCTTCGTGACGCTGCCACCGCTGATCGTCGGCACGTTCTTCTTCCGCCGGGCGAGCGTGAAGGCGTACGAACTCGCCCGCGAGCGCGTGTCGTTGGTCAACGCCGAGCTTCAGGAGTCGGTCTCCGGGCTGCGGATCCTCCAGGCGTTCCGGCGCGAGAGCTCGGGCGTGCGGCGGTTCACCGAGGGCAGCGACAGCTACCGCCAGGCGCGCAGGCGCGGGCAGTGGCTGATCTCCGTGTACTTCCCCTTCGTACAGCTCCTGTCGTCGGTGGCCGGGGCTGCGGTGCTCGTGGTGGGCGCTCAGCGCGTCGACGCCGGGACGCTCACCACCGGCGCGCTGGTGGCGTACCTCCTCTACATCGACCTGTTCTTCGCGCCCGTGCAGCAGCTCTCGCAGGTCTTCGACGGCTACCAGCAGGCGACCGTGTCGCTGGGCAGGATCCAGGAGCTGCTCCGGGAACCGACCTCGACGAAGGCCGCGGACAAGCCGCTGAAGGTGCCCTCCCTGCGGTCCTCCCTGCGGGGCGAAATCGCCTTCGAGGACGTCGACTTCGCGTACGGGGACGACGAAGAGGCCCTGAGCCAGGTGTCGTTGACCATTCCCGCCGGGCAGACCGTCGCCTTCGTCGGGGAGACCGGCGCGGGCAAGTCGACGCTCGTGAAGCTGGTCGCGCGCTTCTACGACCCGACCGGCGGGCGGGTGACCGTCGACGGCACGGATCTGCGGTCACTGGACCTGACCTCGTACCGGCACCGGCTCGGCGTCGTCCCCCAGGAGGCCTACCTCTTCCAGGGGACGGTCCGGGACGCCATCGCGTACGGGCGTCCCGACGCGACCGACGCCCAGGTGGAGGCCGCCGCCCGCGCGGTCGGCGCGCACGACATGATCGCCACGCTCGACGGCGGCTACCTCCACGAGGTCGCCGAGCGCGGCCGCAACCTGTCCGCCGGACAGCGCCAGCTCATCGCGCTGGCACGCGCCGAACTCGTCGACCCGGACATCCTGCTCCTCGACGAGGCCACCGCTGCCCTGGACCTGGCCTCGGAGGCACTGGTCAACCAGGCCACCGACCGGATCGCGGGCCGCCGTACGACCCTCGTGGTCGCCCACCGGCTGACGACGGCCGCGCGCGCGGACCGGGTCGTGCTCATGGACCACGGCCGGGTCGCCGAGGAGGGCACCCACGAGGAGCTGCTCGCGCTGGGCGGCCAGTACGCCGAGTTGTGGCGGACCTTCGTCGGGGCGCCCGAGCCGGGGGAGCCCGTCGGCCACCCGGCCTGACCCCTCGCGTATCCATTCGAAGCGCAACCATTCGACAGGTGCCGCGCGTCCGTACACCAGTACGCGCATAGGCTTGCGGTACGGGAGGGACGACAGTGGTGGACAGTGCCGCGGTACGCCGGCGGATGGCGCTCGGCGTGGCCGTGCTGACCGCGTCCGGGCTGCTCGCGCTGGTGAGCCCCGGCAGTGCGCAGGCCGCGACCTCGTCCTGCGCGGGGCGCAAGGTCCGCACGCTGCCCTTCTCGACCGGATCCGTGCAGGTGTACAAGCGCGGCGGCTATATCTGTGCCATGACCTTCCCCAAGGCGCCGGGGCCCCGCACGAAGATGTCCGTCAGCGTGCAGGCGCGCGGGGGCCGGCCGGTGGTCGACGACGGGCTCTTCTCGCACCACGCGGGTCCGGTGACGGTCCACGCGGGGCGGCGCTGCCTGTGGATCAAGGGCTCCGTCGGCGGGGGGTCGGTGAGTTCGGGGTGGATTCTCTGCTGAGCGCCCCGGGGGCTCCGTTGAGGGGTCCCGGATCCTCCGCTGAATGATCCAGATTCTCGGCCGATTCACCGCATACCCACAGGGTTTGCGCAATTGCCCCTGGTGTCACGCGAGTTGCTCCGCTAGGTTCCGGCGGACATCTGCGTTACTCCAGGGGAGGGTGCATGCGCAAGGCGCTCAGATGGCTGCTGGCGCTCACAGTGCTCATAGGCACGTTGAGCACGGCCGGAGCGGCCACCGCCGCTCAGCCGGAGGCCACCACCGGCACCAGCACGACCAGCACGACCAGTGCGGACATATTGGACCGGCTTCTCGCGATACCCGGGATGAGCCTCGTCCAGGAGAAGCCGTACACCGGCTACCGCTTCTTCGTACTGAACTACACCCAGCCGATCGACCACCGGCACCCGTCCAAGGGCACGTTCCAGCAGCGCATCACCGTGCTGCACAAGGACACCGCGCGCCCGACGGTCTTCTACACCGGCGGCTACTTCGTCTCCACGACGCCCAGCCGTCGCGAGCCGACCCAGATCGTGGACGGCAACCAGGTCTCGATGGAGTACCGCTTCTTCACTCCGTCCCGGCCCGACCCGGCCGACTGGTCCAAGCTCGACATCTGGCAGGCGGCCAGCGACCAGCACCGCATCTTCAAGGCCCTCAAGCCGATCTACGACAAGAAGTGGATCTCCACGGGCGGCTCGAAGGGCGGCATGACCGCCACGTACTACGAGCGCTTCTACCCGCGCGACATGGACGGCGTCGTCGCGTACGTCGCGCCCAACGACGTGGTGAACAACGAGGACTCGGCGTACGACACCTTCTTCGAGAACGTCGGCACCAAGGAGTGCCGCGACAGGCTGAACGCCGTGCAGCGCGAGGCGCTGGTACGCCGGGAGCCGCTGGAGAAGACGTACGCGGCGTACGCCGCCGAGAACGGGTACACCTTCACCACGATCGGCAGCCTCGACAGGGCGTACGAGGCGGTCGTCCTCGACTACGTGTGGGGCTTCTGGCAGTACAGCTTGCTCGCCGACTGCGACACGATCCCGGCCGACGCGGTGAACGCCACGGACGAGGAGATCTGGACCTCCATCGACACGATCTCCGGGTTCTCCTTCTACACGGACCAGGGCCTGGAGCCGTACACGCCGTACTACTACCAGGCGGGTACGCAGCTCGGTGCGCCCACCATCGAGTTCCCGCACATCGAGTCGAGCCTGATCCGCTACGGCTACCAGCCGCCGCGGAACTTCGTGCCGCGGGACATCTCCATGAAGTTCCAGCCGTCGGCGATGCGTGACGTGGACTCCTGGGTCAAGAACAACGCCAACCACATGCTGTACGTGTACGGCCAGAACGACCCGTGGGGTGCCGAGCGCTTCCGCCTCGGCAAGGGCGCGCACGACAGCTACGTCTTCACGGCGCCCGGCCTGAACCACGGCGCCAACGTCGCGGGCCTCGTCGCGGACGAGAAGGCCGTCGCCACGGCCAGCATCCTGAAGTGGGCGGGCGTCGCCTCGGCCACCGTCCAGGCGGACCCGTCGGCGGCCAAGCCGCTCGCGAGGTTCGACGCGAAGCTGGACACGCGTGACGTGGAGCGCGAGCCCGCGTTGCGGCCGTAACTCCCGGACTGCGCTTGCCTATTGACCTGCCCGGCAGGCAACGTCCTTGCTGCGCCCGCCCGTTCGCTATACCGGGTGGGCGCAGCCCACCGGCCTGGTGCCGCCGAGCTGGACGTACAGCTCCGTGGAGGCCGGGCACTGGGAGCGGTCCTCGACCGCCGACATCACCTTGTACTCCGGGGGCTTCTTGCCCTTGCCGTCGCACGCGGTCTCGCGGACCTGGCCGCTGCCGGAGCTGTAGACGCAGTCGCCGACGACGGTGCGGGGGCCTCCGCCGCCGCCCGGGTCACCGGGGTGCGGGGGCTGGAGTTTGCGCATACAGGCGTACCCCTGCGGGATCACGCCGTCGCCGTCCTCGTCGGAAGAGGGCCGCATCTCGCTGATGTGCAGGACGAAGTCCGTGTTCGCGGGGCAGGAGGGGCCGTCCGCCACCTTGCCGTCATAGCGGGCGACGACCCGCGCGGCTGCCCGTTCGCTGGTGCAGAGCACCTCGGTGAAACTGGTCGTCCCGAACGAGCTGCACTCGTCGACGGCGAGGAACACCGCGCCGTAGCCCGCGGGGCTTGTCGACGCCGTACCCCCGGAGGATCCGGACGCGGACGGCTCGGACGGCCCTGACGAGGTCGACAGCGCGTCACAGCCGACGAGTGCCGACGCCACCAGCACGGAGGCCGGCACGCACGTCAGCACCCGCGTCGGCATGCACGTCAGCACCTGCCTCGGCAATCTGCCCAGCACGGCACGCACAGTCCGCATGGTTCGCATGGCAATCCCCCCGGTACCCCAGCCCAGCGTGACCCGCGACGGCGGGCCACGCCAGGCGTACGGGGTGCTTTGCGTCACTTGGGGGTGGTCCGCCGGGTGTGCGGCGTACGTGGCCGTACGTCGGATGACTCGCTCGTACGACATCCCCTGTCCGACCAGGGTCTGTCGTCACCCGCGTCGGGTGACGTCCTCAGCCGGCGGCGGGCTCGTAGGAGCTGATGACATACTCGGCTTCGTCATCGATGGCGTTATCGTCCTGGTCCAGGGTGATCCGCGACGGGTGCCCGTCGGCGGCGTGCTCCAATTCCGCCGTGTGCGCGTGCTTGTTCCGGGCGTTCTCCCACCTGTCCAAGAGGTCGCCGATCCTGGGGATCCGGTCAAGCCCCTGCTTCACCACTTCCCGGCCGTTGTCGTCGAGGCCGACCGCCTCGGCCACCTTGCCGTCCCGAACCGTCACCCGGAAGCTTCCCGGCAGGGCCTGTTCATGCGCCGTCAGCGTGTAGACGTACGAGGCAGGCTCGTTCCACGAGGTGTAGCTCCGCGCCGTCGCGCCACCGGGCGACATTCCGGCGGACGTGTCCGGAGACGTCCCGCCAGTACAGGCGGTGGTCAGCCCTGCCACCCCCGCGATCATCGCGGCAGCGGAGAGCGCGGAACGGGCCCGGTTGCGTACGAGAGTCATGGCGATCCCTTCCTCGGCGGTCATGACTCTGACGCCGTCCGTCCCTGGAGCGTTCGGATCGATCGCGGGTTCGTTCCAGTTGACGAGACCGCTGCTTCGCAGGAAGCAGCGGTCGGTCTGGCGTCAACTCTGGTACGGGCAGGATCTGTTGTGGGAGACGGATGCGCTAGTACCTCAGCCCGTGCCCGATCGGATACAGCACCCGCGTCGGATCGTCCGCCCGCTGCACCGGCACCGGGAGTTCACCCCGTGGCTCGGCACGGCCCGCGATCACCCGTGCCGCCGCGTGCAGTTCGACGTCGGTCCAGGAGTACGCCGCCAAGTAGGCCGGAACATCCGGGAGTTGGGCCACGTCGTACGGGTTGCGGATGGCGACCGCGATCACCGGGACGCCGGTGGCGAGGAGTTGGGTGACCAGGGTCTTCTGGGAGCTGGTCGCCGTCACGTTGTACGTCCCGACGACCACGGCGTCCGCGTCGCCGGCCGCGGCGACCGCGCGGGCGATCGTCGCGGCCGAGGGTGCGGTACCGGTGGACAACGCCGTCGCCGAGAAGCCCAGTTCGGTGAGGGCGCCGGCGAGGACCTTGGTGGGCGGTCCGTCGGTGCCGGACGGGGAGGCCGGGTCGGCGCCGACGACCAGCACCTTGGGGGAGCGCCGCCGGGAGAGCGGCAGCAGGTCCTCCTTGTTGACGAGCAGGGTGGTGGTCCGTTCGGCGATCCGGTCCGCAGTTCTGAGGTGCGCCGTCGTCCCGACGGACCGGTCCACGCCGGCGTCGGTGACGTACGGGTTCTTGAGCAGGCCCAGCTTCGACTTGAGACGCAGGACGCGCAGGATCGACTCGTCGAGGCGCGCCTCGGTCAGCTCGCCGCCCCGCACGGCATTCAGGACGGCGTTCCAGGCGATGTCGAGGGAGGGCGGGTTGAGGAGCTGGTCGACACCGGCCTTGAGGGCCAGTACGGGGACGCGGTCGTCGCCGTACTTCGTGCGGACGCCCTCCATGCCGAGCGAGTCGGTCACCACGAGACCGTCGTAGCCGAGTTCCCCGCGCAGGATGCCGGTGAGGATCGTCGGCGAGAGGGTGGCCGGGTCACCGGAGTCGTCCAGTGCCGGGACCATGATGTGCGCGGTCATGATCGAGTCGATGCCGGCGCGGATCGCTGCCCGGAACGGCGTGGCGTCCAAGGTCTCCCACACCTCACGGCTGTGCGTGATGACCGGGAAGCCGTAGTGGCTGTCGACGGCGGTGTCCCCGTGCCCCGGGAAGTGCTTGGCCGTGGCCGCGACCCCGGCGCCCTGATACCCCTTCACCTGCGCGGCGACCAGCTCCGCCACGGCGTCCGGGCCGGCGCCGAAGGAACGTACGCCGATCACCGGGTTGGCCGGGTTCACGTTCACGTCGGCGACCGGGGCGTAGTCCTGGCGGATGCCGAGCGCGTGCAGTTCGACGCCGGCGATCCGGCCGGCCGTACGGGCGTCCCCCCGCGAGCCGCCCGCGCCAAGGGCCATCGCACCCGGGAGCAGCGTCGCGGGCTTGCCCACCCGTGCCACTATCCCGTGCTCCTGGTCGGTGGAGATGAGGACGGGCAGCCCGCGGGGCTGTGCGAGTGAGGCCTGCTGGATGCCGTTCGACAGGGCCGCGATCTGGTGCGGATCGCGGGTGTTGTGCGCCCACGCGAAGTAGATGATCCCGCCGACCCGGTACCTGGCGATCAGCTCGGCCGCCGTCCTGACGCCGATCTCCTTGAGGTTGGCGTCGATGTCGGCCTGGTCGGGCGCGGTCGCCGAGTGCCCGTACACCCGCATCACGAAGAGCTGGCCGACCTTCTCCTCCAGCGTCATACCGGAGATGAGGGCGCGCAGTTCGGTGTCGTCGTGTGAGCCGGTGCCGGCGTACGCGCTCGTGCCGCCGGCGAGGGCGGCGGTGACGCCCGCCGTGGCGGCGAGAACGGTACGTCTGGACGGTCGTGCCGTGCTTCCCGTGCTGGAGTCGCGCACGTGGCGCTCCTTCCCTCATGAAGGAAACTTCCGAGGAGTCACGAATATCCGGGAAGTTTCTTCCAGTCAAGGGTGCGCACATTAACGCGCGGCGGGGTTGTGGTGGGCGCGCGGTGGGGCCGCCACCGGCGCAGTTGGAGGGGGGCACGCCGGTGACGGCATGCTGCCGGCCGCAGGCGGCGGAGAGGGTAAGTCAGCTTTCGCAGCCAGCAGCGACGCCGACACCGCTCTGCGGAGACTCATCCGACAGCGTGCGGATTGGACGGAGGGGAGGGGGTCCGGGTTCCCCGGAATACGGAACGGCCGGAAGTTGGGGCGGGGGGTTCGGGTGGGGGAGGTGGGTCGCCGCCAACCGTCGCAGCTGCGGGCGCGCGCGCCGCTGCAGCCGCCCTCGCTGTGGGCGTGCGTGCCCGATCAGTCGCCGTAGCTGTGGGCATGCGTGCCGCTAGGGGCGGCGCCCGTCCCAAAGGAGCGGCACCCCGCAAAGCGCCGGGCTGCGCGACCCACCTCGACCCCAGCCCCAACGCCGGGCAACCGGTAAGCGCCCCCCGCCCCCCAGCCCCAGCCCCCACACCAGGCACCCGGCAGCAGAGCTCAGCGAGAAACGTGCTCCGACGCCGCCGGCCAGTGCGCCTGCAACGTCCGCACCATCTCCGCGATAGCGGGCCGCCGTGCCGCCCCCGTACGCCACAGCGCGTACAGCCGCCGTACGGGCATGGGCTCGAGCGGCACTTCCACGACCCCGTCGGGAAGCGGCCCCCGCCCCAGCCGGGGGATGAGCGCGACCCCCAGCCCCGCCGCGACCAGCGCGACCAGCGTCGGGTTCTCGTCCGCCTGATGGACGATGTCCGGCTCGCACCCCGCCGCCCGCAGCGTCCGTACGAGCCAGTCGTGGCACACCCGCCCCGGCGGCTGACAGATCCACCGCTCACCCTTGAGATCCTCCCGCCGGACGGAGGTCCGCCCGGCGAACGGATGCCCGGCCGGCACCAGCAGATCGCACAGGTCGTCCCCGATCACCGCCTGCTCCACCCCCTCGGGGGCGGGCAGCCGCGCGATGTCCCAGTCGTGGGCCACGGCCATGTCCACCGCGCCCTTCGCGACCAGATCGACGGAGAGATGTGGATCGATCTCGGTCAGCCGGGTGTCCAGCGCGGGATGCCGCCGCGCGAGATCCGCGAGTACGCCGGGCAGCAGCCCCCGCGCCGCCGAGGCGAACGCCGCCACGCCGAGCCGTCCGGCCGGCAGCCCCCGTCGCTCCTCCAGCTCGGTCTCCGCCCGCTCCACGATGGCCATCAACTCCCGTGCGGTGGAAGCGAGTTGTTCGGCCTGCTCGGTGAGCCGTACGCCGCGCCCCTGGCGTTCGAGGAGGACGGTCCTGGTCTCCCGCTCCAGCTTCGCGATCTGCTGGGACACGGCCGAGGGCGTGTACCCGAGCGCGGCAGCGGCGGCGCCGACGGTGCCGTGGACGGACACGGCGTGCAGGGCGCGCAGCCGTTGGAGATCGAGCACAGGGCCTCCCGGGGCGGCGGTGACGTGGCCACCCCCAGACGATGTGTCCACATCCCAGGCGGCGTACCCGCATCACATAAGCATCGCTACATCCAACCATGCAGAAATCGGTGCTGGTGCTACACGGTACGGAACCCCGATGCTCGACTCATGCGACCCACCCACATTTCCCTCGCCGTCCTCGTCGCCGCCGTCTGGGGCGTGAACTTCACGGTCATCGAGGTCGGCCTCGACCACTTCCCGCCTCTCCTCCTCTCTGCCGTGCGCTTCCTGGTGGCCGCCCTGCCCGCGGTCTTCTTCGTGGGACGCCCGAAGGTGGCGTGGAAGTGGATCGTGGCGGTGGGCCTGGTCCTGGGGGTCGCGAAGTTCGGGCTTCTCTTCATCGGCATGGACGCGGGAATGCCGGCGGGCCTGTCCTCCCTCGTACTCCAGATCCAGGCGGTGTTCACGGCCCTGATCGCCATCGCGTTCCTCGGCGAACGCCTCACCGGCATACGGTTGTTGGGCATGGTGGTGGCCCTGTGCGGGGTGGGCCTGGCCGCCGTGGACGAGGGCGCGGCCGGACCCGTCGGCGCCTTCGCCCTGGTCATCGCGGCCGCGGCCTGCTGGGGCGTGTCCAACGTCCTCACCCGCAAGGCCTCCCCGCCGGACTCACTGAACTTCATGGTGTGGGTGAGCACGGTCCCCGTACTGCCGCTGCTCGGCCTCTCCCTCCTCACCGAGGGTCCGTCCCGCGACCTCGCCGCGCTGCGCGACCTGGACTGGCAGGGTGCCGGCGTAGTGGTCTACGTCGCCTGGATCTCGACGGTCTTCGGCTTCGGCGCGTGGGGCTGGCTGCTGCACCGCCACCCCGCCTCCACAGTGGCGCCGTTCTCCCTCCTGGTCCCGGTCTTCGGGATGTCGTCGGCAGCGCTCTTCCTGGGTGAGTCGATCAGCCCCTTGCGGTGGGTGGCGGCGGCGCTGCTGGTGGGCGGAGTGGGGCTGACCTCGATGGTGAGACAGGCCGGGGCGCGTGGGGTGGAGCCGCCGGCGACGGGGGCTTCCCCTTCTCGTGCGCGAGTCGATGTGTCGCCATGACCACCAGCACGCTCATGGGGCGAGGGGCGCGCGCAGGCTCGGCGTGACGCCGAAGTGGGAGCGGATCCGCCGGGTCATCGGTCTCCCGTCGTGCCCGTCCGGGACAGGAGACATGAAGATCCGCGGGGTTTCCCGCTCCCACTTGCTCGTGCTTGTCCTCGAGTTACTTCAGCCGGAACGGCGCCGACATCGCCGTCAGCATGCTGTGTTCGGCGTCGTCGTCGGACAGTTCCCACATGAAGGTGCCCAACAGGCCGCTCTGCTTGGCATATCGGGCCCTGATGCCGATCGACGTCGGATCCTCGTAGCTCACGAACTTCCGTTCGGCGGCGTTGTACAGCCACGGGGACTGCGCCTGCGGACTCCAGTACCGCTGCCAGGCCGGGTCGTCGAGCAGCGGCTCGATCGAGTGCCAGCCGCTGACCCAGAACGTGGACTCGTAGGGCTGGTACAGACCGTGGTTCTCGCCCTCCTCGTTCACCACGAAGCCGCGGCCGTAGAACGGGGTGCCGAGCACGAGACGGTTGGCGGGGACGCCGTGCAGGCGGTAGTAGGCCACCGCGCCGGTCACGTTGTTCCAGGTCTTGTCCGGCTGCGCCGTCGGGTCGGCGGACACCGGCCGCATCGGGGCGTTGAAGGTGGACACGGGTGAGAAGCCGGTGCCCATGTCGTAGGTCATGAGGTTGATGAAGTCCAGGATCTTGGCCAGCTTGCCGAGTTCGAAGCTCTTCGCCGGGTCGTAGGCCCCGTCGGTCTGCAGTCGTCCGGTGGGAAGCGCGGCTGTCACTTCGTACCGCTTGCCGTCCTCCTGGCCCCGCTTGTCGATCTGGGTGCGGAACTCCTGCGTCAGCAGGGTCATGTTCCTGCGGTCCTCGGGCCGGTCGGTGATCTCCGTCGGGCCGCCGTAGACCGGGAACTCCCAGTCGAGGTCGACCCCGTCGAAGCTGCCCCGGTAGGTGGAGAAGAACAGGTCCAGGCAGGAACTCACGAACGTCTGCCGGGAAGCGGCGGTGAGCGCGGCGTCGGAGAACCCGGCCGCGCCCCAGCCGCCGATGGAGATCAGCGTGCGGAGCTGGGGGTGTTCACGCTTCAGCTCCGCCAGCTCCGCGAAATCCTGTGCGGCGGACGGTTGAATCGTGCACTTTCCTTGGTCGATCGTGGAGAATGCGTAGAATAGATGGGTTATTTGGTCGGCGGGAATCTGCGATACGGGATACGACTCGCTGTTCCATCCCGCGTAGTACGCGCCGATTACCGGACGTTGCTTTGCGGGGGCTGTGGCGGGTGCTGTGACAGGTGCTGTGGCGGGTGCTGTTGCGGCGGCTGTATCGACCCCCACCAGGCACGCAGCCGACGCCAGGCATGTCAGCAATAAGGCCCGCATACGGCGGAATCGCAACATTCATTACCTCCGGGAAGAGTTGATGACTGATAGCGATCACGGTATCGGGCCGAGCGGATGGGCAGGCCTTTTCGCCGGGAAGGGCTGACAAACGGGAAGCGTACGAGTGTGCCTGCCGCATTGAGTTCGCCTCCCGATTCAGGTATTCGCGTGCCTGTCGGTGAGGAAATAGGCCATTCCGGCCTCGGAGGCCAGGACGGCTCAGCTCAGTGAGCTTCTTCGATGTGGCCACCGATCGGGTGACGGTCCGTGAAGCGAAACGAGCGAGGCCACCGGGCTGTTGATCGAGATGTCTGACGTCTCAATTACGCTGATTCAGCGTCTTACGAACTCCCCAACCGGAACGGGCCACTTCACCCGTTCCGGTTGGGGAGTTCTCGTTTGCCAGGCGGCTGATTTCGCCCCGACGGCGCTAACATCGTCCGCGGCTCCGGTGTCTTTGAGCGGTGACACCCCTCGGCCGGCCCAGGCCTGCTCCTACGTACGTGTTCCGCACCCAGAACCGACGACGCAAGGGGAATCGCTTTTATGTCCGTCACAGCAGCACGCCGCACCATGTCACCGCGTCGCTCCGCCGCCCGCACGGCGGCCGTGGCGGCCCTGTCCGCCGCCGCGTTCCTCGGCGGCGGTTTCACGGCCCAAGCCGCCGCACCCGCCCGCACGACGGGCGCGGCCGTGGAGCTCGCGCCGGCCGGTGCGCTCGCCACCCAGTGCTACTACAGGGTCAACGCCAACGGCGGTCTGGTGATCCGCAGCGGTCCCGGCACCGGCTACCAGCCCGTCGGGTCCTATCCCAACGGCTCCACGATCCTCGCGTCGGCGTCCACCACCAACGGCTTCCGCAACGTGGGCACCAACCGCTGGGTCTCCTCGGCGTACACCGTCCGCATCACCAGCTATCCCTGCGAGTGACAGGGACCCGCGCCGAGGAAACCGTTCCCCAGCCCTTCAACGGGCCGCCGGCCGCCGGAAATCCCTCCGGCGGCCGGCGGCCCGTCCGCTGCCGCCCACCGCTCACGCAGCTTGACAAACAGCATTAGGAATCAGTGAGGGATGCCGTCGATGAGTTCGCGGGCGCCCTGGCGCAGCAGGGCGACGGCGACGGAGGTCCCCAGGGTCGCGGGGTCGAGGCGGCCCGCCCACTCGTGGGCGTTGAGCACGGTCTTGCCGTCCGGGGTGAACACGCAGGCACGCAGGGACAGTTCGCCGCCGCGCTCGGACTTCGCGTAGCCGGCGATCGGTGAGTTGCAGTGGCCCTGGAGGACGTGCAGGAACATGCGCTCGGCGGTCGCCTCACGGTGCGTGGCCGGATCGCCGAGGCCGCTGACGGCGTCGATCACGGCGGTGTCGCCCTCGCGGCACTGCAGGGCCAGGATGCCCGCGCCGATCGGTGGCATCAGTGTCTCCGGCGACAGGATCTCGGTGATCACGTCCGCTCGCCCGATGCGCTCCAGGCCGGACACCGCGAGCAGCAGCGCGTCCGCGTCACCGGCCGCCAGCTTCTCCAGACGCCGGTTGGCGTTCCCCCGGAACGGCACGCAGTCCAGGTGCGGATGAGAGGCGGCGAGCTGCGCGACGCGGCGCACGGAGGAGGTGCCGATCCGGGTGCCCGGCGGCAGTTCGTCGAGGGTGAGCCCGCCGGGGTGGATCAGCGCGTCACGGATGTCGTCCCGCGCGAGGAACGCGGCGAACATCGTCCCGGCCGGCAGCGGCCGGTCCGCCGGGATGTCCTTGACGCAGTGCACCGCGAGATCCGCCTCGCCCGCCAGCAGCGCGGCGTCGACCTCCTTGGTGAACGCCCCCTTGCCCTCGACCTGCGCCAGATCCCCCATCCACTTGTCCCCGGTCGTCTTCACAGGGACCACCTCGGTACGGATACCGGGGTGCAGCACGGCCAACTCGGCGCGAACACGCTCCACTTGGGCCAGCGCCATCGGCGAGTCACGGGAGACGACACGGAGGATTTCCGGAGCGGACATGCCGTTCACGATAGCGGCCCGCCGGGGGGACCGACGCCCGCGTAGGGTCGTACGCCATGATCCTCTGGCTGAACGGCACCTTCGGCGCGGGCAAGACCACCACCGCGAAGGAACTCGTCTCCCGCATACCGGAGTCCAGGCTCTTCGACCCCGAACAGGTGGGCTACATGCTCTGGCACGTCCTGGGGAAGCCCCGGGACTTCCAGGACTTCCCGCCCTGGCGCGGGCTGGTGGTCGAGACGGCACGCCAGGTCCTGGACCACACGGGCGGAACGCTCGTCGTCCCGCAGACGGTCCTCGACGAGCGGTACTGGCAGGAGATCCGCGCGGGCCTCGCCAAGGCGGGCATCCCGGTACGCCACTACCTCCTTCACACCGACCACGACACTCTCGTCCACCGCATCGAGACCGACACGGACCCCGACAGCATCGGCGCCCGCCAGTGGCGCCTCGACCACCTCGCCGACTACCGACGCGCCCTGCCCTGGCTCAGCGAGGAGGCGGAGACGGTCGACACGACCGGGATTCCGCCTTCGCGGGTCGCGGAACTCGTCATCGCCGGGCGGGGGAACGAGTGAGCTGGTGCCGCTGAGTCCGGGTGCCGGGAATCTCGTTCGACGGGTTCCGGCGCGTACGGAAGACTTCGCCGGGCTTCCATCCAGGGGCTGTCGGCGGAGTTGCGAAGGGGTGTCGGGCGTTGGGGTTCACGCTGGTGGGGCCGGTTCTCGAAGGTGCGCTGGTGCGACTGGAGCCGCTTGACCGACGTCATGCGGCCGACCTCGCGGTGGCGGCGGAGGAGGACCGCGGCTCGTACGCGTTCACGTGGGTGCCGAGCGCCGACGAGGTGGGCGCGTACATCGACGCCCAGCTCGACCGCGCCGCGACGGGGAAGCTCGCGCCGTACGCGCAGGTCGACCGGGCCTCCGGGCGGGCCGTCGGCGCGACCTCCTTCTGGGAGCCGCGGAGCTGGCGCACGGACGATCAACTCGACGCCGTCGAGGTCGGGTTCACCTGGCTCGCGTCCTCCGCACAGGGGACCGGGCTGAACACCGAGGCCAAGTTCCTCCTCTTCCGCCACGCCTTCGAGGAGTGGGGCGTGGCGCGCGTCGACCTCAAGACGGACGCGCGCAACGGCCGTTCCCGTGCGGCCATCGAGCGAACGGGCGCCCGCTTCGAGGGCGTCCTGCGCAACTGGTCCCGCTCCTGGGCACCGGGCGAGGACGGCCGCCTCCGCGACTCCGCGATCTATTCGATTACGGCGGCGGAGTGGCCGGAGTGCGGGAAGCGGTTGGAGGGGCGGTTGAAGGAACGGCGGGCGGGGATCCCGGGGGCGCGATGAGCCGTTCTTCGACCTGGGCGACGAAACCCTCTGGAATCCGTCCAACGGGGCGGCCCGGCTGTTCCTTCGCCAGGTTGCCGTGTTCGAGGCGGAACTCGGCCTGCCCTCGGGCATCGGCCTCATGGAGAACGACGAGTGCCGGATCGAACCTGCCGCCCTCGAAGTCTTCGCCAACGCCCTGCTGGCGCGACACAGGGAAACGAGTCACGCCAGCAGGTGGGCCCCGCCGTCAACTCACCTGATCCGGAAGCGACTTCGGGCCGAGGGCTCCCCCTCGTGGAGGCCCTGTCCGACGCCTGGGAGGTCCGGGACCGGGAGTACGGCAAGACCTTGTGGGCTCGTGTACTCAGCTGACCAACTCGGCTGCCGTAGCGCGCAATTGGTCCTGTACGGCGGTCAGTACCGGGTCGGACTCCGAGCCTGTTCGTACGGCCATGAAGACGTTGCGGGTGGGCGGGGTGCCGTCGGGTGTGAGGAGGGTGAGGCGGCGGTGGGCGTACAGGGGGTGGACCATGCGGGGGATCAGGGCTACCCCCTGGCCTGCCTCGACGAGTGCGGCGAGTGCGGCCCAGTCGTTGACGGCGTGGCGGATGTCGGGGGTGAAACCGGCCGCCGCGCAGACCGTGCGGGTGACCGCGCCGCAGCAGCTGTCGGCGTCGCCGACGATCCAGGGATCGGTGGCGAGCTCGCGGAGGGCGACCCGGCCGCGGTCCGCGAGGCGGTGGCCGGACGGTACGGCGAGGTCGAGGACGTCGGTCAGCAGGTCGGTGCGGGTGTAGCGGCGGTCGGTGTGCGGGGGTGTGGCCGGGAAGTCCACGGCGACGGCGATGTCGACCTGGCCCGCGTCGAGGGCGGTGAACAGGTCGGGCGGCTGGGACTCGACGACGTCGATACGGACGTGGGGCAGGCGCTCGGCCAGGGCGGCGAGCGCGCCGGGGAGGAGGCCGAGGATGCCGCTGGAGAGGGCGCCGACGGTGACGGACGCGCGTCCGCCGCCCTGCCCGTAGGCGGCCAAGTCGGCCCGCGCCCGCTCCAGTTGGGCGGCGATGAGATCGGCGTGCGCGAGCAGTACCCGGGCCTGACCGGTCAGCCGTACGCCCCGGCCGTCGCGCTCGGTCAGCGGGACGCCCGCCTCGCGGGCGAGGGCGGCGATCTGCTGGGAGACCGCCGACGGAGTGAGATGCAGGGCTTCCGCGGCCCGGGCGAGGCTGCCGCGCCGCTGGAGTTCGCGCAGGACCGTCAGCCGGCGGAGGTCCATGGTGAAGGTCTCGCTTACCTGTTCCACTCCGAAAGATTAACTGGACCGTCGTACGGGTGATCGGAAACCATCAGCCCATGACCTCCCGGAGCTACCTCATCCTGCACGGCTGGCAGAACCACCGGCCGCCCGGCCACTGGCAGCACTGGCTGGCCGACCGGCTCACCGACCTGGGGCATCTCGTCGACTACCCCCAACTGCCCGACCCCGACGACCCGGAACTGGACGTGTGGCTGGCGGAGTTGTCCCGGCACCTCGGCGGTCTGCCGCGCGGCGCCGAACGCGTCGTGATCGCCCACAGCCTGTCCGTTCTGCTGTGGCTGCACGCGGTCGCCCACGGTGTCGCGGGCCTCGACGTCGACCGGGTGCTGCTCGTGGGGCCGCCGTCCGCGTCCACACTCCTGAGCTTCCCGGAGGTCGCGGCGTTCGCCCCGCCCGCCTTCCCGCTCACCCTGCCGGGCCCGACCCGCCTGGTCGCGGGCAACGACGATCCGTACTGCACGGAGGGCGCCCTCGCCGCCTACGGGGACCCCCTGGGCATCCCCACCGAGATCATCCCGGGTGCGGGGCACTTGGATTTGGAGGCGGGGTACGGGTCCTGGCCGGCCGTGCTGGACTGGTGCCTCGACGGCTCCGTGAAGTTCACGGCCCGTCCGGCATAGGGCCGCGTCCGCAGGCAGCCTATTGCGGTCGCATCAGGTCGAGATCCTCACCCCAAGCGTCCAGCACGGGGCCGTGTCCCGCGCGCCTGGCCGCTGCTTCGACACGGGCGAAGAGGCGTCGCTGCAAGGGAACGTCGCCCGTTCTTGAGACACGGTCCGCGGCGTCGAGCAGCAGGCCGGTGTCCCAGTCGGGCAACGGGTAGCGGGCGAGTTCCCACTCCAGGTACTTGTTGTAGGGGCGCGGGCGGCGGTCGAGGGCGAAGAGCAGCTCCAGCAGGTAGCCGATGCTGTCGGCGGCATCGAGGCGGGCCGCGAGTGCGTGTCCGTCCCGCTCGTTCTTGACCGAGCGGTAGAGGGAGTTGGCGTAGGCGTCGAGCTGCTCGGCGGCGTACCGGAATCCCTCGTCGGTGCCGAGGCGCGCCTTGGCGTCCAGGATCCGGGCGATGACTCCGTCCAGCCGGTCGAACACGACCCGGGCGCGGGCCAGGGCGTAGCGCTCGAAGCCGGGCATTCCGGCCGCGCGGAACTCGGCGAGAGAGACGATGACGAGGTCGAGTTCGGGAGTGCGGTGGCCCGTGAACCGGGTGAGATCCGTTGTCGCGCCATCGGCGAGGACGACGTACAGGTCGTGGTCGGAATGCTCGGTGGTCATGCCCTCGTGGGCACGGGAGCCCTTGAGGACCAGGCCCACGACGGCAGAGTCGGCAGCGGCTCGTTCGACGAACGCGTCGTAGGTGAGGCGCGGCTGAGCGGTCACTGGGTGAGAGGGAAGCGGGCTCACGGGTGGATTCACCGGGCGGAGGCTATCCCGTCGCCCCACTGGCGACCAGTCGATTTCGCCGTCGGCCCGGGGCTAAGCCGACTCGTTCAGCAGTCGTGCCAGGTGCTCCCGGCCCGGGCCCAGCAGGGCCGGGAACGGCGCGGCCTCCTCGTACCACCGCTTCTCGTACTCCCAGCACAGCCAGCCGTCCCAGCCCTCGCGGGAGAGCAGTTCCACGCACTCGGTGAGGGGGAGCACCCCCGCTCCGAGGGGGAGTGGGGTGGTGTTCTCGGCGGACGCGATGTCCTTGACCTGGACGTAGCCGAGGTGGGGGGCCAGTGCCGCGTAGGTCGACGGCGGCTGCTCGCCGCCGAGCCAGGTGTGCATGACGTCCCACAGCGAGCCCACCTGCCGGTGGCCGACCGGGCCGAGGATACGGATCGCGGCCGCGCCGGTGCGGTGCGAGTCGTGGGTCTCCAGCAGGATCCGTACGCCCACCTCGGCGGCGTACTCGGCTGCCGTGCCCAGGCGTCGGGCGGCCGTCGCGTCCGCCGCCTCGGGGCTCTGGTCGGGCCCCGCGCCCGGGAAGACACGGATGAAGGGCGCGCCCAAGTCCCTTGCCAGGTCGAGGAGTTCATGGATCTCTGCGAGTACGGCGGTGTCGTCGCCCGGCGCGGCGACGCGCGCGTATCCCGCCAGGCCGAGGATCTCGATGCCGGACGCCTTGAACTCCGCGGCGACGTCCGCCCGTTCGGCCGGACCGATACCGGGGTGCACGGGCTCCTCCGGATGCGCGCGCAGTTCGACGCCGTGGTAGCCGTGCGTGACGGCCAGGCGTACGACGTCGGAGACGGGGAGTGCGGGGACGCCGAGGGTCGAGAAGGCCAGCTTCATGAGGGCGACTTTACTCGTCACTCAGCGTTGCCGTGCAGGTCCAGGCGCCAGTCCTGGCCGACCAGATCCGCGCCGAAGGAGCGGTGCGGTTTCTCGGAGACGAGGACGAAACCGTGGCGCTGGTAGAGGCGGCGGGCGGCGGCGAGGACGTCGTTGGTCCACAGGACGAGGTGGTGGTAGCCGACGCCGCGTGCGAAGTCCTCGACCGCCGTGACGAGTTGGTCGCCTACGCCGAGGCCGCGTGCGTCCGGTTCCACGAGGAGCAGGCGCAGGCGGGCCGTCGCGGGCGCGTCGTCCCGTACACACATCACGCAGCCCACCGGCCGGCCGTCGAGCTCGGCGATCCACACCCGCTCCAGGTGCGGATCGTGGTCCTCGGCGAAGTCGGCGACGATCCTCGCCACCAGGCCCTCGTAGTCGGTGTTCCACCCGTACTCCGCCGCGTACAGCGCGGCGTTGCGCTGCACGATCCAGCCGAGGTCGCCGGGTCCCGGCTCGCGCAGTGCCACGTCCTCGCGGCGGGGAGCCCGGTCCCTTCCGGCGCCCAGGAGTGTCCGTACCGTGCGCATCGCCTCCGCCAGCCGGGGC
Organism: Streptomyces sp. NPDC127595; assembly: GCF_042671685.1. NCBI lineage: Bacteria > Bacillati > Actinomycetota > Actinomycetes > Kitasatosporales > Streptomycetaceae > Streptomyces > Streptomyces sp. NPDC127595. The sequence goes on along the minus strand of NZ_JBHXWK010000005.1, from coordinate 353,050 downwards.
CGGTCGGCCGGGGGCACCGTGGCGAGCAGCGAACCGACCGTCTCGCGCGCCCGCTCGTCCAGCAGGCCGGCCGCCTCCCGGCCTCGCGCGGTGAGCGTGACGCGACGGCGCCGCGGGTCCTTCTCGGACGGCGCTCGGTCGACCAGTCCGTCCTGCTCGAACTTGTTGAGGATGCGGCTCAAGTACCCCGCGTCCAGGGAGAGTTCGGTGCGGAGGTCGGCGACGTCCGTACGAGGGGAGTGGGCGAGTTCGTACAGGACCCGGGACTCCGTGAGCGTGTACGGGGCGTAGAGGTGGCGGCCGTAGTCGAGGGCGCCGATGACGTTCGTGTAGAAGCGGTTGAAGGAGCGGATGTCCTGGACGGTCATGATCGGTCCCGGGGTGTCGGCTCTGGATGCTTGACTCAGTCAGAGATGCCCTTTGAGCGTAAGGGTGGGCCCGGCCGTCGTCCACAGGCTCGCTCTGTCCTGTCACCCTCGCGACTCCGGCAGACGCGCGTGTCACGCCACCCGGCCGGGGGGCGTGTCACGCCACCCGGCCGGGGGTGGGTCGGGGCCGCGCCGGTACATCCGCCCGCATCCGGACGGATCGACTGTCGGGATGGAAGGTGGCGTCGGGATGGGATCCGTCCGGATGCGGGCATTTGATGTACCGACACGGCCCCTTCCGTGCTTCGGCGGCTGCGGGTGCGTGGGGGGCTTGTGTTGTATCGAGCCATGCCGATAGCCGTACTCGGCTGCGGGTTCTTTCTGCTGCTTCGGGCCTGGCCGATGAGGCGCGTGGTTCGGTGAGATCGGTCGGTCTTCGGGTCACTCCGTAGGATCGACGGTCATGGTTGATCCTTTTCCTCCGACCCATCCCTACGACAGCGGATTCCTCGACGCCGGAGACGGCAACCGCATCTACTACGAACAGTGTGGAAATCCTCAGGGCAAGCCTGCGCTGAACGTCCACGGCGGGCCGGGATCCGGCGCGCCCCGGCGGCCCACGACGGCCTGGGATCCCGAGCGCTACCGCGTCATCCGCTTCGACCAGCGCAACTGTGGCCGCAGCACCCCGCACGCCGGCGACCCCGCGGTGGACATGAGCCTGAACACCACCCAGCACCTGATCGACGACATGGAACGTCTTCGCGAGCTCCTCGGCATCGAGAAGTGGCTGCTGAACGGCGGCTCCTGGGGGTCGACGCTCATCCTGGCCTATGCGCAGCAGCACCCCGAGCGTGTCAGCGAAATCGTCATCCCGGCCGTCACTACGACCAGCCGCACCGAGCTCGACTGGCTCTACCGGGGTGCCGGGCGGTTCTACCCCGAAGCGTGGGACCGGTTCCGCGACGCCGTCCCCGAAGAGGAGCGGGACGGTGACCTGCTGGCGGCCTACGCGCGGCTGATGGAAAACCCCGACCGAGCGATTCGGGAGAAGGCCGCTGCCGACTGGCTCGCCTGGGAGGACGCGGTCATCTCGAACGAGCCCAACGGCGTGCCCGGCATGTACAGCAATCGCGAAGTCGACGCGCAGATCGCTCTCGTGCGCATCTGTTCCCACTTCTTCAGCAATGGCGCGTGGCTGGACGAGGACCAACTGCTGCGCAACGTCCACAAGTTGAATGGAATCCCGGCAGTGCTCATCCATGGCCGACACGACATGGGCAGCCCGGTGCAGACGGCGTGGGAACTCGCCAAGGCATGGCCGGGCGCGAGGCTCCAGATCATCGAGGACTCCGGACACGCCGGAAGCGACGCGATGCAGGAGGCGGCCCGGACGGCCATCGAGGAGTTCAAGAACCGGTGATTCTCGGGGCACGGGAGGGCTTGGAACCGCTCCATGTGCGCTACGCCCGCGGGGTGCCCGTCGACCCCCGCACAATCAACTCCCCACGCACTGTGGCGATCCCGCCGGGTGGCGGGTCCTCGCGGCCCATGGCGATTCGGCCGGCGCGTGCCCCCGCCTCGGAGAGGGGCAGTCGTACCGTCGTCAGGGCCGGTACCGCGTCGATGCTGAACGGGAGGTCGTCGAAGCCCGCTACGGATACGTCGTCCGGAATGCGTAGGCCCGAGTCCCGTAGAGCGGCGCACGCGCCGAGTGCCACGGTGTCGTTCGCGGCGACCACCGCGGTCAACGACGGGTCGTGGCGCAGGAGTTCGAGGGTCGCCTCGTAGCCGGAGCGGCGGTCGTAGCGGCCGTGCACGGTGCGCGCCGGGTCGTCCTTGATTCCGTGTGCGGCCAGTGCGTCCCGGTGGCCTTCGAGTCGGTGCCGGGTCGTCGTCCGCTCCTCGGGGCCGGCGATGTAGCCGAGCCTTCGGTGCCCGAGGCCGATCAGATGCTCGGTCAGTTCCTGGCCGCCGCCACGGTTGTCGAAGGTGAGGGCGATCGCCTCGGCGGCCTCGGGCGAGGGCGGGCGCCCGCAGAGCACGACCTTGGTCCCGGCCTCCGCAAGCCTGCGCAGCTTCGCTGCGACCGCGGTGGCGTGCGCGGCGTCCTCGATCGCGCCGCCGGTGAGGACGACAGCGGCGGCGCGTTGGCGCTGAAGGAGCGTGAGGTACGTCAGTTCGCGCTCCGGGGAGCCGCCCGTGTTGCAGACGACCCCCAGCCGCTCCCCGCCCGCCCGGCCCCCGGGGCCGCCGATCTCCGACTGGATCGCGGCCGCCATGATTCCGAAGAAGGGGTCGGCGATGTCGTTGACGAGGATTCCGACGAGGTCGGACGTCGCCGCGGCCAGCGAACTCGCGGGGCCGTTCAGTACGTAGTCCAGCTCGTTCACCGCGCGCAGCACCCGCTCGCGCGTGGCCTCCGCGACGGGATAGTTCCCGTTCAGCACCCGGGACACGGTCGCGGGCGAGACCTGCGCCCGTGCCGCCACGTCCGCCAGGGTCACGGTCATCTCGTCGTCCTCCGGTCACGCAACTCGTTGTCGTCTTCGGGGCCCCCATATCCGGGTACATCCGACCCTGACGACACCCCCCGCGTCCAGCCGTCCGGCCGATCGAACATCCCGTCCCCCTGTGGTCTTGTCCAATGGACTCGACAGAGGCTAGCTTCTCTCCGTATAGAAAGCGCTTGCTGGCACGCTCACCAGTTCCTCGACGGGGCGTACGGGGCGCGGAACGCGCGTACGAAGGGAATGACGTGACACGCAAGACGGTGCGTATCGCCATGAACGGCGTGACGGGGCGCATGGGCTACCGCCAGCACCTCGTCCGCTCCATCCTCGCCCTGCGCGAACAGGGCGGCCTCGACCTGGGCGACGGCACCGTGCTGTGGCCCGAACCCGTGCTCGTCGGCCGCCGCGAGCACGCCCTCAAGGCGCTCGCCGGGCAGCACGGGCTGGAGGAGTGGTCCACCGACCTGGACGCCGTCCTGGCCGACCCCACCATCGATCTCTATTTCGACGCGCAGGTCACCTCCGCCCGCGAGGAGGCGCTCAGGGCGGCGATCGCGGCGGGCAAGCACATCTACACCGAGAAGCCGACCGCGACGGGACTGGACGGAGCTCTGGAGCTGGCCAGGCTCGCTCACGCCAAGGGCATCAAGCACGGTGTCGTCCAGGACAAGCTCTTCCTCCCCGGTCTGCTCAAGCTGAAGCGCCTCATCGACGGGGGCTTCTTCGGGCGGATCCTGTCCATCCGCGGGGAGTTCGGCTACTGGGTCTTCGAGGGCGACTGGCAGTCCGCCCAGCGGCCCTCCTGGAACTACCGCGCCGAGGACGGCGGCGGCATCGTCGTCGACATGTTCCCGCACTGGGAGTACGTGCTGCATGAGCTCTTCGGTCGGGTCACCTCCGTCCAGGCCCTCACCGCCACCCATATCCCGCAGCGCTGGGACGAGCGGGACAAGCCGTACGACGCCACGGCGGACGACGCGGCTTACGGCGTCTTCGAGCTGGAGGGCGGTGCGATCGCGCAGATCAACTCCTCCTGGGCCGTGCGCGTCCACCGCGACGAGCTCGTCGAGTTCCAGGTGGACGGGACGGAGGGGTCGGCGGTTGCCGGGCTGCGCAACTGCCGTGTGCAGCACCGGAGTTCCACCCCCAAACCGGTCTGGAATCCCGACATCCCAGCCACCTACTCCTTCCGCGACCAGTGGCAGGAGGTCCCCGACAACACCGAGTTCGACAACGGCTTCAAGGCCCAGTGGGAGCTGTTTCTCCGGCATGTGTACGCCGACGCGCCCTACCACTGGGACCTCCTCGCCGGCGCCCGCGGCGTCCAGCTCGCCGAACTCGGCCTGAAGTCCTCGGCCGAGGGCCGCCGTCTCGACGTACCGGAGATCTCGTTGTGAGCGTCATCCAACTGCCGGGTGTGGGAGGTGAGTTGCGTGCCTATACGCCGCGCGCGGAATCCCTGGTCCGCCGACCCGGCCTGCCCTTCACCTCTCGTACGGTCTTCTCGGCGGCGCATGTCGTCGCCGATCCGTACGCTGACGTGTCGCCCGACTCGCCCGCCGCCGTCGACTGGGACGCGACCCTCGCCTTCCGGCGCCATCTGTGGTCCCACGGGCTCGGAGTCGCCGAGGCGATGGACACCGCGCAGCGGGGGATGGGGCTCGACTGGGCGGGCGCGGCGGAACTGATCCGCCGGTCGGCCGCCGAGGCCAGGGCCGTCGGCGGGCGGATCGCTTGCGGCGTCGGCACGGACCAGCTCACGGCGGGCTCCCCAGAGGAGATCCGGAAGGCCTACGAGGAGCAGCTCGCCCTCGTCGAGGAGTGCGGCGCCCAGGCGATCCTGATGGCCTCACGTGCGCTGGCCGCGGCCGCCTCCGGGCCCGAGGACTATCTGGAGGTGTACGGCCAGCTGCTCCGGCAGTCGTCCGAACCTGTGATCCTGCACTGGCTCGGGCCGATGTTCGACCCGGCGCTGGAGGGCTACTGGGGGTCGAGCGACCTGGACGCGGCCACGGAAGTGTTCCTCCAGGTCATCGCGGCCCACCCGGACAAGGTGGACGGCATCAAGGTCTCGTTGCTGGACGCCCGGCGCGAGATCGACATCCGCCGCCGTCTCCCACAGGGCGTGCGCTGTTACACCGGCGACGACTTCAACTACCCCGAGCTGATCGCGGGCGACGAACAGGGCTTCAGCCACGCGCTGTTGGGCATCTTCGACCCGCTGGGGCCGTTGGCGGCGGAGGCCGTGCGCGTCCTGGACACCGGTGATGTGCAGGGTTTCCGTGCGGTCCTCGACCCGACCGTCGAGTTGTCCCGGCATCTCTTCCAGGCCCCCACCCGCTTCTACAAGACGGGTGTGGTCTTCCTGGCGTGGCTCGCCGGTCATCAGTCCCACTTCACGATGGTCGGGGGGCTGCAGTCGGCTCGCTCGCTCCCGCATCTCGCCCGCGCCTACGAGCTGGCCGACCGGCTGGGCCTGTTCCCGGCCCCGGAGCTGGCCGAGACGAGGATGAGGACGATGCTCTCCCTGTACGGAGTGGCTCAGTGAACCTGTCGCGCTTCTCCATCAACCAGATGACCGTGAAGCAGCTCTCCATGCCCGAACTGGTCCGTGCCTGTGTGGAGTTGGGTGTTCGGGGGGTTGGTCTGTGGCGCGAACCGGTTCAGGCGTACGGGCTCGACGCGACCGCCAAGCTGGTCCGTGACGCGGGTCTGGTGGTGACCACGCTGTGCCGCGGCGGCTTCCTCACGGCGATCGACCCGGCCGAGCGGGCCGCCGCGCTGGCGGACAACCGTTCGGCGATCGACGAGGCCGTCGCGCTCGGTACGGACACCTTGGTTCTCGTCTCTGGTGGGCTGCCGGCCGGCAGCAAGGACTTGCGTGGCGCGCGGGAGCGGATTGCGGACGCGCTGGGGGAGTTGGGCCCGTACGCCGCGGAGCGGGGTGTACGGCTTGCCATCGAGCCGCTGCACCCCATGTTCGCCTCGGACCGTTGTGTGGTGTCGACCCTGGCCCAGGCCCTGGACCTCGCGGAACGCTTCCCCGCCGACCAGGTCGGCGTCACGGTGGACACGTACCACATCTGGTGGGACGACACCGCTCCCGCCCAGATCGCCCGCGCGGGCGCCACCGGCCGTATCCACACCTTCCAACTCGCCGACTGGATCACCCCGTTGCCCGAGGGTGTCCTCAACGGCCGTGGGCAGATCGGCGACGGCTCGATCGACATGCGGGAGTGGCGCTCGTACGTCGAGGCGGCGGGCTACACCGGTCCCGTCGAAGTCGAGCTGTTCAACGACGGGTTGTGGGCGCGGGACGGGCGTGAGGTGCTGGCGGAGACGGCGGCGCGGTTCGTGGAACACGCGGGGTGACGGCCGGAGGCCCGGGTACACCCTGGTGTTCCATCCCTCCCCCGTGGGGATGGAACACCAGGCTCCAGCATGCGGGGTGATCCTGTGGCTGTCGTTGTCTCTGGGTCCACAGGCAGCCCCGGATCCAGGCCGAGATCTAGAAGCCGGCGGTGTGCTCGCTGCTGATGTCGGTGGACGCGATCGCCCTGTGGACCAGCTCCAAGGCCCGGTGCGGGTTCCCGCGCTCGATGAAGGGCATCGGATTGAGCAGTTCGATCTTTCAGGGAAGGGTGGGCCCCGGCGCCGACGGTGGCCAGATATTTATCGCGGGTCAATTCCACAGGCCTTTCAAATACGTGCAGATCAGGGTTGATGCATCTGACACGTTTCCTGTGATTTAGCTGTTGACCTGGTCTTTCTTGCGAATGAAGGGAACCGCAATTGCTTGGGCCGTGTCTGTATGGTCAAGCTCGCCGCAGGGTTTGCGGCGAGCTTCCGGAGAAAAGGCAATTGACCAAGGAGTTCGCTGTGAACATTCGAATCGCCGCTGTTTCCCTCGCCACCGCCGCACTCGTCGCCGGAGGCGCCACGGCCGCCAACGCCGCCGTACCGACCGCGAAGGCTCCCACCATCACTGTCTCGACGAGCACCACCAAGGCGAAGGCGGGCCAGTCGATCACCATCAGCGGCCGTGTCACCGGTCTGAAGGACGGCAGCAAGGTGACGCTCCAGGAGAAGGTCAACGGCAAGTGGGTCACCCTGGAGACCACCACCGTCAAGAAGGGCACCTACAAGATCTCCGACAAGCTCAAGACGAAGGGCACGGAGACCCTGCGCGTCGTCGACGGCAAGACGGTCTCCAAGGCGGTGACCGTCAGCGTCCGCTGACACCGCAGCCGGAAAAATCTTCAGAACTCAGTGCAACCCTTCCCCCACCTTGCGTGTCGTACTTGGCATCAGGACTTCTGGAGGGGGATCTGGGGGGATCGCGGGGGTTCTGATGTGGAGGGGAAACCGAGGGGGGCCCGGTCGACGGACCGGGCCCCCCTCGAAACATTTCTCAGATCTCAGATCTCAGTCTCAGAAGAAAACCCCGCACCGGAGCAGCACATTCGCGTACGGCCGGGCCTCCCCGGTCCGTACGACCAGCCGCGCACCCGCCGACAACGCCTTCAGCTCCTCGTGCGAGACCGTCCACAGCCCGGGGAAGCGCGCCTCCAGCAACGCCGTGGCCTCCGGGTTGGCCTTCCTGACCTCACGTGCGGCGGTTGCGCCCTCCACCACCAGCTCGTCAAGGAGGCCGTCGAGCACCTCGGCGAAGGACGGCACCCCGGCCCGGAAGGCCAGGTCCACGACCCGCGGCCCCGCCGGTATCGGCATCCCCGCGTCGCACACCAGAACCCCGTCCCCGTGACCCAACTCGGCCAGTGCGCCCGCGAGATGACGGTTCAGAATTCCGGCCTTCTTCACCGCAGCTCACCTTGCGAGGGATCTCCGGGCGACTCTTCCGGCCTGCTCGTCCGGCCGGGGGTCCGGGGGTTGTCCCCCGGGCAGGCACAGCACAGGGCGGCGACCTCCTCGGCGGTCGGGAAGGAGTCCTGCGCCCCGGCGCGCGTGACCGCGACGGCCCCGACCCTGGCGGCGTACGCGGCGGCCTCGGCCAGCGTCTCGCCACGCCCCAGCCGCCAGGCCAGCGCCGCGGCGAACGCGTCGCCCGCCCCGGTCGTGTCCACGGCCTCGACCCGCACGGACGGCACCCGGACCCGGGCCCCGGCCCGCTGGGCGACCAGCGCGCCCTGCTCGCCCAGCGTGATGACCACGGAGCTCGGGCCGAGCGCGAGCAGGCTCCGCGCCCAGTCCTCCGGCTCCGGACCCGTGTCCGCGCCGATCAGCACCCGTGCCTCGTGCTCGTTCACGATCAGCGGGTCGCAGGCCGCCAGTACCTCGCGGGGCAGCGGCCGGGGCGGCGAGGGATTCAGTACGAAGCGGCTGTCGTCGGCGAGATTCCGTACGACCTCCACGACCGTCTCCAACGGGATCTCCAGCTGCGCCGAGACCACCCGGGAGGCCTGGAAGAGGCTCCCGGCCGCGCGGACGTCCCCGGGCGTCAGCCGTCCGTTCGCGCCGGGCGAGACCACGATGCTGTTGTCCCCGGACGGATCCACCGTGATCAGCGCGACCCCGGTCGGTGCTCCGCCGACCAGGACGCCCACGGTGTCGACACCGGCGGCCCGCTGGGAGTCCAGCAGCAGCCGACCGTGCGCGTCGTTTCCGACACGGGCCAACAAGGCCGTACTGGCACCGAGCCGGGCCGCGGCGACCGCCTGGTTCGCGCCCTTGCCGCCGGGGTGGACGGTCAGGTCGGAGCCGAGCACCGTCTCCCCGGCCCCGGGCCGTCGCTCGACACCGATCACCAGGTCGGCGTTGGCCGAACCCACGACCAGCAGGTCGTAGTCGTACATGAAGTGTCTCCCCACAATGGTGACTTGACCGCTGTCAGCCGGACGATGGTGACTTGACCGCTGTCAGCCGGTGAACCCGGCCACGTTCTCCTTCGTGACCACCTTCACCGGCACCTTCACCGTCGTCTCCACCTTCTTGCCCTGGGCGGCTTGCAGCGCGTTGTCCACGGCGATCTTCCCGAGCTGGCTCGGCTGCTGCGCCACGGACGCGTACAGGCTGCCCTGCTTGACGGCCGTCAGACCGTCGGGCGTGCCGTCGAATCCGACGACCGAGACCGACGTGCCGGCCTTGGAACCCAGCGCCTTGATCGCGCCGAGCGCCATCTCGTCGTTGGCGGCGATGACGCCCTGGACGTCGGGGTGCGCCTGGAGCAGGTTCGACATCACGTCGAGACCCTTGGTGCGGTCGAAGTCGGCCGGCTGCTGGGCGAGGACCTGGATGCCCGGGTAGGCCTTGAGGCCGTTGGCGAAGCCCTCGGCACGCTCGCGCGCCGCCGAAGTGCCCGCCTGGCCCTGGAGGATCACGATCTTGCCGGTGCCCCCGAGCTTCTCGGCGATCGTCTTGGCGGCGAGTTCACCACCGGCGATGTTGTCGGAGGCGACCAGCGTGTCCACGGTCGCCTTGTTGACGCCCCGGTCGACGGCGATCACGGGGATCTTCGCCTTGTCCGCGGCCTTCACGGAGTTGGCCGCCGCGTCCGAGTCCACCGGGTTGACGATGATCGCGCCGTAGTTCGAACTGGTGAAGTTCTGCAGCTGGTTGGCCTGCTGGGAGGCGTCGTTCTGGGCGTCCGTGACCGTCAGGTCCAGGCCCAGCTTCTTCGCCTCGGCCTGCGCGCCCGCCCGGATCTGCACGAAGAACGGGTTGTTGAGCGTGGAGAGCGACAGGCCGACCTTGGGCTTCGCGCTCGTGGAGGAGTCGTTGTGCAGGAAGGAGGTCGCGCCCACGATCGCGATGGTGACGACGGCCGCGAGCGCGTACGTCGTCGCCTGCTTGCCCTTGCCGCCGCCCGCACCGCCGGACACCGGCGTGGCACCCGCCTTGCGGCGCACGGTGTCGAGCAGCACCGCGAGCGCGATGACGACACCGATGACGACCTGCTGCCAGAAGGCCGATACCGAAAGGAGGTTGAGGCCGTTGCGCAGCACCGCGAGGATCAGCGCGCCGATCAGGGTGCCGGACGCCTTGCCGGTGCCGCCCGCGAGGGAGGCGCCGCCGATGACGACCGCGGCGATCGCGTCGAGTTCGTAGCCGTCGGCTGCCTGCGGCTGCGCGGAGGAGAGCCGGGAGGCGAGGACGATGCCCGCGGCGGCCGCGAAGAGACCGGACAGGGCGTAGATGGCGAGCTTCTGCCGGGACACGCGCAGCCCCGACAGGCGCGCGGCCTCCTCGTTGCCGCCGATCGCGTACATGGACCGGCCGATGTACGTCCGGCCGAGCACGAAGGCCGCGACGAGCCCCATCACGATCATGACGAGGACCGGCACCGGCAGCCAGCCGCCCAGGGTGTCGCCGAGGTGCGAGACCGAGTCCGGGAAGGCGATCGGAGAGCCCTGCGAGATCACCAGGGACAGGCCGCGGGCCACCGACAGCATGGCCAGCGTCGCGATGAACGGCGGCAGCTTGCCGTAGGCGATCAGGAAGCCGTTGACCAGGCCGGCCGCGATGCCGGTGGCGACGGCGAGGAGGACGGCCAGGACGACCGGTACACCGTGTGAAGTGGCGCTCCAGGCAAGGACCGTGGCCGACAGGGCCGCCACCGAGCCGACCGACAGGTCGATGCCCGCCGAGACGATCACGAAGGTCACGCCGAAGGCGAGGATGGCGGTCACGGCCGCCTGTACGCCGACGTTGAGCAGGTTGTCGGTGGTCAGGAAGTCGCCGGACAGCGCCGACATGGCGATGACCAGGACGATGAGCGCGGTGAGCGCGCCGTTGTCGAGCAGGAGCCGGCGGATTCCCGGGGCGCCACTCGCGCCCGTCGTGCTCACATGTGTGTCAGTGGCCACGGTGGCCCTCCACAGCGGTAGTTGCTTGGCTTGGTGTGCTGACGGCGAGTGCCATCACGGAGTCCTGCGTCGCCTCGTCGGCGGACAGCTCGCCCGCGATCCGGCCCTGCGCCATCACCAGCACCCGGTCGCTCATGCCGAGGACCTCGGGCAGATCGCTGGAGATCATGAGCACCGCGGCTCCGGCGGCCGTCAACGCGTTGATCAGCTGGTAGATCTCGACCTTGGCGCCGACGTCGATACCGCGCGTCGGCTCGTCGAGGATCAGCACCCTGGTGTCGGCGAGAAGCCACTTGCCGATGACGACCTTCTGCTGGTTGCCGCCGGACAACGTCCGCACGTGCTGGCCGAGTCCGGCCATCCGCACGCCCAGCTGCCCGGCGATCCGCGCGGCGGCCTCGCGCTGCCCCTTGAGGTCCACGAGCCCGCCCCTGGTGGCGGCCCGCATGGTGACGAGCCCGAGGTTCTCCTCCACCGACTGGTCGAGCACCAGGCCTTGGCCCTTGCGGTCCTCGGGCACCAGCCCGATGCCCGCGGTCATCGCCGCGCTGACGTCGTGCCTGGGGACCGCGGCACCGGAGACCGTCACAGCCCCCTTGTCGTACGGATCGGCCCCGAAGACGGCCCGGACGACCTCCGTACGTCCGGCCCCCACGAGCCCCGCGATCCCGACGACCTCACCGGCCCGCACCTCGAAGCTGATGTCGTGGAAGACACCGTCGCGGGTGAGCCCCTCGACGGTGAGCAACGCGGCCCCGGCGTCGGCCCGTTCGCGCGGGTACTGCTGCTCGATGGAACGGCCCACCATCAGCCGTACGAGTTCGTCCTGGGGCGTGGAAGCGGGCACCTGGCCGACGCTCCTGCCGTCCCGGATGACCGTGACCCGGTCGCCGATGGCGGCGATCTCCTCCAGGTGATGGGTGATGAACACGATCCCGACGCCGTCCTCGCGGAGCAGGCGCACGATCGCGAAGAGCTTCTCGACCTCCTCGGAGGTGAGCACGGCGGTCGGCTCGTCCATGATGAGCACGCGCGCGTTCAGGCTCAGCGCCTTCGCGATCTCGACCATCTGGAGGCGTGCGATGCCGAGTTCACGCACCCGCGCGCGCGGGGACACGATGACGCCGACCCGCTCAAGCAGCAGGGCGGCCTCGGCCTCCATCGTCTTCCGGTCGATCATCCCGAAGCGGCGCGGCTGCCTCCCCAGGAAGATGTTCTCGGCGACCGTCAGATCGGGGACGAGATTGAACTCCTGGTAGATGGTCGCGATCCCGAGACGCTCGGAGTCCTGCGCCCCCTGGATACGGACCTCCTCGCCGTCGACGAGGACCCGCCCGGCGTCCGGGTGGTAGGCGCCGGAGAGCATCTTGATGAGGGTGCTCTTGCCCGCGCCGTTCTCGCCGAGCAGCACATGCACCTCACCGCGGCGCAGATCGAAGTCCACGCTGTCGAGCGCGACGACGCCGGGGAAGGTCTTGCGCATGCCCTCGATACGCAGCAGTTCGCCGGAATCGCGGCGCAGCAACTCGTCGTCGCGGCTCACGGGTTGCTCCTCTCTGTGACAGGTTCTGTGACAGGTTCTGTGCCAGGGGCCTCGCCGCACGAGCGGCGTACGACGAGACGGGCGGGGAGGGTGACCGACTGCGGGGACCGCCCCTCGATGCGGTCGATCAGCGCGCGTACGGCGGCCCGGCCCAGCTCGCCCGTCGGCTGGGCGATCGCGGTGATCGGCGGATCGGTGTGCACGAACCACGGGATGTCGTCGAACGCGGCGAGCGCGATGTCGTCCGGAATCCGCATCCCGCGCGCGCGGACCGCGTCCAGCGCGCCGAGCGCCATCAGGTTGTCGGCGGCGAAGACGACCTCGGGCGGCTCGGGGAGTTCGAGGAACCGCTCGGTGGCCCGGCGCCCGCTCTCGGCCTGGAAATCACCATGTCCGATGTAGGTGTCGGGGAGGGGCAGCCCGTACTCGGCCAGGGCCTCCCGGAAGGCCTCGACCCGCTCGCTGCCGGTCGTGGTCGCCGCCGGGCCCGCGATGATGGCGAGCCTGCGGTGCCCGAGCCCGTGCAGATGGGCGACGAGATCGCGAACCGCCGTCCGCCCGTCCGCCCGTACGACGGGCACGTCGAGGCCCGGGATCCAGCGGTCCACGAAGACCATCGGGGTCCCCGCGCGCGCGACGTCCAGCATCCCGGGGGAGCCGCCGTCGGTGGGGGAAACCAGGAGGCCGTCGATACGGCGGTCCAGCAGGGTCCGTACGTGGTGATCCTGGAGGTCGGGACGCTCGTCGGCGTTTCCGATGATCACGCTGTAGCCGAGGGCGCGGGCCTCCTCCTCGACGGAGCGGGCCAGCTCGGTGAAGTAAGGGTTCATCACGTCGCTGATGACCAGGCCGAGGGTGCGGGTCTGGTCGGTGCGCAGGGAGCGGGCGACGGCGTTCGGGCGGTAGCCCAGAACCTCCACGGCGGTCAGCACGCGCACGCGTGCGTCCACGCTCACCGATGGATGGTCGTTCAGGACCCGCGAGACCGTGGCGACGGATACGCCGGCCTCGGCGGCAACGTCCTTGATGCTCGCCATCGCCGCTCCACCTCCTTGTGGAATCGATTACACGAGGATTGGAAACGATTACACGGGCGATGACAAGACCCTGAGACCGGATCGTGATGAAGCGGGCGGAAGCGAAGGGGGCGCCGGAGTCGTCCACACGCGGTCCGGGCTGTCAGACCTGCGCGGTAGCGTCGGATCATGTCTCAGCTGGCTGTCCTGGAGGGCGTGCTCGAACGGATCACGTACGCCAACGAGGAGAACGGATACACGGTCGCCCGGGTCGACACCGGCCGCGGCGGCGGGGACCTGCTCACCGTCGTGGGCTCGCTGCTCGGTGCGCAGGCGGGGGAGTCGCTCCGCATGGAAGGCCGCTGGGGCTCCCATCCCCAGTTCGGCAAGCAGTTCACGGTGGAGAACTACACAACAGTTCTCCCAGCCACCATCCAGGGCATCCGCCGTTATCTGGGCTCGGGCCTGGTCAAGGGCATCGGCCCGGTCTTCGCCGACCGCATCACCCAGCACTTCGGCCTGGACACCCTGCGGATCATCGAGGAGGAGCCGAAGCGGCTCATCGAGGTCCCCGGGCTCGGCCCCAAGCGCACCAAGAAGATCGCCGACGCCTGGGAGGAGCAGAAGGCGATCAAGGAGGTCATGCTCTTCCTCCAGACCGTAGAGGTGTCCACGTCCATCGCGGTCCGCATCTACAAGAAGTACGGCGACGCGTCGATCTCCGTGGTCAAGAACCAGCCCTACCGGCTCGCCTCGGACGTCTGGGGCATCGGTTTCCTCACCGCCGACAAGATCGCCCAGTCGGTCGGCATTCCGCACGACAGCCCGGAGCGCGTCAAGGCCGGTCTTCAGTACGCCCTTTCGCAGTCCACCGACCAGGGCCACTGCTACCTCCCCGAGGAGCGGCTGATCGCGGACGCGGTGAAGCTGCTCCAGGTGGACACGGGCCTTGTCATCGAGTGCCTCGCGGAGCTGGCGGCACCGGCCGAGGAGGGCGAGGACCCCGGTGTCGTACGGGAGAAGGTGCCGGGTCCGGACGGCGGAGAGCCGGTGACGGCCATCTATCTGGTCCCCTTCCACCGCGCCGAACTCTCCCTGTCCGCCCAGTTGTTGCGCCTCCTGCGCACCGACCAGGACCGGATGCCCGGCTTTCGCGACGTGGCCTGGGACAAGGCACTGACCTGGCTGAAGGGGCGTACGGGCACGGAGTTGGCGCCCGAGCAGGAGGAGGCGGTCCGGCTCGCGCTCACCAAGAAGGTCGCCGTGCTCACCGGCGGTCCCGGCTGCGGCAAGTCGTTCACGGTCCGCTCGATCGTGGAACTGGCGCGCGCCAAGCGGGCGAAGGTCGTCCTGGCCGCCCCCACGGGCCGCGCCGCCAAGCGTCTCGCCGAGCTGACCGGGGCCGACGCCTCCACCGTGCACCGGCTCCTTGAGCTGAAGCCGGGCGGTGACGCGGCGTACGACAGGGACCGGCCGCTGGACGCCGACCTGGTGGTCGTGGACGAGGCCTCGATGCTCGACCTCCTCCTCGCCAACAAGCTGGTCAAGGCCGTGCCTCCGGGCGCACACCTCCTCTTCGTAGGAGACGTGGACCAGCTCCCCAGCGTCGGCGCCGGCGAGGTGCTGCGCGATCTGCTCGCCGACGGCGGCCCGGTCCCGGCGGTCCGCCTCACCCAGGTCTTCCGGCAGGCCCAGAAGTCGGGCGTGGTGACGAACGCGCACCGCATCAACTCCGGCCGGCACCCGCACACGGAGAACATGAACGACTTCTTCCTCTTCGTTGAGGACGACACCGAGGAGGCCGGACGGCTCACGGTGGACGTGGCGGCCCGGCGGATTCCGGCCAAGTTCGGACTCGACCCGCGCCGCGATGTGCAGGTGCTCGCGCCGATGCACCGGGGCCCGGCGGGAGCGGGCGCCCTGAACGGCCTTCTCCAGCAGGCCATCACACCCGCCCGCCCCGACCTCCCCGAAAAGCGCTTCGGCGGCCGGGTCTTCCGCGTCGGCGACAAGGTCACCCAGATTCGCAACAATTACGAGAAGGGTGAGAACGGCGTCTTCAACGGCACGGTCGGCGTCGTCACCTCCCTCGACGTGGAGGAGCAGCGTCTGACGGTGCTGACGGACGAGGACGAGGAGGTTCCGTACGACTTCGACGAACTCGACGAGCTGGCCCACGCGTACGCGGTGACCATCCACCGCTCGCAGGGCAGTGAGTACCCGGCGGTGGTGATCCCGGTGACCACGGGTGCGTGGATGATGCTCCAGCGCAATCTCCTCTACACGGCAGTCACCCGCGCGAAGAAGCTGGTCGTCCTCGTCGGCTCCCGCAAGGCGATAGGCCAGGCGGTCCGCACGGTGTCCGCCGGACGGCGGTGCACGGCGCTGGACTTCCGTCTGGCGCAGGCCTGACACCCCGGGGAGCCTGCCGTGAGCCGCCCGTACGCCCCCTCGGGAAAAATGATCGATCAAACGAGTCGCAAAGGTCACACAGCACTTCCGGATCCAGGGCGAAGGGGGGCAGGATGAGTAGGTTGGCGGCACTCAGTGCCGCCAATAGGCCCAATGGTCGACCCCGAGTGCACTCTCCAGGGCCAAATGGGGGATGGTAGAGACAGTCAGGGCACCTCGAAGAAGAGGGACAACGTCGGTGAGGGATGACGTGAGCGACAACTCTGTAGTAGTGCGTTACGGCGATGGCGAGTACACCTACCCGGTGATCGACAGCACCGTCGGCGACAAGGGCTTCGACATCGGGAAGCTGCGCGCACAGACCGGTCTGGTGACGCTGGACAGCGGATACGGGAACACCGCCGCATATAAATCCGCGATCACCTACCTCGACGGTGAGGAGGGCATCCTCCGGTACCGCGGTTACCCGATCGAGCAGTTGGCCGAGCGTTCGACCTTCCTCGAGGTGGCCTCGCTGCTGATCAACGGCGAACTGCCGAACGTGGACGAGCTCTCCACCTTCAGGAACGAGATCACGCAGCACACCCTGCTGCACGAGGACGTCAAGCGTTTCTTCCAGGGCTTCCCGCGCGACGCCCACCCGATGGCGATGCTGTCGTCGGTGGTCAGCGCCCTGTCGACGTTCTACCAGGACAGCCACAACCCCTTCGACGAGAAGCAGCGGCACCTCTCGACGATCCGCCTTCTCGCCAAGCTTCCGACGATCGCGGCGTACGCCTACAAGAAGTCGATCGGCCACCCCTTCGTCTACCCGCGCAACGACCTCGGGTACGTCGAGAACTTCCTCCGCATGACGTTCTCGGTCCCGGCGCAGGAGTACGAGCTCGACCCGGTCGTCGTCTCCGCGCTGGAGAAGCTGCTCATCCTGCACGCGGACCACGAGCAGAACTGTTCGACCTCCACGGTCCGGCTGGTCGGCTCCTCGCAGGCGAACATGTTCGCCTCGATCTCGGCCGGCATCTCCGCCCTCTGGGGCCCGCTGCACGGCGGCGCCAACGCGTCGGTCCTGGAGATGCTGGAAGGCATCCAGGCCAACGGCGGCGATGTCGACGCCTTCATCCGCAAGGTGAAGAACAAGGAGGACGGCGTCCGCCTGATGGGCTTCGGCCACCGGGTGTACAAGTCCTTCGACCCGCGCGCGAAGATCATCAAGGCCGCCGCGCACGATGTCCTCTCGGCCCTCGGCAAGTCCGACGAGCTGCTGGACATCGCCCTCAAGCTGGAGGAGCACGCGCTCTCCGACGACTACTTCGTCTCGCGCAACCTCTACCCGAACGTGGACTTCTACACCGGCCTGATCTACCGCGCCATGGGCTTCCCGACCGAGATGTTCACGGTCCTCTTCGCCCTCGGCCGCCTGCCGGGCTGGATCGCCCAGTGGCACGAGATGATCAAGGAGCCCGGCTCCCGCATCGGCCGCCCCCGCCAGATCTACACGGGCGAGGTCCTGCGCGACTTCGTCCCGGTCGAGAGCCGCTAGCCACGCCCAGGTCGCTCGCCAGTCCCAGGTCACTCACAGTGCCCTACGGCGAGTGAGCCGAAGGGGCGCGCCTGCGTCGAGAGACCGAACGCGCGGAGGCCCGACGAAGGAGGGTCGAGCACGATCGGTCTCTCGACACAGGCTTCTGCGCCCCGGAGGCGAACCGAGCCACAAAAAATACGGAAAGCGCCCTGCTACCGGTCCCCCCACGGGCCGGCAGTCAGGGCGCTTTCCTTGTCCCGGTGCGGATTCCCCCCACGGGATCCGGCCGGGCGTCTGTGGACAGCGCCTGAATCGCTGTGATCTTGCTACGTGCTGTGATCTTGCTACGAACTAATTGCGCGCTGGTTGCGAGCAAAACGAGCAAAACTTCGGTCACGTCGGTGCGGTTGGCCGGGACGCGTACCTCCGGGAGGGCCGCTCAAGCTCCCCGGTGTACGTGCCCCGGCAACGCAGTTCCAGGAACGTCCCCCAAGACATCCCCAGATGTCAGTCACGCCCCCCAAGACGCTTCTGACATCGCCAACTTAGACTCACGAACCCCTTCGATGGTTACGTTCACATCACTGTGACCTGCGTCTCTTGCTTATGTCCTGAAGATAGGCAAGAGACCCATATGCGAATCGGGGCCCAGCGTAAGGAAGATGCGCGAGCCTTGTGAAGAGCTTATGTGAGGCTCTCTCCGGACTCTAGGGGGGCTCTCACTCGAACATCATGAGAATGCCTTGAGCCGGAGGCTGTTCGTCACCACGAACACCGACGAGAAGGCCATCGCCGCCCCCGCGATCATGGGGTTGAGCAGCCCCATCGCCGCCAGCGGCAGCGCCGCCACGTTGTATCCGAACGCCCAGACGAGATTTCCCCTGATGATGCCGAGGGTCCGCCGCGACAGCCGGATCGCGTCCGCCGCCACCCGCAGATCCCCGCGTACGAGCGTCAGATCGCTCGCCTCGATCGCCGCGTCCGTGCCGGTGCCCATCGCCAGACCCAGGTCGGCGGTGGCAAGGGCCGCCGCGTCGTTCACCCCGTCGCCCACCATCGCGACGCTGCGCCCCTCGCCCTGGAGCCGCCTGACGACGTCGACCTTGTCCTCGGGCAGCACCTCGGCGATCACGTCCCCTGCGTCGATCCCGACGGCACGCGCCACGGACTCGGCGACCGCCCGGTTGTCGCCGGTCAGCAGCATCGGCGTGAGCCCGAGGGCGCGCAGTGCGCGGACGGCCTCGGAGCTGGTCTCCTTGACCGCGTCGGCGACGGTCAGCACGCCGATCGCCGCACCGTCCCGGGTGACCACGACGGCCGTACGTCCTTCCGCCTCGGCCGCGGACTTGGCGCGGGCCAACTCGGCGGGGAGGACGTCCTCGAAGCGGCCCACCGTGACCTCGTGGCCCTCCACGTGCCCGCGCACACCCCGCCCGGGAACGTTCACGAAGTGCTCCGGCGGCGAAAACGCGCCAACGCGCTCCTGAGCGCCTGCGGCGACCGCCTGGGCAATCGGATGCTCGGAGGCGTGCTCCAGGGCGCCTGCGAGCCGCAGAACGTCGTTCTCGGCGGTGCCGTCGACGACGTAGACCTCTTGAAGTTTCATCCGTCCCGTCGTCACCGTCCCGGTCTTGTCCAGGACGACGGTGTCGACGCGGCGCGTGGACTCCAGGACCTCGGGCCCCTTGATGAGGATGCCGAGCTGCGCGCCGCGCCCCGTGCCGACCATCAGGGCGGTCGGCGTGGCGAGCCCCAGCGCGCACGGGCAGGCGATGATCAGCACCGCGACGGCGGCGGTGAATGCGGCGACCGTGTCCCCCGTGACCGCCAGCCAGACACCGAAGGTGCCGAGCGCGATCAGCAGCACCGTCGGAACGAAGATCCCGGAGATCCGGTCGGCGAGCCGCTGCACCTCGGCCTTGCCGTTCTGCGCGTCCTCCACGAGCCGCGCCATCCGCGCGAGTTGGGTGTCCGCGCCGACCCGGCTCGCCTCGACGACCAGCCGGCCCCCGGCGTTCACGGTCGCGCCGGTCACCGCGTCACCGGCGGACACGTCGACCGGCACCGACTCGCCGGTCAGCATGGAGGCGTCGACGGCCGAGACGCCCTCGACGACGGTGCCGTCCGTGGCGATCTTCTCGCCGGGCCGTACGACGAAACGGTCCCCGACGGCCAACAGGTCCACCGGGACACGTACTTCACGGCCGTCCCGCAGCACGGACACGTCCTTCGCGCCCAGTTCCATCAACGCCCGCAGCGCAGCCCCCGCCTGGCGCTTGGAGCGGGCCTCCAGATAGCGGCCGAGCAGGATGAACGCGACGACACCGGCGGCGACTTCGAGATAGATCGCCGAGGTCCCCTCCGTACGCGAGACGGTGAACGAGAAGCTCTCCTCCATGCCCTCCATGCCCGCGTCCCCGAAGAACAGCGCCCACAGGGACCAGCCGAACGCGGCCAGTGTGCCGATCGAGATGAGGGTGTCCATGGTGGCCGCGCCGTGCCGCGCATTGGTGAACGCGGCCCGGTGGAACGGGAGTCCGCCCCACACGACGACCGGCGCGGCGAGCGTCAGCGCCAGCCACTGCCAGTTGTCGAACTGGAGCGCCGGGATCATCGACAGAAGGACGACGGGGACGGCGAGGAGGACGGAGACGACGAGCCGCTCGCGCAGGGAGGCCAGTTCGGGGTCGCGCTCGCCGACGGCGTCCGCCGCGGGCTCCGGCGGCGCGGGCTCCTCGGCCGTGTACCCGGTCTTCACCACGGTGGCGATCAGATCGGCGACCCGCACCCCCTCCGGGTACGAGACCTTCGCCTTCTCCGTCGCGTAGTTGACGGTGGCGGTGACGCCGTCCATGCGGTTGAGCTTCTTCTCGACACGGGCCGCGCAGGAGGCGCAGGTCATGCCCCCGATGGCGAGCTCGACCTCCGAGGTCGCGGGGGTCTCCGTTATGGGTGTCTCGGGTGCTGCGGTGGTCATGGTCCGGCTCCAAGGAAAGAACCGGGCCGTACGGAGCCAGTATCAGCTGGTCGGTACGGCCCGGTGCGGAGAGCTAGGTGAAACGCGGAGGTCCGCTCAGGCCTTGCCGACGAGCTCGAAGCCCGCCTCGTCGACCGCGGCGCGCACCACGTCCTCGTCCAGGGCGGCGGCGGAGACCACGGTGACCTCGCCGGTGGAGGCCACGGCCTTGACCGAGCTGACGCCGGCGATCCCGGAGAGCTCTCCGGAAACGGAACCCTCACAGTGCCCGCAGCTCATTCCGCTCACCTGGTAGACGGTCGTGACGGAACCCTGGGTGTCGGTCTGCGCGGTCATGGCGTTACTCCTCATTGAGGCAGGTCGGGCGTGCGTACGTAGACGGGGGAGGAGTCCTGTGGCTCCAGGGTTTCCTCCTGCTACGCAGGCTATACCCCTAGGGGGTACTTCTCCAAGTGGGGTCCCGGCGGGCCAGCGAGCGCACCCAGCCGATGCCGGCGAGCGAGACGATCACCATGGCGCCGATCGAGAACAGCGTGAACAGATGCTTCTGCACGTCGGTGGGCCCCGGGATGTAACCCTCCGCGAACAGCGCCTTGTCGAGGCCGGTGTCGGTCAGCCGCGCCACCAGCCAGAGCGCGATTCCGTGCGTCGAGTCCCACAGGGCGTGCAGCAGCGAGACGCCGAGGTAGGTGCCGAGCACCGGCCGGTTGAACTGGAAGCGCCCGTTCGGGTGGCGGTAGGCGAGCAGCACCGCGCCCGCGATCGCCGTCCACAGGCCGTGCCCGAAGGGGGCGAGCACCCCGCGCAGGATCTCGGTCTCCAGGAGTGCGCGCAGGTCGACGCCCTTGAGCGAGACGGCGGCGTTGAACGCGTACCCCGCGCTCTCCAGGGCCGCGAAACCGAACCCGACGGTCGCGCCGAGCACGAGCCCGGACCGCAGCCCGTGGATCCGGGGGTGCCGGCGCAGCATGAACATCAGCGCCGCGAGCTTCACCGCCTCCTCGATCAGCCCGACGCCGACGTACATCCACAAGGAGGGGTGCAGCAGGTAGTACTCCATGACCGACGCGCCCAGCACGCCGAGGGTGCCGCCGGTCAGGAAACACCCGAGGATCAGATTCACCCCCAGATCACGGCCGTGCCGCTCGTACGCCCAGAGCACGAAGGTGACAGGAACCAGAAAGCTGCCGAGCAGGATCAGAGTCGGCAGCAGGGTGGTGTTCCTGGTCGCGTACGTGACGATCGCGGTCAGCACCCAGAGCGCGAGCCCGCCCCACAGACAGCGCTTCCAGAGTCCGGCACGGATCGGGAGATACGACGACGGGGGCGGGGGCTGCTGGGGCCCGGGAATGCGGGCCTGATGTGCACCGGGCGGCTGATTCTGGGTCACGGCTCATCCCTCGGGCTTGGGCAGGCGCGGGGTGCCGCCCCGTGGTCGGCGACCGCCCCCGCCCCCTCGGGCCCGGGCGGGGCCCCCCACCACAA
>NZ_JBHXWK010000005.1:0-331381 GCF_042671685.1 Streptomyces sp. NPDC127595 | reverse complement strand
GGCTCACGGCACTGCCCGCGGGCTTGGGCAGGCGCGCACTCCGTCCGCTTGGACGGAGACCGCGCCTGCCCGTTCGGACGGAGGCTGCCCGCTCAGGCAGACGCTGCCCGAGCGGGACGATTTGTCCGAATCCTATGGTCGGCACCCTCTGTGCCGCAGTCCGGGACGCTCATCCTGATCATGTCCATCGCGGTGCTCGCCCCGCTGCTGTCCCACGGAATCGGCAGCCGGTCCCGCTCCTCATGGTGCGAAGAGGAGCGGGACCGGGACCGGGACGAGGTGAGGGCGCGCGGCTAGCCGATGGCTCCGACGGTGAGGGTTTTTCCGGTGGAGGTGGTGGCGCTGATGCCGGTGGCGGTGCCGTCGAGGCGGTAGAGGAGGCCGGCGGGGGTGAGGGCCCAGATGTCGGGGAGGTCGGTGCTGGTCATGCCGGGGCTGCCGTAGAGGTAGGGGTAGTCGGTGGTGAGGAAGCCGCCGGTGGCGTAGGCCTTGTCGCCGTCGAGGCTGGCGGCGGAGCTGGCCAGGGTGGTCCAGTCGGTGCCGGTGGCCGAGGCGGCGGAGTGGCGCAGGATGAGGTTGCCGGCGGCGGTGCGGTAGAGCATGTCGATGGTGCCGTCGGAGTTGAAGTCGGCGAGCGTGACGAAGTCGCGTCCCGACCAGGAGGCGGCGGAGAGCTCGGTGGCGGTGGCGAAGCTGCCGCCGCTGTAACCGGTGAAGATCCACAGGGCGTCGCCCGAGACGGCGAGGAGCTCGGGTTGTTCGTCGCCGTTCGCATCGCCCATGGACTTGATGTCGGTGAGGGTGGCGGGGTCGGGGGCGTTCGAGGGGAGCTGGATCTCCTGGCGCTGGGAGACGTCGGTGCCGCCGTATCCGTCGCCGGGGTAGACGTAGAGACCGCCGTCCGGGGTACGGACGATGAAGTCGGTGATGCCGTCGCCGGGGGCGTAGTCGCCGTTGTGGGTGATCAAGGCGTAGTCGCTGGCGCCGTTCCACCAGTGGCCGATGGAGGTGGAGTCGGTGAGGAGGGTGCCGTCGTCGTGGGTGGTGGCGGTGGAGGCGACGTGGGTTCCGGTGCTGGTGATGCTCTCGATGAAGAGCTTCCCGGTGGTGCGGATGGTGGCGAAGTCGGGGATCTGGTCGCCGGTGTAGTCGGCGGCGCCGTCGGCCACGGCTCTGGGGGTGACGTAGAAGACGAACTTCTTGGCGTTGGAGACGTTGCCTGCGGCGTCGTACGCCTTGATGTAGAGGACGTTGGCTCCGGCCAGGGTGGGGCTGCCGGTGATGGTCTTGGAGGTGATGACGGTGGAGCAGGAGGCGGTGGGGCCACCGGTGGTACCGGAGGTGGAGGCGCAGACCCAGTTGGCGTAGGTGGTGCTGTTGAAGGAGTACGCGAACTTCACCACGTCGACATCGGTGGTGGAGAAGGTGAAGGCGCCGGGGGTGCCGAAGGTGGCCGATGACCAGATGGTGCCGCCTGCGCTGCTGCCGTCGGGCTTGATGTCCTCGGGGAAGACGGTGGAGACGGCCGAGGGGGTGGTGGGGATGGAGGTGTTGTAGGTGAAGCGGCAGACGTCGTCGCCGGTGGTGGGGGCCCATCCGGAGTCGGTTCCGTCGTCGTCCTCGGCCCGTACCCGCCAGGAGTAGTCGTAGGTGTTGGTGAACTTGGTGCCGGCGATCGCCCAGGACGCCGCACCGGTGGTGGTGCTGACCGGCTTGGTGGCGGTGACCTTGGTGGTCGTGCTGTAACCGGTCCGCCAGTACTCGAAGTAGAGGGAGGCGAGGTCGCCGTCGGGGTCCGTGGCCTTGGCGGACAGGGTGATGGTGGACTGCTTGCCGATGTTGATGTACGGGCTGGTGGAGGTGTCGCAGGTGCCGGCGGTGATGGCGAGGTTGGTGGGGGTGTTCGGGGCGCGGAGGTAGGTGATGGACAGGGCGGGGGCGTCGGTGTTCTCGGCCTTGAACTTCTTCCAGGTGTAGGCGTCGGTCTCGGCGGTGGAGCCGGAGGCGGAGTTGGCGCGCAGCCCGATGGTGAAGGAGGTCCAGGCGCCGTCGGCGGCGGACTGGGCGAGCGTCTTGATGTTGAAGTTGACGTAGGCGTCGGGGCAGCTGCTGGAGGAGTAGCCGTGTGCGAAGGACTGCTCGGTGATGAGGGTCTTCCAGGACGGCTGGTTGTTCCAGGTGGTGGACGAGGAGATGGACCCGGTGTGCCACAACTCGACCTGGCGGGTCGAGCACGACCAGGAATGGGTCTCCCGGACCTTGACGGTGGCGGACTTGACGGTGGCGCCCTTGATCGACTTCTTGAGTTTGAGCCTGAAGAATGAGCGGGCGGTGCCCCAGGTGTCGGACTCGTAGCCGACACGGGCCTCGGTGGTGCCGGTGTTGTAGTTCGCGCCGTCGAAGAAGCTGGAGGAGGGGTACTTCTTGTAGGCGGTGGTCCAGGCGTCGGTGACGCCGGAGACCGAGGGGTCGATGAAGACGGGGTAGGCGGTGCCGGGTGAGGCGAGGAGCTGGGTGTCCGGCCGGACGGTGAGGTAGGCGCCGTCGGTCAGGAGAGCCTCGGCGGTGGCGGCGTGGGTGCCGGGGACGGGACCGGCCAGCCCCTGCAGGGCCAGCGTGTCAGCTGTGGACAGGCCGGCCGGGACCGCGTGGGTGAAGCTCGCGGGCTCGGCACTGGCGGTCTCGGTGCCGGTGTCGTCCCCTGTGCCTGTGCCGGTGTCGGTGTCGGTGTCGTCGCCCGTACCGGTGCCGGGGGAAGCGGTGGCGGACGATGATCCGTTGTCCGCGGTGGTTTCCTCCGGGGTGACGGCCTCGTCGTTCTCGCCCTCGGTGATGGTCTCCTCGTCCGCATCTTCCGAGGCCGACGCGCTGGGGTCGGCCTCCGGGCTCCCGGTGTCCTCGTCGGTGGGTTCGGGGTCGTCGCCGATCGTGGTGTCGGGGGTGCCGGCGGAGTCCCACATCAGGGGGGTGGGGGAGGCGGCGACCTCGGTGCCGTCGGAGGTGTGGGCGGTGACGGTGTCGGTGGCCGGGTCGATCTGGAAGGTGAGGTCGGGGGAGGTGAGCCGGTAGGTGAGCTCGGTCAGGGTCTCGTCGGCCGCTGCTTCGGGGGTGTGGACGATCAGTACGTGGGAGAAGCCGGTGTCGCGGGCGGTCAGCAGGAGGTCCACGTCGGGAAGGACGTCCTGGTAGAGGGCCTGGGCGTCGGTGATGACGGGTTCGGGCAGGGCGCCGGGCCAGGACACGGTCAGCTCGTGTCCGCCGGTGGTGAGGGTGACCAGGTCCGACCAGGTGGTCGGGATGGTGGGGGTCGCCGTGTCCTCCTCGGTGGCCCCGGTGTCCGGCTCGTCGTCGGCGGCGGTGTACGCGGCTTGCAGCGGACCGGTGTAACTCGCCTGGCGCAGGCCCGACTTGACGGCACCCCCGCCGCCGTCGCCGCCGCTGCTGCCAGGGCCGCCGGAGGAGAAGGTGACAGGGGCGGGAGAGGCGGTGGTGGCCCATCCCTGTTCGGTGGCGACCAGTCTGGTGTCGATGTCCTGCCACTGCCCGTCGGCGTTCTTGGCGCGTACCGGCTGGGCGTAGGTGGTGAGGGTGAAGGTTCCGTCGGGGTTGGCGTAGGTGGTGGACGACTCGTCGCGCAGCGCGGTCACCTCGACCTTCTTGCCGGTGGCACGGGCCCTGTCCTGGGCGGTGTCCTCGTCCACCGGCTTCACCTTGGCGGCGGGTTGTTCCGGTCCTGCCTCGCGAGTGCCGAAGCCGAGGTCCGATCCCAGCAGGCTCAGGCCCAGAGCGGTCGCCGTGACCGCGGCGACGAGCGCCGCGAGTTGTTTGGTTCGCCGGCGGCCCGGTCTCCTGATCGGCTGCTCGTCCACAGTGTTTCCCGTCCCCTCACACATGTCTCTCTGGCTCCGCCCGAATTCCCCTCCGGCCGTTTTCGGACACACCACGGGCAAGAGGATCGAGGGGGAAGTATCACCCTTCCTGAGGACGGATTTCGAAGAGGCGTCGAATGCTGTGGGAAGTCTGTGAGCGTGCAATTGGGCAGGGGGAGTGTGCGGAGGAAGTGTTTGATGCCCCCCGTGTCGCGAAGCGGGCGGACGCACCGGGGCGAACTGGGTTGATAGGCAGGTCGAGTTACCCGTTTTTTGCTTTGTATATACCAAATAAATAGTTTTCCTTGGGTTGTTGTATGTAGTAACTAAATCTCCCCTCTCTGTTTATGGTTGGGCTCTTTTCCGCTTTGGGTGTCAATTGCGCCGTGATCGATTCGATACAAAAACTTCCTGATATTGACCAAGGATCCTCACAGCGTGTAGAAATCGCGCTCATACAAGTCGTGTTGTGATGCCGCCTGCCCCGATCTCCGTGTTGTCGAGGGGGATTTCGGGATTGCGTGGGTCGAGAGGGCGGGGTCGGCGGTGCGGGGTGCTTCCTGGCGGGGTCGCGGGGCGTTGAGGATGACGCGGGCGCGAAGGGCGCGAGTCCGACTGACGGTTGTGGCCGGTCCGTTCCTGGCGCTGATGCTGGGGACCTCACCGATGGCCTATGCCCTGCCGGGCGGGGACGACGCCCGTACCGGGGTGGACCTGGTGGACCTGCCTGAGGCCGATGCGCTGGCCGAGGACAGCGCCGCGACGACTTCGCTCGAGTCCTTGGAGACGGTGACCTCGACCGCGGTCGACGACTTCCAGGCGCTGTACACCGATCCCATCGAGGGGGGTTCGGCCGCGGCCAGTCTGACCGGCCTGGAGGCCGGGGAGCTGGTGCAGGTCACCGCCACGGACGGCACGGTCCCGGTTCAGATCGGCGCGCCGAAGGACGCGACCTCGGCGGAGGCGACCGCCCTGGAGGGCAACTGGTCGGTGGCGATGGCCTCGGACGCGGAGGCGGACGCGGCCGGTGTCGAGGGCGTGGTCCTGGAGGTCGCGCCGCCCGCCACGGCGACGGGCGAGGCGGTCATCGCGCTGGACGCGGCGGACTTCTCGCAGAACTACGGCGCGGAGTGGATGGACCGCCTGGACTTCTGGATGTACCCGTCCTGCTTCCTCACCACCCCCGATGTGGCGGGCTGTTCGGAGCCGACCGCGGTGCCCACCGAGGTGGTGTACGACCAGGTCGCCACCACCATCACCGACACGACCGTCGACGAGGACACCGGGGCGAGCACCACCACCGAGAAGGCGAGCACCGACCTCGCGCCGACGGTACACGTCACGGTGGACGTGTCGGCTCTGGTGGTCGATCCGACCGCCACCACGGCTACGGGGACGACGGCTGCCGCGACCGGTGCAGGGTCGGTGTCCGACGCCCTCTACACTCCAGCGACCGATGACACCGACTCCGGCATCCGCACCATCGCGAGCGGCTCGTCGGGTTCGGGTGCGCTGGTGGGTACCTCCTCGGGATCCGGCGCGGGCGGTGACTTCGCCGCGACCCCGTTGCCCGCGTCCGGTTCGTGGTCGGCGGGGTCCTCCTCTGGGGCGTTCACCTACTCCTATCCGTTGGCCGGTCCGGCGGTGCCGAACGGGCCGACGCCGAACGTGGCCTTCTCGTACAACTCGCAGTCGGTGGACGGCAAGACCTCCTCGACGAACAACCAGGCGTCCGGGATCGGCGAGGGCTGGTCCTGGGATCCGGGCAGCGTCACCCGGACGTACACCTCGTGCATGCTGGACGCGACCGCGGGAGCGAACAACAAGGGCAAGTCGGCCGCTGACCTCTGCTATGGCACCCAGAACGCGACGCTCACCCTGAACGGGACGACCACCGAACTGGTCTATGCGTCCGGCGGGTGGCGGACCGCGAACGGCGACAACACCAAGATCGAACTGCTGAAGGACACCTCGAAAGCCAACGGGGACGACGACGGCGAGTACTGGCGCATCACCGACACCGCGGGTACCCAGTACTACTACGGGCTGAACCACCTCCCCGGCTGGGCGTCCGGGAAGGACACCACCGACTCGGTGTTCACCGTGCCGGTCGCCTCCAACCACGAGGGTGAGCCCGGCTACGACGCCACCTTCAAGGACTCCTTCCAGGACCAGGCCTGGAAGTGGAACCTCGACTACGTCGTCGACGTCAACGGCAACGCCATGTCCCTGTGGTGGGCGTCGGAGACCAACCACTACGCCCAGGCCTTCGACTTCGACAACCCCGTCGCCTACGAGCGCGGCGGCTACCTCAAGCGCATCGACTACGGGCAGCGCGCCGACACGATCTACTCCGCCGAGCCGCTGGCCCGGATGACCTTCACCGCGGACGAGCGGTGCATGGAGTCCGAGACCAAGTGCGCCTCGGACCACTTCACCTCCGGCAACTGGTCGGAGAACTACATCTGGTACGACACCCCCGCGGATCTGTATTGCGGCGCGTCGGGGGAGTGCATGACCCCGTCGCCGACCTTCTGGTCCCGCAAACTGATTACCGACGTGACCTCCTGCACCCAGCGAGTCCAGGGTGCCTCTCTGACCCCGTACGACCCGAAGACCGGGACCGGCGACCAGCGCGCCTGCGCACTGTCGGGGCAGACCAGTACCCCCCTGGCCAAGGTGGACAAGTGGGCACTGAACCAGTCCTTCCCCTGGGACAAGACCGGTCACTACACCGCCCTGTGGCTGGAGTCGATCACCAGAACGGGTTACGGGGTCGACGGGTCCACCGAGACCCTGAACCCGGTGTCCTTCCACAGCAAGCTCCTGGCCAACCGGATACCCACCGGCCCCACCGACGAGGGCCCGACCTTCGACCGGCTGCGCATCGACACGGTGGTCTCGGAGTACGGGGGTGAGACCCAGGTCACCTACTCCACCCCGACCGGGGCGTGTGCCTCGGGCACCGGCTTCCCGGACGTCGACGAGAACCAACTGCGGTGCTTCCCGGTGTATTGGCACGCCGACCCTGACTTGGCCGATACGAAGATCTCCTGGTTCCACAAGTACGTGGTCAAGCAGGTCATCGAGATGCCGAACATGACCGGCGTCGAGAACAAGACCACCACGTACGACTACAGCACCTACAGCGACGTGATCGACGGGGCGCTGTGGGCCTACAACCGGGCCGAGGGTACGCGGAAGAAGACCCGCACCTGGGACCAGTGGCGTGGCTATCCCCTGGTCACCGTGACTGTCGGCTCGGACATCACTGGTTCGAAGGCCACGAAGACCGCCACTCGCTACTTCCGCGGTATGAGTGAGGACCTGTATGTCTCGGGCAGCGGGGACAGCGCGGCGTGGAAGACCCGTTCGTACTCCCTGACGGACGCCTCCGCGGTGTCGATCAAGACGGACAAGGAGGCGTACGCGGGCATGGTCGCAGAGGCGATCGTGTACGCGGACGGATCGTCCGGCGCGGACTGGGTGTCGCGGACGGTCAATATCCCAGGCGACCCGACGATCCTTGCCACCCGCGTCCGAGGAGTCGCCGACACCGACACCGGCCGTGTGATCACCGACGACCCAGACCTCAACGCCTGGCGGGTCACCCTCGACACCACCAAGACCATCACCAGGTCCTCGGGCAAGGGCGACGACTCCTCCCCCTTGCGCACGGTCTCCACCCAGACCGACTACGACTCCTACGGCCTGCCCACCAAGGTCGTCTCCAACGGCGACCTCGGGGTGTCCGGCGACGAGTCCTGCACCTACACGTCCTACGTCAACGACACCACGCTGAACCTGATCGGCCTGGTCTCCTCGACGATCTCGGTGAGCGGGACGACCTGCGCGACCAGCCTGTCCTCGTCGACCGCGTCCACCCTGCTGTCGGCCTCGAAAATGGCGTATGACGGGGCGGCCGCGGCCTCGACCACCCAGACGCTGACCAAGGGCCAGGTCACCAAGGTGTGGGACCCCGTCGCGGCCGGCACCACCTGGAACACCATCCCGGCCTCCACCACGGTCTACGACGGCTACGGGCGGGTGACCTCCTCCAAGGACTACCAGGACAACAAGGACACCATCACCTTCACCCCGGCCGAGGGGCAGGTGTACTCGGTCACCTCGACCAACGCCCTGACCCAGTCCTCGACCTCGACCCTGGATCCGGGCCGCGGAGTGGGGCTGACCGAGAAGGACGCCAACGGCAACATCTCCTACGTCGCCTACGACCCGCTGGGCCGGGTGTGCGCCGGCTGGGAGGCCGGGACCACCCCGAACGCCACCTACGGGCGGGTGTGCGAGGAGGACCTGCCCATCGGCGACGACGGCGAGACCCCCAGGACCTGGGACGAGCAGTCCACCGGCAAGCCGAACGCGACCTTCGTCTACAACACCGACCCCAACAAGCCGGTCTCGGTGGTCACTTCAGGCCTGAAGGACGACGGCACCTACACCGACACCACCGTCATCTACGACGGCCTCGGCCGGGTACGGCAGGAGCAGACCGGCGCGGTGGGCGGCAAGGGCCGCCTGATCACCGACACCGTCTACAACGACAACGGCCAGATCGGCTCCACCAACAACGCCTACTACACCGACGGCGCCCCCGACACCTCGGTCTTCGCCCCCGCCTCCACCTCGACCATCCCCAACGCCACCCAGTACACCTACGACGGCTTGGGACGCACCACCACCATCACCCCCGTCTACAACTCCTACGTCCAGGACGGCACCACCGACACCGACGGCACGAAGACCGAGAACCGCACCACCACCTACCTCTACGGCCTGGACCACACCACCGTCGTCCAGCCGACCGGTTCGGCGTCCTCCCGCACCTGGGTGGACGCCCTGGGTCGCACCACCCGGATGGACACCTTCTCCTCCAAGTCCGCCGCCCAGTCCAACTCCTTCACCGCCGCTGACTTCAACTCCACCCGCTACAGCTACGACGCGCGCGGCGACCAGACCACCGTCACCGACAGCGCCGGAAACGTCTGGAAGACCACCTACAACGCGATCGGCCAGCCGCTCACCTCCACCGACCCCGACACCGGCACCACCACACTCACCTACGACACCCTGGGCCGGGTCGCGACCTCGAAGAACCAGACCGGGTTCACCACCAAGACCAGCTACGACGCCCTGGACCGCCCCCTCCTGGTCGAGGACAACAGCACCGGCACCGACCTGCTGTCGTACACCTACGACGCCACGACGGTCGCCAACGGGGTCGGCCAACTGGCCAAGGCCACCCGCTACACCGACGGGAAGGCGTACACCACCTCGGTCGGCGGCTACACCGTGGACGGCAACCCGACGGCCAAGACCCTGACCCTGCCCGCAGTGGCGGCGGGGCTGCCCTCGACGGCGGAGGGCTTCAGCACCACCTACACCACCAACTACGCGTACACCGACTCCGGGCAACTGGCCTCGTACACCACCCCCGCCATGGGCGGCCTGCCCGAGGAGAAGGTGATCGTCCGCTACAACGCAGACGGGCTGCCGATCTCCACCTCGGGCACCGACTGGTACACCTCCGAGACCTCCTACAGCGTGTACGGGGAGGTACTGCGCACCACCACCGGTGAGCAGGGCGCGCGAGTGTGGACGACCAACCTGTTCGACGAGGCGACCGGACAGGCCGAACAGACCCTGGTGGACAGGGAGTCGACCTCGGACGCGACCTCGGGCCTGACCGGACACCGGGTCAACGCCCGTAACTACGTCTACGACGTGTCAGGCAACATCACCTCCACCGCCGACACCTACGCGGCCGTCGTGGACCGCCAGTGCTTCACCTACGACGGGATCGGCCAGCTCACCGAGGCCTGGACCACCCAGCAAACCGGGTGCACGGTGCCGGTCGCCGCCGACGGCACGGTGAACGTGACCGCCGCCAACGCCGGGTACTGGCAGTCCTACACCTACGACGAGCTGGGCAACCGCGAGACCCTGAACACGCACAACACCGAGGTGTCGTTCCTGCTGAACGGGACGGTGAACACCTCGGCCGACTCCACCACCTCCTACGTCTACGGCACCGAGGACGCCACCTCGGGCTCGGGGGTGGCCCAGCCGCACACCCTCACCTCGATGGAGTCCCGTTACACCAACGCGGCGGGGTCGGCGATCACGGCGGCCTCCGCGCTGGAGTCCGACGACCTGGGGCAGACCACCTCCCGGACGATCGGCGGGGACGAGCAGGAGATCTCCTGGACCTGGGACGGCAAGGCCCAGACGGTCTCGGGCTTCGGAGCCGCCGGCAAGGGCGCGTACACCTCGGGGCTGAACTCGGGCATGTGCATGGACCTCTCCCTGGGGTCCACCACCGCCGGGACCGCGATCCAGATGTGGCCGTGCAACAGCACCAAGCCCCAGCAGTTCCGTATCGAGGACGCGAACACCACCGACACCACCACCAAGGGTGCCCTGCAGGTGTTGGGGGCGTGCGTGCAACCCGCGGGGAAGGCCGTCACGGCCGGTACCGCGGTCGTCGTCGCGGCCTGCGACGACACCGCCGCCCAGCAGTGGACGGTCACCGCCACCGGGGCCCTGAAGTACGCGGCCACCTCGATGTGCCTCGTCTCCCCGGCCAACTCCACCACCACCGGCGTCGATCTGGTGCTGGGCACCTGCGACAACAGCACCGCCCAGGCATGGAACCCGGCGGACGAGACGTCCTACCTGTACGACGCGTTCGGCAACCGGATCATCTCCACCACCACGGGCGACCGCACCCTGTACCTGGACGACACCACCCTGTCGCTGCGTGCCACGGGCGCGGTGAACTACGTCGAGCGGTCCTACGTCCAGCCGGGCGCGCCCACGGTGGTCCGCCGCGGTGCGGGGGAGACGAACCTGTACGCCCTGGTCACCGACCACCACGGCACGCCGATGGCCGAGATCCGGCTCACCACCGGCAACCAGACCCGCTTCTCCCGCCTCGATCCGTACGGCAACGAGCGGGTCGAGAACGCCGCCTGGCAGAGCCACACCGGCTACGTCGGCGGCACCGACGACAACACCACGGGCCTGACCCACCTGGGAGCCCGCGAGTACGACCCGGCCACCGGTCGCTTCCTCTCCGCCGACCCCGTACTCGACCTCACCGACCCCCTCCAGGCCAACGGCTACACCTACTCCAACAACAACCCGGTCACCCACGCCGACCCCACCGGCCTGACCTCCACCGCGTCCGACTACGACGCCGCCGAGGCTTCTCTGGACGCCCAGATCGCCGCCCAGGAGAAGATCCTGGCCGGGTCCGTGACGGACATCGTGCGGACCTACGGATGGGCCCTGTTCAAGGAGTTCATCGGCTGGAACGACGTCGTCAGCTGCTTCACCCAGGGCGACCTGTGGGCCTGTGGTTCCCTCCTGCTGGACGCCATCCCCTGGGCGAAGGTCTTCAAGCTCGCCTACAAGGTCGCCAAGGTCGTCGACCGCATCATCAGCGGCATCAAGGCCCTGAACAAGGCCAAGGACGTCGCCCGCAAGACCATCGCCAGCCTGAAGGCCGCGAAGGCCGCCGTCCAGCGGGCCAAGGCAATCGCGAAACAAAAAGCCGCCGAAGCCCTGAAGAAGGCCAAGGAGAAAGCCCTGGCGGCGAAGGCCGCGGCGAAGAGGAAAACCGGCACCGGCTCCAAGGGCACGGCGGGCAAGGCCGAACAGACCAAGGCATCCGCCGGCGCCAAGTCCAACGACGCGAAGAAGGCCAAGGACAACCACGCCGACGGCGGAGACAGCACGGACGCCGACGACAGCGGATCGGCGGGGTCCTGCGAAGTCCCTCACAGCTTCCTGCCCGGCACCAAGGTGTTGATGGCCGACGGCACGACGAAGCCGATCGAGGACGTCGAGAACGGCGACCAGCTGGCCGCCAACGACCCCGAGACCTCGACGACCTCGGCCACCGAGACCGCCGTTGCCACCATCACCACCTACGACGACAAGGACTTCACCGTCCTGACCGTCAAAACAACCGACGGCACCACTTCAAAACTGACGACCACCGACACCCACCCCTTCTGGGTCACCGACCCCGCCGCCGATCCCACCGACGGCACCTGGGTGGACGGCGGCCACCTGAAATCCGGCCAGTGGCTCCAGACGAGCGCCGGCACCCACGTCCAGATCACCGCGATCACCCGCTACACGAAGACCCAGGTCACGCACGACCTGACCGTCAGCAACGTCCATACGTACTATGTGCTGGCGGGGGCTGCGCCGGTCCTTGTCCACAATTGCAACGGAAAGCTCGCTGACCTTCCGGTCCATGAGAAGCCGACGCGTTTTTATGCAAAGGCGAGTGAGATGTTGGACCGCATTCAGGGGAACCCTGCGACTCGCGAGCAGATGTATGGCAGCGCCGATGCAGGGCATGGCGGTGTGACATCGCTGAGTAATGATGACCTGATCCGATTCGGCGGGCCGAATGGGCATGAACCAATTACCGGGTTCAGGGATTTCGCTCCTGGGGATGATATAAATCTCCCCGGATCCCGGCTGCATATCGCTGACGGGAATAACAGAACCGAGGAGATAAGGAACCGCGTTCTGGATGGGCGGATGCACCCGGATACACTCATTGAAATGATGATTGGAGGGAACTAGTGGAGGTATGGGCTGTCCGACTGGAGTCCTCCGTGCACTTCACGGCCTACGTGCTGCGTGGGGATGGTGAGCTTCCCGAGAGGACCTGGGTATGCCTGCGGTCCCCTGAATCACTGCCGCCGGTGTCCTGGCTCGGCTGTTGGAGCACTCAGGAGAGGGTCGATGCTGGCCAGGTGGGACAAGTAATGGATGCCATCCAGCAATCGATTGGAGAGCCCGTGGCTGTCGGTCCTTATGGGCCAATAGTCAGAGCTTCGATCTACTTCGATTCTTGGGATTCTTGGGGAGGTGGGTCTCCGCGTCCGATTGTTGGGTTCCGGCCGTGGGAATCCAATCCAAGAGGGATCGAAGAAATAGGCATTAAATCTCTTGACTTCTCGCGCGCAGGTGTGCGGGTCGAGGTTTGAGATGCCTTGCTGGGATGATTCCCCGTAGGGTTGTCTGAGAAATTACACTGCTGCCCTCACCGGAGAATCCGGTGAGGGCAGCAGTGGTCCGGGATGGGGCTTGACGGCAACGTCAGCGGACGACGGCTGCAGCGGGTGGGCCAGCTGGTGGTCACGCCATCTGTCCGAGGGGCCAGTGCCTCGGAGGTCTGGGCTAAGGCAGGGAGGCCGAAGGTTCCCGGATCAGATATCGACCATATTTTCGATTTGCAGTTGGGCGGAGCAGACGACATCGCGAACATGTCACCTCTCGATGCGTCGGTGAATCGAAGTCTCGGCCCGCAGATCGCGGCAAAAATTAAACAGCAAGGACTCAGTTCAGGTGACCTTGTCTGCAAGGTGACAATCGGGCCTCGAAAATGTTAGCCACTTAAACCATCAAGGAATTCCACGGAAGAGGACTCTACATGGGCGCGCAAGGTCAAGAGGTGTCCTGTTTGATCCGTACGAACGCTGGCATGTGCGCTCTGTGGCAGCCGGAAGCGTTTGCACACATCAGAGACTTCGATACTTGGGAGGATCAAGTCGCAGAGGACTCTGCGTTGGTTCCCCACATCGCTAATGGTGTGTTCGTCCCGATCAACATCGGAGGCGATGGAGTTTTTCAGTCCGTTGTTCGGCTCGACGAGGCGGCTGACGCGCTCAGCGAGCGTGAAACTCCATATCTTGTTGTTTCCTCCGAGGAATACCTTTTGCGGTCGAATGGGGCTGTCCTGATTGGTGGCCTTGAAGATGTTGGAGAAATTGGATCAACCGAGTCGGTTGAAATCCCGGTGGCGGCAGGAAGATACCGCGTGCGGGTCAACATGATTGACTGGAAGGCCGACCCGAACTCTGTTGATGCTTTTGGAAAAGCGTCAGCCGAAGCGCTTCCAGATTTCATCATTCAGATTGCGCGAGAAATTTCGCATGATGCTGCCTATCGAGTTAATGTTGAAACTTTCGATCGGCCATAATCTCGACATTTTAGCACCTCGGCAACGGTGAATCCTTTCGTCACGATCCCATTTCGGCGGGAAATTATTTTCGATCGGTGAATGGTTCGGTCATTCACTATTTTTGCTTTTTCTTTATCTTCGGACATCACGCAGAGTCAGGAAGCCTTGCTCGGCCGTGGACTCGTCGAGTGGAGGACGGCTTCGACGATTTCGCGCTGGCGGTCCGGGGCGTTACCGGTCCGCTGTTAGACGGCGAGGCGCAGTCGGCCAGGCTGTCGTAAGGGCGGCGTGGCGTGTGAACAGGTTTGGCTGGCGGTGTGTCAGTCATGGGCAGTGCGACAGAGAAAGCGAACAAAGCACATCGTGAACAGCTCCGGCATACGCCACCCCCGCTCCGCCGCCCGTGCCCGTACGGGTGCCCTGGCCGCTGGCGCCCTGATGTCCCTCGCGGCGCTCACCGGCTGCGCCGGTTCCGACAGCGGTGACTCTGCCGCCACCGATGTCTCCCCGTCGGAGTCCGCTGCGGAGACCTCCGTTGCCGCCTCCGCCGTCAAGCCGCTGACCGCCGCCGAGTTGGAGACGGCGGCGCTGGTGAAGGCGGATCTGACCGGGTACGAGGTGGCCACCCCCGACAAGGCCGAGATCACTGCCGCGGATGCGGTGAAGGTGAACGGGGAGGAATGCGTGCCGTTGGGGCGTGCGGTGGCCGGGACCGCGGTGGGGCAGCCCGCGGCGACCGCTCACCGGCGGGTGACCGGTGCCCCCTCCGAAGAGGCGCCACTGGACATCAACACCGGCACGGTGACCCTCGCCTCCTACGCGAGCGCCGATGAGGCCACCGCCGCGTTGAAGTCCGTCGCCGACGCGGTCACCGCGTGCGCGGGCGGCTTCCAGTGGACTGCCGGCGGCGAGCAGATGGACGCGAGCAAGGTCACCAAGGGCACCGCGCCGACGGCGGGTGAAGAGGCGGTCGCGTTCACCGCCGTCACTCCGATCGACGGCATCGATGCCCCCTGGAAGGTGGTCGTCTTCCGCGACGGCGCCACCCTCGCCCACTTCACGGTGGCCAACGTGGCCGCCATGACCTCCGGCGAGGACTTCACCTTCCCCGCAGACCTCGTGACCGCCCAGGCCGACAAGCTCGCCTGACCCGCTCACCACACCCCCCGCACGGGGCCGGCGCACCAGGCAGCCGTGTGCGGGGGTGCGGTCGTAGGCGTCGGGCAGGATGTGGCGGGAGTGAGGAGCGGGATCATGCGAAGACGTGCTGTGTGGCGTGGTGGGGTTGCGCTGGTCGGGGTGCTGGCGGTGGTGTCGCTGGCGGGGTGTTCGGGGTCCGAGAGCGGCCCCGTCAGTGGCGACGCGGGCTCGGTTGCCTCCGCGGAGGCGGAGGCGTCTGCGTCGGCCGTTGCCGGCGGAGGCGCGGGCGCGGCGGCTCTGTCGGCGGAAGGGCTGGAAGCGGTCGCGTTGGCGGACGGGCAGGCGGTCGCCGGTGGGACGGTGACGGCGCAGGTGTCGGACCTGGACTTCCCCAACGCCGGGACGGTGGTCGCGAAGAACGCGGTGTGCACGCCGCTGGCCACGGTGCAGGCCGGGTCGGTGCTGGGAGCGCCGGTGTCGGTGGTGCGGCGGATGTGGCTGGGGCCGCAGGAGACGTCCGAGGCGGACCTTGGGGCGGACCCGTCGGACGAGCAGCTGGCGGCCGCGGCGCTGGATGCGACGACTGCCTTCGTTTCGCTGGCCTCGTACGAGCAGGAGTCGGCGGCGAAGACGGTGATGGCCGGGATCGGCCAGGCGGTGCGGGAGTGCGCGGCCGGGTACGACTACACGGTGGCGGGCGACGATCCGGTGGAGACGGTCAAGGCTGCGAAGAAGGGAGCGCCCTCCGGTACCGACGGTGCGGACGAGGTCATCGCTGCGACCCTGACCGTCGCGGTCGACGGGGCGAGTGGGCCAGTGGAGGTGGTCGTGGTTCGGGAGGGTGGCACGATCGGCTACTTCCCCGCCACGAATCTTGCTTCCCAGGCCACCGGGGAGGCCTTTACCGTCCCCGCCGCTCTGGTCCAGGCCCAGCTCACCCGGCTCACCAAGGCCGACTGAGCGAAACGCGCAGCACGAAGCACGAGGGCAGCACGCAGAACGAAGGGCGAAGCCGATGCGGGCAGTGGTGTTCGAGCGGTACGGGGAGCCGGCCGAGGTGCGTGAGGTGGCGGATCCGGTGCCCGCGGAGCACGGGGTCGTGGTGCGGGTCGAGGCCACGGGGCTGTGCCGGAGCGACTGGCACGGCTGGATGGGCCACGACCCGGACATCGCGCTGCCGCACGTGCCGGGTCACGAACTCGCCGGGGTCGTCGAGACCGTGGGCGCCCGCGTCACCGGCTGGCGCCCCGGAGACCGGGTCACCGTGCCGTTCGTGTGCGCCTGCGGAAGCTGTCCCTCGTGTGCCGCGGGAGACCAGCAGGTGTGCGAGCGCCAGACCCAGCCGGGCTTCACCCACTGGGGTTCCTTCGCGCAGTACGTGGCCCTGGAGCACGCCGACGTGAACCTGGTCGCGGTGCCGGAGGAACTGTCGTACGCGACGGCCGCCTCGCTGGGCTGCCGGTTCGCCACGGCCTACCGGGCGGTGGTCGCGCAGGGCCGGGTGGCCGCGGGGGAGTGGGTCGCCGTACACGGCTGCGGTGGCGTCGGCCTGTCCGCCGTGATGATCGCGGCGGCGGCCGGGGCACGCGTCATCGCCGTCGACGTGTCGGCCCAGGCGCTGGACCTGGCCCGGAAGTTCGGGGCGGCCGAGACCGTCGACGCGTCAGGGGCGGCGGACTCGGCGGACGCGGTACGCGAACTGACCGGCGGCGGCGCCCACTTGTCGCTGGACGCCCTCGGGTCCCCGGTCACCTGCGCGGCCTCGGTGAACGGCCTGCGCCGCCGGGGCCGTCACATCCAGGTCGGGCTGCTGCCCGTGGCCCCCGAGATCCCCATGTCCCGGGTGATCGGCCTCGAACTCGAACTCCTCGGCAGCCACGGGATGGCGGCGCACGCCTACCCGCAGATGCTGGAACTGGTGCGGGCCGGCGTGCTCCGCCCCGACCTCCTGGTCACCTCCACCATCCCGCTGGAGGCGGCACCGGCCGCGCTGACGGCGATGGGCACGGCGCCGGGGGCGGGGGCGGGCGTCACGGTCATCGAGCCGTGGAGCTGAGGGACGAAAACCGCCCGCCGCCCGATGGCCGCGGCCCGCACAGGCACAGGCCCGCACACGGCACGTGCCCTGCACGCGGCTGTGCCCCCCCACACGGCTGTGCCCCGCACACGGGCGGGGCACAGAGGACGAATGGGTCAGATGTCTCTATGGGTCAGATGTCTCTACGGCCGCGGTTGCCGGGCCGGGCGGCGACCCAGGCCCGGACGGTGTCCGCGTACCAGTAGGGCTTGCCGCTCTCCACGTGGTCGGGCGGGGGGAGCAGACCGTGCTTGCGGTACGACCTCACGGTGTCCGGCTGCACCTTGATGTGCGCCGCGATCTCCTTGTACGACCAAAGCTTGCGGTCGGTCATGAGTGCACCTCCCTGCGCGTACCGCGGCGGCGGCCGGGGGCGGCCGTCGGGGGAGCCGGGCACTGCGCTGGTGATCAACAAAGCCTGTGCCCGGTGAACGACACAGAGTGAGCAGCGGGAAGTGCCTGTGGTCCGGGTGTGACCCAAGACCCGCGTACACGCGACATGTGTGACGGGAAGAGGTCATTTGTGACACGAGCGACGCAATTGACGATGGCCACCAGAGCAATTGGCGGACGGTCACCTGGTGGCCACCGGGAGGCCGGGTGGGCCCCGCCGAGCCCCGAGCGCTCGGCGGGCCCACCCCGCGACACCGCCGGACAGGCCCTACGCCCCGCAGGACCTCAGGAACGCCCGCGTCCGCTGCGCGATCGGCAGCGGCTTGTCCGGCGGACACGGGTACATGTCCTGCTCGACGATCGCGAAGAGGTCGACGTCCAGCTTCTGTGCGGCGGCCAGTACGGGCTCAAGCGCCGGTACACCGGACGGCGGCTCGCACATCACGCCACGCGCCACCGCCGGACCGAACGGCACCTCGTCCGCCCGCACCTCGGCCAGGATCAGCGGATCCACCTGCTTGAGGTGCAGGTATCCGATGCGCTCCCCGTACGTCTCGATGAGCTTGACGCTGTCGCCGCCGCAGTACGCGTAGTGCCCGGTGTCCAGGCACAGCGACACCAGCGAGGAATCCGTCGCGTCGAGGAAACGCGTGACGTTCTCCTCGCTGTCGATGTGCGTGTCGGCATGCGGGTGGACGACGATCCGCAGCCCGTACCTCTCACGCACCTCGTGCGCCAGCCGCTCGGTCTGAGCGGTCAGATTGCGCCATTGTGTGGGCGTCAGCGTGCTGTCCTCCAGCACGTCGCCCGTCTTGTCGTCCCGCCAGAACGCGGGGATGACCACCAGATGCTCGGCGCCCATCGCCTGGGTGAGCGCCGCGATGTCCGAGACGTGCGCCCAGGTCGACTCCCACACCTCGGGACCACGGTGCAGCCCGGTGAAGACCGTGCCCGCGGAGACGGTGAGCCCGCGCTTGGCGGTCTCGGCCTTCAGGACGGCCGGATCGCTGGGGAGATAGCCGTACGGGCCCAGCTCGATCCACTCGTAGCCGGACCCGGAGACCTCGTCGAGGAAACGCTGCCAGGGGACCTGCTGAGGGTCGTCCGGGAACCAGACGCCCCAGGAGTCGGGAGCCGAACCGATCCGGATACGGGACAGTGAGGACGGAGGCGATCCCTCCGGTGACAACGACGTCATGGGCGTCAGCTTCGGGTGGCGCCAAGGACGTGTCAATACCTCGTCCGAATGTCTGGACAAAACGTTGACAGGGCTCCCCGGACCCGACTAGACCTTTGGGTGCAGCCGAAGCGAAGGGAACTCGATGGCGTACGACCTGATCACCATGGGGCGGATCGGTGTGGACCTCTACCCGTTGCAGACGGGGGTCCCACTGGCGCGGGTGACCACGTTCGGGAAGTTCCTCGGTGGCTCGGCGACGAACGTCGCGGTGGCCGCCGCGCGGCTCGGACGGCGTACGGCGGTGATCACGCGCACGGGCGACGACCCCTTCGGCGCCTACCTCCACGAGGCACTGCGCGACTTCGGCGTCGACGACCGCTGGGTCACCCCGGTCCCCGGCCTGCCCACGCCGGTCACGTTCTGCGAGGTCTTCCCGCCGGACGACTTCCCGCTGTACTTCTACCGGCAGCCCAAGGCCCCCGACCTGGAGATCGACGCCCACGAGCTGGACCTCGACGCCGTCCACGAGGCCCGCATCTTCTGGATGACGGGCACCGGCCTGAGCGAGGAGCCCAGCCGCACGGCGACGCTCGCGGCGCTGGCCCACCGTGCCAAGTCCGGTACGACGGTCTTCGACCTCGACTGGCGCCCCATGTTCTGGAAAGACACAGCCGGGACGGGCCCCGACTCCGCCCGCCCCTTCTACGCCGAGGCCCTGCGCCACACCACCGTCGCCGTCGGCAACATCGACGAGGTCGAGATCGCCACCGGCGAGCGCGAACCGCATGCCGCCGCCCGCGCCCTGCTGGACGCCGGCGTCGAACTCGCCGTCGTCAAGCAGGGCCCCAAGGGCGTCCTCGCCGTCCACCGCGACGGCACCTCCGCCGAGGTCCCGCCCCTCCCGGTGACCGTCCTGAACGGTCTCGGCGCCGGCGACGCCTTCGGCGGCTCCCTCTGCCACGGCCTGCTCGCCGGCTGGGACCTGGAGCGGATCATGCGGTACGCCAACGCCGCGGGCGCCATCGTCGCGTCCCGCCTGGAATGCTCCTCCGCGATGCCGACCCCGGCTGAGGTCGAGGACGCCCTCACGGCAGGAGCGGTGCTGTGAGGGCCGGCCAGGTCGGCGGCGCGAGACACGAGGGCGGCGACCCGGCGCTGCACAACGGCCGCAGCACGGCCGCCCCCGAAGGCCGCGACCCGGCGCCGTACAGGCGAGTCGACGTCGCCGAACTCGTCCGCACCCGCACCCACCACCCCGAAGCCATCGCCGAGGCCGCCGCCCGCCGGATCCGCCGCCCCCTGGTCAACGACAGCGGCCGGCTGATGATCGTCGCCGCGGACCACCCGGCCCGCGGGGCACTCGCCGTCGGTGACCGCAAGTTCGCGATGGCGAGCCGCGCCGGTCTCCTGGAGCGGCTCTGTATCGCCCTCTCCCGCCCGGGAGTCGACGGCGTCCTCGCCACCGCCGACATACTCGACGACCTGCTCCTGCTCGGCGCGCTCGACCACAAGGTCGTGCTCGGGTCGATGAACCGGGGCGGACTCGCGGGCGCCTCCTTCGAGTTGGACGACCGGTTCACCGGGCACCGCCCGCAGGACATCGAGCGGCTCGGCTTCGACGCGGGCAAGCTGCTGCTGCGTATCGACTACGAGGACCCGGGCTCGCTGCGCACCCTGGAGTCCACCGCCCGTGTCATCGACGAGATGGCGCGGCGGCAACTCCCGGTGTTCGTCGAGCCGTTCCTCTGCCGTCGCCGCGAGGACGGAACCCTCCGGAACGATCTCAGCGCCGAGGCGGTCACCAAGTCCATCGCCATCGCGAGCGGCCTCGGCGGCAGTTCGGCGTACACCTGGCTGAAGGTCCCCGTCACCGAGAACCCCGACGACATGGCCCGCGTCATGGAGACGTCCACGCTGCCCGCCGTGCTCCTCGGCGGCGACGTCGGCGAGGACCAGGAGGGCGCGTACGAGAAGTGGCGCGGCGCGCTTCAACTCCCCACGGTCCAGGGCCTGGTGGTCGGCCGTTCGCTGCTCTACCCGGCGGACGGCGATGTGACCGCGGCCGTGGACACCGCCGTCGGACTGCTGTGAGGAGCCGATGACCAGCAATGGCCTGTACGTCCCCAAGGGTGCGTCCGCGGGCGCACAGTACGTCCTCGACATCGACCCCAAGCGGGCCGGCTGGACCCACAGCAGCCTGCGCGTCGTCGAGCTCGGCCCCGGTGGCACGCACACCTTCACCACCGGCGACAGCGAGTGGATCGTGCTGCCTCTCAGCGGCGGCTGCACGGTGGACATCGAGGACCAGCATTTCCAGATCCTGGGCAGGGACAGTGTGTTCAGCGGGGTAAGCGACTTCGTCTACCTGCCCCGTGACGCCCGGGCACAGATCGCCTCCGGCGCGGGAGGCCGCTTCGCCCTGGCAGGAGCGAAGTGCGAGCGCCTACTCCCCGCCCGCTACGGCCCCGCGCCGGAGGTACCCGTCGAAGACCGCGGCAGCGGCAACTGCGCCCGCCAGGTGCGCAATTTCGCCTCCGCCGACGCCTTCGAGTGCGACAGGCTCATCGCCGTCGAGGTCATCACCCCCGGCGGCAACTGGTCCTCGTATCCGCCCCACAAGCACGACGAACACCGGCCGGGTCTGGAGTCGGAGCTCGAGGAGATCTACTACTTCGAGATCGACGGCCCGAACGGATTCGGCTATCAGCGCGTATTCCCTTCGCACGAGGGCGGATCCGACGTCCTCGCCGAGGTCCGTACCGGCGATGCCGTCCTCGTCCCCGACGGATGGCACGGCCCGTCCATCGCCCAGCCCGGCCACGCGATGTACTACCTGAACGTGATGGCGGGACCGGGGGAGGGGCGGGAGTGGCGGATCTGCTTCCACCCAGAGCACACCGAGGGGTACCAATGACGGATCCGATGGCGAAGGTGCCAAGGGCGACGACCGGATCGCAGGCGACGACCAGGCTGACGGTCGCCCAGGCGCTGGTGCGGTTCCTGGCCGCGCAGTACACCGAACGGGACGGCGAGCGGCGGCGGTTGATCGGCGCCACCTGGGGGATCTTCGGCCACGGCAACGTCGCCGGGCTCGGCCAGGCGCTCGTCGAGTACGCGGACGAGATGCCGTACCACCAGGGCCGTAACGAACAGTCCATGGTGCATGCGGCAGTCGGCTTCGCGCGCCAGTCCAACCGGCTCGCCACGCACGCCGTCACCACCTCCATCGGCCCCGGCGCCACGAACCTGGTGACCGGCGCCGCCCTCGCGACGATCAACCACATCCCGGTGCTGCTCCTCCCCGGCGACACCTTCGCGACCCGCCCCGCCGATCCGGTCCTCCAGCAGCTCGAAGTCCCGTACGCGGGCGATGTGTCGGTCAACGACTGTCTGCGCCCGGTGTCCAGGTACTTCGACCGGATCACCCGCCCGGAGGCCCTGATCCCCGCCGCCCTCCAGGCGATGCGGGTGCTCACCGACCCCGTGGAGACGGGCGCGGTCACGCTCGCGCTGCCGCAGGACGTGCAGGCGGAGGCGTACGACTGGCCCGAGGAGTTCTTCGCCGAGCGGACCTGGACCGTGCGCCGCCCGGCGGCCGACGCGTCCGAACTGACCGCCGCCGTAAGGGCGATCCGCGAGGCCCGCCGTCCCCTCATCGTCGCGGGCGGCGGCGTCCACCACAGCCGCGCCGAGGAGGCGCTCGCCGAACTCGCCGCCGCCACCCGCATTCCCGTCGCCTCCACGCAGGCCGGCAAGGGGTCGCTGCGCTTCGACCACCCGCAGGATGTCGGCGGCATCGGACACACCGGCACGGCGACCGCCTGCGAACTCGCCCGCACCGCCGACCTGGTGATCGGTGTCGGCACCCGCTACACCGACTTCACCACCGCCTCCGGCACCCTCTTCACCGGCACGGGCGTCCGCTTCCTGAACCTCAACATCGCGCCGTACGACGGTCACAAGCTCTCCGGGATCCCGCTGATCGCCGACGCGCGCGCCGGACTCGAAGCCCTCACCGAGGCGTTGCTGCTGCACAAGCACCGCACCGAACCGGCGTACGCCACCGAGTACGGCGACGACAAGGAGCGCTGGGAGTACCGCGTCGACGCGGCCTTCGAGGCCGAGGACATCGACATCCGGCCCACCCAGCCCCAAGTCCTCGGCGTCCTGGACGAGTTGGTCGACGAGGACGACATCCTGATCAACGCGGCCGGTTCGCTCCCCGGCGACCTGCACAAGCTGTGGCGGGCACGGTCGCGGGACCAGTACCACGTCGAGTACGGCTACTCGTGCATGGGCTACGAGATCCCGGCCGCGATCGGCGTCCGGATGGCGGCGCCCGACCGCCCCGTCTGGG
This sequence comes from Streptomyces sp. NPDC127595, assembly GCF_042671685.1. NCBI lineage: Bacteria > Bacillati > Actinomycetota > Actinomycetes > Kitasatosporales > Streptomycetaceae > Streptomyces > Streptomyces sp. NPDC127595. The sequence goes on along the minus strand of NZ_JBHXWK010000005.1, from coordinate 308,359 downwards.
CGCTGGTCGGCGACGGCACCTACCTCATGATGCCGACCGAGATCGTCACCGCCGTGCAGGAGGGCATCGCGATCAAGGTCCTCATCCTGCAGAACCACGGGTACGCCTCCATCGGCGGCCTCTCGGAGTCGGTGGGCGGCGAGCGGTACGGCACCGCGTACCGCTTCCGGGCCGAGGACGGCACGTACACGGGGGCGAAGCTGCCGGTGGATCTCGCCGCCAACGCGGCCAGCCTGGGGATGCGCGTCCTGCGCGCGAAAACCGTCCGTGACCTGCGCGCCGCCCTCGCCGAGGCACGGAGCGCCGACACTCCCACTTGTGTCTACGTGGAGACCGAAACGGCAGACACTGTGTCGGGCGCGCCTCCGGCCCAGGCCTGGTGGGATGTACCTGTGGCCGAGACCGCGACCCGCTCGTCGGCGGTCAAGGCGCGCGAGGAGTACGAAAGGCACGTCGCCGCCCGACGCCGCCATCTGTGAAGGAGTTCCTGTCCATGACGAAGACTGTCAACCACTGGATCGGTGGCAAGACTGTCGAGGGTGCGTCGGGTACGTACGGGCCGGTCACCGACCCGGCGACCGGCGCCGTGACCACGCAGGTCGCCTTCGCGACCGTCGACGAGGTGGACGCCGCGGTCGCCGCCGCGAAGGACGCGTACGCGACCTGGGGCCAGTCCTCGCTGGCCAGACGGACCACGATCCTCTTCAAGTTCCGCGCGCTGCTCGACGCCAACCGTGACGCGATCGCCGAGCTGATCACCGCCGAGCACGGCAAGGTCCACTCGGACGCGCTCGGCGAGGTGGCGCGCGGCCTGGAGATCGTCGACCTGGCCTGCGGGATCACCGTGCAGCTCAAGGGCGAGCTGTCGACCGAGGTGGCGTCCCGGGTCGACGTGGCCTCGATCCGGCAGCCGCTGGGCGTCGTCGCGGGCATCACGCCGTTCAACTTCCCGGCCATGGTGCCGATGTGGATGTTCCCGCTGGCCATCGCGTGCGGCAACACCTTCGTCCTGAAGCCGTCGGAGAAGGACCCGTCGCCCGCGATGAAGATCGCAGAGCTGCTCGCGGAAGCCGGTCTGCCGGACGGCGTCTTCAATGTCGTGCACGGCGACAAGGTGGCCGTGGACCGGCTCCTCGAGCACCCGGACGTCAAGGCCGTCTCCTTCGTCGGCTCGACCCCGATCGCCCGCTACATCCACACCACCGCGGCCGCCAACCACAAGCGCGTCCAGGCTCTGGGCGGCGCCAAGAACCACATGCTGGTCCTCCCGGACGCCGACCTGGACGCCGCGGCCGACGCGGCCGTCTCCGCGGCCTACGGCTCGGCGGGCGAGCGCTGCATGGCCATCTCGGCCGTCGTCGCCGTCGGAGCGATCGGCGACGAGCTGGTCCAGAAGATCCGCGAGCGAGCCGAGAAGATCAAGATCGGCCCCGGCAACGACCCGGCCTCCGAGATGGGCCCGCTGATCACGGCCGCCCACCGCGACAAGGTCGCCTCGTACGTGACGGGCGCGGCGGCGCAGGGCTCCGAGGTCGTCCTCGACGGCACCGGCTACACGGTCGACGGGTTCGAGGACGGCCACTGGATCGGCCTCTCGCTGCTCGACCGGGTGCCGGTCACCTCGGACGCGTACAAGGACGAGATCTTCGGCCCGGTGCTGTGCGTGCTGCGCGTGGAGACGTACGAGGAGGGTGTGGCCCTCATCAACGGCTCGCCGTTCGGCAACGGCACCGCGATCTTCACTCGGGACGGCGGCGCGGCCCGGCGCTTCCAGCTGGAGATCGAGGCGGGCATGGTCGGCGTGAACGTCCCGATCCCGGTCCCCGTCGGCTACCACTCCTTCGGTGGCTGGAAGGACTCGCTCTTCGGCGACCACCACATCTACGGCAACGACGGCACGCACTTCTACACCCGCGGCAAGGTCGTCACGACCCGCTGGCCGGACCCGTCCGAGGCGCCGACCGGCGTGGACCTGGGCTTCCCGCGCAACCACTGAAACGCCTCGGTGCCCCGCGTCCTTGTGGAGCGGGGCACCGGTGTGTTCCGGCTCAGCCGGTGCCCTGTTGCGCGTAGGCGTCCTTGACCGCTTCGGTGAGGTCGCCGGTCTGTGCGGCCGGCGGGGCCTCGATCTCGGCGGTGGCACCGAACTTCAGGAAGTCCATGGTGACCGTCATGGTGCCGATCCGCTGCTTCAGGCGGACGGGCAGGTCCTCGGCGCCGACCCAGATGTCCGTGGTCGTTGAGCCGCTGCCGCCGGTCACCGCGTCGAAGGCGTTGTCCTCGCCGTTGGCCGCCCTGAACTTGTCCATCCGGGCGGCGTCGATCTCGGCCCGGTAGTGCGTGGTGCTCTGCCCGTTCACCGTCTCCGTGCCGAGATCCTCGACGTCGTTCGCGTACTTGAGGCTTCTCATCGAGGCCGCGGGGCTGCCGCCACCACTCCCGCTGAGCGCCTTGGCGCCCTGCTCGCCGAGCATCGCCGACGCGTCGACCTTCATCCACTCCTTGCCCTTGAGCGGGCCGGAGGGCTGCGGGTCGGTGTCGTAGTAGTAGGCGCCGTCCACGAGCAGACAGTGGATCGTCGGGTCGTCGGTGAGCGTCTCCATCTGAGCCGCCTCGGTGTCCATCTCGACGTCGTAGGCGTAACCGTCGCCCCAGGAGTACGTGCCCTCCATGGCGATCGGGCTGCCGTTGCCGACGTCGGTGGACATCCTGACCTCGGCGGAGCCGAGCGCCTCGGTCCGGTCCGTCGCCCGCCCCAGCGCCGCGAAGATCGTGTCGGCGTGACTGACCGCCTCGGCCGCCTTCTCCGTGCTCGCCCCGCCGCATCCGGCGGTCCCGGCCAGCGCGGCCGCGGTCACCCCGGCCCAGACCGCCATGCGTATGTGCTTCATGTGCCCCACCCCTGGTTGTGCTTCCCCTTTGTGCTTCCCCTGTGGAGCAGGACTCTACTGTTCGGTAGGCGTCCGGAGCAGCGGAATATTCCTCGCGAGTTTCAGCCTCGCCACTGCGGTTATCGCACATGGGTGAGGAAACGGATGGTGAAGGCTTTTGATCCCGAATGCCTTCGAAAGCAAGGTCACATTCTGATCTGTATTGATGATTGCGACATGCAGATGTGGATGCCTGGGAAAGCGATGTGACCTGCGACGCTCCGCTATTGCGGATTCCGTAGGTAAACGGCCATTGACGCAACGGTTTCCGTCAAGGTTCCATCAACGCCGGGAGCGGACGAAGAGATGAACGAAGCGAGCCGCCGGAGGCGATAACGCTCCCGCCCGAGCCATCTGACGTACGACACGAGTCGATCGGAACCGCCGCATGACCGACACGCTCCGCCCTGTCGAGACCGCCGTCCCGGACACCGCCCCCACGGCGCCCGACGGCCCCCGCAAGCTCAAGCGCTCCATCGGCATCGTCGGCGGCACCCTGCTGACGCTCTCCTGCGTGACGCCCGCCTCCACGCTCTTCGTGGTCGTGCCCGACCTCTTCTCGTCCCTCGGCACGGCGACCGCGCTCACCATCGCGATCGGCTCACTGCTCTGTATAGCGGTGGCGTTCTGCTACTCGGAGCTGGGCACCCTCATCCCCAGCGCGGGCGGCGAGTACGCCATGGTCTCGACGATGGCCGGCCGGCTCGCGGGCTGGCTGGTCTTCGTCCTCTCCCTCCTGGTCGTCATGATCGTGCCGCCGGTGATCGCCATGGGCACGGCGGACTATCTGGCGCCGATCGTGCATCTGAACCCCTCGATGGCGGGCGCCGGCGTGATGCTGCTCGCCACCCTCGCGGGCCTGCTCGACCTGCGCGCCAACGCCTGGATCACCGGCGTCTTCCTGGTCCTCGAAGTCATCGCGGCGGCCGTGGTGGCGGTCCTCGGCTTCTCGCACAGCGAGCGCGGCCTCGGCAGCCTCACCTCGATGCAGGTGGCCGGATCCGGCGGTCACACCGACACCGTGACGGCCATGCTGGTCATCTCCGGACTCGCGATCGCCCTCTTCATCACCCAGGGCTTCTCGACCGCGGTCTACCTCTCCGAGGAGCTGGAGAACCCGCGCCGCAACGTCGCCCGCACGGTGCTGGCCACCCTCGCAATCTCGACGGTGATCATCCTGGTCCCGGTCGTCGCGATCACCATGGGCGCCCCCGACCTCTCCGCCCTCACCGGCGGCGACATCAGCACCATGGTCACCGCCTGGTCGAACTCCGCCGTCGGCACCTTCGTCAGCCTCTGTGTGGCCCTCGCGATCATCAACGCCGGCATCGTCATGGTCATCCAGAACTCCCGCGTCCTGTTCGCCTCGGCCCGCGACAAGGCCTGGCCCGAACCGGTCAACGGCGTCCTGTCCAGGCTCGGCCGCTTCGGCTCCCCGTGGGTCGCCACCCTCCTGGTCGGCGTCCCCGGCGCGGCCCTCTGCTTCGTCAACCTGGACACCCTGTACGGCGTCACGGGCGTCTCGGTGACCGGTATGTACCTGCTCGTCGCGGTCGCCGCACTGTTCGCCCGGCGCGGCCCGCACACCCACACACCCGCCTGGCGCATGCCCCTGTGGCCCGCCGTACCGGTCCTCCTGATCGCCGTCCTCGCCTACATCCTCAGCATGCAGGAGGCCGAGTACCTCCTGTGGACCGGCGGCATCGTGGCCGCCGCCACCCTGTACTGGGCCTTCTACCTGCGGCCTCGCCGCGAGACCCGGTGGCTGGTGTCGATCCCGGAGGACGCACGGGCGTAACCGGACGGTCGGACAGCCGGGCAGGAGGCCGGTCGGACAGCCAGGTGATCGGGCAGCCGGTCCCCGGCCGCTCGTACCACGGTCGCGGTATGCCGGGCCCGGGCCGTACTCCCGTGGGAGGGGCGGGGGTTCAGACCGGCGGCGGCATCGGTTGACAGTGGTGGGCCTTACCGTTGACGCATGGATCTTCGACTGCCCCGACCTCGGGTGCCCACACTGCGGCGGCCGCGACGGTGGATCGCCGCCGCGGCCGCCGTCGTGGTGCTCGCCGGCGCCGGGACGTGGACGGCCGTCGCCTCCGACGACGCCCCGTCCGTACAGCGCGCCGACCGCCTCATGGACATGGGCGACGGGGTGCGCATCGACACCTCGTACTTCACTGCGGGCCCGAGCACGGACCGCCGCCCAGCCGTACTCCTCGGGCACGGCTTCGGCGGCAGCAAGGACGACGTCAAGGCACAGGCCGAGCAGCTCGCGCGGGACGGCTACGCGGTGCTGACCTGGTCGGCGCGCGGCTTCGGCAGGTCCACGGGCAAGATCGGGCTGAACGACCCGAACGGCGAGGTCGCCGACGTCTCCAAGCTCATCGACTGGCTGGCGAAGCGCCCGGAGGTCCAGCTCGACAAGCCCGGTGACCCGCGCGTGGGCGTCACCGGCGCCTCGTACGGCGGGGCGGTCGCCCTGGAGGCCGCCGCCTATGACCAGCGGGTGGACGCGATCGCCCCGGAGATCACCTACTGGAACCTGTCGGACGCCCTCTTCCCGAACGGCGTCTTCAAGAAGCTCTGGGCCGGCATCTTCATCAACTCCGGCGGCGGCTGCGACAAGTTCGAGACCCAGCTGTGCGAGATGTACAACCGCGTGGCCGAGTCCGGAAAGCCGGACGCGGCGGCCACCCAGCTCCTTGAGGAGCGCAGCCCCTCCGCGGTCGGCGACCGCATCAAGGTGCCGACCCTCATCGTGCAGGGCCAGACCGACTCCCTCTTCCCGCTCGGCCAGGCCGACGCCATGGCCAGGCAGCTCCGCGCCAACGGCGCACCCGTGGACGTCGACTGGATCTCCGGCGGCCATGACGGCGGCGACCTGGAGGCGGACCGCGTCCAGGCCCGGGTCAGCTCCTGGTTCGACCGGTATCTGAAGGACGAGACGGGCGTCGACACCGGCCCCGCGTTCCGCGTCACCCGCACCGGAGGCGTCGACTCCACCGACGGCGCCGCACTGCTCCGGGGCGCGAGCGGCGACACCTACCCCGGCCTGGAGAGCGGCGAGCACGCCGTGGAGCTGGCCGGACGCGAGCAGAGCTTCGAGAACCCCGCGGGCGCGAACCCGCCCGCCATCTCGGCCCTCCCCGGCCTCGGCGGCGCGGGCGGCCTCTCCCAGCTCTCCTCCCTCGGCGTCGGGGTGTCCCTCGACTTCCCGGGCCAGTACGCGCAGTTCCAGTCGTCGTCCCTCGGCAGCGACCTGCGGATCACCGGATCGCCCACGGTGACGGTGCACGTCACCTCCAGCACCGACGAGGCCGTCCTCTTCGCGAAGGTGTACGACGTCGGCCCCGGCGGCGGTCAACAGGTGCTCCCCTCCCAGCTGGTGACTCCGATCCGGGTCGAGGGAGCCAAGGCGGGCAAGGACGTCACCGTCACCTTGCCAGCCATCGACTACGAGGTGCAGGAGGGCCACCGGCTGCGCCTGGTCCTGGCCTCGACGGACCTCGGCTACGCCTCACCGGGCGCCCCGGCGACGTACACGGTCTCCCTGAAGAGCGACCTGCACGTCCCCACCGCCCCCGCCGTGACGACGGCCGCCGCGTCGCTCCCCTCCTGGGTGTGGTGGCTGCCGCTCGCCGGAGCGCTGGCCGCCCTGGTCCTGCTGCTGACCGGCCGCCGCCGTACGACCGCAGCGCCGCCCGACCCCGAGCTGGCCGAAGTCCCGCTCCAGATCACCGACTTGAGCAAGCGGTACGCGAAGTCGGCGGACCGGTACGCGGTACGGGAGCTGTCGTTCCGCGTGGAGAAGGGCCAGGTCCTGGGCCTCCTCGGGCCGAACGGCGCGGGCAAGACGACCACCCTGCGCATGCTGATGGGCCTGATCAAGCCGGACGGCGGCGAGATCCGCGTCTTCGGCCACGAGATCCAGCCGGGTGCACCGGTCCTGTCCCGGGTCGGCGCCTTCGTCGAGGGCGCGGGCTTCCTCCCGCACCTCTCGGGCCGCGACAACCTGAAGCTGTACTGGCAGGCCACCGGCCGTCCGCCCGAGGACGCCCACCTGGAGGAGGCCCTGGAGATCGCGGGCCTCGGCGACGCGCTGGCCCGCGCGGTCCGCACCTACTCCCAGGGCATGCGCCAGCGCCTGGCCATCGCGCAGGCCATGCTCGGCCTCCCGGACCTGCTGATCCTCGACGAACCCACCAACGGCCTGGACCCGCCGCAGATCCGCGAGATGCGCGAGGTGATGATCCGCTACGCCGCCGCCGGGCGCACGGTCATCGTCTCCAGCCACCTGCTGGCCGAGGTCGAGCAGACCTGCACCCACCTGGTGGTCATGGACCGTGGACGGCTGATACAGGCGGGCCCGGTGTCCGAGATCGTCGGCTCCGGCGACACCCTGCTCATCGGCACGGGTTCCCGCGTGGACGAGCCGGTCGCCGAGAAGGTCGGTGCGCTGCCGGGCGTGGCCTCGGCCGTCGTCACCGACGACGGGATCCTGGTCCGGCTCGATCCCGGCGGCAGCGCACAGCGCCTGGTCGTGGAGCTCGTACGGCTCGAAGTACCCGTGGAATCGGTGGGCCCGCACCGCCGGCTCGAAGACGCCTTCCTCACCCTGATCGGGGGCAACGCATGAGCACCCTCGTCGAGCGGGCCGAGACGGCCGACGGATACCGGGCGCGCCGGACCCTGCCGCTGCGCGTCGAACTCATCCGGCAGCTCAAGCGCCGCCGCACCCTCGTCATGGGCGCGATCCTCACGGTGCTGCCCTTCGTGCTGGTCGCGGCCTTCGCGATCGGCGGTACTCCGGACGGGCGGGGCAACCAGATCACCCTGATGGACACGGCCACCGCGTCGGGCGCGAACTTCGCCGCGGTGAACCTCTTCGTCTCCGCGGGATTTCTGCTGGTGATCCCCGTCGCGCTGTTCTGCGGGGACACCATCGCCTCCGAGGCGAGCTGGTCCTCGCTGCGCTATCTGCTGGCGGCGCCCGTGCCCCGGGCCCGGCTGCTGTGGTCCAAGCTGACCGTCGCGCTGGGCCTCAGCCTCGCCGCCATGGTGCTGCTGCCGATCGTCGCACTGCTGGTCGGCACCGCGGCCTACGGCTGGGGCCCGCTGGAGATTCCCACCGGCGGCGCGCTCTCCGCGGGTACCGCGGCGCAGCGGCTGCTGGTCGTGGTGGCGTACATCTTCGTCTCCCAACTGGTCACCGCGGGGCTCGCGTTCTGGCTGTCGACCAAGACGGACGCTCCCCTGGGCGCGGTCGGCGGAGCCGTCGGTCTGACCATCGTGGGGAACGTACTGGACGCCGTCACGGCTCTCGGCCACTGGCGCGACTTCCTGCCCGCGCACTGGCAGTTCGCCTGGGCGGACGCCGTCCAGCCGCAACTGGAGTGGTCAGGCATGATCCAGGGCGCCGCGATTTCGGTAACGTACGCCCTCGTCCTGTTTGCCCTGGCCTTCCGGGGTTTCCGGCGCAAGGACATCGTGTCGTAGGTCTCCGGAGGATCACCTACCGGTCTCGGCGGCCGCCCGCCGTGGCCGCTTCGAGATCCATCCGCAACGCTCCGTAGCGCACATCCCGGCCCCCTCGGACGTCACAGTCACAGACGTCGGCCCATATACGGGCCGCTCACCGAGGGGGCACAGATGGGGAAGGACCACATACGGGCGAGGGCTGCCACCACCCGTAGTCGTCGGCTGCACGGCACGCTGCTCACTCTGACAACTGCGGGCGCTCTCCTGCTCACCGGCTGCAGCGGGGGCGGCGGTGAGCACGGCTTCTCGACGGACCGGAACGACGGCACGGCACCGCTGCCCGCCCCCGCCTACTCCTCGGGCGCCACCCAAGGCGAACAGAGCGGCGAGCAACAGGGCGACGAGGGCCGCGAGTTCGCCCCGTCCCCCGACTATCTCTCCACCTTCGCCCTGGACGTCGACACCGCCTCGTACGGCTACGCCCGCCGCACCCTCGCGGACGGCAGGATGCCCGACCCGTCGACGATCCGCCCCGAGGAGTTCGTCAACAGCTTCCGCCAGGACTACGAACGCCCCGACGGCAACGGATTCTCGGTCACCGTCGACGGCGCCCGCACCGACGACGAGGACTGGTCGCTCGTCCGGGTCGGCCTCGCCACCCGCGCGGAGGAGGACGACGACGAACGCCCGCCCGCCGCCCTCACGTTCGTCATCGACGTCTCCGGCTCCATGGACGAACCGGGCCGCCTCGACCTGGCCAAGGACTCCCTCGACGTGATGACGGACCGCCTCCGCGACGACGACTCGGTCGCCCTGGTCACCTTCAGCGACGAGGCCGAGACCGTCCTGCCCATGACCCGGCTCGGCGATCACCGAGGCCGCGTCCACGACGCCGTCGACAGCCTGGAACCCCAGTCGTCGACCAACCTCGGCGCCGGCGTCGAAACCGGCTACGCCACCGCCACCGAAGGCCTGCGTGAGGGCGCCACCAACCGCGTCGTCCTCGTCTCCGACGCCCTCGCCAACACCGGCGACACCGACGCCGACACGATCCTGGAGCGCATCGCGGACAACCGCCGCGAACACGGCATCACCCTCTTCGGCGTCGGCGTCGGCAGCGACTACGGCGACGACCTGATGGAGCAACTCGCCGACAAGGGCGACGGCCACACGACGTACGTCTCGGACACCGAGGACGCCCGTGAGGTCTTCTGCGAGGAACTCCCGAAGAACATCGACCTCACCGCCCGCGACGCCAAGGCACAGGTCGCCTTCGACCCGGAGACGGTCGAGCAGTTCCGGCTCATCGGCTACGACAACCGCCAGGTAGCCGACGAGGACTTCCGCGACGACCGCGTGGACGGCGGCGAGGTCGGCCCCGGCCACACGGTGACCGCCCTCTACGCGGTCCGCACCGAGCCCGGCGCCTCCGGCCACCTCGCCACGGCGAGCGTCCGCTGGCTCGACCCCGAAACCCGCTCCCCGCACGAGGAGTCCGGCCAGCTGGAGGCCGCCGACCTAGACGACAACCTCTGGACCTCCTCCGACGGCCTCCAGGTCGCCGCGGTAGCCGCGTACTTCGCCGACGCCCTCCGCCAGGGGGACGACCGCTGGACACGACTCCCGGGCAGCCTCCCCCTGAGCGAACTCAGTTCCCGCGCGGACGAGTTGGCGGACAGCACAGAGGACAAGGCGGTACGCGAACTCGCCGAAGCCATCGGCACAGCGGCCGGCATGAGGCGCTGAGTCAGCCGGCGCCGGTCCGCCGCCCGGCGCCGTACAGCAGTGTGTCGACGACGAGCGTCGCCAGGGCGTCGGGATCGGGGTCCGGCCGCTCGTCGTCGTGCAGGGCCTCGCCGATCAGGGCGTAGTAGACGCGGCGGACCCACTCCAGGTCCGCGGCCGGGTCGAGCAGGCCCTCGGCCTTGGCACGCCCCAGGAGTTCGGCGCAGCGCGCCCCGACCTGGTCCCAGCCCGCCGCGGCGGCGCCGCCCTCGTCGCTCGGCCGCCCCAGGGCATAGCTCCAAGCCCCCTTGATCCGCAGCACGTTGGCCGTGACGCGGTGCAGCGCGACCAGCGGCGGTGTGGTGTCGGGCCGCGCGTCCTCGATGGCCTGAGTGAGCTGCCGTACGGCCGACTCGGCGAGCGCCTCGATCAGCGCCTGCCGACTGGCGAAACGCCGGTGGACCGTCGTCCTGGCCACCCCGGCGGCCTCGGCGATCTGCTCCATGGACGCGCCCGGATCGGCGGCGAGCACTCCCTCGGCCGCCTCCAGAATCACGCGCACACTGCGCTCGGCATCGGCTCGCAGCGCTCGGCCCATGGGCACCTCCACTCCGTCGTTTCCTGATCCCACTGGACGTAGATGATACGCCTCGGTCGCGGTTTTCCATAGAAGTGAATCAGCTCTGTTGCAATTAGAAGAATAAGAGCTACAGTAGTGTCTTAGTTAGACGTTCGACCGTTCGACTCGTCATCACCCCGACCTTCTGAAGGGGAACAGCCATGACCACCACATCCACCGCCCTCATCACCGGGGCCTCCTCCGGGCTGGGCGCCGAGTTCGCCACCCAGCTCGCCGCCCGCGGCCACGACGTGATCCTTCTCGCCCGCTCCCGGGACCGCCTCGAAGAACTGGCCGACCGGCTGCGTACGACGTACGGCGTCCAGGCGCACGTGCTGCCCCACGACCTCGCCGACCCCGATGCCGCCGACCGCGTCGCCGAGGCCCTCACCGCCCGCGGTCTCACCGTCGACCTGCTGGTCAACAACGCCGGCTTCGGCACCTGCGGCCGCTTCGCGGAGATCGACCCGCGCCGCGAGCACGACGAGATCATGGTCAACGTCGTCGCCCTCGTCGACCTCACCCACGCCGTGCTCCCCGGCATGCTGGAGCGCGGCTCCGGAGCCGTCCTCAACGTCGGCTCCACAGCGGGCTACCAGCCGTCCCCGTACTTCGCGGTCTACGGCGCCACCAAGTCCTTCGTCCTCAACTTCTCGCTGGCGCTGCGCCAGGAGTACCGAGGCCGCGGCATCCGGGTCACCGCCCTGTGCCCGGGGCCGGTCGAGACGGGCTTCTTCGAGGCGATCGGCACCCGCAAGGCCGCGATGGGCTCTGTGTCCCCCTCGGAACCGGTCGTCCGCGCGGCCCTGCGCGCCCTCGACCGCGACCGCGCGTACATCACCCCGGGACTGGGCAACGCACTCGGCGCCCACCTGAACCCGCGCCGCCCGCGCACCCTGGTGGCGGCGATCGGCGAGCGCGTCACACGCAAGGTGCTGGAGCCGGAGTCCTCCGCACCCGCGACCAGCTGAACCGGCCAGGCACAGCCCGTTGAATCACCGTCACGCCTGGGTAAGTTGACCCCCGTTCAGCACCCTGCGACCGGGAGCCGTCATGGGCGTACGCAAGGACCTGAAGCGGGCCGGGAAGCGCACCGGCCTCGCGTCCGGCACCGAGGTGGAGCTGACCAGGGACTCGACCGGCACCGTCCGAGAGGCCCGCACCCCGCTCCTGGTCCAGCCACCCACCACCGGCAGCACCGCCGACCTGCCCTTCACCAACGCGGCCGAGTTCCCGGAAACCGTCGTCCTGCGCCGCCAGGAACACGGCACCTGGCTCCCGGTGACCGCGGCGTCCTTCGCCCGCGAAGTCACCGCCACCGCAAAGGGGTTGATCGCGGCCGGGCTCGAACCGGGCGGCCGGGTCGCGGTGATGTCCCGTACGCGCTACGAGTGGACGGTCCTCGACTTCGCGATCTGGGCGGCGGGCGGCCAGAGCGTCCCCGTCTACGCGACCTCGTCCGCCGAGCAAGTGGAGTGGATCGTCAGGGACTCGGGCGCACACTTCGTGATCGTCGAGACTTCGGAGAACGCGGACACCGTGACCACCGCCACGGCCCGGCACGCCGAACTCCCGCGCGTCTGGACGCTGGACGCGCATGCCATGGCCGAACTCGCCGCCCTGGGCCGGGACATCACCGACGAGGAAGTGGTCAAGCGCCGCGCCGCCCTCACCCCCGACTCCATCGCCACCATCTGCTACACCTCCGGAACCACCGGCCGGCCCAAGGGCTGCGTCCTCACCCACGCCAACCTGCACGCCGAGGCCGCCAACACGGTCGAGCTGCTGCACCCCGTCTTCGAGGAGGTCACAGGCCAGACCGCCTCGACCCTCCTCTTCCTCCCGCTCGCCCACATCATGGGCCGCACCCTCCAGATCGCATGCCTGATGGCCCGCATCGAGGTGGGCCACTGCCCGAGCATCAAGCCCGCCGAACTCCGCCCCGCCCTCAGGGAGTTCAGACCGACCTTCCTGGTCGGCGTCCCCTACCTCTTCGAGAAGATCCACCACACCGGCCGCGCGACCGCCGAGAAGATCGGCCGCGGAGCCTCCTTCGACCGCGCCGACCGCATCGGCGTCCGCTTCGGCGAGGCGTACCTGAACAAGTTCCTGGGGACGGGCAAGGGACCAGGACCGGGCCTCTACGCCGCCTGGGCGCTCTACGACCTGCTGGTCTACCGCCGTATCCGCAAGGAACTCGGCGGCCGGGCCCGCTATGCCATCAGCGGCGGCTCCCCGCTCGACCGCGACCTCAACCTCTTCTTCCACGCCGCCGGAATCATCGTCTACGAGGGCTACGGCCTCACCGAGACCACGGCGGCGGCGACGATCGTCCCGCCCCTGCGCCCCCGCCCGGGCACCGTCGGCCTCCCGGTCCCCGGCACCGCCATCCGCATCGCCGACGACGGCGAGGTCCTCATCAAGGGAGGTGTCGTCTTCGGCGCCTACTGGAACAACCCGGCGGCCACGGACGCGGTCCTGCGGGACGACTGGTTCGCCACCGGCGACCTCGGCGCCCTCGACGACGACGGCTACCTCACCATCACCGGCCGCAAGAAGGACCTGCTGGTCACCTCGGGCGGCAAGAACGTCTCACCCGCCGTCCTGGAGGACCGCCTGCGCAGCCGCTCGCCCGTCGGCCAGTGCGTCGTCGTCGGCGACAACCGCCCCTACGTCGCCGCCCTGATCACCCTGGACCCCGAGTCCGTCGCCCACTGGCTCGCCGTACGCGACCTGCCCGCCGACACTTCGCTGTCCGCGCTCGCGGCCGACCCCCGGATGCGCGCCGAGGTCCAGAAAGCCGTCGACCACGCGAATCAGGCGGTCTCGCGCGCCGAGTCCATCCGCCGCTTCACCCTGGTGGCAGGCGAGTTCACCGAGGACAACGGACTGCTCACCCCGTCCCTGAAGGTCAGACGCCACGCGGTGACGGCGGCGTACGCGGAGGAGATCGAGGCGCTGTACGGGGGCTGAGAACTCAGGTGCCCAGGGCATGGGAAAGCGGGCCGCCGATGGTGCTCGACGGCCCGCTCTACCGGTGCTGCGATCAGTGGTTGCCGGTGCCGTTGCCGGACAGGACCGGGATGTTGTCCAGGATGTGCGACAGCGGCTCGTCGCCCTTGGCCTGGGTCGAGTTCTCGACACACTGCTGGTTCTGCGGGGCCGACAGGATCGGGATGTCCTGGACGGCGACGCCGCCGATGCCCGCGATGCCGCCGGCGTTGACCTTCGCGGGCAGGCCGATGCAGGGCTTGTTGAGCGAACCCTGGATGAGCGAGAGCTGCGGGCTCATGTCGCCCTCGGTCTTGGAGTTGCCGAACTCCTGGACCGCGCCGTTGCCGCTGGTGGACGTGGTGCCGTTGTCGTTGCCGATCGCCAGGGCCTGGGGGGCGACCCCGGCCGAGATACCAGCGACGGAAGCGGCAATAGCGGCGGTTGCCCACAGCTTCTTCATGTTCATTCCCTTCGGAAAGCGGACTCCAGTGAGGAGCTGCGTGATGATCAACTGTGTAGCCCCTGCCGGGGTTGCGGGTTATGCCCCGTTTGGCCCAGCATGTTTTTGAGAACGCCCCTCAGGGGCGCGTCAGTTCGTGAACCACAAGCGGACGGGCCGGCGGTTCGTGAACCACAAGCGGACAGGCCGCCAGTTCGTGAACCACAAGCCGACGGGCCACCGGGAAACCGGCGGCCCGTCGGTGCGAACTCCGAAGAGAACTACTTGTTGCCGACACCGTTGCCGGACAGGACCGGGATGTCGTCCAGGATGTGCGACAGCGGCTCGTCGCCCTTGGCCTGGGTCGAGTTCTCGACACACTGCTGGTTCTGCGGGGCCGACAGGACCGGGATGTCCTGCAGCGCGACACCGCCGATGAGGGCGGCTCCACCGAGGTTGAGCTTGGCCGGCAGACCGACACAGGGCTTGTTGAGCGAGCCCTGGATGAGCGCCATCTGCGGGCTCATGTGGCCGTAGGTGGCCGAGTTGCCGTAAGACTGCACGGCGCCGTTGCCGCTGGTGGACGTCGTGCCACCGTCGTTCCCGATCGCCAGCGCCGGCGTCGCGGCGGCAGCGGATGCACCGACGACGGAAGCGGCGACCGCCGCAGCAGCCATAACCTTCTTGATCACTAGCTAGTCCCTTCTGGAGAAACCCCGTCCACCGGAGCGCTCTGGTCAACTGCCCCGGCCGTTCTTGGTTGCTCTCATTCACTCCGATGGCCCACATCGAAGAGTGATTCCGGCATGCCCGCGCCATTTGTATTCGCGCTCGATTCCCAGGGGCCGCCCCACGCCGAACGGGCCATTCGGGTGAAGCATCGCAACCATTCAG
Source organism: Streptomyces sp. NPDC127595 (assembly GCF_042671685.1). Classification (NCBI taxonomy): domain Bacteria; kingdom Bacillati; phylum Actinomycetota; class Actinomycetes; order Kitasatosporales; family Streptomycetaceae; genus Streptomyces; species Streptomyces sp. NPDC127595. The sequence goes on along the minus strand of NZ_JBHXWK010000005.1, from coordinate 293,280 downwards.
GCGTGGCCCGGTTGATGCGAGAGCAGGAACACGTGTGTCTGCCAGGAAAGGAACGCGAAATGCTTAAGAAGGCAATGGCCGCGGCGGCGGTCGCCGCCTCCGTGGTCGGTATCTCGGCGGCGGCTGCCCCTCAGGCGCTTGCCATCGGTGACGACAACGGAACCACTTCGGTCAGTGGAAACGGTGCGGTCCAGCAGTTCGGCAACTCCAAGACCAAGGGCGACAAGAGCCCGCAGCTGAGCCTGGCTCAGGGCTCGCTGAACAAGCTCTGCCTCGGTGTGCCCGTCAAGGGCAACGTGGGCGGAGCCGCCCTCATCGGCGGAGTCGCCGTCCAGGACATCCCGATCCTGTCGGCCCCGCAGAACCAGCAGTGCGCCGAGAACTCGACCCAGGCCAAGGGCGACGAGCCGCTGTCGCACATCCTGGACGACATCCCGGTCCTGTCCGGCAACGGCATCGGCAACGGCTGACCGATACCCCGAAAAGGCTCGGGCCGCCCGGCGTGTTGACGCATGGGCGGGCCCGGGCTTTTCCGCAATTGTCTTCCCGTTCTGCCGCAGGGCGATTCGAGTGAATTCCCAAGCGGCTTACGTTGTGTAGTTTCTTCGGTCGGCTGTCCCTCGTTTACAGGCTGCAGGTCATGGTGCGAGCCGTTCATGTTGTGCTCGCTCGGTTTCGGCCGACATAGGGGCATGACCGCAGAGAAGGGAAAGCACGTGAAGCTCAAGAAGAGCGCTGCTGTCGTCGCGGGCGCGATCATGGCCCTGGGACTCGCCTCCCCCGCGTTCGCGGACGCCGGAGCCGAGGGTGCGGCCGTCGGTTCGCCGGGTGTCCTCTCGGGCAACGTGGTCCAGGTCCCCGTCCACGTTCCGGTCAACGTGTGCGGCAACTCGATCAACGTCATCGCCCTGCTGAACCCCGCGTTCGGCAACACCTGCGTCAACGACTGACGCAGACGTCACAGCAGCCACATCGGCTGGGTCACAGCCGGCCTTGGAACGCCTTTCGGTTCCAGGGCCGGCTTTCCTCACTTCATCGAGCAGGAAGGCAAGAGATTGCGACAGACCCTGAGCAAGGGAATGGTCGTGGCCGCGGCCGCGACGAGCATCCTGTCCCTGTACGGCACGCCCGCCTTCGCCGACTCGAACGCGAACGGAAGCGCCCAGGACTCGCCCGGCGTGGGGTCGGGCAACAACCTCCAGCTTCCGGTGAACGTACCGGTGAACGCCTGTGGCAACACCGTCGACGTGATCGGCGTGCTCAACCCGGCGTTCGGGAACTCCTGTGCCAACGGCTCGGGTTCGGGTTCCCACGGTTCCCACGGTTCCCACGGTTCCCACGGTGCGCCGCACAGCTCCGGCGCCGACGACTCGTCGGGCTACGGCTCCGGTTCCGGCCACTCGGGTGGCGGTCACCCGGGTAGCCATGGCGGTGACCAGGGCGGCGGCACCGGTGCTGGCTCCGGCTCCACGGCGCACGGCGAGACGTACGGCTCGCCCGGCGTCCTGTCGGGCGGCAACGTCCAGGCCCCGGTGGACGTGCCGGTGAACGCGTGCGGCAACACGGCGGACGCGGTCGGCGTAGGCAACCCCACGTTCGGCAACGACTGCGGCAACGGCCCCGCGGGCTACGGCGACACTCCGCCGACCACGCCCCCGACGACCACACCTCCCACCACACCGCCGACGCTCCCACCGACCAAACCGCCGACGACGCCTCCCACGACGCCGCCGACGAAGACACCCCCCACAACCACCACCCCGCCCAGCACAACTCCCCCTACCGTCCCCGGCACCCCGCGCAAGACTCCCCCCGGGACCCCGCCCGCCCTGCCGCACACCGGCAGTGAGGGACTGCTCGCGACCTCGGCCGCCAGCGCCGCCCTTCTCGTGGGCGGAACCGTCCTGTACCGACGAGGCCGAGCCGCCTCCCGTCGGTAGCACTCCGGGTGCCGGACGCGTTACGCGCCCGGCACCCGAGCCCGTGTCATCGCCGAACCGGGTCCGGGACCTCGCGCCGCCGGTGCGGTACCGGCACAGGCATCGTGCGCAGCCGCCGCCGTACCCCTCGTACGAGCGTCTGGGCCGTGAACGCGGCGCCGTGCACGAAGCGCATCGCCGGGCCGAAGCCGGACGCCGTCACCAGGCCCGCCATGAAGAGGCCGGGCACCGAGGACTCGAAGTCCCGGCCGACCTCGGGGGAACCGTCGGCCACCGCGGCCAGGTCCCCGCGCAACTCGTCTGCGAGCAGGCCGAGCCGTTCGCGGGTCGCCCTGAACCCCGTGGCGGCGATGACGTGTTCGGTCTCCAGAGTCGTCAGTTCACCGCCGCCGCTCACCGTCTCCAGGCGTACGCCGTTTCCGGACGGGTAGGCCGCCGCGACCTGGTGGCCAAGCAGCAGTTCGACGGCCGGCTCGACGCGGTCGCGTACCCACCAGGCGCCCGCCGGTCCCAGGGCCGTGGCCGTGATCCGGGCGCGGGTGGCCTCCGGGAGGCGGCGGAAGAGGCCGGGGCGCTCGGCGTAGAACCAGTTGCGCCAGCCGGGGCCCAGGCCGCTGTGCGGGGCGCGGGCCGACTCCCACCACGGGCGCTCCCAGGCGGGCGGCACGTCGTTCCAGTTCAGCTCGTCGGCGCGGGCCAGGACCCGGACGCGGGTGCCCTGTTCGGCGAGGATGGCCGCCGTCTCCAGCGCCGCCTGGCCGCCGCCGATCACGGTGACGTCCTGGCCGCGGAAACGGTCGAGGTCACCGTGGTGACTGCTGTGCGAGACGTACGAGGGATCGAGCTCGCGCAGGGCGGCCGGTACCTCGACGAACGGCAGCACGCCGATGGCGAGGACGACCGTGCGGGCGTGCAGGATCTCGCCGTCGTCCACGACCGCCTCGAAGCCGCCGGGGACGCAGCTCACCCGGACCACCGTGCGCTCGTCGACCTCGGGCACCGCGTTGCGGGCGAACCACAGGCCGTACGAGGCGAACATCTCGACCGGGATGGGCTCGCCGTGCCGGGCCTGGACGCCCTGACCGGCGCAGTAGGTGTCGAGGCGCCAGCGGCCCGCGGGGTCGGAGAGGTTCGACGCCCACGGCTCCGACTTCAGGAACATGCCGCGGGGCATGTGGTCCCGCCAGGACGCCATGGGCCGGCCGAGGACGCGCAGGCTCAGCCCCGCCGCCGCGGCGTGGGAGGCGACGGACAGGCCGTACGGGCCGGCTCCCACCACCAGGAGGTCGTACATCAGCAGCTACTCGCTTTCTCGTCGTCGGTCAGGGGAGCCGGGGTGCCCGGCTGTCGAACGACCCGCGGCCGATCGGCGACAGGCGCCGAACGCCGTACGCGGTCCAGCAGGCGCCGGACCACATGGCGGCCCCACAGGGCCCACATCGTGAGCCCGGGCGCGAGGTCGTCCCGTGCGTGCCAGGCCAGCTCGCAGCCTTCGGGCCGGAGGAGCAGCGCGCTGAGCGGGGCGTAGTTCTCCACCACGAACGTGCGGCCGGGAAGCGGCGCCGGGTCCGGCAGCGGACGGTGTGTCAGGTCCAGGTGCAGGGCGCGTACGACATCCAGGCCGGCCCCGTCGGCGAAGAGCCGGAACTGGGCGCCGGGGCGGGGGTTGAAGTCGAGCAGGTGGTAGCGGCCGCTCGCGCCGTCCCTGCGGAAGTCGAGGTCGAAGACGCCGCGGTAGCCCAGCGCGCCGATGAGCTGTTCGACGAGCGACTGGAGCTGCGGGTTGGGGGTCCAGCGGCCGACCGCGGTCAGTCCGGCGCCGCGCGGCCAGGCGCGCTGCTTGCGGCCGGGCCCGCCTCCGGACACCGCCCCGGACCGGTCGGCGTACCCGTGGAAGAACCAGTCGCGGTCGGGACCCGGCGGCAGGAACGCCTGCAACAGCAGGCGGCTGCCCGCCTCCTCGGCGCGCAGATACAGTGCCTGCGCCTCCTGCGGCGAGCGCACCACCACCGTGCTGCGCAGCCCCGACCCGCCGGGCACCAGCCAGGGGCGGCTCCATTTCGCCACCACCGGCAGCCCCAACTGCCAGGCGGCCGCGACCGCCTGCGCCGGGCTGTCCGGGATCAGCGTCACCGGGTGCGGAACGCCCGCGCTCTCGCACACGGCGGCCAGTTCGGCCTTGTCGGCCACGCGCTCGGCGAGCGTGTCGGGCTGCTGCGGCAGCAGATACGAGGGGGCGAGGTGTTCACGGCAGTGGCCGACGGCGACGGCGCTCGCGTCATCCATCGGGATGAGTACGGCGGGACGGGATACGCGCGCGGCCACTCGGCGCAATGCGGTGACGATTTCTCCGGTGGATGCGCCGGGCGGTGGCGGGGGATGCATCTCGGAGACAAAACGCGACCTGCGGACGGGACTTCCCGTTGAATCGGCGACCACATGGACCTCCACGCCCGCTCTGCCGAGTGAGCGTGCGGCGCCCAGCGTTCCGTGGTGAAAGGGGTTCCGGTCGATCCGTAGAAGCACGGCGGGGACGCGGGTGTCGAGAAACGGCACGGAATTTCCTTCGGGTCGGTCACCCGTGCGGGTGATCGGCGCACACAAAGGCCGGAGCCTCGGTTGGCGGAATGGGTATTCATATGACTGAGTGTCAGTAGGCAGAAGTAGCCAGAAGGCAAATCGGAGTACCGGAAGACGGAATGTGCCGTCGGAACAGAGAGTGGAGAGAGGAGCAGGCATGGCCCCTCAGCAGCAACGGCTCCGGAGCAGGCGGCTGGCGTGCGTCGCGGCCGGCATCGTCGCGTCGGTCGCCCTGGCGTCGGGTCCGGGATACGCCGTGGGCGCCGGGGTGGTGGGAGTCGACGATCCGCCGGCGCCGACACCGGCCTCGGTGACCCCGGCGACGACACCTGTGACGCCCGCACCACTCACGCCACCCGCGACACCTACCGCACCCGCGACACCAACCGCACCTACGACACCCGTGACTCCCACGGCCACGACCGAACCGAAGCCGGCCGAAAAGGCACCCGCGTTCGGCGCCTACCTGGACTACGGCGCCCGCGGTGTCGCCCGGATCGCCGAGCTCAGCAAATGGCTGGGCGGCACCGAACTCCGCGTCGGGCACACGTATCTGCCCGGCGACCGGTGGAGCAACATCGAGGGCGCCCCCGGATTCCTCGATGTCTGGGCGGACTGGCGGCTCGAGCAGGACGACCGGATGCTCGTCCTCAACGTGCCGATGATGGAGCGCAACGAGGGGCGCGTGTCCGACGCCGAGGTCCGGGTGCTGCTGCGCCAGGCCGCCGCCGGAGCGTTCGACAAACACTTCCGCGCGCTGGCGGAGCGGCTGGTCGAACTGAAGGTTCCGGACACCGTCATCGTGCTCGGCTGGGAAATGAACGGCATTACCTACACCCATCGCTGCGGTCCCGACCCGGAGGCCTGGAAGAAGTACTGGAACAGAATCGTCACCACCATGCGGGCGGTGCCGGGACAGAAATTCCGGTTCGACTTCACCCCGAACCGCGGCCGGGACGCCATCCCCTGGACGCAGTGCTATCCGGGGGACGACACGGTCGACATCATCGGTATGGATTCGTACGACCAGCCGTCGGGGCTGTCATTCGACGAGCAGGTGAAAGAGCCTTACGGGCTTCAGGAGCACGTGGACTTCGCCAAATCCCACGGCAAGCCCATTTCCTATCCTGAATGGGGACTCTTCCGCAACGGTGACAACGCGGCGTACATGAAGCGCATGCTCGCGTGGATGGACGAGCACAAGCCGCTGTACAACACGGTCACCGACTACTGCCCGCACGGTGTGTGGCAGTGCGCGGACAATCCGAAGGCGTCCGAGATCTACCGCTCGGCGCTGTCCGGCCACACGGTTCCCACACCCGTTCCGGTTCCCACGCCCGTTCCCACGCCCAAGCCGACTCCGCCGCCCAACCCGGTGCCCCCGCCCAACTGCTCCCCGGTGCAGCTGGGTGACTGGGTCGAGTACTGGATCGGCGGGAAGCTCTGCCTCCGCTTCGACTGGTGGTCGCGCGACAGGTGAGGCGGGCAGGAGAGCGGTGGCGGTGGGTCGTTCACGGACTGCCGCCACCGCGCTCCCTCCAGCGTCGCAGAAGCTCCTTGCCCCGGCTGCGCGCGGCGACGTCGCAGACGACCGCCGACATCAGCGGCGCCGTTCGCCGCCGGGCGAGCAGCAGGCGCTGGTTGACGACGGGGTCCGGGCGCCAGTGGTGCTTGTAGGGCTCGTCGCCGCGCAGCAGGCTCAGCGCCGCGCGTCCACCCGTCTCGGTGTGCTGGGCGCAGGCGTTGAGCAGTATCACCGCGACATCCGCCTTCCGCTCACGCAGCTGCGGGTGGGCGCCGTACAGATAGCCGCCCGCCAGGCGCCGCGACAGCAGCGTGAGGTCCACGGCCATCACGGTGTCGTCGAGCCGGAACTCGGTGACCACCGCGTCCCCCGAGCGCACCATCGGACCGACCGACCGGACCAGATGCTCGGAGAACCTCTCCTGAAGGTGTTCGGACGTCACCTTCCGTCCCTGCCACTGCAGTTGATGCAGTTCGAGCAGCCGCCGCAGCGCCGCGTCCACCTCGTCAGGGCGTACGACGCGCTGCTCGATCCCGAGCGCGCTGAGCTTGCGCAGCTTGGCCCGCACCCGCTGGGCCTTCGAGGAGGGCAGCCGGCCGACCAGTTCGTCCATCGAGGTGCCCGGCAGCTCCAGGCAGAGCGAGTCCCGTACCCGGCTGCGCGGCCCGCGCCAGCGCTCGAAGATCCGCTCCACCGCGCCGCCGGGCCGTACCTCGCGGAAGTCGATGAGAGCGGTGCGGGCGGCCGCGGACAGCCCCTCGGTGAGTGTGGCCGCCGCCCGGTCGGCGTGCTCGTCGTCGATGAGGACGTCCCCGTAGTCCGAGATCGCCCCGCCGAGCGGTACGAGTGCGGGCAGCGGACGGCGTACGCGCATCAGCGGCGCCACCGCCCGCAGTTCGCCGTCGTCATCACGCACGAGCACCAGCCGCAGTCGGCCGGGGGTGCCGTAGGAGAGCCACCAGGAGTGCAGCCAGGCGTGACTCTGGAACGGGGTCGCGGTGGCACAACTCCGGTACAGGCGGCCCCAGGCCGGGCCGAGCTCGGCGAACTCGCGCTCGTCGGTGACGAGTTCGGCCACCAGCGTCCCGGCGACGACGGTTTGCAGCGTGCCGCTCACATCTGCCCGCGCACATCGGCGGCCGTGGCGGGGCTCGGCACGGAGGCCGGGTGGGCGGCGTCCACGGTGCGTCGGGGACGGACGAGCAGTACGAGGCCGCCGAGCAGGCCGCCCGCGCTCGCGCCGACCAGACCGGTCACGCCCGGCGAGGCCGAGGACGCCTCGGTGGGCTTCGTGGCACGGGCGAACTGCTGGAGTTCGACGTTCGTGTCGGCCTTGGCGTCGTTCGCGTGCCGGGTCAGTGCGCGCGAGACGGCGTTGGCCATGTCGGCGGCGAGGTCGGGGCGCGAGGAGGTGGCCGAGACGGAGACCATGGGGGCGTCCGGGGAGGTCGCGGTCTGCACGCTCTCCTGGAGCGTCTTCACCGGCACACCGGCCCACACCTGCGCGTCGCCGAGCACGGCGAGCTGGGTGGCGACCCGGCCGTACGCCTGGGCGAAGCCGAGGGCGGCCGCCGGGTCCGACTTCTCGGTCGGTACGGCGACGACGTAACTCGTGGCCGTGTACATCGGCGCCTTCACGACCCCGAACGCGCCGCCGAGCAGCCCGCCGATCACGGCGCCGGCGGCGAGCAGCGACCAGGGGGGCATGGTCTTCGCGCGGGCGATGGCCGCCGCGTTCGGGCGGAGGCCTCTGGTGGGGTTTTCGGTCATCAGGAACTCACTCCCAGTCAGGTGCGGGTCACAGCGGCCGCGTACACGTCCATGAGCTGTGCGGCGCTGCGGGTGATGCAGTAGTGGTGGGCGGCTTCCGGTACCGAGCGGGGGGCTGGGCCCTCCTCGCGGACCTTCCGCAGGGCGCGGGCGAACGAGTCCGAGCCGCCCTGGACCCGGCGGGCGCTGAGGCCCGCTTGGGCCGGCAGGTCCTCGACGGCCGGGCAGGAGACGTACAGCACGGGCAGTCCGGCCGCCATCGCCTCGACGACGGCCAGCCCGAACGCCTCCTCGGCGCAGGGTGAGGCGAGGACATCCATGGCCGCTATCAGCGACGGCAGATCCGCGCCAGGCAGGCCGCCGGTGGGGCGCTCGCCGGTGAACAGCACCCGGTCCGCGATCCCGGCCTGCTGCGCCGTCCGCCGCAGCACGCTCTCCTCCGCGCCGCCGCCGACGAGCAACAGCCAGTAGTCGCTGGGCAGTTCGGCCAGCGCGCGGATGAGTACGTCGAACCGCTTGCCTGCCGTGAGCCTGCCGACGCCACCGACGACGTACGCCCCTTCCGGCAGTCCGAGCCGGCGCCGGGTGCGCTCGCGCAGCGCCGGGTCGAAGCGGAAGCGGGCCAGGTCGATGCCGTTCGGGACGACCTCGATGCGCGGTGCGGGCACGCCCCAGCGGCGCAGCCGGTCGGCTACGGTCGGCGAGACGGCGACGGTCGACCGGCCGAGCCGCTCGCTGGCCAGGTACAGCGCCCGCACGCCCGCGCTCAGCCTGCGCCCCTCCATCTGGGAGTCGCCGAGGGAGTGTTCGGTGGCCACGACGGCCCGCACTCCCGCGAGGCGCGCGGCGAGCCGGCCGTACACGCAGGCCCGGTAGAGGTGCGTGTGCACCAGGTCGTACTGGCCCGCGCGGATCAGCTTCACCAGCCGGGGGAGCGCGGCGAGGTCGCGGTTGCCGGCCATGCCGAGGTGGGTGACGCGCACGCCGTCGTCGGTGAGCCCGTCGGCGACCGTGCCCGGGTTGGTGAGGGTGACGACATCACAGTCGACCGGCAAGTGGCGCAGCAGCAGCCTGAGTTGCTGCTCCGCGCCGCCGACTCCGAGGCCCGTGATGATGTGCAGGGCCTTCATCAGATCCCCTCGGCCGGACGCCGACGCAGGCGGTGCAGCTTGAGCTTCAGGAGCAGGCGTACGGCGGTGTCGTTCTCGCCGATATGGACGCGGGGGAGGGCGTGCGGGCCGGTCAGCGGGCCGGGATCGATCGCGCAGGCATACGTGTATCCGGCGTTCCGTACGGCGTCCACGACCCGCTGGTCGATCGTCCCGTACGGATAGCAGAAGCCCTCGACGTGAGCACCGATCAACTCCGAGAGCACTGCTCTGCTTTCGGCGACCTCGGCGTACACGAGGGCGTCGTCGGCCTGGGTGAGGTCGACGTGGGTGAGCCCGTGCGAGCCGATCTCGATGCCCACGGAGGCGGCGGCGAGCCGGATGCCCTGCTTGCTCAGCAGCGGTTTGCGGGGGCCGAGCGGGTCCCAGGCGTTGTCGCCGCTCAGCCGGCCGGGCAGCACGAAGAGGGTGGCGCCGCAGTCGTGGCGCTGCAGGACCGGCAGGGCGTTCTCGACGAAGTCGGCGTACCCGTCGTCGAAGGTGAGACCGACGAGGTCGCGGCCCTTGCCCCGGGCGCGGGCCGCGAGCAGGTCGCTCATGCTCACGCCCCGCAGGCCGCGCCGCCGCAGCCAGGTCAGCTGCTGGTCGAGGCGGTCCGGGGAGACCGTGATGCGGTACGGGTCGTCGGAGGGGTCGCCCACCGAGTGGTACATGGCCACCCACGGGGCCGTCGTGTCGAGGCGTCTGGAGGCGGGGGCGGCGTCAGCGGAAACGGGCATGCGGGAGCCTTTGTGTGAGCGAACGGAGGGCGGGTGCGAAGCCCTGGACCCCCAGGGCCCAGGCGAGCAGGGCGAAGACGACGGTCACGACTGTGCCGCCGGTGAGAAGAGCGAGTACGGGGGAGTCCACGCGGCCGGCGCAGAGCCCGCCCGCCACGGCGGCGACCACGGCCGCGCGCACCGGTTTGCTGATCTCGGCCAGCACTTGGCGGGTGCGGATGGGCACGCTGCGCGGGCCCATGCCGTACAGCAGGAACACGGCGCTGATGGTGATGCCGAGGGCGTTGGCGGCGGCGATCCCCAGCACGCCCCAGGAACCGACGGTCAGCGCGCCGACCCACGAGGTCGCGATGATCCCCACGGTCATCGCGAACAGCGGGTACCAGGTGGGCCGCCCGCCCGAGAAGTACGAGCGGACGAGCGCGCCGACCAGGGTGTGGCCGAGCAGCCCGAGGGCGTACACGCGCATGACGGAGGCGGTGGCCGCTGTGTCCTGCGCGGTGAACGCGCCTCGCTGGAACAGCAGTTGGATCATCTGGGGCGCGCACGCGACGACCACCGCCGCGCCCAGGAGCACCGTGCAGGAGACCAGTGCGAGGTCGCGCTCCACGCGGTTGCGGGCGCGCTCGGTGTCGCCCTCGGCGATCGCCTGCGCGACCACCGGGAAGGTGACCGTGCACAGCATCAGCGAGAGCACCATCGGCATCTGGGCCACTTTCTGGGCGTAGTTCAGATGCGAGATGGCGCCGGCGGGCAGCGAGGAGGCCAGGAAGCGTTCGATGAGGACCTGGGACTGACGGCACAGGGCGAAGAGCAGCACCGTGGTGACGAGGCTCAGGTCCATCGGGCGTGCCTCTTCGACGGCGCCCAGGTCTTCGGCCGCCACCTGCTTGCGCCTGAGCTGCCGCCACAGCGAGGGCGCCTGGGCCGCCACCATGAGTCCGCTGCCGACCGCGACCCCGAGGGCCGCCGAGCGCACGCCCCAGTGACCGCCAAGGACGAACATCGCCGTGATGATCCCGGTGTTGTACGCCACGTAGATGACCGCGGGCGCGACGAACCGCCGGTGCGCCCGCAGCACCGCGCTGCAGTACCCGGCGAAGCCGAAGCCCAGGACACAGGTCGCCGTCAACCGGGTGCAGTCCACGGCCAGTTGGGGATCGGGCAGACCGGGTGCGAGTGCCTCGACCAGATAGGGCGCCCCGACGATCAGCAGCGCACAGGCGGCCACGAAGGCCAGCGACAGCCGGGGCAGCGTACTGGCGACCAGCGCACGGACCGGATCGCCCGCGGCTCCCTGCGCCCGCCGCGCGACCGCCATGCTGAACGCCGGGATGAGGATGAAGGCCAGCCCGTCCTCGATCAGCAGCGTCGACGCGAACTCCGGCACCGTCCACGCCACCAGGAACGCGTCCGTCTCCGACCCGGCCCCGAACAGATGCGCCAACGCCTGGTCCCTGCCGAGGCCCAGCAGCGCGCCGGCGATGGACAGCGCCACGGTGATGAGGGCGGCCTTGGCGAGGAAGCGACTGGAGGAGGAGGCCGGGTCATCCGGCTTCGGGGTGGCCGGGGGCGCGGTACGGGCGGCGGGGAGGGGGACGGATGCCACGCGCCCCTGGGAACCGCTGCCGCTACTAGCGGCCGCGCTTGGCTCGGGTGCGCCCGGACCTTTGCCGGGGTCGGTTGGGCGCGCCACCGCGCTGTTGCCTGTCGTGCCTGGAGCCTTGCGGGCGTTGGCCTGCCGTGTAACGGGGCTGGGAGCGGTTGTGCCTGTGCCTTCCGCGTGCGCCACCGTGCTCGCGTCGGTTGTGCCTGGAGCGTTGTGGGCGTTGGCCGGCCGCGCCACGGCGCTGGGAGTGGTTGTGCCCGTGCCTTTGCCGACGCTGCCTGCGCGCGCCACCATGCTGCCGCTGGTTGTACCCGCAGCCGTGCCGGTGTTGGTCGTGTACGTCCCCGTGCTATTGCCTGTCGTGCCCGCAACCTTGGCGGCGTCGGCTGGGCGTGCCACCGTGCTGCTGCCGGTCGTGCCTGGAGCGTTGCCGACGCCGACCGGGCGCGCCACGACGCTGCCGCCGGTCGTGCCCGGAGCTTTGCCGGCACCAGCCGGTCGCGCCACCGCGCTGCCGCCCGTCGTGTCGGAAACTCGGCCGGCCCCTGCTGTGCGCGCCACCGCGCTGCGCCCCGTACCGCTGACCGTAGGCCCGGATGCGCCGTCGATCTCGCCACCCGCCCCACCCTCGGCCCCGGCCCGAGGCGGCGTCATCGTCATCGCGCCGAGGCCTCCTCCAGTGATCCCGGAGCCGCCACCGAACGCGACGGCGACGCCGGTGCCGAGGAAGCCGGGTCCATCAGCGCCCACCAGCCCACGAGCCCGAAGCAGACGGCGGTCAGTACGGTCGAGGGCCCGCCGATGTCCGCGTACATGAAGTCGATCAACTGCCAGCCGAGCAGCCCGCACGCGACCAGCGCGCAGTCGAGGCCCGAGGGAGCTCCCTGGACAGGCGGAGTCCGCCGCACGCCTACGAGCCCCCGCAGCGCGCACGCCAGGAGTGCCAGCCAGCTGCCCGCGAGGGTGAGCAGGCCGATCAGTCCCTGTTCGCTCAGGACGAGGAGGTACATGTTGTGCGGGGAGAGCAGCGGCTGCTTGCGGAAGGCGGCGCCCGCGCCTCCGGTGTCGCTGCCCGAGGAGAGCGCGAGAGAGGCGTGGCCGTCGCGGTGGTCGGGGAAGCCCTTCAAACCGACGCCGGTCAGGGGGTGTTCACGCCACATGTCTGCGGCTGCCGCCCACATCGTGTACCGGTCGGTCACCGACTGGTCCGGCGCGTCGGTGACCTGCGTGATGCTGCTGATCCGCTCCTGGAGCATCGCGGAGCCGACGCCGAAGCCGCCGACGAGGATCACCACCGAGGCGGCCACCGCCGCGCCCACCTTCACCGCCCGCCGCAGCCCGGCCAGCACCAACTGCGCCCCGCACGCCGCCGCCGTGGCGATCCACGCGCCCCGGCTGAAAGACAGCGCGAGCGGCAGCAGCAGCACCAGCGAACACACCACGGCGGCCGTCCGCTGCCGGGCGGCGCCCGACCCGAGCGCCAGCCCCACCGCACACACCAGCCCGAACGCCACCACGGTCGCCATCCCCATGATGTCGGAGGCCCCGAACGTGCCCACCGCCCGGATGTCCTCGCCCTGGTACGAGGCGCCGGTCCCGGTGACGTACTGGTGCACCCCGATCGCCCCCTGCCACAGCGCGAGTCCGACGAACGACCAGGCCAGCAGCCGGAAGTCACGCCGGTCCCGCACCAGCAGCAGTACCGCCGCGGGGACCAGCACGAACACCTGGAGGTAGCGGGCGAGACCGGTGATCCCGGCCCCGGGGCTCGCCGCCCCGGCCGCCGCGACCGCGATACCGACCACGGGCAGCCCGATGACCACCGCCGCCGTACGGGACAGGGGGCGCCGCCGGCCTCGTACGAGACGCACCGCGCAGCAGAGCACGACCAGCCCGGAGACGGCGTCGGCCACCGTCGCGCCACCCTCGCCGCCCGGCGCGACCGGCAGCCCGAGCAGGGCGATCACGGCGACGACGGGCAGCACGGGCAGCGCCCGCCCGAGGACGGACGTCAGCGTGCCCAGGGGTGAGAGGGGCAGGACTTGGCTCACCGGCTCAGCTCCCCGTCGGACGTACGAGCGCGGCGGCCGTGCGCAGCAGGATGCAGATGTCCTGCCACAGCGACCAGTTGTCGATGTAGGCGTTGTCGAACCGGCAGCGGTCCTCGATCGAGGTGTCGCCGCGCAGTCCGTGGATCTGGGCCAGTCCTGTGATGCCGGTCTGCATCCGGTGGCGGGCCGCGTAACCAGGGTAGGTCTGGCTGAACTTGCCCACGAAGTAAGGGCGTTCGGGGCGCGGCCCGACCAGGCTCATGTCGCCCCAGAACACGTTCCACAACTGGAGCAGCTCGTCCAGCGAGGTGCGCCGCAGGAAGTGGCAGAACCGGCTCATCTCGCGTTCGTTCGCCACGCTCCAGCGGGTCGCGGCCTCGTGCGCGTCGACCGGGCGGTGGGTGCGGAACTTCAGCAGGGTGAAGGGGCGCCCGTCCTTGCCGATGCGCTCCTGCCGGAAGACCACGCCGGGCCCGTCGCTCAGCCGCAGCACGACCGCGCACACCAGCAGCAGCGGGCTGACCAGCAGCAACAGCGTTCCAGAGACGGCGACATCGAGCAGCCGCTTGGCGACACTGCCACGGCGCTTGGGGGCGGACAGCGGCCGACAGGAGAACCCCGCGAGCCGGCCGTGCAGCCCGTGCGTCCCGCTGTCGTACGACGGCCAGTCCGCGTCGATCTCCCACACCACGCAGCCCGCCTCGGCCAACGCCCGCAGCAGCGGCCCGCGTTCGCCGCCGGACTTCACCACGAGCACGACCCGCACACTGTTCTGGATGAGGGCCCGCTGCACCTCTTCGCCGGTGGTGAGGACCGGCAGCCCGTCAGCTCCGTCCGGCTGGCCGGAGACGATGCCCACCGGCCGTACTCCGCAGGCCGGATGACGCAGGAAGGCCGCGGCCACCCGCTGAGCCGTCGCGGCCGGACCGATCACCAGGGCGGCGCTCGGACGCAGCAAGAGCGCTCTGCGTCGCCGCCAGTGCAGCGCGCCGCGGCCCGCGCAGCTCGCCGCCGACTGCAGGACACAGCCCACGGCGAGAGTCCGCGCGGACAGCGCGTTGGCGGGGAAGAGCGCGGCGAGCAGGGCCGCCGGCACGCACCAGGCCACCGCGATCCGCGCGCAGACCGCGGGCAGTTCGTCCAGTACGGCGGGCACGGGCTCGGCGCGGTACAGCGACGCGTGCGCGTTCAGCCAGACCACTCCGAGCACCAGCGCGAGGAGCAGGAGCGGCTGGCGCTGGGTCTGTGTGAGCGCGAGGCCGGCCAGCAGCGCCGCACCGCCGTCCACGGCGAGCAGCGGCAGCCGCGAGGGCCGCCGCATGGAAGGCCGTTGTCCGGCCGGGAATCTGAAGCCGTCGGCGACCCCGCGAGGAGGGATGACCGAGACGGGCGAGAATCCGTACTCCCGGGGCTGTCCGCCCGGGGAGGGAACGGTGCTTTCCGCAGTCACGAGTGGATGGACTCCCTGCACTCGGTGGGTTCCCCGCTCGCGGCGTGTACGCCGAGCCTCGGAGTGAGCAGCTCGCGGTAGACGTCCGCGACCGCGTCGGCCGTACGGCGCACGTCGTGCGTGGTCAGTACGTGGCGGCGGCCCTGATGGCCGAGGGACTCGCGCAGCAACGGGTCGGACAGCAGTTCGGAGATCGTGTGGGCGAGCGGACGCGGCGCCTGCGACGGCACCAGACAGTGCTCGCGGAGGTCCGGCGGCAGGCTCTCCCGGGCGCCGTCCACGTCGGTGAGTACCACCGGGCGCCCGCAGGCCATGGCCTCCAGCGGAGCCAGTGCCATGCCCTCCCAACGGGACGGCAGCACCACCAGATCGGCGGCCTGGTACCAGGGGACGGCATCCTCGGCGGCCCCGGCGAACAACACCCCGTCGGGCGCCCCCGCCCGCAGCCGCTCGGCGTCCGGCCCGTCCCCGACCAGCACGAGCCGGGCCGCGGGCAGCCGCCGGACCACCTCGGGCCACGCCTGGAGCAGGACGTCCTGCCCCTTCTGCCGGCACAGCCGCCCCACACAGACCACCAGCGGGGTCACCGGCCCCACCCCCGCGTCGGCGAGCAGCGGGATCCCGGCTCGTACGGTGTCCACGGCCGCGGGGTGGAAGCGCGCCGGATCGATCCCGTTCGGGATCACACACCAGGGAGCGTGCACGCCGGCGCGTACGCCGGTATCGCGCTCCGCTTCACTGACACACACCACCCGGGAGGCCCAACGCGCCCCCAACCGCTCCCACTTCCGGGCGAGCCCCGCGGTGACCCCGCCGACGGCCTCGAACGACCAGGCGTGCGGCTGGAAAACGGTCGGCACCCGCCCGCGCACGGCGATCCGGGCGGCCAGCCCGGCCTTGGCGCTGTGCGCGTGCACCAGTTCGGGCCGCACCTCCGCGACGACGCGCCCGAGCCGCCGTACCTCCTGAGGCAGCGAGGGACCCGGCGCACGTGTCGCCGGCCAGTCGCGTACGTCGCCGCCGAGCGCCCGGAGCGTCCGGGCGAGGTCGCTGCCGCCCGGGCACGCGACGCTGACGTGTGTTCCGGCGGCGAGCTGCGCCTTCACCAGGTCCGTCACCACCCGGGCGACGCCGCCGTCGACCGGCTGGGTGATGTGCAGGACCCGCGACGGAGGGTCGGTTGACAGTTGCATGCGCGGTTCCTCGCTCACGGGCGGCGCGCGGGCGCGCGCGTCACTGCTTCGCGTCGACGGCGGTGAACAGTGCCCCGACCCACGCCGTGTCCCGCTGCGAAACGAGCCGGAAGGTCAACTGGTCACCCCCGCGGCGGATCCCCTTGCCAAGTTCGAGGACGTCCGAGTCGTAGCCGAGCGTGTTCGGATACGCGGGAACCCGCTCCATCGCGTCGGGACCCGGCTCGCTGATCGTCGAATTGAGCACGTCGTCACGCGGGTTGGCCCCGTCGGCCAGCGCGGTCGGCGCACCGCGTCCGGTCGACACGGTCAGCGAGTCGCCCCGGCTCCCGCGGTCGCCGTTGTAGGCGACAAGCCCCGCGCGCCCGCCGGCCCCCTCGGGGAACCGCATCCCGCGCAGCCGGATCACCTGGTCCTCGCGCGGGCCGAGCGAGTCGAAGCCGTCCCACATCGCCAGATGCCGCAGCGGCTCCGACCTCTTCTCGTACGCCACCATCAGCGTCCAGCCGCCCCAGGCCCCCGCGGCGGAACGGCCCATCGCCACATTGACCTGCGCCACCGTGTACAGCCCCGCACCACTCGCCCGGACCAGCTTCGTGACGTCCGCCGAGGCCTGGAACGCGTCGGCGCCGCGCGCCACCCGGTGCCCGACCACGCTGTCCGCGAGCACGGCCTTGTACTCGCCGTCGGGCTCCGCGATCAGCACCCGCCCGTTGTCCTTCGCCGGCTTCTGCTCACCGACCCGGAGGTTGCCGCCCCAGTACAGCCGCGCGTACGTGACCCGCGCGCCCTGCGGCAGACGGACCTCGCCGAGGCTGGAGTTGTAGGTGTTCGGGTCCTTGTCGACATCGATGTAGAACATGTCGAAGTCGCCGTTCACCGCCGTTCTGCCGGCGCGCGCGGCGGAGCACGACGGCGCCGGCCGGGTGAGCGTCGCACGGCAGCTGATGGAGGAGTTGGCCGCGCGGACGATTCCGCCGTGCTGCAGTGCGCGGTACCGCTGGGTGAAGGTGACGCTCTCCGTCTCGGCGCCGGACGGCGCTGCCGTCGCGGGGCAGCCGGGTGCCAGGAGGGTGGCGAGGACGGAGCAGCCGACCATGGCACGGCGCAGCAGAGGACCCGGGGAATTACGCATGACCGGCGGTGCCCTTTCGGGGGAAAAGGTTCTGGACCAGCGGACGTCCGGAGCGTTCGGTGGACTCCGGATCGACGGAAATCTGCAGATCACATATGTGCGCGTTGACTCCCCGTCTGTTTACGACGTCTGGTGAGGCCTGCTGCCACGCAGCCTCGGGAGGAACGCAACACTAGCCGCTATCCGTATTTATCGGTGAAACCTGACAAGTGTGTCGGAATGGTGAAGTCGGGCGGTTTTGGAGATCACCCTTTCGGAGGCACAACCCGCGCGTGCGCCGCGCGTTGATTCCAGAGCCGGGCATCCCCGCCCGGATGTTGTGTCGATTTCAAGGAGCACTTCTCCATGTCGCGTATCGCGAAGGGCCTGGCCCTGACCTCCGTTGCCGCCGCCGCCGTGGCGGGCACCGCCGGCATCGCCGCCGCCGACAGCGACGCACACGGCGCGGCCGCCCACTCCCCGGGCGTCCTGTCGGGCAACGTCCTGCAGGCCCCGATCCACGTCCCGGTCAACGTCGCCGGCAACACGATCAACGTCATCGGTCTGCTGAACCCCGCGTTCGGCAACACCGCTGTCAACGACTGACGTCAACGCGGACCTTCTGTCGGCCGTCCTCCCAACGGGAGGGCGGCCGGTTCGCGTTGCCCCGAATGGTGGGAAGCGGGTCCCTTCTCCCGGTAAGCGCCTCACCAGGGAGGACGGCTGCGGCAAGGGCGCAGGTTCGCCACGCAGGGCATTCGATCGGTTGCAGACGGCGATGACCACTTTCACGGTGAGTACAAGGCCTGAAGGAACCATCGAAGGGAACCATCCATGCGTGCTCTGCCCGCCCGGCGCATCGCGTCCTCCGCACTCTGCGCCACGCTCCTGCTAGGGATCGCCGCACCGGCTGCCGTGGCGGCGGACAGCGACTCGGCGCGTGGCCGCACCTCCGCGGCGGCTGCGCCCGTCCCCGGCGCGGACGCGCTCCTGGCACAGGTCCAGTCCCTGGCCGACATCGGTGGCGTACTGAAGCCGGTCACCGATCTGCTCAACGCCGTGCTCAAGGCGGACAACGGCCAGCTCTCCGCCGACCAGGCGGCCACGCTCGGCCAGGCCGTGAAGGACGCGATCGCCAAGCTCACCGCGGTGGCTCCGGTGACGCCGCCGGTGGCGGTCCCGGAGGCGCCGGCCGTGCCTGCGGTGCCGGCCGTCCCCGCGGTGCCTGCAGCTCCGGCGCTGCCTGCCGTGCCCGCGCTGCCCAAGAGCGTCGGGGACCAGGACGACGACAAGACTCCCGGTGCGAACGGTCCGCGTGCCGCGGCTCCCGCGGACCTGAAGGCCGACGCGCTCGCCGCCCTGCAGAAGGCGGTCGACACACTGCTCGCGGCGGTCACCTCCGGCGATCCCGCCGGCGTGGTCCCCGCGGCGACGGCCGTGGTCACGGGACTCGTCAACCTCATCGTCGCCGTCGTGCTCGGCGGGGGCCTGCCCGTGCCGGACCTGCCCGGCCTGCCGAGCCTGTCCTCGCTGCCGGCGGTTCCGGCGGCCCCCGCTGTCCCCGCTGTCCCCGCTGTCCCCGCGGTTCCTGCGGCTCCGGACCTCCCGACGGGCGGTCTTCTGCCCTCCTGAGTACGGGGAGCGGTGCCTGAGGCGAAGCAGTCGCCACCCCGCCGTCGTGCCGGCCGTTCCGGTCGGCACGACGGCTGTTTTGTATTCGCTCTTATATGAGAATGCGACGCGCCGTTCATTCGGGTGGGGTGCAGGAAACTTCTGCACACAGGGTTTCCGTCGAGTCCGGTCCTCGTTAGCCAGGGCGTATACACATTCCCTCTGGTGACATGAGTTGCCGAAGAAAGGAACACGATGAAGTCCCTGAAGGCCGCCGCTGTCGTTGCCGGGTCCATCGCCATCGCTGGTGCCGCCGCGCCCGCCTTTGCCTACGAGGCCTCCGACGTGACCCCCACCAGCCTCAACGGCGCCCTGGAGACCATCACCAGCCAGCGCTCGCTCAGCCTGAAGGACGTACAGCCCCTGCAGCACCAGTCGGACGCGCTCAACACCGAGAACGCGAGCTCGCCGCTCAGCGCCGTGAGCAGCGCGACGGACGCGCTCAACTCGGCCGGTGGTCCCACGGCGCTCCTCGGCGGGCTTCCCCTCCAGGGCTGACCCGAGCTAATCAGTTCATTTCATCGCGTGTCTTTTCCGCGAGGCCTGCTGACACCTCCATACGCTGGACCAAATCTCCAAGGAAAGGGCTGAAGATGAACACTGCCAAGAAAGCCGCTCTGATTATCGCCACCGCGGGAATGGCCGCCGGTGCCGCTTCGGGCAGCGCCTTCGCCGACGCCGGTGCGCAGGGTGCCGCGGTCAAGTCCCCGGGCGTCCTCTCGGGCAACGTCGTTCAGGTCCCGGTGCACGTTCCGGTGAATGTCTGCGGGAACACGGTCGACGTCATCGGTCTGCTGAACCCGGCGTTCGGCAACACCTGCGTCAACAAGTGACGTCGTACGCGGGCTGAGTCGTACACAGACTCCAAGGGCCGATTCCGCACCTCGCGGAATCGGCCCTTTCGCGTTGTCGGGCGTGCACCGCCTGTTGTGGGCCGTCTGTTGCGGAGTGTTCGAAAAACATCCCTCGTTCGTGTGGTCGGGTGGGCGGTTGTCGCCCGGTCGGGTGAGAAAGGGGTGGCCCCGTTCGGGTGCGTCGATAAGGTTCCGCGGTGACCTCAACCTCAAGCGAAACGCGCCCTTTCCGGGCCGCAGATCTCGGCACGCTCGCCGTGATGGCCTTCAGCGGTGACGCCCCCGACGGCGACATGCCGTATCTCCTCGCCTATTCCCTGGGTGACACCGAGGGCGGCCCCGAGGCCACCTCGGCCGCCATCGAGCGGCTGCTGAGCGACAACGGTCTGCCCGTCGGCGACACGATCCTCGACGGTTCGCGGTACCCGAGCCTGCCGCTCACCCTCCTCGTCGAGGCCGGCCAGGCCGTCGTCACCATGCCGTCCCTCAACGCCCAGTGCGTCGTTCCCCCCGAGTGGCTCGCGGCGGTCGGCGAACGCGGCTACGCCTACTTCCTGTTCGCCACCCGGGCCTGGCCCGACGCCGAGCCGGGCAAGCCCGTCGCCCCGGAGAACCTGGCCGCCTTCGCGGGTGACGAGGAGACCCTGAACAGCGCGGCGCACGTCCTGCTGCCCGCGCGTCGCCTGCGCGGCTGATGACACGGACCGCGGGTGGCAGCCGCGCGCTCGCCCTGCTGCTGGTGATCACCGGGGCGGCCGGTCTGCTGGCCTCCTGGGTCATCACGATCGACAAGTTCAAGCTGCTGGAGAACCCGGACTTCGTGCCCGGCTGCAGCCTGAACCCGGTCGTCTCCTGCGGCAACATCATGAAGAGCGACCAGGCCTCGGCCTTCGGGTTCCCCAACCCGATGCTGGGCCTGGTGGCGTACGGCATCGTCATCTGCGTCGGTGCCGGCCTGTTGACCGGAGCGGTCTTTCCGCGCTGGTACTGGCTGCTCTTCGACGCGGGCACGTTGTTCGGCGTCGGATTCTGCACCTGGCTGCAGTTCCAGTCGCTCTACCGCATCAACTCGCTGTGCCTGTGGTGCTGTCTGGCGTGGGTCGCCACGATTCTCATGTTCTGGTACGTGACGTCATTCAACGTACGGAATGAATTCCTGCCCGCACCTGGCTGGTTGAGGGGATTCCTCGTGGAATTCACCTGGGTCCTGCCGGTGTTGCACATCGGCGTCATCGGAATGCTGATCCTGACCCGATGGTGGGACTTCTGGACGAGCTGACTATTGGGCTCGTTGGGGGAATCTTGCGCTGATGACGTTCTCAGGATCGTTACGCGGTACGGATGCTGACCCCCCGAATCCTGAAAGGGACCGTACCTGAAATGAAGTCGACCACTCGAGGAACTCTTGCCGCTGTCCTGACCGGCGTCGCGGCAGCGGTGGGTGCCGCCGCCGCGGCCCCCGCCGTCGCGGCCGAGACGGTACCCGTCCCCGTACCGCTGGACGGTGTGGAGAGGGCCCTCAACGTGCAGACGCCCACGATCGCCGGGCAGCTTCCGGTACCCATGCCGGGCAGCCCCGACGGCCCCCGGTATGTCGAGGGTCGGCTGATCCCCGAGCGTGCCCTGCCGCAACTGCCGGTCAGTGCCGGGCTGCCCGGGGCCGACGTACACACGCCCCTTCCGCATGTCCTCGGGGACGGCTTCGACCACCTCGGCATCGGAGCGCCCGCGGCCGACCTCCGGACCCTGACCCCGGGGCTGTCCCTTGACACCCCGCTCACCCCGCCGAACCCCGACAACTTCGGCCTGCCGGAGCCGAAGCTCCCCCAGGTCGCCGTACTGACACCGCTGCTGCAGACGGTGCCGGGCGCGAACGTGGTCATGGGGTCGGGGGCGTAACAGATATAGGGACGCGGCCCGGGTGCCGGCCCGGGCCTGCCGCCCCGCCACCGACCACGACTGCACGCGGCCGGCCCGGCTGATCCGGCTGATCCGGCGAGGAGAGAACCATGTTCGTCAACAGAGTGCCGAGCAGAGTGTCGAGCGCGGTGTCGGTCAGGGCGGTGGCGCCGGTCGTCCCGGGGAGCACGGGGCGGCAGGGCCGCCCGGTCGGCTCACGGCGCGGGACCCGGCGGGAGGTCGTACGCGGTCTGCTCGCGTCGGCCGTCGCCGTGGCGCTGACCCCGGTTGTCGCGGCCTCGCGGCCCCCGCAGCCTCCTCGGCCCGCTCGGCCGGAGGACCTCTCGTTCGACGAGATGTACCGAGGGCGCCATCTTCTCGGCGTGAAGACAGGTGCCGGCGGCCGTGCCGCGGTCGGTGGCGGTGAGTGGCAGATCAGCGTGGACGGCCGGCCGCTGCACCTGATGCGCCGCGCGGACGGCAGCTTCCTGAGCATGGTGGACCACTACCGGTCGTATCCGACAGCGCTGGAAGCGGCCCGCGCGGCCGTCGACGAACTGGGCCCCTCGGAGCAACTGCGCGGCATGGACGCGAAGGGGAGTGACACCGAGGGGAGCGGCGCGGACGGGGGTGGGCACGCGCATGGTGTACACGCGTAAGGACGTCAGCACGCTGACCCGTGCTGAGCGGCGTCGCTTCGTCGGCGCGCTGCTGGAGGTCAAACGCAGGGGCGAGTACGACGAGTTCGTGCGCACGCACATTGAGTACTACGTCTCGGACGGCGAGAACGGGCTGCGTACGGCCCATATGGCGCCGTCCTTCCTCCCCTGGCACCGGCGGTTCCTGCTGGACCTGGAA
Organism: Streptomyces sp. NPDC127595; assembly: GCF_042671685.1. NCBI lineage: Bacteria > Bacillati > Actinomycetota > Actinomycetes > Kitasatosporales > Streptomycetaceae > Streptomyces > Streptomyces sp. NPDC127595. Next base: position 270,878 of record NZ_JBHXWK010000005.1, on the reverse strand, counting down.
CGGGCGCTGCGCCGCGTGGACTCCGGGGTGAGCGTGCCGTACTGGGACTGGACGCGGGACCGTACGACGTCGTCCGCGCCGTGGACCGCGGACCTGCTCGGGGGCAACGGGCGGCGCTCCGACCGGCAGGTCATGACCGGGCCCTTCGCCTACGCGCACGGCACGTGGCGGATCAGGGAGGCGGTGACCGACGGCGAGTTCCTCACCCGTGAGTTCGGCCGCCCGCACGCGCCGATCGAGCTGCCCACCAAGCGTGAACTCGACTCCGCTCTGGCAGATCCCGTCTACGACACCGCGCCCTGGAACTCCACGTCGGCCAAGGGGTTCCGCAACCGGCTCGAAGGGTGGGGTTCGGGATCCGGGCCCGCGGCCTGGCGCAACCACAACCGCGTGCACCGCTGGGTCGGCGGGCACATGCTCGGCGGCGCCTCGGTCAACGACCCCGTCTTCTGGCTGCACCACGCCTTCGTGGACCTTCAGTGGTCCCGCTGGCAGAAGCGGCACCGTGGCGCGCGCTATCTGCCGGCCCGGCCGCCGGGACCGGGCGACGAGCAGTACGAGCGGATCGTCGCGCGGCACGAGAAGCTGCCGCCGTGGGGTGTGACGCCGGACGAGCTGGAGGACCACAGCCGGATCTACCGGTACGCCTGAGCCTCTGTTGGTGAGTGTGAGAAGGCCCCCGGCAGTGATGACTGCCGGGGGCCTTCTCGTCCGTGCGTCCGGTCAGCTGCCGTAGCCGCTGGGGCCGTGGTGGCCGCCCTTGTCGTGGCCGCCGTTGTTCACGCAGGTGTTGCCGAAGGCCGGGTTCAGCAGACCGATGACGCTGACGGTGTTCCCGCACACGTTGACCGGCACGTTGATCGGGAGCTGGACGACGTTGCCCGACAGGACACCGGGCGAGCCGACGGCCTCGCCCTGGGCGCCGGCGTCCGCCATGGCCAGACCGGCCCCGCTGAGCACCACGGCACCCGTGCCGAGAGCGACACCGGCTACCTTCGCGATGCGAGACATCACGTTCTCCTTTGATTCGGTGAGTGCGACCGCTCGACCGCGACCGCACTCCCCTTCAACGCGCGCACTCACCACTGGTCACGGCTGGTCGCGGCGTTCGTCGGGCGATCGCTCCCGGGCATGCGACGGGCGCGGGTGGAAAATCGCTTCGGCTCGCGGTGTGCCCTCGCATAGCCTGCCGGGCATGCCAACCGACCAACTGATCGGCCTGTTCGCCGAAGAGACCCGGGTACGCGCCTTCGCGGCGGTGGCCCTCGGCGCGGACACCCCCGCGAAGGTGATGGAGAAGGCGGGGCTCTCTCCAAAGGACGCGACCGTGGCGTTGCGCCGCCTCCAGGACCAGGGCGCGATCGCGTCGGCCGGCGACGGGGGACTGAGCGTCGCCTACGACCGCTTCAGGGAACTCGCCCGCTCCGCACAGGTGCCGTCCACCGAGGACCACGGCTCCGGGGACGAGAGCACCGAGGCGATCCTGCGGACCTTCGTGCGCGAGGGGCGTCTGGTGCGGCTGCCCGCCCAATGGCAGCGCAAGCTGGTCGTCCTCCGGCACATCGCCGAGCGGACCTTCGAGCCGGGCGTCGAATACCCGGAGCGGACCGTCAACGAGAAACTGCGCGCCTGGTGCGAGGACGCGCCGGTCGACCATGTGACGCTTCGGCGGCATCTGGTGGACCTGCATCATCTGCGGCGGCAGCGCGGGTTCTACTGGCGGCCCGCGGAGGTGTGAGGCCCGGAGTTGCCTGACGGGTGCAGCCGTTCAGCCCAGGAGGCGTACGGGTGTGCCCGCGAGGAAGGCCTGGATGTCCTCGACGGCCCCGTTGTAGTACGCCTCGTAGTTGGCGCGTGACACATAGCCGAGGTGCGGGGTGGCGAGCAGCCGCGGGGCGGAGCGCATCGGGTGGCCGGCGGGGAGCGGCTCGACGTCGAACACGTCGACGCCCGCTCCGGCGATCCGGCCCTCGTGCAGCGCGTAGAGCAGTGCGTCCTGGTCGACGATCGCCGCGCGCGAGGTGTTGACCAGGTAGGCGCTCGGCTTGAGGAGGGCCAGCTCCGAGGCGCCGATCAGGCCGCGGGTGCGGTCGCCGAGCGCGAGGTGGACGGAGACGAAGTCGCTGCTCGCGAGCAACTCCTCCTTGGAGGCGGCCAGGTCCACCCCGACCTCCTCGGCGCGCTCCTTGGTGAGGTTCTGGCTCCACGCGCTGACCCGCATACCGAATGCGAGCCCCACCTGCGCCACCCTGGCGCCGATCTTCCCGAGCCCGAGCAGACCGAGCCGGCGGCCGTGCAGATCGGCGCCGACGGTGCTCTGCCAGGGACCGCCCGTACGCAGCGCCTGGTTCTCCGTGACGAGCCCCCGCGCGAGGCCGAGCAGCAGGGCCCAGGTCAGCTCGACCGGGGGAGTCGAGGAACTCGGGGTGCCGCACACGGTCACGCCGTGCGCCGCGGCGGCCGCGTAGTCGATCACCGTGTTGCGCATCCCCGAGGCGATCAGCAGCTTCAGGCGGGGGAGCCGGGCCAGGAGAGACGCCGGGAACGGCACCCGCTCGCGCAAGGTCACGACGATGTCGAAGTCCGTCAGGGCGGTGGCCAGCGCGTCCTCGTCCGCGAAGTGCCGGGTGAAACCGACGACCTCGACCACGTCCGCGACCGGTGACCAGTCCACGACCTCGGTCGCGGCGGCCTGATAGTCGTCCAGTACGGCACAGCGAAGTCGCATGTCAGGTCCCTTCCAGGCTGAATCGGACCCTACCCGAGCGTCGGAAGCACGCCAGGGCGGGGCCCCTGGAGGCGGCTCTTCCGGAAGGCGCGACGGCTGCTCGCTCGCCATGGCAGTCTGTGCACCCATGAGAGCGTCCCTGGCGGTACGGAGCCTGCGCGCGGCGGTGTTCGCCGTGCTGTGCGTCCTGCTGGCCGCCGGGGGGCACGGGCTGGCCACGGGGGAGGCACCGCCCCTTTGGGCGGACGGTGCCGGGGTCCTCGTTCTCTTCGCGGCGGGCTGTCTGCTGGGCGGCCGGGAGCGGTCGCTCGTCGGGATCGGCGCCGGGATGCTGGCCGCGCAGGCCGGACTGCATCTCGGGTTCGAGGCCGCCCGGCCGTCCATGACGATGCACATGCACGGCACGCACATGACGCACCAGCACGCCATGACATCCCACGCCAACGCCGCCCACCTGGCAGCCGCTCTCCTCGCGACCTGGTGGCTGCGGCGCGGCGAGGCCGCACTGTGGTCCCTGCTGCGCCGGGCGGTCACGCTCGTGCCGGGGCTGGCCGCCTGGTGGCGGGTGCGGACGGGGCCTTGGCACGCCCGGGCGCACTGGAACGCCGGGGGCCGGAACACGGCCGAGCCGCGGCAACTTCGGCAGCTGCTGCTGCGGCACGCCGTCACCCGCCGGGGACCGCCCGCAGGGCTCGTGTACACGCCCTGACCTCATCCCCACCAGTACGGAGCTTCCCTGATGTCCCCGATACGCACCACCCTGCGCCGGGCCGGCCTCGTCGCCGGCCTCACCTCGGCCGCGGTCCTGGCCGCCGCGGGCGCGGCCTTCGCCCATGTGACGGTCCACCCCGAGAGCTACGCCAAGGGCGCCACGGACGGCGTTCTGACTTTCCGTGTCCCCAACGAGGAGGACACCGCCAGCACCACGAAGGTGCAGGTCTTCCTGCCCACCGACCATCCGGTCCTGGGTGTCCTGGTAACTCCGCAGGCAGGCTGGACCGCGCAGGTGACGACGACCAAGCTGAAGACCCCCGTCAAGACGGACGACGGCTCGATCACCGAGGCCGTCTCGGAGATCACCTGGACCGGCGGCCGGATCCGCCACGGCGAGTACCAGGACTTCAACGTCGCCTTCGGCCAACTGCCGGACGATGTGGACCATTTGACCTTCAAGACGCTGCAGACCTACTCGGACGGCAATGTCGTCCGGTGGATCGAGGAAGCGGAACAGGGCGGAGAGGAGCCGGAGAACCCGGCGCCGGTGCTGACCCTCACGGCCAAGACCGCGGCCGAATCCGGAGAGACGGCGTCCTCGACCTCGGACTCTGCTTCCGCTGCCGAGAGCTCGACGTCGAGCAGTGACTCGACCGCTCGTGGCCTCGGCATCGCCGGCCTGGTCGTGGGTGTCCTCGGCCTGCTCGCGGCCGGATTCGCCCTCGTGCGCCTCCGCGCCGCCCGCTCCTAGCCCGCGAAAGACTGCCGCCCCGCCGACCTCAACTCCCGTCGGCGGGGCGGACCGTCACCTCGGCAGGTCCCAGGAAGCCACCGCCGCGGCCCGGCGGCGTCACTCACTGTTGAGTTGCCAAGGTGCTGTGTCGCTCAGTGCTGCTCCGGTGCGTTCTTCTTGTTGACGAAGATCAGCGCCGCTCCGCCGATCACGACGAGGGCGATGGCTATGCCGCCGATGATCGGGGTGGCGCTTGAGCTGCCGGTTTCGGCGAGGTCGGTGCCGTCGCTGAAGGTACTGGCGGACGCGGCCGGGCTCGGCTCACTGACCGTCTGGGTCGTGACATCGCTCGAACTGCCCTGTGTCTCGCAGTCGAGCATGCCGGTGAACCGCTGCTCGAAGCCGTTCTCGCCTATGGCCGTGAAGTCGTACGCCTGGTCCTCCTGGAGCGTCACCGTCACCGTCCGGGACTCGCCTGCCGGGATGGTGTGCTCGATCCCCACCAGCTCGAAGGTGAACGCCTCGTCGCCCTGGTTGGCCGCCGTGATGTCCAGGCCGCCCCTGGCGCAGTTCTTCTCGGCGGACAGCGCGGGTATCGCGCCCTCCTTGGCCCAGTTGGCGGTCGCCGTCGCGGAGACCGTCGACTCACTGGAGCCGGCGAGTATCTGGGTCTGACTGCGGGTCTCCGAGGCGAAGGCGCGTCCGACAGGCACGGTTGTCGACGCCTGCACAGTCAGCGAGGACGAACCGTCCGCGCTGTCCTTCGGTACGTCGAAGTAGAGCCGGCTGCCGTCGGCCGCGGAGGTGATCACCTTGCCGTCCGCGTCCACGATCCGCACTCCGCTGGTGGCGGCGTCCGCGGGCGGCGTCACCGTCACGCTGTCCGCGTTGGTGTGCACCGTGACCGGGCCGAGCTTCTCGCCGGCGTGGCCGGAGACCGCGGACGAGTCCAGGGTCAGCGAGGCCGCGGGCTCCGCCAGATTCTGCGCGTTCTTCTCCAGGTAGTCCGCGAGCTTCTCCGCCTGCGGGTTCACCGCGTCCACGTCGGCGCCGTCCGAGTACCGCCAGATGGCCACCTGGGTGCCGGCCGCCGCGTCCTGCTCGGTGAGCCCGCTCGCCCCCGCCTTCTCGGCCAGCGACGCGAGGTTGTTCACCTGCGGGTAGGAGTTCTGCAGGATCCAGCGGATCTTGCCCGCGTCCGCGTTGCCGTTCAGCGAGGTGCCGCTCCAGGAGGTCTCCTGGTACTTGGCGTCCTTCTGCGTCGGGTTGTGGAGGTCGATGCAGTAGGTCTGCAGGGTGCCGCCGTTGTCGACGGACATCTCGAACAGGCCCGCGGACACCTGTAGGTCTTCGCCGTTGTCGTGTATCACGGCGGACCCGTAGGTCTTCAGTCCGCCTATGGTGGCCGTCGCACCACCCTGGTTCTGCGGCGTCTCGTCGGCGACGGCCGTACCCGCGGCGGCCATCGCCCCCGCGGCGACGAGCCCTGACACCAACGTCGCGGCGGCGAGGCGGGCGGCCCCTCGCCTGCGCGCGGACAACGCAGCGAACGAAAGAAACACAGAATCCCCTTCGAGCAGGACCCGTTGACATGGGGGGACGGTCCCGCCAGCAGAATCAGAAGCCCAGTGATCCATGAGCTATGTCCGGCATCCTAGGGACGTGACGCACCACACTCCCCGGTGATGTCATCCGATAACCGATCCGACTCGGAATCGTTATCGCTGAACACGCCTGTGAGCTGGGCTTATCGACAAATCCATGGAGTTGCTGTGAATGTACTTGTCGATAAGCCGCAGTCCGGTCAGATCATCTCCGACCCTGACATCACGTCACGCCGGCCGGTTCGGGCTGAGCTCCTGGCTCCGATTCCCAACTGGGTTCCGGCTGAGGGGCCGGGCTCGATCCCGTGTCTCCTTTGGAGGGACGCCGGAAGGCTGACGTACCGCGGGAAAGGTCGTGACCGATCGCCACCGCGTCGATGTCGGCCGACGTCCAGCTCTGGCCGTCGCGCTGCTCGGTGCGTACCTTCAGCCTGCCCTGCACGATGACGGGATCGCCCACCGACAGCGATGCCCCCACATTCGTGGCGAGCGCTCGATTGGCCCACACCGTGAAGAAGTTGGTGTGCCCGTCCGTCCACGCGCTCTTCTCGCGGTCCCAGTACCGGGACGTCACCGCCAGCCGGAACCTCGCCGACGCCCCGTTGGCCAAGTCCCGGTACACAGGTGGCGTCGCCACATTGCCCACCGCGCACACCGTTGTCTCGTTCATCCCCGAACACCTCTCCCGTACGAATGCGTCTGATGCGTTCGACGCCTCTGTCGCGTCTGCCGCTTCTGTCGCGGCGACCGCATGCGCTGCGATCGCCGCGAGTTCAGACTGCCTTCGCCGGGCCGGGCCCGCTGAGCGGTGTGTGCTACCCGCCGGTTGTGGACAACCGCGTCACCCGACGGGGGTGTGGACGTAGGTGTTCTCGGTCAGGCGGACGTGGTCGTGCCGGGTCAGCCGACAGGCGCCGCCGCCCCCATGACCCGTACGTACTGCTCGCGGACCTCCCGGTAGCGCAGCAGTTCCGCAGCCACCGGATCGAGTACGCGTGCTCTTCCGCAGCCGGCCGCGGCCTCCCGAAGCCGTCGTTCCGCTTCGAGTCCGTAGCGCCGGGCTGGCCCGCGTGCCGCCATCCTGCTGCTCCACTCGACGGCCGGGCCACCGATGATGCCGGTCACCATCAGCAGCACCGGCACCCCGAGATTGGGCGAGGTGATGCCGATGATCTGCCCCAACAGCCACAGTCCGCCGATGACTTGCAGGATCGTCATCGATGCCTGCGCGAACACGGCGACCGGCCACCAGCCGGGCCGCGGCGGCCGGCCCACCGGTGCGGTGGCGCGCGCCGCCATCTCGTCCAGCGCCTCGGGCAGCCCCTGCGCCCCACGTGCGGCGGCCTCGCGTACCGCCTGCGCCCAGGGCGCGGGCAGTCCGTACGCCGCCCGGTCCGCCACCGTACGCACGGCCTGCTCGACGCGCTGGCGTGCGGTGGCCTCCTCGTCCTCGGGCGCCCGTACCGTCAGCCGTCCGGTCGGGGGTTCGCGCCGGTCCTCGTACCAGCGCCACAGCCGCAGCCAGGGCGTGCCGCAGGCGCGGTTGGCGTTGCGGCGCCACGCGCGCTCGGCCGCGTCGCCGGCCGCGACGGCGCCCACCGCGTCCGCGAGGCGGGCCGCGAACTCGTCGCGCGCCTCCTCGCTGAGGCCGGCCCGCCGCCCTGTCGCGTAGACCGGGCGCAGTCGCGCCGCGGCGGCGGCCACGTCGGCCGAGATGCGGCGGGCGGCGGCGCCTCGCTCGGCCACGAACTGGCCGAGGGACTCACGCAGTTCGCCGACGCCGTCCCCGGTGAGCGCCGACACCGCGAGCACGGTCGCACCCGTCTCGCCGTACTCGCCGAGCGCGATCCCGTCCTCGTCCAGGAGTCGCCGCAGGTCGTCGAGGACCTGGTCGGCGGCCTCTCCGGGCAGCCGGTCCACCTGGTTGAGGACGACGAACATGACCTCCGCGTGCCCCGCCATGGGTCGCAGATAGCGCTCATGGATGATCGCGTCCGCGTACTTCTCCGGGTCCACGACCCAGATGACCGCGTCGACGAGCGCCAGGATGCGGTCCACCTGCTCGCGGTGCTGGACCGCCGCCGAGTCGTGGTCCGGCAGGTCGACCAGGACGAGGCCGCGCAACTGCGCCTCCGCCTCCGCGCTCTGCAACGGGCGTCTGCGCAGCCGTCCGGGGATGCCGAGCCGGTCGATGAGCGTCGCGGCGCCGTCGCTCCAACTGCAGGCGATGGGTGCCGCGGTGGTCGGCCTGCGTACACCGGTCTCCGAAATCGCCACCCCGGCGAGCGCGTTGAAGAGCTGTGACTTGCCGCTCCCGGTGGCGCCGGCGATCGCGACGACGGTGTGCTGCCCGGAGAGCCTGCGCCGCGCCGCCGCCTCGTCCAGGACCCGGCCGGCCTCGGCGAGTGTCCTGCTGTCGAGCCGGGTGCGGGACAGTCCCACCAGCTCGCGCAGCGCGTCGAGGCGTGAGCGCAGCGGTCCGTCGTACGCGAGGGGGGCCGGCGGGGCCTGTACCGCGGGCTTGGGCTCCACGACGGGCGCCGCCTGCGCGTTGGCCGTCTCGGAGACGCGGCGCGCGATCAGCCCGTCGTCCCAGGCGGGGCCGCCCTCCGTGCGCGCGGAGGAGTCGTCGGCCTTCACGCGTGCGTGCCCTGCTTCCTGACGCTCCAAGGGCGCGTGGGCATCTCCTGAGGGGGCGTTCCTGGAGGGCTCATCCTCGGAGGGCTCGTTTTCGCCGGTGTTCCGTTCGGCTTCGCGCTTCTTGCCCTCGTTCTCTTCCGCATCTTCGGAACTCGTGTCACCGGGGAGGTCTTTTTCGGATGTGGCCTCTTCGGGGGAGGTGTTTTCGAGGTGGCCCTCCCCGGGCTGGTCTGGGCGGTCGGCGTGATCCGTGTGGTCAGTGACGGCAGTCACCGCGGTCACCTCTCCTTCTGCAGTACGGACAGCGCGGCGATGAGTTCGGCCTGGGGTTCTGGATGTACGTCGAGTGCGTCGAGCGGGGCGAGACGGCGTTCGCGTTCGGTGTGCAGGGCCCTGTCGAGGTAGTCGGTGAGCAGCCGTCCGCCGCGGTCGCGCAGCCGCAGGGCGCTATGTGCCCCGATCCGCTCGGCGAGCCCCTCGCCCGCGGACCGCGCCCGTCGACCGCCCAGCAGCGCGGTGGCGACCAGTGCGGCGACCACCTCGGCGTCCTGCGCGACACTCCTGTCGAGGTCGCGCACCTCCTCCTCGGCGTACTCCTCGAGGATGCGCCGCCACCGCCGTACGGCCATCCCGATCCGGTGCTCGGCGCTCTCCAGCGTCGGATCACGGTCGGTCAGCCCCGGGGCGCCGGCGGCCGGTTCACGCCGCCAGGCCTCGTCCACGCGCTCGTCGGCGGCCGTCACGGAGCACAGCAGGAGTGAGGCAAGGCTCTCGACCAGCGCGTCGAGCAGTTCGCCCGCGGTGCAGTCGAGCGGATAGGCGCGCCACCGCTTGAGGGCGTCCCCGGAGAGCACGGCCCCGGCCTGCAAACGCCCCCTCACGCGCGCGTGCTCGCTGTCGTACGCCCCGTCGACAACCGCGGTGAGCCGCAGCGCGGCGGCGTACTGTGCGGCGGCCGCGCTGGCCAGCTCAGGCATCCGCGACTTCAGCGAGTCGAGGACTCCGTAGGCGGTACGGGCCATCGCCTCATGCCGGGCTGCCGGGTCCTGCACCTGGTGCGTGAGCCACGTTCGCAGCGGGGCCACGGCGGTGGCGGGCAACAGGCCGCCGCCCCAGGCGGACTCGGGCAGCTCGGGCACGGTGAAGCGCGGCACCTCGCCGAGTCCCGCCTTGGTGAGCAGGGCGCCGTACTGCCGCGAGACCTCGGACACCACCTGGTGGGGCACCCGGTCGAGCACGGTGACCAGGGTCGCCTTGTGCTCCTTGGCCGTACGCAGCAGATGCCACGGCACGGCGTCGGCGTACCGGGCGGCGGTGGTGACCATGACCCAGATGTCGGCCGAGCAGATCAGTTCGGCGGCGAGTACGCGGTTGTCGGCGACCAGGGAGTCGATGTCGGGAGCGTCGAGGAGGGCGAGGCCGCGGGGGAGGGTGTCCGCGGTCTCGATCCGCAGCACCCGTTCCCCGCGCTCGCCGAGCGCGGGCAGCTCGTCACCGGGCTCCTGATGGGGCACCCACACGCGCGTGAGGTCGGGCAGCACCCGCATCCCGCTGAACCAGTGATGGTCCTCCGGGTGGCACACCAGGACCGGCGTACGGGTCGTCGGCCGCAGCACGCCCGCCTCGCTGACCCGGCGCCCCACCAGGGAGTTGACCAGCGTGGACTTCCCGGCACCGGTCGAACCTCCAATGACGGCGAGAAGGGGTGCTTCGGGTTCTCTCAACCGGGGCACCAAATAGTCGTCGAGCTGTGCGAGTAGTTCGTCGCGGTTGGCACGCGCGCGTGGAGCCCCCGCCAGGGGCAGCGGGAAGCGTGCGGCGGCGACACGGTCGCGCAGGGCGGAGAGTGCGTCGAGCAGCTGAGGCCGTACGTCCAAGGTCACCACATGTGAAGAATGCCCAATTTTGGAGTATTTCTGAAGCATATGAGTATGTCTGCGCGCCGACAGGGCATTACGGGGCGGAAGGGATGACTGGGGCGCAGGCATAACGAGTGCACAACACCCGATGCGTGAGACGCCAAAAGCGGTGCACGTTTCGTACCTACCTGCGATTATCAGGACCGCTTCACCGAACCTCCACATCGAGCCACGGAGGCGAAGCGCGAGGGACAGGGATTCAGGAGCTTTATCCTTGTCCCCGGCAAGGTCAGGGATCAGCCCACACCTGGGCACCAGGACACAGGCCACCACACCCGGCCCCCGTAGCTCAGTGGATAGAGCAGGCGCCTTCTAAGCGCTTGGCCGCAGGTTCGAGTCCTGCCGGGGGCGCAAGTCTCCGCCCTCCCTCCGGGAGGGCTTTTTTGCTGTTCGCCACGTGAGTTCACCTACCGCGCGAGACGCGGAACCTTTTGGTTCCCAGGGGCCGTTGGGCGGGTGGACGTCGATGATCGTGCGGGCTCCGTGGCCGATGGCCGTGGCGCGATAGCCAACGTCTGCCCATGCTCCGCGGGGACGGGGACGGGGATGGGCACGGGTGCGGGTACGGGGATGAGGCAGGGCGTGGTCGGAGGACGAATCGGCCTCGTGGACGGGCGTGGCGGGCTGTGCGGCGGCACTTGCCGCCACGCGGATCGGAGCGGACGAGGTGGTGGTCTTCGAGCGGGCCGCTGCTCGGCTCGAGGAACGCGGAGTCGGCCTTGCTCTGCACGATGACCGGTATGCCGAATTGGAGGCGGCCGGGTTCTCGACGCCGCCATACCGTGGATCCAACTGACGCGGCGGTCCTGGGTGGTGCGCGATGACGCGTCTCGTGGGGGCCGCGAGATAGGCGTCCTGCAGTTACCGTTCCGCTCGTGCAACTGGGGGTCGCTCTGGGAGGAGCTGCGTCATCGTGTCCCGGAGCGGGTGGACTACCGGACCGGCGTCCAGGTGACACGGGTGAGTCCGGAGGCCGACGGCGCGGTCGTGCACCTGGCGGACGGCACGGAGGAACGCTTCGACCTGGTGATCGGAGCGGACGGCTACCGCTCGGTGGTGTGGGCCGCGATGCACCCGCGGGCCGTTGCGGAGTACGGCGGATTCGTCGTCTGGCGCGGCACCCTGCCCGCCGAGCGCCTCCCCGACCCGGCGGAGGCTTTTCAGGGGGAGGACGCGGCAACCGTCGTATTCCCCGGCGGACACATGCTGATCTACCGCATACCCGGCTCGGGCGGCGGCGGTGCGACCGTCAACTGGGTGCTCTACGCGACGCCGCCGGACTCCGCGGTATCCCGGTTCGCCGATCCGCAGACCGTCCAGCCCCGGCTCATGACCGGGGACTTGAGGCTCTATCACCTGCGGCTGGTGGCGGACCACCTCCCGCCTTTCTGGCAGGACGTCGTACACCAAACCCTGCCTCAGGACACCTTCGTACAGCCGATGTACGACATGGTCGCGCCGAGTTACGCGTTCGGACGGCTCGTCCTCCTCGGGGACGCGGCCGCGGTCGGCCGTCCGAACTCGGGCAGCGGCGCGGTCAAGGCATTGCAGGACGCGGCCGCGCTGGAACGCGCGCTGCGGGCCGGCGACAGCTGGGAGTCGGCACTGGAGACGTACGGTGCCGAGCGGGTGGCGGTCGGCCGGGCCACGGTGGAGCTCGGCCGCAGGCTGGGGCGGGCCCAGGTGACCCACACTCCGGACTGGGCGGCGATGGACCAGCAGGATCTCGAGCACTGGTGGAGCGAGGCCTCCGGCGCCAAGGGGTTCGGCGGATACGAGCTGCGCCGCTGATCCGTCGCTGATCGTTCCAGGGGCGGTCGGTTCGGCATCCGGTGGTGTCGACCGCCGGCCCGCTCTGCGCCGTCCGCTTGGCACTTCACGCACGTGTCAGCAAGTTTTGGCCACGGTGCTGACCTGGTGTTTTGGCGTGGCACGCGCGGCAAGCGCGGCAAGCGCGGCAGTGCCCCTGCTTTCGGGGCTCTCTCTCACCGCTGTCGCGAGTGGAACCAGCCTGGCGCAGGCGGCCACCGGCAAGAGCGAACTGTCCCCGGACCTGTTGCCTGACCCCGCCGCCACCCCGGTCCCGAACCCGCCGTCCCCCAAGCACCTCACCCGCGAGGAGCGGACCCATCAGGGCCCGGGGTTCTCGACGTCCCAGTGGATTGCATTGCCCAGAAAATTGAACGCGTTCATAAAATGTCCTGGGTGCTCGGCCGGAGATCCCGGCCGAGCACCCAGGGCGCAGACAGGGTCAGACCTTGGCCGGCGTCCGCTTCTCCTCGGCGGGCGCTGCCTCGGAGATGCCCAGCCGCTTGTGGACCGCGCGCAGCGGCTTCGGCGCGTACCAGGCCGTACGGCCAAGGAGTCGCATGGCCGCCGGTACGAGTACGCCGCGGACGGCCACCGCGTCGATCAGGATCGCCAGGCCGCTGCCGAGCCCGAACATCTGGATGAAGCTGACGTTGGCCGTGCCGAAGGCGAAGAAGCTCACCGCGAGCAGGCCGGCTGCCATGGTCACGATGCGGCCGGTGTGGGAGAGGCCGCTGGTGACGGCCGTCTCGGTGTCGGCACCCGCATCGTGCAGCTCCTTGATCCGGCTGGTCACGAAGACCTCGTAGTCCATGGACAGACCGAAGGCGATGCAGAACATCAGCACGGTCATCGAGGTGTCCATGGGCTGTGGCGTGAAGCCGAGCAGCGAGGACAGATGGCCGTCCTGGAAGATCCACACCATGACGCCGATGGCCGCCGTCAGGCTGATGCCGTTGAGGACCAGCGCTCGCAGCGGCTGGATCACGCTGCCGGTGAAGAGGAAGAGGATCACGAACGTGGTGACGGCCACGAGACCGACGGCGAACGGGAGCCGGTCCGCGATCGAGTCCCTGGAGTCGACGAGCCGCGCGTCGTTGCCGCCGACCAACACCTCGGTCCCGGCGGGCGGATCGACCGCCCGTACGTCCTTGACCAGGGTCTGCGCCTCGTCGGACTTGGGAGTGAGGTCGCTGACGACGGTGATCCGCTGGGCGTCCGGCCGGCCGAGTGCGGCGGCCGCCGGGCCGGGCGGGGTGGACCGGCCGTCGGTGAAGGTGCCGGCGGAGGTCACCACGCGGGCCGTGCCGTCGAGCCGCGACAGGTCGGTCGCGTACGCGCTCAGGCCAGCCGGAGCCACGGGCCCGGTCGTGACGATCTGTACGGCGGACTCGTCGCTGCCGGTGAAGTTGCTCTGCACGGCGGTGGCGACCTGCCGGCTCTGGGCGCTCTCCGGCAGGACCCGCTCGTCCGGCGTGCCGAAGGTGACACCGAGCAGTGGACTCGCGGCGAGCAGCAGGATCGCGAGGACCGGCAGCGCGGTCAGGGCGGGCCTGCGCATGACCGTGCGGGCCAGCCGGCCCCAGAACGGCGCCTCGGCGTTGCGTACGGTCTTCGCCCAGGGCAGCCGGCCGTTGTTGACCCGGTGGCCGAGCACGGCGAGCAGCGCGGGTACGACCAGCAGGGCGCTGACGGCGGCGATGATCACGACGCCGATGCCCGCGTAGGCGAACGAGCGCAGGAAGTACTGCGGGAAGACCAGCAGGGCGGAGAGTGCGATGGCGACGGTCGCAGCGGCGAAGGTGATCGTCCGGCCGGCCGTTCGCACCGTGTGCCGGAGTGCTTCGGGGACGTCGGCGCCCTCGGCGAGGTGCTCGCGGAACCGGCTGATCATGAGCAGCGCGTAGTCGATGCCGAGGCCGAGGCCCAGGGCGGTGGTGAGGTTGATGGAGAACACCGAGACGTCGGTGAGGCTGCCGAGGACGTAGAGCTCGGCGAAGGTGCCGACGATCGCGATCAGCCCGATGGCCAGGGGAATCAGCGCCGCGACGACGCTGCCGAAGGCGATCACCAGCAGGATGAGGATCAGTGGCACCGCGATCAGCTCGGCCGTCGCGAGGTCCTTGGCGACCTGGCTGGTCACATCCTTGTTGACCGCGGCCGCTCCACCGGCCTCCACCGTCAGCCCGTTCCGGTCGCCGGTGTACTCGTCGATGATCGCCGAGGCGTTGTCGGCCTGTTCGGTCTCGCCGCCCCTGATGTGGGCCAGCACCAGCGCCTCGTTCCCGTCGCGGGAGGTCAGCGAGGAGGCGCCGGTGTCCCAGTACGAGATCACGTTCGCCACTGTCGGCTCGGCCTTGAGTTCCGAGGTGAGGGTGTTGCCGGCCCGCTCGGCGGCGGCTGAACCGATGGCGCCGTCGTCGGCCCGGACCAGCAGGACCAGGTTGCTCTCACCTCCGAACTTCTCGTCGATGAGCTCCTGGGCCTGCGTCGAGGGCGCGCTCGGATCCTCGAAGCCACCGCCCAGGAGCTTGCCGAACGCCCCGAAGCCGATGACCCCCATGGCGACCACGGCCACCACGGTGAGTGTCAGTACGAGCCGGCCCCGGCGGAGGGCGAGCTCCGTAATTCGGTCGTACATGGTCATCCCCCTTGATGTTTACGCTATTAACATGGACCGTGGCATACAAAGTTAACGACGTCAACTTTAGGAAGTTAATGGCGTCAACTTCGGGCAGGGTGAAGTCGGGACGGAGGCAGGATGAAGCCAGGACAGGGGCAGAATGGGCCCATGGAATCGATCACGGGCGGCAAGTCCCGCTACCACCACGGCGACCTCCGCAACGCGCTGATCGAGGCCGCCTTCGAGCTCGCGGCGGAGGGTGGCCCGGAGCGGGTCGTCCTGCGTGAGGCGGCCCGCAGCGTCGGCGTGTCGCCCACCGCGGCATACCGCCACTTCAGTGGGCAGGGGGACCTCCTCGAGGCCGTGAAGATCCGTGGTCAGCTGGAGCTCGCCGAGTCGATGGTCGAGGCGGTGCGCGTACTGCCCGCACTGGACGATCCGGGTGAGGAGGCCGTGCGCAGGACCGAGGCGATCGGGCGTGGATACGTGCGCTTCGCCATCGAGCACCCGGGGCTCTATCGCACCGCCTTCTGTCGTACGCCGACGGAGGACGGTGACTTCACCGGCCTCGAAATCCCGGAGGAGAGGCCGGAGTTCGCGGCGTTCGTGGAGCTGTCGAGCACGCTCGACGCGTTGGTGGCGACGGGCCGGATGCGGCCGGAGAACCGGCCCGCGGCCGAGGTCGCCGCGTGGTCGGCCGTCCACGGCCTTTCTCTGCTCATCCTCGACGGTCCGCTGGCCCGGCTGCCGGCCGAGCAGCGTGACGCGGTGGTCGAGGGCACGCTCACGACGATCGTCGCGGGGCTTACGCGGTAGGCGTGAGCGGGTGCGGTGGGTTGACGGTTCCTGGTGGGTTGTCGGGCCGGGGCGCGGTGGGTTGGCGGATCCGGCCCCGGTGTTTTGACGGTCTCGGGTGGGCTGTCGGGCCTGGCCCCGGTGTTTTGACGGTCTCGGGTGGGTTGGCGGATCCGGCCTCGGTGTTTTGACGGTCTCGGATGGGCTGTCGGGCCTGGCCCCGGTGTTTTGACGGTCCCGGGTGGGCTGTCGGGCCTGGCCCCGGTGTTTTGACGGTCCCGGGTGGGTTGGCGGGTCTGGTCCCGGTGTTTTGACGGTCCCGGGTGGGCTGTCGGGCCTGGCCCCGGTGTACCGACGGTCCCGGATGGGCTGTCCAGCCCGGTCGCGGCGAACAGTGCCGGGCGGCCGCACGTTGCCGTACAGGCATGGAATTTTGCCTATGACGCAAGGCGACGGTGAGCTGGACAGCCTGGTGCGCAAGCGCATCCGTGCCCTGCGTGTGGCCCAGGGCTGGTCCCTGGAGGAGCTGGCCGGCCGCGCCAACATCAGCCAGTCCACGCTCAGCCGCATCGAGAATGGCGGACGCCGGCTGGCCCTGGACCAACTCGTCACCCTGGCCCGCGCCCTGGACGCCTCCCTCGACCAACTGGTCGAGACCGCCACGGTCGACGTCATCTCCAACCCGATGATCGACGGAGCCCACGGGCTGACGCGCTGGCCCATCAAGGCGGAGCCCGGCGTGACCGTCGTACGCCGGCGCCTGACCGATCCGGCGCCCGACATTCCCTCGCGTATGAGTGCCCACCCGGGCCGCGAGTGGCTCGTCGACCTCTCCGGCACCGCGGTCCTGCTCCTGGGTAACCGGCGCCTGCGGGTCGAGACCAACCAGGCGGCGGAGTTCCCCACGATGCTGCCGCACGCCGTCGGCGCGGAGGGCGGGCCGTGCGAGATTCTGGGCATCTTCGACCAGGAGGCCCGGCGTGGTCACCAGCGCGGTGAGGACGCCGGGAAGGCCGACCTGCCGTTCCCGTGACCGTTTGCGTGTTCGGCGTGTTCGGCGGGGCGGCGGGTCATCGTCTTGCGCATTCCGCAAGCGGCCACGGGATACGTGAATTGACGCGGTGAGTCGCTACGCACTCAGCAGCCTGCGTCGTATGCGCGCCGGCGTTCGCAGCCGCGCTCACGGCCGAGGACCTGACCGCTCTCGACCAACTCCTCGACACCGACGGCCCGCACAGCGTCCTGCGCCGCACCGACCTGAGGGTGCGCACCGAGCGCATGGTGTGGGCAGCCCGCCGTAGTTGAGCTGGGCCGGCGGGGGCAGGTCCAGGGGCCCTGGCCGAGTGCTCATGAAGCGATGTGATGATAACGGCGCAGAGATTTCTGTTATGCCGACGCCGACGAGGAACCCTCCTCCAGTCATGACCGAGACATCACACAGCGGGTACGACGGGCCGGACGAGCCCCGGACGCAGGCCGCCCTGGTGCGGGCCGCGCAGGGCGGTGATCAGCGTGCCCTCGACACACTCGTGGCCGACTATCTGCCCCTGATCTACAACATCGTGGGACGTGCGCTGGACGCCCCCGCCGACACCGACGACGTCGTGCAGGACGTCATGCTGCAGATGATCCGGGACGTGCCCAAGCTGCGTGACCCGGAGGCGTTCCGGTCCTGGCTGGTGGCCATCGCGATGCGGGAGGTGCGCCGGCACTGGCGGCTGCGGCAGAGCGCGCCCGCGACCGCCGGGTTCGAGGTACTGGAGGACATGGCGTTCCTCGCGGATCCGGGAGCCGACTTCGTCGACCTGACGATCACCGTGCTGAACCTGTCGGGGCAGCGGCAGGAGACGGCCGAGGCCACGCGCTGGCTGGACGCCGACGACCGGCACCTGCTGTCCCTGTGGTGGATGGAGGTCGCGGGCCGGCTGACCCGGGCCGAACTGGCCACCGCGATGGAGGTGCCGACTCCGCATGCCGCGGTCGCGGTGCAGCGGATGAAGGCCCGGCTGGAATCCGCGCGGGCGGTGGTCCGTGCGCTGGGGGCCGTGCCGCGCTGCGCCGAGATGAACACGGTGCTCCGCGGCTGGGACGGGCGCCCCGCCGGCCTGTGGCGCAAGCGGATCGCCCGGCATGTGCGCGGCTGCCCGGAGTGCGGCGGCGTATCGGTCGGCGTGGTTCCGGCGGAGCGGCTGCTGGCCGACCTGGCGCTGGTGGCCGTACCGCCCGCTCTGCTGGGTCTGTTGGCGTTGGGGGCGGGAGCCGGCGCCGGTGCGGGCGGAAGTGACGTGGCCACCGCGGCCTTCCACGTTCCGTCCACGGCGGGCAGGGCGACGAGCCACGCCCTGCGCAAGTCGGGAGGCATGGCCTTCGGCAAGGCCGCCGTCATCTCGTCCGCCGTCGCCCTGTCCCTCGTGGCCACCACCGTCGCCTACACGCTCGGAGTGTTCGGGCAGGACGGCAGCGGCGAACAGTCCTCGGCCGCCACGACCGTATCGGCGCCGCAGGCCTCCGGCGCCCAGCCGTCCGCCACCGCCTCCACGTCCCCGACACCGTCGCCCTCCGCGACCGCGTCGCCGAAGCCCTCGGCCTCGACCAAGGCCGCCCCGGCACCGAAGCCGGCCGCCGGGAAGGCAGCGACCGTCACCGACACGAAACTGCCCGTACGGGCGGCCTTCTACTACCCCTGGTACGACGAGAACTTCACCGACGGCGGCAGCCAGTACACGCCCTCGGCCGGCAAGTACGACGTCGACGACCCGGCCACCGTCGAGCGCCAGATCAAGGACATGCAGTACGGCGGTCTCCAGGCCGGTATCTCCTCCTGGTGGGGCGAGGGCAAGCGCGAGGACGTACGGCTGCCCCTGCTGATGTCCAAGGGAGCGGAACTCGGCTTCTCCTGGACCGTGTACTACGAGCACGAGGCGTACGCCAACCCCTCCGCCGCGGAGATCAGGGAGAGCCTGACCTACCTGCGCAAGTACTCCGACCAGCAGACCTGGCTGCACGTCGACGGCAAGCCGGTGATCTTCGTGTACGGCGGGGGCGGCGACGCGTGCGACATGGCCACCCGGTGGTCGCAGGCCAACGAGACCGAGGGCTACTACGTCGTCCTGAAGGTGTTCGGCGGTTACAAGGACTGCGCGAACCAGCCCGA
This sequence comes from Streptomyces sp. NPDC127595, assembly GCF_042671685.1. NCBI lineage: Bacteria > Bacillati > Actinomycetota > Actinomycetes > Kitasatosporales > Streptomycetaceae > Streptomyces > Streptomyces sp. NPDC127595. The sequence goes on along the minus strand of NZ_JBHXWK010000005.1, from coordinate 252,159 downwards.
GGGCTGGCACCAGTACGCCTCCGGCCTGGACGTGCAGAAGGGGTACTCGGCGATCGTGTCACCCGGTTTCTGGCTGAACACCGCGAAGGAGCCGACCGTCCCGCGCGACCTCGACCGGTTCCGCGAGGAGGCCACCACCGTCGCCACCTCGGGTGAGCCCTTCCAGCTCCTGGTGACCTACAACGAGTGGGGCGAGGGCACGGCCGCCGAGTCGAGCACGGACTGGCCCAGCTCCACCGGCCACGGCGCCTACATGGACGTACTGCACGAGGTGTTCACGGCACATCCACGCTGAGGGCGCGCAGGGCCTAAGGGCCGGGTGACCGTGATTCGCACGGCGCCCGGCCCGGCCCGGCTCTCCTCACCTCACGTCAACGGATGCGAGGTCCTGCCCGACTCCTGGTCGATCTCGTCGTGCGCCTTGGTCAGCAGCTTCATCGCCAGTTCGTTGAGCGCCCTGGCTCCGGCGACCTCCTCGCCGACCCGCGGCTGGTTCGAGTCGGAAGGGTGGCGGCTCGCGTAACCGTGCGCGCGCACCTCACTCCCGTCCGGCAGCCGTACGAGTGCTGCGGCGCGCGTGCGGTGCGGATCCTCCTCGAACTCCAGCTCGACGTGCCATCCGACAGCGGTCTGCGCCATCACGATCACCTCCGGGTCCCTGTCCACCACGGGTCCCCTGTCTACGAGTGTCCTCCTGCACCGCCGGGAAGGGCCAGGTCACGGAGGGCTGCCCGAACTGGTTTCCCCCCAGGCCTGGCAGTCAGGCAAGATGGGGTGTATCTGCTCACTGCCGATTTCAAGCGTCCGGACGGTTTCTCTTGGCTGAGTTCATTTACACCATGCGCAAGACGCGCAAAGCGCACGGCGACAAGGTGATTCTTGATGACGTCACCCTGAACTTCCTGCCCGGAGCGAAGATCGGTGTGGTCGGGCCGAACGGCGCCGGTAAGTCCACCGTTCTCAAGATCATGGCGGGTCTCGAGCAGCCCTCCAACGGCGAGGCCTACATCTCGCCCGGCTACAGCGTCGGCATCCTCATGCAGGAGCCGCAGCTCGACGAGACCAAGACGGTCCTGGAGAACGTCCAGGACGGCGCCGCCGAGCTCATGGGCAAGCTCAGCCGCTTCAACGAGGTCGCCGAGCTGATGGCGACCGACTACTCGGACGCGCTCCTCGACGAGATGGGCAAGCTCCAGGAAGACCTGGACCACGCAGGCGCCTGGGACCTCGACGCGCAGCTGGAGCAGGCCATGGACGCGCTGGGCTGCCCGCCCGGCGACTGGCCGGTCACCAACCTCTCCGGTGGCGAGAAGCGCCGCGTGGCGCTCTGCAAGCTGCTGATCGAGGCCCCGGACCTGCTCCTCCTCGACGAGCCCACCAACCACCTCGACGCCGAGTCGGTGAACTGGCTTGAGCAGCACCTCTCGAAGTACGCGGGCGCAGTCGTCGCCGTCACTCACGACCGGTACTTCCTGAACAACGTCGCCGAGTGGATCCTCGAACTGGACCGCGGCCGCGCGATCCCCTACGAGGGCAACTACTCCACGTACCTCGACAAGAAGTCCACCCGCCTCAAGGTCGAGGGCCGCAAGGACGAGAAGCGCCAGAAGCGGCTCAAGGAAGAGCTGGAGTGGGTCCGGTCCAACGCCAAGGGCCGGCAGACCAAGTCCAAGGCGCGCCTCGCCCGCTACGAGGAGATGGCGGCCGAGGCCGACAAGATGCGGAAGCTGGACTTCGAGGAGATCCAGATCCCGCCGGGCCCGCGTCTGGGCTCCATCGTCGTCGAGGTCAACAACCTCTCGAAGGCGTTCGGCGACAAGGTCCTCATCGATGACCTGAGCTTCACGCTGCCGCGTAACGGCATCGTCGGGGTCATCGGTCCGAACGGCGCGGGCAAGACCACGCTGTTCAAGATGATCCAGGGCCTTGAGACCCCGGACTCCGGTGCGATCAAGGTCGGCGAGACCGTCAAGATCAGTTACGTCGACCAGAGCCGCGCCAACATCGACCCCAAGAAGACCCTGTGGGCCGTCGTCTCCGACGAGCTCGACTACATCAACGTCGGCCAGGTCGAGATGCCGTCGCGGGCGTACGTATCCGCGTTCGGCTTCAAGGGCCCGGACCAGCAGAAGCCCGCCGGTGTCCTCTCCGGCGGTGAGCGCAACCGCCTGAACCTGGCGCTGACCCTCAAGGAGGGCGGCAACCTGCTGCTCCTCGACGAGCCCACCAACGACCTCGACGTGGAGACCCTGTCCTCCCTCGAGAACGCGCTGCTCGAGTTCCCCGGTGCGGCCGTGGTCATCTCCCACGACCGCTGGTTCCTGGACCGGGTCGCGACGCACATCCTCGCCTACGAGGGTGAGTCGAAGTGGTACTGGTTCGAGGGCAACTTCGAGTCCTACGAGAAGAACAAGGTCGAGCGACTCGGCCCGGACGCGGCGCGCCCGCACCGTGCCACCTACAAGAAGCTGACCCGGGGCTGATCGATCTTGCGGCACATCTACCACTGCCCGCTGCGCTGGGCGGACATGGACGCGTACGGCCACATCAACAACGTGGTCTTCCTCCGCTATCTGGAGGAGGCGCGCATCGACTTCCTGTTCCGCCCGGAGAAGGACTTCCAGCAGGGGTCTGTGGTGGCACGCCACGAGATCGACTACAAGAGGCAGTTGGTCCACCGGCACACACCGGTGGACATCGAGCTGTGGATCTCGGAGATCCGCGCGGCGTCCTTCACCATCGCCTATGAGGTCAAGGACGCCGATCAGCTCTACGTCCGGGCCTCGACCGTGGTCGTACCGTTCGACTTCGAGGCCCAGCGGCCGCGCCGACTCACCGCCGAGGAACAGGAGTTCCTCGCGGAGTACCGAGATGACAAGGACGAGGCCGTCGCCGCATGACGGCCCAGTTGCACCTCGCCGACGAAGGGGAGGCGGCGGACCTCGCCGCCTTCCTCGGACGGCTGGTCCACTACGACCGCGCCGCCGCCGTACGCCTCCAGGCATCCGGCACCACGCTCGCGGTCTTCGGGCGCCCGCCGTCCTTCGAGGTACTCGCCATCCGCACGGCGCGCCTTGCCAAGCCGTACGAGGACGGGCTCGACGTCCTGCTGGACGTGACCGTCTCGGCCGGTGAACTCCTGGAGTCCATCGACGAGTCGGCGGCCACGATGGCCGTTCCGGGGGCCGTCACGGGGCCGCCGTGGGCCGGGGTGCTGCCGCCTCGCCGCGGCTGGCGTCCGGAGCCGGGGCTGCCCGCGCCGGACGCCGTGCGGGCGATGGTCGCCGCCGCCGTGGCCGAATTCCGGCTCCGTACGCAGGAGTTGGCGGTCGAGCGGCGTACCCGCGCCGAACTCGACCGGCTCGGGCGGGAGATCTGGTCCCGGCCGGTCGGCGACACCAGCCTGCCGGTACGGGCCGCGCACGCGGCGCAGTCCCTCGGGTTCCTCCGCCCCGCCCGCCAAGTGCCGCCCGACGAGAGCCCGTTGGGGCTGTACTCGTCCGGCGCGTGGCTGCGGCTGCGCACCCCGTTCGGGTCGATCGCCGTGCGCCGGGCGGGACTTGGCGCCCTGGACGTCAGCGTCCGCTGACCCGCGCGGGGCCCTGAGTCAGGTCAGCCGGCCGTGTTCACCATCGAAGCCGCCGCGTACGTCAGGTAGTTCCACAGCGTGTGCTCGTGCTCCTCGGAGAGGCCGAGCTCGTCCACGGCGACGCGCATGTGCTTCAGCCAGGCGTCGTGCGCGGCCTGGTCGACGGCGAAGGGAGCGTGCCGCATCCGCAGCCGGGGGTGGCCGCGGTTCTCGCTGTACGTCGTCGGGCCGCCCCAGTACTGGATCAGGAACAGCGTGAAGCGCTCCTCGGCAGGACCGAGGTCCTCCTCGGGATACATGGGCCGCAGCAGCGGGTCCCCGGCGACTCCCTCGTAGAAACGGTGCACCAGGCGGCGGAAGGTCTCCTCCCCGCCGACCTGCTCGTAGAAGGTCTGCTCCTGAAGCGTGCCGCGCCGGATCTCTGTCACCCGTCCATGGTCTCAGACGGGGTGACCGAGGACTCAAGGCTTAGGTCTACCTGCCGCCGCCGGCCCGGCGCTCGCCTCCCGGCTCCTGCGGCAGCACAGTGGAGGTATGAGCGCGCACGCTCTCGACCGGGAACCTGACGACCTCGCCATGGGGGTGCGGGCGGCGCTGGTGCGGGAGATCGACAGAAGCGGGGCCTGGGACGCCGATCCGGTCTGGCGGGAGGCGTTCGAGGCGGTTCCGCGCCATCTCTTCGTGCCGTACTACTACGTCGGGGGAGAGAGCGGCTTCGAGCGCGTGTGGGGCGAGGATCCCGACCCGCGGAACCGGGAGCGCTGGCTGCGCGGTGCGTACGCGGACGGTCCGCTGGCCACCCGGGTGCGGGACGGCGAGCTGCTCTCGTCCAGCAGCCAGCCGTCGCTGATGGCGAAGATGCTGACCGAGCTGGAGGTGCGGGACGGGGACGCCGTACTGGAGATCGGGGCAGGCACCGGGTACAACGCCGCCCTCCTCGCCCATCGGCTCGGCGACGCGCTCGTGACCACGGTCGACCTCGACCCGGAGATCACCGAGTCCGCGCGCCGCCATCTGGCCGCCGCCGGCCACCACCCGACCGTCGTCACCGGCGACGGCGCCCGCGGAGTCCCCGAGCGCGCCCCCTTCGACCGGATCATCGCCACCTGCACGCTGACCACGGTCCCGCACGCCTGGCTGCCCCAGTGCACCCCGGGCGCCCGCATCCTCGCGCCGCTGGCCACGGGTCTGATCACGCTGCGGGTGCGGGACGGCGGGTACGCCGAGGGGCGCTTTCTGCACACGGCCGCCTACTTCGTGCCCTTGCGCGGCAGCACTCGCCCCGAGCCGGAGCCGCCGCACCTGGGCGGACTGGCGCCCCGGGCCAGGAGCGACGAGCTGTTCCGGTTCCTGCTGACCCTCACGGCGGGCAGCCTGGATCCGTACGAGGCCTACGCGCTGTGGGAGCGCGAGGGGCGGCCGGTGCGGGAGCGCTACGGGGTCACGGTCAGCGGCGAGCGCGCCTGGGCGTGGCTGGACGACCCCGAGGGTCCATGCGCCTGGCCACTGCCGTGACGCCCTTGACCGGCCGTGGTGACGCCGGCCGTGGTGACGCCGGCCGTGGTGACGCCGGCCGTGGTGACGCCGGCCGTGGTGACGCCGGCCGTGCTGACGCCGGCCGTGCTGACGGAAGGGGCCTTGGTGTCAGCCTCGCCTGATGGTGATCGTCGTCCAGGCGCCCACGTGTACGCGGTCGCCGTCCTGGAGTGGTACCGGTACGAAGGGCTGGATGGGGTCCTCGCCGCCGTTGACCGTGGTGCCGTTCGTCGAGTTCTGGTCGACGACCGCCCAGCTGCCGTCCGGCTGCTGGACCAGGACCGCGTGCTGGTGCGAGACGCCGGGGTCCTCCGGGGGCACCGACAGGTCGATGTCGGGGGACTCGCCGGTGGAGTGCCGGCGGCGGCCGATCGTCATCTGGTTGCCGATGAGCGGGCGCTGCTGCTCGGGCGAGTACGCGGGCAGGTTCAGGCCCGCGGCCTCGGGGCCCGAGCGCTGCATCATCGCCATGAAGTACTCGCGGTCGGGACCGATCGTCGCCGTCCAGGACAGCGGCTGCTGCTGGTAGGGCGGCCGGCTGCCGGGGCCGGGCGGCGCCTGGGTCGAGGCGGGCTGCGGGTAGCCGTAGCCGCCGCCCTGGGCCTGGCCGGGGCCGTTCGGGCCGCCGGGGCGGGGCTGGGTGCCCGGTGCGGCGGGGCTGCCCGCCGACGGCGGGGAGATCACCGAGTCGTCGTCACCGCCGCCGAGGGGCGGGCCGGGGGGCCCGGGCTGGGTGCTCTGGGGGTAGCCGGGCGAGGCCGGCTGCTGAGTGAAGGCCTGCCGGGCGTCGGGGCCGCCGGGCGTGGGCCCGGGAGGCGGCGGGACCGGACGTGACGGGTCGCCGCCGAAGGGCGGGGGTCCGCCGCCGTACGGGTTGGGCGGACCCGGCGGAATCGGTTCGGCGGGGCGGTTCATCTGCGAGGGCCGTGAGCCCTGGTACTCGTACGGGTCCTGACCGGGACCGGGACCGGCTCCGGTGGGCGGTCCCTGCTGGAACCGCTGCGCCGGATTCGGGCCCTGAGGCTGACCACCGGGGGCGCCAGGCGAGCCGCCAGGCCCCCCGGGCAGCGGCCCCTGCGGGCGCGGCGCCGCAGGCGTGTACGAGGTCGCCGTGTTGGTGAGGAAGTTCCACCGGCACTGCTCGCAGAACGGCGCCGCGCCCTCACGGGGCGTACGGCACTGCGGGCAGAGCTCCGGAGCGGGGTCGGGCACGGCGGAGAGATGGCCGCGCCCGCCGGGGCCGGGCGCCGCCGGATAGCCGTACCCGGCCGCGGGCGGCGGGGGTGGAGGGGGCGGGGGCACGGCACCGGCCATGCGGTGACCGCAGACCTCGCACCAGTCGTCGGAACCCGACTGGTGTCCGTTCGGGCAGGTCGGCATGTCGGCGCTTCCCCCTCTCCGTTTCCGGCCGGTACGGCCGGGTTGCTCCGGCTCCTGGGAGAGCCGGGCTCGCTCACTTCTTTACACGAACAGTCTTTGTGGACCGTGTCTCAAGGGTCATTTCGTCTGCTTCCTCGACCCTTGCCTTCAATCGCACAGTACCTGCAGCGGCATCGACAACGTCGACCACCTTCGCAAGCAGTTTCGCAGTATCGGCGTTACCCGAGGCGCTGGCGAGCTGAACGGCACGTCCCAGCTTGGCCGTTGCTCCGTCGACATCTCCCACTTTGCGTGCGTCCAGGCCCTGTTGGATGACTTGTGCCAGTTCCGCCTGACCTGTGTAGTGCGCGACCTGTGGATTGATCGACGTGGACGCCGCCATGTCGTCGGTCCACACGGCTCGTACGAGCCCCTGGGCGCCGAGGTTCTGCACGCTGCCATCGCTCTGCGGGATCACCAGCGAGACGCGGGCGGCCAGCATCTCCTGGCCGATGCCGGCCGACGGAACCTCCACGCACACGTGGTAGTCGCGGGACTCGTCACCCCAGGAGCCGGTCGGGTAGTCACCGGCGCGCGGGCCCGCCTCGGTACGGCGGCCGGTCAGCTCCTCGACCGTGGGCGCGACCTGCTTGACGAACTTGATCTCCGTGCCGACGGGCGTCCACAGCCGCAGCGCCACGTCCGCGACCTCCTTGCCCATGGCCGTCTCCATCATGTGCGTGAAGTCGGCGGCGAGGGCGGCCGGGTCGGCGACGATGTCGGCGGTGCCGAGCATGGCCGAGGCGATCCCGGTGACCTCCTTGACCTCCCAGTCGGTACCGACGCCACGCGCGTCACAGGTGAAGCGCCCGGCGCAGGAGTCCAGGGCGGCCTTCAGATCCTCCGGCGACTCGTGTTCGTTGCGGCCGTCGGTGAGCAGGATGCCGTGCCGGATCGAGACGTCCGCCGAGGACAGCAGCCGGTCGGCGAGGCGCAGCCAGGTGCCGATCGCCGTACCGCCGCCCGCGCTCAGCTTGCGCAGCGCCTGCTTGGCCTGGTCGCGGGTCGCCGCGTCGGCGACCGCGAGCCGGCCGCCGCCCGGATAGACCTCCTTGGCGACGTGCGTGCCGCCGATCACCGCGAAGTGCACGCCGTCGCGCACGGAGTCGATCGCGGCGGCCGTCGCGTCCCGGGCGCCCCGCATCTTGGTAGGCGGGTAGTCCATCGAGCCCGAACAGTCGACCATGATCGCCACGGCCGCGTCCGGGCCCTGCCCGGCGGTGTACAGGTGGGGCGCGGCGACCGCGCTTCCGATGGTGCCGCCGCCCGTCGAGCTCACCGTGACGATCGCGCTGACCTCGCGGGCGCCGTCGGGCAGGTACTCGTTCTGGTAGACGTCGACCGAGAACTGCGGCACGTTCGACTTCGAGAAATTGGCCATGCCTTCTTCGTCCCCCTCAAAGCCCCCGTAGTACGTACTACGGGGGTGATGACTGTGTCCGGACCGGTCCCCTCCGGTCCGAGGCCGCTCCCCGTTCGCGGCCTCAGGCCGATCCTGCCCCCTGCGCGGGGGCCGGGAACGGCAGGACCGCCACTGTTACGTTGTCGTGGCCCCCGCCGTCCAGGGCGTGACCGACCAGGACCTGTGCGCTGTGCAGCGGACGCTCGGCGGCGTCCAGGGGTACGACCTCGGCCAGGTGCTCGGCCGCCTCCGCGTAGTTCCACAGTCCGTCGGTGCACACCACCACTACACCCGGCCGGTCCGGCTTGAAGGAAGCGGTGTGCGGCTCCAGTTCGTAGGAGTCGGCGCCGAGCCACCCCGTGATGGCGTGGGCGCGCTCGTCGGCGTACGCCTCCGCCTCGTTCATCAGGCCCGCCGCGACCATCTGCGCGGCCCACGAGTCGTCCTCGGTGAGCCGGGCCGGGGGCGAGGCGCGGTCGACGGGAACCCAGTAGGCGCGGCTGTCGCCGACCCAGCCGATGATCAGCAGGGTGGGGGTGACGACGGCGCCGACGAGGGTGCAGGCGGGCGCGTTCACGTGCGGGGCGTGCTCGTCGTGCGAAGCGGGCGGGTCCGCAAGGGAGTTGACGGCCTCCGAGGCGGCGATGATCGCCTCGTGCATGGCCTGCTGCGGATGCGTACCGAGCGGCAGGGCCGCCAGGAGTGCTTCGTTGGCCGCCTGGGACGCGGCGAGCGAGGCCTCGTCGGGGCGGGTCGCCGAGGAGACGCCGTCGCAGACGATCGCCACGACCGCGGGTGAGCCGTCGGGCAGCGCGGTCGAGGAGATCGCGAACGCGTCCTCGTTGCGGTGGTGGCGCAGGCCCCGGTCGCTGACCGCGGAGACCGCGCTCAACTCCTGCTCCATGTGATCGCGTTCGCGCGGCTGCGCGTGCCCGCAGTTCTCGCAGTAGCCGTCGCTGTCGACACTGCCCGAGCGGCAGGCGACGCACAGCCTGGTGCCCGCGGCGGGTGTCGCGGGCTCGGCGGTGCGCGGGTCGGCGAGCGGCGCTTCGGCCGGGGGCGCCAAGGGGTACTCGTCCGGCTCGCGCGGCCTGTCGAACCGTACGCCCGCGGATTCGCCCACCGGGTGCGGGAGTTCGGAGCCGCCCGAGTCGGTGCCCTGGATGTCCGCCGCCCGGTGCACCGGCGCCGGTGTGTTGGAGCTGTCCACCTCCGGCGCGACGGGCCAGTCCACGGACGGGACGGCAGAAGGCGGGTGCGGCGACGTGCCGTTCATGGCGATCGTCGGCTCGTCCTGCGGCGGTGCGGGCACCGCCGACAGGTCGTACCCGCACGCGCCGCAGAAGCGGTCACCCGCCTCCAGCGGCTCCTCGCAACTGGGGCACCGCGAAAGGGCCGTCGGCTGGGGCATCTGGGACATCAATCACACCCACGTCCGGGGGCGGTAACGGTTGGCACGTTCCACCAGATCGATTCTCTCCTCGCCGCCCTGAGCGAGGCGGGCCAGCGTCCGGTACGAGCGCTCCAGACCGAAGCGGAGGCCGCGCTCGTCCAGCTCGCTGCCGAGCAGCGCACGTCCACCGCCGGATGCCGGAGCGGACACCTGGCTACCGGAGAGTACCCAGTCCAGGGCGCAGCCCAGTACTTCTGTGGACAACTGCTCGCGTCGCACCGCGTCGAGACCGTAGCCGCCCAGCGCCTCGACCTGCCCCGCGGCAGCCGTCAGCTCGTCGAGGAACGGCGCGGCGGGCGCCTCCTCGGCGAGTCGCTGCCGCAGCCGCGCCCGCACGGCCGCGACCCGCGCCGCCGTGTAGTGGATCGACGACTCCGGTACGGATTCCAGTGTGTGTACGGCGCCACGGCGGTCGCCCGAGGCGAGCTGCACGCGGGCCAGTCCGAACGCCGAACTCACATAGCTGGGATCGGTCGTCCACACCAGGCGGTAGTACTCGGCGGCGTTGTCGAGCTGCCCGAGCACCTCCGCGCACACGCCGAGGGCCAGCTTGGGCGCCGGCTCGCCGGGGAACGCGTCGTAGATCGCGTCGAAGGACAGCGCCGCGATCTCCTGCTCGCCGTTCGCGAGCGCGGCGACGCCCCGGTACCAGACCACCCGCCAGTCGTCCGGGTGATCCGCCTCCAGGGCCTCAAGTGCCGTGGCGGCAGCGGCCAGTTCGCCCATCTCCAGGCGGGCCCGCAGCTCGCGCAGCCGCAGCTCCAGGGAGCCGGCGGGCGCCGCGTGCAGTGCGGTGATCAGCTCCGCGGGCGCGGAGGCCATCAGCCCGGCGAGGAAACCGGCGTTGGGGTCGCCCGGGTCGACCCGGGGGACGGGCAGCGCGAGTGCGGTGGCGGCGGCCGGGACGGGCTTGACCAGATTGCCGGAGGCGACAAGGGCCGTGGCGGCACCCGAAGTGATGGCGAGTCCACCGCCGTTGGCGGCGGGCAGCGCTCGTTGCCGGCGCCCCACCGGCAGGGCCCGCGCACCGAGACGCGACACGTCCCCGTCCAGCTTTCCGAACAACTCCGTGTCCGTGACCTTGAGTTCGGGCCCGAACAGGGTGGAGAGCGAGGGGCGGGCGCGGCCGGTCTGGACGGAGACGACCTCGCGCAGCACGCCGGTGAGCTGCTCGGCCATCTCCTGCGCGGAGGCGAACCGGCGGGCCGGGTCGGGGTCGGTGGCCCGCACCAGGAGCCGGTAGAACGACTCGTACTGGCGGAAGACCTCGATGTTGTCCGGGTCGGGCAGGGAGTCCACGAACACGTTCGTGTAGCCCTGGAAGTCGAAGGTCATCACGGCCAGCGTGCGGGCCACCGTGTACAGGTCCGAGGCGACCGACGGGCCGACCTCCGCCACCTCCGGCGCCTGGTAGCCCACCGTGCCGTAGATGGCCGACTCGTCGTCGTCCATCCTGCGCACCGCGCCCATGTCGATCAGCTTGAGCTGGTCCTCGGTCTGGATCGCGTTGTCGACCTTGAAGTCGCAGTACAGGAGGTTGCGGCTGTGCAGATGACCGAGCGCCTCCAGGGCCTCGATGCCGTACGCGCAGGCCTGCTCCACCGGCAGCGGGTCCCGCTTCCCGGCCGCCGTACGACGGTCGTTGGCGATCTCCTTCAGCGACTTGCCGCCGACGTACTCCATGACGATGTAGCCGTCGAGGGAGCCGGTGCGCTGGTCGAGGTGCTCGACGAAGTTGTAGATCCGCACGATGTTGGCGTGCTCGATCTCGGCGAGGAAGCGGCGCTCGGAGATCGCGGCCGCCATCGCGTCCTGGTCGCCCGTGTCGAGCAGCCCCTTGAGGACCACCCAGCGGTCGGACACCGCACGGTCGACGGCGAGATACACCCAGCCGAGCCCGCCGTGCGCCAGACAGCCCACGACCTCGTACTGGCCGTGCACGATGTCGCCCGCGGCCAGCTTCGGCACGAACGAGTACGGGTTGCCGCACTTCGTGCAGAACCCCTCTGTGCGCCCGGGCGTCTCACCGCGCGAACGCCCCACCGGCGCACCGCAGTCGGAGCGCGAGCAGAACCGCTTGCGCTCGGGCACCTCCGGGTTCTCCTGGACCATCCCGCGCGGATCGGGCCGCGGCACCCCCGGCACCTCGACCAGGCCGGCACCGAGCCGGCCGCGCCCGGTGGAGCCGGCTGCCGAACCGGAGCTGCGCACCGACACCGAGCGGCCCGTCGAGGAACCGGACAGCGAGCGCGAGAGTCGCCCGGAGACCGAGCGCCGCGACTGCGAGGAGCGTGACGACGTACGCGAACTCGCCCGTGAACTACGGCTGTTGGAGCTGCTTGAGCCCCGCGAACTCCGGCCGCCCGCCGTGATCCCGGTCGGCGGCGAGCCCACCATCCCGCCCGCGGACACGACCGGCGCCAGACCGCACGTGTCGCAGTACAGCTCACCGCCGCCCATGTCCTCGTACGAACCCGAGCAACCGGGCCGCTGGCACTTCTGCTGCTCCACAGACTGCTGACTCACGATTCCCCCTTACGGTCCTGCGGCCCGTTGCCCTGCTCGGGCACCCGCGGGCTGAGCAGGTCGGCCGCCGCGTGCTGGTAGCGCAGTACGGCGTCCTCCGCGACCCGCAGATCGCAGGGCGCGCTCCACAGCATGCGGCGCGCCGCGTCGTAGCGCTCGATGAGGAACGGGTCCTCCGCGAGCCCGTGCCGGGCGACCTTCGCCTTGTACGCGTCCAGGCGGCCGCGCAGCTCGGCGCGGACCGCCAGTGGCTGGGTGACCGCGGTCAACGACTCGCGGGCGCGCAGCAGTTCGTCCTCCGCCTTCTCCTCCAGCGCCTCCAGGAGCGGCGAGAGGCGGTGCCACTGGGCATGCCTGCGGTACTCCGCGGCCGTCTGCAACTGCTCCTGCAGCACGGTCGGCGGGCCGCTGACCGCGGGCACCTCGGACGCGGCGATCTTCGCGAGCACCTCACCACGGGCGCTCCTCGCCTCGGCGAGGGTGCGGTCCGCGCGGCTCAGCACGTCCCGCAGCTTCACCAGGCGCGCCTCGGCGTCCTGCCGGACGGTGAGCACGGCGTCGATCTCCCGGCGCACGTCCTCCAGGGAGCGCGCCTCGCGGTCGTACGTCGCGGTGTCAGGGCGTCCGCCGCCGGGCGCCGAACTCCCTTGCGCGGGAAGCCAGAAGGCCAGCGGGTCGGACACCACGCGCTCGCGCAGGGTGGTCAGCGTGCGGGTGATCCGCTCCAGGTCGTCGCCCGAAGGGTGCTCACCGGGACGTACGCCGACGGAGTGCGCGAGCCGGCGGGTGCGCTGGAGCTCCGCGGCCAGCAGATCGATCCTGGCGGGCAGCGCGGACCAGACGGCGTCCGCCGCGATGACCATGTCGAGCGAGGAGGCGTACAGCTCGTTCATCCGCTCCACCAGCGCGACCAGCGAGAACCGCTCGCTGAGCTTGCCGGAGCCGGCGAGCGTCGGCGCGTTCGCCGTGGCCGTCGCGGAACCGGCGACCGTGATGCTCGCGCCGCGCAGCAGCTCGGTCAGTTCCACCAGGTCCTCGCGGCTGGACCAGCGTCTGCGGGAGCGGATCTCGCGGGCCGAGTGCATCGCGTCCGTGTACGCGTCGAAGTACGCCCACAGCAAGGTGATCGACGCATCGGCGGCCGACCAGCGCTCCTTGGTCGTACCGGTGAGCTCGGCGCCTTCCAGGAGTCTGCGGCCCGCGTGGTCCTGGAGGGCGAGGAGCGAGGTCTCGATGGCCTCGTGCTCCGCGCCGAGCCGCGCCAGCGCACGGTCCACCTCGTCCCGGTCCATCACCGGCTCGGGGGGTCCCGTGACGCCCATCGATCACCTCTCGCTTTCGGCCGTGTCGGCCACGTGTACCGCTACCAGTACTGCCACTGCTGCCCGTACCGCTACTTGTATTGCGCGGCGGGCGGATCGGATGAGGGGGAGTCGGCCCCGAGGGTCGGGGAGAGCCACTTGTCGTACGACGCCTGCCAGCCGCTCTGGCGGTAGTTGGCCAGGACCTGGTTGACCCGGCGTACCAGATCGTCGGCGCCCTTCTTCATCGCCACGCCGTAGTACTCGGTGGTGAAGGACTTGCCCTTGAGCTCGACCGTGGGGTCCTGTGCGGCCTGGCTCGCGGCCAGCGCGCCGTCCGTCACCACGGCGTCGACCTCACCGAGCTGGAGCCTTACCAGGCAGTCGAGTTGGTTGGGAACCGTGGTCGAGATGTCGGCGGTGGGGGCGAGCTTGCCCGCCTTCTTGTCGGCGTCCAGCTTGTCGTACGCGGTGGAACCCGCCGCCGTGCAGATCTTCTGGTCCGCCAGCGACTTGTCGTACCCCGTGATGGTCGAGTTCTTCGGGGCCAGAACCTGCTGGCCGGTCGCGAAGTAGGGCGCGGAGAAGGCGACTTCCTCAAGCCGGGAGCAGGTGATCGTCATGGTGCGGACCACCATGTCGACCTCGCCGCTCTGGATGGCGGGGATGCGCTGGTTGGTGGGGATGGCGCGGAACTGCACGGCGTTCGGGTCGCCCAGGATGTCGTTGGCGATCGCGTGCACGAGATCGATGTCGAAGCCTTCGAGGTCGCTGCCGCTCTCCGTGTTGTTCGGGTCGCGGTAGCCCCAGCGGAAGCTGTTCTGGTCGACGCCGACGATCAGCCGCCGGTCTTTCTCCGGGCGGTTCTTGATGGCCTGGATCGTCGGGCCGTCCAGGCCGGACGGCGCCAGACTCTGGTCCTGCGGATCGGTGCACTCGCCGGCCTTCGCCTGCTCGCCCTGGGCCACCCCCTGGCCGCCGATCCCGGTGCTGCCGTCACCGCGCGCGCTGCTCAACGGCAGCAACAGGGCGAACACCGCGGTGAGTGCGCAGGCGACGGCCATCGCACCCACGCCGCCCCAGCCCTTCAGGCTTGCCCTCAGACGTCGTGCACTCATTGCCGCTCCTCCTCTCACCGCTCCTCCTCTCACCGGTACTCCGAAAGCCTGCGTCCGATGCCCAGCACCGCGCCCGCCGCGGCCAGCACCGCGAGGATCGCCGCACCCACCGGCAGACCGGTCATCGCGTCCAGGCCGTTGCCCGCCGACTGCTTGAACTCGGTCTGTTCGTGCGCCAGGGCCAGCGCCAGGTTCTTGTCGACGCCGTCGAAGCACTCGCCGGTCGGCTTGTCGCTCTTGGAACCGATCACCTTGTCCAGCGCCGCCTGGTAGTTGCCGTCGTCGTCGGCCTCGCGGGCGACGAGGTGACGGCGCTTCCATTCCTCCATGTTGCCCGTCGCGGTCGCCACGGGCTGCTCGCCCGCCTGGTCGTCGGCGAGGGCGGAGGCGGCGGCCAGCTTCTTGGTGAGGTCGTCCATCTCCTGCTGGAAGTCGTAGTCGAAGGCGTCCACGACCGTGCCGTCCTTCAGCTCCTTGGTCTCCGCGCCCCGGCTGACCAGCGTCAGGTTCTCATTGCCGCGCGCGTTCAGTGACGCGAGCCGGGCGTCGTTCAGCACGTTCAGGGAGCGGACGCCGTGGTCGTAGGACTCGTTGAGTCCCGCCCGGGCCACGCTGTGCCCGACCACGAGCCAGAGCAGTACGACCACGGAGGCGGCGGTTGCGGCGGCCATGCCCTGGTTCAACACCCGGTTCGTACGGCGGTAGTTGCGCCGCTGGGCCCAGGCGAGGCCGGCGAGTGCGAGCAGGCCGAGGCCGATCGCGGCCCATGGATAGGGCGTGGCGTCGGCGTAGTCGGCCTCCAGGCGCTGGTTCTCCTTGGTGTAGAGATCCTTGGCCGCCGGGAGCATCTCGTCCTGCATCGTCGCGTTCGCGTACCGCAGGTAGGCGCCGCCGAGCGGGAAGCCCTGCCGGTTGTTGGCGCGGGCCCGCTCGATCAGGCCCTTGTACTCCGGCAGCAGCTTGTTGAGCTTGGCGATGGTATCGGCGGACGGCGAGCCCGGCTCCGAGTTGGAAGCGGCCGTCACCAGCTTCTCGGCGGCCGTCTGGATGTCCGCCTCATACCGGATGCGGGACGCCTCCGTCTCCTGACCGCCTGCCAGGAAGCCGCTGGAGGCAGCCGTGTTGGCGTCCGCGAGCGAGCGGTAGATGTCCGCCGCGCTGGCGCTCAGCGGCTGGCTGCTGTTCAGCACGTTGTCCGCGGCGGCCGAACGGTCCGTCATCTGCCAGGCGGTGACCGCGCCGAACGCGACGACCAGCAGGGCGAGTACGGCGCCGATGATCCGTAGGCGGCCCGGTTCCGTCGTCGCCGCGGCGCGCAGGGTGTCCACGCCCTCCGCCCAGGCCGTGCGGCGTGGGGGAGCGGGGGAGGGGGTCTGCGCCGGCGTGTGTGCGCCGGTGGGCTTCTCGGATCCGGTCGGTCGCGGGGCCGGCGGCGGACCGGACTGCGGCGGCAGGGCCGGCATCGTGGGTGCGGCCGGGCGTGCCGGAGGGATCCCCGGTGTTCCCGGTGGTGCTGTGCTGCCGTTCGGCGGGTGTGTCACTCGACCTCCCCCATGGTCATCCGTCGGGCACCTATGGTCCGTGTGCGAGGAGCACGGACGAGGTGCACGGCCGCAAGTATCGTCGCAGGGACTGTCATCCGCACAGCTCTTCACTCGATCTTGTGCGGATCACAGCGCAGCGCGAAGCTCCCCGCAACGCCCCCCTTCCCCTGAACACGTCCCCGGTATGTGTTCGGTTCCCGTTCGGGGTGGGGGCGGAGGAGGGTTTTTTCGCCCCCTCCGCCCCTACCCGTCCCTTGCTTCCTGGGGGCTGCGCCCCCAGACCCCCGCTGTCGGCCTGGACGGCCTCGTCCTCAAACGCCGGACGGGCTGAAGATCTCTAGCGCCGGCCGGGAGAGATTCGGCCCCTCCGGCGTTTGAGGAGCGGGGGTTTGGGGGCGGAGCCCCCAAGTGACGGGAATGGGCAGGGGCGGAGGGGGCGAAAGAAGCCTTCAGTTCCCCTCGTAGAACGCTCGCACGCGGGTGTGTGCCGAGGCCGGGGCCTCGACGTGGTCCAGGCCCAGGAGGGCGGCGCCCAGGACCGGGCGGGCGGTGACGACCTGGGGGACCGCTTTGGGGGCGCGGTCGGCCAGCAAGTCCCGGATGCGGGTGTCGAGTTGGGGGTGGCGGGCGGCGAGAATGCTGCCGCCGAGGAGGACCGGGGTGGGTTCCTCCAGGAGGGCGAGGCGGGTCAGGGCGACCGTGGCCATGGCGACCACCTCCTCCGCGAGGCGGTCGACGAGGGAGCGGGCGACCGGGTCGCCCTCGTCCGCGGTGGCGAACAGAACCGGCGTCAGCTCATGCCGCCGGGCGTCCCCGAGGTGTTCCAGATGGAGTGCCTCGATCAGGGCGTACATGGAGGGCAGACCGAAGTGGGCGGGGAGGGTGCGGGCGAGAGCGGTGGGTCCGCCCCGGCCGTCCTCGGCACGCGCCGCGTGCCACAGCGCCTCCTCGGCGAGGCCCCCACCACCGCCCCAGTCCCCGGAGATCCGCCCGATCGCGGGAAAGCGCGCGGTGAGCCCGTCGGGCCGCATCCCGACGCAGTTGATACCCGCCCCGCACACCACCGCGACTCCGCGCGGCTCGGCGATCCCGGCCCGCAGGATCGCGAAGGTGTCGTTGCGCACCTCCACACTCGCCCCCCAGGCACGCGCGTGCAGCGCGGCCGCCAACCGCTCCTCCTCGACGGGGAGATCGGCGTTGGCGAGGCAGGCGGAGACATGCGCGACCGAGCTGACGCCCGCCTCGGCGAAGGCCCGGCCGACGGTCTCGGCCAGCGAGTCCACCGCCGTCTCCACGCCGACGGCCGGCGGGCGGAAACCACCGCCGCGCGCCGTCCCGACCACCTGTCCGTCCGCGGCCAGCACGGCCGCGTCGGTCTTGCTGTTCCCCGCGTCGATGGCCAGGACCAGGGCCGTGGGGGCGGATCCGGCGGCCGTCCCGGCGCCGGATCCCGATGAGGTCATGCCCACGCGAGGTGCTCCCGGTTGTGCGCGATCAGCTGGTCGGTGAGGGTGTCGGCGTACTCGTGCTGGCCGATGAGGGGGTGGGCGAGGAGGGCACGGAACACCCGGTCCCGGCCGCCGCGCAGGGCCGCTTCCAGGGCGAGGTCCTCGTACGCCGTCACGTTCGCCATGAGGCCCGCGTAGAGCGGGTCCACGGGCGGTACCGGCAGCGGCGTCGGCCCCTGGGGGCCGACCGAGGCCTGGACCTCTATCACGGCGTCGGCCGGCAGGAAGGGGAGCGTCCCGTTGTTGTACGTGTTCACCACCTGGTAGGGGCTGCCGCCCCCGCCGAGCAGTGCCGCCGCGAGGTCCACAGCCGCCTCCGAGTAGAAGGCGCCGCCGCGCTTGGCGAGCAGCTCCGGCTTCTCGTCCAGCGTCGGGTCGCCGTACATCTTCAGCAACTGCCGTTCCATCTCCGCCACTTCGGAGGCCCGCGAAGGGCTGGTGCGCAGTTCTCGTACGACCTCGTCGTGCGCGTAGTAGTAGCGCAGGTAGTAGGAGGGGACGACACCCAGGCGGTCGACGACGCTGCGTGGCAGGTGCAGGTCGTCGGCGATGGTGTCGCCGTGTTCGGCGAGGAGTTTGGGGAGGACGTTCTCGCCCTCGGGGCCGCCCAGGCGCACACCGGTTTCCCAGCTGAGGTGGTTGAGGCCCACATGGTCCAGGTGCACCTCGGCGGGTGTCACCCCGAGCAGCGCGGCGAACTTCCGCTGGAAGCCGATCGCCACATTGCACAGCCCGACGGTCTTGTGGCCGGCCTGGAGCAGGGCGCGGGTAACGATCCCGACCGGGTTGGTGAAGTCGATGATCCAGGCGTCCGGGTTGGTGCGGCGGACGCGCTCCGCGATGTCGAGGACCACGGGCACCGTGCGCAGCGCCTTGGCGAGGCCGCCCGCGCCCGTCGTCTCCTGCCCGACGCAGCCGCACTCCAGCGGCCAGGTCTCGTCCTCGTTGCGTGCCGCCTGCCCGCCGACGCGCAGTTGCAGCAGTACGGCGTCGGCGCCCTCGACGCCCGCGTCCAGGTCCGCGGTCGTGACGATCCGGCCGGGGTGCCCCTGCCGCGCGAAGATCCGCCGGGCCAGTCCGCCCACCAGCTCCAGGCGCTCCGCCGCAGGGTCGACGAGCACCAGTTCCTCGACGGGCAGGGTGTCCCTCAACCGGGCGAAGCCGTCGATGAGTTCGGGTGTGTAGGTCGACCCTCCGCCGACCACGGTGAGTTTCATACGTGTCAACCCTTCACTCCGGTGAGCGTGACACCCTCGACGAACGCCTTCTGCGCGAAGAAGAACACGAGGATCACGGGGGCCATGACCAGCACGGTCGCGGCCATGGTGAGGTTCCAGTCGGTGTGGTGCGCGCCCTTGAACGACTCCAGGCCGTAGGAGAGCGTCCAGGCGCCGGGGTTCTCGGAAGCGTAGATCTGGGGCCCGAAGTAGTCGTTCCACGCGTAGAAGAACTGGAAGAGGGCGACCGCGGCAATACCCGGTTTGGCCATCGGCAGAACGACCCTCAGGAGCACCCGCAGGTCTCCGCAGCCGTCGACCTTCGCCGCGTCCAGGTACTCGTTCGGGATCGTCATCAGGAACTGGCGCAGCAGGAAGATCGAGAACGCGTCTCCGAACGCCATCGGGATGATCAGCGGCCACAGGGTGCCGGACAGGTCCAACTGCTTCGCCCAGAACAGGTACATCGGGATGATGACGACCTGCGGCGGCAGCATCATCATCGAGATGACCAGCATCAGCGACAGATTCCGGCCCCGGAAGCGGAACTTGGCGAGTGCGTAGGCGACCGGGATCGAGGAGACCACCGTCAGGACGGTGCCGGCACCGGCGTACAGGAGGGTGTTCTTCCACCAGGTCAGAAAGCCCGGGGTGTCGAAGACCTTGCGGTAGTTGCCCCATTCCCAGGTGTGCGGGATCAGATCGCGGCTGAGTGCCTGGGTGTCGCTCATCAGCGAGGTCAGGAACACGAACACGAAGGGGAGTACGAAGAAGAGGGCGGCCGCGACGCCGAGGGCGTGTACGGCGACCCACTCCAGGAGGGCCTTGCGGCGGGCGGTGCGCTCGGCGGGCGAGACGGGGGCCTTCAACTCCGTTGGTTTGTCCAGTACTTGAGTGGTCATGGGGTCAGTCACCTGCCTGGATGAGACCGCCCCGGCGCCGCATCAGGAACGCGGTGAACGCCATGGACAGGGCGAAGAGCACGAGCGCGACCACACAGGCGGAGCCGTAGTCGAAGCGCTGGAAGCCGAGGTTGTAGACGAGTTGGGGGAGGGTGAGCGTCGACTTGTCGGGATAGCCGGGCACGAACTGGGTTCCGGCGCCCTGGATGACGCCCGACGCGACCTTCCCGGCGATCAGCGGCTGTGTGTAGTACTGCATGGTCTGGATCACGCCGGTGACCACCGCGAACATCACGATGGGCGAGATGTTCGGCAGCGTGACGTACCGGAACCGCTGCCACGCCGACGTGCCGTCCAACTCGGCAGCCTCGTACTGCTCCTTGGGTACGTCGAGCAGCGCGGCCATGAAGATGACCATCAGGTCGCCGACACCCCACAGGGCCAGCATGGTCAGGGCGGGCTTCGACCAGGCCGGGTCGTTGAACCAGCCGGGCGCCGGGATCCCGATGTTCTCCAGGATCGAGTTGACCGGTCCCGTACCGGGGTTGAGGAGGAACGCGAAGGCCATCGTGGCGGCGACGGGCGGGGCGAGGTAGGGCAGGTAGAAGAGGGTCCGGAAGACACCCGCGCCCGTCCTGATCTTCGTGATCAGCAGGCCGACGCCCAGCCCGAAGAGCACCCGGAGGCTCACCATGATGACAACGAGCCACAGGGTGTTGCGCAGGGCGGGCCAGAAGAGCGGATAGCTCTCGAAGACGTACTTCCAGTTCTTCGTGCCCACCCACGTCGGCGGCTGGAAGCCGTCGTAGTGCATGAACGAGAAATAGACCGTCGACAGCAGCGGGTACGCGAAGAAGACCGCGAAACCGATCAGCCAGGGCGACATGAAGGCGGCCGTCTTCAGCGCCGCCCGGCGGCGCTTGGCGCGCAGTGTGTACGTGGCGCTCATGACGCTGCTACTTCGCCTGCGCGATGTCCGTGTCGATCTGCGCGGCGGCCTTCTTCAGGCCCGCCTTCAGATCGGTTTCCTTGCCGCTCTCGTAGTCGTATCCGAACTCCTGGATCGTCACGAGATACGAACCGCCGTTGATCGAGGCGGGAGTTGTCGTCGAGTTGGGGTTCGACGCGATGTCCAGGAAGGTCTTGAAGCGGGGGTCGTACTTCAGGTCGGGCGACTTGAGGGCGGCGAGCGTCGAGGGCACGTTGTGGATGGCGTTGGCGAAGCCGACCACGGCGGCGGTGTCCGTGGTCATGTACTTCACCAGCTCCCAGGCCGCGTTCTGCTTCTTGCTGGTGGCGGCGATGCCGGCGATGGTGCCGGTGATGTAACCCTTGCCGTACTGGTCCACCTGGTCGTCGGGGACGGGCAGCGGCGCGACGCCGATCTCGAAGCCGGGCTTGGCCTCCTCGGCCATGCCGAGCCGCCACTCGCCATCCAGCTGCATGGCGACCTGGCCGGTCTGGAAGGGGTGCTTGGGGCCCCACTCGTCACCGAGCTTGGAGCGGTACGTCTCCAGCTTCTGGAAGCCGCCGAGTTCGTCGACGAGCTTCTTCTGGAGCGTGAACCCGGCCTCGAAAGCGGGGTCGTTGGCGACGTTCGACTTGCCGGACGAGTCGAAGTACGTCGGCGAGAACTGCCCGAAGTAGTGCTCGGTCGTGGACTCCCAGCCGTGGTAGTTCGGCATGAAGCCGAGCTGGGAGTAGCTGTCGCCCTTGGAGATGGTCAGCTTCTTGGCGTCGGCCTCGAATTCGGACCAGGTCTTCGGGGGGCTGGAGATGCCCGCCTTCTCGAAGGCGGTCTTGTTGTAGTAGAGCCCGTAGGCGTCACCGAGCAGCGGGGCCGTGCAGCGGTTGCCCTCGAACTGGGTGTATTCGTTCATGGCCTTCGGGAAGGTCTTCTCCGGGTCGATGCCCGCCTTCTCGAAGAAGGGGTTGAGGTCGACGAAGGCGCCCGACGAGCAGAACCTGCCCACGTTGTTGGTGGTGAACGAGGAGACGACGTCGGGGGCATTGTCCCCACCCGCGCGCAGCGCCTGGTTGACCTTGTCGTCCGTCATGTTGCCGACGATCTTCACGTGGATGTTGGGGTGCGCCTTCTCGAAGCCTGCGACCAGGGACTTCACGGCCGCGACCTCGCTCGGCGCGCTCCAGGCGTGCCAGAAGTTGATGGTCGTCTCCGCGGACGCGTCGTCGTTCGCGCCGGATTGGGTCTGGCCGGTACAGGCGGAGGTGAGGAGGGCTATGGAGGCGGAGGCGGCGAGCGCGACGGCCACCTGTCGGGACATTCCGGGCATGGCGGGGTCTCCCTAGGGCAGGGTGAAGGTGTTCGCGGAAGGGGTCTACGAGTTCAGTGGGAGGGATCTACGGGGTTCAGCGGGAGGTGTCGAACACCTCGTCGCGGGTGGCCGCCAGGGCGCTCTCCAACGCGCCGCGCAGCACGGGGTGTTCGTGTACGTCACCGAGCACGAGGCGTGGCCGGGACGCGGCCAGCTCCTCCAACTCGGCCTGGACCAGGGCGCGCAGCGGTTCGCCGCCCGCGGTGAGCGAGGTGCCGCTGAGCACGACGAGCTCGGGGTCGAGCACGGAGACGAGCGAGGCCAGACCGGTGGCGAGCCCGGTCGCATACGTCTGAAGGAGCTGCCGGTAGGGGCCGTCGTCATGGGCGGCGGCCTGCTGGACGAGGGCGGCGGCGACCTCGGCGTGCGGACCGGTGGGTACGGGCCGGATGTTCAGCTCGCGGGCGAGCTTGGGGAGGGCCTGCGAACCGGCCAGTTCCTGGTAGCCACCGCTGTTGGCCTTGGTGACCTGTCGTACCAGCGGCGCCCCCGGCACCGGCAGGAAGCCGACCTCGCCCGCGCCGCCGGTCCAGCCGCGGTGCAGCCGCCCGCCGAGGACGAGCGCGGCACCGAGCCCCTCTTCGTTCCACAGGAGTACGAAGTCCTCGTGTCCGCGCGCCGCACCGAGCCGTTGCTCTGCGATGGCGACGAGGTTGACGTCGTTCTCGTACTCGACGGGCATCGGCAGCGCGGCCGCCAGCTCGTCGAGGATCCCGGCGGAGTGCCAGCCGGGCAGGTGCGAGGCGTACCGCAGCCGCCCGGTGTTGGGGTCGAAGGCGCCGGGCGTCCCGATGACGATCCGCCGGACGTCGTCCCTGGCGAGCCCCGCCGCCTTCACCGCGCCGTCGAGGGCGTCGGTGACCTGGCGTACGACGGACTGCGCGGGGCGCCTGCCGGGCGTGGGGAGCTCGTACTCACCCACCGTCCGCCCGGTCACGTCGGCGACGGCGGCGAGGATGCGCTCGGGGGTGACGTCCAGGCCCGCCGCGTAACCCGCGCCCGGATTGACCACGTACAGCTGGGCGTTGGGGCCCGGGCGGCCCTCGATGGTCCCGGTGGCGAGCACGAGTCCGGCCGCCTCCAGGCGGGCGAGGAGCTGCGAGGCGGTGGGTTTGGACAGTCCGGTGAGCTTGCCGATCCTGGTCCGCGAGAGCGGGCCGTGCGCCAGCAGCAGGTCCAGGGCGGCACGGTCGTTCATGGCGCGCAGAACGCTCGGAGTGCCCGGCGTGCCGGCGGATCCTGCCATGTCTGCGTCACCTGCCTTTCAGCCGCACAGCCTCTCAGCGTGGCCGCCGGGAAGTCCACCGGAAGATCATTGTTAGGAAGGTTTCCTATTGGTGTGAGGAAACTAAGCCGCAGTCGGCGAGGGCGTCAATAGCGGCCGCTGGTGGCAACACAGTCGTTACTTGCGCGAGGCCGGGGAGGCTCCCCTCGGACAGGGGGCCCGGTCACCAGGTAGAGGCTCGCCGAGCGCTGTCCCGGCTCAGCCGATCTGGTCCGGCTCAGCTCTGTGACCTGCGGCGACCAGTTCAGTTGAGAACCTGGGCTTCTGGGAATCTCGGGTGGTGTGGTCCTGGAGGTGTGGATGCCGGACCACGCTTCAGTTGATCTGGTCCGGTCGCTCAGCTCTTCGGGGCGTCTTCGAGCTGGAAGTGCCAGATGACCGCGATCGGGGAATCGTCCAGGGCCGCAGCTGACGCTTCCGGATACCAGTGCAGCAGGTCCCAGGACAGATGGGTCGGGACTGGGTTCGGAGTGGTGTCGGGGTTGAGAGAGTGTTGCGGGCGGCGGGGTTCCTCGAAGCGTCGGACCTGGAAGCCCAGTGGGAGGGCTGCGGCGAGGTAGGCGCTGAGCGGGCGGTGGTACTCGGCGAGGAGGGACGGGCGGCCGTCCGGGCCGGGGCGGCGGGCCAAGGTCGGCCGGAGGTAGGACACCAGCAGGTGAGCGTCCGAGATCACGAGGTTCCCACCAGGGTGCAGTACTCGTGCGAACTCCGCCAGCACCGAGGCCAGATCGGGGACGTGTGTCAGAGCGAGCGCGCACACGACGGTGTCGACCGCGTTGTCGGGAAGAGGCAGCCGTTGCAGGTCGGCCTCGTGGAAGTCGACATCCGGCAGGCGTTTGCGGGCCTGGGCGAGCATGCCCGGTGAGGCATCCGCGCCTATGACGTGGTGGCCGAGCTCATGCAGATAGGCGGTGTGGCGGCCGGTGCCGCAGGCCGCGTCCAGCGCCGTGCCGATGGGCAGGCTGTCCAGGATGCGGCGGACAACGGGCTGCTCAATGTCGATCATCTGGTTACCAGGGGCGTCATAGTACGGCGCCCACTCCTGGTAGACGTCGGCCGCGCTGATCGTGCCTGGAGTCGCCGTGACCCCTTCGGCGTGCGCGAGGGAGGGCGTATCCAGCAGGGCGCGGATCTCGGCGATCCGGGCCTCGACGAACACCCGGTCGGCGCTTCCCTCCCTGAAACCGCGCAGCAAGGCGGCACCTTCGATGCCCAGCAGATATCCCAGGGGGCTCAGATAGGTCACCCCACGCACGGTACGGACACGCCCTCCGACGGCTCCACCGGTTTTCCGGCGCTTCCGGCAGCCGTCGGCCTCGGCCTGTCAGGCGCCGACTCGCTACGGCGAATCCGCCGACGTTCCACTGGAAGATGAGGATGAGCCCCTGGCTCCATGGCGACCTGCACCCAGCCAACATCCTGACCACGAACGGCACGTTCTCCGGCGTGATCGACTCCGGCGACCTCGTCGCAGGCGACCCGGCCTGCGACCTCGCCGCCGCCTGGATCCTGCTGCCGGACGGCGCCGCCGACCTCTTCCACGAGACCTACCGGCTAAGCCCGGATGCCGCGACCCTCCGCCGCGCTCGCGGCTGGGCGGTGCTGCGCGCCCTCAGCAACATCCACATCGCAAACGACGGCGTCCGCGGCCGTCTCGGAGGCAAACCCACCTGGGGCCCACCCGCCCACGCCTCATTGCAACGACTCACCGCATCGGTCCACCAGTGATCAAGCACTCGGCGGGACGTCAGGAAACAAGCTTGGGGTCCAGTGTGGCGGTGAACTCCGCCCAGGCGGTCGGGGTCAGGCGGAGTATCGGGCCTTCGGGGGACTTGGAGTCGCGGATGGCTATGGTGTGGGGGATGTTGCGGGCGACTTCGACGCATTCGCCACCGGCGTTGCTGTAGTTGGACTTGACGAAGTCGAACTCGTGCATGGGTCAGATCTCCTGGCGAATGGTGTCGATCAGCAGGACCGAGTCGTGCGGAGCGAGGCTCAGCCGCGCCGTACGTTCGAAGAACATGCTGTACGCGGCGCTCTCGGCCTCGTTTTCCACCCACACAGTAGACGCGATGGTGTCGGCGTGGACCACGTCCACAGCCTCGTTCTCGGCGAACGAAATGATGGTGAACGGGCCCGAGATGCAGGGGTGCCCGCCCGCGCGGTATGGCACTACTTGTAGGCGTACGTTCGGCAGCTTGGTGACCTCCAGGAGCTGCTCCAGTTGTGCGCGCATGGTGTTGGGGCCGCCGATCAACTGTCTTAGCGCCGCTTCCCAGATGACGGCGTACACCTGAAGCGGGCGCGGGTCATGCAGGCGTGCCTGGCGGCGCATTCGGATCTCGACGAGGCGCTCGATTTCGTCCGGGTCCTCCCACACGCCCACGCCCTCGGTGACGATCAGCGAGCGGGCGTACTCGGCGGTCTGGAACAGGCCTGGGACCAGGGAGAGTTGCCAGGAGCGCACCCGGCTCGCAACGTCCTCCAGTGCGATGTATTCGGACAGTGTGCCCGGATGCGGCGAGTGCTGCCACCATCCTTTGGCCTTGCGGCGCTCGCGGTCCAGCTTGGCCAACTCCATCAGTCGGCCTACGGCTTTGTGGTCCTCCGCGCCGTAGAACTCGCACAGCACCCGGATGTCCAGGTCCCGCATCGGTACCCAGCCGCGTTCCATCTTCACGATCTTGGTGTTGGTCGCGCTGATGGACTCGGCTGCCTGTTGCTGCGTCTTTCCTGCCGCGTCGCGCAGACGTAGGAGTTCTCCACCGAGCCTGCGGCCCAAGACAGTTGACGCCCGGTTGTTCACGGGCTGGGTTGATCGCGTCACGGTCACAGTTTGTCCCGTAGGCATCACAGAGTCGACCTCCTTCACTCGTTCGGGAATAATTTCCCCGAGTTTATTGCCTCCGGAAATAGTGGCCATTTACATTCAGTGCTCAGCCGCTCACTTGGCGGTGTCACAAGGAGGTACGTGTCCATGGCCGACGCCCCACCCGTTCTCCACGAGGACCGTCTCGACTACACCCCGCTCGCCCGCAGTGTCACCCTCGCCCGCCGTCGAACCGCCCGGCTGGTCACCGAGTGGGGGCACCTCGACCTCGCCGGGGACGCCGCCCTCGTCGTCTCCGAGCTGATGACCAACGCCCTGCTGCACGGCAGCCTGAGAGACCGCCTCATCCGCGTACGGATCACGCTCACCGGCACCGCCCTGCGGGTCGAGGTGAGTGACCCGCGCGGCGAGCGGCTGCCGTGCCCGCGCGTGGCAGAGGGGACTGATCAGTTCGGGAGGGGGCTGTTACTCGTCGGGGCACTGGCGGATCGCTGGGGAAGCGAGCCCCGGAGCGTCGGCAAAACCGTGTACGGGGAGTGGGACCTGGCTCGGCGGTCCGATCTGCTCGCGAGCGCGGAGGAGTGACGGGAATGGCGCTAGCGTGGGCACGTGCCACGGCGGTGTTCGACGAGCAGAAGGGGGGGCGATGACCATGCCGTACGCGGACGGGGACGGTCCGCTCATTCCTCGGCCCGAGCTGACGCTTCCGGCCCTGCGCCAGGCCGTGGCCACGGTCGCCCCGTCCCGCCTCCCGGAGTTCTTCGAGGACCTGCAGAAGGCCTTCGTGCGGGCCGGTGACGAGGACAGCGTCGTACCGATCCGGATGTTCTACCGGGAGTGGGGGGTCTTAGTCGACATCGAGCGGTACCCGGAGACCGCACGGCGGCTGCCTGCTGCCGAGGAGGCCATCAGCAGCCCGGATCCGGTTGTCCGCGACCGCGCCATCCGCGAGGCCGGTGACATCGTGCGCGCCGCGCATCGTGAGGTCACGGGTGGCTGACTGGCACTGGGAGCCGTTTCAGATTTCCAGGAACGGTGCTGTCTCAAGAGTCGGGTACGGCGCGGGGAGTGGAAGCGGCTGCCCGAGGTCGACCTTCGCCTCGGTGTCGTAGTACGCCTTGGTGGGGTCGTCGCTCGGGACGATCGGGTCCGAGTAACAGTGGGCCGTCTTCGTGTTGCGGTTGATCAGGACGTAGACGGGGACGCCGGTGGCGGCGTAGGTGCGCAGCTTGGGGCCGGTGTCCGTCTCGTGGTTGGTGGAGGTGACCTCGCCGACCAGAGCGATCATGCTGATGGCATACCACCCCTTGTGGGCTTTGAGGTACGACACGTCCAACTCGGTGGGTTCGCGGTGCAGGACGTAGAAGTCGGGAATGACGAGGTCCATCGTGCTGCCGTCTTTATGGGCGGCGCGGAATCCCATTCCCAAACCCGCCAACTCGAATCCGGCGGTGCAGAGCTGGAGGGTGAGTCTGACGGCGCTCTTGCTGTGGTTGTAATCCGGCTGCGGCGGCACGATGACCGTCCCCTCGACGTACTCGGGTCGAATCGGCATCGGAGACGCCTCTTCGAACGCGATCAACAGATCGATGGGGTCTACCTGCGTCATGACCGGCTCCATAATCGGTTCGGCGCTCATCGCTGGTTCTCCTTGTCGCAGTGGTGCCAGGCTACGCCCGCACTGGATGCCCCGGCAGAACCATGGGCCACCCGGGCGTCGTACGACATGGAAAGACCGCACCCGTTCACTCGAACGAGCGTGCTGAACCGTTACGGCTGCCGACCGGCTACTTCGTCACGCTCGGCGGCGTCAGCGGTGAAGCGGCCTGGGACTGCGGGGACGTGGAGGAGGCGTAGGCCGACGGGGCCGACATGCCTGCCGTCGGGTCGGCCGGGGGCTCGTCGTCCGGCTGGGCCGGGGGACCGCCGGCCAGGCGGATGTCCGCGGCGTCGAAGGCGCGCTTGATGCGCCAGCGGAGCTCGCGTTCGACGCTCAGCGCCTTGCCGGGCATCGTCTTCGCGGAGACGCGGACGACCATCGAGTCGAGGAGGACGGTGTCGAGGCCGAGGACCTCGATCGGGCCCCAGAGGCGCTCGCTCCAGGGCTCTTCCTTGCTCATGGCCTCGCCGACCTCGTTCAGGACGGACTGGACGCGGTCCAGGTCCTCCGAGGGGTGGACCATGACGTCGACGCCGGCGGTGGCCCAGCCCTGGGAGAGGTTGCCGATGCGCTTGACCTCGCCGTTGCGGACGTACCAGATCTCGCCGTTGTCGCCCCTGAGC
This sequence comes from Streptomyces sp. NPDC127595, assembly GCF_042671685.1. Classification (NCBI taxonomy): domain Bacteria; kingdom Bacillati; phylum Actinomycetota; class Actinomycetes; order Kitasatosporales; family Streptomycetaceae; genus Streptomyces; species Streptomyces sp. NPDC127595. Next base: position 223,910 of record NZ_JBHXWK010000005.1, on the reverse strand, counting down.
TTGGTCACGCGGAGGCCGACCTCGATGACCTCGCCGGAGGCGACGCCCGCGTCGATCGTGTCCCCGACGCCGTACTGGTCCTCCAGGATCATGAAGACGCCGGAGAGGAAGTCCGTGACGAGATTGCGGGCGCCGAAACCGATCGCGACGCCCGCGACACCCGCCGAGGCGAGCAGCGGCGCCAGGTTGATCTCGAACGTGCCGAGGACCATCAGCGAGGCCGTGCCCATGATCACGAAGGACGCGACCGAGCGGAGCACCGAGCCGATGGCCTGGGAGCGCTGGCGGCGGCGCTCGTTGTTCACGAGGAGCCCGCCGAGCGCCGTGCCGTCCACCGCCTGGGCGGTGGAGTTCATGTGCTCTATCAGCTTGCTGATCGCCCGCCGTACCGCCACTCTCAGCACCGCCGCGATGACCACGATCAGCAGGACCCGCAGGCCGATGCTGAGCCACGTCGACCAGTTCTGCTCGACCCAGCTCGCGGCGTTGGTCGCGCTTTCCTGGGCGTCCTGAAGCGTTGCCGCCGCCGGGTCCGTCGCCGACGGGGTGGGGGTGGGGGACGGCGACGGCGTAACGGCGGCGAGTAGGACGTGCAAGGACACAGCAGGTACCTCCAGGCGTAGCTGTCCGCCCGCGGCAGGGACATATGAGGGGCACCGATCGGGCAGAACCACCACACTAACGGGGCATTGTGTGTCGATCGTTGCCATGTTGGGGGGAGAGGCCGTACCCACCTGGGGATGAAGAGGGTGTGGTCGAAAACACTCCCAGCCCGTTACCGGCACATGGTGGCGCTTCCACCAGGCATTCGGGGACACTGGCCACAGATCGTCCCGGCGCGAGCCACGCGCCGCCGGCGTACAAGGAGGCATCCGTGCCGCACGTCCTGGTCCTCAATGCGTCGTACGAGCCGCTCGGCGTCGTACCGCTCCGCCGCGCGCTCGTCCTCGTCCTGGAGAACAAGGCTGTCAGCCTCGAGGAATCCGGCGCCTTCATGCATAGCGCGACCGTTACTGTCCCCGCACCCAGCGTGGTCCGGCTGAAGAGGTTCGTACGGGTCCCTTATCGGGGGCCCGTTCCACTTACCCGTCGCGCGCTCTTCGCCCGCGACGGTGGCCGGTGCATGTACTGCGGTGGCGTCGCAACCAGCGTCGACCACGTCATCCCGCGCTCCCGCGGAGGTCAGCACGCCTGGGACAACGTGGTGGCGTCCTGCCGCCGCTGCAACCACACCAAGGCCGACCGTCACCTGGTCGAGATCGGCTGGCGCCTGCGCCATAAACCCGCCCCGCCTACGGGGCTCGCCTGGCGCATCATCGGAACCGGACACAGGGACCCGCGTTGGCTGCCTTATCTGCAGCCGTACGGCGCGGACGACGCGATGGCCCGGATCGACGGCATTTCCGCCTGAGATCCGGGCCTTCGTGTTGCCGTTCACGGTCGTACGGTGCCACTGGCGCCGTGCGTCGTACGGCACCCCGTCGCCCCGTTCCGGCTCCCCAGGAGGACCCCTGTGCCTCCCGGGGAGCCGGCGGCCTTTTCCGTACATGTCCGCGCGCCGGAGCTGTGTGAAATGTCACGTGAAGCGTAGTTCCGTCGGGTGGATGGAGCGGCGCAGCAGCGGCAGTGACGTGGCGGCGGCCAGCAGGCAGGCGGCGTACACGGCCACGGGGGCCAGCAGGGGCAGCAGCGGCACCGCTGAGCCGCCGGCGGCGAGCCACGCGTACCAGGTGCTGATCGCCATGCCCCCGGCACCGGCCAGTGCGACCGCGGGGGCCAGCGGCAGAGCCGTCTCCAGGAGCAGCGCCCGGCCGAGCACGGCGTGCGGCACCCCGGCGGCGGCCTGCGCGGCCAGCCCCCGGCGGCGGGTGGCCAGTGACTCCGCGGTGCCTACGGCGAGGCCGGAGAGGGTGATCACGAGGGCGACGAGGATGGCGGCGCCGGTGAGGTCGACCCCGGTGACGTAGAAGGAGATGTCCGCGGCGAGGGAGTCCCGGTCGCGTCCGTTCAGCTCGTCGAGCAGCACCTGCCGGATGCCGATGAATCCGGTCCCCACGACGGTCACCAGCAGGACCGCCGCGTGGGTGCGGGCGGCGGCCCACGGGTCGTCGCGCAGGCGCTCGGCGGCGATGAGTGTCGCCGGGTTTCCGGTGCGGGCGGCGAGCCTGCGGCCGGTGAGGCGGGCGGTGGCGGCGGTCGCCCGCACGGCGCCCACGCTGGTGATGATCACCACGCCGAAGACGAGCGGCGGCGCCGTGTCGAATCCGCCGAATTGATGCGGTGCCATGGCGAGCCCCACGAACATGATCACCGGTGCCGCCGTCAGGAACGCGGTGCCCGGACCCCGGCCGGTACTCGGGCGCGTCCGCCGCACCCACCCCAGCGGTGAGGCGACCACCCGGCGCAGCGCGAGCGTGCTCACCAGGGCGCCCAGCACCGGCACGGCCACCGCGACACTCGCGAACGCCGCCCAGGCGGCGGCGGGCGGATTCCGCCACTCACCCAGCACGAACAGCACGGAGAACACGGTCGCGACCGACGACCCCGCGAGACACGCGAGCCCCGTCTCCAGCGCGGCGATCCGCCGGACCTGCGCCGGAGCGGCCCCCGCCAGCCGCAGCCCGGCCAGCCGCCGGTCGCGGTGCACGGCACCGATCCGGGCGCACTGCCCGAGGAAGCCGAGCACCGGGACGAGCAGGAGGAGCAGGGCGAGGACGATGCCGGAGCGCTCGCCGGGGTCGTTGAGCAGACCGTTGCCGATGGATACGCTGTAGTGCCCCCGCAGCGAGGCGACCGCGGCCGCCGCCAGCATGAAGCCGGTGGCGAGCCCCGCCCCCACGGCTGTGAGCGTGACCCGCCACCACTCCCGCCGGTCGGAACCACGGGTCAGCAGCAGCGCGAGCCGGAGATCGGTCCTCACGGGGTCACCTCCGCGGACGCGTCGGCGGCTTGGGAGCCGGTCGTTTCGGAGTCGGCGGCTTCGGAGTCGGCCGTTTCAGAGCCGGCCACGGGCTCGGCCTCGGAACCGACGACCACTCCGTCCCGCAGCGCGACCTCCCGGTCCGCGTACGCCGCCACCTGTGCGTCGTGCGTGATCAGCAGGACCGCCGTACCGGACTCGCGGGCCGTGTGGATCAGCGCGGTCATTACCTGCTCCCCGGCGAGGGAGTCCAGCGCGCCGGTCGGCTCATCCGCGAAGACGACCTTCGGGCCGGTTACGAGGGCCCGCGCGAGCGACACCCGCTGGGCCTGCCCGCCACTCATCTCACCGGGCCGCAGCGCCTCCTGCCCGCGTACGCCGAACCGCTCCAGCCACTCGCCCGCCCGCTCCTGTGCCGCCGTACGCGAGAGGCCCGCCAGCAGCAGCGGCAGGGCCACGTTGTCGAGGGCGGTCAGCTCGGGGATCAGCTGCCCGAACTGGAACACCACCCCGAAGTCGGTACGCCGCAACTCGCTGAGCCGCTTCTCGGGGAAGAGGTCGAGGCGCTCACCGCCGTACTCCACCGTGCCCATGTCCGGGCGGACGATGCCGGCCAGGCAGTGCAGCAACGTGGACTTGCCGCTGCCGCTGGCCCCGGTGACGGCCAGGATCTCGCCGGCGCGCAGGTCCACCGAGGCGCCGCGCAGCGCCGGGGTGGCACCGTGCGCCTTGAACAGGCTCCTGGCGGCCAGGAGTGGATTGCTCATGCTGCGTCGACCTCCGCGGTCAGAGTGGTGAGCCGGGCCGCCGTCGTGGTCATCCAACGGAGGTCGGCGTCAAGGTGGTTGAGGGCGTAGTCGGCCGAGAGGACGGTCGCGAGATCGGCGCCCGGCGCGGTCTTCACCGCCGTGAGCTCACGCATCCGCGCCATGTGCGCGGCGCGCTGCGCCCCCAGATAGCCGGCCGGGTCCGCCGAGGCGAGGATCGCGACGACGACCTTCGCGAAGATCTCGTTTGTCACGAAGGGCGCCGGGGGTGTGATCTCACTTGCCCACTGGGCCAGTTCACGTGATCCGTCATCGGTGGAGCGGTACAGCGTCCGCTCCGGGCCGCCGTCCGAGCCGGTGCCCTTGACCTCGGCGAGACCGTCGCGGACCAGGCGCTGCAAGGTCGTGTAGACCTGCCCGTAGGCCAACGGGCGGGCCTGCGGGAAGCGTTCGTCGTGGCGTCGCTTGAGGTCGTAGCCGTGGCTGGGACCTCCGGCGAGCAGCCCCAGCAGGATGTGGCGGGTGCTCATGGGCATCATTATGTACTCGGTATATGTAGTGAGTGAATAGCTGAGCGGCGGGAGCTTCTGCGGGCTGCGACCAGGTGAGTGGCCGAACAGGCGTGTTTGCACCAACCTGGAAGGGCTGCGGGGGAACGGAACGTGACCAGTACCACGTTGTTCGTCCGGGTACGTCTGCCGTCGCGCCTGCTGGGTAGGGCTGCGGTGAACCCGCACAGGGCCTGGGAGGTCCTGGGCCTCCGTACGACGACAAGGAGTCCTCGTGGCCGCTTCGGCACACCTTCTGCTCGCGGCCCTCTCGAAACGGGGGGCGGAGCCGTCCGCCGACCTTCAGGGCCTGCGTGAGGACCCGCAGCTGTGCGTCCTCGGCGCGGAGGACGCCTACGCGGAGACCCCGCTGACCAGCGAACCCCCGCTCCCCGACGCCGAACCGCTGACCAGCGAGCCGCCGCTGGCCGACGTGGCGCACCTGACGAGCGAGCCCACCTCCACCGGCGCCGCGTCGGGGATCTAGATGGCTCGGCCCGCGGACCCGCCACCGACGCCGCTGTCCCGGCTCGCCGGACTGCACGGCGTCGCCGCCTCCTACAGCCCGTCACCCGACCGCACGGTCGCGGCCCCGGACACCGCGGTCGTCGCGGTCCTGGCGGCGCTCGGCGTCGACGCGAGCACGCCGGAGGCCATCGCCGCCGCCCTCGCGTCCCGGGAGGCCGAGGTGCGCGACCGGCTGCTGCCGCCGACCGTGGTGTGCTGGGGCGGCCGAGTCCCCGAGGAACTGGCCGGACTGCCGGACGGCACGCGCGTCCGCATCGACACCGAACAGGGTGAGACCCGCGCGTCGGTCGAGCAACTCCCGCTCGGCGTCCACGCGTTGCACGCCACCGCCCCCGACGGCCGCACCGCCGACGTCCACCTCGTGGTGGCCCCGGCCCGACTGCCCGCGCCGCCCGGACGGACGTACGGACTCCTCGTCCAGCTCTACTCCCTCCTCTCCCGCCGCTCCTGGGGCATGGGCGACCTGGGCGACCTCGCCGAACTCACCGCCTGGGCGGGCCGGGCACTCGGCGCCGGATTCGTGCAGGTCAACCCCTTGCACGCGGCCGTACCCGGTGCCCCCACCGACCCCTCCCCGTATCGGCCCTCCTCCCGGCGCTTCCCGGACCCGGTGCATCTGCGGGTCGAGGACATCCCGGAGTTCGCGTACGTCGACGACCGCGACCGGATCCGTACGCTGCTGGAACGCGCCGACCGACTCCGCGAATCCGTGCTGCACAAAGGCGCGTTGATCGACCGCGACGCCGTGTGGGAGCTCAAGCGCGAGGCGCTGGAACTGGTGCGCGAGGTGCCGCTCGGGCCCGGACGGCGGGCCGCGTACGTCGACTTCCTCGCCGAGGAAGGCGAGGCGCTGGAGGACCACGCCACCTGGTGCGCACTCGCCGAGGTGTACGGCTCCCGGTGGCAGCAGTGGCCTGTTGGGCTGCGCGATCCGCGCTCGCCCGAAACCGCCCGCGCCCGGGGCGAGTTGATGGACCGAGTCGACTTCCACAGCCGCCTCGCCTGGCTCACCGACGCCCAACTCGCCACCGCCCAGCGCTCCGCGCGCGACGCGGGCATGGCCGTAGGACTCGTGCACGACCTGGCCGTCGGAGTGCATCCGGACGGGGCCGACGCCTGGGCCCAGCAGGAGTACTTCGCCTCGGGCATGTCGGTCGGCGCACCCCCGGACGCCTTCAACGCGCGCGGTCAGGACTGGGGCCTGCCGCCCTGGAGACCCGACCGCCTGGCCGAGTCCGGCTACGCCCCCTACCGACGCCTCCTGCGCGCCCTCTTCCGCTCCGCGGGCGCCCTGCGCATCGACCACGTCATGGGCCTGTTCCGGCTCTGGTGGGTCCCACAGGGGCAGCCGCCCACGGAGGGGACGTACGTCCGCTACGACGGCGAGGCGATGCTCGCGGTACTGACCCTGGAGGCCTCACGCGCCGGGACGCTGGTGATCGGCGAGGACCTCGGCACCGTCGAACCCGGGGTGCGCGAGACGCTGCACGAGCGCGGGGTGCTCGGCACGTCGGTGCTGTGGTTCGAACGGGACTGGGACGGCGACGGACTCCCCCTCCCGCCCGAACGCTGGCGCGCCGACTGCCTGGCCACCGCCACCACCCACGACCTCCCGTCCACCGCCGCCCGGCTCACCGGCGAGCACGTCGAACTCCGCGACCGGCTGGGCCTGTTGACCGGCACCCTGGAGGAGGAGCGGGCCGCCGCGGCCGCCGAGACGGGGGAGTGGCTGGCGCTCCTTGCCCGGCTCGGGCTGCTGCAAGGCGTGACCGGGGGGCTCTCCGCGGAGTCGGAGGAGGCCGAGATCCAGGCCGTGCACCGGTTCCTGCTGCGTACCCCGGCCCGCATGATCGGCGTCTGGCTCCCGGACACGGTCGGCGACCGCCGCCCGCAGAACCTGCCGGGCACCTGGGACCAGTACCCGAACTGGCGGCTGCCCATCGCCGACGCCGAGGGGCGGCCGGTGACACTGGAGGAGTTGGCCGCCTCGCCCCGGCTGCACGCGCTGATCGATGTGCTGCGGGGCCGTGCGGGAGACGGCGGGCATGCGGGCGGGGGCGGCTGAGACCTCGCGGAGACGTCGGGGAGACCTCGTACGGCACCCCCGGGCGCGCGGCCCACTCGGGCGTTCGCTACGTTGGCACCGTGGACAAGAAGAACGCCCTGCGCGCCGGCGCCCTGGCTGCCGGTACGACGCTGATGATGCTGCTCATGACGTCTCCCGCGCTCGCGCTGACCCGCGACGACGGTGACGACCCCGGCAAGGGCCTGAGCGTGATCGACACGCTGGGGCTCTTCGTTGGCGCGCCGCTGCTGCTGTTCGCGGTCATCGCCGGTCTTGTGATGGTCTTCGACAAGTCCGACAAGAACCTGGGCCAGAAGGCGGGCTACAAGCAGAGCTAGGCCCGCTTCCACCTCTCTCCGTTTCCGTCGAGGGAGTCCGTGCACCCGTTGGGGTACGCGGGCTCCCTCGATGTGTTTCCCGGGCCCGGTGGTGGTGGGCTCACTGGTGCCCCTTACGGGTTCGGCGCCGTCAGATACCGCTGCACCGTCGGTCCCAGCCACACCACGATCTCCTCGCGGGACAGCGCCACGGTCGGCGGGAACCGCAGGACATAGCGGGTGAGCGCCAGTCCGAGCAGCTGTGAGGCGCAGAGCGCGGCCCGTGTCGGCGCCTGTTCGGGATCGGGGCAGGCGCGCAGGGCGACCGGCGCGATCTGGTCCCTGAAGACGCTCTGCATCCGCTCGGCCCCGGCCTCGTTGGTGACGCCGACGCGGAGCATCGCGGTGAACACCTCGTTCTTCTCCCAGAGGTCGAGGAAGTGGCCCACCAGGACGCGGCCCACATCGTGCGGGTCCAGGTCCTGCGGATCCGGCAGCCGCAGATCGACGTCGAGGACGGCGGCGAACAACCCGTCCTTCGAGCCGTAGTAGCGCATCACCATGGACGGGTCGATCCGCGCGTCCTTGGCGATGGCACGGATCGTGGCGCGCTCGTAGCCGTCCGCCGCGAAGCGTTCGCGGGCGGCGGCGAGGATCGCGGTGCGGGTGGCGTCGGAGCGGCGGGGGGCGTCGGCGCTCGCGCTCGCGGAGGGTTCCTTTACGGCCATGCCAACAACCGTAGGCCAACAGCCGTTGACAGTCCAGCGAGGTCACCCTATGTTGGCAAACGAGCGTTGGCCAACGAACGTTGACCAACAAGCGTTGGCATCAGGAGGTCGCAATGAACGGCAAGACCCGCTCCACCGAGTCTGCGGAATCTGCTGAGTTCGTTGAGCCCGGCGCCGTCATCGTCGTCGGCTCCGGTCCCACCGGCCTTCTGCTGGCCGGCGACCTCGCCACGGCCCGCGTCCCCGTCACCCTCGTCGAGAAGCGCCCGCAGAAGATCAGCAACCTCTCGCGCGCCTTCGTTCTGCACGCCCGCAGCCTGGAGCAGCTCGACGCACGCGGCCTCGCCGACGACCTGGAGGCCAAGGGGCAGACCCTCGACCGTATCCGGCTCTTCGGGCGGCTCACCGTCCAGCTCGGCGCCCTCCCCTCCCGCTTCAACCACCTCCTCGTCATCCCGCAGTACGAGGTGGAGAAGGCGTTGCGGCGGCGGGCGGAGGAGGCCGGGGTGCGGTTCGTGTACGAGACCGAGGTGACCGGGCTGAGCCAGGACGCGGACGGGGTGAACCTCCGAGTCCGGGGCGCCGACGGGAAGGCGGCGGGGCTGCGGGCCGCTTACGTCGTGGGTACGGACGGGATGCGCAGTGCGGTGCGTGACGCGATCGGGCTGCCGTTCCCCGGCAAGTCGGTGATCCGGTCCGTCGTCCTCGCGGACGTGCTGCTCGACGAGCAGCCGGAGAACATCCTGACCGCCAACGCCGCCGGTGACGCCTTCGCCTTCATCGCGCCCTTCGGTGACGGCTACCACCGCGTGATCTGCTGGCAGCGCGGCCGTGACGTCCCCGACAGCGAGCCGGTCGAGCTCGACGAGATCAGGGAGGTGGTCCGGCTGGCCCTCGGCCACGACTACGGAATGCGCGACGCCCGCTGGATGTCACGGTTCCACAGTGACGAGCGCCAGGCGCCCGCATACCGGGTGGGCCGGGTGTTCCTCGCCGGGGACGCCGCCCACGTCCACACCCCGGCCGGCGGTCAGGGCATGAACACCGGCCTTCAGGACGCGGCGAACCTGAGCTGGAAACTGGCGTCGGTCGTCAACGGCCATGCGGACACCGGCCTGTTGGACACCTACCAGGCCGAGCGCCACCCCGTGGGCAAGGCGGTGCTGCGCAGCAGTGGCGGCATCGTGCGGCTCGCGATGGCCAAGCACCCCGGGACACTGGCGTTCCGTGCCGTCGCCACCACGATTCTCAACCACGTCGGCCCGATCGGCCGTAAGGCCGCCGGCCAGATCACGGGCATCGGATACGAGTACGGGGCGCCGCGCGGCTCCCATCCCTTCGTCGGCAAGCGCGTACCGGACGTCGCCCTGGAGAGCGGTCGTCTCTACGAGGCCCTGCGCGGCGGCAGGTTCGTCCTCGTCACACCGGGGGCGACCGCGCAGTCGTACGAGGTCGGGGAGTACGAGGGCCGCAAGGACCGCCTTGCCGTGGAGAGTTGGGCGAGTGGTCGGCGTACGACCTTGCTGGTGCGGCCCGATGGGTATGTGGCCTGGGCCGCGGAGTCGCCGGACGCGGTGAGCGTCGAGGCGGCGCTCAGCGCGTCGCTGGACGGCCGGGCTCCGGCTGAGCGAGCCCGTCAGTAGCTGCCCGAGCAGGCAGGTGAGTTGACCTGCCTCTTCGGCCGGACAGGTCCTAGCCTGAGCGGTATGGGCGACGACGCTTCGGTGGCAGGTTTCTACGATCAGCTCGCGGCCGACTATCACCTCACCTACGCCGACTGGGACGCGAGCCTGGCCCGGCAGGGCAGAGCCCTGGACGCGATGATCCGGGCGGAGCTCGGCGCGGGGCCCATGTCGGTGCTCGACTGTTCCTGCGGGATCGGTACCCAGGCGATCGGTCTCGGCCGGTGCGGTCACCGGGTCACGGGTTCCGACATCAGTCCGGTGGCGGTCCGCCGCGCGGGGCGGGAGGCGGCTCTCCGCGAGGTGCGACTGCCCACGGCGGTGGCCGACATGCGGCAACTGCCCTTCGCCGACGGCGCGTTCGATGTCGTCGTGTGCGCCGACAACGCCCTTCCCCACCTGCTCACCGAGGAGGAGGTACTCGCGGTGCTCGCCGAGATGCGCCGCGTCCTTCGCGGCGGGGGACTCCTGATCATCAGCACCCGCCCCTACGACGAGATCCTCGCCTCCCGGCCCCTCTCGACCCCTCCCCAGCTCGCGCCGACACCAGGCGGCCGAGCCGTCACCTTCCAGCTCTGGGACTGGCACGACGACGGCGAACGCTACGACCTGGAGTTCTTCCAGCTCCTTCCCGACGGTGACGACTGGCGCGTCAAGGTGCGGCGCACCACCTACTGGGCCCTGACCCGGCGCAGACTGGCCGGCTTCGTCGCCGAGGCGGGCTTCGTCGAGCCCGAGTGGGCGGCACCGGAGAGCAGCGGCTTCTTCCAGCCGGTCCTCTCGGCGCGCAAGCCATAGGAAGCCATGACGGGCCACGACTTGTCGGAACTGGCCATGCACAGCGATGAGTTTCGAGGTCGTCGCAGGTCTGCACGACTGATACGTACGACCACGTATCCCGAGGAGAGACCAGCATGCTGCTCAGCGACAAGACCGCGATCGTCTACGGCGCCGGCGGAAGCATCGGCGGCGCGGTCGCCCGTGCCTTCGCCCGCGAGGGTGCCCGCGTACACCTCGTGGGGCGTACGGCGGAGACGCTCGACAAGGTGGCCAAGGACATCGCGGCGGCGGGCGGGGACGCCGAGACGGCCGTGATCGACGCGCTGGACGAGGCGGCGGTCGAGGCGCACGCGGCGACGGTGGCCGGTGACGGTGGCGGCATCGACGTGTCGTTCAACCTCGTCACGCGAGGCGACGTGCAGGGCGCCTCGCTTCTCGACATGCCTGTCGACGACTTCGTACGGCCCGTGGTGACCGGTGTCCGCGCCAACTTCATCACCGCGCGCGCCGCCGCCCGGCACATGGCGGAGCGCGGTTCCGGTGTGGTCCTCACCCTCAACAGCGGTTCGGCGCACGGCAGTCCGATGATGGGCGGCACGGGTCCGGCGGACGCGGCGATCGACACGCTGGTGCGCAATCTGGCGATGGAGCTGGGACCGCGCGGGGTGCGGGCCGTGGGTCTGTGGGCGGCCGGGGTGCCCGAGACCCTGACCGTAGAGAAGCTCAACGCGGTCGACAGTGGGATGCAGCTCGACGAGAGCGCCATCCAGGGCCTGTTGGCCAGCCTGGCGGGTATGCGCATGACCCGCCGCAACCCCACCCTCGCCGAGATCGCCGCCACGGCCGCGTTCCTCGCCTCCGACCACGCAGGCGGCATCACCGGCACGTTCGTCAACGTCACCGGCGGAATCTTTCCGGGCTGACCCTTCGGCAACAAATAAGACAACAAATTAAGGGGGGCACCCGGCACAACGCCGGGCGCCCCCCTTCACGTACGTCTCGTCGCCGCCGCGTCAGCCGACTACGACGACGCCGCCGCGTCCGCCGCCTGCGCCCGCAGTGCCCGCTCGACGCCCGAGCGGGACTCCGAGATCAGCCGCCGCAGGGCAGCGTTGGGCTCGGCGGAGGCCAGCCAGGCGTCCGTCTTGGCGAGGGTCTCCTCGGAGACCTGGATGGACGGGTAGAGGCCGACCGCGATCTGCTGGGCGATCTCGTGCGAGCGCGAGTCCCAGATGTCCTTCACCACGGCGAAGAACTGGTCCGTGTACGGCGCGAGCAGCTCGCGCTGGCCGGTCTGCACGAAGCCGCCGATCACCGCTTCCTGCACGGCGTTCGGGAGCTTGTCGGACTCGACGACCTGGGCCCAGGCCTCCGCCTTGGCCTCCTCGGTGGGACGCGCGGCACGGGCGGTGGCGGCGTGCCGCTCACCCGCCGCCGTCTTGTCCCGCTCGTACTCGGCGTTGATCTCCGCCTCGTCGTAGCGTCCGACCGCCGCGAGGCAGCCCACGAACGCCCAGCGCAGCTCGGTGTCGACGGCGAGGCCCTCGATGGTCTCGCGGTCCTCCAGCAGGCCCTCCAGGAGGTCGAGCTGCTCCGGCGTACGGGCGGTCGCCGCGAAGGCGCGCGCCCACGCGAGCTGGTGGTCGCTGCCGGGCTCGGCGGCCCGCAGATGGGCCAGCGTCGCGTCCGTCCAGCGGGTCAGCAGGGCCTCGCGGGCGTTCGGGTCGGCGTACAGCTCGATCGCCAGTTTCACCTGGCGGTGCAGCGACTGCACGACGCCGATGTCGGACTCCTTGCCGATGCCCGACAGGACGAGGGACAGGTAGTCGCGCGTCGCGAGCTCCGCGTCGCGTGTCATGTCCCAGGCCGAGGCCCAGCACAGGGCGCGGGGAAGGGAGGACTCGAAGTCGCCGAGGTGCTCGGTGACGAAGGCGAGGGAGTCCTCGTCGAGACGGACCTTCGCGTACGACAGGTCGTCGTCGTTGAGCAGGAAGACGTCCGGGCGGCGCTTGCCGATCAGCTCCGGTACGGCCGTCAGATCGCCGTCGACGTCCAGCTCGACGCGCTCGTCACGCAGCAGCTTGCCGCTTGCCTCGTCCAGGCTGTAGAGGCCGACGGCGATGCGGTGCGGGCGGAGCGTCGGCTCGCCCTTGGCGCCGGCGGGCAGCGCCGGGGCCTCCTGGCGGATCGCGAACGAGGTGATGACACCGTTCGCGTCCGTCTCGACCTCCGGGCGCAGGATGTTGATGCCCGCCGTCTGCAGCCACTTCTGCGACCAGGTCTTCAGATCACGCCCGCTGGTCTCCTCCAGCTTGCCCAGCAGATCGCTGAGCCGCGTGTTGCCGTACGCGTGCGCCTTGAAGTACGCCTGCACACCGCTGAAGAACTCGTCCATGCCGACGTACGCGACGAGCTGCTTGAGCACGCTCGCACCCTTGGCGTAGGTGATCCCGTCGAAGTTGACGAGCACGTCGTCCAGGTCGCGGATCTCCGCCATGATCGGGTGCGTCGACGGGAGCTGGTCCTGCCGGTAGGCCCACGTCTTCATGGAGTTGGCGAAGGTGGTCCAGGAGTGCGGCCAGCGCGAGTCGGGGGAGTACGCCTGGCAGGCGATGGAGGTGTACGTGGCGAACGACTCGTTCAGCCACAGGTCGTTCCACCACTCCATGGTCACGAGGTCGCCGAACCACATGTGCGCCAGCTCGTGCAGGATCGTCTCCGCACGCACCTCGTACGCGGCGTCGGTCACCTTGGACCGGAACACGTACTGGTCCCGGATCGTCACCGCGCCCGCGTTCTCCATCGCGCCCGCGTTGAACTCCGGCACGAAGAGCTGGTCGTACTTCTTGAACGGGTACGCGTAGGCGAACTTCTCCTGGAACCAGTCGAAGCCCTGCCGCGTCACCTCGAAGATCGCGTCCGAGTCCAGGAACTCGGCGAGCGAGGGACGGCAGTAGATACCGAGCGGGACGGACTGCCCGTCCTTCTCGTACACGCTGTGCACGCTGTGGTACGGGCCGACGATCAGGGCCGTGATGTACGTCGAGATCCGCGGCGTCGGCTCGAAGACCCAGATGTCGTCCTTGGGCTCGGGCGTCGGCGAGTTGGAGATGACGGTCCAGCCGGAGGGCGCCTTCACGGTGAACTGGAAGGTGGCCTTCAGGTCGGGCTGCTCGAACGACGCGAAGACACGTCGGGCGTCCGGGACCTCGAACTGGGTGTAGAGGTAGGCCTGTTGGTCGACGGGGTCGACGAACCGGTGCAGACCCTCGCCGGTGTTGGTGTAGGCGCAGTCCGCGACCACGCGCAGGACGTTGCGCCCCGCCAGGAGACCCGGGAGCGCGATCCGTGAGTCCTTGAAGACGGCGTCGACGTCCAGCGGGTCGCCGTTGAGGGTGACCTCGTGGACCGTGGGGGCCACGAGGTCGATGAAGGACTCGGCGCTGCCTTCGGTGACGTCGAATCGCACCGTGGTCGCGGACCTGTAGGTGCCGCCCTCCTGCGCGCCGGAGAGGTCGAGATCGACCTCGTACGAGTCAACGGTGAGCAGCTTCGCCCGCTGCTGCGCCTCTTCGCGGGTCAGGTTTGTGCCAGGCACGCGGTCATCTCCTCGATATGGGTGGGTTGCGCCATCCTTCCACGGGAGCCGCGCGGAACGCGATGTCTGTTTCCCGCCGGAGAACCGGGCGGGGGCGCGTGATGCTGGAGCCATGACGACGTACATCGCACGACCCATCGCGCCCGTGATCCTGAAGGAGCTGCGCTCCGTTGACGACGCGGGGCGCGGGATGATTCCCGTGACCGACGAGGAGGGCGGGCCGCCGCTGCGCTGCTGTCTGCGCCGCAGTGCGCCGGGAGAGCTGATCGCCCTGGTCTCGTACGCCCCGCTGCGGCGCTGGGCCGCGCAGACGGGCGCCGATCCGGGGGCCTACGACGAGCAGGGCCCGGTCTTCATCCACGCGGAGGAGTGCCCGGGGTCGGCCGCGCCGGGCTACCCCTTCGCCAACTCCCATCGGACGCTCCGCCGCTATTCCGCCGAGGGGCGCATCCTGGGCGGACGGCTGGTCGACGCCCTGGATGACGGGGCTTTCCGGGACGCCTTCGAAGACCCGGCTGTGGCGCTGGTGCATGTGCGGGCGGTGGAGCACGGGTGCTTTCTGTACGAGGTGCGCAGGGGGTAGGGGGTAGGGGGTAGGGGTTTTTCGCCCCCTCCGCCCCTGCCCGTCCCTTGTTTCTGGGGGCTGCCGCCCCCAGACCCCCGCTGTCGCGCTGAAGGCGCTCGTCCTCAAACGCCGGACGGGCCAGGTGTAACCCCTCCGGCGTTTGAGGAGCGGGGGTTCGGGGGCGGAGCCCCCAAGTGACGGGAATGGGCAAGGGCGGAGGGGGCGAAAAAAATCCCCCCACCCCCGGACGTCAGCCCTTGAGCTCCGCCGCCACCAGCTCCGCGATCTGGACCGCGTTCAGCGCCGCGCCCTTGCGGAGGTTGTCGCTGGAGACGAAGAGGGCGATGCCGTGGTCGACGGTCTCGTCGGGGCGGATGCGGCCGACGTAGGAGGCGTCCTTGCCGGCGGCCTGGAGAGGGGTGGGGATGTCGGAGAGGACGACGCCGGGGGCGCCGGCCAGGAGCTCCGTGGCGCGCTCCACGCTCAGCGGACGCGTGAAGCGGGCGTTCACCTGGAGGGAGTGCCCGGAGAAGACCGGGACGCGGACACAGGTGCCGGAGACCTTGAGGGCGGGGATCTCCAGGATCTTGCGGGACTCGTTGCGGAGCTTGTGCTCCTCGTCGGTCTCGTTCAGACCGTCGTCGACGAGCGAACCCGCGAAGGGGAGCACGTTGAAGGCGATGGGCCGCTTGTAGACCTGCGGCTCGGGGAAGTCGACCGCTTCCCCGTCGTGGGTGAGCTTGTCGGCTTCCGCCACGACCTTGAGGGCCTGGCCGTGCAGCTCGGCCACGCCGGCGACTCCGGAGCCGGAGACCGCCTGGTAGGTGGCGACGACGAGCGCTTCGAGGCCCGCCTCCGCGTGCAGCGGCTTCAGGACCGGCATGGCGGCCATCGTCGTGCAGTTCGGGTTCGCGATGATGCCCTTGGGGCGGTCGGCGATCGCGTGCGGGTTCACCTCGGAGACCACGAGGGGTACGTCCGGGTCCTTGCGCCAGGCGGAGGAGTTGTCGATCACGACGGCGCCCTGTGAGGCGACCTTCTCGGCCAGCGCCTTCGAGGTCGCGCCGCCCGCCGAGAACAGCACGATGTCCAGGCCCGAGTAGTCCGCCGTGGAAGCGTCCTCGACCGTCACCCCGTCGAGGACCGACCCGGCTGAGCGGGCCGAGGCGAACAGGCGCAGCTCGTCGACGGGAAAGTCCCGCTCGACCAGGATCCTGCGCATGACTGTGCCGACCTGACCGGTGGCTCCGACGATTCCGACCCTCACGGCGACTCCCTTTGCTTGCCTATTACGTGGTCCGGCGCTTCCATGATGCGTCTGACCGGGGCCCGCGTGTCCAATCCTTTCGCCCGGTCGCCCGAGGAGTGGGACGCGGGGTCCCGGACCGGTGTGACGTACCTCTCCAAAGAGGGCGCCGGAGGGGACCGGGAAAAAAGAACGCCGGATCAGGCGAACGTTTCCGCCCGCCCCGGCGTCGTAGGGGAAACGCGGGAGGGGAGGGGTGCTGTGCTGCGCAGAAAGGCCCGCCGCGGCCAGGGGGGCGGCCATGTGGGCGGCCATGGGGTGGACGACCCCCTGGACGCGGCGCAGGAACGCCGGGTGCGGGCCGTGCTCGCGCTCGGCGGGGTACCGCAGGCGGACCTGCCGGACGGGGTGCAGCAGGTCCGCCTGCGGTTGCTGGAGCGCGCGGCGAAGGGGGACGAGGCGCCGCGTGACGTGTCCGCGTGGGCCGCGGTCGTCGCCTCCAACCTGGCGATGGACTGGCACCGGGCCAAGCGCCGCCAGGAGCGGATAGGCGAACGCCTGGCCTCGCTGCGGCAGCCGGAGCACTCCAGTGACGAGGACTCCAACGTGCTCTCGCTCGCCGTCGCCCGGGGGCTGGACGAACTGCCTGACTCCCAGCGTCAGGTACTCGTCCTGCGTTTCTACGCCGACCTGCCCGTCCGGGGCATAGCCGAGGAACTCGGCATCCCGGAGGGCACGGTCAAGAGCAGGCTGCATACGGCGGTACGGGCTCTGCGCGCCCGCCTGCACGAGGACGAGGTGGTGTGACGTGGCCGAGTACGAAGGTGTCGACGCGCTCCTGGCCGCGATCACGGACGAACCGCTGCCCGAAGGAGCCGAGAACGACGCCGAGTTCATGGCGGAGCACGGGCAGGCGCTCGCGGATGTGGCGCTGCTGCGCGAGCAGTTGACGCTCATCGGGGAAGCGCTGGCGGACGGTGCGAAGTCGGCGGCGGTGGTCGGGCCGGTGAAGCCGGTCCGTGTGCGTGCCCCGAAGAAAAGGCGCCCCCTGAAGATCGCCTTCGGCGCCCTCGCCGTCGCGTGCGCCGCCGGTCTGATGGTGGGCACGGGCTGGCTCGTGGTGCAGGCCGGGCAGGGCGTGAGCGACGACTCGGGGGCGTCGAGCACGGCGGACAAGGCGGCCGGTCCTCAGGACGACGCCAAGGGGGGATCCTCGTTCAGCGCCTCGGAATACATCGCCTGCTCCCGTCTCATCGTCGAGGGCACGGTCGCGCAGGTCGAGCCGCTCCCCGGCACCGCCCAGGACCGCATCACGCTGGACGTGACCCGCTACTACAAGCCGGACAAGGGGAAGGACGAGATCACCTTCCTGATGGACGAGGACGCCGAGCCACAGCTCCACAAGGGCGACCACGTCCTTGTCGGCATCGCGCGGGGCGAGGCCTCGCCCGACACCTGGACGACGAGTGAGCAGGAGATCACCCAGGAACGGACCTGGATCCTCGACGCGCTGCCCGACTCCCGCGAACTCGGCGACCTCGCCTGCGAATGACCGGGTGCCCGAGGCGCGCCTGCGCATGACCCGGTGCACGAGGCTCGCCTGTCCATGACCGGGCGTACGAGACGCGCCTGCGCATGACCCGGTGCACGAGGCTCGCCCGTCCATGACCGGGCGTATGAGGCTCGCCCGCGCATGACCGGGCGCATGAGAAAGGGCGGGCGCCCGTGACCGGACGCCCGCCCCGAAGCCGTAGAAGCTACGGCGTGACCTTCTCGATCTTCACGCTGCCGAGGCCCGCGACCGTGCCGCGGGCGTTCACCAGCTGGACCTGACCGAAGAACTCGCGTCCCTCGGGCGCCGCGGCCGCGGCGGTGACCGAGGCGGACACCGAGGCCGAGGCGCCGGTGGCGAGCTTGACCGGAGTGGACTCGTCGACGTCGACGGTGCCGAGCGCGGACGAGAAGAACACGTCCTGGTAGTCGTACGCGGTCGAGCCGGACGGGACCGCGTAGCCCACGACCTCGACGGTGTA
Source organism: Streptomyces sp. NPDC127595 (assembly GCF_042671685.1). Classification (NCBI taxonomy): domain Bacteria; kingdom Bacillati; phylum Actinomycetota; class Actinomycetes; order Kitasatosporales; family Streptomycetaceae; genus Streptomyces; species Streptomyces sp. NPDC127595. The sequence continues at coordinate 206,133 of NZ_JBHXWK010000005.1, read as the reverse complement.
CGTACCGGCGGCGGGCGAGGGGATGGAGACGGCCTCCTCGGAGTCACCGTCGGCGGACTGGCCGACGACGGTCCCGGCGGCGTTGTACACCGTCAGGTCGAGGTCCGCCGCCTGGTCCGAGACGTTGCCGATGGCGACGTCGAGGGACGCGGCGCCCGCGGGCACCTCGACCGTCGTCGTCTGCGTCTCGGCGTCGGCGATGGTCGGCCGCGTGGTCAGCGAGGAGCCGAGCGGGCCGCCCTTCAGGGTGCCGTCGAGCGCGGCGTAGTTGTTCTTCACGGTCCAGGAGGCGGGGGCCGGGGTGCCGACCTTGGCCTCGGGGACGGTGACGACGGCCGGGTCGAAGGCCACGCCGAGCACGGAGACGTCGAGCTTGTACGGGTTGTCGAGCAGCGGCGACGTACGGCGCGACTCGACCTCGATCTCCCAGACACCGGGCTGCGGGTCCGCGTACGAACGCACGTCGGGCTTGCAGCCGTTGCCGTTGAGGTAGTTGTTGTAGCAGTACGGAGTCGAGGTGTTGTCGACCGGAACGCCGTACGGGTGGATCGCGATGAACCGGGTCTGGCTCGTCGCCTTCAGCCCGCTGATCGCCACCTCGAGGGACTTGGCGCCCTCGGGGACGGTGACGAAGTAGGACGTGGAGCTGTTGCGCTGCACCGAACCCGACGCCGCGTAGGTGTAGTTGAGCGGTGCGGAGACGACGACGGTCGACAGGATCTGCTTGTCGACGCCCTCGGTCTTCGGGTCGTCGACCTCGAGGATCGCGCTCTTCAGACCGGCCGTCTTCGGGGCGGCCTGGACCTTGACGGTCACCGGCTGGTTCAGCGGCAGCTTCACCACGTCGTTACCGACGATCTTGAAGGTGCCGGCGGTGTTGTTCTCGAAGTACAGCTCGTGCGTGAGCGCCTTGTCGGCGCCGGACGTACGGGTGATCGTGACGTCGTACGTCTTCTTCTGGCCCGCCTTGAGGCCGCCCTCACGGTCGTAGAGACCCGTGCCGAAGCCCGGGGTCTTGAGCGCGTAGTCGATCGCGGTGTCGACCGGCGCCTTCACCGTGTAGTCGTGGGCGGTCGCGCCGGCCTTGATGGAGGTCCACGCGTCCACGATGTTGATGAGGCCCGCGCCCTCCTCGTACGCCTGAACACCCTTGATGTGATCGGCGGTCGAGGTCAGCGCCGTGCGCAGGGTCGCCGGGGTGAGGTCGATGTTCTTCTGCTTGGCGGCGCTCAGCAGCAGCGCCGAGGCGCCCGCGGCCTGCGGGGACGCCATCGACGTACCCTGCAGCATCGAGTAGCCGGCCGGCAGCGTGTAGCCCGCCTCGGCGACCGGGCCGCCGGGCAGCCAGGTCTGCGTGGTGTTGATGGAGGCGCCGGGGGCGGTCAGGGTCGGCGTGAAGCCGCCGTCCTCACGCGGGCCGCGCGAGGAGAAGGGCAGCAGCGCGTAGTCCTTCGAGACCTGCGAGCCGTAGTTGGACGCCCAGGTCTCCTTGGAGATGGAGGCCGCGACCGAGATGACCTTGTCGGCCAGGCCGGGGTCGCCGATGGTGTTCGCGCCGGGGCCGGAGTTGCCCGCGGAGATCACCAGCTGGACGCCGTAGGTGTCGATGAGGCGCGTGTAGAGCTCGGCGCGCGCGTTGTTGCCGTCGTTCAGCGCGGGCAGGCCGCCGATCGACATGTTGACGATGTCGACGCCGCGGTTGGCGACGAGGTCGATCATGCCCTCGGTGAGCGCGATGTTGGTGCAGCCGCCGCTCCAGGTGCAGGCGCGCGAGGAGACGATCTTCGCGCCGGGGGCCGCGCCGTTCATCTTGCCGCCGAACAGGCCGTTCGCGGCGGTGATGCCCGCCACGTGCGTGCCGTGCTCGGACTCGATGACGCCGATGTTGACGAAGTCACGCTTCTGACCGACCCAGGAACCGCCGTACGGGTCCATCGGGACATCCTTGCGGATCTCCACGACGAACGGCTGGCTCTCGACGACGTCGGTGGACGGGTTGTCCGTGCCGAAGTAGCCGATCTGGTAGCCGTCCTTGTACGGCTTCAGCGGAGTGTCGTCGCTGAAGTCGCCGTTGTTGTTCAGGTCGACGCGGACCGTGCCGGCCGCCGCGTCGTACAGGAGGCCCCACGTGTCGGTGGTGTCGCCGTCCCGGTTCGCGTCGCCCGCGGCGTCGCCGCCCGCGGTCGAGGACTCCCGGAAGAGGCTGACCTGGTAGGAGCCCGCGGGCGCCGTCCAGGTCTTGCCGCTGTAGGTGAAGGTGGGCCCGGAGACCGGGGTGATCTGCGGGCGCCAGGTGGCGTCGCCGTCCAGGATCGGGTCGGTCGCGGTGACCCAGTCGACGATCTTGCGCTCGCCGGTGGTGGTCTTCTGCAGCGCCGGGTGCCCGAGGTCGACACCGGAGTCGAGGATGCCGATGGTGATGCCCCGGCCGTCCGCCTTCGGGTTCTCCTTCACGAAGTCGACGGCGCCCGTCTCGAAGGACGGGTTGTACGGGTTCTCGGCGGGCGTGCTCTTGGAGGGGGCCGGGTAGGTGGCCGCCGTGGAGACGTTGCCCGAGGTCTTGGCGGTGTCGGCGCTCGGTGTCGGGTCGTCGAGCGCGATCTCCTGGCGCAGGTCGATCCCGTGCACGGAGGACAGCTTCGTCGCGGCCTCGATGGCGGAGTCGGCCTTGGCCGTCGGGACGGTGGCGCGGACGTAGCCGAGCTCGTCGTAGGTCTCGCCTACCGAGCCGCCCTTCACCGCGTCCAGCTGGCCGGCGACCTGCTCGGTCTGGCCCGGAGCGGTGGCGATCATCATCGTGACGTTCTTGTCGCCGGCCGCCTTGGCGTCGGCGAGGAGGTCCGCGTCGTCCGAACCGAGCTTCTCGCTCGCGGACTTGACGACGGGGTCCGCCGCCGGAGTGTCGGCTCCTGCGGAGAAGGCCATGGGTATCGGCCCGGCCGCGGAAAGCGCGGCCACCAGTCCCGCGGCCACGGCTATGCGGGCCACGCGTCTCGCGCCCGATATCGGAGCGCGCTGAGAGTCGGGGGTCATCAGCATCCCTGTAGGTAAAGGAACGAGCGGGTGAGCGACCGGGGTCGATCTGTTCCGGCCGCGGACGTCCGGGAGATGATCCCGGATGATCGCTCAGCTTTACTCATGGGAAGGATGTTTAGGGAGAGTTGACCGAATCGATATGGGGGTGTGGGGAAAACCCCCTGTGCGACGAGGGGGATGAATCCCGAAAGGCGGCAACTTGCCCCTTTTCGGCCTCCCTTCGTGCGGCGTGTTGAGTCGCCCTTCGCGTGGCGCGTTCAGTCGCCCTTCGTACGGCGCGTTCAGTCGCCTTTCGTGTGGCGCGCGTAATGCCGGGACGCCTTGGCGCGATTGCCGCACCCCGCCATCGAGCACCAGCGGCGCGTGCCGTTCCGTGAGGTGTCGAAGAAGTGCAGGATGCACGACTCGTGCGCGCACCCGCGGATCCGGTCGGGGGCGGTGCGCAGCAGCTCCAGATAGTCGCGCGCGGCGAGCCAGGCCGGCCCCCAGGAGGGGTCGCTGAACTCGGGGTTCTCGCCCTGCCCGCGGGCGGTCAGCGTGAGGCGCACCCGCCCGTGCGCGAGGACGGCGTCGATGTCGTCGGCGCCCTCGGCGAGGGATCCGTCGACGGCGGCTCGCAGGGCGTCCCGCGCCTGGAGCGTGTGCCGCAGAACGGCGCCGCTCGCCGGGAAGTCGAGCCGGTTGCCCGCCAGCCACACCGCCAGCCCGTCGGTGTCCGTCAGCAGATCCCGCACGGTCCCCTCGTGCATCCAGCGGGTGTTGAGCAGGTCGAGGGAGACCGGCTCCCCGGTGAGCGGGCGCGGGTCGTGGGTGACGGTCATGGCGGAGGCTCCCTTCCCTGCTAACCGCTCAAGGTTATGTGACCGGTTGCGTTCTTTGATTCTAACCTTTAATGTCAATGACAGAGGTTAGGTTCTCTGGGGGGCCTGGCCAACGACAGAGGGGACTGTCATGACTCCGCGCACCGGCCACATCGGTCTGAACGTCACGGACCTCGACCGCTCACTCGGCTTCTACCGCGACGTGCTCGGCTTCGGCGTGATGGGCGAGGGCAAGGAGGAGGACCGGCGGTACGCGTTCCTGGGAGGCGACAGCGGTCTTGTCCTCACGCTGTGGCAGCAGGCGCAGGGGCCGCACGACACCGGCCGCGCGGGCCTGCACCACCTCGCGCTGGAAGTGGACTCGATCGACCAGGTGAAGACGTACGAAACGGCTCTGCGTGAGTACGGCGTGGAGTTCGCGTACGAGGGTGTGGTTGCCCACCACGAGGGCGGGACCTCCGGCGGCATCTTCTTCCACGACCCCGACGGCACCCGCCTGGAGATCTACGCGGAGAGCGGCGCCGAGGGGGCGCCGGCACCGTCCGAGTCGGCTCCTACCTGCGGTTTCTTCTAAAGAACCTGCGGTTTCTTCCAGAGGGTTCTTCCACGAGAGGGATGCGTCGTGACGTATCACGCCGGTTCGCGCGCCATGCAGGACCGGGTCGGCGTCCGGGAGGCCGCCGACCATATGGACCGTGCCGTCGGGCAGGGCATCCGGCCGGTGGCCGCCGCCTTCCTGGAACGGCAGCCCATGCTGGTGCTCGGCGCCGCGGATCCGGTGAGCGGCGCCGTGTGGGCCTCGCTGCTCACCGGTGAGCCCGGATTCGTCCGGGCCACGGCTCCGCACCAGATCTCGGTGGCGGGCGGAGTCCGTGCGGGCGACCCGCTCGCGACCGCGCTCGCCGTGCCGAACACCCCTGTGGGCACCATCGCGCTCGACCCGCGCACCCGTCGCCGTATGCGCCTCAACGGCCGGGCGCGTCCGACGCCCCGCGGCCTCGCGATCGTGGCCGACCAGGTCTTCTCCAACTGCCCGAAGTACCTCCAGTGCAGGGAGTCGTACGAGACGGTGGACCGCGCCTCGGCGACGGCGCTGCGCGGTCCTGAACTCAGCCCGGAGCAGCGGGAGTTCATCGAGTCCTCGGACACCTTCTTCCTCGCCACCGTCCATGAGCACGGCGCCGACGCCAGCCATCGTGGCGGCAACCCGGGCTTCGTGTGCGCCGCTTCTGCCCGCGAGCTGAGCTGGCCCGACTATCCCGGCAACGCCATGTTCCTGAGCCTCGGCAACCTGTCGGTCGAGCCGCGGGCCGGGCTGCTCTTCCTGGACTGGGTGTCGGGGACGGTGCTTCAGCTCACTGGCACGGCACGCACCGAGTTCGACGGGGACGGGGAACGCACGGTCCGCTTCCTCGTCGAGGAGGTCCTCGAAACCCCGGCCGCCAGCCCGCTGACCTGGTCCGCGCCTGAGTATTCGCCGGCCAATCCGGACTTGGCGCGCTAACGTCACGGAGTGCGCGAGGAGTTGAGGGTGGCGGCCTACGCCATATGCGTCAGGGACGGGGAGCTGCTGCTCGCCCGCGGCTGGGACGATGACGGCACTCCCGAGTGGATGCTGCCCGGCGGCGGCATGGACCACGGTGAGGACCCCTATGACACCGTCGTCCGCGAGGTCGAGGAGGAGACGGGGTATGTCTTCGAGGCCACCGGGCTGCTCGGCGTGGACTCGTTCCGGCGACGGATTCCGCGCCGCCTCGGAGTCGTCGCCGACCATCACGCCCTGCGGCTCATCTACGAGGGGCGGATCACCGGCGGCGAACTGCGCCCGGAGGTGAACGGCTCGACAGATCTGGCGGCTTGGCACCCGCTGGACGCTGTATCCGGGCTGAACCGGGTCGGACTGGTCGATATCGGACTGGCGTTGTGGCGGCAGCGCCCGGCCGTGGGCCGCATGGCGAAGTAGGTCGCCTGCGACGGCTTGCCTGTTACAGCTTGCCTGTTACGGCTCATCCTCAGGGATCGCTTGCCCGTGACCGTTCCCCGGGGATCACTTGCCCGTGACCGTTCCCCCGGCGATCACTTGCCCGTGACCGTTCCCCCGGGATCACTCGCCCGCGTTCCTCCGGGATCGCTCACCCGCAACCGCTCGTCAGCATCCGTGTTCCCCCGGCAGATGAACACGGAGTGACCGCTTCCAAGCCGTTGGAGGTGGGCTCCATGGACGCCCATGGCTGCGCGGAGTGGTCCAAGATCGACGTACGGTGATCGGCGCTGCTCGTTGTGGTCCAGTTAACGCGCAGGTCATCCCCGGTGCCAACGATCCAGTATGAGCGGGGCGTTCGCGACGCGAGCCTCCCGCGACCACTGTCGACGCGTTCGCAATCGGGGAGATCGCGCCATGTCGCGCATACGCTCTGTCGCCGCCGCTGCATCCGACCTCAACCGCCGCACCCTGCTGGCAGCCACCGGCGCGGTATCCCTCTCCGCGGGAATCGGCATCGCCCTGCGGCCCGGCCCCGACGCGCACGCCGCGACGGAGGCCGCCACCGGCGTGAGCGCCGCCGACGCGAGCGAGGCGCCGGTGACGGTGTCCGGCAGGGCGCCCGTCGGCCGGCTCGACCCCTACGAGCGCGGCACCACCCTGAGCAGCGTGGCCACCCCGCGCAACAGCTCCACCGGGTACCGGCGGCTCGGTGACGGCCCCGGCTGGAAGCGGGTCGTGCGCAGCGAGCTGGCCTCGGCCAAGTCGGGCCGGGCGGACCGGCGTACCGCGCTCGCCGCGTTCGTGCAGCTCACCGACCTGCACCTGATGGACACCCAGCACCCGCTGCGCCTGGAGTTCCTGCGCTCGGCCGACATCCACGCCTGGCGCCCGCACGAGATCCTGTCCGTGCAGGGCGCGGTCTCGCTCGTCGAGCGGGTCAACTCGCTGCCGGGAGCCCCCGTCACCGGCTCCCCGCTGCACTTCGCGATGACCACCGGCGACAACACGGACAACAACGCCAAGTCCGAGCTGGAATGGTTCATGAAGGTGATGAGCGGTGGCCGCATCACCCCCAACACCGGTGACCCGCGCGCCTACGAGGGTGTCCAGAACAGCGGCCTCAAGCAGTACTGGCAGCCCGACTCGGCCGCCCGCGACTCCGACAAGCAGGCCGGCTTCCCGCACATCGGCGGCTTCCTGGCGGCCGCGACCGCCGAACTGCGAAGCCCCGGCCTCAACCTCCCCTGGTACTCCACGGTCGGCAACCACGACGCCATGCCGCTCGGCACCTTCGCCTCCCACGGTGACCCCTTCCTCAGGGACTTCGCGGTCGGCGGCAAGAAACTGATGAACGCGTCGGCGGCGCAGTCCAAGGCCCTGCAGGACGCCATCAGGAAGGACACGGACCCCAACGGTGTGCGGTACCGCGAGTTCGTGCAGGCCCACGCGCGCGACCTGCGCTCGGTCACCCCGGACGAAAAGCGCGCCCCCTTCACCCCGGCCGAGTACCTGAAGACGCACCTCGACCCGGCGTACGCGGGCGTCGGCCCCATCGGACACGGCTACTCGTCGGCGAACGTCTCCGCGGGCACCCAGTACTACTCCTTCCGCATCTCCGACGACGTCATCGGCATCAGCCTCGACACCACCGACCCGGGTGGGTACTACCAGGGTTCCCTCGGGGCGGCTCAGCTGAAGTGGCTCGACAGGACGCTCCGCGACAACAAGGACTCCTACGCCGTCGTCTTCAGCCACCACACCAGCAAGTCGATGGGCAACACCCGCCGCGATCCGGCCCGCCCGAACGAGAAGCGCCACGACGGCGACGACGTCCTCGCCACGCTCGCCGGCCACGCCAACGTCCTGGCCTGGGTGAACGGTCACATCCACCGCAACGAGATCACCCCGCACCCGGCGCCCGGCGGCCGCTCCTTCTGGGAGATCTCCACCGCCTCGCACGTCGACTTCCCCCAACTGGCCCGCATCATCGAGCTGGTGGACAACAGGGACGGCACAATCTCCCTCTTCACCACCCTCGTCGAGTCCGCCGCCCCGCAGGCCACGGACTTCACCGACCTCACCCAGATGGGGCTTGCCGCCCTCTACCGCGAGCTCTCCTTCAACGCGCCGGGCGCCGGCACGTCTCTGGGGGGAACCTCGCGCGACCGCAACACGGAGCTGGTCCTCAAAAAGGGCTAGATCTCGCTCAACCGGACGGGGCCGGGCAACCTCCGCGCCCACCCACCGGGTCCCCCTTCCCGACCGATCTCGGCGATGAACGGGGAACCCCATGAACGACATACATCACACGCCACTGCGTACGGGACTGGTGGCGGCGACCGCCCTGGCGCTGGCGGCTGCCCTGGCCGGACCCGCGGTGGCGGCCGCGCCCGCCAAGGGCGACCACAGAGCCACCCGTGCGGCCATGGACGCCGCCGTGCAGGACGGCGTACCGGGCGTCACGGCGGCGGTGAAGGACAAGAACGGCATCTGGTCCGCCACCTCTGGTGTGGGCAACCTGAGGACGAAGGAGCCCCGCAGTACGGCCGACCGCTACCGCGTGGGCAGCATCACCAAGACCTTCGTCTCCACCGTCCTGCTCCAACTGGAGGCGGAGGGGCGGTTGTCGCTGGACGACAGGGTGGAGGAGTGGCTTCCGGGCGTGGTGCGCGGCAACGGCCACGACGGACGCCTGATCACGATCCGCCAGCTCCTCAATCACACCAGCGGTATCAACAACTACACGGACGACGAGGACTTCGGCAGTACGTACTTCCTCAAGGACGGCTTCCTCAAGCACCGCTACGACACCTTGACCCCGGCCCAGCTGGTCGCGATCGCCATGACCCACAAGCCGGACTTCGCCCCGGGCACCTCGTGGAACTACTCCAACACGAACTACGTGCTGGCCGGCATGGTGATCAAGCAGGTCACCGGCAACTCGTACGGCTCGGAGATCACCGACCGCATCATCAAGCCCCTGGGCCTGCACGCCACGGTCCTCCCGGGCACGAATCCCAAGGTGCCCCAGCCGAGCAGCCGTGCCTACGGCAAGCTGGCCGAGACGACGACGGGACCGACGTACGACGTCACGGAACTGAACCCTTCCCTGGCCTCCTCCGCGGGCGAGATGGTCTCCAGCTCCTCCGACCTGAACCGCTTCTACACGGCCCTCCTCCGCGGCAAGCTCCTCCCGCCGCAGCAGCTCAAGGAGATGAAGACCACCATTCTGGTCGACGAGGCCACGAACAGCGGCTACGGCCTCGGCATCGTCGGCCTGGAACTCAGCTGCGGAGTCGAACTCTGGGGCCACGACGGAGGCATCCACGGTTCGTCCTCCGTCGCCCTGACAACCCCCGACGGCAGCCACGCCCTCTCCTTCAACTTCAACAACGACTGGTCGGGGGACAGCGTGGCGGTGATCGAGGCGGAGTTCTGCGGTAAGTAGCGCTGCCTGAGCGCGAGTTGTCCTTCCGCCGCCGATGGCGGAGCCGGTTCCCTCGGTCCACTGCCGAGGGGACCGGCTGGTCTTTGCGGACGTCGACGGCACTCGGCCGCCTAATCGGATAGATCTATCCACTTGCTGGTAGGGTGACGGCATCGTTGGCGTCGTCATGTCATGGCGAGAGGAGTTCCGATGTCGCGCAGGGTCTGGTATTCGCTGGGAGCGGTGGTTCTGGTGGTGAACGCGGTGCAATGGGTGGTCGCCGAGGCGGTCACCGCGGCGGCCTGGACCGATCCGCCGTACAGCTACGCCACGAACTACATCAGCGACCTCGGCGTACCCGACTGCGGCACGCAGTTCCAGGGTCGCGACATCTGCTCTCCCTCGCATCAGCTGATGAACGCGTCGTTCATCGCCGAGGGGATCCTGTTCGCGGCCGCGGTGGTGCTGCTGTCCGGCCTGGTCACGGGCCGTGTGCAGCGCGTCGTCATCGGCCTCGGGATCGTGCACGGGGTGGGCATGGTGCTCGTCGGGCTGTTCCACGGATCCCAGGACGGCCCCGACTCCGGTCTGGTCATCCACGTCGCGGGGGCGGCGGTCGGCATCCTGTGCGCGAACACGCTGGCGATCATGGCGGGATCACTGCGGAGCCTCGGGCTGCCGCCGGCGTACCGCGTCTTCAGCATCACCGTCGGCTCCCTGGGCCTGCTGAGCGAGGCCTTCGTGGGCATGTCCACGAGCACGGCAGGGGTGTTCGAGCGCGGCGGTGTCTACTCGTGGCTGCTGTGGAGCGTCGGTACGGGCGGCCTGCTCCTGCTCAGCCGCCGGAGCAGCCCCGCCATGGTGGAGAATGCCTTGGCGTGACCCCGGATACGCAACGCCCGCTGCGAGCGGACGCGGAACGAAACCGTCGGCTGATCATGCAGACGGCAGCCCGCATGTTCGCGCAACGGGGCCCCGCCGTCACCCTCAACGAGATCGCGCGTGAGGCGGGCGTCGGAGTCGCCACGGTGTACCGGCGCTTCCCGGACCTGAACACGCTGATCGACGCCCTGTTCGCCGAACGGTTCGCCGTGCTCCTGGAGTTCATCACGGCAGCCGGGCAGCAGCCGGACCCGGGGCAGGCGCTGCGCCACTACCTCCTCGAAGCGGCGCAGTGGCGCGCCCGGGACCAGGCGATGGAGTTCATCCTGTCGAACGCGAGCATCGACACGCGGCCGATCGCCGCGCTGCGCGACGACCTGGGCCGCCTCGTGGACGGCCTGGTGGAACGGGCGGTGGCAGCGGGCGCGGTCCGCGAGGACTTCGCAAGCGCCGACGTGTACGCCTTCTTCTACATGGTCGGCGCCGTCGCCGACCGCACCCACGAGGTCGCGCCCGACGCCTGGCGCCGGTACGCCGAGGTACTGCTGCATGGCTTCGGCATGGAGGAGACCCCGGCAGCACACACCTCCGCCATGACCGATGGTCAACTGCGCCGGAGCTGGCCCAAGCCGACCGTGCGGGGACAGCCTGAGTGACCGCCCCACGACGAGGAGGGGCCACCGGCACCCCGGCGGCCCCTCCTCTCCCCTCCTGATACGACCCCGGTCCGTCACTACCGGGGCAGCACCACGACATAGGCCGCGGGATCGCGGTCGTTCGACGCCATCAGGGCGGTGCGTACGACGGTGGCCTGCTGGTCCATCGCGTCGCGCAGCTTCTTGGGGGTGATGTACACGACGGTGATGCCCAGGCGCTCCAGGTGCTCGCGTTTGCGGGCGTACTCCGACCAGAGGGCGTCCTCATCCTGGCGGGGGGCACGGGTGTCGAGCTCGACGGCCACCGCCTGTTCCGGCCAGTAGGCGTCGAGACCGCCGAGGTGGGGGCCGCCGGGCAGGCGGAGGTCCACATTCCAGACGGGATCGGGCAGGCCGAACTCCTCGACCATCCGGTACAGCCGGTCCTCGGCGATCGAGCGCCCCTCGGCGAGAAGCGAGTCCACCGCGTCCACCACATGGGGGCGAGACAGCAGCTTGGCCTGGGTCAACTCCCGTACCACGGCGGCCGGTTCGCAGTGCCCGCCGCGCACGGCCTCCGTCAGCAGCCGGCGTACGGCGTTCGCGTCCGACAGCTCCGCGACGGCGTCGGCGAGGGCGCGGGGGACGGGGGCGACCGGGACGCCGGTGATGTACGAGGGGGCGGGGAGGGATGGCGTACGGACGATGCGGGCGCAGCCCGTGGAGCGCAGGCGGCGCAGGCGGGGGACCAGGACGTCGATCTTGTCGAGGGAGAGCAGCGGGGGCGCCGACGTGAAGCCGTGCAGGGTGAGGGCCGCCAGGCCGGTGATGAGCGCGTCCGTGTAGGGCTGGGGGGCGTGCGGCGCCTCGGCTCCCGGCTGGACGGGGATCGCGGGCGCCGGCTGGGCGGGGGAGCGGGCGGCGAACATCAGGACCGCGTGCAGCCGCTCCTCGGAGGTGGGCGGCCCGGCGTGGAGAAGGAAGACGCCCGGGAGGAACTGCTGCCAGGGGCCGCCGGGCCGGCACTGCTCGTTCGTCTCGGCGGCGCTCACACCGTGCGCCCGGAGCTGCGCGGTGGTCAGCACCCGCCGCTGTACGTGGGACAGGTGACGCAGGGGGCGGGGGGAGTGGGGGGTGTGGGAGAGCGGGGTGTTGTGGTTCATGAACCGGGGTTTCCCGCACCGGGGCCGCGCTCTAACCGCTGTTACACGCTCGTCGACAAATCCGGACAAGCCCGCCCTAAAGTACGGGCGTTCGAGTGCCGAAAGGCGCTGCTCCGGATAGGGAGTAGTACGGGTTACGGCTCTGCATATCTTTACTTCGTAACCACTGAGTGCGCCGGTGTTCACCACCCCCTGAGGGCACCGGCCGCAACCGGTGCCCCCAGCTGGTGGCCACGTTCGTCAGCCCGCGGCGGCCACATCGACCGCCTGCCCCCGCAGCGCGCGGGCCAGGTCGTCCCGCGCCTCCAGCACCAGCCGGCGCAGCGCCGGTGCCGCGTTCTCGTGGGCCGCCAGCCACGCGTCCGTCGCGTCCAGGGTCTCCTGGGAGTCCTGGAAGGAGGGGAAGAGCCCCTTCACGACGTCCATGGCGATCTGGATCGAGCGGTCCGCCCAGACGCGCTCGATCGCCGCGAAGTACTTCGCGGCGTACGGAGCGAGCAACTCCCGCTGGGACGACTGGTCGAAGCCCGCGATGGTCGCCTCGACGAGCGCGTTGGAGAGGGCGTCGGACTCCACCACGGAGGCCCAGGCCTGCGCTTTGACCGCCGCCGAGGGGCGGGCGGCGAGGCAGCGGACCTGGTGGCGCTTGCCGGACGCCGTGTCGTCGCGGGCGAGTTCGGCGGCCAGCACGGCCTCGTCGGCGACCCCGTGCGCGGCCAGCGGTTCCAGGAACGCCCAGCGCAGCTCCTGGTCGACATCGAGACCGTCGATCTTCGCCGTGCCCTCCAGCAGGCCCCGAAGGAGCTGGAGATCGGCCGGGCCGGACGCGACCCGCGCGAAGAAGCGGGCCCAGGTGAGCTGGTGCTGACTGCCCGGCTCCGCGAACCGCAGCTCCTTCAGCGCGCCCTCGGCGAGCAGGTGTTCGCCCTCCGCACGCCAGTCGGGTGCCGCGTAGAAGGTGAGCGCGGAGTCGGCCCAGGCGTGCAGCATCTGCAGGACACCGATGTCGGACTCGCGTCCCGCGAAGCGCAGCACCAGGTCGAGGAAGTCGCGGGCCGGCATGAGTGCGTCACGCGTGAGGTTCCACAGCGCCGACCAGCACAGGGCGCGCGCCAGTGGATCCGTGATCTCACCGAGCCGCTCCCGCAGCGTCGCCAACGAGCCCACGTCGAAACGGATCTTGCAGTACGTCAGGTCGTCGTCGTTGACCAGGACGAGATCCGGGGCCTCGGCGCCGACCAGCTCGGCGACGACCGTACGGGGTCCGTCGACGTCCAGCTCGGCCCGCGCGTACCGCTCCACCGCGCCGTCCGGTGTCCGGCGGTACAGGCCCACCGCCACCCGGTGCGGCCGCAGTTCGGGATGGGACTCCGCCGCCTCCTGGAGGATCGCCAGCTCGGTGATCCGGCCCTCCGCGCTCAGGATCACCTGCGGGGTGAGGGAGTTCACCCCGGCCGTCTGGAGCCAGGACCGCGCCCAGGCCGCCAGGTCGCGCCCACTGGTCTCCTCCAGCACCGACAGCAGATCGCCGAGGCGCGTGTTGCCGTACGCGTTCCGCTTGAAGTAGCGGCGCGCGCCCTCCAGGAACGCGTCCTGGCCGACGTACGCGACGAGCTGCTTCAGTACGGAGGCGCCCTTGGCGTACGTGATGCCGTCGAAGTTGAGCTTGGCGTCCTGGAGGTCGCGGATGTCGGCGGTGATCGGGTGTGTGGAGGGGAGCTGGTCCGCGCGGTAGGCCCATGCCTTGCGGCGGTTGGCGAAGGTGATCCAGCCGTCCTTGAAACGGGTCGCGCCGACCAGCGAGAACGCGCCCATGAAGTCGGCGAAGGACTCCTTGAGCCACAGGTCGTCCCACCACTCCATGGTGACGAGGTCGCCGAACCACATGTGCGCCATCTCGTGCAGGATGACGTTCGCCCGGCCCTCGTACGACGCCTGCGTCACCTTGCCGCGGAAGATGAACTCCTCGCGGAACGTGACCAGTCCGGGGTTCTCCATCGCGCCGAGGTTGTACTCCGGCACGAACGCCTGGTCGTACTTCCCGAACGGGTACGGGTAGTCGAAGTGCTCGTGGAAGAAGTCCAGGCCCTGCTTGGTGACGAGGAAGACGTCCTCGGCGTCGAAGTAGGGCGCCAGGCCCTTGCGGCACATCGCGCCGAGCGGGATCTCCAGCGTCGTACCGTCGTCGAAGGTGCGGGTGTAGCTGTCGGTCACATAGTGGTACGGGCCGGCGGCGAAGGCGGTGATGTACGTCGAGATCGGCTTCGTCTCGGCGAACTTCCAGACACCGTCGGTGAGTTCGCCGACTCCGTTGCTCCAGACGGTCCATCCCTCAGGGGCCCTTACCTCGAAGCGGAAGGGGGCCTTGAGGTCGGGCTGCTCGAAGTTCGCGAAGACGCGCCGGGAGTCGGCGGGCTCGTACTGCGTGTACAGATACACCTCGCCGTCCTCGGGGTCGACGAAGCGGTGCATGCCCTCGCCGGTGCGGGAGTAGGCGCACTGAGCGTCGACGACGAGTTCGTTGTCCGCCTGGAGATCCTCGAGGGTGATCCGGGTGCCGTCGAAGACCTCGCCGGGATCGAGGTCCTTGCCGTTCAGCGAGAGGGCCGTCACACTCGGCGCGATCAGGTCGGCGAAGCTGGTGGCGCCCGGCTCGGCGGAGCGGAAACGGATGGTGGTCACCGAGCGGAAGGTGCGCGGCGCCCCGTCGGCGGCCGGACCGGTGGCCTGGTCCCCGACGGCGGAGCGCAGGTCGAGAGACACCTGGTAACCGTCGACGGACAGCAGCGCCGCCCGTTCCCGGGCCTCGTCGCGGGACAGATTCTCACCGGGCACGGGGGCACTCCCTCAGGGCTGGCCGGACAGATCGGTACAGTGCCGATCCTGCCATGTGCCCCTGACACCGGGCACCCGGGAATGGGTCGGGCGACCGACGGTGTTGGCTTCGGTAACACCACTTTTCGAGGAGAAGCATGCCCGAGCAGACCGCCCAGACGAGTTCCGGTTCCGGCAAGACCCCCGTCGACTTCTGGTTCGACCCGCTGTGCCCCTGGGCCTGGATGACCTCGCGCTGGGTTCTGGAAGTGGAGAAGGTCCGGGACATCGAGGTGCGCTGGCACATCATGAGCCTCGCGGTATTGAACGAGCCGAAGCTGGACGAGCTGCCCGAGGAGTACCGCGAGCTGCTCGCCACCAAGGCCTGGACGCCGATCCGGGTGGTGACCGCCGCCTGGCAGAAGCACGGCGACGACATCCTCGGCCCGCTGTACACCGCGCTCGGCACCCGCATCCACAACGAGGGCCAGGGCCCGACCTCCGAGGCGATCGCCGCCGCGCTCGACGAGGTCGGCCTTCCGGCGTCCCTGCTGGACTACGCCGACCAGGAGAAGTTCGAGTTCGACGCCGAGCTGCGCGCCTCCCACAAGGAGGGCATCGACAAGGTCGGCCAGGACGTGGGCACGCCCGTCATCGCCGTCCCCGGCGCCGACGGCGAGCAGATCGCCTTCTTCGGTCCGGTCGTCACCCCCACCCCCCAGGGCGAGGCCGCCGCCAGGCTCTGGGACGGCACGCTGCTGGTTGCGTCCACGCCCGGCTTCTACGAGATCAAGCGGTCGCGGACGGTGGGGCCGGACTTCAGCAACCTTTAGGTCCTAGCCGGCCAGGTCCTACTCGGCGGCGGGAATCCTCAGCTCTTCGGGGAGGGTCCCGCCGTCGCTGCTCCTGCCGCGCCGCTGGACCCTGCGGCAGCCTTCGTGGGCGCAGCGGATATAGGCGTCCACATTGGCCTGCTTCACGACCTCCCTGGTCGCCGCGCGCTCCGCGTCGTTCACCAGATGACGGAAGTCCCGCATCCTGCCGCAGTTCTTGCACCACTTGTACGGCATGTACGCCTCCTTAAAGACGCCCGGACCCGTGAGCGTAAGCGGCGAAAGCGCCCACGGGGCCATTTCCAGCCCGTCCGGCGTTTGAAGACGAGGCCGTTCGGGCCAACTGGGGGGGTCTGGGGGCGGCAGCCCCCAGGTACGGGACGGGCAGGGGCGGAGGGGGCGAGGAAAGCCCTGCGATCACCCCACGCCACACCCTCACGCCCTGGAT
This sequence comes from Streptomyces sp. NPDC127595, assembly GCF_042671685.1. Classification (NCBI taxonomy): domain Bacteria; kingdom Bacillati; phylum Actinomycetota; class Actinomycetes; order Kitasatosporales; family Streptomycetaceae; genus Streptomyces; species Streptomyces sp. NPDC127595. Next base: position 190,090 of record NZ_JBHXWK010000005.1, on the reverse strand, counting down.
ACTGCGAGGAATGAGCACGCCCCCCGGGTCAACGACGACCCTTCTCCTCGCCCGCCACGGGCAGACCGTCTGGCACGCCGAGCGCCGCTACGCCGGCGTGAGCGACATCGCTCTCACCGACGAGGGCCGCGCCCAGGCGGAGGCACTCGGCCGCTGGTCCGCCGAGCACGGCGTCGACGCGGTCTGGACATCGACGGTGTCCCGCGCCGCAGCCACCGCGGAGCCCGCCTGCCGCACCCTCGGCCTCACCCCGCACCGCGAACCCGCCCTGAGGGAATGCGACTTCGGGGTCCTGGAGGGCCGCACCCTCGCCGAGTTCGCGGCCGAGAACCCGGCCCGCGCGAAGGCGTTCCTGACGGACCCGGTGGCGTACCCCTTCCCGGAGGCGGAGGACCCCCGCACGGCGACGGCCCGCGGCGTGAAGGCCCTGCGCGGCATCGCGACCGCGCATCCGGGCGAGCGTGTCCTGGTCGTCGCCCACAACACCCTGCTCCGCCTGGTCCTCTGCTCGCTGCTGTCCGTCCCGCTGAGCGAATACCGCCGCGTGTTCCCGCAGTTGCGCAACGCGGCGATCACCGAACTCCGGGTCGAGGACGGGACGGTCGCCCTGCTGTCGCTCAACGTGCCGTGCGCGTAAGGAAAAAGGGAAAGCCCCGCAAGTAGGGGAAGGCCCCGCAAGTAGCGGAAGCCCCCCGCGAGTAAGGGAAAGCCCCCGCGAGTCATGTCCTCGCGGGGGCTTTCCTTCCATCCGCCTGCAACGTGAAGGTTGAGAAGACGATCACGAGCAGGACGCTTTACGCATGCCCCAGAAGGGCCAGGCCCGTCTCAGGGGGTCAGCAGCAAGACATCCGCGCGGGACTTCGCCGCCGCGTAACGCCGGGCCACGTCCTGCCAGTTGACGACGGCCCACATGGCGTCGATGAAGTCGACCTTCTGGTTCTTGTACTGGAGGTAGAAGGCGTGCTCCCAGGCGTCGAAGACGAGGACCGGGACCGAGCCCTGGCCGACGTTGCCCTGGTGGTCGTAGACCTGCTCGACGACGAGACGCCCGCTGAGCGGTTCGTACGCGAGGACGCCCCAGCCCGAACCCTGCGTGGTCGCGGCGGCCTTGGTGAGCTGGGCCTTGAACCCGGCGAAGGAACCGAAGGAGTCGGTGATCGCGTCCGCCAGCTCGCCCACGCCGTCCGCGGCCAGCGGCTCGCCGCCGCCCTCACCGGTCATGTTCTGCCAGTAGATGCTGTGCAGGATGTGGCCGGAGAGGTGGAAGGCGAGGCTCTTCTCCAGCCCGTTGACCGAACCCCACGACTCCTTGTCGCGCGCCTCCGCAAGCTGCTCGAGCGTGTCGTTCGCACCCTTCACATACGCCGCGTGGTGCTTGTCGTGGTGCAGCTCGATGATCTCGGGGCTGATCACGGGGGCGAGTGCGGAGTAGTCGTACGGCAGCTCGGGCAGGGTGTAGACGGGCATGGCGGGTCCCCTCGACCTCTTATTGCAATGTATGTGCAACTACACGCTAGCAACAAAAAGGCCCTCGCGTGACGCATGCGAGGGCCTTTCGGGGGACGGGGCGGTCGCCTTGTTACTCGACGGTTGTGACCGAGGTGTAGTGCGAGGCGTCGCCCGCGATCGAGTAGCTCTCCTTGCCCTCGATGCCGACCGGCACGTCACCGGCGACGGTCACGCGGTGCAGACGGCGGGGCTGTCCGTCGTAGTTGTCGATGGCGTAGTGCTGGGTGATCCGGTTGTCGAAGAGGACGAGCTGATTCGGGGACCAGCGCCAGCGAAGGATGTTCTCGGGCCGGGTGACGTACGCCTGGAGGATGTCGAGGATCTTGCGGGACTCGCCCAGCGACAGGCCGAGGATCCGCTGCGCGAACCCGCCGATGAACAGCCCGCGTTCGCCGGTCAGCGGGTGGACCCGGACGACCGGGTGGGCCGTGCGGAAGTTGATGGACGTGAACTGGGCGCGCTGCTCGGCCTGTTCCGCGTCGATCTCCTCGTCCGGCACCGCGTAGTCGTAGTCGTTGGTGTGCTCGGCCCAGAGGCTGTCGGCGAGTTGGCGCAGCGGCTCGGGCAGATCGCGGTAGGCGGCCGCCGAGTTGGCGATGAGGGTCTCGCCGCCGTACGGCGGGATGGTGATGCTGCGCAGGGTGCTGGCCTGGGGCGGGTTGAGGACGAAGGTGACGTCGGTGTGCCAGTGGTTGGCGCGGCCCCGCTCGCTGTCCACGGGCAGCACGTTCGGGGCGCCGGCGACCGCGGGCACGGTCGGGTGCGCGGTGGTCAGGTCGCCGAACTGGCGGGCGAAGGCCTGCTGGCCCTCGTCGTCCAGGCCGTCGGCGTCGAAGACCAGCGCCTTGTGCTCGTTGAGGGCCGCGCGGACGGCGGCGATGGTCTCGTCGTCGAGGGGCTTGGCGATGTCGATGCCGGACACCTGGGCGCCGATCTTCGCGGTGACCTTGCGGATCTCTATCTCGGACATGTGCGGGTCCTTTCGGTTCGGACGCGGGCGATTTCAGCGGGCCGTCTCAGTGGGCGATTTCAGCGGACGGTCTCAGCGGACGGTCTCCGTGGGCGGTCTCAGTGGACGGTCTCAGTGGGCGGCGAGTACCGGGCTTGCGTACTGATTGGCCGGCCGCGGAAGCCCGTACCGCTCCCGCAGGGTCTGCCGCGGCCCGTACTCCGTGCGGAGCAGACCGCGGGTGCGCAGGATCGGCACGACCTGGTCGACGAAGAGTTCGAGGCCGGAAGGCAGTACGGCGGGCATGATGTTGAAGCCGTCCGCGGCGCCGAGCCGGAACCAGTCCTCGATCGCGTCTGCGACCTGCGCGGGCGTACCGGTGAACGTCAGGTGCCCGCGGCCCCCGCCGAGCCGGCCGATCAGCTCGCGGACGGTGAGCCGCTCGCGCCGGGCGAGTTCGACCACGAGTGTGTAGCGGCTCTTGGCGCCCTCGATGGCACTCTCCGGCGGCAGGTCGGCGGGCAGTTGGGCGTCGAGGTCGAGCGTGCCCGGCTCCAGATGCAGCAGGTGTTCCAGGCGGTACAGACCGTGCTCGTACACGATGTGGTCCTCGAGGACCCGCTCGTGTGCGCGCGCCTCGGCCTCGGTCGAGCCGATGACCGGGACGATGCCGGGCAGGATCTTGATGTGGTCCGGGTCCCGGCCCGCCGCGCCCGTACGGGACTTGAGGTCGGCGTAGAAGTCCTGCGCGTCCTTGAGGGTCTGCTGCGCGGTGAAGACCGCCTCCGCGTACCGGGCCGCGAAGCGCTTGCCGTCGTCGGAGGACCCGGCCTGTACGAGGAGCGGGTAACCCTGGGGTGTGCGGGGGACGTTGAGGGCGCCCTCGACACTGAAGTACGTCCCCTTGTGGCGCGGCGGATGGAGCTTGCGCTCGTCGCCCCAGACGCCCGTCGCCTTGTCGCCGACGACCAGGTCGTCCTCCCAGCTGTCCCAGAGCTTGAGCGCCACGTCGAGGAACTCGGCGGCGCGCTCGTAGCGGGTGGCGTGGGCGGGCTCGTCGTCGAGGCCGAAGTTGCGGGCGGCCTCGGCGCCGGCGGTGGTGACGATGTTCCAGCCGGCCCGGCCGCCGCTGAGATGGTCCAGGGAGGCGAATCTGCGGGCCAGGTTGTAGGGGGAGTTGTAGGAGGTCGAGGCGGTGGCGATCAGGCCGATGTGCTGGGTGGCCGTGGCGATCGCGGTGAGCAGGGTGATGGGTTCGAGGGTGCCGGACGGGCGCTGGCCGACGCTGTTGAACAGCACCGGGCCGTCGGCGAGGAAGAGCGAGTCGAAGGTGCCGCGTTCGGCGATTCGGGCGAGGTTGACGTAGTGCGCGAGGTCGACGCTCGCGTACGGATCGCTCTCGGGCAGCCGCCAGGACGCCTCGTGGTGCCCGGTGTTCATCAGGAAGGCGTTGAGGTGCAGCTGACGCGAATCGGTCGGTGATGTGGTCACTTGTGGTCCTCCGTGACGCCCAGGGCGGCGAGCAGCCGCTCGCGGTACTCACCGAGCAGCGGGTCGCGATACGAGCGGGGGTGCGGGATGTCGACGGTCAGGTCAAGGCCGATGCGCCCCTGGTCGAGCACGAGCACCCGGTCGGCGAGCACGATCGCCTCGTCCACGTCGTGCGTGACGAGCAGCACGGAGGGCCGGTGGCGCTCCCACAGCTCGCGCAGCAGGACGTGCATCTTGATCCGGGTGAGCGCGTCCAGGGCGCCGAACGGCTCGTCGGCTAGGAGGAGTTCGGGCTCGCGGACCAGCGAGCGGGCCAGGGCGGCGCGCTGGGCCTCGCCGCCGGACAGCTCGTTGGGCCAGGCCCGTTCGCGACCCGCGAGGCCCACCTCGGAGAGCGCGGCGCGACCGCGTTCGGCGGCCTCCTTGCCGTCCGCGCCGAGCAGTACGTTGTCCAGGACCCGGCGCCAGGGGAGCAGCCGGGAGTCCTGGAAGACGACCGACACCCGTTCAGGGGCGGACAGTTGGCCACTGCCGACGACGGTGTGGTCGAGGCCGGCGATGGCCCGCAGCAGGGTGCTCTTGCCGGAGCCGCTGTGCCCGAGCAGGGCCGTGAACTGGCCCGCCGGAAGGTCGAGGTCGACGTCGTCGAGGACCTTGCGGCCCTCGAAGGAGCGTGTCAGGCCCCGGAGTTGGACGGTGGGCTGCTTTTGTGTAGGTGTCAGTTGCTCAGCGTGCGTCGCCATGACAGCACCCTCCGTTCGATGAGACGGACCGCGCTGTCGGAGACCAGACCGAAGACCCCGTAGATCAGCAGACCGACGAGGATCACGTCGCTCTGGCCGTAGTTCTGGGCCTGGAACATCATGTAACCGAGGCCGTTGGTGGCGTTGATCTGCTCCAGGACGACCAGGGACAGCCAGGACCCGGTCACCCCGAGCCGCAGCCCGACGAAGAAGCCGGGCAGCGCGCCGGGGATGACGATCTGCCGGATGAAGGCGACCCTGGACAGCCCCTGGACCTCGGCGAGTTCGACATAGCGGTGGTCGATGCCGGACAGGGCCGAGTGCAGGTTCAGATAGATCGGGATGTAGACGACGATGGCGATGATCGCGATCTTGAAGGTCTCGCCGATGCCCAGCCAGAGGATGAACAGCGGGATCAGACCGAGTGTCGGGATGGCCCGGTTGAGCTGCACCGTCCCGTCGATCAGTGCCTCGCCGACCCGGCTGAGCCCGGACGCGAGCGCCAGGACCACCCCGGCGGTCAGGCCGAGCGCGAACCCGTACCCGGCGCGTTCCAGGGACGTGAGCACATCCGTGGGGAGTGTGCCGTCCGTCCACAGGTGACCGGCGGTGCTGAGGACCGTCCAGGGCGCCGGTATCGCGCCCGGGTCAAGCTGCCCGGCGGCCGAGGCGACGGCCCACAGGGCGAAGAACAGGGCGGGGCCGATGATGCGGGAGGCGGGCAGCCGCTTGCCGGGGGCGAGTCCGCGGCGCCGGGTTCGAGCGGGCTTCCGTGTGACCTCCACAGGAGCGGGGGCCGTGGTGGTCACTGTGCTGGTCGTGGTGGTGGTCATGGCGGTCAACTCCGGTACTCGGCGGGTACGGACTTCGCCGCGATGCCCTCGAAGCGCCGGTCGAAGAGTGAGTCGACCTTGAACGCCTTCACGAAACCGCCCTCGGCCAGCAGATCCGCGGTCTCCTGCTCCCACTTCACCGCCTCGTCCCAACTCGGCGGGTACAGCGGCTTGTTGACGAGTTCAGTGATCGACTGAGCCTGTTCGAGGGTGAGGTTCTGCGTCTTGACGAAGAACTCCTCGTTCCACTCGTCGGGGTGCTCGTACGCCCACACGGTGCCCTGCGCCCAGCGCGGGATGTACGCGGCGATCGCGGAGGCCTTGGCGGGGTCGGCGAGCACGGAGGTGGGCGCCCACAGGAGGTTGAGGAGGTCCACCACGTCGGTGGCGATGATGTGCGCGCCCTTGGACTCGTACTGCTTGAGGTAGGCGGGCACCTGCTCGTTGCCGAGCGGGGCTATGTCCACCTGGCCGGACTGGAGCGCGGTGAGGAACTGGTTGCTGGTCAGCGGCACCAGCTCCGCGTCGTCGTACGACAGCCCCGCCTCCTTGAGAGCGCGCAGGAGCACGACGCCCTGTGCCTGACCCTGTGAGAACGCCAGCTTCTTGCCCTTGAAGCCCTGGATGTCCTTGATGTCGCTGCCGGGTTTGGTGGCGAAGGCGTAGTTGGGCTTGCGGGTGACGTTGATCGCGACGATCTTCGCGTCGAAACCCTGGTAGTGCGCCTGGATCGGCGGGATGCCCGCGTTGTTGGCGAGGTCCAGGGACTTGGCGCGGAAGGCGTTGATGACATCGGGACCTGCGCCGATGTTCGGCCAGTCGGCCACGGTGAAGGGCAGGTCGTCGAGGCCCGCCAGCTTGAACTGGATCTGCTGCCTGCCCTGGTACGAGGCGATTTTGAGGCTCGTACCGGACGGCACCTTGGCGGCCAGCGGGGCGGACGTGGATCCCTTGGAGGAGGTGCTGGCGGAACTGCTGCCCGCGCAGCCGCTGAGGCCGGCGACAGCGGCGGCGCCGAGCAGGGAGGACAGGAACAGCCGCCGGTCGATACCGGACGCGGAGGAGGACAGTGGTGACATGGGAGTACTCCGGGGATTCAAGTGGCAGGAGGACGCGCGGAATTACCGGACAGGGCAGAGCCTGGAAAAGGTGAATGAGCGCATGAGGGCGCACGCCGGGGGCGAGGAGGTACACGCCGGAGGCGCGGCAGAAGGGAAGCCGGATGTGCGAGTGGACGTCAGTGCGTCAACGCGTCAGCAACAATGCGCGCGTGCGACCCGCATGAGGTCGATGACACGGCACTTGGTGAGCGGAACCTGCACTCGCGAGCTGCTCATGAGGAGGATGCTCCTTGTCGCCCGTCAGGCCTGTCAATATTCGGAGTTTCTGAATTAAATCGGCCCCGGTGAGGCCCCGAAGACGGCCTTGGTATCCGCCCCGACGACTGTCCCGGCAGCGGCTCCGGCGACCGGCCTGGCATGGGCTCCGGCGACCGACGTGGCGTCGGCCCCGCTGATCGGCCTGGCGTCGGCTCCGGTGATCGGCCTGGCGACGGCCCTGGCGTCGGCTCCGGTGACCGACCTGGAGTCGGCCTCGGCGATCGTCCCGGTGTCGGCTCCGACGGCGGCGGCCCCGGTATCGGCTCGGGTGACGCTCCCAGCGGATCCCGGTAGAACACGTCGAGAGCCACCGAACCACCCGCCACGGCCAGTACGGATTCCGGGAAGCTGGTCGGCACGACGTCTGCCGCCCGGTCGCGCCCGACCGCCTCGCGCAGCGCCCGCAGGCAGTCCTCCCGGTACATGACACCGACCTCGGTGACGACGACGGTCTCCGGATTGAGCACGTCGAGCAGCAGCCCCGCGGCCCGCCCGATCATCCGGGCGCGGTCCAGCAGCAGCCGTACGGCGGTCCGGTCACCCTCCGCCGCCGCGGCCACGACGTGCATCGGGTTCACGCCGGCGATGACCCCTGCCTCGCGGGCCCGCCGGCACAGTGTCCGCTCGCTCAACTCGGCCTGGAGGCAGCCGGTCCGGCCGCAGCCGCACCGCTCGGTGCCGCCCGCGAGCGGCAGATGGGCGATCGCCCCGGCCTGGGAGCGGGGGCCGTAGTGCACCTCGTCATGGGTGGCGAAGGCCGCGTCCACCACGTTGCCGACGAACAGATGCAGCACGCTCCGGCTGCCGCGCGCCCGCCCGAACAGCCGCTCCCCGTTGACCAACGCGCGCGCGTGGCCGTCCACATGGACGGGCAGCCCGGTGCGCGCGCCGATCGCATCCCGTACGGCGACCTCGCGCCAGCCCAGCATGGGGTGCTCGACGATGGTCCCGGAGTCCCGGTCCACCCAGCCCCCGGTCGCCACGCCCACGCCCAGCGGCGTACGGCCGGGAACGTCGGCCAGCAGCGCGCCGAGCCCGTCGGCGGCGTTCGCCAGTACCCGGCCCGGCTCGGTGTCACCGCTGTGGCTCAACTCCCGCTCCGCCACCACCCGGCCGCGCAGATCGAGCAGCGCGACCGTCGTGTACGGCACCGCCACGTGCACTCCGCCGACCACGAACCGGGCGTCGTCCAGGTCGACCGGTACGTGCGGGCGTCCCACGCCCTTCGACTGCCGGGGCGTGGGCGCCTCCTGGATCAGGCCGAGCCCCGCGAACTCGGCGCAGTAGTCGGTCACCGACGCCGGGGACAGCCCGGTCAGCCGGGCGACGGTGCTCCGCGCGACCGGCCCGTGCTCCAGGACCGACCGCAGGATGACACTGGCGCTGGTCCTGCGGCGCGCGCTGTCGGCGGCTCGATGGGGAGTGTGGGGAGGGGGTGTTCGGGGTGGTGCCGCGGTACGGGGCATGGAGAGCATGGAGAACTTCCTCGGGGCCGGTCCGACACTGCGCCGTCTTCGTCTCGGCGAGCCGGATCCGCTCCGTCCCGCCTACACCGTGCGGCGACAGGTGGCCGTGCCCTGGCGGCGCAGGTCGACATAGCGACGCGACGCGAAGTTCTCAGCCTGGGCAACCATGGGGTGAAGGGTAGGGCCTGCCCGGTGGATCCTGCTAGGGCCGGGTTTCTTCGCCACTCCGGTCCGTTTCAGCCCGTCCGGCGTTTGAGGACGAGGCCGTCCAGGCCGATGCGGGGGTCTGGGGGCGGCAGCCCCCAGGTACGGGACGGGCAGGGGCGGAGGGGGCGAAAGAACTTTTGGCGGGACCCCACAGTTCCGGCAGGCCTCACCCCCGTGCCCAGACCGATCCCACCTCAGTGACCAGCATCACGCCCTCGCAGGTGTACCCCACCCTCTTTGTGAGAAGCCGACCAACCCCCCGCTCCCCCCTTTGTCGACGGCTGACGGTGATCGCCCACGCACCCCTGGGATAGCGTCACCGTGTCCCGAACCTGCCGTCACCCCGCCGGAGTCCCCATGAGCACCGCTGCCGCCACCACCCGCCCGGGCATACGCCCCGGCGAGGTCCTCGCCGACCTGCTCCCCGCTTCCCGCGTCAGGGACACCGCCCTGGTCCTCGGCGGAGCCGCCCTCACCGGCCTCGCCGCCCAGATCGCCCTCCCCGTGCCGGGCTCTCCGGTCCCGGTGACGGGCCAGACCTTCGCGGCACTCCTCGTGGGCACCGCCCTCGGCACCAGCCGGGGTCTCTTCTCCCTCGCCACGTACGCGCTGCTCGGCCTGGCCGGCGTCCCGTGGTTCGCCGGCGGCGGCTCAGGCGCCACCGTCTCCTTCGGCTACATCCTCGGCATGCTGCTCGCCGCCACCGTCGTGGGCGCACTCGCCCGCCGCGGCGCCGACCGCTCCGTCCTGCGCATGGCGGGCACGATGCTGCTGGGCGAGGCGATCATCTACGCGATCGGCGTCCCGTATCTGGCCTCCGCCGCCGACATGTCGCTCAGCGCGGCCGTCGCGGTGGGCCTCACCCCGTTCCTGCTCGGCGACGCCCTCAAGGCGGCGCTGGCGATGGGCGTGCTGCCCACGGCCTGGAAGTTCATCAACCGCTGACGTCCGGCCGGTGAAGCCGGTGAACGCCTGAAGGCCGGTGAAGGTCTTGAAGCCGGTGAAGGCCGGTGAAGGCCGGTGAAGCAGGGTGAAGGGGCTGGGAGCCGCACGAGGCTCCCAGCCCCTTCACCTTTCGCCTCCCGATTCCCGATTCAGCGCTGCTGCGGCCGCCGGTGAACCCACCACAGGCCGGCCGCCCCCGCCGAGACCAGCGCCGCGCCCGCCGCGCCGAGCGGCAGGACGTCGCTCCCGCCGCCGGTCCTGGGCAGCTCGTCACCGCCGGGTGCCACGGGTGTGTTGTCGGTGCCGAGCAGCAGCGGGGTGGCCGGGGCGTTCGGCGACGGGTTCGTCGTACCGAACGGCACCGGGCCCTGCTGCCAGAACGTCTTCGCCCCGTCGCTCGTCTGCACCGGCAGACAGATCTTTCCGGTCTTGCTCAGATCGAAAGTGGCGTCGACGTCGTACGACTTCGACTTGCCCGCCGCGAGCCTGCCTACGGCGCAACTGAAACCACTGTTCGATCCCTCGGGAAGATCCCCTTCCGCAATCGCGGAACAGTCCTTCACGCCTTTGACCGTCAGGCCGTCGAAACCGACGACCAAAAGCCTGATGTCGCCGCTTTCCTCGGTCCCTTCGTTCTTCACAGTGGCGGTGATCGCCGTATTCTGTGAACTGTTGTCCACGGAAATGCTCTCCGGCAGCTGGGTGGTCAGCTTTACACCCGCCGGTGCCTCGTCAACCGCCTTTCCCCCTTTACTGCTCCCCGGTCCCTGGTCGTCCGCCACGGCGGTGTAGGAAAGGATCATCACGGCCGAGAAAGATGCCGTGAGCAGTGATCCAGCGATGATCGTCGTCCGACGAGAACTCATGTTCGTCCCCCTTGGCTGCGCCTGAATTCGCAGTACTTGAAGAGGTACCACAAGATTTCTCCGCACTATGCTGGTACGGCATGAAGTGTGACCATTGTGTTTCTGAGTGGTTCTGGTGTTACGGGCGATTGTGACGGGTGTTGAGGGGGTGCGGGGATTGTCGGGGAATGTGCAGGGCGGTGTTCCGGGGTTATTGGTGACGGGGCGTTATCGGTTGGTCGAAAGCATTGGACAGGGGGGAATGGGGCGGGTGTGGCGAGCCGCCGACGACATGCTCGACCGGCAGGTCGCCGTCAAGGAAATGCGGATAGACGGACTGGACCCGGAGGACACCCGCACCCGCCGGGAACGCACTTTGCGTGAGGCCAGGGCCACGGCCCGGATCGACCACCCCAATGTCGTACGCATCTACGACGTCGTGGATGAGGGCGAGCGCCTCTGGATCGTCATGGAACTGGTCGCCGGCCGCTCGCTGGAGCAGATCGTGGTGGAGGACGGGCCGCTCAGCGCGCGCGAGGCGGCCCGTATCGGGCTCGAACTGGTCGTGGCACTGCGCCAGGTGCACGCAGGGGGAGTGCTGCACCGCGACATCAAACCGGGCAACGTCCTGGTCGAGCGGAGCGGTCGGCGAGTCGTCCTGACCGACTTCGGCATCGCCGCGATCCAGGACGCGAAGGCGCTGACCATGGCCGGGATGCTGGTCGGTTCCCCCGACTACATGGCGCCCGAACGCGTCTCGGGCCGCCCGCAGGGCCCGCCCTCCGACGTGTGGTCCCTGGGCGCGACCCTCTGCGCGGCACTCGGCGGCCGGTCGCCCTTCTCCCGAGCCACCACCCTGGCCACCCTGCACGCCGTCCTGTACGAGGAACCCGAACTCCCCGCGTCCGCGGGCGAGTTGCGGGACATCCTGGCGGAACTCCTGGAGAAGGAGCCGTCCACCCGACCCGGCCTGGAGGAACTCGAGGCGGAACTCCGACGGTTGGTGTTCCTGGGCGCGGAGGCGCCGGGAGAGGCAGTCGCTGCGGGGGGAGCGGGCGAGGCGGGCGAGGCCGGAGGAGCCGCTCCCGATCCGGACACGGAGGGATCAGGACCCGACCACGGCCCCGACGCTGACCGCGACCGCGACCGCGACCCCGGCCACGGCCCCGGTCCCGATCACGGCCCCGACCCAAAGCCGCCGCACGAAGCGCCGGGGACCGCGCCCCCCGTTCCGCCGGTCCACGCCGAGGCGCCCACACCCGTGCTCCTGGACGCGGAGTTGATGAGCGAGGTACGGCAGCCGGAGCCCGCGTACGAGCCGGAGCCCGCGTACGAGCCGGAGCCCGCGTACGAGCCGGAGCCCGCGTACGAGCCGGAGCCCGCGTACGAGCCGGAACGCCGGTCCGAGCCCCCACCCCGAATGGAGCCTGACCCCGACCCCATAGAGGACGCGATACCGGCGCACCACGCCCCGACGCGGACGAGCTCGCTCGACTTCAGGAAGCGCCGGCAGCCGCCGCCCGCAGTCGAGGAAGCCACGCCCGAGCCACTCAACACAGGGAAGACCTTCAGCGCCCCCGGCGCAGTGAACGCCTCCACCGAAGTCCCCTCCGAGCTACGCGCGGAGCTCGGCTCCACAACCCCCTCCCCCTTCCCCTCCCTCACCCCCTCTCCCTCTCCGTCTCCAACGGCGGAGGCGGTGACGGAGGCCCAGATGCCGTCGGCGTCCGCTCCCACGTCGATGCCCCCCGGCGAACTCCCCGGCCCCGCCGTGCCTGCGGGCCCGCGCCCGAGCCGGCGCCGCTTGGGGCTGGTCACCGCGAGCGCCGTGGCCGTGGCGGGGGTGGCCGTCTGGCTGGTCATCGCGGCGACCGGCGGACCGCCCGATGACAACAAGGCGAGCCCCCCGACGTCAGCGGCGCCGAGCGATTCGGTGGGGAGCGCCTCGCCCACCGTCGAGGGCACCTCGCGTCCGCCCAGCCTGCCCCCGGGCGCGCACCGCGAGGCCGGCGGGTACGCGTGGGTGACGCCCAAGGGCTGGCGGCGGGACCTGAAGACGGGCTCCGAGGTGCACTACACGTCGCCCGACGGCAAACAGGAGCTCGTGGCCAAGTCCTCCCTCGCCAAGGGCGACCTCATGGAGACATGGCAGACCTCGGAGCAGAACGCCCGCCAGGGGCAGGGCTATCAGAAGATCCGCCTGGAGGAGACGACCTTCAGGGGCAGGCCCGCGATCGTCTGGGAGTACCTCTTCACGCTCCAAGGGACGCCCTGGCACGCCCAGTTGCTCGGCTTCGACGCCGACGGGAAGTCGTACCAGGTCAACATCTGGTACCAGCCGGACGTCGAGGACCAGGCGCTCGAGATCTACGAACAGGTCAAGAAGGACTTCACCGTGCTCTAGATGATCGGTTCCAAGGAATCAGTTCCAAGGGATCAGTGAGCGTAGGACAGGAGGTGAGCGCGCGGGGGTGCCGCCGGCCCTGGAAGAGCTTCTGCGGCGTCACGCGGGGTGCACCCACTCCTCGCGAAGCATCCCGAAGAGCACACGGTCATAGCGCTCTCCCTCCATCAGTACCGCCGACCGGCGGCGGCCTTCCTCACGGAAGCCCAGCCTGGTGAAGGCGCGCACGGCGCGTTCGTTGCCGCTCCACGTGTCCAGCTCCAGCCGGTTCAGGCAGTACGCGCCGAACAGGTGGCTCACGAGCAGCCGCAACGCGTCGCTGCCATGGCCGCAACCCCAGAACTCCCGCTCGCCGATGGTGACTCCGAGTGTGGCCACTGCGGCGTGCGGGTCCAGGTCCCGGTAGTCGGCCATGCCTATCACCCTGCCGCTTGCCAGATCCTCGACCGTGAACACGGCCGACTCCCTCGGGGGCAGGCGCAGCATGGTGTCGAAGCCGAGCCCGATCGCCTCTGCTGTGACCGGGCCGAAACCTGGATCGCCGGCTGCGGCCCAGCGGACCACTTCCGGGTCGTTGCGCCACCGGAGATGATGCTCCGCGTCGTCGGAGCGCAGCGCACGGAGCCTTACCAAACGTCCTTCGAACATTGAGTAACCCTAATAGATTGAGCAACCCTGATAGAGCGCCCTAATAGAGCGCAGAACCGCCGAGGCAGACGGCAGGGAGGGGCCCGCGGCGAGGACGAACGCCGCGGGCCCCTCCCAACTGTCCTCGGGAGAGCCGGCCGGCTCAGCCGACCTTCACCGGAGCGTCGTCATGCGGCTCGTCGGCGACGCGGTGCACGGCCGGCGCACCGGCTCCCCGCTTCTGCCGGATCACGGCGATCACGAGCACCACTGCCGCGACGAGCAGGGACAGCAGGACCGTCTCCCGGCCGTCGTGTTCCGTGTCGGTCAGCATGTATCCGAGCACGAAGACGATCAGCGCGGCCGTCGCCCAGGTCAGATACGGGTACAGCCACATCTTCACGACCAGCTTCTCCGGCGACTCGCGCTGGATGATCTTCCGCATCCGAAGCTGCGAGAAGCAGATGACGAGCCACACGAACAGGGCGACCGCACCGGAGGAGTTGACCAGGAAGAGGAAGACCGAGTCCGGGAACTTGTAGTTGAAGAAGACGGCCACGAAGCCGAAGGTGACGGAGACGATGATCGCGGCCAGCGGCACACCGCGGGAGGTGGTCCTGGCGAACGCCTTCGGCGCGTCCCTCCGCTGCCCGAGCGAGAACGCCATCCGGGAGGCCGTGTAGAGCCCGGAGTTGAGGCAGGAGAGTACGGAGGTCAGCACGATGAAGTTCATGATCTGACCGGCGTGCGCGATGCCGAGGGAGTCGAGGGCGGCGACGTAGGAGCCCTGCTCCTTGATCGACGGGTCGTTCCACGGCAGCAGGGCCACGACCACGAAGATCGAGCCGAGGTAGAAGACGCCGACGCGCCAGATGATGCTGTTGGTGGACTTGGTGACGGCGCGCTGCGGGTCCTCGGACTCACCGGCGGCGAGAGTCGCGATCTCACTGCCCATGAAGGAGAAGACGACCAGCAGCACACCGGTGAGGATCGCGCCGGGTCCGTTGGGCAGGAAGCCGCCGTGGTCGGTGAGGTTCGCGAGTCCGGCCTTCTCGGCGTCGACACCCGGCAGCAGGCCGAAGACGGCGAGCCCGCCGACCACGACGAACGCGCTGATCGCCACGACCTTGATCCCGGCGAACCAGAACTCGAACTCTCCGTACGACCCCACGGACACGAGGTTCGTCGCGGTGAGGACGATCATCACGATGAGCGCCCACCCCCACTGGGGAACGGCGGGAATCCATCCTTCGAGGATCTTGGCCCCGGCGGTGGCCTCGACGGCCAGCACGACCACCCAGAAGAACCAGTACAGCCAGCCGATCGAGAACCCGGCCCAGCGCCCGAGCGCGCGGTCGGCGTGCGCCGAGAAGGAGCCGGACGTCGGGTTCGCGGCGGACATCTCACCGAGCATCCGCATGACAAGGACGACGAGCGTCCCCACCAAGGCGTACGAGAGGAGGATGCCGGGTCCGGCGGTGGCGATACCGGAGCTGGAGCCCACGAAGAGCCCGGCTCCGATGACACCGCCGATGGCGATCATCGAGAGATGACGGTTCTTGAGCCCGGCCTGAAGGCCACCACCGGGTTCTCCCGTTGGGCCGGGGTCTCCGGGGCCGCTTGCGGCCTTCGTGGGGGTCGGCTGCGAGGTCATATGAGGGGGATTCCTTTTCGCCGGGTGAGCAGATCGCCCGTACGAGCGGTGCAAGTGGGGCGTACGAGCCGGTCCAGTGAATCGGAGGCAAAGGAATTCTTGAACCTTTGAATCCAGATCGTTACTTGAGGTTTCCTTGAGGTTCTATGGTGCAGCTCACAGTTTTCATCGACGACACCCGGCGAGGCCGATCCGAAACCGCCGTGTCACACTCGGACCATGCGCGTGTATCTCGGCTCCGATCATGCCGGTCTCGAACTGAAGACCCACCTCGTCGAGTGGCTCAAGGCCGCCGGCCACGAGCCCGTCGACTGCGGGCCCCTCATCTACGACGCCCAGGACGACTACCCGCCTTTCTGCCTCCGCGCCGCGACGCGGACGGCGGCGGACCCCGGCTCCCTCGGCATCGTGATCGGCGGCTCCGGCAACGGCGAGCAGATCGCCGCGAACAAGGTCGCCGGCGTGCGTGCCGCCCTCGCCTGGAGCGAGGAGACCGCCGCCCTGGGCCGCGAGCACAACAACGCCAACGTCGTGGCCGTCGGCGCCCGCATGCACTCCCAGGAAGAGGCGACAAAGTTCGTCGAGACCTTCCTCACCACCCCCTTCTCCGGCGAAGAACGCCACGTCCGCCGCATCAACATGCTCACGACCTACGAAACAACAGGCGACCTCCCCCCGATCCCGCCCCACCACCCGCAGGCCTGATCTTTCGGCGCCGGGCAGGGGTTTTCAGCCCGTCCGGCGTACGAGGACGAGGCGGTGCCATCCCGATCCCCCACCCACCCATAGGGTCGGCACTCTTCAGCTCCGGCCGGGATAGATCTTTCAGCCCGTCCGGCGTTTGAGGACGAGCGCGTTCAGCGCGACAGCAGGGGTCTGGGGGCGGCAGCCCCCAGGAAGCAAGGGACGGGCAAGGGCGGAGGGGGCGAAAACCCATCCCCCCGCCAGAGCGCACACGCAGGAGGCCCCCGTGCCCGAAGGGCACACGATCCACCGCCTGGCCGAGGACTACGAGGCCAGGTTCGCCGGCGGAACCACCCAAGTCACCAGCCCACAGGGCAAGTTCGCAGACGCCGCAGCCCTCCTGGACGGCACCGGGTTCGAGAACGCCGACGCCCACGGCAAACACCTCTTCCTGCGCTTCAGGTCCGAGGACTGGATCCACATCCACCTCGGCCTCTTCGGCAAGGTCACCTTCGGCGACGCCCCCGCACCCCCGCCCACGGACACCGTCCGCCTCCGCCTCGCCAACCCCACCGCGTACGTCGACCTCCGCGGCCCCACCACCTGCGCCCTGATCACGGACGACGAGAAGCAGGCGATACACGACCGCCTCGGCCCGGACCCCCTCCGCCCCGACGCCGACCCGTCGACGGCGTACCACCGAATCGCCCGCAGCCGTACGACGATCGCCGCACTCCTCATGGACCAGAAAATCATCGCGGGCGTCGGCAACGTCTACCGCGCCGAAGTCCTTTTCCGGCACGGCATCGACCCGTACCGGCCGGGCAAGGACATCACGTGCGCCGAGTGGGACGCGATCTGGGCCGACCTCGTGGACCTCATGCGCGAGGGCGTCCGCAACAACCGCATCGACACGGTCCGCCCGGAACACACTCCCGAGGCCATGGCCCGCCCGCCCCGCGTGGACGACCACGGCGGCGAGGTGTACGTGTACCGCAGGGCTCATCTGCCCTGCCACATCTGTGGCGGCGAGATCCGCACCGCCGATCTCGCCGCCCGCAACCTCTTCTGGTGCCCGCGCTGTCAGCAGAGCTAGGCCGGCAGACTTAGGGCCGGCAGACCCAGGGCCGGCAGACCCAGGACCCGTCCTAGAACCCGTGCGGCAGCCAAGGCGCGACAGTCGAGGAGAACGCCACCGAGGCCTCGGCCAGCGCCCCCTGCCGCAACTCCCGCACCCGCCCCGCCGCCCCGAGCGAGGCCAGCGACACCCCACCCAGATACGCCGCCCCCAACTCCCGTACGGACAGGGCGAGATCGGCCGGATCCTCCGTACGCACGCAGGACGCGCCCTTCGCGTCACCCGAGAGCCGCCAACGCCCCTCGTTCCAGGGGCAGAACGCGTCCTCGACCTCGAACACCAGGTCCACCGGCGTCTGGTAGGTCCGCGCCTCGAGCGCGGCGCCGACCTCGACGAGCCGTAGGTGCAGCGCGTCCTTCAGCTTCAGGTTGCAGCGGCGGATGTCGGACACCAGATACTGCCAGTCCTCGTCGACGGGCCGGCCGCGGGTATGGAGCGAGGACGCCAGGTCGAGATCGAAGAGGAACCGCCACAGCGCCGCCCGCGCCGCGAGGTCGAGACCCTCCAGGTCCTCCAGCCGCACCACATCGTCGTGCCCGGAATGGCCGTATTCGGACTTTACGCGGAACCGGGCATAGCCGACGACCTCGTCGTCCCGCTCGGCGACCACGCACTGCAGAGGCGACGCGCCATGCCGGTGTTCCTCCGGGTCGAGCACCTGGATGCGCTCCCAGCCGGGCTGCCGCGCCAGCATGCCTGGACGCCCCGGCACCAGCCGCGCGTACACCGCCTCGCACGCGTCGAGCACGTCGGCCGGTGCCGCGTACCGCAGACGTACGTCGTCGGTGCCGGGCGGAACGGACAGTCGTACGCGGCTGGTGTCGATCTCGGCGTTGAGCTGCTCCGTCGCGATGCCGTAGCCGAACCGGCCGTAGATCGCCGGCTCCGAGGCGGTCAGCACCGCGAGGGGTTCGCCCCAGCCGCGGATGTCGTCCAGCTGGCGCCGCATCATGGACCGCAGCAGCCCGCGCCGCCGGTGGGTGGCCGCCACGCTCACCATGGTGATGCCCGCGGCCGGTACGGAGGCGCCACCCGGCACCGTGACCCGGAAGCTGAACGCGCCCGCGGTGCCCACCACCTGGTCACCGTCCCAGATCCCGATGGAACGGTCGTACTCTGTGAGCGCGTTGTCCAGTGCGCGTTCCTCGGACGGCTCCGGCACTCCGCCGAAGGCGCGGACCAGGTTGTCGTACCACGCGTCCCACTCGGTCTGCCGAAGTACCCGCACGTCAGTCGTCATAGACCATGCCTACCAGGGCAATGCGGTACGAGCGAGGGAATTTCCTCCCACCGCGCGGACGCCTTGTGCGGGGCCCTGTGTGACGTCTTCCATGAGGTCTTCCGTGACGTCCGCCTGGACGTTCACTGGACGTCTTCTGTGGATTTCTCTGTGAAGTTGAGCGCTCGGACGGGGGACAAGTGGGACCTCCCGTGCCAAGCACCTGGTCCGATGGATAAGGTCCCGAACTAATGGCAGCAGGACGAGAGCGGCGCGCTGAAGCCGATACGTTCACGGCCCGGTTGAAGAAGCAGGTACACCGGGTCCGCACCGGCCTGCGCAGATCCGCCGTGGACTACTTCCGGGGTGACGGTTCCGACTGGATCGCGCTCGCCGGTCTGCTGCTGACGATTCCGGTGATCGCGGCCACCACGATGGTCAACTCCGTGTGGTGCTCACCCGCGGCCCTGGTCCTCCCGATCGTGGCGGGCGGCCTGCTGCTGCGCCCCGCCAGCCTGCTGGGCCTGTACGCGGCGGCAGCCACCGCCCTGATAGTGGAGTCCGTGCAGCTCGGCCCGTACACGGAGGGTCCCTCCCGCGTCACGCCGGGTGTGGTCCTGGTCGTCGCGGCCTGTGGCTTCTTCGGTCTGCTGATCGCCCAGTTCCGCAGCCGGGTGGGCGTCCCGTGGCGACGCGGCGGCACCATGCTCTTCGACCTGCGCGAACGGATCCGGGTGCAGAGCAAGCTGCCGCAGCTGCCGCTGGGCTGGCACCGGGAGATGGCGCTTCGGCCGGCCGGCGGGCAGTCGTTCTCAGGCGACTTCGTGGTGGCGGCCCGTACGAACGGCGGCCGGACCATGGAGGTCGTCCTGACCGACGTCTCGGGCAAGGGCATGGACGCCGGCTCGCGCGCACTGCTCCTGTCCGGAGCCTTCGGCGGCCTGCTCGGCTCCCTCCCCCCGCACGCCTTCCTCCCCGCCGCGAACGGCTATCTCCTCCGCCAGGACTGGGACGAGGGCTTCGCCACGTCGATCCACCTCGTCCTCGACCTGGACTCGGGCGACTACGAACTCTTCTCCGCCGGACACCCGCCCGGTCTCCAGCTCAGCGCGGGCAACGGCCGCTGGGAGGAGAAGGCCGCCGAAGGCCCGCTCCTCGGGGTGTACGACGGTGCCCAGTTCGACCCCGTCAAGGGCTCCCTGCGCCCCGGCGACGTCCTGATGCTCTTCACCGACGGCCTCGTCGAAACCTCCGAGCGCGACATCGTGGAGGGCATCGACCGCCTCACCGGCGAAGCCGACCGCTACGTCGCCGGCGGCTTCCACGGAGCCGCCTGGCACCTCATCGAAGCGGTGGCCAAGGACGTGAACGACGACAGGGCTCTACTCCTGATCTGCCGCGAGGGCGGAACGACGGCGGCCGCGGCGATCATCTGAAGCCCCTTCACTCCGGCCCAGTCTGGAGGTTTTCAGCCCGTCCGGCGTTTGAGGACGAGGCCGTTCAGGCCGACAGCCGGGGTCTGGGGGCGGCAGCCCCCAGGAAGCAAGGGACGGGTAGGGGCGGCGGGGGCGAAAACCAGGCGCGACGACCACACCGTCCGCCCCCACGCCACGCCACATGGGGCGACACTGTTCCCGTGACGCGAACTCTCCTGACCCTGGCTGAAGTCGAAGCCCTCGCCCGTGAGGCGCACGCCGCCCAGACCGACAAGGCGGGCCGCCCCTACGCCGAGCACCTCCAGGCCGTGGCGGAGGGCGTCCGCGAACGCGGCGGCGACGACGAGCAGATAGCGGCAGCCTGGCTGCACGACGCGGTCGAGGACGACGCGCTCTCGGAGGAGTGGCTGACCGAGGCCGCGCTCACGAACCGCACGAAGGCCATCGTGCTGGCGCTCACCAAGCGGGACGGCGAGCCCCCGGAGTCGTACGCGAAACGTATCCGCACGACCCCGGGCGCCCTCCTGGTCAAGGCCTCGGACCTGGCGCACAACGCCGACCCGGCCCGGCTCGCGGTCCTCGACGAACACACCAGAGCCCGCCTGACGAAGAAGTACGGCTCGATGCGCGCGCTACTGGGCCTCGCTCCCTGAGCGCGGAAATGGCCGTAGCCCTCGGGGAAGTCCCGCTGAGGGGTTACGCCTTGCCCACGCCGGCCCGCTCACGCGCAAGTTCCGCAGCATCCCGCTTGAACGCCCACCCCATACCGGGCTCCATCGCGAAGCGGAAGACGCGCCGGACGGGCGGCGTGCACAGCAGCGTGACGCCCACGGCCGCGAGGAGCGTCACCAAGGCCTGCCCGAGCGGCCCGTGCAGCCAGTCATGGTCGAACCAGCCCCAGTAGTCACCGCCCTTGACCAGGAAACCGTGCAGCAGGTAGCCGTACAGCGTGCCCGCGCCGAGCGCCGTGAACCAGACCTTGCGACGCGGCACCCAGGAGAAGAAGCACGCGGTGAGCAGCAGCGAGCAGCCGAAGAGGGCGAGCGTCATGACAGGACCGGCCCACCACGGCGACCCCAACTGCTGTGCGCTGTCACGGTGGTAGAACCAGGCCGTGTTCATCCGCGGCACCGCCCAGTAGCCCACGACCAGCGCGGCCGCCAAGACCGGCACCGACAGGATCCGGACCTCGCGGCGGCGCACCAGCTGGAAGTACTCCGGCTTCATGTACAGGCCCAGGACGAAGAACGGCAGGAACTGCAGCACGCGCTGGAGGTCCAGATCGTCACCGATCTCCGGTGACACGCTCGCGAGCATGGCGATGACGACGGCGAGCGGGAGCGGCCACCGCACCAGCTTCCACAGCGGTGTCGTCAGCCGCCAGACGAACAGCGCGGCCAGGAACCAGGTGAGGTACAGGGGGTCGAGCAGGCTGATCGCCTGACCGGGATCGTGGTCGGCCCAGCGCGCGAAGAGGGAGTAGGCCAATTCGAAGACGATGTACGGCACGGCGACACCGGTCACCAGCCGCTTGAGCCGGTCGGCGCGCATGTCGAAACTGCGGGAGAAGTAGCCGGAGATGAGGATGAAGGCCGGCATGTGGAAGGCGTACACGACCGTGTACAGCGCTTCGAGACCACGGCTCTGGCCCTTCACAGGCTCCCACGCGTGGCCCACGGCCACGAGCACGATCGCCAGGTACTTGGCGTTGTCGAAGAACGCGTCGCGCTGCTTGGCGGGCCTGGTGGACGAGGCACCCGGGCCGACGGCACCGATGGCCGCCTTCGCGCTCTTGGACGAGCGGGGGCCCGGAACTCCCCGCGCAGGCTGCTGCGACGGGGCGAGTGGGGATCCATGGGGGCCTTGCGGTCGTAGCGAGTTCGTCACAGTTCCTCCGGCCGAAAATCCGGGGAGACGTCTCGTGACCTCGCTGCGCATACGGGGGACGTGGCGGCGTGGAACATCTGAGGCACCCTAGCGTTTTCCATACGTCCTCGTAAAACCGTCGATGGCATTCCTGGCTATTGCCTGCGAGTACCCGGGAATCGAGGAGGGCCGCTGTCTCGTTCGCCAGTGTTCCCGTATACCGAGTCGCTTACCGCATACGGCCGTTCTGTCCGCATTCATCCCGACTAAATGGTGCATAAGGTACGCGGCGGACTCCGGAGGTATGTCCGGTTAGTCAGTCTTTATCAGCTTCTCTGTGTCACCTTCGATGCTCCTGTGACAACAATTCGAATTGCCTGCGAACAGGGTGTGTGGACATGGCAACGATCGCCGTTAATTTCCCGTGAGGACGTACCTTCGAATTGCAGTGCGCAGCACCGCAGTTCACCCGGCCGGAGGGGCAACGGCGGTGTGGGGCTCATGTGGCCGTAGCCGACGATGCGTCACCCGCGGCATACGGGAGCCGGGTTGGTGGCACGATGGTTCTGGCGGGGGTGTGCGGGGCTGCACCCCCGGGCCGGGAGAGCGGACCGACCGTAGGGTGTGATCAGTTGTGGCCATTTCGCTGTCAGTGGTGCTGCTGTTGGGGATCGTCCTGGTGGTGTTGATACGGGGTGGATCGATCAAGGGAGGGCCGGCGGTGGTAGCCGTGCTCTTCGGCTTCTTCCTCGCCTCCACAGGCATGGCGGACGACATCCAACGGTTCCTGAACTCGGTTGCGGAGACCATCAACTCGATCCAGTTCTGAGCGCACTGCCGCGCCCGGCGAGAGCGCCCCGCGACGAACGTCGGGCCGCGGAGGCTCCGCCATGCCTGGATGTCACAGGGCCCGAACGGGATGCAGGCACAACGCCTGAGAACGCACTTGGGGCCCGATTCCGTGGAACCAGGCCCCAAGTGACTGCGCAGAGCGGGCGACGGGAATCGAACCCGCGTAGCTAGTTTGGAAGATCGCGTATGCGGATCCGGGCTGAGCTGGCGAGACGCTGACCTGCGTGTTCTCGGACCGTTCGCCGAGACTCTGCTCCCCGTTGGCCGCTTCCCCATCGGGCACGCAGGGGGCACGTCGTTACTCGTAGAACCGCGCTGCGCTCAGGGCCCGAGCTATGAACGTCCAGTCACCGTCGGCCGGTAGCTCTTGGCCGTGGTTCGCGTACCACCCCGGGGCGTCGCCCACCCACGCTTCCAGAGCCTCCAGGGAGCTGTCCAGCGTCCGGTTCTCCCACTGGTCGCCGCTCGCCTCGAAGTCCTGCCGAAGACGCCTTAGAAAGCCGCTCAGAGCTTCACGGTTGGCAAGACGCTCGTTGGGTTCCAGCGGCAGGACTGCGTGCTCGTCGCCCCAGTCGTTGAGCTTGAGCCTGACCTGGCAGTTGTGGTCGGCGTGCGCGACTACATGCCCACTGATCATGAAGCCCAGCGGCGGAGGGACGGTTCCAGGCGGTGTGCCGAAGATCTCTGCCAAGCCCAGTGCATCGTTGACACCGTCAATCTGTACGAAGACGCCGAAGGGCTGTCGACCGATGACCTTGCCACTCACGGTGGCGCCGACGGGCAGGGCGGCCTTCGTTGCTGGCCACGCACGTCGTATGTCCTCCGGCCTCGGATCACCGACACCCTTCGGCCACGTGTACCCCGTCATGCGCCACATCCCCCGGCGATCGTGAACTTGAACCTCTGGCCTCATCCTTATCAGGTCGATCATGGGGGTGCAGCAACGTCCGTCAACGAGTGCTGCCCCTGGATCGATCGTCCCCTGAGGTCCAGTGCTGACCGCCGCCGTTCGCGCTTGTTGGTGTCAACCGCTGGTGTCAACCGCTCCATACGGTCTTGACAAGCGTTGGCGCCGAGCGGGCGCCTCTAACCGCCGCTTGAACGATCGCCGGAGAAGGCGTTCCAAAGGCCCAGACGTTGGAGGCGGCGCTGTCTGTAACGCTCTCCCAAGGCCGTCAACCCGAAGACAGCCCCCAGAGCTGCGCCCAAGCCTCCCGAAATCAACACCTCGCCCAATGATCCATGGTCCCCGAGCGCGACCGCCGTGCCGAAGACCGCGATCGGTACTGCGGTGCATAGGCCGATACCGAGCGGATGGCGAGCGGAGAACCGCTGGGATCGAGTCGGTGGCTGCTGTCCGCCGAGCATCCGATCTATGGACCAGAAGGCACGCTTGAGCTTGTCTTGAAAGGCGAGCACAGGCCGGAGTCTACGATCTCCCTTCACCCACCACTCTCCCCAGCTCCCATCCCGTCCGCCGTCGACCCACACACCGTGGAGCGGGTGTGGTTCACGGCGTCCAGGTGGAGCGCGCCACTGTACGAACGACCTGGACGCCATGGGCCGCGTCTGCTCGGCTCTGCCTGGGGCGACGGTGGACGGGATGGGAGCACCCCGCGCACGCCACTACGGACCCGACGCCTGGACCGGCCGGCCGAGGCGGTGGATTTCGCGTGCTGTAGGACGCGGGTTACGAGATCGATCACATGAAGGAGGAACTCTTTGCCCGTGCCGCCACAACGGATGAGGTGAAGCTCCTCCAACTGCCCGCTGGCGAACCGGTCGTCGAGCTGCATAGGACGACCGATACGGCCTTTGGCACAGTCGTTGAATTCGCCATCGGGGTGCACGCGGCATCGCGCTTCGCCTGGGCGTACGACTTCAAGGTGCCGGATTCGGCAAGGGACGAGGAAGGGCAGCAAAAGTGATCTCGACGCAGGATTGGGCGGATGCCCGGCGCGTGTGGGACTACCACCAGATGGGCCACTACCCCCGGCCCTGCTCGGTCGCCATCGGACTCGGCAGTCATGACCTCGGGGTTGCCGATACGGCAGTGGACCTCTACAAGCGCGACATGGCACCACTGCTGCTGTTCACCGGAGCCACCAGCCCCACGACTCGGGACCGCATGCCCCGCGGGGAAGCTGTCCACTACCGGGAACGGGCACTCGAACTTGGTGTACCCAGTTCGGCCGTGCTCGTGGAGCCGCGTGCCCGCAACACCGGGGAGAACATCCGCTTCTCGCGCGACTTGCTGAGGGAAGCCAGCGTTGATGTCTCCTCCGTCCTGCTGATCAGCAAGCCGTATGAGGAGCGCCGGGCGTACGCCACCACACGCAAGCTCTGGCCCGAAGTCGAGATCGTCAGCGCTTCTACGCCGATGACGCTCGACGACTACGTCGACTCCATCGGAGACGCGCGTCTCGTGATCGACATGCTCGTGGGTGCGCTACAGCGTCTGATGGTCTACCCGGAGCAGGGATTCATGATCCGCCAGCGCGTACCGGCCGACGTGATCGAGGCGTATGAGCGCCTCCGCCTGTGCAACTGACGATCACCGATTACGCCTGGGCCGTGGTCTTCTGCTTGAGGCGTTCGTAGGGGGTCTGGCCGCCGAGGCCGCCGTGCGGGCGATGGTAGTTGTAGTAGTCCTCCCACTCGCGCAGCTTGTCGTTGAAGACCTCGGCGTCGTCGATGATGACGCCGTCGAGGAGTCGGTAGAACTCCTCGGCGTCGATGCGGTGGGAGCGTTCGACCTTGCCGTTCAGGCGAGGTGTTCGCGGCTTGATGTAGGCGTGGGCGATGCCCTTGTCGAGCGCGTGCCAGTGGAAGGCGGACTGGAACTCGGCGCCGTTGTCGGTCTGGATGACCTCGACCTGGAACGGCAGGCGTTGGACGACGTAGTCGAGGAACTGGATCGCGGTGGCCTGGTTCAGCGTCGGATAGATCCGCAGCACGCGCAGCCTGGTGCAGTCGTCGATCGCGGTGAACTGGAAGTACTTGTTGCGCCCGCCGCGGCGCCCCTGCGGCATCGATGCGAGGGGCTCGATGAACTTCACGTCGATCTGGACGCGGTGGCCGGGTAGTTGCTTCTCGTACCGCTTCCATCTGCGGTCGTGGCGCTTGTAACGCTGGGAGGCCGGCAGGCGGCCCATGTCCAGCCGGTTGAGGATCCGCCAGACGCCGGACTTGCTGATGGTGACGTCGTGGTACCGCTTGAGGTACATGGCGATCTTCTCGGGGCCGAAGTGGTAGTTCTGCCGCAGATAGATGATCTTCCCGACGATCTCGACGTGCGTCGCGTTGGGACTGTGCTTGGGAGCCTTGGAGCGGGTGCGCAGGCCCTCGACGCCCTCGGCCTGGTGGCGCCGGTACCAGGTGTAGTACGCCTGCCTGCTGATCCCGAAGTACCGGCAGGACATTGCGACGTTGCCGCTGACTTCTTCGACGTGGCGTATGACCGCCAGGCGCCGCTTGGTCTCACGGTCAAGCGGCGGGGTGGTGGGGATGGTCTTCGACATGTGGATCTCCGTAGTGATCAGAGACCCAGGTGTCAACGATGATCGGCAGTTTTATAGCATGACGCGGGCCGGAGCTGTTACAGGTTTCTCTACCTCATCAAGCCCCGGCTGCGCTCCGCTCCGCCGGGCGGGCTCCCGGCTCCGCTCGGGGCGCCGCTCCTGCCGTCGGCCCGCTCCGCCCCGGCTGCGCCGACGCCCGCCCACTGCGGATAGGCCCGGAGGCATGAGGCGAGCGCCCCAACGCATGCGGCCCACGGTCAAGGACATGCCTCCGGCGGGGGATCGGCCGGCACCGGGTGGGAGGGGGCGCCGTTCCCGGCCGCGGGCACATCGTGGCGAGCGTGGTGGCTCCCATCCCGTTCACCGTCGCCCCAGGCAGAGCCGAGCAGGGGAGAGCGGTGGGTTGAGGTCTGTGCAGAGGGTGCGAGCAAAACCCCTGGTGAGCGCAGGACACCCTACGGACAATGACCGCATGACGTTGACGATTTGGGTCGATGACTGGCAGATCCAGTGCTGCGGGGAGAACTTCACGCCGGGGGATGTCGTCTCCTGGCACCTGCTGGAAGTCGATCCCGAGGATTACGCCGACCTCGTTGGCAGCGAACGTGCTGCGGAGATCGACTTTTGCGAAGAGCATCACGGCGGGGAAGGCGAGCATGCGCCAACCCGGTTGCGGGTGCTGACTATCACGGAGGTGCACTGTAGGTACGAAGTCCCTCTAGGCAGCACGTCGAACGTACGGCATCCGGTACCAGGCACAACCGAATTGGTAGGGGTCCGAGAAGGGGACGGACGGGCAGCGAATCGCCCACACGTCGAGTTCACCGGCTACCTCGTGACGGCCGAGCGGACCGAACTGTCAAGGGCGCCTGCGTCGTCTGACACCAGCGGCTGACACCAACACGGGCGTACGTTGCCGATCAACGGTGAACCTCAGCGGCAGCAGGACCAGGGCTCAGCGGACGTTCATCAGGGTCGAGAGACCACCTCGATCGACCTGATAAGGATGAGGCCAGAGGTTCAAGTTCACGATCGCCGGGGGATGTGGCGCATGACGGGGTACACGTGGCCGAAGGGTGTCGGTGATCCGAGGCCGGAGGACATACGACGTGCGTGGCCAGCAACGAAGGCCGCCCTGCCCGTCGGCGCCACCGTGAGTGGCAAGGCCATCGGTCGACAGCCCTTCGGCGTCTTCGTACAGATTGACGGTGTCAACGATGCACTGGGCTTGGCAGAGATCTTCGGCACACTGGTAACACTCTTGCCGCGTCCACGGGCGCGAGCACAAGGGAGCTGATGTCCCGCATGGGCCACAGCACCGCCCGTGCCGCGCTGATCTACCAGCACGCGAGCGCCGATCGCGATCGCCTGATCGCAGACGCGGTGAGCGGTCTGGTGAAGAAGGGCCGGAAGGGCGCCAGGAAGCCGAAGAAGCAAGATCGAAAGCCCAAGGGGCACGCGGGGGACACGGCGGACTGAACGGAGTTCCCGGCAACGACAAGGGCCAGGCGGAGGATTGAACCTCTGGCCTGGCCCTACGTCATTTGGAGCGGGCGACGGGAATCGAACCCGCGTAGCTAGTTTGGAAGACTAGGGCTCTACCATTGAGCTACGCCCGCAAGGGACGCACCGCAGGTCAGTGACCGCGGCACAGAAGGCATCGTAGCGGGTCGCACCCGCTGGCCGCACATCCCGTTACGTGCCCCGTGCACGCTCCCGAAATGCGGCAGCCGTACCCGCCTGGGGCATGTATCTTACGTGTCGCACCAGACGGGGTGTGGCGCAGCTTGGTAGCGCGTCCGCTTTGGGAGCGGAAGGCCGTGGGTTCAAATCCCGCCACCCCGACCACCGTGCGGCCACCGTGCCGGACGATCGCCAAGATCACCTTTTGGGGCGTGTACCGCCTGCGGTTACTATGCAAGCTGCGTGCCCGTGTGTCTGCATTGTTACGACGTCTCTCAAGGGCCGCGAATCCGCCCAAGGCTCTGCCCGACTCGGCAGCAGCACGCAGCAGAACCCCCAAGAAGTCAGCCACAAGGAGACCGAACCGTGAAGAGCGCCGTGGAGACCCTGAACCCGACTCGGGTTCGGCTCAGCATCGAGGTGCCCTTCGAGGAGCTCAAGGACAGCCTCGACGCGGCGTACAAGAAGATCAACCAGCAGGTCACGGTGAAGGGGTTCCGGAAGGGCAAGATCCCGGCGCGCGTCATCGACCAGCGGTTCGGTCGCGGCGCCGTGCTGGAGGAGGCCGTCAACGACGCGCTCCCGAAGTTCTACACCGAAGCGGTCAACGAGGCTGAGTTGAACGTCCTCGGCCAGCCCGAGGTCGACATCACCGAGCTGAAGGACGGCGAAACGCTGAACTTCACCGCTGAGGTCGATGTCCGCCCGTCCATCGAGATCCCGGACTACTCCGGCATCGAGGTCGAGGTCGACGCCGTCGAGGTCAGCGACGAGGACGTCGAGAAGGCCGTCACCGAGCTGCGCGAGCGCTTCGCCTCGACCTCCCCGGTCGAGCGCGCCGCCCAGGACGGCGACGTCGTCACCCTCGACCTGGAGGCCAAGGTCGACGGCGAGGTGCTGGAGGACGGCATCGCCTCCGACGTCTCGTACACCATCGGTTCCGGCGAGCTGCTCGACGGCATCGACGAGGCCGTGAAGGGCCTGGAGGCCGGTGGCGAGGCCACCTTCGCCTCCGAGCTCAAGGGCGGCTCGGCGGCCGGCAAGGAGGCCGAGGTCACCGTCAAGGTGTCCCAGGTCGCCGCGCGCGAACTGCCCGAGCTGGACGACGACTTCGCGCAGCTCGCCTCCGAGTTCGACACCATCGAGGAGCTCAAGGCGGACAGCCGCAAGCGCCTGGAGAACATGAAGCAGTACGACCAGGCCACGCAGGCCCAGGAGCGCGTCCTGGAGAAGCTGCTCGAGCTGGTCGAGGTCCCGGTCCCCGAGAAGCTGCTCGCGGACGAGATCAACACCCGTAAGCACAACCTCGAGCACCACCAGCTCGGCCAGATGGGCCTCGACCTCGAGAAGTACCTCGAGATCCAGGGCAAGACGGCCGAGGAGTTCGACGCCGAGACCGAGGAAGCCGCGGTCAAGGGCATCAAGACGCAGTTCGTCCTGGACGAGCTCGTCAACAAGGAGAAGCTGAACGTCAACCAGGAGGAGCTCACCGAGCACCTCATGCGGCGCGCGGCCTCCTCCGGCATGTCCCCCGACCAGTTCGCCCAGGCCGTCGTCGAAGGCGGCCAGGTCCCGATGCTGGTCGGCGAGGTCGCCCGCGGCAAGGCCCTCGCGGTCGTCGTCGAGGCCGCCGTCGTCAAGGACACCAACGGCGAGATCGTCGACCTGGACGACGAGGACGAGGACGCTCCCGCTGAGGAAGCCGCCGAGTCCGTCGAGGGCGCCGGTGCCGAGAAGACCGAGGCCTGACCGCCTCGCCTTGTACGCCACGACGGGCCCCCGGGGACTTCCTGCCCCCGGGGGCCCGTCGGTCTTTGGGGGCGCGGGGAACTGCCCGAGCAACCCACGACAAGCCGCGCCCGCCGACGAGCCGTCCATGGCGGACGCGTCCGCGGCTTTACGGGCGAAGGGAGCCGCACCCCTGAGAAAGCCCCGCTGAACCCCTGCTCAAGCCAGCGCCGCGCATGCGCTCACAGCGAACAGTTCCCCCTCCGGGATTCCCCGGAGGGACCCGCGCGTTAGGGTCCATGAAGACGAGGGCAGGGGAGTCCCCGAAGCCGCCCGGAGGCGGTGTACAGCCGCTCCCATGGCGGTGTGTACCGGGGTCCCACGCCCCAGCCGAAGACGTGAGACGGCCCGGCGCCGTCGTAAGACGAGCAGGTGGATACGTGACGAATCTGATGCCCACAGCTGCCGGCGACCCTATCGGTGGTGGCCTCGGTGACCAGGTCTACAACCGGCTGCTCGGCGAGCGGATCATCTTCCTCGGCCAGGCGGTCGACGACGACATCGCCAACAAGATCACCGCGCAGTTGCTGCTCCTTGCCTCCGACCCGGAGAAGGACATCTACCTCTACATCAACAGCCCCGGCGGCTCGATCACTGCCGGTATGGCGATCTACGACACCATGCAGTACATCAAGAACGATGTGGTGACGATCGCCATGGGCATGGCGGCCTCGATGGGCCAGTTCCTGCTCAGCGCCGGCACCCCCGGCAAGCGCTTCGCGCTGCCGAACGCCGAGATCCTGATCCACCAGCCCTCGGCCGGCCTCGCCGGCTCCGCGTCGGACATCAAGATCCACGCCGAGCGGCTGCTGCACACCAAGAAGCGGATGGCGGAGCTGACCGCGTTCCACACCGGCCAGACCGTGGAGCAGGTCACCCGCGACTCGGACCGCGACCGTTGGTTCGACCCGGTGGAGGCCAAGGAGTACGGCCTCATCGACGACATCATGCCCACCGCGTCCGCCATGCCGGGCGGCGGCGGTACCGGGGCGGCGTAAGCCCCACAGCGCCCCTCAGGGCGGCGCGGGCCTCTCACCGCCCCCAGGGGTGGCGCAGGCGCCCCAGCGCCTTCAGCCGACCGCCACAGCCCTTTTCAGGCTCTTCAGGAGACACAGTGAACGACTTCCCCGGCAGCGGCCTCTTCGCCCGCACGCAGGCCGAGTACACCGGTCCTCGCGCGGAGTCCCGCTACGTCATCCCGCGCTTCGTCGAGCGCACCTCGCAGGGCGTGCGTGAGTACGACCCGTACGCGAAGCTGTTCGAGGAGCGCGTGATCTTCCTCGGCGTGCAGATCGACGACGCCTCCGCCAACGACGTCATGGCGCAGCTCCTGTGCCTGGAGTCGATGGACCCCGACCGTGACATCTCGGTCTACATCAACAGCCCCGGTGGCTCATTCACGGCGCTCACGGCCATCTACGACACGATGCAGTTCGTGAAGCCGGACGTCCAGACGGTCTGCATGGGTCAGGCCGCCTCGGCCGCCGCGATCCTGCTGGCCGCCGGTACGCCGGGCAAGCGTATGGCTCTTCCCAATGCGCGCGTTCTGATCCACCAGCCTTACAGTGAGACCGGCCGCGGGCAGGTCTCCGACCTCGAAATCGCTGCGAACGAAATCCTCCGGATGCGTGCGCAGCTGGAAGACATGCTGGCCAAGCACTCGACCACGCCGATCGAGAAGATCCGCGAGGACATCGAGCGCGACAAGATCCTCACGGCTGAGGACGCGCTGGCGTACGGCCTGATCGACCAGATCATCTCCACCCGGAAGATGAACAACAACGCGGTCGTCTGACGTATCCCTGTAGCATCTGCCGCTCCTTGGCGCGGTTCACGACAAAGTGAACCGCGCCAAGGGGGGCCCGAACGGGGGGCTCGGCAAGGTACCGTCGGACATAAGGCAGCACCAGGAGCCGCTGGACCTAGGCGTCTCCCAGGCGAAGGGGAAGCACACCGTGGCACGCATCGGTGACGGCGGCGATCTGCTCAAGTGCTCGTTCTGTGGCAAGAGCCAGAAGCAGGTCAAGAAGCTCATCGCAGGCCCTGGTGTGTACATCTGCGACGAGTGCATCGATCTCTGCAACGAGATCATCGAGGAAGAACTGGCGGAGACGAGCGAGGTGCGCTGGGAGGAACTCCCCAAGCCCCGCGAGATCTACGAGTTCCTCGAGGGGTACGTCGTAGGCCAGGAGCCGGCCAAGAAGGCGCTCTCGGTCGCGGTGTACAACCACTACAAGCGCGTCCAGGCCGGTGAGAACAGCGCGGGGCAGAACCGCGAGGACGCCATCGAGTTGGCGAAGTCCAACATCCTGCTTCTCGGCCCGACGGGTTCGGGCAAGACACTCCTCGCCCAGACCCTGGCCCGCATGCTGAACGTCCCGTTCGCCATCGCCGACGCGACGGCGCTGACGGAGGCGGGGTATGTCGGCGAGGACGTCGAGAACATTCTGCTGAAGCTCATCCAGGCAGCGGACTACGACGTCAAAAAGGCCGAGACCGGCATCATCTACATCGATGAGATCGACAAGGTCGCGCGGAAGAGCGAGAACCCCTCGATCACCCGCGATGTGTCCGGCGAAGGTGTCCAGCAGGCCCTGCTGAAGATCCTCGAGGGCACCACGGCCTCGGTCCCGCCGCAGGGCGGACGCAAGCACCCGCACCAGGAGTTCATCCAGATCGACACGACGAACGTGCTGTTCATCGTGGGCGGCGCCTTCTCGGGTCTGGAGAAGCTCATCGAGTCGCGGGCGGGAGCCAAGGGCATCGGCTTCGGCGCGACGATCCGCTCCAAGCGTGAACTCGAAGCCAAGGACCAGTTCGAGGACGTCATGCCCGAGGACCTGGTCAAGTTCGGCATGATCCCCGAGTTCATCGGCCGTCTACCCGTCATCACCTCGGTCCACAACCTGGACCGCGAGGCCCTTCTCCAGATCCTCGTCGAGCCCCGCAACGCACTGGTGAAGCAGTACCAGCGCCTCTTCGAACTCGACGGTGTGGAGCTGGACTTCGAGCGCGAGGCCCTCGAAGCCATCGCCGACCAGGCCATCCTCCGCCAGACCGGCGCCCGCGGGCTGCGCGCCATCATGGAGGAAGTCCTCATGTCCGTGATGTACGAGGTCCCGTCCCGCAAGGACGTGGCCCGCGTCGTCATCACCTCGGACGTCGTCCGCTCGAACGTGAACCCGACGCTGATCCCGCGGGATGCGCGCGGACGCGGTCCGGGCGAGCAGAAGACGGCGTAGCCAGATCCCGTACGACGAAGGGGCCCCGGTCAACTGACCGGGGCCCCTTCGTGGTTGACGTGCCGAGGTCAGATCTTCACCCGCACGTCCTTGCGGAACTTGGCCGTGAGCTCGGCGGCTGCCTCGAGGTCGGCGCTCTTGCCCGCCATGGCGCTGGCCATGTCGATGTTGATGATGACGCCGAGCGTGCTGTGGTCACCCCAGATGCACACCGGCATGCTGATCTCCGAGGGACCGGAGGCCGCGTCGCCGGACGACTCGGTGTCGGTGATCTTGGTCTCCTGGCACTTCAGGACCGCGCCGTCGAGACCGCTGGGCGTGTAGCTCTTCGGGCTGCCCACGGCCTGGCCCTCGTCCGGGTTCTCCGCGGCGCCGTCCTTCATGTCTGCGAACATGGCGTCGACGACCTTCTCCGGGTCTTCGATCTCTCCGTATACGCCCATGAAGTTGACCATCTGCATGGCCAGCGGGTTGCCCTCGTCCCCGGCCTGGTAACCCGCGTGGACATCCTTGGCACCCTTGACGCCGTGCTTCTCGGCGTCCTTGACGTCGCTCTCGTCGAAGCCGCCGCTGTCGGCGTCATCGGCC
Source organism: Streptomyces sp. NPDC127595 (assembly GCF_042671685.1). Lineage (NCBI taxonomy): Bacteria > Bacillati > Actinomycetota > Actinomycetes > Kitasatosporales > Streptomycetaceae > Streptomyces > Streptomyces sp. NPDC127595. The sequence goes on along the minus strand of NZ_JBHXWK010000005.1, from coordinate 157,021 downwards.
TTCTTGTACTCACCGTTGAGTACCGTCGCCGGAGTAGTCAGCTTGTGCGCCCCGTCGTCCGCGACATCCGAACTACCGCCGCTGCCGCCGCCGATGACCAGATACGCGCCCACGGCGATCGCGGCCACGACGGCCACCGCGCCGATGATGAGGCCCGTCTTCTTGCCGCCGCCGCCCGGCGGGGGCGGCTGCGGGGCGCCGTAGGGCTGCTGGCCGTACGGGGCCTGGCCGTAGGGCGGGGTCTGCGGCGGGACGCCCGGGGCACCCTGCTGGGGGTAGCCGTAGCCGGGCTGAGCGGGGGGAGCCTGCTGCGGGTAGCCATAACCGGGCTGGGGGGCCGCCTGCGGCTGCTGGGGCTGCTGGCCGTAGGGGCCCGGCTGACCGCCCGGCTGACCGTACGGTCCGGGCTGCTGCGGCTGCCCGCCGTACGGGCCCGGCTGGTTGTAGCTCATTCCTGGGTTCCCCCTCCAGATGCTTATGTGTTCCTGACATCCTCGCGTACAGGTCAGACAGCCAGGTCCTCGGGGGCCGCACCGTTACGAAGTAAACGCGTTTCGGGACACCCCTGTGACGCCTCTAAACTGACCCCGTGACCGACAACGCTCAGCAGCAGCCACCCGCGCCCACCTCCGACCTGCCGACCCAGTACGCGCCGGCCGAGGTAGAGGGGAAGCTGTACGAGCGCTGGGTCGAGCGGGGTTACTTCGCCGCCGATGCGAAGAGCGACAAGCCCCCGTACACGATCGTCATCCCCCCGCCGAACGTCACCGGGTCGCTGCACCTGGGCCACGCCTTCCAGCACACGCTGATGGACGCGCTGACGCGCCGTAAGCGCATGCAGGGCTTCGAGGCGCTGTGGCTGCCGGGGATGGACCACGCCGGTATCGCCACCCAGAACAAGGTCGAGCAGCAGCTCGCCGAGGAGGGCAAGTCGCGGCAGGACCTCGGCCGTGAGGCGTTCGTCGAGCGCGTCTGGCAGTGGAAGGAAGAGTATGGCGGCAAGATCCTCGGGCAGATGCGCCGGCTCGGGGACGGCGTGGACTGGTCGCGTGAGCGGTTCACCATGGACGAGGGTCTGTCGCAGGCCGTCCAGACCATCTTCAAGAAGCTGTACGACGACGAGCTGATCTACCGCGCCGAGCGCATCATCAACTGGTGTCCCCGATGTCTGACCGCCATCTCCGACATCGAGGTCGAGTACCAGGAGGACGACGGCGAGCTCGTCTCGATCAAGTACGGGGAGGGCGACGAGACCCTCGTGGTCGCGACCACCCGCGCCGAGACGATGCTCGGTGACACCGCCGTCGCCGTTCACCCCGACGACGAGCGCTACAAGCACCTCGTCGGCAAGCGGATCAAGCTGCCGCTGACCGACCGCACCATCCCCGTCGTCGCGGACACGCACGTCGACCCCGAGTTCGGCACCGGCGCCGTCAAGGTCACCCCCGCCCACGACCCGAACGACTTCGCCATCGGCCAGCGCCACGGCCTGGAGTCGATCACCGTCATGGACGAGCGGGCGGTCATCACCGTCCACGGCCCCTTCCAGGGACTCGACCGCTTCGAGGCCCGCTCGGCCATCGTCGGCGCGCTCCGCTCGCAGGGCCGGATCGTCGCCGAGAAGCGTCCGTACGTCCACTCGGTGGGCCACTGCTCGCGCTGCCGCACGACCGTCGAGCCGCGCCTGTCCATGCAGTGGTGGGTCAAGGTCGGCCCGCTGGCCAAGGCCGCCGGCGACGCCGTCCGCGACGGCCGCGTCGCGATCCACCCCGCCGACATGTCGAAGCGCTACTTCGACTGGGTCGACAACCTCAACGACTGGTGCATCTCACGGCAGTTGTGGTGGGGCCACCGGATCCCCATCTGGTACGGCCCTGACGGCGAGGTCGTCTGCGTCGGCCCCGACGAGGAGCCGCCGAGCGGCGAGGGCTGGACGCAGGACACCGATGTCCTCGACACCTGGTTCTCGTCCGGCCTGTGGCCGTTCTCCACGCTCGGCTGGCCCGAACAGACCCCGGACCTGCAGAAGTTCTACTCGACCGACGTCCTCCTCACCGGCCACGACATCATCTTCTTCTGGGTCGCCCGGATGATGATGTTCGGCCTGTACGCGATGGACGGCGAGGCCCCCTTCAAGACCATCGCGCTCACCGGCCTGGTCCGCGACGAGCGCGGCAAGAAGATGTCGAAGTCCTTCGGCAACGTCGTCGACCCGCTCGACTGGATGGACAAGTACGGCTCCGACGCCGTCCGCTTCACCCTCGCCCGCGGCGCCAACCCCGGCACCGACGTGCCGATCGGCGAAGACTGGGTGCAGGCCTCCCGGAACTTCGCCAACAAGATCTGGAACGCCACGCGCTTCGCGCTGATGAACGGCGCGACAGTTCAGGGCCCGCTGCCCGAGCCGTCGAAGCTGTCGGCGACCGACCGGTGGATCCTGTCCCGGCTGAACAAGACCGTCTCCGAAGTCGACGCGCTCTACGACGACTTCCAGTTCGCGAAGCTGTCCGACTCGCTCTACCACTTCGCGTGGGACGAGGTCTTCGACTGGTACGTCGAGCTGTCGAAAACGACGTTCATGGCGGGCGGCGAGCCGGCGAAGGTGTCCGGCCGGGTCCTCGGTGAGGTCCTGGACGTGACGCTTCGGCTCCTCCACCCGGTCGTCCCGTTCGTGACGGAGACGCTCTGGACCACTCTCACGGGCGGTGAGTCCGTCGTGGTCGCCGAGTGGCCGAAAGACAGCGGCTTCCGTGACGACGCCGCCGAGCGGGAGATCGAGACGCTCCAGCAGGTCATCACCGAGGTGCGGCGTTTCCGTGCCGATCAGGGGCTGCAGCCGGGGCAGCGTGTTCCGGCCCGGCTGACGCTCGACGGGACCGCGCTGGCCCCGCACGAGGCCGCCATCCGGCAGCTGCTGCGTCTCCAGCCGGAGGGCGAGGGCTTCTCCGCCACGGCGACCCTGCCGGTCGGCGGCGCCGTCGTCGCGCTCGACCTCTCCGGCACGATCGATGTCGGCGCGGAGCGCAAGCGGCTCGCCAAGGACCTCGCCGCCGCCGAGAAGGAGAAGGCGCAGGCGCACGGGAAGCTCGGCAACGAAGCGTTCCTCGCCAAGGCGCCGGACCAGGTGGTCGAGAAGATCCGCACCCGCCTCGCCAAGGCGGACGAGGACATCGCCCGGATCAAGGAGCAGCTGGAGCGACTGCCGGAGGCGTGACCGGGGGCGGGGTGGGGTGGGGTGGTTTTTCGCCCCCTCCGCCCCTGCCCGTCCCGTACCTGGGGGCTCCGCCCCCAGACCCCCTATCGCGCTGAACGCGCTCGTCCTCAAACGCCGGACGGGCTGAAACTCTTGCCCGAGCCGGAGAGCATTCAACCGCTCCGTAGACTGGCCCCGTGAGCCAGCTCCCCCCGCACGACAGCAGCGAGTCCGAACCCCAGGATCCCCTCGGGCTCTTCGAGGAGATCGTCGAGGCCGAGACCGGCCGTGACCCCGATCTCGCGGTGATCGAGGCCGGCAGCCGAACCCTGCGCACGCAGGGCGTCGGCGGCCCGGAGGCCGACGTACCCGGCCGGCCGGCCGACCCCGAGACCGACAAGGCACTCCGCGAGGTGGAGGCCGAGCTCGCGACCCGCTGGGGCGAGACGAAGATGGAGCCGTCGGTCAGCCGCATCGCCGCGCTGGTGGACGTCCTGGGGGACCCGCAGCGGGCGTACCCGTCGATCCACATCACGGGGACGAACGGCAAGACGTCCACGGCCCGCATGATCGAGGCCCTGCTCGGCGCCTTCGACCTGCGCACCGGCCGGTACACCAGCCCCCACGTGCAGTCGGTCACCGAGCGGATCAGCCTCGACGGGGTGCCGATCTCCGCCGAGCGGTTCATCGAGACGTACAACGACATCAAGCCGTACGTCGAGATGGTCGACGCTCAGCAGGAGTTCCGGCTGTCGTTCTTCGAGGTGCTCACGGGAATGGCGTACGCCGCGTTCGCGGACGCGCCCGTCGATGTCGCCGTCGTGGAAGTGGGCCTGGGCGGCACCTGGGACGCCACGAACGTCATCGACGCCGACGTCGCCGTGATCACCCCGATCGACCTCGACCACACCGACCGGCTCGGCGAGACGCCCGGTGAGATCGCGGTGGAGAAGTCCGGGATCATCAAGCAGAACGCCACCGTGATCCTGGCCCAGCAGCCGGTGGACGCTTCGCAGGTGCTGCTGAAGAAGGCCGTGGAGGCCGACGCGACCGTGGCCCGGGAGGGTCTCGAGTTCGGCGTCGTGTCCCGAAACGTCGCCGTCGGCGGACAGCTCCTCACGCTGCGCGGCCTCGGCGGCGAGTACGACGAGATCTATCTCCCGCTGCACGGCCCCTACCAGGCGCACAACGCTGCCGTGGCGCTCGCCGCCGTCGAGGCGTTCTTCGGCGTCGGCGCCCAGCGCCCCGACCCGCTCGACCTGGACACGGTCCGCAAGGCGTTCGCGGCCGTCGCCTCTCCGGGCCGTATGGAGGTCGTACGACGGTCCCCGACGGTCGTGCTGGACGCGGCGCACAACCCGGCGGGCGCCCGTGCCACCGCCGAGGCGATCCCGGACGCCTTCGACTTCAGCCGGCTCATCGGCGTCGTGGGCGCCAGCGCCGACAAGAACGTGCGAGGGCTGCTGGAGGCCTTCGAGCCGATCCTCGCCGAAGTCGTCGTCACGCAGAACTCCAGTCAGCGCGCGATGGACGCGGACGAACTGGCGGGGATCGCCGTCGAGGTCTTCGGCGACGACCGGGTGCAGGTGGAGCCGCGGCTCGACGACGCCCTGGAGGCCGCGATCACGCTGGCCGAGGAAGAGGGCGAGTACGCCGGCAGCGGTGTGCTGGTCACTGGCTCCGTCATCACCGTCGGCGAGGCCCGGCTGCTGTTGGGGAGGGGATGACGGCTGTGCGTACGCTCTGTGCTTCGACTCTGATCGGTGAGTTCTTCGTCATCGGGTTCGCCGCGCTGGTCGCGATGAAGGACCCCGATCTGGCGACCTCCACGGTGTGGACGGTCAGCGGGATCCTGATGGCGCTGAGCATCCTGCTCTGCGGCGTGATCACCCGGCCGGGTGGCCTGCAGCTCGGCTGGGCCCTGCAGATCGCGCTGATCGCCAGTGGTTTCTTCGTGCCGTCGATGTTCATCCTCGGGCTGATCTTCGCCGCCTTGTGGTGGGCGTCGATCCACTACGGGCGGCAGATCGACGAGGCCAAGGCCCGGTTCGCGGCGCAGGCGCAGGACCCGGCGCAGGGGCAACCGGGGGGTCACGCGGCGTAGTGGTGGCGGCGTGCCCCCGTATCACCTGACGTTGCGTAACACCTACCCAGACACGCCCTGTAGCCTCGGTTCCTCGCACACCATGTGATCGAAGGAGCCATCAAGTGAGCCAGCGCACCCTCGTCCTTCTCAAGCCCGACGCCGTCCGTCGCGGCCTGACCGGCGAGATCATCAGCCGTATCGAGCGCAAGGCCGGCTGGCAGATCACCGCGCTGGAGCTGCGGACGCTGGACCAGGACACGCTGGAGCAGCACTACGGCGAGCACAAGGGCAAGCCCTTCTACGAGCCGCTGGTGGAGTTCATGGCGTCCGGGCCGGTCGTGGCGCTCGTCGTCGAAGGCGAGCGGGTCATCGAGGGCGTGCGCGCACTGGCTGGTCCCACCGACCCGATCGCCGCCGCGCCGGGCTCCATCCGCGGCGACTTCGGTGTGATCGTCCGCGAGAACCTGATCCACGCCTCCGACTCCGAGGAGTCCGCCGAGCGCGAGCTGAAGATCTTCTTTCCCGGCCGCGGCTGAGGAAGATCTTCTTCCCCGGCCGCGGCTGAACGAGTGGCGGGGCCGGAGCTTCGGGCCGTCAGTATCCTGAGCTCCGGGCCGTAAGTATTTCGAGAATCTTTCTGATGGAGCGTCAGCTCCACTCGGATGTCTGACCTGGGACGGCCGTGTATTTACGGCCGTCCCGTGGCATATGCGTGCCGATCGGGGGAACGCGTCCCCCCGATGGCCCGTCTCCAGGAGCGGGGCGGCGTCACATCTGCTGACAATGGCGAAGACCCTCGCGCAGTGTTCGTGCAGGCGCGTCTACGATGTAAGCCTTCACGTCACTGCACCCAACTCGCCGTCCTAAAAAGCCGTCAAAGCTCCACTTGGGAAGGCCAGACGAATCCTGATGGGGAACTCAATGTCGTTCATCGGCCGTGACATGGCTGTCGACCTCGGGACCGCCAACACGCTGGTGTACGTCAGGGGTCGCGGGATCGTACTCAACGAGCCGTCCGTCGTCGCGATCAACACCAACACCGGTGGCATTCTCGCGGTCGGCGCGGAAGCGAAGAAGATGATCGGGCGGACCCCCGGCAACATCGTTGCCGTGCGTCCGTTGCGGGACGGCGTCATCGCCGACTTCGAGATCACCGAGCGTATGCTCCGCTACTTCATTCTGAAGATCCACAAGCGGCGCTACCTCGCCCGCCCCCGTGTCGTCGTCTGTGTGCCCTCGGGCATCACGGGCGTCGAGCGCCGTGCCGTCATCGAGGCGTCGTCCCAGGCCGGGGCGCGCCAGGTGCACATCATCGAGGAGCCCATGGCCGCGGCCATCGGTTCCGGCCTGCCGGTCCATGAGGCCACGGGCAACATGGTGGTGGACATCGGCGGCGGCACCACGGAGGTCGCGGTCATCTCGCTCGGCGGCATCGTCACCGCCCAGTCCATCCGCGTCGCGGGCGACGAGCTGGACAACGCGATCATCCAGCACATCAAGAAGGAGTACTCGCTCCTTCTCGGTGAGCGGACTGCCGAACAGATCAAGATCACGATCGGTTCGGCGTACGACCTCGACAATGACGAACACACCGAAATCCGTGGCCGGGACCTCGTGTCCGGGCTGCCCAAGACCGTCGTCATCTCCGCGGCCGAAGTGCGCAAGGCCATCGAAGAACCGGTCAACGCGATCATCGACGCCGTGAAGACGACACTCGACAAGTGCCCGCCGGAGCTCTCCGGTGACGTGATGGACCGCGGAATCGTTCTGACCGGCGGCGGAGCCCTGCTGCGCGGTCTCGACGAGCGGCTGCGTCGCGAGACGGGTATGCCGATCCATATCGCGGAGGACCCGCTGGACAGCGTGGCGCTCGGCGCCGGCAAGTGCGTCGAGGAGTTCGAGGCACTCCAGCAGGTTCTGGACGCCCAGCCGCGCAGATGAGGTAACTCTTCGATTCCGCCGTACGAGATGCACCCTTCTCGTACGGCGGATCGTTGATATTCAGGAATAAGCTCCCTCATAACATCCTCAACACCCTTGGCATTTCTGCTCGGGGTGCGCCCCTGTTGACGCATCCCGGCCCACCCTGACCGACCTCGACCCATCCCGAACTCTTTTCCTGAACCATTCCGACGTAGGAAGGCACGGCCGCCGCACGTGAGGGACACACGAGAGAGCCGGCTGCTCCTGGTGCTGCTGATCGCCATCGCGTTCGCTTTGATCACGGTGGACATCCGCGGTGGCGAGGATTCACCGGTCGACGGTGCCCGGGGGGCCGCCGCCACGGTCTTCGGCCCGATCGAGAACGGGGTGGCGTCCGCGGTCGACCCCGTCGGCAACGCGATCGCGGCGGTCCGCGACTCCGGAGAGCGGCACGACCGCATCGCCCAGCTCGAACAGGACAACGCGGCGCTGAAGGCGAAGCTCGGCAGCGACGACCGCAACAGCAGCCGTCTCGCGCAGTTCGACAAGATGCTGAAGACGGCGGGCGCCGGACAGTACGGCATCAAGGGCGCCGAGGTCATCGCCATAGGAGCGGCCCAGGGCTTCTCCTGGACCGTGACGATCGACGTGGGCTCCGGCGACGGCATCACCCGCGACATGACCGTCCTCAACGGAGACGGCCTGGTCGGGCGCGTCACCACGGTCGGCCCGAACACCGCCACCGTGCTGCTCGCCAACGACCCCGACTTCACCGTCGGCACCCGCATGGAGGCCACCGACGAACTCGGCTTCGCCTCCGGACAGGGCGACCAGCCGCTGCGCGTAGAGCTGCTCAACGGCAAGGCCAAGATCAACAAGGGTGACCGGCTGGTCACCTTCGGCTCGCAGGCCGACAAGCCCTTCGTGCCCGGCGTACCCGTCGGTGTCGTCTCCCGCGTCGACCCGTCCGGCGGCGACCTGACCCGCACCCTGTACGTCAAGCCGTTCGTCTCGTTCACGAAGCTCGACATCGTCGGTGTCGTCGTGCAGACCCCCGACAAGGACCCGCGCGACGCCGTGCTGCCGCCGAAACCCAAGCCAACGCCCACGCCGACGGTGACCGTGACGGTCACCCCCTCGGCGGACGTGCCCGTCGACGGCCAGCTGCAGTAGGAGCCGAATCCCCATGCGTTTCAACCGGATGCTGCTCTCCACCACCCTGGTGATCGTCGCCCTGGTGATCCAGGTGAGCGTCCTCGCCCGGCTCCACCTCCCGGGCGCCGTCCCCGACCTGCTGCTGCTGACCGTGCTGGCCCTCGCCATGGTCTACGGCCATGTCGGCGGCGCCCTCGTCGGCTTCGGCGCCGGCCTGCTCGCCGACCTCGCCCCGCCCGCCGACCACGCGGCCGGCCGCTACGCGCTCGTGCTGTGCATCATCGGCTACCTGGCCGGGCTGGTGAAGCCCGACAACGGCCAGCTCAAGTCCGCGACCGGACCGATGGCCGTGGTCGTCGCCGCCGCGATCGGATCCACCCTGCTGTACGCCGGAGTCGGCGCCCTCGTCGGCGACACCTCCGCCCGCCATGTGGGCCTCTCCGGCCTGCTGTTCAGCGCCGCCCTGTACGACCTGCTGCTCGCCCCCTTCGTGGTCCCGGGGCTGATGGCCCTGGCCAGACGCGCCGAGAACGACCCGCTCGCCGAGACCAACTCGGGCGGCAAGTCGGCCGACGTCGCCGCGGGCTGGCTGTCCTCGGGCACCGGGCTGCGCATCGGCAGCCAGCGCGGCGGACTCAGAGTGAAGGCCGCCAAGGCGCGGGTCGCCCGGGCGGGACGCATCAAGGGGGTCAAGCGGCTTTGAGCGCACATCAGTTGGTGGCCCGGTCGATGGCCTGGTCACACAGGTTCACCGTGTACTCGTATGACTCGTACGCACACTGAGAGGGGGAGGCAGCAGCAGTGACCAACATCCCCGAGACCGGTCGGACCCCAAGGGTCCAGATCCGACTCGTCGTCATCCAGATTCTCGTACTCTCCCTCCTCGGCACCCTCGGCGGACGCCTCTGGTATCTCCAGATCCGCAACGGCGACGAGTACGCCAAGGAGGCCTCCGGCAACCACGTCCAGCAGGTCGTCTCTCCCGCCGTACGCGGCTCGATCCTCGACGCCCGCGGGGTGCCGATCGCCGACAACGAGACCCGGCTCGTGGTCTCCGCCTCGCGCACCGACCTGCTGAAGATGAAGGACGACGGCGAGGCCGTCCTCACCAAGCTCGCCGGCGTCCTGGGCATGAAGCCCCAGGAGGTCATGGAGAAGGTCCGCCTCTGCGACGCCGAGACGCCGCAGCCGTGCTGGAACGGCTCGCCCTACCAGCCGATCCCCATCACCGACGAGGCCACCGCCCGGCAGGCCCTGCAGATCCGCGAGCGCTCCGAGGACTTCCCCGGCATCAGCGCCGAGCCCGAGGCCGTACGCCGCTACGCAGCCCCCGGCGGGGCCAACACCGCCCAGGTGCTCGGCTATCTCTCGCCCGTCACCGACGACGAGATCACCAAGGCCGAGGACACCGACTCGCCGTATCTGCGCTCCGACCAGGTGGGCCGCTCGGGCCTCGAGCGCCAGTACGACCAGGAGCTGCGCGGCAAGGCGGGCGTCACCCGCTACGAGGTCGACAACCTCGGCCGTGTCATCGGCCAGGCCGAGAGCGACGCCGCCCAGCCCGGTTCGAACGTCGTCACCAGCATCGACGCCCGCGTGCAGAGCGTCGCCGAGTACGAGCTCAACGAGGCGATGAAGGTCGCCCGTACCCAGTTCGACAAGAACACCGGCGAGAACTACAAGGCGGACTCCGGGGCCGTCGTGGTGATGGAGGCCAAGACCGGCCGTGTCGTCGCCATGGCGTCCAACCCGACGTACGACCCGAACGCCTGGGTCGGCGGCATCTCCGGCAAGGACTACGCCCAGCTCACCGGCAAGAACTCCAACTATCCGCTGCTCAACCGCGCGATCCAGGGCCAGTCGGCCCCCGGCTCGATCTTCAAGGTCGTCCCCACGGCCGCCGCCATAAACGCCGGCTACTCCTTCAACGGCCCCTACGAGTGCTCCAGTTCGTACTCCATCGGCGGCCAGACCTTCAAGAACTTCGAGTCCAAGGGCTACGGACCGATCAGCCTCGGCCAGGCCCTGGAGGTCTCCTGCGACACCGTCTTCTACCGCCTCTCGCACGAGGAGTGGAAGAAGGACGGCGGCATCGACCCGAAGAAGAACCCAAACGACTGGTTCTACAAGACGGCCCACCAGTTCGGCCTCGGCGCGGAGACCGGCATCGACCTCCCGAACGAGGTCACCGGGCGCATCCCCGACCGTCAGTGGAAGGAAAGCTACTGGGAGGCCAACAAGGACTCCTGGTGCAAGTACGGCAAGAAGGGCGGCACGTACGCCGAGCAGATCGCGTACGAGAACTGCCTCGAAGGCAACAAGATGCGCGCCGGTGACTCCGTCAACTACTCCATCGGCCAGGGCGACACCCTCGTCACCCCGATCCAGATGGCCGCGATCTACGGAGCGATCTCCAACGGCGGCACGCTGTACGAGCCCACCGTCGGCAAGGCCATCGTCAGCGCCGACGGCAAGAGCGTCGAGGAGATCGAGCCGAAGGCGAACGGCAAGCTGCCGATGACCTCGAAGACGCGCGACGAAATAGACGAAGCCCTCGCGGGAGTCGCGACCCGCGGTACGGCCGCCTGGCGCTTCGGCGGCTGGCCGCAGGACGAGATCGCGATGCACGCCAAGACGGGTACGGCCGAGGTCTACGGCAAGCAGACGACCTCGTGGTTCGCCACGTACACCAAGGACTACACGGTCGTCATGACCATCTCCCAGGGTGGTACGGGTTCCGGCGCCTCGGGCCCCGCCGTGCGCAACATCTACAACGCGCTCTACGGCGTCTCCGAGGACGGCAAGATCGACAGCAAGAAGGCGCTGCTGCCCACCCCGCAGAAGAGCCTGCCGAAGATCCAGACCGACGGTTCGATCGACGCCCCGAAGATCGAGAAGTACGACCCGAAGAAGGAGCAGGCGAGCGAGACCGAGGCGCTCGGCGGGATCGACGGACAGCTCCCGGGCGCGACGGTCTCCACGCCGTCGGCGGAGAACCGTGACACCCGACGGCGCAGAGCCCGAGGCCGCGGGTGTGGCAGGCGCAGGACGACCGGGAATCGGAGACTGCTCACATGACCGGCGCGAACAACTTCTCCGTCTCCGGGTACGGACCCGAACGCGGCAGCCTCTCGCGGCTGTTCGCGCGCGACTCGCTGGCCCGCCGGCTCGACTGGCCGATACTCTTTTCGGCCCTCGCGCTCTCGGTCATCGGCTCAGCCCTCGTCTACTCGGCGACCCGCAACCGCACCGAGATCAACCAGGGCGACCCGTACTACTTCCTCATCCGCCACCTCATGAACACCGGCATCGGCTTCGGCCTGATGGTCGGCACGGTCTGGCTCGGCCACCGCACCCTGCGCACGGCCGTCCCGATCCTGTACGGCCTCTCGGTCGCCCTGATCCTCGCGGTGCTGACCCCGCTGGGCGCCACGGTCAACGGCGCCCACGCGTGGATCGTGCTCGGCGGCGGCTTCTCGCTCCAGCCCTCGGAGTTCGTGAAGATCACGATCATCCTGGGTATGGCGATGCTGCTCGCCGCCCGGGTCGACGCGGGCGACAAGCCCTACCCCGACCACCGCACGGTCCTCCAGGCGCTCGGCCTGGCCACCGTGCCGATGATGGTCGTCATGCTGATGCCCGACCTGGGCTCGGTCATGGTCATGGTCATCATCGTCCTTGGCGTGCTGCTCGCCTCCGGCGCCTCCAACCGCTGGGTGTTCGGGCTGCTCGGCGCGGGCGCGCTCGGGGCGATCGCGGTCTGGCAGCTCAAGATCCTCGACGAGTACCAGATCAACCGCTTCGCCGCCTTCGCCAACCCCGAGCTCGACCCGGCAGGCGTCGGCTACAACACCAACCAGGCGCGTATCGCCATCGGTTCCGGCGGCCTCTTCGGCACCGGCCTCGGCAAGGGCTCGCAGACCACCGGCCAGTTCGTCCCCGAACAGCAGACGGACTTCGTCTTCACCGTCGCGGGCGAGGAACTCGGCTTCGTGGGCGCCGGACTGATCCTGGTGCTCCTCGGCGTCATCCTGTGGCGCGCCTGCCGAATCGCCCGCGAGACGACCGAGCTGTACGGCACGATCGTCGCCGCCGGCATCATCGCCTGGTTCGCCTTCCAGTCCTTCGAGAACATCGGCATGACCCTCGGCATCATGCCGGTCGCGGGGCTCCCACTGCCCTTTGTGTCGTACGGCGGCTCATCCATGTTCGCCGTGTGGGTAGCTGTGGGGCTGTTGCAGTCGATCAGGGTGCAGCGACCGATGTCGGCGTAGGTGACGTTCCGGTGTCGCCTCCGGGAACGCGAGGCGACACCGGAAACAACGGCAAATGTGGCTCAGATAACAACTCCGCATACAAGGGGGATGCCCCTGGGCCGCGATCGCGTCTAGATTCGGTCTATGGCGGACACAAAGCGCGAGATCGAGCGGAAATACGAAGGTCCCGCGGCCAAGGGTGACGCGGGTCTGCCGGAACTGACGGGCGTCGCGGGGGTCGCATCCGTCATCGACAAGGGCGTCGCCGAACTCGACGCCACCTATTACGACACGGCCGACCAACGGCTCGCGGCCGCCTCCCTCACGCTGCGCCGCCGCACCGGTGGCGACGACGCCGGCTGGCACCTCAAACTCCCCGTCTCCGAAGGCGTACGCGACGAGATCCAGGCTCCGCTCTCCGACGACCTGCCCCACGAGCTGACCGGCCTCGTCCGCTCCCGGGTGCGCGACGCCGAGCTCGTCCCCCTCGTACGGCTGCGCTCGGCCCGCGACATCCGCCACCTCGTCGACGACTCCGGAACCCTGCTCGCCGAGGTCAGCCTCGACCGGGTGCGCGCCGAGCGGCTCAGCGGCGGCAAGGGCACCGCCGAGTGGACCGAGATCGAGGTGGAGCTCGCGGACGACGGCGACCCCGCCTTCCTCGACAAGGTCGAGAAGAAGCTCCGCAAGGCCGGCCTGGCCCGCTCCTCGTCGGCCTCCAAGCTGGCGAAGGCGCTGGGGGAGACCGCGCCGAAGGCCAAGGGCAAGAAGAAGCCCGGGGCACCCGCCGCCGAGAAGGAGCCCGTCAGCGCGGGCGACCACGTCCTCGCCTACGTCTGCGCCCAGCGCGACGCGATCATCGAGCTGGACCCGGCCGTCCGGCGCGACCTCCACGACTCCGTGCACAGCATGCGGGTCGCCACCCGCCGGATGCGCAGCACGTTCCGCTCGTACGGCAAGATCCTCGACCGCGCCGTCACCGACCCGATCGGCGACGAACTGAAGTGGCTGGCAGGCGAGTTGGGCGTCGACCGCGACCAGGAGGTGCTCACCGAGCGGCTGACGCAGGCCCTCGACGAGCTGCCGCGCAACCTTGTCTCCGGGCCCGTCCCGGCCCGTCTGAACACCTGGTCGGATGCCCGCCGCGGTGGCTCCCGGCAGCGGCTGATCGACGTACTGGACGGCAAGCGCTACCTCGACCTGCTGATCGCGCTCGACGCGCTCGTCGCGGATCCGCCGCTGCTCAAAGCGGCGGAGGGCGATCCGTCGACGGTGCTCGCGAAGGCCGTACGCAAGGACTTCAAGAAGGTCTCCGACCTGATCGCGGAGGCCCTCGACCGCCCTTCCGGCGCCGACCGCGACTTCGCGATGCACGAGGCCCGCAAGAAGGCCAAGCGCACGCGGTACGCGGCCGAGGCCGCCGCCCCCGCCCTGGGCAAACCGGCCGCCGACCTGGTCAAGTCGATGAAGTCCCTGCAGAGCCTGCTCGGCGACCACCAGGACAGCGTGATGGCCCGCGAGGCGCTTCTCGAACTGGGAGCCGAGGCGTACGCGGCCGGCGAGAGCGCCTTCACGTACGGGGTGCTGTACGGGAGGGAGGAGCTGCGGGCGGCTGAGGCCGAGGCGGCGCTGCCGGAGGCCTGGGCGAAGATCGGGGAACGGGCCGCGGTCTGATCACGTACGCGGGTGCGGTCGGGCGCTGGATCGGGAGGCGGTCCGCAAGGGGGACAGGACGGTGGATCGGCGGGCGGTCCGCACGGTGGGGAGCAGGGTGGTGGATTGGCGGGCGGTCCGCACGGGGGACAGGGTGGTGGATTGGCGGGCGCTCCGCACGGGGGACAGGGCGGTGGATCGACGGGCGGTCCGCACGGTGGGGGTCAGGGTGGTGGAACGGCGGTGCGAGGGGTCCCTCGGGCCGCGTTAGGCTGGATGGTCACCCGTGTGACTCACCCTGTCAGCTCGCCCTGTCCGCCCCCTCAGCTCACGAAGGTTCGCCAGATGCCAGCCGAATCGGTCTTCCCGCAGCTCGAAGCTCTGCTCCCGCATGTGCAGAAGCCGATCCAGTACGTCGGCGGAGAACTCAACTCCACGGTCAAGCCCTGGGACGCCTGCGACGTCCGCTGGGCGCTCATGTACCCCGACGCGTACGAGGTGGGGCTGCCCAACCAGGGCGTCATGATCCTCTACGAGGTACTGAACGAGCGCGAGGGCGTGCTCGCCGAGCGCACCTACAGCGTGTGGCCGGACCTCGAGGAGCTGATGCGGGAGCACAAGGTCCCGCAGTTCACGGTGGACAGCCACCGGCCGGTGAAGGCCTTCGACGTCTTCGGCCTGTCCTTCTCCACGGAGCTGGGCTACACGAACATGCTGACGGCGCTGGACCTGGCCGGCATCCCGCTGGAGTCGAAGGACCGCACGCTCGACGACCCGATCGTCCTCGCCGGCGGCCACGCGGCCTTCAATCCCGAGCCGATCGCCGACTTCATCGACGCGGTGATCATCGGCGACGGCGAGCAGGCCGTGCTCGACATGACGGACATCATCCGCGCCTGGAAGGCGGAGGGCAGGCCCGGCGGCCGCGAGGAGGTGCTGTTCCGCCTCGCCAAGACGGGATCGGTGTACATCCCGGCGTTCTACGACGTCGAGTACCTCGCCGACGGACGGATCGCGCGCGTCGTACCGAACAAGTCGGGCGTCCCGTGGCGGATCAGCAAGCACACGGTCATGGACCTCGACGAGTGGCCCTACCCCAAGCAGCCCCTCGTCCCGCTCGCGGAGACGGTCCACGAGCGCATGTCGGTGGAGATCTTCCGCGGCTGCACGCGTGGCTGCCGGTTCTGCCAGGCGGGCATGATCACCCGCCCGGTGCGCGAGCGCTCGATCACGGGCATCGGCGACATGGTGGAGAAGGGCCTGAAGGCAACGGGCTTCGAGGAGGTGGGCCTCCTCTCGCTCTCCTCCGCGGACCACTCGGAGATCGCCGACATCGCGAAGGGCCTGGCGGACCGGTACGAGGAGGACAAGATCGGCCTCTCGCTCCCCTCCACCCGCGTGGACGCCTTCAATGTGGACCTGGCGAACGAGCTGACGCGCAACGGCCGCCGCTCGGGCCTGACCTTCGCCCCCGAGGGCGGCTCGGAGCGCATGCGCAAGGTCATCAACAAGATGGTCTCGGAAGAGGACCTGATCCGGACGGTGTCGACCGCCTACGGCAACGGCTGGCGCCAGGTGAAGCTGTACTTCATGTGCGGCCTGCCGACGGAGACCGACGAGGACGTCCTGCAGATCGCCGACATGGCGATGAACGTCATCGCCGAGGGCCGCAAGGTCTCCGGCCAGAACGACATCCGCTGCACGGTGTCCATCGGCGGCTTCGTCCCGAAGCCCCACACCCCGTTCCAGTGGGCCCCGCAGCTCTCCGCCGCGGAGACGGACGCCCGCCTCACCAAGCTCCGCGACAAGATCCGCGGCGACAAGAAGTACGGCCGCTCCATCGGCTTCCGCTACCACGACGGCAAGCCCGGCATCGTCGAGGGCCTGCTCTCCCGCGGCGACCGCCGTATCGGCGCCGTGATCCGCGCGGTCTACGAGGACGGCGGCCGCTTCGACGGCTGGCGCGAGCACTTCTCCTACGACCGCTGGATGGCCTGCGCCGAGAAGACCCTCCCCGCCTTCGGCGTGGACATCGACTGGTACACCACCCGCGAGCGCACCTACGAGGAAGTCCTCCCCTGGGACCACCTCGACTCCGGCCTCGACAAGGACTGGCTCTGGGAGGACTGGCAGGACTCCCTCGACGAGACAGAGGTCGAGGACTGCCGGTGGACGCCTTGCTTCGACTGCGGGGTGTGCCCTGCCATGGACACGACAATTCAGATCGGACCGACGGGGAAGAAGCTGCTGCCGCTGACGGTCAAGGGCGCTGCGAGCGGCGGACACGCTCACTGACGTGCGTGAGGGGTTGCGGCGCGTCGTAGGGGCCATCGGGGACGGTAGCGAGGAAGAGGTGGCTGTTGTCCTGAGGGTGCTTGGCGCTCGGAGTGAGCGGCGGGGGATCGTGCGGGAGGTGCCGAGAACGCCTCAGCCGCTGTCTGGACACTCTTCTAGTGTCCACTCTGAGGTGGAGTGGGTCTGAGGGGCTGACAGCCCGGGAGCGGACCGTACGGGTTCGGCCGTTGCCTGAGTGAGTGGCTCCTCCCGACTCGCGGGGTGGGCTCTGGTTTCCTAGCGTGGCGTAGTCCGCTGCGGAGGAGGCAGCCAGGACTTCAGTCGTGCGACGCCGCGCTCGACAGGTGCCAGCGCCGCGGACAGCGCGCGGTTGACGGTCTGCTGGGTGGGTGTGAGGTCGCGGCCTGGCAGGCGTCTGAGGGGTGTAATCACCCGCGGGCTGGCCCCCAGGTAGGTGCGGTCTGCGAGGACCGGGACGCCCTGGCGTTCACAGATCCGGATGATCCAATGGGTCCCGGCTCGCGGTCAGGTCGTGAGCACAACCGGGCAGGACAGGCGAGATCCACAGCAGCCGACCCGTCGGGTCGGTCACCACCTGCACGTTCACCCCGTGCCGACGCTGTTTGTGGGAGAAGTCGGCCCGGCTGCCGCCGACCCGGTCGCACCCCGCGAGAGTGCCGTCCAGCAGGATGTAGTCGGGGTCGGCTTCGCGCAGGGAACGAAGAAGTCTGGGCGCGCGGTCGGCGAGCAAGGCGATGACGGCTGCCGTGCAGGCGTGGGCGGTACCGACGGAGACACCGAAGCCGGCCGCGAGCTGCGCGCGGGTGTCGTGCCGCCGCAGGTACACCAGGCCGACCAGGGCGCGCTGGTGCGGCGGGAGCTTGCAGCGCGGTCACCCTCCCGGGTGATGATGAGCATGGTGACCCACTGGACCAGGGCGTAAGGCAGGTCGAGTGCGGCAGGGTAGGCAACCAACAAGGCTCCTGCGCGAATGAGTTGAGACGTTGAACACCTCAGTCAACGGCACGGAGTCTTGTGTGCTGCGGTCACCGCTCCCGTTACCTGACCGGGTGCTTGGGCGCTGGAGGACATTCGCCTGGCTGGGACGGTGTCGCCGGCAGTCAAAGAACTACGAGGACCTGCGCGTCTGTTCAGAGAATGCCAAATAGCTTTCCATGGCCACGCTTCTCGTGCGTCGCCTAGCAAGACCAGCCCGCTGACGGGCCTTTCAGACCCCTCTCGCGCGAAGGCCGATGTGAACTTCACCGACAAGTAGGACAGGCCCGACTACCCTCGCGTAGGTTCGCGATACTCCTCGGGCTCTTGGGGATCCAGAACTCGCTCTCCACTTCTCTGCCGACTTCTCGTGATCTGCCCTCAAACCAACGGTGGCAGCCACCGGCTTCGGCGGCTGCCACCGCTCTCTGATGTTCCCCTGTGATCAGCTTCGTAGCACCGGGCGGGCCCTGCACCATCCCGCAGGAAGCGGGACACGTCAGCTGAGTTCTATACCTCGTTCCCGCAGAATCCGCAGAGCTTCCTCCATGCAGGCTTCTGGAGACGCGGCGTCAACGCGAATCGGAGCAGCGTTCAGGAAGCTACCAGTTACCACGAACGTCCATTTTTGGGCATCAGGCTCGCGTCGCTCACCGTCTACCTTCATCATGGCGACGAGACCGCGGCGCCCCAGGGAAGCGAGCACGCCGAGAAGGCGCATCTCGGATTCGGGGTCAGAATCCACGGAGAGCCCTCGCTATCTCTTCCACACTGGACAGCCCGCCCGTGGCGACGCTGCTGATGACTCTGCGGATCTCACCTGATGATGGTCCCGGAATAATCACGTTTCGATCCAGCAATTCCTCTACCACCGCTTGCGCGGTGCGCTTGTTGCCGTTGTCGAACATGTGCGAGCCAGCAATGTCGCGGATGTAGACGGCTGCCTTCTCCCAAAGACTATGGTAGCGACTGGCATTGATGGCCGTGCTCTCCGGGGAACCATGCAGCAGCACCCCACCTCCGAAACGTGCATTGAAGGCATAGATCTCGCCCGAGGCCACGGTCCTTTTGATGCCGTCGAGCCCCAGTCGACCAGCCGCCCACTCTCCGCCTCCGATCGGGAACGGCAACATACTGCCGTACAGGCCGACGTTGTACGCCGGCGGGCAGGTGATCTGGGCTCCGCTGAGGGAGCTGAACAAGCCGAGGGTCAGCCCGTCGACGACGCCGAGGCCTGCCTGGCCCGCGGCCTCGATCGCTCCCTTGGTCACGTTGTCGGAGAGGTTCTTCGCCGACTGGACCGCCGGGGGCTTCGTTGCGGTTTCGCGGTCCTCCTTCGCGCAGTTGTTGTTCCAGCCCCAGTTGCCCGAGAACAGGTCCTTCATCTGCGTGGTGACGCTGCACAGGCCGCTCGGATCGACGCGGCTGGTGGGCATGTTCTCCACGTAGGCGTACGGCTGCGTGTAGGGCGTGTCCGTGTCGGGGGTGAGCGGGTCGGGGCGGGTGAAGCGGCCCGTGGCCGTGTCGTACTGGCGGGCCCGCAGGTCGAGGTAGCTGGTCGTCGTGTCGAAGTAGGCGCCTGCGTAGGAGGGGGCGGAGTCCGGGGCGCCGGTGGCTAGGGTGCTGCGGACCCGGGTGCCGAAGGGATCGTAGGTCCATCGCTGGTGGACCGTGCCGGTGCTGCCGGTGACGTCGAGGGGCGAGCCCAAGGCGTCGTGGGTATAGGTGAACACCTTGCCGGCGCCGGTCTTGGCGGAGGCGACCTGGCCGAGCGGGTCATAACGGTAGGACTGCTGGACCGCCCCGGCGCCGTCGTACTCGGTGGCCAAGACCGGCAGCGGGGCGTTGGGGTCCCACTCGGTGCGCTTGGTCAGGGCGCCGGCCTGGCTGGTGGTGACCAGGTTGCCCTCGGCGTCGTGCTGGTAGGCGTAAGCAATACCGCCGACATTGGCGGCGGACATCTGCCTGGCCAGGTCGTAGGTGTAGGTGTTGGCCCCGGCCTTGGTCTGGTTGCCCTCACCGTCGTAGCCGTAGTCGGTGGTCGTGGCGCCGGTGGTCGACGATATGAGTTGGTCGGCTGCGTCGTAGCTGTAGCTGGTGTTCCTCGTGCCCAGCGTCGCGGAGAGCCGGTTACCCGTCTTGTCGTAGCTGTAGGTGGTGGTACGAGTGTCAGCGCAGCCGCTGACCGCCTGTTGGGGGAAGCAGCCGGCGGTGATGCGCCCGGCATTGTCGTAAGTGAGGTCGTAGCCGCCTGCGGCCACTCCGGTGCGAGTGGTGTCGATGCGGGTGGGCTGCCCGGCAGCCGACAGGGTGAGGGCGGTCTTGGTGATCACCGCTCCGGCCTTCGTGGAGGCGACGGACGTCAATCGGCCAGCAGTGTCGTAGGCACGGTCCTCGATGAGGGTGTTGGGGAGTGTGGTGCGAGTGAGGTTTCCCTCGGGGTTGTAGGCGTAGTTGGTGGCGGTGGAGTCGGCGACCATGGTGGCGGTGCGGCCGTCGGCGTCGTAGGTGTTGGTGATGGTGTTGCCGTCGGCGTACTTGCGGGTGAGCATCTGGCCGGCGGCGTCGTACGTGTAGGAAAAGCCGCGGGTCTTGGTGAGCTGTCCGGCGCTGTTGTAGACGAAGTCCTCGGAGAGGACGCCGTTGTTGCGCAGCGTCAGCTGCCCGGCCGCGTCGTACTGGTAGGTGACGTCCGGCGTGGAGTCGGAGTAGTCGACCTTGGTCAGCAGGCCTCGGGCGTCCCAGGTCTGGCTGGTGGACCCCCGGGGCGTGGTCTCCTTGGTGCGGTTTCCGTCAGCGTCGTAGGCGTATGAGGTCTTGCGGCCGAGCGGGTCGGTGACCGAAGTCAGCTGCTGGGCGGCGTCGTAGCCGTAGTCGGTGACGTGCTCGTTGGGGTCCGTGCGCCGGGTGAGGTTGCCGGACGGGTCGTATCCGTAGGAGGTCTTGCCGCCGTCAGGCGCGGTCACCGAGGCGAGTTGGCCGAGGGCGTCGTAGTCGTAGGCGACAGTGCGCTGCGCCGGGTCGGTTTCGGAGGTGACATTGCCGAGCGCGTCGTAGGCCCTCTTCGCAACATCACCCAAGGGGTCCGTCAGGCTGTTCGGGTTGCCAGCGGCGTCGTAGCCGGTGGTCCAGGTGTACTTCGCCGGGTCGGCACCGGAGACATTGCCGCGGGCGCTGACCATCTTCACTTGACGGCCGTCGCCGTCGTAGGCGTACGTCGTCTTGTAGCCGAGCGGTGTGGTTACCGAGGTGCGGTTGCCCGCAGTGTTGTACCCGTAGGTCGTGACCTTGCCCAGCGGGTCGGTCTCCGTCAGGAGCAGGTCGGCGGTTGTGTAGGTGTACTTGGTGACCTTGCTCAGCGGGTCGGTGACCTGGGCGACGTTGCCGTTGGCGTCGTAGGCGGTGGTCGTGGCGCGACCCAGTGGGTCGGTGAGCTTGAGGGGCCGGTCGAAGGCGTCGTACGTGGTGCTGGTCGCGGCGCCTGTCGGGTCGACGGTCTTGATGAGGTTGCCGTTGTCGTCGTATCCGTACGTGGTGGTGTACTTCGCCGCATCGGCACCGGCGACGTTGCCACGCGGCGTCGTCATCGATGAGAGGCGGCCGGCACCGTCGTAGCCGTAGGTTGTCCGGCCACCGGTTTCGTCCACGGCAGCCGTCTGGTTGCCTCGGGCGTCGTACTCCGTGGTGGTGTACTTGCCGTCAGGGCCGGTGACCTTGGTCGGCTGGTTCGACTTGTTGTACTCGTACGCGGTGACCTGGCCCAGAGCGTCGGTGACAGTCTTCACGTTGCCGTTGGCGTCGTAGCCGTATGCGGTGGTCTGGCGCTCCGGATCTGTGACCTTCCACAGGCGCCCTTGGGCGTCGTACTCGTAGCTCGTGGTGTACTCGGCGGGGTTGGCCCCCTCCACGTTTCCCCGCGGATCCGTCTCGGTTTTCAACCGGTGGGCGGCGTCATACGCGTAGGTCGTCTTGCTGCCTTCCGGTGTGGTTACCGAATCCACGAGCCCTGCGCCGGTGTAGCTGTAGCGGGTAACGCCACCACCTGGCGCGGTCTCCGTCTCTACCTGTCCGCCGACTGTGTGGGTGTACGCCGTGGCGCCTGCCGGACCCGTGATGGCCTTTACTCGGTCGCCGCTGCCGTCGTACTCATACGACGTGCTGTAACCACGGCCGTTCGTCACGGACTTGATGCGGTCGGAGGTGTCGAAGACGAACTTCTCCGTCACCCCGCCCGCCACCTGGGAGGCGATATTGCCCCGGGCGTCGAACGTCCGCGAGAACTTGTTGGAGTTGGAGTCGTACTCCGTCGTGGGGTTGAGGTTCTGGTCGTAGGTCCGGTCGGTACCGCCGCCCTCCGGACGGTAGCTGCGCATGAGGACGCCGGCCTCGTAGATGTCCGTCCAGATGCCTCCCGCCGCGTCGGTCACATTCGACTCGCCTGAGCCGGCCGGTGCGTCCGCGGCGGGTTTCCAGGCGAAGCTGAACGTGCCGCCGTTGGCATCGATCTGGCGGAGGATGCGCCCCGTGGTCTCGTCGTAGGTGTTCTGGGTGACGGTGTTGCCTCTGGGGTCGACAACCGTGGCTAGCCGCCCGCCGGTGTACGTGTACCGGGTGACGCCATCGTCGGTGCCAGTAACTGTCGCCAACTGTCCGGCCTCGTAGCCATACGCCACCTTGCGGCCGTCAGAAAGCGTCACGGAGTTGAGTCGGCCCGTTGTCGCATCGACATCAAATGACGTGTCCCGACCGGCGGCATCAGTGATCTTCGTAAGCCTGGCGTCGGAATAGCTGAGCGCCAACCCTTGCCCGGCGCCGTCGAGCCAACCGGTCAACCGGCCCGAGGAGTTGAAGACGCGGCTCGTGTGATCGGCATTGGTCACCGTGAAGCCACTGCTCGTCTGGGTCAGCACGTAGCGAACCGGCTTGGGCGCCGTGAACGTACCGTCGCTCTGTTTGGCGAATGCGACCTTGGCGCCGTCTGGTTCGACCAAGGTCACGCTACTGGCGGCCACGGTCAAGCCGGATTCGTATGGCAGTTTCCATCCCTTGCCCAGCAGCCCGCCCGTATCGGTCGCGGCCGACGAGTGGGACCGGGAAAGGGTCAGAGGGAGGCCTTTGCCGGGCACGAGTGCGTCGGTGACGGTTTCTGTGACCGCGCCTGTGGCCGTGTTCACGGGGTCTGCGATGAGTGTCTGGAACCAGCAGGTGCACTGGCCTGACAGGCCCTCATTGATGCCAGGTGTGTAGACGGCCGGGGCAGCGGGAGAAGTGACCGCCGTGGTCCACTTGGTCGGCAGCCAGTACTCGCGGTAGGTCGGCTTCGTCTGATTCGGAACCTGGTAAAAGTGGTTGGTCATCTCCGTCGCGTAGGAGAGCTTTGCGTAGTAGGCCGTACCCGCCTTCCCCACGAGCAGCCCGTCGCGAAGTGACCAGACGCATGTCTTCGGCGCGCTCCCCACGACCCAGCTCATGCACAGACTGCTGGTCTCGGCGCTGGCGGCGGTGTCCCTGCTCGTCAGCCGGGTGGCCACCAGTTGGTTGTCCGACGCCCGGTACAGCTGCATACGCAGCATGACCGGCGGGATGCTGGACGTCTCCGTCCAGCCCGCTTCCACGTACCACGTCGTCCGTCCCGGCCGGTAGTTCGGGTAGACCTGCGGACTGACCGGTGCGTTGGCCTTCAACACCGTCGCCACCCCGGCGGGATCCAGCTGGGACTCGTCGTTGACGATGTACGTGGATCCCCAGAGGGCTCCCTCGAAGACCGGGTCGGCTGCGGCCGCAGCCGGAGCCGCCTCCGTGGAGAGCTTGAGCTCGCCTTCAGCGGTCAGAACCGAGTCACGGCTCTCGTCCGTAGCACTGCTCAGCGCCTTCTGCACCGGTTCGCTGTGTCGTAGAGCAGGGCGCGCCACCGCGAGCTGTTCATCTCGCTGGACCTGCGCCGCGCGCTGCTTGGCGGTCATCGCCTTCTCGGGCGTGAGGGGCTTCGGCTTGCCCTGGGCGGTCTGTGCGGTCGCCGCCGCCTCTATGGCTTTGGGTCGGATCGGCACTGCGATTGCGTGCGTTGCCTCCGTGGATATCAGCGCTACCACTACCGTCAGAACGGCAACAACACGTGCCATTCGCGTGCTCAGCACAGCAAGTTCCTCCCTCAGCCTGCGGTCACACAGGCTCCGTGATCAAGCAGTCATGCGATCTTGCCAGGACCATGCCAATCCGCACCTGGCCGTACACAGTGCGTGCACGTGAGGAAACTCACGGCAATCACTTTGGCCCCTTCGCGCGCATGTGCCTCTCTGATCAGCGCAGAGCTGATCCCCGCGCTGTCGAGCGTGATTCCTCGACGGCGTTCAAGGTTGGTGAGTGTGGACGATCATGACCGGGCTCACGATTTCCGCTTTCGCAGGGGGACGTGTGCGCTCAGCTCTCGCTCCTGGTGATCTGCTCGGCTGGCGGCGAGCCGATCGGCACATGGCGTGAGCTTTGCTTCGATGGGCGTTGAGCCGCGGCGGCATCTTTTCCCGCCGCGTGGAAGCAGGGCCGGATGGTGTGGATCAAGCGGTCGTCCTTGTGGATGACGTATGCCTGTGGCTGAGGTGCGAAAGCCCGTCAGGAGGCCGTCCTGGCCTTCGAGATCACCCGTAACGGTTTCGAGTGGGCGTCGTGCCTGCCATGGACACGACCATCCAAATCGGACTGACGGGGAAGAAGCTGCTGCCGCTGACGGTCAAGGGTGCTGCGGACGGCGGACACGCTCACTGACGTGCGTGAGAGGTTGCGGCGCGTCGTAGGGGCCATCGGGGACGGTAGCGAGGAAGAGGTGGCTGTTGTCCTGAGGGTGCTTGGCGCTCGGAGTGAGCGGCGGGGGATCGTGCGGGAGGTGCCGAGAACGCCTCTGCCGTCGCCTGGGGGCGCTTCCACTGTCCACTCCTGAGGTGGAGTGGGTCTGAGGGGCTGACGGGCCCAAGAGGGGGCCATACGAGGCTGGCCGTCGTGAGTGGCTGCTCTTGATTAGCGGGGTGGGGTCTGGCTTCCTAGCTGTTGCTGGCCATGACGTTGGTGACGCTCGCGTGGAGGCGTGAGGCTGGAGGACGGTTACCGGCGGCGGTGTGAGGCCGGTGGTAGTTGTAGTGGACGTTCCAGACCGCGATCGCCCGAGCTCGTTCTGCTTCAGAGGTCCACTGCCTGGCGTAGAGGAGTTCTTCGGCAAGGATGCGCTGGTAGCGCTCGACCTTGCCGTTGTGCCGGGGCGTGTAGGGCTTGATCCGCTGGTGGCGGGAGGCCCACGAGATCAGGGAGCGAACGAAGACTGCGGCGCGGTAGTTTGCGCCGTTGTCGGTGACCACGCGCACGACCCGGTGAATGCCGTGGGCCGCGGAGAACGCGCGGGCGCGGCTGAGGAACGCCACGGTGGTGGCGGCCTTCTCGTCGGGAAGGGGCTCGGTGTAGGCCAAGCGGGAGAATCCGTCGACGGCAGAGTGCAGGTAGACGTACCCGCTCTTGGCGCCAGCGGTCTTCGCGCGCTGTGCGGCCCTGGCCTGCGAGGAGCCCCGTCCGTGGGCCCGCCACCCGCCGCCGTCAGGGATCCGTCCGACCTTCTTGACGTCCAGGTGGACCATGTGGCCCGGGTAGCGGGCCACGATCCGTTTCCACGGGCGCCTGTTGGCCGAGCCGTCGGGGTCGAGGAACCGGCGGTGGTTGATGCCCAGGCGCGCCAGCCACCGGCCTACGGTGCGTTCGCTGATCCGCACTCCCTGACCTGCGAGTTCGAGGGTGATCCGGCGGGCGGACCACTTGTTGTCCCGCCGCAGCTGCTCGATGCGTTCGACGACATCGGGTGGGGTCTGGGTCGGTGAGGATCGCGGGACGCTTGGGCGGTCCTGCAGCCCGAGTTCGCCGTGCGTGTCGTACCGGTTCTTCCACTTGGACAGGCAGGCGCGGGAGACACCGGCCTCGGCGGCGACGTGCGCGATCGGACGGGTGCGGCAGCGCTCCACGAGCCTTCGGCGTCCCTCGATGTTCAAGGGGGCGTTCGCGTGTGTCACCGGAGCACCTCGGTGCTCCGGCCGGCCGTGAGGGCGGTGAGGAGGGGGAACGCGATGAGCAGCGCGACCGCAACGAGGAGTCCGCTTGCCCAGAGAGGCCCGAGGTCCCCGGCTTCGGTGCTGAGGGTGGCCGCAGCGATGACGGGGCCGACGGCGGCGCCCACGTTGAGCGCCGCGGTCGCATACGAGCCGGCCATGGTGGGGGCTTCCGCGGCCTCGTAGAGGACCTGCGTAATCAGCGTGCTGCCCAGCGCGAACGACAGTGCGCCCTGCACGAATACGAGGATGAACAGGGCGACCGGCTCGTTGGCCAGCATCGCGAGGGTCGGCCAGCCGATGAGCAGCAGCGGGCCGCCGACCGCGATGACCGGACCGGGACGCCGGTCGGACAACCGGCCAGCGACGGTGACGCCCACGAAGGAACCCGCGCCGAAGAGCACCAGAGCGACAGAGATCCACAACTCGCCCAGCCCGGCGCTGTCGGTCACCACGGGGGCGAGGAAGGTGAGGCTTCCGAAAGTTGCCGCGTTCACCAGCGCGCCGAGCAGCATCACCAGAATCAACCGCTGCCGTGTGAGCTGGGCCAGCTCCGCTCGCAACGCTGGCCTGCCAGTCGCCTCATCCTCATCACGTCCTGCTGGGATTCCCTTCAGGATGCCGAGAGCTGCCGGCAGGCAGAGAGCGGCGACAGCCCAGAATGTGGCCCGCCAGCCGAGCAACGCGCCGAGCACCGAGCCGCCAGGGACACCGGCGATCGTGGCCACCGTCGTGCCTGACAGCAGCACGGCCAGCGCACGTCCTTTCCTGTCGGGTGGAACCAGCGTGGCCGCAGCCGTCAGAGCGACGGCAAGGAACCCTGCGTTCGCAAGCGCGGCGACGATCCGGGTGGCGAACAGGACCGGGAAGCTCGTGGTCATGGCGCCCACGGCATGAGCTGCCGCGAAAACGAGGACGAACCCGAGAAGGCTGGCGCGCCTGGGCCAGTTGCGGGCAAGCGCGGCCACAAGCGGGGCGCCGACGATCATGCCGACCGCGAAGGCCGAGGTGAGCGTTCCGGCTGTCCCGACGGTGACGTCGAGGTCTGAGGCGATGTCCGGCAAGAGGCCGGCGAGCATGAACTCCGAGGTGCCCATGGCGAAAACCGCCATGGCAAGCAGGTACAGCGGGAGAGGCATCGAGTGGCTCCGAGGTGAGGAGAAGCACGAGAAGGTCATCTCGTCACCGCGGCCAGCCCCAAGGGCACACTCGCCCGGCCGCAGAATGCGGCGCGACGACAGGGCTACGAGCTCAGTGGTTCAGGGGGCTGACGGCGTGACAGAAAGCCCCCACCTTGTCTGACTCAGGACTCGACATGGCCCGCACGCTACCTGACCGATGCCCGTCGAAGCATCTTGGTTTCACTGACATCGGCCTGTGTCACCAACGTCATGTCCCGCAACACCTAGCGTGGCGATATCCGCGCGGAGAATCAGTCGGTCGTGAGCGAGAGCTCTCGCACGAGCGGGTATCCGATCGCTGCAGCCTCCTGCGCGACGTCCTCGACGGATGCCGTGGGGTTGAGACTGGCGATCAGTGCCAGGTCGAGGGGACGCAGGTCGTAGACGTGGCGCACGGCGTCGATGGCGATGGTGGTCTCGTAGTAGTCCTCGCCGAATGCTTGAAATGCCTCTGGTGTCGGGTCGACGAGTAGCTCGAACAGCCATGTGGAGCCGTCGGGGTCGGGATGTCCGTCGGGGAAGTCGACCGGTCCGGCCTGCCAGTGGTCAGCCTCGGCCTCGCGCCACAGGCACGCTGTCACTACAGCGGTGCCGTTCTCGTCTGTGAAGGCAGGTTCGTGGACGTAGCGCTGGAAGATCGAGGGCACGGAGTCCACCACTCCGGGCCATGTCCGGGGTACGTCGTCGTGATGGTACGGACTGAACGGTGACTCGTGATCGAAGCCCCGTACGTATGCGCCGGCGGGCGAGAAGACGATGTCGAACTCGTCACCTGACCCGTTCCTCATCGAAGCGAGCTCCTCGGTCTGTGACCACGTTGAGTTGAACGAGTAGAACCGCTCGCCAACGGGGTTCAGGACGGCCTCCACCATTGCAATGGAGCGGCAGAGATTTCGCAGGGCAGGGACAGTGGGCAGCACACGGGCGACATCGTGAACAGTCATGCAGCACATCCAAGCGGACGCCACCGACAGGTCCCCGGCCGCGGGTAGACCGACGGCCACGTTTCGAAGGGCAGGAAGCCCGCTCTTCGTGGGGTGGTGTGTCCGCAGGTGGACACTTGGCCACAAGTAAGTAACAGCGGGAAGAAGTTGCCGCCCTTGGCGGTCAAGGGCGCCGTGAACAGCGGACACGCTCACTGACGTGCGTGAGGGGTTGCGGCGCGTCGTAGGGGCCATCGGGGACGGTAGCGAGGAAGAGGTGGCTGCTGTCCTGAGGGTGCTTGGTGCTCGGCATGGGCGGCAGAGGATCGTGCGGGAGACGCAGCGGACGCTCCCGCCGCAGCCTGGAGGCTCTTCGACTGTGCACTCCGAGGTGGAGTGGGTCTGAGGGCTGACATCTCGCGAGGGGCTCGTACACGACGGCTGTCGCCTGAGTGGCTGCTCTCCGGTTCGCGGGGTGCTCCCTGGCTTCCTAACGTGGCGATATCCGCTACGGAGGAGGCAGACATGCCGGCAAGCGAGCAGCCTCCTGGCGGACCGCCGGCGAACGGTCCTCGGTGGGGTAGCCGGGGAGATGGCGGTCCCCCTCCTGGGGAGTGGGCGTCTCCTGCTGGGGCGCCGCAGAAGAAACGGCGGGGTCGTGCCTGTCTCTGGGGGTGCGCCGGCGCCCCTGGCCGCGGTGATCGTCATCGTCGTGGTTGTGCTGGTGATCGCGCTGGGGCCAGTGATGAGAGCACTACACCTGCGCCCGGTAAAACCACTACCGACACGACGCCGCGAGAGAAGGCGCAGGAACCCGGGGGTGAGCGAGCGGACCTCGTTGCCTTCCAGCTGGACGACCGCTCAGTAGCCGGTTTCACCAATATCTGGGTCGTTTGGACGATCAAGAACAGCAGCAGCGAGAAGTCCGACTACTCGTGGGACTGGGAGGCGGTTGGCGCCAACGGCGTCCGACTTGCGAACGGTTCCCAATTCGACACTGACGTGCAACCCGGCCAGACCGCCCAGGGTGAGTACCCCACGACGCTCGAGAGCGTGAAGGGCGTCAAGCTCAACATCACCAGCTTCAACCGCACTGCCAGTTACTGAACAGGCAACGCCCGCTTTCAGTCCGGTTGATCTGGAACCGTGTCAGTCGTTCTCCGCCGGCCTTCCCGCTTCGTATCGCCGGGCGAACCTGGCACGGGCGGCGTCGTGGGCTCCGCCCAGAAGTTGCACGACCGTGTCGGTTGTCCTGTCGCCAGGATTGACGACGGAGATCCAGCTGAGTGCTCCGTATACCGGGTGCGGCATCACACTGTCGGCGGCTGTGTGGTCGCGGGGTCGGGTGAGGCTGTGCGGTTCCTCCCCTGTGAGCTCCCGGAACGTCGCACGGTCGACGTGGATGTTCACGCGCCAGCGGCCCGGAGGATCCAGGTCGGAAGCCGCGTCGTCGGGGTAGTCCTTGATGACGATGGTTCCGTAGGGCTGGACGTTCCGAGGCATCTGACCGTCGGGGGCGTAGTAGAAGAACGCATCTCCCCAAGCGACCTCGGGGAAGTTACCGCCCGGCTCCGGGACAATCACGAGGGCGCCGGCGAAGCCTCGCACGGTCGCGATGATCTGTTCGATACTCATGGTTCAAGCGTCACCTTCAAGTGCTTATGTGGGGTTGGTCGATGGGTGAGCTGGTGAGCGGTTCGCAACGATTGCCGCTCCGGACCGTCGATGTCGCCAGGGAGTCCGGGTACTCGGTGCAACAGGTTCGCGATCTGGAGCGGTTGGGAGTCATTCCCCCGGCCGATCGATCGAGCAACGGCTACCGTTCCTACGCTCCGCTTCACGTGCACGCTCTTCGCGCCTATCGAGGACTCGCAGGTGCCGTGGGGCCTGTCGCAGCCCGGCAGATGCTCACGGAGCTGCGAACGGAGACCCTGGCGGAGGCAGCCGCAGTGATCAACGCGGCCCATGTCCGGCTCGCTCGGGAACGGGAGGAGGCCCTGCGCGCTCAACAGGCGTTGCGCGCGATCCGGGCCGAAGCGAACACCACCGAGTTCGAGCAGGACAGCGATGCGATGACGATCACGGAGCTCGCCGCAGCGCTCGGGGTACGTCCCTCGACCCTGCGGTTCTGGGAGCAGGAAGGGCTTGTCAGCCCCGAGCGCGTGACATCACTGCGAGCACGTCGCTACGGGGGTTCGGCCATTGGAGCGGCCCGCGTCGTGGTGGCCCTCCGCGGCACCGGGTACAGCATTCCCGCAGTGCGCGAGATCATGGCGTCCCTGCACCGGCTCGACGGTCCGGAAGAGGCCCAACGCATCCTGCGGCAGCGTCTTGACCAGATCGCCGGCCGGACGGTGGCGCTACTTCGAGCGGGCGCAGACCTGGCAGTCGTCGTTACGTCGACCCAGGTGCCGACGACCACGGGTGACGACGGGACGGCGTATCCCGGTTTTGGGGACCACTGGGCGCCAACGGGTGCCCAGCCGTTTTGACGTACACCGTCGGGGTGCCGAACTCCCGGCCTGCTCGGAGCTGTTCACACCGCACGCCGGCTGTAGAGCCGGTGGCCCGTCAGTGAACGGGGTGTTCGGCGGATCGGTTCGGCGCAGGCTACTTCTCGGAGTTCTCGACGGGCAGGACCTTGTGGAAGGTGAACACCCCGACCGCCGCCACCACGACGTGCATGACCAGCAGCGCCACCACGCCCACGGTGTTGGAGTGCGGCGAGTAGTCGCTGGCCAGCATGGCGAGGTCGGGAATGAAGGAGATCGCGAGCACGGCGGGGACAAGCTTGCGCAGCATTGACTCCGGGGCCTCGGACCTGCTCCGGACGATGATCCAGCCGATGGCGCCGACGACCAGGCCCACCACAGTGAAGAAGACGAAGGCGGATGCCTGCAGGGGCATGAAGTCGTCGGAGGCGCCGGCGGCGCGAGCGATGGAGGCGACGACTGCTTCGATGATCGAGGACGCGACGATGGCGGCGAGCACGCCGCCGATGACGACGAGACGTCCGGGCCGGCGTACGGCGGAGGCGGTTGCGGTCAGGTCGGACACAGGTGCTCCAAGGGGAGGCGTCAGCACGGGGATAACTTGAATCGTCAAGTGACCATAGGGAGAGTTGACTCCTCATCGAAGTCGGCCGCGACGCACAACCCGTACCTCTGGGGCGGCGGTTGGGCATGTACCACTTCGGCGTCAAGGTCGGCGACACCGACGACGACCTGCGCGCCCTCCTCACCCGCCTCAGGGCCCGTCCCGGCCTCGCCGCAATCGTCGGCACGGCCGACGGCGGCTTCGTTCACTCCCTGTACGTCCACGACCCCGACGGCAACGAGGTCGAGCTCTACATCGACGTCCCAGGCTGGGACTGGAATGATCCCGACCTTTTCGCCAAGGGTGGACGCGCGCCCCTCCACCGCTGAACCCCACACGTCCTGTGCCCGGCGACCCACCCTCGGGGTGGACGACGGGAACTTGACGGCAGGACCTAGCCGTCCTGCCGCATCGCCCTATGCAGCTGATCAACCGTCATGGGGCCGACGGGCAGGGGGTGTGCGGCTGCGTCGGCCCGTAGGCCGTCCAGGATGAACCGGATGCCCCGGCGCCAGATGTCCGGGCGGGCGTCTCCGGCGGCGTGGATCATGGCGGCGGTCGACCAGATCAGCAGGGGCATGTCTTCGGGGACGAAGTCGGCGCGCAGGGAGCCGTTGCGCTGGGCGCGCTCGATGATGTGCCCGGTCTGGGCGAGCTGTATGTCGCAGACCTCCATCAGGCGCGTGGCGTAGGGGAACCGACGTGAGATGACGTCGTTGAGCGTCGGGTCGCCGGCCTGCATCTCGCCGAGCTCCTCGACGTAGAGCACGAAGCCTTCCCAGGGGTCCGCGCAGGCGCGTGCCCGCTCGGCGGTGGCGCCGAGACGGGTGGCGGCCAGCTCCGGAATGACCGCGTCGATGAGCGCCTCGCGGGTGGCGAACCGGTTGTAGAGGGTGCCGATGCTGACTCCTGCCCGCTGTGCGATCTCCTCCAGTGGTGCGCCGAGTCCGCGTTCCCCGAAGACGTCGACGGCGGCGGTCGTCAGCTTCTCCAGATTGCGCTGAGCGTCACGCCGCAGTGCCGGCTTCGCGCCGGCGCTTTCCGGTTGCCGATCGGCCATGGCCGCGCTCTCCCAACCACCCAAGTTGAGGTACTCCTCAAGATTGGCTGCTACGGTCTCGGTAACAAGTTGAGGAATGCCTCAAAGTGCTGTTTCCATTGCTAGGGAGCATCTCATGTCCAAGGTGATCGCCATCTTCGGTGCCGGGACCGGCCTCGGGGTTTCCGTAGCCCGTCACTTCGGCCGCGAGGGATTCCGCGTCGCGCTGGTCGCCCGACGCAAGGGACGGCTGGACGCACTCGTCGCGGAACTGGCCGACGAAGGCATCGAGGCCGCGGCCTTCCCCGCGGACCTCACGGACGTCGTCGCCGTCCCCGCCCTCGTGGAGTCAATCAGGGCGCACTTCGGCCGGATCGACGTCGTCCAGTACGCCCCGATCGGGCTGGACCTGCTGTTCACGCCCGCGGCGGAGCTTTCCGGGGAGAGGCTGCGGACCCATCTCGACCTGCTCACGGTGACCCCGGTCACCGTCGTCCAGGCCGTCCTGCCCGAGATGATCGAACGCGGCGACGGAGCCATCCTCGTCACCCACGGCTTCACGGCCGCCCACCCCGTCCCGAACATGAGCGGCCTCGGTCCGGCCATGGCGGCCACCCGCAACTACCTCTTCTCCCTCCACGGCGAAGTGGCCGACAAGGGGGTCTACGTGGGAACCCTGATCATCGGTGCCGTGATCGAGCGGAGCGACGGCCACCAGGCCATCACCTCCGGCGAGATGCCCCTCGACCTGCCGGAGGGCACCGACGTCCCGTTTGTCGACCCCGACGAACTCGCCGCGCAGTACTGGGACATGTACACCAAGCGCGACGCGGTCGAGCGGGCGAACCCGGCCGAGGGCGTGCCCGCCATCTGATCCTGCCGGTGGCCCAGGAACTCCCGCGGGCGTTCGACTCGCTGGGAGATCGTCGCGGGCGGCAGCCGGGGGTGTGCGAGAAATCTGGCAGACCAGCATCAGGCGGCAGACGCCAACACTCCCGGTCCCCCTCGCCGTCGGTGCCCTCTCGGTCGACACCGGCGACCGCTACCCGCTCGGCGACATCGCCAAGGCCCACGACCGCGTCGACGCAGGCGGTCGGGGCGAGTCCTGGTCACCATCCCCCAGCAACCGGGGGAAATCCCTGGCCGGGCCTTCTCCCGTCCAGGCACACTGACGCGATGCCACAGCTGACGACGCCTCATGTCCGGTACCGGGCCTCCTTTGTCGAGGCCGTGGGGGAGAACGTCGCCGAGGGCGAGGTCATGGGGGACTCCCTCAGCAGCGAACTGGACGTCTACGGGGACACCTGGCACGAGGCGGCGGGCTTCGCGCGCTATGTCGCCGCGATCCGCGAAGAGGCGCTCGAGGAGGGGCGTCGGCCCCTGGGGTTCGTGCCGGCCACCTGGTACTGGTACGTGGACGGGGGCTCGTACCTCGGCCGTATCCAGATACGGCACCGGCTGACACCCTCGCTGCTCGAACTGGGCGGTCACATCGGTTACGGCGTGCGGCCCTCCGCCCGGCGGAAGGGGTATGCCACGGCGATGCTGCGGGATGTGCTGCCGTACGCCCGAGGCCTCGGGCTCGACCGGGTGCTCGTCACCTGCGATGTCGCCAACACCGGCTCCCGCAGGGTGATCGAGGCCAATGGCGGGGAGTTCGAGGACGCGCGGGGCGGAAAGTTGCGTTACTGGGTCCGGACAGAGCGCATCCAGACGGCAGGTTGAGGCGTCTACGTCGGTATGGATCTGGAGAAAACGCCCGTTGAGCGGCCCGTACCGCAGGCGCAGGCCGAGGGATGCCTCGCGGTCGCGATCCGTATCCCGGTGCGGATCGTGGTGCTCGTGCTGGTCCTGCCGGTGCGGATGGTGTGGGACGCGCTGGTCGTCGCCGGCCGGTTTCTGCGGGACTACGCGCTGCGGCCGGTGGGGCGGGCGCTGGCCTGGGTGGCGTGGTCGGTGTTCGTCTGGCCGTGCGTGACGGTGTGGCGGTATGTCGTCGTGCCGGTCGCCAAGGCGGTCGGGTGGCTCGGACATGTCCTGGTCGTGGTGCCGCTGGTGTGGCTCTACCGGACTGTGCTGACGCCGATCGGGCACGCGGTCGCCTGGGCTGCCCGGGGCATCGCGGCCGGGATCGGCTGGGTGGTGCGGGGGATCGGTGCCGGGTTCGGCTGGGTGTACGCGTGGGTGCTCACGCCCGTCGGGCAGGCGATCGCCTGGCTGGGCAGGGGCGTGGCTGCAGTACTCGTGGCTCTCGGGACCGGGCTGTACACCGCCGTCGCGTGGCTGGTGCGCTATCTGTTCGTCGTACCGGGCGTGTGGCTGTACGAGTGGATCCTCGCGCCCGTCGGGAGGGGGATCGCCTGGACCGTACGGGGGCTCGGGTGGCTCGTACGGATGATCTTCACCGGCATCGGGCTCGCGTGTTACTGGACCCTGCGTGTGCTGCTGGTGCTGCCCGCGCTCGCCGTGTGGCGGTGGGTGCTCGTGCCGGTCGGGCGCGTCCTGGCCGTCATCGGGCGCGAGGTCGGTACGGCGCTCGGGCACGCCTGGCGCATCGCCGGGTACCTCTCGCTCGCCGTCGGGAGGTTCCTCGCGCGACTCTTCCGGTGGATCTTCGTGGAGCCGGTGCGGTGGGTGTACCAGGCCGTCCTGACGCCTGTCGGGCATGCCGTCCGCGACACGGTCCTGCGGCCCGCCGCCGAGGCCGCGCGCAGCGTGGGACGGGTGACGCGGCAGGCCCTCGCGGCCGCCCGTGAGTCCGCCCGGCAGGCCCGTGCCGACTTCCGGCGGATGCTTTTCGGGACGCCGGTGGAGCCCGTTCCGGTACCGCGTGAGCCCGCGCCCGCCGCTGTCGTCGGCTCCCGGCGGGAACCGGGAGCCGACGAGACACGTACTCTAGGTAGGAGTAAGACCGCTCTCACGAAGGACTGAACGACACTGGGCAAGCGACAGCCCGAAGGCCCGCCGCCCGCACCCGCGGTGCAGCGCATCCGACTGCGCTACACCAAGCGCGGCCGCCTCCGGTTCACCAGCCACCGTGACTTCCAGCGCGCCTTCGAGCGTGCGTTGCGCCGTGCCGAGGTTCCGATGGCGTACTCGGCGGGGTTCACACCGCATCCGAAGGTGTCGTACGCCAATGCCGCACCCACCGGCACGGGCAGTGAGGCGGAGTACCTGGAGATCGCGCTCACCCAGGCGCGTGACCCGGACAAGCTGCGCGATCTCCTCGACGAGTCGATGCCTGTCGGGCTCGACATCATCGAGGCGGTCGAGGCCCGGACGTCCGGGCTCGCCGACCGGCTCACCGCTTCGGTCTGGGAGCTGCGCCTCGACGGCGTGGACCCGGCAGAGGCGGAGCGTGCGGTCGAGGCGTTCAAGGCGGCGGATGTCGTCGAGGTGCAGCGCAAGGCCAAGAACGGCATCCGGACGTTCGACGCCCGAGCCGCCGTGGCAAGCCTCGAAACCACGAGCAGTGAAGCAAGCGGTGAAGCAAGCCGTGAAGCAAGCACCGAAATGAACAGTGGGACGAACAGTCCACAGGCTGATAGGTCGAGCGACCAGGCCTGTGCGATACTGCGGCTGGTTGTTCGGCACGTGACGCCTGCCGTTCGACCCGACGACGTCCTGTCCGGTCTTCGCGCCGTGGCCGACCTGGCGCCGCCGGTCGCCGCTTCGGTGACCAGGCTGGCGCAGGGGCTGTTCGATGAAGAGACCGGCACGGTGACCGACCCGCTCGCGCCCGACCGCGAGGCAGTCACGGCAGCCCCAGCCGATCGCACCGGGGTCGCCGAAGCCGCCGCCGCGAAGGCGCCGGTGCCGGTAGGTACCGCGTAAGGACAGATGTCGTAGCGCAGCCCTTGTACTCGGGAGCCAACCGGGTCGGGCAGCGCACCGACCACAAGACTTTCGCCAGGCCGTACGCACACATGGCGTACGGAACCGGCGAGACAGGACACAGAGAGCTCCCGTGCGGCGCCCGCGCCCCGGACGGCGGCACCGCGCATCGCGCGAGCCGCGGACGTCACCGGCACCGCCGGACCAGGTGCGGCGCCCGGGAGCCTGACGGGAGATCCACCCGCATGCTCGAACCGACCGAACCCATCGAGGGTTCCGACAACAACGACACCCCCAGCGACACCCTGCCGCCGCGGCGCCGCCGCCGTGCGGCGTCGCGCCCCGCCGGCCCGCCCACGGGCGCCGCCGAAGCCGCGGCCGAGACCACCGCGCCGGCCATACCGGCCGTGGCGTCCGCCGACCTCGTGGAGGAGGCGGACGAGACGACACCAGTGGCTGAAGCGGTTGAAGAGACCGATGAGGCGGTCGCGGGGGCTGAAACCGCCGCCGCCCCCGTCGACGATGCCGCGCCGCGCCGTGCCCGTCGTCGTGCCACCCGCCGGGTGTCCGCGCCCGCCGGTGCCGCCGAGACGGCTGAGGCCGCCGAGGTGGCCGAGACCGTGGTGCCCGCGGTGACGGCCGAGGCCGCGCCCGCCGAGACCCCCGCCGCCGCAGTGGAACCCGAGGAAGCCGCTTCCGCCGGTCGCCCGCGGCGCCGTGCGACCCGCCGCGCCTCCGCGCCCACCGGCGCTCCCCAGGCGGCCGAGCCCGCCCAGGCGGCCGAGACCGTCGACGGGCCGGTCACCGCCGCCGCGACCGTCGAGGAGCCGGTGGCTGCCGTCGTCGAGCCCGAGGACACGGACACCGCTCCCGTCGCCGAGGAAGCCACCCCCCGTCGTACGACCCGACGTCGCGCCACCCGGCGCGTCTCCGCACCCGCCGGCGCGCCTGAGGGCGACACCGGCGACGAGCGTGTGGAGGCGCCCGTGACAAGCGAGACCCAGCCCAAGGAGCCCGCGCAGGCCGAGGTCGTGCAGGACGAGGCCGCGCAGGCGGAGGACGAGGCTCCGCGTCGTGGCCGCCGTCGCGCCACGCGCAAGGCCGCCGTCGGTTTCTCCGCGCCCGCGCCGAAGGAAGCCGAGTCGGCGCGCAAGCCCGCGCGTCCGGCCGTCGCCGTGTTCCAGGCGCCCGTGTTCACCGAGCCGATGTTCCAGACGCCGGAGCGGGCCGCTGCCGCGGCTGCCGCGGAGGCGACGGAGGACGTCGAGGAGGTTCCGGAGCTCGTCGAGGCCCCCGTGGCCCGGCAGCCGCGCCGGGCCGCCGTGGCTCCGCAGGCCCGCGAGGACGTCGTAGCCCCGGAGGCTGTCGAGGAGGAGACGGGGCCGCGTCGGCGCCGTCGCCGCCGCGCCGTCGAGGAGGAGCCCGCCGCCCCGGAGCCCGTCACCGACGAGGTGGAGGATCCAGAGTCCGCCGAGTCCGCCGAGGACGCAGCCGACGGTGATGAGGGTGACGAGGAGTCCGCGGGCTCACGTCGCCGTCGCCGCCGCGGTGGCCGTCGCCGTCGTCGTGGCGAGTCCGCCGAGTCGGACGGCGAGTCCGGTGACGACGACTACGCCTCCGAGCAGGTCGCGCAGGACGCCGAGGACACCGCCGAGCAGATCGAGGATGACGCGGAGGAGGGCGACGAGCGCGACGAGCAGGGCGGTTCCGGCTCCAGCAGCAGCCGGCGCCGTCGGCGTCGTCGCCGTCGCGCCGGTGACTCCGGCACCGAGGCCGAGCCCACCGGGAGCGACCCCGAGCGCACCGTCGTCAAGGTCCGCGAGCCTCGCCCGAGCAAGCGGGACGAGCACCCCTCCGACGAGGTGCAGTCCATCAAGGGCTCGACCCGTCTCGAAGCCAAGAAGCAGCGTCGCCGCGAGGGGCGCGAGCAGGGCCGCCGGCGTGTTCCGATCATCACCGAGGCCGAGTTCCTGGCCCGCCGTGAGGCCGTCGAGCGTGTGATGGTCGTCCGCCAGAGCGGCGAGCGCACCCAGATCGGCGTCCTCGAGGACAACGTGCTCGTCGAGCACTACGTCAACAAGGAGCAGTCGACCTCGTACGTCGGCAATGTCTACCTCGGCAAGGTGCAGAACGTGCTGCCGTCGATGGAGGCCGCCTTCATCGACATCGGCAAGGGCCGCAACGCCGTGCTGTACGCCGGTGAGGTCAACTTCGAGGCGCTCGGCATGGCCAACGGGCCGCGTCGCATCGAGAGTGCCCTGAAGTCCGGTCAGTCGGTGCTCGTGCAGGTCACGAAGGACCCGATCGGACACAAGGGCGCCCGCCTCACCAGCCAGGTGTCCCTCCCCGGCCGCTACCTGGTCTACGTGCCCGAGGGCTCGATGACCGGCATCAGCCGCAAGCTGCCCGACACCGAGCGCGCGCGCCTGAAGACCATCCTCAAGAAGATCGTCCCCGAGGACGCGGGCGTCATCGTGCGCACCGCCGCCGAGGGCGCGAGCGAGGACGAACTGCGCCGTGACGTCGAGCGGCTGCAGGGGCAGTGGGAGGACATCCAGAAGAAGTCGAAGAGCGGCGGCGCCTCGAACGCGCCGACTCTGCTGTACGGCGAGCCGGACATGACCGTCCGCGTCGTCCGCGACATCTTCAACGAGGACTTCACCAAGGTCATCGTCAGCGGCGAGGACGCCTGGGAGACCATCCACGGATACGTCGCCCATGTCGCGCCCGACCTGACCGACCGTCTGTCGAAGTGGACCTCCGAGGTCGACGTCTTCGCGACGTACCGGATCGACGAGCAGTTGATGAAGGCGCTGGACCGCAAGGTCTGGCTGCCCAGCGGCGGTTCGCTGGTGATCGACAAGACCGAGGCGATGGTCGTCGTCGACGTCAACACCGGCAAGTTCACCGGCCAGGGCGGCAACCTCGAAGAGACCGTGACCAGGAACAACCTGGAGGCGGCCGAGGAGATCGTGCGTCAGCTGCGGCTGCGCGACCTGGGCGGCATCGTCGTCATCGACTTCATCGACATGGTCCTGGAGTCCAACAGGGATCTGGTGCTGCGGCGCCTGCTCGAATGCCTGGGACGCGACCGTACGAAGCACCAGGTGGCGGAGGTGACCTCGCTGGGCCTCGTCCAGATGACGCGCAAGCGCGTCGGACAGGGTCTGCTGGAGTCCTTCTCCGAGACCTGCGTGCACTGCAACGGCCGCGGCGTGATCGTGCACATGGAGCAGCCGACCTCCGCCGGAGGCGGCGGCAAGCGCAAGAAGCGCGGCCGGGGCGGTTCCGAGCAGGAGCACACGCACGACCACGACCACGACCACGATCACGAGCTCCTGCCCACGGAGACCGCCGAGGCGGAGGCCCTGGACGAGGTCGAGACCGAGGCCGAACTGGCCGCCGAGGTCGCCGCGCCCGTGCCCTTCGCTCAGCCGGAGTTCGTACCCGACGAGGACCTGTACAGCAGCGCCGCCGAGGCGGAGGCCGCGGCTTCCCGTGGGCGTCCGCGCCGCCGGGCGACCCGGCGTGCGTCGGCTCCCGCCGGTGCGCCCAAGGGCGAGGAGCGGGCTCCCCGGAGTCGGCGTGAGGAGCGGGCGGCCAAGTCCCGCGACGCCGCCGAGGCCGAGCCGGTCGCGGTCGAGGACCCGGTGGTCGAGGCTCCGGCTGTCCAGGAGCCCGAGGTCATCGAGGCCCCCGTCGCCGCCGTACAGGAGGACGAGGCCGCTCCCAAGGGCCGTACGCGCCGTCGTGCGACCCGGCAGGTGTCGGCCCCGGCCGGTTCGCCGAAGGTGGCGGAAGAGACCGTGGTGACGGTCGCGGAGCCGGTCGCGCCGCCTGTCGCGGAGGAGCCGAAGTCCGAGCCCGCCGCGGAGCAGGCCGCCGAGGCGCCCGTCGAGAGCGGCGCCCCGGCCCGCCCGCGCCGTCGCGCCGTCCGCAAGGCCACCGCGTCCGAGGAGGCGGCCGTCGTGGTCGTCCCGTCGGTCTCGGTGGAGACGGTGACCGAGACGGCCGAGGCCGACGCGGACGCTCCGGCCACGAAGGCGGCCGCCCGCAAGACCGCCAAGAAGGTGACGGCGAAGAAGGCCGTCACCAAGAAGGCCGCGGCCAAGAAGACGGTTGCGAAGAAGACCACGGCGAAGAAGACGACCGCCAAGAAGGCGGCGTCGAAGAAGACAGCGGCGGCCGAGCAGCAGGATCAGCCGACGGTGTCGGCGCTCACGGAGGACTGAGCGACTCCTTCGCGAGACGTACGGCGCCTTGTGACCGAGACGTACGGCGGCTTGTGACAAGGCGGAAGAACGGCGGTGGCCCCGCCCGGTGAGAACCGGGCGGGGCCCGTTGTCCCCCTCTGGTCGGGGGTTTTGTCACCGGGGTCTTCCCGGCGGTGGCCCCCGCGGGGTCCCCACCGGGCGGGGCCACCGCCGTTCCGCGTTCCGCACCCCCCACGAGCCGTCATTCACAAATCGCATAGGTGAACGACATGTGAACCCGCAATGCACGATCGGGCTAAGATGAGGAGCGAGATTAACGTCAAACTAAGAAAAATTGGGATATCTGTCCCGTATGAACATAGTATCTGGGGGCAACACGTGAAGGCTCTCGTGCTCTCCGGGGGAGCGGGCACCCGCCTCCGCCCGATCACGCACACCTCGGCCAAGCAGCTGGTGCCGGTCGCGAACAAGCCCGTGCTCTTCTACGGCCTGGAGGCGATCGCCGAATCCGGCGTCAGCGAGGTCGGGATCGTCGTCGGAGACACGGCGGACGAGATCCGCGAGGCGGTGGGCGACGGTTCCCAGTTCGGGATCAAGGTCACCTACATCCCGCAGGACGCGCCGCTGGGCCTCGCTCACGCCGTGCTCATCGCGCAGGACTTCCTCGGTGACGACGACTTCGTCATGTACCTCGGCGACAACTTCATCGTCGGTGGCATCACCGGCCTGGTGGAGGAGTTCCGGGCGGACCGGCCCGACGCGCAGATCCTGCTGACCAGGGTCCCCAACCCCACCTCCTTCGGTGTCGCCGAGCTCGACGCCGACGGCCTGGTCGTGGGCCTGGAGGAGAAGCCGAAGAAGCCGAAGAGTGATCTGGCGCTCGTCGGCGTGTACCTGTTCACCGCGGCCATACACGAGGCCGTCCGCTCCATCCAGCCCTCCTGGCGCGGCGAGCTGGAGATCACGCACGCCATCCAGTGGCTGATCGACGAGAAGCGTGACGTCCGCTCCACCACGATCTCCGGCTACTGGAAGGACACCGGCAACGTCACCGACATGCTGGAGGTCAACCGGTCCGTCCTGGAGACCGTGGAGCCGGTGAACGCGGGCACCGTGGACGAGGACAGCGAGATCATCGGCCGGGTGCGCATCGAGGCGGGTGCCCGTATCAGCGGCAGCCGGATCGTCGGACCCGCGATCATCGGCGCCGGCACGGTGGTGAGCGACGCGTACATCGGTCCGTTCACCTCCGTCTCCGAGGACTGCCGGATCGAGGACAGCGAGATCGAGTACTCCATCGTGCTGCGCGGCTCCTCCGTGACCGGCGTGCGCAGGGTCGAGGCCTCGCTGATCGGCCGCAATGTCGAGGTCACGCCGGCCCCGCGCAACCCCGCAGCCCACCGGCTCGTGCTCGGTGACCACAGCAAGGTGCAGATCTCTTCATGACGACGACCAAGATCCTTGTCACCGGCGGCGCCGGTTTCATCGGCTCGCACTACGTCCGTACGCTGCTCGGCCCGCAGGGTCCCGGTGATGTCTCGATCACCGTCCTGGACAAGCTGACGTACGCCGGCAACCCGGCCAACCTCGACGAGGTGCGCGCGCACCCCGGATTCGCCTTCGTGCAGGGCGACATCTGCGACCCCGGGCTGGTCGGCAAGCTGATGGCCGAGCACGACGAGGTCGTGCACTTCGCCGCCGAGTCGCATGTCGACCGCTCCATCGACGGCGGCGCGGAGTTCGTCCGTACGAACGTGGTCGGTACCCACACGCTCATCGACGCGGCGCACCGGGCCGGCATCAGGACCTTCGTGCACATCTCCACCGACGAGGTCTACGGCTCGATCGACGAGGGATCCTGGCCCGAGACGCATCCGCTGGAGCCCAACTCGCCCTACTCCTCGGCGAAGGCCTCCAGCGACCTGATCGCGCTGTCGTACCACCGCACCCACGGCCTCGACGTGCGCGTGACCCGCTGCTCGAACAACTACGGGCACCACCACTTCCCCGAGAAGGTCATCCCGCTCTTCGTCACCAACCTCCTCGACGGCAAGAAGGTCCCGCTGTACGGCGACGGCGGCAACGTCCGCGACTGGCTGCACATCGACGACCACGTCCAGGGCATCGACCTGGTCCGCACCAAGGGCCGCGCGGGCGAGGTCTACAACATCGGCGGCGGCACCGAGCTCTCCAACAAGGAGCTCACGGGGCTGCTGCTCGCCGCGTGCGGCGCCGACTGGGAGACCAGCGTCGAGTACGTCGAGGACCGCAAGGGCCACGACCGCCGCTACTCCGTCGACTGCACCAAGATCCGCGAAGAGCTGGGTTACGTCCCGCGCAAGAGCTTCGAGCAGGGGCTCGCGGAGACGGTCCAGTGGTACCGCGACAACCGCGCGTGGTGGGAGCCGCTGAAGGAGCGGGCAGCCCTGTGAGCGACACCCGGAACTGGCTGGTGACCGGCGCGGGCGGGATGCTCGCGCAGGATGTCCTGGCCCGGCTCGCGGACGCCGGCATCCCGGCGGTCGCGGTCACCCGCACCGAGCTGGACATCACCGACCCCGCCGCCGTGCGCGCGGTGCTCGCGGAGCACCGCCCGGCCGTCGTGGTCAACTGCGCCGCCTGGACGGCCGTCGACGACGCGGAGACCCGCGAGGACGAAGCCCTGCGGATCAACGGCGACGGCGTACGCCACCTCGCCGAGGCCTGCCGCGAGCTGACCGCCGTACTCCTGCACGTTTCCACGGACTACGTCTTCCCCGGCGACGCCGAGAAGCCGTACGCCGAGGACGCCCCGACCGGGCCGCGCAGCGCGTACGGCCGCACCAAGCTGGCCGGCGAGCAGGCGGTCCTCTCGACGCTTCCCGGCAGCGGGTTCGTGGTCCGTACGGCATGGCTGTACGGGGCCGGCGGCGGCAACTTCGTCCGTACGATGATCAAGCTGGAGGGCGTCAAGGACACCCTTGACGTCGTCGACGACCAGCGCGGCCAGCCGACCTGGACGGTGGATCTGGCCGACCGGCTGGTCCTCCTGGGTCAGGCCGCGCTGGCCGGCACCGCCCCGGCGGGTGTGTATCACGGCACCAGCAGCGGCGAGACGACCTGGTTCGGCTTCGCCCGCGAGATCTTCCGGCTGCTCGGCGCCGATACGGCGCGGGTCCGGCCGACCACCAGCGCGGCGTTCGCCCGCCCCGCGCCCCGGCCCGCGTACAGCGTGCTGGGTCACGACCGTTGGCAGAAGGCCGGCATCGAACCGCTGCGCGACTGGTCCGAAGGACTCAGTTCCGCGATGCCCGTGCTGGTCGCCGAGCCCCAGGAGGGGAATTCATGACCGTGAAGGTCAGCATCATCATCCCGGTCTACAACGCGGGGGAGTACATCGAGCGCCCGATCAGCTCGATCCTGAAGCAGACGCTGCCGCAGGACGAGCTCGAGGTGATCTTCGTCGACGACGGGTCGACCGATGACTCCGCGGAGCGGCTCCAGTCGGTGGCCGACAAGACCGAGAACTTCCGGGTGCTCTCCATGCCGAACTCGGGCTGGCCCGGGCGCCCCCGCAATGTCGGTGTCGCCAACGCACTCGGCGAGTACGTGCATTTCCTCGACCAGGACGACGGCCTGGGCCCGAAGGCGCTCGAGGTCATGTACGACCGGGCGGTGAAGAACAATTCCGACATCGTCGTCGGCAAGGTCAAGGGCAATATGCGTGGCCCCATTCGCCTGTTCCGCGAGTCGGTCGAAAGCACCGGCCCGGACTTCGCCGAGCTGTACGAGACGCTGACTCCGCACAAGATGTTCCGGCGTGAATTCCTGCTCGACAACGACATCACCTTCCAGGAAGGGCGCTGTCGTCTCGAGGACCAGATGTTCCTGGCGAAGGCCTATCCGCTCGCCAAGAACATCACGATCGTCGGCGATGTCGTGTGCTACGACTGGAGCAAGCGTGACGACGGCAGCAACAACAGCAAGAGCCGGACCGAGCCGGGCGACTACTACCC
Source organism: Streptomyces sp. NPDC127595 (assembly GCF_042671685.1). Taxonomy (NCBI): domain Bacteria; kingdom Bacillati; phylum Actinomycetota; class Actinomycetes; order Kitasatosporales; family Streptomycetaceae; genus Streptomyces; species Streptomyces sp. NPDC127595. The sequence continues at coordinate 113,101 of NZ_JBHXWK010000005.1, read as the reverse complement.
GTGGCTTGCCAAGACCGCACAGATCGTCAAGGCCAACACGACCCCGGGACCGGCGCGCGACGCCTTCCTGACGCGCAACTACCGGGTCGAAGTCCTGCGGAACACCTCTACGCAGGGTTTCCTCAACGGTGATCCCTTCAGCATGGGGCACTACGAGGCGGCCCGGAAGGTAGTGGTCGAGGAGTACTCGGACTCCGTCCGTGAGGGGCTGCCGCCGCTGTGGCGGTTCCGCGCCGAACTGCTCGAGGCCGACCGGGTCGAGGACCTGCGCAAGGTGGCCCAGCGCTACCGCGACGCCGTCAGCGAGGTCGAGTTCAGCGGACCGGTGCGCTGGCGGAAGGGTGTGCTGGTGGCGCCGTTCCGTGCCCGGCTGCGGTACGAGGACGGTGCCCCGGTGAAGGTCAGGAAGCTGGGCGACGGCTACGGCCTCGACCTCGCCCTGGTCCACGGGATCGACGGCGGGCCCGACTGGACCTTCAAGGACATCGAGAACCGTGCGGCCATTGACTTCCAACTGCGACAGCGCAACAAGTCGCAGGCCTGGTTCCCCGAAGTCGAGTCCAAGGTGACTGTCACCGCCGACGGGACCGTGGAGATCCAGGGAACCCTCCAGATCGACCCCGACACCGCCGCATGTGGCGGTCGGCTCCCCAAGGGGCTCTACGACGTTCACGTCAACGTCCAGTTGCTCGGGATCGACCGGATGGCCCGCGTCGAGGGCGGCCCGGTGAGTGAACTTCTGCCCTGCGGCGGTGAGCGGTCGCAGCGCCTGAACATCCAGGCTGCCCCCTACTGGACCCGGGACGGGCGGCTGGCTCTCGACATCGGCGGGAACATGCACAAGGTGCCGGACAAGTCAGCCGGATCCCAGGCCATCTGGCGGAGAGTCGCCAGGAAGGTCAAACGAGCTCTCGCACCCTGATCCGGAGGTCTCGCGACATCATGAAATCCCTCTCCATCGAAGGCGCCTGGCTCTACGAGCCCAACGTTTTTCCGGACGAGCGCGGTAGCTTCCACGAATGGTTCGGCGGATCGGATTTCCGGGCGAACACCGGGCAAGACCTGTCTCTGGCCCAGGCGAACTGCTCGGTCTCCCGGCGCGGCACCCTGCGGGGTATCCACTTCGCCGACGTGCCGCCGAGCCAGGCCAAGTACGTGAAGTGCGTACGCGGCGCCGTGCTCGACGCCATCGTCGACATACGGGTCGGCTCCCCCACCTACGGGCAGTGGGAGCTGGTCCGGCTCGACGACGAGACTCACGCCTCGGTCTACCTGTCCGAGGGCCTCGGGCATGCCTTCCTGGCGCTGACCGACGACGCGACGGTCGTCTACCTGTGTTCCGAGGGCTACGCACCGAAGCGGGAGCACGGCATCCATCCCCTGGATCCCGAGTTGGGCATCGAATGGCCGACGGACGTGGAGCCGTTGCTGTCGGACAAGGATGCCGCCGCCCCGACGCTGGCGGACGCGGCGGCCCAGGGTCTGCTCCCCCGATACGAGGACTGCACCGCCTATCGTGAGGGCCTTCTCAAGCACTGAAGTTACCCGCAGGTAGGTGTTTACTCCCCGGTCACCTCCCGGCTAGCTTCCGTTGGATCGGTATCCAGTCAACTGCCAGTGAAGGGCGCGTTCTACGTGGATCGGCACGGAATTCTTCGCCAGCTGCACAAGGTTTATCGACCCCGCAACTATCTCGAGATCGGAGTCAATGACGGCCGCAGTCTGACGCTGTCCCGAGTCCCCACGGTCGCCATCGATCCGGCATTCAAGGTGACGTCGGAGCTGAGCTGCGATGTGCACCTGGTCAAGGCCACGAGTGACGCCTTCTTCGAGCGCAAGGACCCGTTGATCCACCTGCGGAACGGGCGCAACCCGTTCCGCGCGCTCGCCCGCCGCGATCCGCTGAACCTCCTGGGCGGTGAGCCGACGCTCGACCTGTCGTTCATCGACGGCATGCACCTGTTCGAGTTCGCGCTGCGGGACTTCATGAACGTCGAGCGGCACTCGCGCTGGTCGAGCGTGATCGTGCTGGACGACATGCTGCCGCGCAACGTCGACGAGGCGGCCCGCGACCGGCACACCGGGATGTGGACCGGCGACGTGTTCAAGGTGGCGCAGGTGCTGCGGCGTTTCCGCCCCGATCTGGTGGTGGTGGAACTCGACACGAAGCCGACCGGTGTCGTCGCGATCTTCGGGGCGGACCCGGCCAGCACCGTGCTGAAGGACAACTACGACAAGATCATGGACGAGTACCGTGCCGACGACCCGCAGGTCGTCCCGGAGGAAGTCCTGGTACGCAAGAACGCCATCCAGGGCGAGGCTCTGCTCGGTGCGGACTTCTGGCCGGCCCTGGTCAGGGCCCGCAATCTGCGTCGCCCCCGCTCGGCGTTCGCGCCCATCCGCCGCAGCCTCGAAGCGGTGGCCGGCTGACACCCGCACCCGCTGACCCTCGGGCCGAGGACGTCCGGCCCGAGGGACACGCACCTGGACAGCCACTCACATTCAGCACATTGCCGACCTCGGGGCCGGTGCCCGGATCGCGGCCGTGACGGCGGCCGGTTCTGCGGTTTCACGACGTGACGTCGGCGGCCGGAATGCGGGCCGCGGCCCTGTCAGGACCCGGTTTGACCCTCCGACCGGCGCCCCGTAACCTAGACCGTCGGCGTGTTCATTGCGCGCTACGCCCCTCGTAAACCCTTCCTTCCGGACTCTTCCGGAAGCCTCCCGGTCTCCGGGAGAGGCCGCCCGCCCCGCGTGCGGCTGGACTGCGAGGGACCCGCTTCGAGTCAGAGAGTGAGATCCGCGTGTACGCCATCGTGCGCAGCGGTGGTCGCCAGCACAAGGTTGCTGTAGGCGACATCGTTGAGGTTGACAAGATTTCCACTGCCAAGGTTGGCGACACCGTAGAGCTCTCTACGCTGCTCGTTGTCGACGGCGAAGCCGTGACCAGCGACCCGTGGGTCCTCGCCGGGATCAAGGTCCAGGCCGAGATCGTGGACCACCACAAGGGCGTCAAGATCGACATCCTTCGGTACAAGAACAAGACCGGTTACCGCCGTCGTCAGGGCCACCGCCAGCAGTACACGGCGATCAAGGTCACTGAGATCCCCGCGGCTGCGAAGTAAGGGACTGAGGAGAGATGGCACACAAGAAGGGCGCATCGTCCACTCGGAACGGTCGCGACTCCAATGCTCAGCGGCTCGGCGTGAAGCGCTTCGGCGGTCAGGTCGTCAACGCCGGTGAGATCCTGGTCCGCCAGCGCGGCACGCACTTCCACCCGGGCAACGGCGTCGGCCGTGGCAAGGACGACACTCTGTTCGCCCTTGACGCCGGTGCGGTGGAGTTCGGTACCCACCGTGGCCGCAAGGTCGTGAACATCGTTCCGGTCGCCTGACCGGTACTTTTCGCGAGGCGGACCTCACTTCCCTTTCGGGAAGCGGGTCCGCCTTTCGCGTGTTTTCAATGGATGCGGCCCTATGACAGGGCGCGCCATCCCAAAGACTTTCCGTACGTAACTGGAGGCACATCCCATGACCACCTTCGTGGACCGCGTCGAGCTGCATGTCGCCGCGGGTAGCGGAGGTCACGGCTGTGCCTCCGTACACCGGGAGAAGTTCAAGCCGCTCGGCGGCCCGGACGGCGGCAACGGCGGCCACGGCGGTGACGTGATCCTCGTCGTCGACCAGTCCGTGACCACGCTGCTCGACTACCACCACTCCCCGCACCGCAAGGCGACCAGCGGCAAGCCCGGCGAGGGCGGCAACCGCTCCGGCAAGGACGGGCAGGACCTGATCCTGCCGGTGCCGGACGGCACCGTCGTGCAGGACAAGGCGGGCAACGTGCTCGCCGACCTGGTCGGCCAGGGCACGTCGTACGTCGCCGCAGAGGGCGGCCGCGGTGGCCTCGGCAACGCGGCGCTGTCCTCGGCCCGCCGCAAGGCGCCCGGCTTCGCGCTGCTCGGTGTGCCCGGTGGCCTCCAGGACATCGTCCTTGAGCTGAAGACCGTCGCGGACGTGGCGCTCGTCGGCTACCCGAGCGCGGGCAAGTCCTCGCTGATCTCGGTGCTGAGCGCCGCCAAGCCGAAGATCGCGGACTACCCCTTCACGACCCTCGTGCCCAACCTCGGTGTGGTGACCGCCGGTTCGACGGTCTACACGATCGCCGACGTGCCCGGGCTCATCCCCGGCGCCAGCCAGGGCAAGGGTCTCGGCCTGGAGTTCCTGCGCCACGTCGAGCGCTGCAGTGTGCTGGTCCACGTCCTGGACACGGCCACCCTGGAGTCCGAGCGCGACCCGGTCTCCGACCTCGACATCATCGAGGAGGAGCTGAAGCAGTACGGCGGCCTCGGCGACCGGCCGCGCATGGTCGTCCTCAACAAGATCGACGTACCGGACGGCAAGGACCTCGCAGAGATGGTGCGGCCCGAGCTGGAGTCGCGCGGTTACCGAGTCTTCGAGGTGTCCGCGGTCGCCCACACGGGCCTCAAGGAACTGTCCTTCGCGCTCGCCGAGGTGGTCGCCCAGGGCCGCGCCGCCAAGCCGACGGAGGAGGCGACCCGGATCGTCATCCGCCCGAAGGCGGTCGACGACGCCGGCTTCACCGTCGCCCGCGAGGAGGACGGCCTCTACCGCGTCCGCGGCGAGAAGCCCGAACGCTGGGTCCGCCAGACCGACTTCAGCAACGACGAGGCCGTCGGCTACCTCGCCGACCGCCTCAGCCGCCTCGGTGTCGAGACGGAACTGATGAAGGTGGGCGCCCGCTCGGGCGACGGCGTCGCCATCGGCCCCGAGGAGAACGCGGTCGTCTTCGACTGGGAGCCCACGATGATGGCCGGCGCCGAGATGCTCGGCCGCCGCGGCGAGGACCACCGCCTCGAAGCGCCGCGTCCGGCCACCCAGCGCCGCCGTGACAAGCAGGCGGAGCGGGACGAGACGGAGAAGGAGTACGACGACTTCGAGCCGTTCTAGGCCGGGGCCCACTCCTGTGAAGACTCCGATGCCCTGGGACTCACCTGAGTCCCAGGGCATTCTCAGTGTCCCCTCGGCATCTCCTCTTGACGTCCTCTTACCGTGGAGATCGACTGTTCGACATCTGACGGGACGGCTGCGGAGACGGCCGCAGAGATGATCGCCGGGGTGACCGCGGAGACGACCCTGCCGGCGCCCGCTTCCCGTGGGCACCCGGCTGCTGCACATAGGCCCCCGCAAGACCGGGACCGCCTCGATCCAGGGCGCGCTGTTCGTCGCGAAGGACGCGATGGCCGGGCAAGGCATCGACTTCCCGGCGCGCAGCAGACACCCCATGGAAGCCGCTCTGGCGGTCTGCGCGCGGCCCGGCATGATCGGCGACACCCGGCCCGGCCGAGCAGCACTGGCAGCGGCTCGTGGATCTGGTGCGGGCTACCGGGAAGCGCACCTCGGTGGTCAGCAGCGAGTTCTTCGCCGACGCCCCGGACGACGAGACCATCGCGCGGATCGTCGACGACCTGGGCCGGGACCGGGTGCCCGTGCTGATCACCCTGCGCCCGCTGGCCAGGATCATGCCCTCGCAGTGACAGCAGTACGTGCAGAACGGGCTGCGCATGGGCTACGAGGACTGGCTCACCCACATGCCGCGCAAGGCGCCGTACGAGAGGCCCAACCCGAGCTTCTGGCGGCGGCACCGCGATGACCGGCTCGTGGAGCGCTGGGTGCGGGTCGTCGGCGCCGAGAACCTCCCCGTCGTCGTGGTCGACGACAGCGACCGGGGCGGCCTCATGCGTGCCTTCGAAACCCTCCTCGGTCTGCCCGGCGGTCTTCTGGTGCCGGAGCCGGAGCCGGAGCCGGAGCCGGACACCGTCAACCGTTCCCTCACGCTGGCCGAGACAGAAATGCTGCGGAAGCTCAACCGGGAATTCCGCGGAAATGGCCTGCCGGACGAGCTGTATTCCAAGCTCGTGCGCGGCGGCGCGGTCCTGCATATGAAAAACACCTGCCGCCCCACCCCGGAAGACGCACGGATCAGCGCGCCGGCCTGGGCGCTGGATTCGGCCGCGGGAATCGGCGCGGAAATGGCCGGGCGGATCGCGGACATGGGCGTACGGGTAATCGGAGATCCGGCACTGCTGTCCGCCGTACCCACCGCGAAAAGCACTGAAAATGCGGAAGGCGCGGAGCCGGCGCCCGTGCGGATCGACCCGGAGGTGGCCGCACAGGCGCTGTACGGCGCGCTCGCCGCCGCGGCGGCCGTACCTCCGGGCGCGGCCCCGGCACGTACGGTTCGCCAGACCCCGTCCAGGGAACTCGTGCGGTTGCCGGGCCACCGGGTCCTCAGGCGTCTGAGGCGGACCTGAGCTGCCGAAGTCCGCGTCTGACGTCCGCGTGAAGGCCGTACGGAAATCGTGTGCAGTTACTCACAGCAAATACGGACGATCCGGTTCGGCGCTCGGAAGGCGCCTGCATGCAAGGTGAATAACTGGTTGCGCGTACATATGCAGCAGACGTCGCTCACCTTGCATGGCGGTAACCGAAAGTGGGACCATTCAAGCGTTCCCTGTTCCCCCAAGGTAGGTCGCCCGTGTCTGAGTACATCGCCAAGCCCCGTACCACCGCAGTGATCCTTGCCGGTGGGACAGGTCAGCGCGTCGGCCTGTCGATTCCGAAACAGCTGCTGAAGATCGCCGGCAAGGCGGTCATCGAGCACACGCTGGCCACCTTCGAGAAGGCCGGCTCGATCGACGACATCATCGTGCTGATGGCGCCGGGCTATGTGGCGGACGTCGAGAAGATCGTCGCGAAGGCGGGCTTCGCCAAGGTGACGAGGATCATCGAGGGCGGCTCCACGCGGAACGAAACCACCGAGCGTGCCATCGCGGCCCTCGGCGAGGGCCTGGCCGAGGGCGAGGACGCCAATGTCCTCTTCCACGACGCCGTGCGCCCGCTGCTGTCCGAGCGTGTCATCGACGACTGTGTCATCGCCCTGGAGCGCTACCAGGCGGTCGACGTCGCCATCCCGTCCGCGGACACGATCATCGTGACCCGCACCCACGGCGAGGACGGCGAGTTCATCACCGAGATCCCGGACCGCTCCCGGCTGCGCCGCGGCCAGACGCCCCAGGCCTTCAAGCTGTCCACCATCCGCCGGGCCTACGAGGTCGCCGCGGGCGACCCCAACTTCCAGGCCACCGACGACTGCAGTGTCGTACTCAAGTACCTGCCGGACGTGCCGATCCACGTCGTCGCGGGCGACGAGTACAACATGAAGGTCACCCAGCCCGTCGACGTCTTCATCGCCGACAAGCTCTTCCAGCTCGCCTCCACCGCCGCGCCCGAGCAGGCCGACGAGGCCGCCTACCGCGAGCTCCTCACCGGCAAAACCGTCGTGGTCTTCGGCGGTTCGTACGGCATCGGCAAGGACATAGCCGAGCTCGCCGAGAGCTACGGCGCCAAGGCGTACGCGCTGGGCCGCTCGACCACCGGCACGCACGTCGAGAACCCGGAGGAGGTCGACGACGCGCTGTCCGCGGCGTACGCGGCGACCGGGCGGATCGACTACGTCATCAACACCGCGGGCGTGCTGCGCATCGGCAAGCTCGCCGAGACGGACAACGCGACCATCGAGGAAGCGCTCAAGGTCAACTATCTGGCGCCGGTGCAGATCGCCCGCTCCTCGTACAAGTACCTGGCCGAGACCAAGGGCCAGCTGCTCCTCTACACGTCCAGCAGCTACACCCGCGGGCGTGCCGAGTACAGCCTCTACTCCTCGACCAAGGCCGCCATGGTCAACCTCACCCAGGCGCTGTCCGACGAGTGGGCCGCCGACGGTGTCCGGGTCAACTGCATCAACCCCGAGCGCACCGCGACCCCCATGCGGACCAAGGCGTTCGGCCAGGAACCGGCGGACTCGCTGCTCTCCTCCGAGGCCGTCGCGCGGACCTCGCTCGACGTGCTGCTCTCCGAGCTCACCGGGCACGTCATCGACGTCCGTCAGCAGGACCCGACGGCCGAGGCCGGAAAGGCCTCCGGCTTCGAGGCGGCACTGGCCGGTGTTCTCGACCGCCAGGACGGCGTGGCATAATCAATTAATCGATCTTAATAATTCAGGCCTCTGTGGTTGCGTTTTCCGCGCATTCACAGAGGCCTGAATCCGTAAATATTCAAACCCTCTTCTTTTGGCATCGGACCCGCACTCACTCCCAAGAGCAGGTTTCTTCGTGATTTCCACCGCTATTCGCGTTGCCCGGGTGGGCAGTGCGGCCGAGCTGGCCGCGGCGGCCCTCATGATGCTCGGCTTCCCCTGCCTGATGGTCGCCGCGCTGCTGCCGAGCGTCCCCGCCTTCGCGGCCGCGGCCGCTGTGACCTATCTGGCGGACCACTATCTGCACCGGCGCGGCAGCTACCTGATCAACCGCCTCGGCAAGGTGCGGGCCGGTCTGTCCATCAGGTTCCTGATCCGGGAACTGCTCCTGGTGCTGCTCCTGGCCCGCCTGGACCTGTCCGACAGCATGGTCTTCTACACGGCGATCGCCTGCTTCCTGACCTTCTTCGGCTTCCAGGTCCCGCACAGCGCGCTGGCCACGCTGATCCGGTCGCGCCGCAGGATGCCGGTCGTCACCCGCAACGTCGACCTCGGCTCCCGCATCCGCATCCCGGACGCGCCTCCGAACGGCCTGCTGGACCGGTCCGCCGAGAAGATGCTCCACCTCGACCTGGCCGCGGTCGTCGGCGTGCTCCTCACCGCGGCGACCGGCTCTGCCGTGTACGGGTTCGTCGGCGTCGGCATCACGCTGGTGCTGGCCCTCGGCTACGTCGCCGTGCTCGTCCCGTACGTCCGTGGGAAGAGCACCCCGCCGGACGCGGACAAGGTCCTGGCGGCGGCCGACGAGTGGCTGCGCGAGTACCGCCCGGAGACGGTGCTCTACTTCTCGGGCTCAAAGGACTCGGCGTACCAGGTCAACATGTGGCTGGAGACGATGGAGCAGCTCGACACCCGGCCGCTGATCATCCTCCGTGAGCGCGCCATCCTGGAGCTCATGGCACCCACCACCGTGCCGGTCATCTGCGTGCCCGGAGGGGTGCACCTGATGAACATGGACCTGTCCACGGTGCGGGTCGCGCTGTACGCGGCGAACGTCGGCAAGAACATCCACCTGCTGCGCGTCCCGACCATGAAGCACGTCTTCATCGGCCACGGTGACAGCGACAAGCTCGCCAGCGTCAACCCGTTCAGCAAGGCGTACGACGAGGTGTGGACCGCCGGCCGTGCGGGCCGCGACCGCTACGCCATCGCCGACGTCGGCGTCCGCGACGAGGACATCGTCGAGGTCGGCCGCCCGCAGCTCGCGCCGATCCGGACCGGCCGTGGTGAGCCCGTCGACGGCGGCATGCCGACCGTCCTCTACGCGCCCACCTGGGAGGGCTGGGACGGCAACCCCGGCAACACCTCGCTCCTGCTCGCGGGCGGGAACATCGTGCGGAAACTGCTCGCCGCCGACCCGCCCGTCCGCGTCCTCTACAAGCCGCACCCCTTCACCGGCACCGTCAGCGCGCAGGCCAAGACCGCCCACGAACGGATCGTCGCGCTGATCGTGAAGGCGGCCGCCGAACGCGCCGCCGACCCGCGCTTCGCCGCCGACACCGAGGACCGGAGCGCGGCGCAGGCCGAGCTGACCGGCATCGAGGCGCGCATCGCCAAGCTGACCGGCGGCGCCGAGGCGGGCGACGAGGCCGAGGCCACCCGCGACGGCATGGTCGACCTGGCCAAGCACGCCGAGATCCTGCGGCTGCGCGCCGAGTGGGACGCCGCGTACTGGCGTTCGGCCGGAAGCTGGGAGCACCGCGTCATCATGGGCACCGAGCCGCGCCTGTACGACTGCTTCAACGTCTCCGACGCCATGGTCTCCGACATCTCCAGCGTGGTCTCCGACTTCATCGCGAGCGGCAAGCCGTATGCCGTCACGGACTCCGCGGAGCTCGGCGTCGAGGAGTTCAAGCGGCAGAACACCGCGGTGCGGGCCGCCGTGATCCTGTCCAACTCGGCTGCCGAACTGACCGAGTTGCTCACCGCGGTGCGCGACCCGGCGGCCGACGCGCAGGCCGCCGAACGTCAGGAGCTGAAGCGGTATCTGCTCGGCCCCGACGAGCCGACCTCGATCGAACAGTTCAACTCCGCGGTGCGGCAGCTGGCGCAGCAGGCCGAGACGCGCAACCTCGGCCAGGAGAGCGGCACTTCGGCCACTTCTTCGGCCACTTCTTCGGTCACTTCGGCTACTTCGGCTACTTCGGCTACTTCGGCCGAGGATGTCCCGGCCCCGGGCGCCCCGGAGCCGGATGCCGCCTCCCCGGACGCCTCGCCCGCCTCGGCCGCGGCCGAGGACCTGGCGAGCGCGCTGCCCGGCCGGGGAGCGACCGGCGGGACCGGCGGGACCGACGGCGCGGCGGTCAAGGGCTGACCTGCCGGATCAGCGAGTGCTCCAGGGCCCGGCTGCCGAGGATTTCCCTCGGCAGCCGGGCCCCTTGCGTCGAGGAAGCGTACGTACGGGCCGAATATGCACAAGACGCCTGTCCGGGAAGTGGACCGATGCGCGATGCCCGGTCCCGTTCGCGTAAATTGCCGGGCGGGGGAGCCGGACCGAACGCGAGGGGATGCACGCAGGTGGCAGGGGCAAGGCAGGCCGTGGCGCAGGCTCACCGGATCGTCGTCAAGGTGGGGTCCTCGTCGCTGACCACCGCCGCCGGCGGCCTCGACGCCGACCGGGTCGACGCCCTCGTCGACGTACTCGTCAAGGTGCGTGGCGGCGGCGAGCGGGAGGTCGTCCTCGTCTCCTCCGGCGCCATCGCCGCCGGCCTCGCCCCGCTGGGGCTGCGCCGCCGTCCCAAGGACCTCGCCCGGCAGCAGGCCGCGGCCAGTGTCGGCCAGGGCCTCCTGGTCGCCCGCTACACCGCCTCCTGCGCCCGCCACGGCATCCGCGTCGGACAGGTGCTCCTCACCTCCGACGACACCAGCCGCCGCGCCCACCACCGCAACGCCTCCCGCACCCTCGACAAGCTCCTCGCGATGGGAGCCCTGCCGATCGTCAACGAGAACGACACCGTCGCCACGGACGAGATCCGCTTCGGCGACAACGACCGTCTCGCCGCGCTCGTCGCCCATCTCGTACGAGCCGACCTCCTCGTCCTGCTCTCCGACGTGGACGGCGTGTACGACGGCGATCCCAGCAAACCCGGTACGTCGCGGATCGCCGAAGTACGCGGTCCGTCCGACCTCGACGGCATCGACATCGGCAGCACGAGCAAGGCCGGCGTCGGCACCGGCGGCATGGTCACCAAGGTCGAGGCGGCCCGGATCGCGACCGGCGCGGGCATCCCCGTGGTGCTGACCAGCGCGGTCCACGCCGCCGACGCCCTCGCGGGCCGGGACACGGGCACCTACTTCCACCCCACAGGGCGCCGCTCCGCCGACCGGCTGCTCTGGCTCCAGCACGCCTCGACCCCGCAGGGCGCGCTCACCCTGGACGACGGAGCCGTGCGCGCGGTCGTCGAGCGCCGCACCTCGCTGCTGCCCGCGGGAATCGCCTCCGTCGAGGGCGAGTTCACCGCGGGTGACCCCGTCGAACTGCGCGACAGCACGGGGCGGGCGGTGGCACGGGGGATCGTGAACTTCGACGCCAAGGAGATCCCCCAGCTCATCGGACGCTCGACCAGGGAACTGGCGCGCGAGCTGGGACCCGCGTACGAACGCGAGGTCGTACACAGGGACGCTCTCGTCCTGCTCCAGCAGTAAGAGTTCAGTAGGTGTTCTGGGGTCCCGCACGTGCAGGACCTCGTGCACCCGCACGTGCAGTTGTCGTGGAGTTGCCCCATAAACGTCCGAAAGCCCGTCCTCCGCCGGGGGACGTTCCGTAAAACCGCCACGCGACGGCGCCCCACCTGCTCAACTTTGTTGCAGGGAGACCCCGAGATTCATCACCACCATTGCGTAAAGGAGGCCGTCGTGAGACGAGTGCGCCCTGGGGCGGCGGCGTCCCGCGGTGGTGCCGCCTCCCGTGCGGTGGGTGAGGAACGGGCGCTGACGAGTGTCGCGGCCGGAGACACGTACGAGAGCGAGAAGCCGGCGGACCAGCCCCGGCTGTGGCACGTCACGCTGAGCGTCTCGGGTGACGAGGCACCGCTGAAGGAGGTCAGGCGCGGCCTCGAGCAGCTCGCCCACGACCACCCCTTTCTGCTGACCAGCCGGTACGCCAACGACCACGCCGAGATCCGCTACTGGGAAGAGGCCCGCGACCTGCACGACGCGGCCGCCGTCGCGCTGCGCCTGTGGGGCGAGCACCGGCAGACCGCCAAGCTGCCGCCCTGGGAGATCGTCGGCCTGGAGGTCATCGACCGCGAGACCTACCACCAGCGGATCGCGGAGGGCTACGGACCCCTGCCGGCCACACCTGTCGGCGTTCACCCCTTTTGAGCCACCTTCACCGTGTGTCTCGGGGTTTGGGACATGGGCTGAACAGACCCGTTCGGAGCATTACGCTGCCGACATGACCACGCTTTCGCCGTACGACTCGATGTCTCCGGTCACCCAGGCCGCCTACCGCGCGAAGTCTGCCGCCGCCGACCTCGCGCCCCTGCCGCGGGCCGAGAAGGACGACGCGCTGCTCGCGATCGCGGACGCGCTGGAGGTCCGTACGAGCGAGATCGTCGCCGCCAACGCCAAGGACATCGCGCGCGCCCGCGAGGCCGGGACCAGCGAGACCGTCATCGACCGGCTCACGCTCACGCCCGAGCGCGTGCGCGCGATCGCCTCGGACGTACGCGACGTCGTCGCGCTGCCCGACCCGGTCGGCGAGGTCGTCCGCGGCTCGACCCTCCCGAACGGCATCGATTTGCGCCAGGTCCGCGTCCCGCTCGGCGTCGTCGGGATCATCTACGAGGCCCGCCCGAACGTGACGGTGGACGCCGCCGCCCTCTGCCTGAAGTCCGGCAACGCCGTGCTGCTGCGCGGCTCGTCCTCCGCCTTCGAGTCGAACACCGCCCTGGTCCGCGTCCTGCGCGACGCCGTCGGCGGCGCCGGGCTGCCCGCCGACGCCATCCAGCTCGTCCCCGGCGAGGGCCGCGAGGCCGTGCGCGAGCTGATGCGCGCCAGGGGCCTGGTCGACGTCCTCATCCCGCGCGGCGGCGCCTCGCTGATCCGCACGGTCGTCCAGGAATCGACCGTCCCGGTCATCGAGACCGGCACCGGCAACTGCCATGTGTACGTCGACGCGCACGCCGACCTCGACATGGCGATCGACATCCTGATCAACTCCAAGGCGCAGCGGCCCAGCGTATGCAACTCCGCCGAGACGCTCCTGGTCCACCAGGACATCGCCCCGGAGTTCCTGCCGCGCGCCCTGGACGCCCTCGCGGACGCCGGGGTCACCGTGCACGCCGACGAGCGTGTCCTCGCGTACGCCAAGGGCTCCAGGGCCACCGTCGTGGAGGCCACGGCCGAGGACTGGGACACCGAGTACCTGTCGTACGACATCGCCGCGGCCGTCGTGGACTCGCTGGACCGGGCCGTGACGCACATCCGGCTGTGGAGCTCCGGCCACACCGAGGCCATCGTCACCACCTCGCAGCAGGCGGCCCGCCGCTTCACCCAGCTGGTCGACTCCACGACGGTCGCGGTCAACGCCTCGACCCGGTTCACCGACGGTGGCCAGTTCGGCTTCGGCGCCGAGATCGGTATCTCCACGCAGAAGCTGCACGCGCGGGGGCCGATGGGGCTGCCGGAGCTGACGAGCACGAAGTACATCGTCACGGGGGACGGGCACATCCGGCGCTGAAGTGGCGGGGGCGGGCGACGGGGGCCCGCTGGACCCATTGGACCCATTGGACCCATCGGACCCATTCGGCGCTGAGGTGGCCTACGGGTTTCGGCGGGTGCGTTCAGGGGTGTTTTCGGCGGGCGCGTCCGGCGTGGGGGCGGGGCGCGCGGCGCGTGAGACGCGTCTCGTCAGGTGGATGAATTTCCATACCGTCTGCCCAAAATGACCCCCCAGGTCTACTCTGGATTCGTGCCGGAGGACGTGGGGGGCTCGCCGTTTCCCGACGGCTGGGAGCCCGACGACGACCGCGACCGCGGGGGTGCGGACGAAGAGTTCGCCTCCGTGGTCTTTGACGAGGACTTCGTACGGGCTGCCGCGGTCCACGAGCCGACCGCCGTGGAGCGGCTGCTCGCCGCGGCCCAGGCCCGCGCGGAGGCCTCCGAGGCCGAGGCGCGCCGGGCACACACCCGGGGCGCACGCGGCGACGACGAGCGCTACGAGGACGGGTTCGGCCCCGATGGCCGTGGTGAATTCGGCCATGACCCGGATCTGGACGACCTGGACGACGCCGAGACCCTGGAGCGTCGCTACGGCATGCCGGGCACGTACGGCAGGGCCTACGGGAAGCACACCCGCTGGCAGCGCCCCGTCGCCTGGATGCTCGCCCTCGTGATGGGCATCGGCATGGTCGCGCTGGCCTTCACGGCGGTCTACCGGGGAGCGTCCTCGAACCGCCAGGAGCAGGTCCCGGCGCCCGCCTCGACGGGCCTCGAGCAGGGTCTCGAACAGGGCCTGGACAAGGTCACCGGCAGCAGTCCTTCCGCTTCGGCCGACTATTCCCAGCCGGCGGTGTCGGCGGTGCCTCGCACACCGTGACGAAGGCTGGGTGATCACCAGGGCGAACCCGGAGCGAACGCCGGGACGACTCTGGTGAGAACCTGTCAGAACTTGTCGTGTAGCAGGGCGTTTATGTGAGCCTCCCGCGACCTACTCTGAAGGTATGGGCGGGCCTGGAGACCCACCTGAGGGGACACCCGAGGGGGCTCCCGCAGGTGGAGAGGACGAGTACCGATCCGTCGTCTTCGACGAGTCGTTCGTCCGCGCTGCCCGCCTCCAGGAGTTCTCCGCGCAGGAGCGCATCGCCGATCACGCCCCGGCCGTACGCCGCCGCCCGCCCCGCCGCCACGGCCTCTCCCGGCAGGCGCTGATCCTCGTCCTGCTGATCACCGTCGCTTTCGGAACCGCGATCTACATGGGCGTACGCCACCCGTACCAGACCCCTGTAGCCCTGCCCCCCGAGCCACTGCGGATGACGGTGATCCCGCTCGCCCCGCAGACCGTCGTACCGGGGGCCGCGCGCCCCGAGGACCTGTACGCGAACAGCCCGGCCGCCCAGTTCCGCATCGGCGCCGAGGGCATCACGCTGCCCGCCTCACGGCGCACCGCCCACTTCTCCGACAGCCAGGTCGTCACCGCCCTGACCACCGTCAAGGACTACCTCGTCGAGTCCTCCCTGGACCCTGAGGTACTCACAGGCGGCGCCACCCGGCCCGTACGGATCCTGCTCGACCCTCAGCAACTGGACCAGTTCGACCAGAGCTTCGCCCGCCCGACCGCCGACGGACGGCACGCCCCCACCGGCTGGCTGGTGCGCTTCGACCCGACCGTCCAGCTCGCCGACACCAAGATCCGGGTGCAGGGCTCCCTCCAGGCCGCGGAGTTCGACTCGAACACCCTTGAGGTCATCGCCGACCACACCCTCGTTTACGCGCTGAAGCCGACGGGCTCGGACGAGAAGGCCGCCGCCTCACTCTTCACCGTCCGGCGCGAGCTGCACTTCCGCTTCGACCGGGACGACCTGCGCATGCACCAGGCCGAGCTGGTCGTCTCCTACGTCCAGGCCGGACCGCTCGCCTGCTCCGAGGACTCGGTCGACCAACTGCGCCCGCTGCTCGCGGGGCAGACGGCGAAGGCGGGCGGCCCGGCCGGTACGGATCCGTACGCGACCGGGAGCGCCACGGCGCTGTGCGGGTCGTTGGCGACGAGCGCACAGCCGAAGGTCTGAGTCCGGGGCCGAGTCCGGGGCTGAGCTGCGGCTGAGCCCGGGGCTGAGTCCTTGCGCGCCCCGGAGCTCCTGTGTTTCGTCGTGCCGGTCTCCGGTTGTGTTTGTCGTGCCGGCCTCCGGTCAGCTGTTGCCGTCGGGGCGCTCGTCGTCCGGGCGGTCGTCGGTGGCCCGGGGCGGCGTGTCCTGGTCCTTGGTGGCCGTGGAGCCCTTGGGCGAGTCGCCCGAGTCCTTCGGTGAACCGCCCGAGTCCTTCGGCGAACTGCTCGCGAAGCCGCCGAAGCCGCGCCGCACCCGGCCGCCGAGGTCGCCCGCGCCGCCGGCGATGTCGCCGACCAGCTTCATCAGCGGGTCCTTGGAGTTCTTCACGTCGGAGGCGTAGCTCGCCGCCGACTGCCGGAAGGAGTCCGCGACCGACGTGTCCTTGTCCTCGCTGCGCCGCGGGTAGTGGCCGTCCATGATCCGCTGGTAGTCGCGGGACTCCGCCCACTTCTTCAGCTCGGCGGCGCGGATCGTGGTGAAGGGGTGGGTGCGCGGCAGCACGTTGAGAATCTTGAGCACCGAGTCGCGCAGGTCGCCGCCCGCCTCGTACTCCTCGGCCTGCGCGAGGAACGCGTCCACGTTCATCTCGTGCAGGTGATTGCCGCCCGCGATCTTCATGAGGCCGCGCATCGAGGCCTTCAGGTCCTGGCCGACGAGGAGGCCGGCGCGGTCCGCCGACAGCTCCGACTTGCGGAACCACTCGCGCAGCGCGGTTACGATCGCCATGATCGCGAGGTTGCCCAGCGGGATCCACGCGACCCGGAGCGCCAGGTTGGTCAGGAAGAGCAGGATCGTGCGGTAGACCGCGTGGCCGGAGAGCGCGTGGCCGACTTCGTGCCCGATGACGGCGCGCATCTCCTCCTCGTCCAGCAGCTCGACGAGGCCGGTCGTGACGACGATGATCGGCTCGTCCAGGCCGATGCACATCGCGTTCGGCTGCGGGTCCTGGTTGACGTACATCGGCGGGACCTTCTCCAGGTCCAGGATGTAACAGGCGTCCCGCAGCATGGCGTTGAGGTGCGCGAACTGGGCGTCCGAGACGCGCACCGAATCGGACAGGAACAGCAGCCTCAGACTGCGTTCCGGAAGCAGACCGCTGAGCGCCTTGAAGACCGTGTCGAAGCCGCTGAGCTTGCGCAGGGCCACCAGGGCCGAACGGTCCGCCGGGTGCTCGTACGCCCGCGAGGAGATCCCCTCGAAGCGCCTGCGCTGCCTGCTGGGCACGTTCTCGTGCCCGTTCTGCTCTTGGCTGTCATCGGACATGTGTTCCCCCATGCTCTGAGTGCCGTGCCCCCGAAGCGGGCTCCAGCGTAGGCGGAGATACGGTGATGGGGCAGCACACCGTAAGGAGCTATCCCCATGGAGCACATTCCCGCGGCCCTCTGGCTGACCGAGGCGGCCGACGCCGCCGACCGACAGGGGTCGGGCGATCTGCTCCGTGTCGTGCTGATCGTGATGGTGCTGGGCTCCGTCCTGCTGGCGTGGTTCCTGCTGCGCGGGTACAGGCGGGACGACGACTAGACGACTGGAAGTTCTCGTCTGGACGACCGGAGGTTCTCGTCGCTCTCGTCGCTCTTGTCGATCCGGTCGGTCTCGTCGGTCTTGCCGTTCTTGTCGACCGGCGTGCTTGCTATGGTGCCTGGGTCCCTGGTGCCGGGCCTTCTTCTTGACTGACGTCTTCCTTGCGGTCGACGTTGCTTGCGGGTTGCGGGTTGCGGGTTGCGGGTTGCGGGTTGCGGGTTGCGGGTTGTGGGTTGTGGGTCGCAGTTGTGGATGCCGGATACCGGGTAGCTGGTGGCCGGTGGTTGCTCGAGTGCCGTATGTCTCACCAACGGCGGAGTCGGCGTGATCGTGGCCGAGGCCCACGCTTACGATGGGCCGACGTCTTTATCCCGCCCACACCGGATAGGTCTGCCGAGATGAGCTTCCACAGCACCGCCGCACAGTTGGTCACGCTCGCCGCCGAGGGCGAGGAGCACGGCGGCAACCACGAGAGCCTCAGCCCCTACCTCACCGGCGGCGGCGCCCTCTTCGTCCTTCTGCTGCTGCTGTGGATCACCACGCGCTTCAACCGGGACCGCTGACCCCGCCGGAGCCTCCGGGGACCCTGTCGATCAGGGCTCGTAGGTCGGGCCGGTAGGGTCTGCACGCATGGGAGAGCAGGACATGCCTACCGGTCCGGCGAGTGACACGGAGAGCGGTGCGGCCGACGGCAACGCGAGCGCCGGGATCGCCGGTGGCGCGGGCGGTGATGGCACTGTCGGTGGTGGCGCGGTGGACCCTGACGTGGTGAGTTCGGGCGTGGTGAGTTCCGGCGCGGTGAGCCCTGACGTCGTGAAGCGTCTGACGATCGGCCCCGGGAACGCCCCCTTGAATCCGGGCAAACGCCGCCTCGGCGTCATGGGCGGAACGTTTGACCCGATTCACCACGGGCACCTCGTGGCGGCCAGCGAGGTCGCCGCGCAGTTCCACCTCGACGAGGTGGTGTTCGTGCCGACCGGACAGCCGTGGCAGAAGACCGACCGCAAGGTCACCCCGGCCGAGGACCGCTATCTGATGACGGTCATCGCGACCGCGGAGAACCCCACGTTCTCGGTGAGCCGCATCGACATCGACCGCGGCGGCCCCACCTACACCACGGACACCCTGCGCGACCTGCGCGCGCTCAACCCCGACACGGACCTCTTCTTCATCACCGGCGCCGACGCGCTCGGCCAGATCCTCACCTGGCGGTACGCGGAAGAGCTGTTCTCCCTCGCGCACTTCATCGGGGTCACCCGGCCCGGCCACACCCTGACCGACCCGGGGCTTCCCGAGGGCGGTGTCTCGCTCGTCGAGGTCCCCGCACTCGCCATCTCGTCCACAGACTGCCGTGCCAGGGTCGCCAAGGGCGATCCTGTCTGGTACCTGGTGCCGGACGGTGTGGTGCGCTACATCGACAAGCGTGAGCTGTACCGCGGCTAGTGAGCCGAGAGGGGCACCGGTGAACGACCGATACGACGGGTACGCGGGCGGCGACCAGTACGAGCTCGTCGGTTACGACGAGTTCGGGCAGCCTGTGTACCAGCAGGTGTCGCCCCAGCAGCCTCAGCAGCAGGGCTACGACACCTACGGACAGCAGCACCCGCAGGGCTACGGCTACGACCCCTACGCGACGGACCAGCAGCCGCCTGTGTCGCCGTATGACACCGGTCAGCAGCAACAGGTGTCGTCCCATGACACCGGCCAACAGCCGTCCGTCCCCACCTACAACTCGCCCGACTCCTACGACCCGTACGGCACCGGCGCACCCGGGACCGGCGGGACGCCCACGGCGTACGACCCGTACGGGCAGGCGGGCCAAGGCGGGCAGGGGCAGGGCGGGCAGACCAGGCAGACGGGTCAGGCCGGCCAGGTCGGGCGGGCTGCGCAGACCGGGCAGGCCGGGCAGGCGTCAAGTACCGGTCAGCAGCCCCGGGTTGCCGAGCAGACCGCGTACATCCCGCAGCAGGCGGGTCCCGCGGAGCAGGGCGAAGCCCGGGCCGACCGGGACTACCGCACCGAGCAGTTCGCCTTCGTCGAGGAGCAGGAAGCCGAGTCCGAAGACGTCATCGACTGGCTGAAGTTCACCGAGAACCGCACCGAACGCCGTGAGGAGGCCAAGCGCCGCACCCGCGGCCGGATCATCGGCCTGGTCGTGGCGCTCGCCCTGGTCGCGACCGGCGGTGTCGGCTACCTCTGGTACGCGGGCAAGCTGCCCGGCCTGTCCTCGACGAGTGAGAAAACCGGCACCGCCACGTCCGCGGCCGCCCAGAAGCGCGACGTGATCGTCGTCCACCTGCACAACACCAGCGGCAGCGGCACCTCCACGATGCTGCTCGTCAACAACACCACCACCAAGCAGGGCACCACCGTCCTGCTGCCCAACTCCCTTGCCCTGACGAGCGACGACGGCAGCACGACCACGCTCGCCAAGTCCGTCGACGACGACGGTTCGGCCGGAACCCTGGACGCCATCGACACGGTGCTCGGCACCGACATCGAGGGCACCTGGCGCCTCGACACCCCGTACCTGAACAACCTCGTCGAACTCGTCGGCAGCATCGAGATCGACACCAACGCCGAGGTGCCGGACCCCGATGCGGAGAAGGAGGGCGACGCCCCCCTCGTGAAGAAGGGGTCGGACCAGTCCCTCAGCGGCAAGATGGCCGTGGCCTACGCCACCTACAAGGCCTCCGGCGAGTCGCAGACCGCCCAGCTGGAGCGGTTCGGCCAGGTCATGCAGGGAGTGCTGCGCAAGCTGTCCTCCGACTCACAGGCCGCCACGACTACCGTGCAGACCCTGGCGCAGATCCTCGACCCGTCGCTGACCGACAAGGACCTGGGCACCTTCCTCGCGAAGCTGGCCGACGACGCCAAGAGCGGCGACTACAAGACGGCGCTGCTGCCCGTGCAGGAGGACGGAACCCTCAGCGAGGAGGCCACCGGCAGCGTCGTCAAGGACGTGCTCGGAGGCACCGTGAAGAGCCCCGAGCAGGGTGCCGCCGTGCGCGTCGGCATCAAGAACGCGACCGGCGACAAGGACACCACCGAGAAGGCCCGTGTCGTCCTGGTCAACGGCGGCTACACCTTCCTGGACTCCGGTACGGCAGCCGATGCCCAGAGCGTGTCCCAGATCACGTACGCGGATGATGCCCAGAAGGACAACGCCGTCGAGGTCGCCAAGACCCTGGGCCTGCCCACCACCTCGGTGAAGAAGGGCACGGTCACCTCCAACGCGGACGTGTCCGTGGTCCTCGGCCAGGACTACGAGCCCTCGTCGCCGTAGGCGGTCAGGGGCCAGGGGCCAGAGGTCGGAGTGCCGGAGTGCCGGAGTGCGGAGCGCCGGCCCCGGCGAAGGGCCGTCGCCTAGACCCCCCGGGGACGGCGGACGGTCCTCCCGGGGACGGCGGACGGCCCTCCCGGGCAGGGTGGGCGGTCCTCCCCGGGGCGCCCGGAGCAAGGTCGGAGAAACGCGTGGGGTGTCGTCGGCGGTCCGTGAGACCCTTGGGTCATTACTGACCGCCGACGGAAAGCCGCGTAGTGACCGCCACGGACCGCTCCATCGAGCTCATCAAGACCGCCGCGCAGGCGGCTGCAGACAAGCTCGCGCACGACATCATCGCGTACGACGTCAGCGACGTACTCTCGATCACCGACGCCTTCCTGCTGGCGTCCGCGCCCAACGACCGCCAGGTCAAGTCGATCGTCGACGAGATCGAGGAGCGGCTGAACAAGGAACTCGGCACCAAGCCGGTACGCCGCGAGGGCGACCGCGAGGCCCGCTGGGTACTGCTCGACTACGTCGACATCGTGGTGCATGTGCAGCACAGCGAGGAGCGTGTCTTCTACGCTCTGGAGCGGCTGTGGAAGGACTGCCCGGAGGTCGACCTGCCCGCCGACGCCAAGGCGACCCGAGGCAAGGGCGCCGAGCACGCCAAGCTGCAGGATGCGGAGGACGTCGCCGAGCTCGGAGAGCTGCGGTGAGCGCCGCGGGTGCCGAGGCCGGGAAGAAGCCCGGCCGGGGACGCCGCATCATCCTCTGGAGGCACGGACAGACGTCGTGGAACGTGGAGCGGCGTTTCCAGGGCACCACGAACGTCGAGCTGACCGAGACCGGCATCGGCCAGGCCCGCCGTGCCGCCCGGCTGCTCGCCTCGCTGAAGCCCGACTTGATCGTCGCCTCGGACCTCAAGCGCGCCGCCGACACGGCCGCCGAACTCTCCGTGCTCACCGGCCTCGACGTCACCCACGACGAGGCCCTGCGCGAGACCTACGCGGGCGTCTGGCAGGGGCTGACACACGACGAGATCATCGCCCGGCACGGCGAGGAGTACTCCGCCTGGAAGCGCGGTGAGTCCGTGCGGCGCGGTGGTGGCGAACTGGAGAGCGAGGTCGCCGACCGTGCCGCCCCTGTGGTGCTGCGGCATGCCGAAAAGCTCCCCGACGAAGGCACCCTTGTGGTCGTCAGCCACGGCGGCACGATCCGCACCACCATCGGTCGCCTTCTCGGTCTGGAGTCCCAGCACTGGGAGAGCCTCGGCGGCCTCTCCAACTGCTGCTGGTCGGTCCTCGGGGAGGGCGCCCGCGGCTGGCGCCTCCTGGAGCACAACGCCGGCACGCTGCCGGAACCGGTGCTCGGCGACGACGACTGAGCGGCCCCGGCAGGCCGGCCTCCGGCCCCGCGGACCCGTCGGGACCGGATTTCACTTTCCGGCTGGTCGCAGGCTAAAGTTCTTCTTGTTCGCCCCGCCGGGCGGGAAGAACACACGGGGCTATAGCTCAGTTGGTAGAGCGCCTGCATGGCATGCAGGAGGTCAGGAGTTCAATTCTCCTTAGCTCCACAGATCAACTCTTTTGAGTTGTCAAAGATCAGTGGTGAAGGATCCCGTCCCCATCAGGGGGGCGGGATTTTTCGTTGCCGTCATCTCTGGATGGCTGTCGGTGCCGCCCGTAGGTCCCTGAGCCGTGCCGTCCGCAGGTGCCTCTCCTCGTCGTCCGGCTGGTGGACCACGATCCGGCACTCGGGCATGCCGTTGATCGACAGGGAGACGGACGTCACCCGCATCTCACCGACCGCCCTGTGCCGGAACGTCTTCCCGCGCTGGCCCGGCCGCGCCACATCGCCGTCGCGCCACAGCCGGTCGAAGAGCGCGCTGGCCTCCGACAGTGTCACCAAGGCCCTGGCCACTCTCTGGGCCGAGGGCGCGGCTGTTGCGGGAGCCGCTCCGGTCTGCGTGATCAACAAATCCGTACGACCGGCACGCGAACCCAGGCCTGCGAGACCCGGTTCGCCTTGTCTACGTGGCTGCATTCGGCGCAGGTGCGGGAGGTGTACGCCGGATCGACGTATGCACTCTTACGGCGCCGCTTCTTGAGGCGGCGTTTGGCGGACGAGGTGTTCTTCTTCCGGAGTTTGGTGCGCAGGCCGCGCTCGCGTGGGCCTGCCAGGACAGCATGCGGTCTTCGTAAGGCTGCGCGCCGTGTGGGCGGAAGGCGATCGGCTTCTCGGTGACCTGGCGGTAGCGCTTCGAGCCGGGCTTGCCGAGATTGCCGGCTTTCAGATTCGCCTTCAATGTGGTGTACGCGTCACACGCCTTCTTGACCGTGTGCTGGACGGCCTGCGCGCCCAGGTTCCAGCGGGACCTGACGTTGTCGTAGGTGTGCTTACGCAGGGCGAAGTCCTTGAACTCCCCGCGCTCGAAGGCCACCTCACTCACCCAGCTGGCGGCCTCGTTACAGGCGTGCGATGTCGCCTCAAGCGCCGCCGCCTGCTCGGGCGTTGGCAGGAGTCTGACCTGCACCACCATCTTCACGATCACCGGACGTACACACCTGCGCGAGACGCCACTACCCGTCGATATTGATCACGCGATCGAGCGAACGGATGGGCTCTGCATCGACAGTCTCCGCCAGTCGTGACACTCAGCCGTTCCGCGGCCGAACAACCACAACGCCGCTGCGGCGCTCCGCGCAGCAGCCTTGAGGATGCGATTCCTCCCGGGCGTGAATGCCCGGGGTTCCCCGCAAGAATTCGCTGAACCGGCTTGAGTCACTTGGGGCCCTCGGGGCGTATACCTCTGCGGAGGCGCTCCTCGCGTGCACGTATGCCCTGGCCGGGACAGCCACACTGGGCGCTGTGTCCGGACTGGTACGCAGGCGTCGCTGACCGTATTGCTCCGGCCGTGGCAGAATCAAACGGCCGGAAGGGGGCGCGGCCCGACGGGAGGGAGTAGCGATGCCTGGGAGCAGGCTCGAGGAGGTCGACGATCTTCTCGAAGCGGCACAGACACGCAGAAAAGTCACTCTCCTTGACTGCCCTTCCTGCGGATCGCTCCATGTCGCCCAGGTTCTCGGTGACAACGGAGGGATCTCCTACGTGTGCACGGCCTGCGGCCACAGCTGGAGCTGATCGATGGGTGCGCACAGGCGAAAATGCGATTGGTGCGGCAGTGGTACGCCCATTGTCCGCGACATGGAACCGGTCAACCACGACTACCAGTACTGGTGCGAGGAGTGCGCGCGGGCGCTGATCATAAAAGGCGACCCGATCGAGACGTACCGCGAACTGGAGGGCGAGCCGATCTACGGCCGGCTCCTCGACGAGCACTGCACTCTCAAACGGTTCTATTCGTTCGCGACAGCCTGAGCCCAGTGAGGGCCAGGAAGGCTGAACCGGCTCCCACGTAGAGTGCCGACAGCGTCAACTCGACGCCGGTCTGATGAAGTTCGAGCCTGCCGGGGCCGTGTGGTACCCACCACAGTGCGTACGAGAAGAAGACCGGCGCCGTGCAGATGACGGCGGGCCGGCTGGTCGTCGCGAGGAGCAGGAGCAGCGGTACGCACCACACCCAGTGGTGCGACCACGACACCGGGCTGATCAGCAGAGCCGTCACCGCGCACGTGACCACCGCCCAGGCCCGCCGCCCGCGCAACTCGGCGGCCACGGCGAGAACGAGGCCCGACGCGCCCGCCACGGCCGCCGTGGCGGCCCACCAGGCGCCGGGCTCCGTGGTGTGCAGCAGCCGGGCCAGGACGCCGCGCAGGGACTGGTTCGCGGTGTCCTCGACGAGCCCCACGCGACCCGCCTCGAAGACCATACGGGTCCAGAAGCGCCAGGAGTCGTACGGCAGGAATGCCGCCGCCAGCAGGGTCGCCCCTGCGAATGTGGCGGCCGTTCTGCGCGCGTGCCGTAACCATGGCCCTCCGGAGCCCCGCCTCGCGTACTCCACAAGGCCGGTGGCCAGCAGGAACACCGCGAACAGTGCGGGTGTCAGCTTGACCGCCGACGCGATCCCGATGCCCACCCCGGCCCAGCGGTGCCCGGGCCGCCGGGACAGGTCCCACAGCACCAGCACGGCGAGCAGCAGATTGATCTGGCCGTATCGCAGCGTCGTCCACACCGGCTCGCACCACACGGCCGCCGCCGAGACCCACCAGACGCTCTCCACGCGTGCGTGCCCGACGAGCCGCAGTGAGAGGGCCACGAACGCCACAAGGAGGGCCAGGTTTCCGGCCGTTGCCAGGGTGCGCATGCTCGCCGCGTCAAGCAGTGTCAGCGGGGTGAACAGCAGCGCCGCGAACGGCGGGTAGGTGGTGGGCAGATGGGCGTCGGTCGTGCGCAGTGCGTAGAGGTCGCCGCCTGCGCGGACCGTCTCGCCCTCCGCCCGGTACACCATCAGGTCGATCATCGACACGTGCGCGGCCCGCTGCGCGCACCAGAAGGCCGCGAACGACAGAAGGCATGCCCCCAGGGCAACGGGCACCCGGCGGACACGGGGCACGGCGATCACGGTCACGAAGGCCGACACTATCCCGCATATCCGTATTGTCCGCACAGCCCGGAAACGATTTGGTGGTGCACCCGGAGGACCGTGTAATGTTGGCGTCGCCCCCAGGGAAACCGGGGCGACGCGGTCAATATGCGGCTTCGGCGCATGACCGCGAGGGGCTATAGCTCAGTTGGTAGAGCGCCTGCATGGCATGCAGGAGGTCAGGAGTTCAATTCTCCTTAGCTCCACAGACGTTGAAAGCGGGCCACCCGATCCGGGTGGCCCGCTTCTTCGTGTTCAGCGACCGCTGCCGAGCGCCCGGCGGCCGCGTCCCTGGGAGAGCACGGGCAGGTTGTTGCGCGCGGGAGCGGACGACCGGGTGTCCTCCTCCAGGCGCAGTGCCAGCGCCGGGCAGCGGCGTACGGCGCGCAGGGCCTTCGCCTCCGCGACCCGGGGCACCGGCGCCTGCGCGACGGTGGGGAAGCCGTCGGCGCCCAGTTCGAAGACCTCCGGAAGGATGTCCGCGCACAGGCCGTGGCCGCGGCACAGCGTCCAGTCGACGTAGATCTTCTGGCGGGGAGGACCCGCCTCCAGCTGGTTCTGGCCGCCCGGGATGCCCGTAGGGGTCTGGCCGCCCTCGAAGAGCGGCAGAACGCCCTCCACGGGCCTTCCGCAGCCATTGCCGAGGACATGCGCGGCCAGGTCGTCGGTGAAGGCCTTGATCGTCGACTCGATGAACATCGCGGAGCCGTCCGGGTGCGAGCACGCGCCGCGCCGCTTCACGGCCTTGGCGACCTGCTTCACGGCCTCCAGCGCGGCCGGGCCACCGCCGTTGAGGATGTCCTCGAGGCCGCGGGCCGCGGCCGGCAGTCCGAGGTAGCAGGGACCGCACTGTCCCGCGCTCTCCTCGGCGAGCCACTGGGCCACTCGCAGCGACTCCCCGAGCGGGCAGGTCTGCTGGGTGATCGGGAGAATCGCGCCGGCGCCGAGCGCACCGCCCACCGCGTCCAGGGAGTTGCGCGAGACGATCGCCTCGTTGACGGTCGCCGCGTCCAGCCACTTGCCGTGGTATCCGCCGGTCAGCACGCCCTGCGGCATGGGCGGGGCGCCCGCGAGCTGGAGCACGTAGCGCAGCGGGACGCCGGTCGGGACCTCGATCACCATGGGGCGGGCGACGGCGCCGGAGACGGTCAGCATGACGGTGCCCGGCTCGTCGTACAGGCCCGTGTTGCGATAGCGGTCCGGGCCGATGCGGGCGGCGATGGCCAGTTGGGCGAACGTCTCGGCGTTGGACAGCAGCGTGGGCGCGCCGCCGACACCGGTCTGCGAGGCGCTGACCTTGCGGCCGGGCGGGATGGCCGGGCCGCCGTCGATGGAGCGGATCAGTGAGGCGGCCGCTCCGGTCACCATGCGCACCGGATTGCGCTGCACGCGCGCGCGAAGGGGTGATCCGCGCCGGTTGCTCAGCCCGCGCTCGGCCAGTGCGGCCTCCATGGACCGCTGGGTGGATTCACGGGTCACGCCGATCACGAGGGTTCGGGCGCCCATGGCCTCGGCGGCGAGCAGCGCGCCGTCCAGGATGAGGTGCGGGGCACGGTTGATGAGCACCGTGTCCTTGCGGCAGGCGGGTTCGTCCTCGCTTCCGTTGACGACGACCACCGGGCGGATGCCCTTCTTGATGGCCGATTCCGCGACGGAGCGCAGTTTTTTGGCGAAGGGGAAGCCCGCGCCGCCGCGGCCCTTCAGGGAGATCGCTTCGGCGAGGCCCGCGAGTTGCTCGCCGCCCATGGGTTCGAGCGGCCCGTGCACTTTGAGGTGCATCGGGAGGTCAAGTCGTTCAACCAGGTCGAAACCCGACGTGAGCTGCGGAAGTCCGACGACGCGGACTTCCGGGACGTCGGGCAGGGCCTCGTTCACTTAAAGCCTCCGGAAGGGGCGTTCCATGATTCACCGGAGCCAGGAGCGTCGAAGGCGCCCGGCAGTACTTCAGTCGTGGGACCGCTGTCGTACGTGTCGTTGGCGTTGTACGTGCCGTAGGCCTGGTTCGACTCACCGGTGTCGTACACATCACTTGTGCCGTACACGTTGGTGGCCGAATTGTCATAGACGGGGATGTTGTAGCCCGTGTCGTTGAGCGGGTCGTACGCGGAGGGGGGCGCCGCGCCGACGGGCGGCGGCGAGGGAATGGGCCAGCTGCCCGACGTGCTCCCGTTGTCGACGGGCTGGAACGCCTGCGTGGGCTGCATGTCCATGGGCGCCTGGAAGCGCTCGGGGCCCGGGGTGTTTCCGCCGGGCGTGCTGCCTCCCTGTACGGCGCGGTAGGCGGCGGCGAAGCCGTTGCCCCCGGTGGCCGTGTTCGGGTCGTACGGGGCCTCGTACGGCTGCGTGGGAGGCGCCGTGCGCTGTGGGGGCGCGTACGTGTCCTCCGGGGACTGCCGTGGCCGCGGGGCGAAGCCCGGCAACGAGGAGCCCGCGGCGGCGGCACGCGATGCCGCCAGATCCTCGCGAGCGAGGCGGCCGCCGGTGTTGTTGCCCTCTCCGAGGACCGCGAGGATCCGCTCGGCGACGGCGCGCTTGAAGGGGCCGGAGGACGAGCGCAACGCCAGGGCGACCGCTACGAAGATCAGGCAGAGGCTGTACATCACCGTGACGTAGGTCGCGGCGGGACGCCCCGCGTACAGGCCGTGCACCAGGGCCGAGCACCAGGCCGGGTAGGCCAGCATGTGCACGGCGCGCCAGCGTGCCGCGACCGGCGCGGGCGACGCGAAGGCGCTGCGCAGCGCGCCGGTGATGGCCGTGAAGATCATGAGCAGGCCGGCCAGGGAGCCGAAGCCGATGAGTCCGTTGGTGCCCGTGATGCCGAGCCCGAAGGGGACCAACGCGGCGACCAGTGTGGTGTGGTCCAGCACGATTTTGACCGAAACGTGCAACAAGAGGAAGGCGACCGAGGACACGGCGGTCGTCCTGTGCACGGCCTGCGCGATCAGCCGCTGGCGCGCGTTGAGGAACAGCCGGTCGGTGGCGACGATTCCCCACACCACGGAGCAGGTGAGGGCGACCAGTGACAGCACGCCGGCGCCGAAGTTGAGGAAGTCGCGCAGGCCGTCACCTCCGACCAGCACGACCATGGGTATGAGCAACAGCGCGGCAGCCGTCAGCGCCCCGTAAGCCGATCGGCCCGGTTGAGGGAGCGAGCTGTTCTTGCGAAGAGGGGTCATGGGGGTTACTCCCAAACAGTTCGGGGAAGCGGTCCCGAAGCCGCACTCTAAGTCGAGCCATACCTATGAGTGCGACGTTTGAGTTATTGCGTTGTTATCTAAGGGCGCTGAGGCCCTTGTGTTGTCCCTTAGGTTCCGTTACGCGAAGTAACATTTGAACGCTGGTCAATTTTTTGTGACGATTCTGTGTGGTGGCACGGAGTGTCGGCTGCTCCTCGGAAGCCCGTCGCGGCCCGCGTGGAGGCTGCGGTACCCTGACGCCATGCGTGCCGTACGCCTTCTGCTTAGCGAGCCGCGCTGACCAGTCCCGGCCACTGACGAATCGTGGTCGGCATCGGCGCGGCGTCCCCTCCTGTGCGAGGGGTTTTTTCATTTCCTGAGCCGCTGGCAGAGACGATCGATGGAGCTTTGAGGATCATGAGCGAGACGAATACCGCTGCCGCCTCCGAGGTGGCCGCGCCGCACCGCTACACGGCCGCGCTGGCCGCTGAGATCGAGGCACGCTGGCAGGACTTCTGGGACGCCGAGGGGACGTACGAGGCTCCGAACCCGAGCGGGGACCTGGCGGGCGACCCCGAGCTGGTCGCCAAGCCCAAGAAGTTCATCATGGACATGTTTCCGTACCCCTCCGGTACGGGCCTGCACGTCGGTCACCCCCTGGGATACATCGCCACCGATGTATCCGCCCGGTACCAGCGCATGACGGGCCACAACGTCCTGCACACCCTGGGCTTCGACGCCTTCGGACTGCCCGCGGAACAGCACGCCGTATCGACGGGCGAGCACCCCCGGATCACCACCGAGGCGGCCATCAACAACATGAAGTCCCAGCTGCGCGCGCTGGGCCTGGGGCACGACAAGCGCCGGTCGTTCGCCACGATCGACCCGGAGTACTACAAGTGGACCCAGTGGATCTTCCTGCAGATCTTCAACTCCTGGTACGACGAGGAGGCTGACAAGGCCCGCCCGATCGCCGAGCTGGTGGCCCAGTTCGAGAGCGGCGAGCGCGCCGTACCGGCAACCGACGGCCACGCGCGCGCGTGGAACGAGCTGACCGCCGTCGAGCGCGCCGACGTCCTGAGCGAGTACCGCCTGGCGTACGCCTCCGACGCGCCCGTCAACTGGTCTCCGGGCCTGGGCACCGTACTGGCCAACGAGGAGGTCACCGCCGACGGCCGTTCCGAGCGCGGCAACTTCCCCGTCTTCAAGGCCAAGCTGCGCCAGTGGAACATGCGCATCACCGCGTACGCCGACCGGCTGCTGGCCGACCTGGACGCACTGGACTGGCCCGAGGCCATCAAGCTGCAGCAGCGCAACTGGATCGGCCGCTCCGAGGGCGCCCGCGTCCACTTCCCGATCGACGGCGAGCGCATCACCGTCTTCACCACGCGCCCGGACACCCTGTTCGGTGCGACCTACATGGTGCTGGCGCCCGAGCACCCGCTGGTCGAGAAGTTCACTCCGGACGCGTGGCCCCAGGACACGCACCAGGTGTGGACCGGCGGCCACGCGAGCCCGGCCGAGGCCGTCGCCGCGTACCGCGCGCAGGCCGCCGCCAAGTCGGACGTCGAGCGACAGGCCGAGGCCAAGGACAAGACCGGCGTCTTCATCGGCGCGTACGCGACCAACCCGGTCAACGGCGAACAGGTCCCGGTCTTCATCGCCGACTACGTCCTGATGGGCTACGGCACCGGCGCGATCATGGCCGTGCCGGCGCACGACGGCCGCGACTTCGAGTTCGCGCGCGCCTTCGAGCTGCCGATCAAATGCGTGGTCGAGCCGACGGACGGTCGTGGTACGGACCCCTCCGCGTGGGACGAGGCCTTTGTGTCCTACGAGGCGAAAATCGTCAACTCCACCGGTGACGGCGTCTCCCTGGACGGCCTGGGCGTCGTCGAGGCCAAGGCGCGCATCACCGAGTGGCTGGCGGCCCGGGGCATCGGCGAGGGCACGGTCAACTTCCGGCTGCGTGACTGGCTGTTCAGCCGCCAGCGCTACTGGGGAGAGCCCTTCCCGATCGTCTACGACGCGGACGGCATCGCCCACTCTCTGCCCGAGTCGATGCTGCCGCTGGAGCTGCCCGAGGTCGACGACTACTCGCCGCGCACCTTCGACCCGCACGACGCGAACACGTCCCCGGAGACGCCGCTGTCCCGTAACCAGGACTGGGTCAACGTCACGCTGGACCTGGGTGACGGCCGTGGTCCGCAGCGCTACCGCCGCGAGACCAACACCATGCCCAACTGGGCCGGTTCCTGCTGGTACGAGCTGCGCTACCTGGACCCGCACAACGACCAGAAGCTGGTCGACCCGGCCATCGAGCAGTACTGGATGGGCCCGCGCGAGGGACAGCCGACCGGCGGCGTCGACCTGTACGTCGGCGGCGCCGAACACGCCGTACTGCACCTGCTGTACGCGCGTTTCTGGTCGAAGGTGCTGTTCGACCTGGGCCACATCTCCTCGGCCGAACCGTTCCACAAGCTGTTCAACCAGGGCATGATCCAGGCCTACGTGTACCGCGACAGCCGTGGCATCGCGGTGCCCGCCGCCGAGGTGGAGGAGCGCGACGGCGCCTACTACTACCAGGGCGAAAAGGTCTCCCGACTGCTGGGCAAGATGGGCAAGTCCCTGAAGAACGCGGTCACTCCGGACGAGATCTGTGCCGAGTACGGGGCGGACACGCTGCGCCTGTACGAGATGGCGATGGGCCCGCTGGACGTCTCGCGGCCGTGGGACACGCGCGCGGTGGTGGGCCAGTACCGGCTGCTGCAGCGGCTGTGGCGCAACGTCGTGGACGAGGTCACGGGCGAGGTCACGGTCGTCGACTCCGAGGCCGACGAGGACACCCTGCGTGCCCTGCACAAGGCCATCGACGGCGTACGCCAGGACCTGGGGGGCATGCGCTTCAACACCGCCATCGCCAAGGTCACCGAGCTGAACAACCACCTGACCAAGGCGGGCGGCCCCGTGCCGCGCACGGTCGCCGAGCCCCTGGTGCTGCTGATCGCACCGCTGGCCCCGCACATCGCCGAGGAACTGTGGCGCAAGCTTGGCCACACCGACTCGGTCGTCCACCAGGACTTCCCCGTCGCCGACCCGGCATACGCCGTGGACGAGGCCGTGACCTGCGTCGTGCAGATCAAGGGCAAGGTCAAGGCGCGCCTGGAGGTCTCCCCGTCGATCTCCGACGAGGAACTGGAGAAGGTGGCCCTGGCAGACGAGAAGGTCGTCGCCGCGCTGGGTGGTGCGGGGATCCGCAAGGTCATCGTGCGGGCGCCGAAACTGGTGAACATCGTTCCGGCGTAACTCTGAAAGACGGCAGTCGCGCGCTTTTCGAGCGCGGCTGTCGGGGTAGTCCCCTACGGGCAGGTTCGGGGTTCTTCTGGAACTCGGGGTCTGCCCGTAGCGTTTACCGTTGAAGAGAGCCGTGGCAACTGCCGCGACCTGTTCGGAGGAGGAGTGTGGTGGAAGCCGTGATCACAGTAATCGCCCTGCTCTTCCTGCTGTTCGTGGGTCTGGGCGTGTACGCCACGGTGAAGGTGGTCGGTGCCGCCAAGCGAGGTGTGGACCGCACCATCGCGCAGGCCCGCCGCACCGTGGAGGACACCACCCTGCGTGCCAAGACCTACGCCCAGCCGGGCCCGCTCGGCGAGCTGGCCCAGCTCCGCCTCAAGCTGCGCACCTCCATGCGCGCCACACAGGACGCACTGCACGCGGGCGTGACGGAGGACGAGTCCCTGAAGGAGTCCCTGAGCCTCTTCGGCCGGCTCAGCGTGCACGGACACGAACTGGACGCCGACCTCAAGCGCCTGGAGACGGAGCCCGACCGGCGCACGCTCATCTCGTTGCTGCCCGGACTGCGCGAGCGCACCGAGCGCATTACACACTCGGCGGACTCGCTGCGCTGGGCCGCGCGGGACAGGGCCCACCGGTTCGCGGACGACGACCTGGACTCGCTGAGCGCGCAGATAGACGTCGAGGCCGGCGCGCTGCGGCACTGGACCACGGAGCCGGAGCCCGCGGCTTCGTGGCCCGAGGCACCGGCTCCGGACGCGGCCTCCTCCGACGGACGACAGACCTGGCCCGACAGCCCCGAGGCCCGCATGGCCGAGGAGCCGACACGGCCTGCCATCACCCCGCCCGGACAGCGGCCCGTCTACCCCTGGCAGAAGAAGCCCCGCCCCGAGAGCACGACTTGATCCGGCCGCACCAGCCGCAGGTGGGAGGGGCCGGGCTGCCGACCGTGTGCCCCGGCAGGTAACCTCCAGCTCATGTCCCGCCATGTCGCGATCGTCACCGATTCAACGGCCTACCTGCCGCCGCGGACGATGGAGCGCCACGGCATCACAGCGGTGCCCCTCACCGTGGTCCTCGGCGACCGGGCCCTGGAAGAGGGCACCGAGATCTCGGCCCGCTCCCTGGCCCAGGCGCTCCAGAAGCGGCGCTCCGTCACGACGTCACGGCCCAGCCCCGAAGTCTTCGCCGCGGCCTACCGCAAGGTCGCCGAGTCGGGCGCCACCGGCATTGTCTCCCTCCACCTGTCGTCCGAGTTCTCGGGTACGTACGACGCCGCGGTCCTCGCCGCGCGGGAGGCTCCGGTACCCGTGCGTGTGGTGGACACCGGGATGGTCGCGATGGCACTCGGCTTCTGCGCGCTGGCCGCGGCGGAGTCCGCGGAGGCGGGGGGCACGATCGACGAGGCGGTCACGGCCGCGGAGAAACGAGCCGCCGGCACCTCCGCGTACTTCTACGTCGACACCCTCGACTATCTGCGCCGCGGCGGCCGGATCGGAGCCGCGCAGGCGCTGCTGGGTTCCGCGCTCGCGGTCAAGCCGCTGCTGCAGCTGGACGGCGGCCGTATCGAACTCCTGGAGAAGGTACGGACGGCGTCCAAGGCCATCGCCCGCCTGGAGGAGATCGCCGCCGACCGCGCGGGCGGCGCCCAGGTCGACATCGCCGTCCACCACCTCGCCGCTCCCGACCGGGCCTCGGCTCTCGCGGACCGGCTGCGGGCGCGGGTGCCCGGTCTCGTGGATCTGCATGTCAGCGAGGTCGGTGCGGTGATCGGTGCGCACACGGGGCCTGGTCTGCTGGGGGCGGTTGTCTCTCCCCGGTGAGGGGGAGGGGGAGGGCGAGGCCAGGGGTGTGTGGGGGGTTTCCTCTGGCGGGTGTCGGCGGTGTCGCCGGGTGCGGCGGCGAGTGTGGCTCGTGCGGGTGAAGGAGTTATCCACAACTGGGCGGTAGTCCCCGGGAATTGAGCAAGATCATCGCGGAGTGGTCGAGGTGCTGGATCCTCGCCGCATGGCACTTCGATCACGTTCACACGCAGCCACTCCGACCAGCGGCCCGGGCCGCGGGCCCGTCTCCGACGGCCGCACCCGCCATCGCCGTCGCCCTGACCATCACCATGACCGCAACCATCCCCGAAGCCGTGCCCGGCGCCGCGAGGCCGCCGCCGAGGCACTCCGCCTGCGCGCGGAGGCGCTCTTTGGCGAAAGGGCTGAAGAGCGGCGGGAGTTCGAGAACGGGAGTGGGAGTGGGGGTGGGAGTGGGCCTCCGGGGGCGGGGGATTGGGATGTGGGGGACAGCCCACGCGCGAAAACTGCGGTGGGGGTGGGCGTCGCTGATGTGTGGGGGGTTGAGGGGCGTGGTGTTGGGGGTTCGGGCCGGGGTGAGGGTGAGTCGTCCGCGGTACGGGGAGTCGGGGGCGAGGGTGGTCTCCGCAGGCGCAGGGCAGTTGACCCTGGTGGTTGGCGGGGGAGCGGGGAGGACGGCCGTGAACCCTCCCGTGTGAGGTGGGCGGTTGACCGTGATGCTTCAGGTGAGGGGGTGGCTGTTGACGCCGGTGTGCGTGGCGACGTTGCCTCCGGTGGGGCGGTGGGGGCGTGGCGGGATCGGGTCGGGCCCGCCGTGCGGGAGCGGATGCCGCTGTGGTTGCAGTCGAGGTGTGGGCTTGAACGCAGGAGTGTGATCGCCCTTACCGTCCTGCTCGTCGTTGCTGCGGTCTTCGCCGGGCAGCATTTCTGGACCGGCCGGACTCAGCCGGTGCGGGCCCCTGAGGTGGTTCGGGCGGCGGCTCCATTCGGTGAGACGGCCGGACAGGCGAAACAGCAGGAGCTGGCGCCCGATGCCTCGGCCGGATCCCCCGGCCCGGCTGGTGCGGCCGGGTCCGTGATCGTGGTGGATGTCAGCGGCAAGGTGCGCAGTCCCGGGCTCCAACGCCTGCCGGCCGGTTCTCGCGTGGAGGACGCGCTACGAGCCGCGGGCGGGGTGCGTCCGGGCACGAATACTGAAGGACTCAATCGTGCCCGCCTCCTCGTGGACGGCGAACAGGTCGCGGTCGGTGCGCCCGCGCTCGCCGGGGGACCGGGCGCGGGGGCGGCCGGCAGCGCCGCATCCGTCAGCGGCGCCGCTCCCGCCGCTCCCGCCGCTCCCGTCTCACTCAATACGGCCACCGTGGAGCAGCTCGACGGCCTTCCGGGCGTCGGCCCCGTACTGGCCCAGCACATCGTCGACTACCGCGCCCAGAACGGAGGCTTCCGCTCGGTGGACGAGCTTCGTGAGGTCAATGGGATCGGCGACCGTCGGTTCGCCGATCTGCGGAATCTGGTGCGTCCGTGAGCGGGCGGAGGGTTGTGCGCTTCGCTGGTGCTGGTGCTGGTGCTGGTGCTGGTGCTGGTGCGGGGCCTGGGGGTGGTGCTGATCCCGGTGGGCCTGAGGTCGGTGCCGCGAACCGGCGTGCTGTGCATGCTGCCTCTGGCAAGCGGCTGGGAGCCTCGAATCCCCGGGAGGAAGGACCGGCGGACTTGCGGCTCGTGCCGCCCGCGCTGGCGGCGTGGGTTACGGCGGCGGTGACGCTTGGGGGGCCGCCCGGGTGGGTCGCAGGCGTGGCGGTGGGCTGCCTGGTCGTGGGTGGGGCGCTGCTGATTGCGGGACGAAGGGGGGTGCACGGCGACAGCGAGGAGGGCGAGGAGGGGCGCGCGGGACGACGGTTCGTCTTCGGTGAGGGGCAACACGGACGTTGGGTCGGCGAGGTGGGCGAGGGAGGTCCACTCCGGGAGGGGCGCGCGGAACGACGGTTCCGACCCGGTGGAGGGCAAGCTGGCCGTCGGGTCGGTGAGGCGGCGGCGGGAGGTCGGTTTCGGGAAGGGCTGGAGGGACGTTGGCCTCGGGAAAGGGCATGGGAAGGTCGGTTTCGGGAAGGGCCGGAGGGACGTTGGCTTCGGGAGGGGGCGGGGGAAGGTCGGTTTCGGGAAGGGCTGGAGGGACGTTGGCCTCGGGAAAGGGCATGGGAAGGTCGGTTTCGGGAGGGGCCGGCGGCGCTTCGGCTCGGTGGACGGCGAGAACGGGTTCCCTTCGTCGACGGGCGCCGGGGAGAACGGTCGCGCACGTGGCCGCGGGCGTCTGTTGCCGCCGTGCTGCTCTGTGTCGCCGCGGCCGCTGCTTCCGCGGGGTTGCACGGGGCGGATCTGCGGCGGGGGCCCGTTCCTGCCCTGGCAAAGCAGTACGCGCAGGTGACCGTCGAGGTCGAGGTCACCTCCGATCCACGGCTCACCCGGCCCCGGGTCAAGGGAGATCACGCGGCTCCGACGGCAGTGCTCCTCGACGCCGAGGTCCGGCGGCTGATGCGGGCGGACGGGACCGACGTGGTGACGCGTACACCGGTGCTGATGATCGTCGACGCCGGCTCGGCAAGGGGATCGCCAGGCTTGTCCGGGGAGCGTTCGCCCTGGCTGTCGCTGCTGCCGTCCACACGGTTGCGGGTGGCCGCGCGGCTCGCGCCCGCCCTGTCGGGTGGGGACGAGATCGCGGCGGTGTTGCGGGTGCGGGGGAGTGCGCCGCCGGAGGTCGTGGGGGAGCCGTCCGGGCCACAGCAGTTCGCAGGCGGGCTGCGTGAGGGCTTGCGGGAGGCGACCGACGGATTGGACGCGGACGCGCGGGCGCTGCTTCCGGGGCTGGTCGTGGGTGACACATCACGGGTCACACCAGAGCTGGACGAAGCGTTCAAGGCGACCGATCTCACGCACCTTCTGGCGGTCAGTGGCGGCAACCTAACGATCTTGCTTGCTCTCTTCATCGGACCACCCGGCCTCGCTCAGCGTGTGGAGAGGCGTGGTCTCGCACCGCGGCTCGGCATCCCGCTACGGGCCACCGCGCTGTTCTGCGGCGCGCTCACGCTCGGCTTCGTGATCGTGTGCCGACCGGACCCGAGTGTGCTGCGGGCCGCGGCCTGCGGATCGATCGCGCTGCTCGCCATCGCGACCGGGCGCCGTAGATCGCTGATTCCCGCGCTGGCCACGGCTGTCCTGCTGCTGGTGCTGTACGACCCCTGGCTGTCCCGAAGTTACGGCTTTGTGCTCTCCGTCCTGGCGACCGGTGCGCTGCTCACCCTGGCGCCACGGTGGAGTGCCGCGCTCCAGA
The DNA here is from genome assembly GCF_042671685.1 of Streptomyces sp. NPDC127595. NCBI lineage: Bacteria > Bacillati > Actinomycetota > Actinomycetes > Kitasatosporales > Streptomycetaceae > Streptomyces > Streptomyces sp. NPDC127595. The sequence continues at coordinate 76,288 of NZ_JBHXWK010000005.1, read as the reverse complement.
GGCGTCGGGTGCCGCCGCGGCTGGCCGAGGCGCTCGCCGCCGCCGGCGCTGCGCAGGCCGTGTGCGCGCCGGTCGTCGCGGTCCTCTCGGCCCGGGTGAGTCTGGTGGCGGTGCCGTGCAATCTGCTCGCGGAGTTCGCGGTCGCACCGGCCACGGTGCTGGGCTTCGCGACGCTGGCGACGGCCTCGGTCGCGATGCCCGCCGCCAAGGCCATGGCGTGGTGCGCGAGTTGGCCTGTCCAGTGGATCGCGGACATCGCTCGTACCGGGGCGGCGCTGCCAGGTGGGGGAGTGGACTGGCCGGGCAGTTGGACGGGGGCGCTGCTGCTCGCCCTGGTGGTGGTGGCCGTGGTGTTCGTCGGCCGACGGCTCCTGAGATACCCGTGGCTGACTGGTGTCTGCGGGGTGCTGTTCCTGTTGGCCGTGGTGCAGCCGCCGCCGCTCACCAGGGTGATTACGGGGTGGCCACCGCCCGGCTGGCGGATGGTGATGTGCGACGTGGGACAGGGAGACGCGACGGTGCTCGCCGCGGGTGACGGTACCGCTGTGGTGGTGGACGCCGGGCCCGACCCGGTACTGGTGGACCGGTGTCTGGGCGCGCTCGGCATCACCCGCATTCCGCTCGTCGTACTCACGCACTTCCATGCCGATCATGTGGCGGGGCTGGCGGGAGTGCTGCGTGGGCGTTCGGTGGGTGCGATCGAGACGACCGGTCTCGAAGAGCCGCCGGACCAGGCCGAGTTCGTGAGACGGGAGGCCGCGGCACGGCACATCCCGGTGACGCGGGCTGCGTCGGGGGAGCGGCGGCGTACGGGCGGTCTCGACTGGCAGGTGCTGTGGCCGCCGCCGAGCTCGGCTCCAACGCCGGACGGCCCGAACGACGCCAGTGTCACCCTGCTCGTACGATCGGCGGGGCTGAGGATGCTACTGCTCGGCGATCTCGAGCCGCCGGCTCAGCAGGCGCTGTCGAGATCGCCCGCGGCCGCTGAGCTGGGAGCCGTGGACGTACTCAAGGTTGCTCATCATGGCTCGGCCTACCAGGACCCGGACCTCATACGCAGGGTGGCGCCGCGGCTCGCGCTCATCTCGTGCGGCGAGGACAACCCCTACGGGCATCCGGCGCCCAGCACGGTCGCCGCGCTGCGGGCCGGGGGTGCGGTGGTGCTGCGGACCGACGAGGACGGGGCGCTGGCGGTCGTAGGTGCGGGCGGAGAGCCGAGCGTGGCGAGACACTGAACCCATGAACTCCGCACAGGCCGACGCCTACCTCCGCAGGATCGGGGCTCAGTACCCCGCGTGGCCCACCTCCGATGCGCTGCGTGAGCTCCATCGCCGCCATCTGGAGACGGTGCCGTTCGAGAACCTGTCGATTCACCTCGGTGAGGAGATCGTGCTGGAGGAGAAGAGGCTGCTGGACAAGCTGGTGGGGGCGCGCAGAGGCGGGTTCTGCTACGAACTGAACGGTGCGTTCGGGGCGTTGCTGGGAGCGCTGGGCTTCGATGTGACGCTGCTGGCGGGGCGGGTGTACGACGACGAGGAGCGGCTCGGGATTCCGTACGACCATCTCGCGCTGCGTGTGCGGACGGTGGACGGGGGTGACTGGCTGAGCGATGTCGGGTTCGGGGCGCTCAGCCTCTACCCGCTGGCATTCGGGGAGCGAGGGGAGCAGCAGGAGCCCGGGGGCACGTTCCGGGTCGTGGAGGCGGGGCCGGACGGGGCGGGGGTGCGGGGTGCCGGCGGGTCGCGCGAAAGGGAGGACCTCGACGTCATCCGGAACGGCAAGGTGCAGTACCGATTGGAGGTGCGGCCGCGGGTGCTCAAGGACTTCGTGACCGGGGTCTGGTGGCACAGCACCTCGCCGACGTCGCATTTCGCGCGGTCGCTGGTCTGTTCGCGGGTCACCGGGGACGGCGGCAGGATCACGCTCAGCGGTCGGAGCTTCACGGTGACTGCGGCCGACGGGACGAAGCAGGTGTCGGAACTGGCCACGGACGAGGAGGTGCTGGCGGCCTATCGCGACCAGTTCGGGATCGAGTTGGAGGGAGTGCCCGAGGTACGGGAGTCGGGGGAGGCGGGCTGAGCACCGGGGTCCTGGGTGAGGGGGCTTGGCCGGGTCGGTCCCCCCGGGGCACTCGCGTGCGGTGGTCGGCCTCGGCGTTGGTGGGGTCTGGCGTTGGTGGGGTCTGGCGTCGGTCGGCGTCCGGCGTATCGGAAAATGTCTGCGTGAGTGATGTGAGACATGTGCTGGTACTGCCCGACCGAGACGCCGCCGAAGAGGCCGCGCAGGCACTGGGTGACAGGTTCGGGCTGGATGAGGAACCGCAGCTCCTGCGGGACGCGCTGGCCGGTGAGGATGACGCCGAGGACGCGCAGTGGCTGGTGGTGCTGCGCGATACCGAGGAGCGGCTCGACCCGAAGGAACTGGACGAGTTCGTGGCGGAGTGGGACGGGTGGCGCGAGGAGCCGTAACGCTCCGCCGGGTGCCGGGTGCCGGGTGCCGGGTGCCGGGTGCCGGGTGCCGGGTGCCGGGTGCCGGGTGCTGGGCGCAGGATGCGGGTGCGGAGTGCCGGGTGCGGAGTGTCGGGTGGCGGGCGCTCGCGTCGTGTTGTCAGTGGCGCGTGGGATGCTTGCAGCGATGGCCAGGAAGACTGCTAATGACGACCCTCTCGCCCCCCTCACGCTTGCGGTGGGCCAGGAGGATCTCCTGCTCGACCGTGCCGTGCAGGAGGTGGTGGCCGCTGCGAGGGCTGCCGACGCCGACACGGATGTACGGGATCTCACCCCGGACCAGTTGCAGCCCGGCACGCTTGCCGAGCTGACGAGTCCGTCGCTCTTCGCCGAGCGGAAGGTCGTGGTCGTACGCAATGCGCAGGACCTGTCGGCCGACACGGTCAAGGACGTGAAGGCGTATCTGGGGGCGCCCGCCGAGGAGATCACCCTGGTGCTGTTGCACGCGGGTGGGGCCAAGGGCAAGGGGCTGCTCGATGCCGCGCGCAAGGTGGGGGCACGGGAGGTGGCGTGCCCCAAGATGACGAAGCCGGCGGATCGGCTGGCTTTCGTGCGGAGTGAGTTCCGGGCGGTGGGGAGGTCGGCCACGCCTGAGGCCTGTCAGGCGCTCGTGGATTCCATCGGGAGTGATCTGCGGGAGCTGGCTTCCGCGGTGTCGCAGCTGACCGCGGACGTCGAGGGGACGATCGACGAGGCCGTTGTCGGGAGGTACTACACCGGGCGGGCCGAGGCGTCGAGTTTCACCGTGGCCGATCGGGCCGTGGAGGGGCGGGCGGTGGAGGCGCTGGAGGCGTTGCGGTGGTCTCTGTCGACCGGGGTTGCTCCGGTGCTGATCACCAGTGCGTTGGCGCAAGGGGTGCGGGCGATCGGGAAGTTGTCGTCCGCGCGGGGTGGGCGGCCGGCCGACCTTGCCCGTGAGCTCGGTATGCCGCCGTGGAAGATCGATCGGGTTCGGCAGCAGATGCGGGGGTGGACTCCGGATGGGGTTTCCGATGCCCTGCGGGCGATTGCTGAGGCTGACGCGGGCGTCAAGGGGGGCGGGGATGATCCTGAGTACGCCTTGGAGAAGGCCGTTGTGGTGATTGCTCGGGCTGCGCGGGCCCGGCGGGGATAGGTGTCCGGCCCCACGTAGGGGCGTTTCCTCGCCCCCTCCGCCCCTACCCGTCCCTTGTTTCTGGGGGCTCCGCCCCCAGACCCCCGTATCGCGCTGGACGCGCTCGTCCTCAAACGCCGGACGGGCTAAAAGATCTACCCCGGCCCGGGATGAAGAGCACCGCCCCCGCAGGCGGGTGGGGGAAGGCCTCCAGCCTCGGGCAGGCTGAGAAACGCCAGAAGCCCCGCCCTTCCTCCCGGGGAAGGGAGGGAAGGCGGGGCTCTGGATCACGTTGTTGGAACCACGCCCGCGTGGCGAACGCAGATCGTGCGTGGGTCCGGGGTGCCGGGCAGGAGCGGAAGAGAGGGCCCGCTGGGTCCTTTCCGGCGGTTAAGTCGGGTTGGATCAGCCCTTGAGGGAAGCGACCTTGGAAGCAAGCGCCGACTTCTTGTTGGCGGCCTGGTTCTTGTGGATGACGCCCTTCGAGACGGCCTTGTCGAGCGCGCGCGAAGCATCGCGCGTGTACTCGGTGGCCTTCTCGGCGTCACCGGCGGCAGCGGCCTCGCGGGCCTTGCGGATCGCGGTCTTCAGGGAGGACTTGACGGCCTTGTTGCGCAGCCGAGCCTTCTCATTGGTCTTGATCCGCTTGATCTGGGACTTGATGTTCGCCACGAATGAGCCTTTACAGGTTCAGGCACGCGAGACAGCACGTCTCGCACGCCGTTTGATTTCCTTGGGTGTGCCTCCTGCAGAGAGGGCATGAGACACAGCTACCCAGGCTACCAGTGCTCGTGCGAGCGGCCCAAACCGGTCGCAGCTCCCCGCCCGTGGGACCATGGAGCCTACGTATCGATCCGACCCGAGGCGACAGGCGCCTCAAGAGACAGGACCCTGCGTGCCCGCGACCCCTAACAATGTGCCCGAGCCGAGCCGTACCGCCCCGGCGCTGCTCCGCAATTTCTGCATCATCGCGCACATCGACCACGGCAAGTCCACACTCGCCGACCGCATGCTCCAGCTGACCGGGGTGGTCGAGCAGCGGCAGATGCGCGCCCAGTACCTCGACCGCATGGACATCGAGCGCGAGCGTGGCATCACGATCAAGTCCCAGGCGGTCCGGCTGCCCTGGGCACCGTCCGAGGACCCGGGCAAGACCCATATCCTCAACATGATCGACACCCCCGGGCACGTGGACTTCACGTACGAGGTGTCCCGGTCGCTTGCCGCCTGCGAGGGGACCGTGCTCCTCGTCGACGCCGCCCAGGGCATCGAGGCGCAGACTCTCGCCAACCTCTACCTGGCGATGGAGAACGACCTCAAGATCATCCCCGTACTCAACAAGATCGACCTGCCGGCCGCGCAGCCGGAGAAGTTCGGCGAGGAGCTCGCCAACCTCATCGGGTGCGATCCCGAGGACGTACTGAAGGTCTCGGCCAAGACCGGGCTGGGTGTTGAGGCGCTGCTGGACAAGGTGGTCGCCGAGATCCCCGCCCCGATCGGTGTCGTGGACGCACCCGCTCGCGCGATGATCTTCGACTCCGTCTATGACTCCTACCGCGGTGTCGTGACCTATGTGCGTGTGATCGACGGGCAGCTCAACAAGCGTGAGCGGATCCGGATGATGTCCACCGGTGCGACCCACGAGCTGCTGGAGATCGGGGTCTCGTCCCCCGAGATGACCGCGGCCGACGGGCTGGGTGTCGGTGAGGTGGGCTACATCATCACCGGCGTGAAGGACGTCCGGCAGTCCAAGGTCGGTGACACCATCACCACCCTGCACAAGGGGGCGACCGAGGCGCTCGGCGGGTACAAGGACCCCAAGCCCATGGTCTTCTCCGGGCTGTATCCGCTCGACGGGTCCGACTACCCCGAGCTGCGCGAGGCCCTCGACAAGCTGCAGCTCAACGACGCCGCGCTCGTCTACGAGCCGGAGACCTCCGCCGCGCTCGGCTTCGGGTTCCGTGTCGGGTTCCTCGGACTGCTGCACCTCGACGTGATCCGGGAGCGGCTCGAGCGCGAGTTCGGGCTCGACCTCATCGCGACCGCGCCGAACGTCGTGTACCGCGTCGACATGGAGGACGGCAGCGAGCACATCGTCACCAATCCGAGCGAGTTTCCCGAGGGGAAGATCGACAAGGTCTTCGAGCCGGTCGTGCGGGCGACGATCCTCGCGCCCTCCGAGTTCATCGGCTCGATCATGGAGCTGTGCCAGACCCGGCGCGGCACCCTGCTCGGCATGGACTACCTCTCCGAGGACCGGGTTGAGATCCGTTACACGCTGCCGCTCGCGGAGATCGTCTTCGATTTCTTCGACCAGCTGAAGTCCAAGACCCGCGGCTATGCCTCGCTCGACTACGAGCCCACCGGTGAGCAGGCCTCCAGCCTGGTCAAGGTCGACATCCTGCTGCACGGCGACAAGGTCGACGCCTTCTCGGCGGTCACGCACAAGGACGCGGCGTACGCGTACGGGGTGCGGCTCGTCGCCAAGCTGCGGGAACTGATCCCGCGGCAGGCCTTCGAGGTGCCGATCCAGGCGGCCATCGGCTCGCGGGTCATCTCCCGCGAGACCATCCGCGCCATCCGCAAGGACGTCCTCGCCAAGTGCTACGGCGGTGACATCTCCCGTAAGCGGAAGCTGCTGGAGAAGCAGAAGGAAGGCAAGAAGCGGATGAAGATGGTGGGCTCTGTGGAGGTTCCGCAAGAGGCCTTCATCGCCGTGCTCTCCAGCGACGAGGACAGCAACTCGGGCAAGGGGAAGAAGTAGACCCGCGGTACGCCGTTGTTCTCAAGGGCCCGCTGCGCTCCGGCGCGGCGGGCCCCTGCGCATGCGTCCGGTCGCGCTCTGTAGGAAGTGACAGGCCGCCGACTCTTACGCGGTGGCCGGACGGGCTTTACTCTGATCACTGCTCGATAGTTACTCGCGAGTTAAACAACAGCCGCACCATTGAGCCAGCCGCACTGTCGCGGGCCCCGGAGGATGTCGTGAGCGACACACAGACCCTGATCGAGAACCGTCCGCCGTCCGTGGCGGCGCTCTTCCTGGAGCGTGTGGCGGCCACGCCGGACGCCGAGGCCTACCGCTACCCGGTGCCCGCCGCCTCGGGCGAGGGCCCGGACGACTGGAAGTCGCTGAACTGGGCCCAGGCCGCCGAGCGGGTCTACGCCGTGGCGGCAGGCCTGATCGAACTGGGCGTACAGCCCGAGCAGCGCGTCGCGCTCGCCTCCTCCACCCGGGTCGAGTGGATCCTCGCCGACCTCGGCATCCTGTGCGCGGGCGCGGCCACCACGACCGTGTACCCGCAGACGAACGCCGAGGAGTCGGCGTTCATCCTCTCGGACTCCGGGAGCAAGATCCTGATCGCGGAGGACGCGGCACAGCTCGCCAAGGCCGTGGAGAAGCGCGCCGACCTTCCCGAGCTGACGCATGTCGTGGTGATCGACCCCGAGGGCGTCGAGAGCAGCGACTGGGTCCTCACCCTCGCCGAGCTGGAGACCCGCGGCGCCGCGTACCTGGAGAAGAACCCCGACCTGATCAAGGAGAAGGTCGGCGCGATCACCTCCGACCAGCTCGCGACGCTGATCTACACCTCCGGTACCACCGGCCGCCCCAAGGGTGTCCGCCTGCCGCAGGACAACTGGTCGTACATGGCGAAGGCCATCGCCGCGACCGGGCTGCTCGGCCCCGACGACGTGCAGTACCTGTGGCTGCCGCTCGCGCACGTCTTCGGCAAGGTGCTCACCTCCGGCCATATCGAGATCGGGCACGTCACCGCCGTGGACGGCCGCGTGGACAAGATCATCGAGAATCTTCCGGTGGTGCAGCCGACGTACATGGCGGCCGTGCCCCGCATCTTCGAGAAGGTCTACAACGGGGTCGCGGCCAAGGCGCGGGCCGGCGGCGGCGCCAAGTACAAGATCTTCCAGTGGGCGGCCGAGGTCTCGCGCGAGTACGCGAAGGCCAGCCAGGACAACTTCCGCCGCACCGGCGTCGCCTCCGTGCCCTTCGCGCTCGGCGCCAAGCACAAGGTCGCCGACGCGCTCGTCTACGCCAAGATCCGCGAGGCGTTCGGCGGCAAGCTGCGCGCCTGTGTCTCGGGCAGCGCGGCGCTCGCGCCCGAGATCGGCTACTTCTTCGCCGGCGCCGGCATCCACATCCTGGAGGGGTACGGCCTCACGGAGTCCTCCGCCGCCTCCTTCGTGAACCCCGGTGAGGCCTACCGCACCGGCACCGTCGGCAAGCCACTGCCCGGCACCGAGGTGCGCATCGCGGACGACGGTGAGGTCCTGCTGCGCGGCCCCGGCATCATGGAGGGCTACCACGGGCTGCCCGAGAAGACCGCCGAAGTGCTGGAGGCCGACGGCTGGTTCCACACCGGTGACATCGGCGAGCTGTCCCCGGACGGCTACCTCAGCATCACCGACCGCAAGAAGGACCTCATCAAGACCTCGGGCGGCAAGTACATCTCGCCGGCGGAGGTCGAGGGCCAGTTCAAGGCCGTGTGCCCGTACGTCTCCAACATCCTCGTCCACGGCGCCGACCGGAACTTCTGCACCGCGCTGATCGCACTTGACGAGCCGTCAATTCTCGTCTGGGCGGCGGAGAACGGCCTGGAGGGCAAGTCGTACGCCGAAGTCGTCGCCGCGCCCGCCACGGTCAGCCTCGTCGAGGGTTACCTCAAGGAACTCAACGAAGGGCTGCAGCGCTGGCAGACCATCAAGAAGTTCCGGCTGCTGCCCCGTGACCTCGACGTCGAGCACGGTGAGGTCACGCCGAGCCTGAAGCTGAAGCGACCGGTCGTCGAGCGCGAGTACAAGCACCTGATCGAGGAGATGTACGCGGGGTCGCGCGAGGCGTAAGCCGCCCAAGGGGGCGGGGAGTCACAGGCCTCGCCCCCTCCGCATCTCCCGCAGCAGCTCTTCCATCTGCCGTACCTGGTGACGCAGTTCGGACACATCCTGCGCGCTGCCGGCCGACATGTGTGTCTCGATCTTCTTCAGGCGGCCCGCGAGTTCGTCGAACTGTTCCTGTTCGCGGGCGAGCATGCGTTCCAACTGCTGGTTCTTGCGGTGGAGGTCGAGGAAGACGGTGACCTTGGCGCGCAGTACCCAAGGGTCGAAGGGCTTCGTCAGATAGTCGGCGGCTCCGGTCGCGTACCCGCGGAAGGCGTAGCCCGCGTCGGCGTCGGTGCCGGTCAGGAAGATGATGGGGACGTCCTTGGTCTGGTCGAGCCGCTTGATGTTCGCGGCGGTCTCGAAGCCGTCCATGCCCGGCATCCTGATGTCGAGGAGCACGACGGCGAACCGCTGCCGCAGCAGGGCCTTCATCGCCTCCTCGCCCGAACGCGCGCGCACCAGCGGCTCGTTGAGTGACCCCAGGACGGCCTCAAGGGCGATCAGATTGTCCTCCATGTCGTCCACCAGGAGGATGCTGGCGCGCTCGTCGGTCGTTTCCTCAGCGCTCATGGTGACTGTGCCTCACTCAGTCGTCGGCGGGATCGCGGGCTCCCCTGATGTGCTCGGTCCCGGTACAACGGGTACAGCAGTCTCTGTGGCGGCGTCCGGCCGCCGGTCCTCGTTCGCGCGCTCCGGGTTCCCCGGTTCCTCCGGCACAACCGGGGTGCCCGGGTCCCCGGAGTCCGTCGTGGCCTGCGGGTCGAGGAGTGCGCAGACGACGGTGAGCAGTTGGTCGACATCCACCGGTTTGGGTACGTAGTCGTTGGCGCCCTGCGCGATGGACTTGTCGCGGTCTCCCGGCATCGCCTTCGCGGTGAGGGCGACTATGGGCAGGCCCGCCCAGCGGGGGGTGCGGCGGATGGCGGAGATCGTTTCGTAGCCGTCCATCTCCGGCATCATGATGTCCATCAGGACGAGTTCGACGTCGGGGTTGCGCTCCAGCGTCTCGATGCCCTCGCGGCCGTTCTCCGCGTACAGGACGGGCATGCCGACCCGGCCCAGCACATGGGTGAGCGCGAAGACGTTGCGGATGTCGTCGTCGACGATCAACACCCGCCGCCCCGGCAGGACCTGGCCCGCCCGGCCGGCCTTCCACGCCTCCAGTTTGGTGGGCGTGGGCCAGGTGTCGTCCGCGTCGTGGGCGGTGTACGGCTCGGTGGACAGCTCGGGCACCGGCAGGTCGTGGTCCTCGTGGGTGGGACCGGTCGCCGCGTGCCCGGGGCTGACGACAGGGACGTACAGCGTGAAGGTGGAACCCCGGCCCGGCTTGCTCTCGGCGACGATCCGGCCGCCGAGCAGCCCGGCGATCTCCCGGCTGATGGACAGGCCGAGGCCCGTGCCGCCGTACTTGCGGTTGGTGGTGCCGTCGGCCTGCTGGAACGCCTCGAAGATCACCGGGAGTTTCTCCGCGGCGATGCCGATGCCGGTGTCGGAGACGGCGAAGGCGATCACGTCGTCGCTGTTCTCGCGGGTGTGGACGTGGTCCGGGTCCTTGACGCGCTTGACGCGCAGTTCGACCCGGCCGGTCGCGGTGAACTTGATCGCGTTGGAGAGAAGATTGCGCAGGATCTGCTGGAGCCGCTGCTCGTCCGACCACATCTCACGCGGTACGTCCTCGCTGACGGCCACCTCGAAGGCGAGCCCCCGGTCGAGGGTGAGCGGGCGGAAGGTGGCGTGGACGTAGTCGAGCAGTTTGATGAGGGGGAGCTTCTTGGGGCGTACGTCCATCCGGCCGGCCTCGATCTTCGAGAGGTCGAGGATGTCGTTGATGAGCTGGAGCAGGTCGGAGCCCGACCGGTGAATCGTGGTCGCGAACTGCACCTCCTGGTCGGAGAGATGGCCGTCCGGGTTGTCCGACAACAGGCGGGCGAGGATCAGCAGTGAGTTCAGCGGGGTGCGCAGTTCGTGCGACATGTTCGCCAGGAACTCGGACTTGTACTGCGACGACGTCGCCAAGAGGGCTGCTTTCTCCTCCAGTTCCGCGTTCGAGCGCTGCAACTCCGCCTGCTGTGACTGGAGTTCGTCCGAGCGGTCCTGGAGCTGGATGGCGAGGCGCTGGGACTCGCCGAGCAGGGACTCGGTGCGGGAGTTGGCGATGATGGTGTTGATCGCGACGCCGATGGTGTTCACGAACTGGTCGAAGAAGGCCAGGTGGACGTCGGAGAAGCGGGAGAACGAGGCCAGTTCGATCACGCCGAGGAGCTTGTCCTCGAAGAGGATCGGGATGATGACGACGCTCGCGGGGGCGGCCTCACCCAACCCGCTGTTGATCTTGATGTAGTCCGGTGGGGCCTCCTCCACCAGGATCCGCTTCTTCTCGCGCGCGGCCTGCCGGACCAGTCCGTGCACCGGCATGCCGCCCGTGTCGACGGTGGCGCCCTGTGCCGAGCCGTACCCGGCGATGAAGGCGAGCCCCTTGGCGGGGATGGCGGTCCGCAGGGTTTCCTCTCCGGGGTCGGCCAGGAAGAAGGCACCGTACTGCGCGTTCACCAGCGGGGTCAGCTCGCGCAGGATCAGGTCGGCGACCTCCATCAGGTCGCGGTGGCCCTGCATCAGCGAGGCGAGGCGGGCGAGGTTCGACTCCAGCCAGTCCTTCGCGCGGGTGGTCTCACGGAGGTTGGCCACCATCAGGTTGATGTTGTCCTTGAGCTCGGTGACCTCGCCCTGGGTCTCCACCGTGATGGAGCGGGACATGTCGCCCTGGGCCACCGCGGAGGCCACCTCGGCGATGGCGCGGACCTGGGTCGTCAGGTTCAGCGCCAGCTCGTTCACGTTCGTCGTCAGGCGCTTCCAGGTGCCGTACACGCCCTCGACCCGTGCCTGGCCGCCGAGTTGGCCCTCGGAGCCGACCTCGCGGGCGACGCGGGTGACCTCGGAGGAGAAGGAGGAGAGGGTGTCGACCATCGTGTTGATCGTCGTCTTCAGCTCCAGGATCTCGCCGCGCGCGTCCACGTCGATCTTCTTGGAGAGGTCGCCCTGGGCCACCGCGGTGGCGACCTGCGCGATGTTCCGGACCTGTGAAGTCAGGTTGTCGGCCATGTAGTTGACGTTGTCGGTCAGGTCGCGCCAGACACCGGAGACGCCGAGCACCTGGGCGCGACCGCCCAGCCGGCCGTCCGTGCCGACCTCGCGGGCGACGCGGGTGACCTCGTCGGCGAAGGCGCGGAGCTGCTCCACCATCGTGTTGACGGTGTCCTTCAGCTCCAGGATCTCGCCGCGGGCGTCGACGGTGATCTTCTTGGAGAGGTCGCCGTTCGCCACGGCCGTGGTGACCTGCGCGATGTTGCGGACCTGCGAAGTCAGGTTCAGGGCCATGAAGTTGACGTTGTCGGTGAGGTCCTTCCAGACGCCGGACACCCCGCGCACCTGAGCCTGGCCGCCGAGGTTTCCTTCGGTGCCGACTTCGCGGGCGACGCGCGTCACTTCGTCGGCGAAGGCGGAGAGCTGGTCGACCATGGTGTTGATGGTCGACTTGAGCTCCAGGATCTCGCCCTTCGCCTCCACGGTGATCTTCTTGCCGAGGTCGCCCTGGGCCACCGCCGTGGACACCAGGGCGATGTTGCGGACCTGCGAAGTCAGGTTGTCCGCCATGAAGTTGACGTTGTCGGTGAGGTCCTTCCATACGCCCGACACACCCCGCACCTGCGCGCGGCCGCCGAGGTTTCCTTCGGTGCCGACCTCGCGGGCGACGCGCGTGACTTCGTCGGCGAAGGCGGAGAGCTGGTCGACCATCGTGTTGATCGTCGACTTCAGTTCGAGGATCTCGCCCTGTGCGTCGACCGTGATCTTCTGGCTCAGGTCGCCGTTCGCCACGGCCGTGGTGACCTGGGCGATGTTGCGGACCTGGGAGGTCAGGTTCGAGGCCATGAAGTTGACGTTGTCGGTGAGGTCCTTCCAGACGCCGGACACACCCCGCACCTGCGCCCGGCCGCCCAACTGCCCCTCTGTGCCGACCTCGCGGGCGACGCGCGTCACCTCGTCGGCGAAGGCGGAGAGCTGGTCGACCATCGTGTTCACGGTGAGCTTCAGTTCGAGCAGCTCGCCGGTCGCCTCGACGGTCACCGTGCGGGTCAGGTCGCCGCGGGCCACCGCGGTCGTCACCAGGGCGATGTCCCGGACCTGGGCGGTCAGCCGGGAGGCCATGGTGTTGACCGCCTCGGTCACATCCCGCCAACTCCCGGACAGACCCGTCACCTTGGCGCGGCCGCCGAGCCGTCCCTCCGTGCCGACCTCGCGCGCGACCCGGGTCACCTCGCCGGTGAACAGGGAGAGCTGGTCCACCATCTTGTTGACGGCCCGGCCCAACCGACGTAAGTCGCCCCGCAGTTGACGGTTGCCGTCGTGCAGGTCCACCCGCTGGGTCAGATCGCCGCCGGCCACCGCGTCCAGGACGCGTGTCGCGTTCGCGGCGGGCGCGACCAGCGCGTCGAGCAACTGGTTCACGTCGTTGACCCGCGTCGTCCAGTTGCCCTGGCCCGGGCTCGCCGAGAGGCGCTCGTCGAGGCGGCCGTGCCGCACCAGGTCCCGGCGGACTCGCTGCACCTCGGAGTTGAAGTGGGAGTTGCGGTCCATGATCTGGTTGAACATCGCGCAGAGATCGGCCACCACACCGTCGCCGGTCTCCGGCACCTTGCTGAAGTCACCGTCTCGGGCGGCGGTCATCGCGGCGAGCAGCGGACGCAGATCCGATGCCCGAATCCGGCTGTCGATCTGACCGTCGCTCCGGCTGTCGACACGGCTGTCGACACGGCTGTCGATCCGGTCGTCGATCCGGTCGTCGACCCGGTCGTCGACCCGGTCGTCGACCCGGTCGTCGACCCGGTCGTCGAGCCGACCGTCTTCGAGCCCACGCATACCACTGTTCTCAGCCATGGCGGCCCACTTCGGTAACTCGGCGCTTATGGGCACAGTCAGTCTGTCACTGTGTCCGCATCGGCTGAGGCCAATTCGTCCGAACTGCTCAGGGAGCCGCACCGTGGGGGCCATTCCGACGCAACGGGAGTCCAAGGCGCGTGCGCCCGATGCGCCCGCGCACCACCGCGCCGGCCATGAATCGGTCGCCCGCACCTCGCTGCCGGGCACCCCGCTCGCGCCCGGAGCCGCCCGCGACTTCGTGCGCGCCGCACTCGCCGAGTGGGCCGAACTCGCCCCGCACGGCGCCGAGATGATCGACGATCGACTCACCGACGACGCCGTCGTGGTGGTCAGCGAACTCGTCACCAACGCAGTTGTGCACGCGGGCACCGACGTTGAGCTGGCATGCGGCCTCGAGAGCACGGACGAGGGTTCGCCGGGCCCGCTGGTCATCGAGGTGTCCGATCACCATGCCACGCGCGCGATACGTGACGACTGCGTCGAACGGCCGTACGGCACACCGGAGTACGGGCGCGGTCTACGGCTCGTCTCCGCGCTCTCCGACGCCTGGGGGATCACGTACCGCACCGGAACCAAGACCGTCTGGGCGCGGCTGCCCGTGGGCGGAGGCGGCCTGGGTGTGGGCGGCGAGGTGATCTCGGGCATCGACAGGGCCGACAGGGTCGTGGAAGTCGGCGAACAGATAGAACAGACAGAACAGACAGAACAGACAGAGGCGTACGCCGGTGAACAGGTCCTGGAGCGCGGGCAGCCGGTGGCCGAAATACTCGCCCCCGAGCCGAGGCGCAGCGCCCAGCACGACCAGGACTGGCTCGATCGCGGCGCCCTCTCCCTCCTCGCCGAGGCCTCCGATCTGCTCGCCGGGCAGCTCGACGAGGACCTCGTCGCCGCCCTCGCCGGACAGCTGATCGTGCCGCGCCTCGCCGACTGGTGCGCGGTGTGGCTGGAGGACGAGGCCACCGACCGCGCCGGCGGTCTTGGCCTCGCCTTGGGGCCGCGCCTGGCCCGCGTCTGGCACGGCAGCGAGAACCGCATCGAGGACCTGCGCCGCGCCCTGGAAAAGGACCCACCCCGGCTGCCCGACTCGGTACGTTCCCGGGCCGTGCCCGTGCCCTGGCCGGGGGAGGCGCTGGCTTCGGGCGGGGGGAGCGGAGGGAGTGGCGGGGCGGATCGAGGGGGTGAGGTGCGTGGAGCTGGTGCATCTGGTGGGGCGGGTGGGGCGTACGGGATGGGTGGGGTGCAAGGGGCCGGTGGGGCAGATGGGGAGCGTGGGGCGGGTACGGCAGGTGGGATTTTCGGGGCGGGCGGGGCGGGCGGGGCGGGCGGTGCGGAAAGGGTGGGGCTGGCGAGTGGGCCGGGTGGGAGTGCGCCGGCCCTGGCGAGTGGGGCGAGTGGCAGCGCGGCTGACCTGGTGGGCGGGGCGAGTGGGGCCGGTCTCGGGAGCGGGGCCGGCATCAGTAGCGGTGTGAGCGGACCCGGTGTGAGTGGGGCGGCGCTCGCGTATCGGCTGATCGCCGGTGGGCGGCCGCTGGGCACGCTCGTCATCGGGCGGGCCGGAGCGACCGGCTTCCCCGACGAGATCACGGGGCTCGTCGAGGACCTCAGCCGCCGTATCGCGCTCGCCATCGGCGCGGCCCGCCAGTACGCGCGCCAGGCCACCATCAGCCGGGTCCTCCAGCGCGGCCTGCTGCCCGGCGCGGTCGCCGAGATACCCGGGGTGCGCAGCGCCCTCGTCTACGAGCCGCTCGACAAGGGCGGGCCCAGCGGCGACTTCTACGACCTCTTCCCGGCCGGTGACGGGCGCTGGTGCTTCGTCGTGGGTGACGTACAGGGCAAGGGGCCCGAGGCCGCCGTGGTGATCGGCCTCGCCCGGCCCTGGCTGCGGCTGCTGGGCCGCGAGGGGTACGAGGTCGCCGACGTCCTCGACCGCCTCAACAGGCTCCTGCTCGACGACGCGACGGAGGCGGCCGACGCGGCGGCCCGCGCGCTCGTCGCGGCGGGCGGACCCGGGCTCGCCGCGGACCCCGGACCGCAGACCCGCTTCCTGTCCATGCTGTACGGCGAACTGGTGCCCTTCGACGGCGGAGTGCGCTGCACCCTCGCCTCCGCCGGGCATCCGCTGCCGCTGCTCCTCGGCCCCGACGGCGACGTACGCGAGGTGGCCTGCCCACAGACCCTCCTCGGCGTCTTCGAGGACGCGACCTACGTCTCCGAGACCTTCGATCTGCACCCCGGCGACACCCTGCTGTGCGTCACGGACGGCGTGACCGAGCGCCGCAGCGGGCCCCGTCAGTTCGATGACGACGACGGCCTCGCCGCTGCCCTGGTCGGCTGTACCGGCCTGAGCGCCGAACTCATCGCGGAACGCATCCGCAGGCTGGTCCACGAGTTCGGCGCCAAGGCGCCGGAGGACGACATGGCGCTGCTGGTCCTCCAGGCGGAATAGCGGGCCGTGAGGCGTACGGATCATTCGGCTCCGGGGAGTGCGGATCATTCGGCTCCGGGGAGTGCGGATCATTCGGCCGGGGAGTGCGGACCATTCGGCTCCGGGGAGTGCCGAACAGCGTCCCGTACGGAGTTCCGGCGGGCGTACGGGACAATGGAAGGTATGCCTTCCGCACTCCCCGACGGTGAGCCCGTCCCCGACGACGGGGCGCTGCCCGCGCACGCCCTGGCCGGTGCCGCCGACCGCCCCCTCGGGTTCTATCTGCACGTGCCGTACTGCGCGACCCGCTGCGGCTACTGCGACTTCAACACCTACACGGCGACCGAGCTGCGGGGCACCGGAGGCGTGCTCGCCTCCCGCGACAACTACGCCGAGACGCTGATCGACGAGATCCGTCTCGCCCGCAAGGTGCTCGGCGACGACCCGCGTCCCGTCCGTACGGTGTTCGTCGGCGGCGGTACGCCCACGCTGCTGC
Organism: Streptomyces sp. NPDC127595; assembly: GCF_042671685.1. NCBI lineage: Bacteria > Bacillati > Actinomycetota > Actinomycetes > Kitasatosporales > Streptomycetaceae > Streptomyces > Streptomyces sp. NPDC127595. The sequence continues at coordinate 59,939 of NZ_JBHXWK010000005.1, read as the reverse complement.
CCGCCGCCGATCTCGTACGGATGCTCGCCTCGATCCGTGCCGAGTTCGGGCTCGCGGACGACGCCGAGATCACCACCGAGGCGAACCCGGAGTCCGTCGACCCGGCGTACCTGGCGACCCTGCGGGCCGGCGGCTTCAACCGGATCTCCTTCGGTATGCAGAGCGCCAGGCAGCACGTGCTGAAGGTGCTCGACCGCACGCACACGCCCGGGCGGCCCGAGGCCTGTGTCGCCGAGGCCCGTGCGGCGGGCTTCGGCCACGTGAACCTCGACCTGATCTACGGCACCCCTGGGGAGTCCGACGACGACTGGCGCGCCTCGCTGGAGGCGGCCCTCGGGGCCGGGCCCGATCACATCTCCGCGTACGCGCTCATCGTCGAGGAGGGTACGCAGCTTGCCCGGCGGATCCGGCGTGGGGAGGTGCCGATGACGGACGACGACGTCCACGCGGACCGGTATCTGATCGCCGACGATGTGCTCGCCCGGGCGGGGTTCGACTGGTACGAGGTGTCCAACTGGGCCACCTCCGATGCCGGGCGGTGTCTCCACAACGAGCTGTACTGGCGGGGCGCCGACTGGTGGGGTGCCGGGCCTGGTGCCCACAGTCATGTGGGCGGGGTGCGGTGGTGGAACGTGAAGCATCCGGGGGCGTATGCGGGCGCCCTGGCGGCGGGAAGGTCGCCCGGGGCGGGGCGGGAGCTGCTGTCCGGTGAGGACCGGCGGGTGGAGCGGATTCTTCTTGAGCTGCGGCTTCGGGAGGGGTGTCCCTTGTCGCTGCTCCGGCCGGAGGGGTTGTCCGCGTCTCGGCGGGCGCTGTCCGAGGGGCTGCTGGAGGACGGGCCCTACGACGCCGGTCGTGCCGTTCTCACGTTGCGGGGGCGGTTGTTGGCGGATGCGGTGGTGCGGGATCTGGTGGACTGAGGTGGGGTTTTTCGCCCCCTCCGCCCCTGCCCGTCCCTTGTTTCTGGGGGCTGCCGCCCCCAGACCCCGCTGCCGCCCCCAGACTCCGCTGTCGCGCTGAACGCGCTCGTCCCCAAACGCCGGACGGGCTGAAACTCTCCAGCCGCGGCCGGAGAAATCCTCAGCCCCGCCGGGCGAGAAAACACCCTGCGGCTCACTCCGGCGCCGTCACGAAATCGATCAACTCCTCCACCCTGCCCAGGAGTTCCGGCTCCAGGTCCTTGTAGGAGCGGACCCGGGACAGGATGTGCTGCCAGGCCGCTCCGGTGTTCTCGGGCCAGCCAAGGGCGCGGCAGACGCCGGTTTTCCAGTCCTGGCCGTGGGGGACGCGAGGCCAGGCAGGGATGCCGACGGAGGACGGTTTCACGGCCTCCCAGATGTCGATGTAGGGGTGGCCGACGACCAGGGCGTGGGCGCTGGTGACCGCGTCGGCGATGCGGGATTCCTTGGTGCCGGGGACCAGGTGGTCGACGAGGACGCCGAGGCGGGCGTCCGGGCCCGGGGCGAAGTCGGCGACGATCGCGGGCAGGTCGTCGATGCCCTCCAGGTACTCGACGACGACGCCCTCGATGCGCAGGTCGTCGCCCCAGACGCGTTCGACCAGCTCGGCGTCATGCCGGCCCTCCACATAGATCCGCCCGGCCCGCGCCACCCGCGCCCGCGCGCCCGGCACCGCGACCGAACCGGAGGCGGTGCGGGAGGGACGTACGGGCGCACCCGCCGCCGGGCGGACCAGCGTCACCACCTTGCCCTCCAGGAGGAAACCGCGCGGCTCCAGCGGGAACACCCGGTGCTTGCCGAAGCGGTCCTCCAGCGTCACCGTGCCCGCCTCGCAGCGGATCACCGCGCCGCAGAAGCCGGTGCCGGGCTCCTCGACCACCAGCCCGGGGTCCGCGGGGACCTCCGGCACGGGCTTGGGCTTCTTCCACGGCGGGGTCAGGTCCGGAGAGTACTGGCGCATTCGGATGACGATAGGAGAAGCCGGGCCCCCGTGTCGTACGGCCTCCTACGACACGCCGAAACGGCCCGCCAGCGTGTCCCGTTGGGCCCGGACAAACGCCGCATTCACCACCGCTCCGTGACCGGGTACGTACACCGAGTCCTCCCCGCCCAGATCGAGCAGACGGTCCAGCGCGGCCGGCCAGTTGGAGGGGGCGGCGTCGGGGCCCGCCTGGGGTTCGCCGGATTCCTCCACCAGGTCGCCGCAGAAGACGACGGCGGGCCGTGACGGCGATCCTGGGATCAGGACCACCAGGTCGTGGGCGGTGTGGCCGGGGCCGACGTTCGCGAGGAGGACCTGGGTGCCGCCGCCCAGGTCCAGGGTCCACTCGCCGGACACCTGGTGGCGGGGGCGGACCAGCAGATCGGCGGCCTCGGCCGCCTCCAGCGGGTCCAGGCCGTTGCGTACGGCGTCCACGCGCAGTTCCTCACGGCCGTGCGCCAGGACGGTGTCCAGGCCGGCCGCCCCGAACACCTCCACGCCCGCGAAGGCGGCCGCGCCGAACACGTGGTCGAAGTGTGCGTGGGTGAGCGCGAGATGCGTCACGCGGGGGTCGCTGCCGGGTGGCCTCCGCGTCCCGGGAGTCGGCCGCGTGTCCTCGCCGGTCTCGCCGAGCAGCCTCCGTGCCTCGGAACGCAACCGCGCGCCCTCCCGCAGGCTCGACCCCGCGTCGATCAGCAGGGCGGCTCCCTCGCCGACCACCAGCCCGACCGTGCAGTCCCAGCCAGGAAGCCGCCGCCGTCCGACCCGCGGCGCGAGCCTCTCCCACCCCGCCTCTTCCCAAGTCACGCTCATGGGCAGACGCTAACGGCGAGCACGCTGTCGGCACGACCGCGCGGGGCCCGCCCTTGCCGGGGGCGTACCTCCCCGCCGTACACTGGCCGGGGAACGCTGGCACTCGCACGCGCTGAGTGCCAGGGGGAGATTCCGGGAGACCATGGCGACGACATCTGGAGGTGTGCGCGATGCTCAGCGAACGCAGGCTCGAAGTGCTGCGCGCCATCGTCCAGGACTACGTGGGGACGGAGGAGCCGGTCGGCTCCAAGGCCCTCACCGAGCGGCACCGGCTGGGGGTCTCCCCGGCGACGGTCCGCAACGACATGGCCGCCCTGGAGGACGAGGGGTACATCGCCCAGCCGCACACCAGCGCCGGGCGCATCCCCACCGACAAGGGCTACCGGCTCTTCGTCGACAAGCTCGCGGGCGTCAAGCCGATGACCGCGCCCGAGCGGCGGGCCATCCAGAACTTCCTCGACGGCGCCGTCGACCTCGACGATGTGGTGGGGCGTACGGTGCGGCTGCTCGCGCAGCTCACGCGGCAGGTCGCCGTCGTGCAGTACCCGTCCCTCACGCGGTCGACCGTGCGGCACGTCGAGCTGCTGTCGCTGGCTCCGGCCCGCGTCATGCTCGTCCTGATCACGGACACCGGCCGGGTCGAGCAGCGCTTGATCGACTGCCCGGCGCCGTTCGGGGAGACGTCTCTCGCGGATCTGCGCGCGCGGCTCAACAGCCGGGTCGCGGGGCGGCGGTTTTCGGACGTTCCGCAACTGGTGCAGGACCTGCCCGACGCCTTCGAGGCGGAGGACCGCGGTACGGTCACGACGGTGCTCTCCACCCTGCTGGAAGCGCTCGTCGAGCAGACCGAGGAGCGGCTGATGATCGGCGGCACCGCCAATCTCACCCGCTTCGGACATGACTTCCCTCTCACCATCCGGCCCGTACTCGAAGCGCTGGAGGAGCAGGTCGTGCTCCTCAAGTTGCTTGGTGAGGCCGGGGATTCGGGCATGACCGTACGGATCGGTCACGAGAACGCGTATGAGGGACTCAACTCCACGTCCGTCGTCTCCGTCGGCTACGGTTCGGGCGACGAGGCAGTAGCGAAACTCGGCGTGGTCGGACCGACCCGCATGGATTACCCCGGCACGATGGGAGCGGTACGAGCGGTGGCACGGTACGTCGGACAGATCCTGGCGGAGTCTTAGGGTGGCCACGGACTACTACGCCGTGCTCGGCGTGCGCCGCGACGCGTCCCAGGACGAGATCAAGAAGGCGTTCAGGAGGCTCGCGCGCGAGCTGCACCCGGACGTCAATCCCGATCCGAAGACGCAGGAGCGCTTCAAGGAGATCAACGCCGCCTACGAGGTGTTGTCGGACCCGCAGAAGAAGCAGGTCTACGACCTCGGCGGCGACCCGCTGTCCCAGGCGGGCGGCGCGGGCGGCCCCGGTGGCTTCGGCGCCGGCGGCTTCGGGAACTTCTCGGACATCATGGACGCCTTCTTCGGTACGGCGTCGCAGCGTGGCCCCCGGTCGCGTACGCGCCGTGGCCAGGACGCCATGATCCGGCTGGAGATCGAGCTCGACGAGGCGGCCTTCGGTACCACGAAGGACATCCAGGTCGACACGGCCGTCGTCTGCGCCACCTGTAACGGCGAGGGCGCGGCGCCGGGGACCTCGGCGCAGACCTGTGACATGTGCCGCGGTCGAGGTGAGGTCTCGCAGGTCACCCGGTCCTTCCTCGGCCAGGTCATGACCTCGCGGCCCTGCCCGCAGTGCCAGGGCTTCGGAACCGTCGTCCCCACCCCGTGCCCGGAATGCGCGGGCGACGGCCGTGTCCGGTCACGTCGGACGCTGACCGTCAAGATCCCGGCCGGTGTCGACAACGGCACCCGGATCCAGCTCGCGGGCGAGGGCGAGGTGGGCCCCGGCGGCGGCCCCGCCGGCGACCTGTACGTCGAGATCCACGAGCTCCCGCACGCCACCTTCCAGCGGCGCGGCGACGACCTGCACTGCACGGTCACCATCCCGATGACCGCGGCGGCCCTCGGTACCAAGGTGCCGCTGGAGACGCTCGACGGCATGGAGGAGATCGACATCCGTCCCGGCACGCAGTCCGGGCAGTCGGTCCCGCTGCACGGGCGCGGCATCACGCATCTGCGGGGCGGCGGGCGCGGTGACCTCATCGTGCACGTCGAGGTGATGACGCCGTCGAAGCTGGACGCCGAGCAGGAGCGTCTGCTGCGCGAGCTGGCCGTGCTGCGCGGCGAGGAGCGGCCCATCGGGCAGTTCCAGCCGGGACAGCAGGGGCTCTTCTCGCGGCTCAAGGACGCGTTCAACGGCCGCTGAGGACCGTCCGCCGGGCCTCTGAAGTGGGCCTTCTCGACCAGGGTCGGACCGGCCCTGGAGGGAGGGTGCGGGTGGCCTATGCCACGCGGATGACTCGATTCGGACTTGTTCGGAGGACGTGACAACATGCCGTCATGTCCTCCGCACTGACCGATCTCTTCCCACATCCGATCGTGCAGGCCCCCATGGCGGGCGGAGTATCCGTTCCGCATCTCGCGGCCGCCGTGTCCGAGGCCGGCGCGCTCGGATTCCTCGCCGCCGGGTACAAGACCGCCGACGGCATGTACCAGGAGATCAAGCAGCTACGCGGGATCACGAGCCGCCCCTTCGGCGTGAACCTCTTCATGCCGCAGCCCGAGTACGCGGACAAGGCAGCGGTCGAGGTGTACGCCCACCAGCTCGCCGGTGAGGCCGCCTGGTACGAGACCGAACTCGGCGAACCGGACAGCGGCCGCGACGACGGCTACGACGCCAAGCTCGCGGTCCTCCACGACAATCCGGTGCCGGTGGTCTCCTTCCACTTCGGCATCCCCACTCGCGAGATCCTGGAGTCCCTCGCCAAGGCCGGCACGCTCACCCTGGTGACCGCGACCACGGCCGAGGAGGCACTCGCCGTGCAGCGGGCCGGCGCCGCCGCGGTCGTCGTGCAGGGCATCGAGGCGGGCGGCCACCAGGGCACCCACCGCGACAACCCGGAGACGGACGGCACCGGCATCGGACTGCTCTCGCTGATCGCGCAGGTCCGCGAGAACGTGCGGATCCCGATCGTCGCGGCCGGCGGCATCATGCGCGGCAGCCAGATCGCCGCGGTGCTCGCGGCGGGCGCCGACGCGGCCCAGCTCGGCACGGCGTTCCTCGCCACCCCCGAGTCCGGCGCGCACGCCGTGCACAAGCAGGCACTGACCAACCCCCTCTTCGTGCGTACGGAGTTGACACGAGCCTTCTCCGGGCGTCCGGCGCGCGGACTCGTCAACCGCTTCCTGCGCGAGCACGGTCCCTACGCGCCCGCCGCGTACCCCGAGGTCCACCACCTCACCTCGCCGCTGCGCAAGGCGGCGGCCAGGGCGGGCGACGCGCAGGGCATGGCGTTGTGGGCCGGCCAGGGGCACCGGATGGCCCGCGAACTGCCCGCGGCGGAGCTGGTCGAGGTACTGAGCGCCGAACTCGCCGCTGCGAAGACAGCGTTGTCGGAGTCCCCGGAGTCCGGAGCGGGGGGTGCGGTCCGATGACGGCTCCGGTGTTCGTGGTGGAGCATTTCCGTGCGGGTGACGGCGGGCGCTACGTCCTCGACGGGCCCGAGGGGCGGCACGCGGTCTCCGTGAAGCGGCTGCGGGCCGGTGAGGATGTCGTCCTCACCGACGGCGCCGGGCGGTGGGCGGACTGCGTGGTGCTCGACACCGAGGGCAAGGACCGGCTGATCGTCCAGTTGGACTCGGTGGCCGAGCAGCCGGAGGAAGAGCCCCGCATCACCGTCGTCCAGGCCCTCCCCAAGGGCGACCGCGGCGAACTCGCCGTCGAGACCATGACGGAGACCGGCGTCGACGCCATCGTCCCCTGGGCCGCCTCCCGCTGCATCACGCAGTGGAAGGGCGAGCGGGGTCCGAAGGCGCTCGCCAAGTGGCGGGCCACGGCCCGGGAGGCCGGCAAGCAGTCCCGCCGGGTCCGCTTCCCCGAGGTCGCGGACGCCATGACGAGCAGGCAGGTTGCCGCACTTCTCGCCAAAGCCGATCTCGCCGCCGTACTGCACGAGAGCGGCGACGAACCCCTCGCCACCGCCGAACTCCCCGCGCGCGGCGAGATCGTGCTCGTGATCGGTCCCGAAGGAGGCGTCTCTCCCGAGGAGTTGGCGCTCTTCACCGAGGCGGGTGCGCGGGCGTACCGCCTGGGGCGCAGCGTGCTGCGCACCTCGACCGCCGGGACCGCGGCGGCGGCGCTGCTGCTCGGCCGTACCGGTCGCTGGTCCTGAATTCACTGGGAGGACGCCTTGGAACTCGCCCAAGTACGCCTGCTCGTCTCGGACTTCCCGGCCTGCTACCGGTTCTACGCCGAGGTCCTCGGCCTCAAGCCGCAGTCGGGCGCGACCGAGGGGCCGTACGAGAAGTTCAGTCCCGTCACCGGCTCGGCGGGCATCGCTCTCCAGGACCGCGCGATGATGGCACAGATCCTGGGTGAACTGAGCGACTCGGTGGCCGGGCACCGGTCGCTGGTGGTGCTGCGGGTGGACGACCTGGACGCGTACTGCGAGCAGATCACGGCCCGTGGCACGACCCTCCTGCACGAACCGGCTCCCATGACCGACCGGATGCGTGCCGCCCACCTCAAGGACCCCGAGGGGAACCTGGTGGAGCTGCAGGAGTGGCTGCTGCTGCGCGGCTGACAACTCCGGTGGCTTCGGGAGCAGTTCGCCCCTCCGTGCGCCTGCGCGTGCGGTCCTTGCGCGCGTGTTCGAGCGTGAAGGGCGGGAGTGCCCAAGTGGCCGCATGCGGTCTTCCGCGCCACCCGGGACGGTGGCACGCTGCCGTCCATGGGGGCTTTGAGACGGATTCTGCGACGGGCCGGAGAGCGGCGGACGGTGGCGATGGCCGGTCTCGCGGCCGTCGCCGTGGGCGGCGTCGTCGCGTGCGACCCCGGCGGGCTGAGCTCCGCCTCCGTGGCGTACACGACCGACCAGACCGTGACCAAGGAGCTGGAGCGGCAGAAGGCGGACGTCGCCTGGCTCAGCTGCACGGCGTCGTTCGACGGCGGCAACAAGGTCTACACACCTGGGCAGACGCCCTCGCCGACCGAGGACACCGTGGCGGACGTCGACTGCACGGGGGAGACCTCGGACGGGCAGGACATCACCGTCACGGGCAAGGTCACCCGGGCCGTCGACGGCCGCTGCGTGCGCGGTGATCTGACCGCCAGGATCGACGGCAAGCAGTGGTTCCACGTGACCGGTCTCGGCAACTGCGACGCCCCCAGCACACCCGGGTACACCCCGCCCGTCAACAACCAGCCCCAGCAGCCCGGCCCCACCGTCACGGTGACGGTCACCAGGACGATCTGGTGCCAGGGAGACCCCACCTGCTGGCCCGAGGGCAAGTGACCCGCGCCGGGAGGGGAAGCGGAGGCAGGGGATGTAAGTGATCGAAACCCCTGTCCGGGGGCGTGATCGCTGCCTAAGGTGATCGGGTGACAGAGCCCGCACCCTCCGCGTATCTCCGGTTTCCGCATCTGCACGGCGATCTGGTCGCCTTCACCGCCGAGGACGACATCTGGGTCGCCCCGCTGGACGGTGGCGGCCGCGCCTGGCGGGTCAGCGCCGACAACGTGCCGGTGAACCACCCGCGCATCTCCCCGGACGGCACGACCGTCGCCTGGACGTCCACCCGTGACGGCGCCCCCGAGGTGCATGCCGCCTCGCTGGACGGCGGCCCGTCCAAACGGCTGACGTACTGGGGCAGTTCGAAGACCCAGGTGCGCGGCTGGACCCCCGACGGACAGGTGCTCGCGCTCAGCACGCAGGGACAGGCCAGCCTGCGGCGCAGCTGGGCGCGGGCGATCCCGCTCGACGGCGGCCCGGCGACCACCCTCCCGTACGGGCCCGTGGGCGACGTCGCCCACGGCGACGCGGGCGTGCTGCTGCTGTCCGCTCCGATGGGGCGCGAGGCCGCCTGGTGGAAGCGGTACCGGGGCGGTACGGCGGGCAAGCTGTGGATCGACCGGGAGGGGGAGGGGGAATTCGTACGGCTGCATGAAGAGCTCGACGGGAACCTGGAATACCCCTTGTGGGTGGGGGAGCGCGTCGCTTTTCTGTCCGACCACGAAGGTGTCGGGGCGCTGTACTCGTCCCTCGCGGACGGGTCCGACCTGCGGCGGCACACGCCGGTCGACGGCTTCTACGCCCGGCACGCCGCGAGCGACGGCACCCGCGTGGTGTACGCGTCCGCCGGTGAACTGTGGCTCCTCGACAACCTGGACGGCGCCGAGCCGCGCCGCCTCGACCTGCGGCTCGGCGGACAGCGCGTCGACCTCCAGCCGCACTCCGTCAGCGCGTCCCGCTGGTTCGGGGCCGCCGCGCCCGACCACACCGGACGCGGCAGCGCGATCGCCGTACGCGGCTCCGTCCACTGGGTCACCCACCGCTCGGGTCCGGCCCGCGCGCTCGCCGCCGAGCCCGGCGTACGCGCCCGGCTGCCCCGCACCTTCCGCGCGGAGGGCGAGGAGTATGTGGTGTGGGTGACGGACGCCGAGGGCGACGACGCCCTGGAGTTCGCCCCCGCGACCGGGACCGCCCCCGGAGCGACACCCCGCAGGCTCGCCGCCGGACAGCTCGGACGGGTCCTCGCCCTCGCCATGGCACCCGACGGCAGCCGTGCCGCGGTCGCCTCGCACGACGGACGCGTCCTGCTCGTCGAGCGGGAGACCGGCGAGGTGCGCGAGGTCGACCGCAGCGAGAACGGCGACGTCAGCGGGCTCGCGTTCTCACCCGACTCCGCCTGGCTCGCCTGGTCGCACCCCGGCCCGCGCCCGCTGCGCCAGCTCAAGCTCGCCAACACCACCGACCTGTCGGTGACCGAGGCGACCCCGCTCCGCTTCCGCGACTACGCACCGGCGTTCACCCTCGACGGCAAGCACCTCGGGTTCCTCTCGGCCCGCTCCTTCGACCCGGTCTACGACGAGCACGTCTTCGACCTCGCCTTCGTGGGCGGCTCGCGACCGCACCTCATCACGCTCGCCGCGACCACCCCGTCCCCCTTCGGACCGCAGCGCCACGGCCGCCCCTTCGAAGCGCCGGACAAGGACGAGACGCCCGACAGCGAGGGCACCCCCGCGACCCGGATCGACCTCGACGGACTCGCCGACCGGATCGTGCCGTTCCCGGTCGAGGCCGCCCGCTACTCCGGGCTCCGCGCCGCCAAGGACGGACTCCTCTGGCTGCGGCACCCGGTCCGCGGTGTGCTCGGCTCCTCCCGTGCCACCCCCGACGACCCGGACCCGAAGACCGAGCTGGAGCGGTACGACCTCGTCCAGCAGCGCATCGAGCACCTCGCCGCCGACGCCGACCACTTCGCCGTCAGCGGCGACGGCAAACGCGTCCTGCTGTGGACCGACGGCAAGCTCAAGGTCGTCCCCAGCGACCGGCGCGCCTCGAACGACGACGAGAGCGACACGAACATCACCGTCGACCTCTCACGGGTACGGCAGACCGTCGACCCGACCGCCGAGTGGCGGCAGATGTACGACGAGACCGGCCGCATCATGCGCGACAACTTCTGGCGGCCCGACCTGGGCGGCATCGACTGGGACGGCGTCCTGGAGCGGTACCGGCCGGTGCTCGAACGGGTTGCCACCCACGACGACCTTGTGGACCTCCTCTGGGAGGTGCACGGCGAGCTCGGCACCTCCCACGCGTACGTCACGCCGCGTGGTGGATGGGGCGGCGGCGACCGTGCGCAAGGGCTGCTCGGGGCCGACATCTCCCGTCACGAGGACGGCAGTTGGCGCATCGACCGGATCCTTCCGTCCGAGATCTCCGACCCGGACGCGCACGCGCCGCTCGCCGCGCCCGGAGTCGCCGTGCGCGCCGGGGACGCGATCGTCGCGGTCGCGGGGCGGCCGGTCGACCCGGTGGCCGGGCCCGGACCGCTGCTCGTCGGCACCGCGGGCAAGCCGGTCGAGCTGACGATCTCCCCCTCCGGCGGCGGCGATCCGCGCCACGCCGTCGTGGTCCCGGTGTCCGACGAGGAGCCGCTGCGCTACCACGCGTGGGTCGCCGACCGGCGGGCCTACGTCCACGAGCGGTCCGGCGGACGGCTCGGCTATCTGCACGTGCCCGACATGCAGGCGCCCGGCTGGGCACAGATCCACCGCGACCTGCGCGTCGAGGTGGCCCGCGAGGGACTCGTCGTGGACGTCCGCGAGAACCGCGGCGGCCACACCTCCCAGCTGGTCATCGAGAAGCTCGCGCGCCGGATCGTGGGCTGGGACCTGCCGCGCGGCATGCGGCCCTACAGCTACCCCGAGGACGCGCCACGCGGGCCCGTCGTCGCCGTCGCCAACGAGTTCTCCGGCTCCGACGGCGACATCGTGAACGCGGCGATCAAGGCGCTGGGTATCGGTCCGGTCGTCGGCACCCGGACCTGGGGCGGCGTCATCGGCATCGACAGCCGGTATCGGCTGGTCGACGGCACGCTGGTCACGCAGCCCAAGTACGCCTTCTGGCTTGAGGGTTACGGGTGGGGAGTGGAGAACCACGGCGTCGATCCCGACGTCGAGGTCGTCCAGGCGCCACAGGACTACGCCGCCGGGCGGGACACGCAACTGGACGAGGCGGTGCGGATCGCGCTGGCCGCGCTGGCGGAGAATCCGGCGAAGGCTGCGCCCGCTTTGCCGCCGCTTTGACCCCGGTGGGTCGGCCGGTCGGGGATGGGTGGGTGCTTTGATCCTGGCTGTGGCTGTGGCTGTGGCTGTGGCTGTGGCTGTGGCTGTGGGTGAGGGTGCGGGCGCGTCTGCGGGTGCGGGCGCGTCTGCGTCTGCGTCTGAGGGTGAGGGTGCGTTGTGGTGGGGAACCCGCCTGCGGCGATCAACAGGGCCGATACGATGTTTGCGTACTGGCCGGACCCGCGCGAGGAGGCACACGCATGGTGGGAGAACCGCAGGACGACTGCCTGTTCTGCAAGATCGCCGCGGGGCAGATCCCGGCGGACGTGGTCCGGGAGACCGAGACGACCGTCGCGTTCCGGGACATCAACCCCCAGGCGCCCACCCACGTCCTGGTCATCCCCAAGGTGCACCACCCGGACGCGGCGTCGCTGGCCGCCGCCGAGCCCGGCATCGCCGCGGACCTGCTGCGCGAGGCCGGGCAGGTCGCGGGCGAGGAGAAGCTCGAGAGCTACCGCATCGTGTTCAACACGGGCAGCGGCGCCGGGCAGACCGTCTTCCACGCGCACGCCCATGTCATGGGCGGCCGCGGTATGCAGTGGCCGCCGGGGTAACCGACCTTGTCCGTACGTGAATTGGTGGTCCTCGGCACCGCCAGCCAGGTCCCCACCCGCCACCGCAACCACAACGGCTACCTGCTGCGCTGGGACGGCGAGGGGCTCCTCTTCGATCCCGGCGAGGGCACGCAGCGGCAGATGCTGCGTGCCGGGGTCGCGGCCCATGATCTGCACCGGATCTGTGTCACCCACTTCCACGGCGACCACTCGCTCGGGCTCGCCGGGGTGATCCAGCGCATCAACCTCGACCGGGTGCCGCACGAGGTGACCGCGCACTATCCCCTCTCCGGCCAGCGGTTCTTCGACCGGCTGCGGTACGCGACCGCCTACCGCGAGACCGTCGCGCTGACCGAGGCGCCGGTCGATGCCGATGGCCTGCTTGCTGTGAGTGCCTCGTACAGGCTGGAGGCCCGTCGGCTCTCCCATCCCGTCGAGTCGTACGGCTATCTGCTGGTCGAGCCCGACGGGCGGCGGATGCTGCCCGAGCTCCTTGCCGCGCGGGGCGTCAGGGGACCCGACGTCGGGCGGCTCCAGCGGGAGGGCGCCCTTCCCGGGGTGTCCCTCGACGACGTGAGCGAGGTGCGGCGGGGGCAGCGGTTCGCGTTCGTCATGGACACCCGGCTGTGTGACGGGGTGTACGCGCTTGCCGAGGGGTGCGACATGCTTGTCATCGAGTCGACGTTTCTTGACGAGGACCTTCAACTTGCCTCAGATCATGGGCATCTGACGGCAGGTCAGGCCGGTGCTGTCGCCAAGGACGCCGGCGTACGGCATCTTGTGCTCACGCACTTCAGTCAGCGGTACTCCGAGCCGGATGAGTTCGAGCGGCAGGCTCGGGCCGCGGGGTTCGAGGGGGAGCTGACTGTCGCGCACGATCTGGTGCGGGTGCCTGTGCCCAAGCGGCGGTGACGGTCGCTTCTGTGCCGGGTGCTGAGTGCTGAGTGCTGAGTGCTGTGGGGGTGACCGTGGTGCGGGTGCGGGTGCGGGTGCGGGTGCGGGTGGCGGTGGTGCGGGGGCGGGTGCCGGTTCTGGGGTGGTTATCTATCGGCTTTACGATGATTTGATGGCCCTCCCCAAAGCTGAGCTGCACCTCCATATCGAAGGCACCCTCGAACCCGAGCTGGCCTTCGCTCTTGCCGCGCGCAACGGTGTGAGCCTGCCGTACGCGGACACCGATGAGCTGCGCAAGGCGTATCTCTTCGACGATCTCCAGACGTTCCTGAACCTGTACTACGAGCTCATGGCCGTACTGCGGACGGAGCAGGACTTCACCGACCTCGCTGACGCGTATCTCGCGCGCGCCGCCGTGCAGGGGGTGCGGCACGCCGAGATCTTCTTCGATCCGCAGGCGCACATCGCGCGAGGGGTCGGCATGGGGACCGTCGTCGAGGGGCTCTCCCGCGCGCTGGCGCGCAGCGAGGAGACGCACGGGGTCTCCACGCAGCTGATCATGTGCTTCCTGCGTGACCAGTCCGCCGAGTCGGCGATGGCGACCCTGTCGGCCGCGGAGCCGTACCTCGACCGGATCGTCGGCGTCGGTCTCGACTCCGCCGAGGTCGGGCATCCGCCGGGCAAGTTCCGTGAGGTGTACGAGGCCGCTGCCGCGCTCGGGCTGCGGCGGGTCGCGCATGCGGGGGAGGAGGGGCCGCCGTCGTACATCACCGAGGCGTTGGACGTGCTCGGTGCCGAGCGCATCGACCATGGGCTGCGGTGTATGGAGGACGACGCGCTGGTCGAGCGGCTCGTGCGGGAGCGGGTGCCGTTGACTCTGTGCCCGCTGTCGAATGTGCGGCTGCGTGCGGTGGATGTGCTGGAGGATCATCCGCTGGTCGCGATGATGGACGCGGGGTTGTTGTGCACGGTGAACTCCGACGACCCCGCGTATTTCGGGGGGTACGTCGGGGACACCTTCCACGCGGTGCGTGAGGCGCTGGGGGTCGGGCAGGAGCGGTTGCGTGAGCTGGCCCGCAACTCGTTCGAGGCGTCGTTCCTTGAGCATGACGAGGAGCGGCGGGCTCGGTACGTCGCGGAGGTCGAGGCGTACGAGTTCGAGTAGCCGCCGGTGCGCTCACGCCGGGTGCGCCCGGTGGGTGGGTCGGGGCCGGGGGCCGGTACATCCGCCCGTCGCCGCCGGATCCGGCGTCGGGCAGTGGGGTGGGGGTCCGGTGAGGCGGGCGTACGCGACGGGCATTTGATGTACCGGCCCCCGGCCCCTTCCGCCGTCTTCCGGGTGCGCGTGGCAGCCGTGCTCTGCAGTATCGGCTGGGGGCGGCGGTCCTCAACTCCGGCCGGGGGAGTGATCTTTAGCCCGTCCGGCGTTTGAGGACGAGCGCGTCCAGCGCGATGCGGGGGTCTGGGGGCGGCAGCCCCCAGGTACGGGATGGGCAGGGGCGGAGGGGGCGAGGAAACGCCCTGCTCGACGGTGGGGTCAGGTCGTGCCGCCGAAGCCGATGGTGGGGACGGCTCGGCGTAGGGGCCATGGGCGGGACGCTTCGGGGAGGAGGGACTCCAGGAAGGCGTAGCGCTGGAGGGCGGTGGGGTCCTGGTCGTCGACGGACTGGACTCGGCGCCACCAGGCTGCGATCTCGGACCAGCCGGGGGCAGACAGGGACCCGCCGAACTCCTGGACGGAGAGGGCGGCGGTGAGGCCGGCGAAGGCGAGTCGGTCGGCGAGGGGCCAGTCGGCGAGGGTGCCCATGACGAAGCCGGCGACGAAGACGTCCCCCGCACCGGTGGGGTCCATGGCCTCCACGGCGATGGCGGGCACCTCGGCGCACTCCCCGGTACGCGAGTCCACGGCGTACGCCCCCTCCGCACCGAGGGTGACCACAGCGACCGGCACGTGCGCGGTGAGCGCATGGGCGGCGGCGCGCGGCGAGGCGGCGCCGGTGTAGCGCATCGCCTCCTCGGCGTTGGGCAGGAACGCCTCGCAGTGCGCGAGGTCGGGCAGCCCCGCGAGATCCCAGGCACCCGTGTCGTCCCAGCCGACGTCCGCGAAGATCCGGGTGCCCTTGCTCGCGGCCTGTGCGATCCAGGGCGCTGGTTTGCCGGGCGTGAGGGCGGCGACGGCGGCTCGCGCGCTCGGGGGGCAGTCGGGGGCCGGTTCCTCCGGGGGAGGCTCGTGGCCGTGGGAGACCATCGTGCGCTCTCCCTCGTACGCCATCGAGACGGTGACCGGCGAGTGCCAGCCGGGCACGGTGCGGGACGGGGAGAGGTCGATGTGCTCGCCCTGCTCCAGCGCGTCCCAGCAGTACTCCCCGTAGTGGTCGTCCCCGAAGGCCGCCGCCAGCGAGGTCTTCAGGCCGAGCCGGGCCAGCGCCGTTGCCATGTTCGCCACGCCGCCGGGGCTCGACCCCATCCCGCGCGCCCAGGACTCGGTGCCGCGCACGGGGGCGGAGTCGAGGCCGGTGAAGACGATGTCGAGGAACACGGTGCCCGTGAGGTAGACGTCCCAGGGCGGATCCTGGGGCGTGCGCAGCCCGGCGAGCGGGTCGACGTGCGCGTGGCAGTACGGTCGCTCTCCGTTGGATGCGATCACGGTGGGCTCCCTGACGTGGTGCGGATTCACGCCAGTCTGCACCACGCTGTGTGCCGAGGGGCGCTGAGCACGCCCGCACCGTCCGTCGCGTCAGGATGTGATGGGAAACGTTCCCGCAGGCCCGGGGGTCAGTGCCTGGCCCCCGGGACGCTGTGGCCGTCCGTGTCGCGGTCGCCCCGCCGGCTTGCGGCGCGTCCGGATTTCGTCACCGTGCTCACCAGCGGGGGACCGCCGGTGTGACCCAGTCCGGGTCGGCGATCCGCATCGCGGCCGCGTCGTCGCGGTCGTGCAGCGTGCCGTCGTCGTCGAGCCACCGCTGGTGCAGGAACCGCAGCTTGTCGTGGTCGAGTTCCACGCCGAGGCCGGGCGCGTCGGAGACCTTGACCGAGCCGTCCTCGAAGGTGAGGCGCTGTGTCAGTACGTCCTCGGACTGCCAGGGGTAGTGCGAGTCGCAGGCGTGGTGGAGGTCGGGGACCGTCGAGGCGACGTGGGTCATCGCGGCGAGGCTGATGCCCAGGTGGGTGTTGGAGTGCATCGAGACGCCCACGCCGAACGTGCGGCAGATGGCGGCCAGTTCACGCGTGTTGCGCAGTCCGCCCCAGTAGTGGTGGTCGGACAGGACGACCTGCACGGCCCCCTTCGTGAAGGCCTCCTGGATCTCCGCGAAGGTCGTCACGCACATGTTGGTGGCCAGCGGGACCGAGGTGCGGGCGGCGACTTCCGCCATGGCGGGTGTGCCGAGTGCCGGGTCCTCCAGGTATTCGAGTACGTCACCCAGCTCCTCGGCGACCTTCAGTGAAGTCTCCACGGACCAGGCGCCGTTGGGGTCCAGACGGAGCGGGTGCCCGGGGAAGGCCTCGGCGAGGGCCCGTACGGCGGCGATCTCCTCGTCGGGCGGGAAGACACCGCCCTTGAGCTTGAACGAGGTGAATCCGTACCGCTCGGTGAACTTCCGCGCCTGCTCGACGACTCCCGCCGGGTCGACGGCCGCACCCCAGTCGTCCTTCTCGCTCTCGACCCCGGCGGGGTGTTCGGCCCACCGGTAGAAGAGGTACGCGCTGTACTCCACCGCGTCGCGTACCTTGCCGCCGAGCAGTGCGTGCACCGGCAGCCCAAGTGCCTTGCCGAGCGCGTCAAGGCAGGCCACCTCGAAGCCCGAGACCACGGACAGGCGCAGTTTGTCGGCGCTCTGGACGCCGCGCAGACCGCCGACGTCGATCTGGTGGTCGACCCGGCCCTGGTCGACGGCCACCTCGTCGGCCAGGGTGAACAGCCCGTTGAGGTCGGAGACCTGGCGCCCCACCAGCTTCTCGGCGAACGGGCGCGCGAGTTCGAGGTACTTGCTGTCGCCGTAGGTCTCGCCGATGCCCGTCACGCCGTCCGCAGTGACGACCTCCACGATCAGCCGGGGGGTGTACGGCTGGTGCACGCCCTGCGTGTTGAGCAGCGGCGGGTCGGCCACCAGGACCGGGGTCAGTCGGACGTCGGTGATCGTCATGTCACGGGTCACAGGGCTGCTCCTACGGAGGCGGGGACCAGGGCCAGTCCGGTCGTCAGCAGCTTCTCCAGGTCGGCCAGGTCCGCGGGGGACGGGTCGGTGAGCGGGGCGCGGACCGGGCCCACCGGGCGGCCGCGCAGCCGGGCGGCCGCCTTCACGAGGGAGACGGCGTATCCGGTCCGACGGTCGCGGAGTTCTACGAACGGGATGTAGAACTCGTGCAGCAGCCGGTCCATGGCGGCGTCGTCACCGTCCCGGTGGGCCGCGAAGAACGCGTCGGCGATCTCGGGCGCGAACGCGTGCACGGCCGAGGAGTACGCCGGGACGCCGACGGCGGCGTACGCGCGGGCCTGGATCTCCGCGGTGGCGGCCCCGTTGAAGAACAGGAACCCCTCGGGTGCGGAGAGCGTGAGGCGCTGCAGCCGGTCGAGGTCGCTGTGGCCGTCCTTGAGCCCGATGACACCGGGGACGCCGGTGAGGCGCTTCAACGACTCGACGCTGAAGGCGACTTGGCCGCGCTGGTAGACGATGAGCGGCAGCCGGGTGCGTACGGCGATCTGCTCCACCTGCGCGACGAGGCCCTCCTGCGGGGCCGCGACGAGGTAGTGCGGCAGTACGAGCAGCGCGTCGGCGCCGGCCTCCTCCGCGATGCGTGCGAAGCGGGCGGCCTGCGCCCAGCCGTACCCGATCCCCGCGACGACGGGCACACGTCCCGCCGCCACCGCGACCGTCGCGGTGACGACCTCGCGGTACTCGTCCTCGTCCAGTGAGAAGAACTCGCCGGTCCCGCAGGCCGGGAAGACCGCGCCGGGACCGGCGGCGATCTGCGCCGCCACATGCGTACGGAAGCCGTCGAGGTCGAGGGAGCCGTCGTCGTGGAAGCTGGTGAGCGGGAAGGACAGCACGCCGTGTGCCATCCCGTCGCGCAGCCGTTCCACGACGGCTTCTCTCTGCAAGTCCGGGGTCATCCGGGCCACCATCTCCGTATGTAGATGTCGTCTACGTATGAAGATGGAGATTAGGTACGCGAACGACAGTCGTCAATGGTTCCGGCGGACACGCTTACGATCTGCACATGCCGGAACCCACTGACGAGCGCGGAGTACGCGAGGTGAAGTCCGCCGCGCGCACGGTCGGGTTGCTGGAACTGCTGGCCGAGCGCGGCGACCGTCCGGCGCGCCTCCAGGAGCTCGCCGACGCGCTCGGGGTGCCCCGCAGCTCGATGTACGCGCTGCTCCAGACGCTGATCGGCCGGGGCTGGGTGCGCACGGACGTCACGGGTTCGCTGTACGGGATCGGCATCCACGCCCTGCTGACGGGCACCAGCTACCTGGACTCGGACCCGCGCGTCCGGGCCGTACGCCCCTACCTCGACGAGGCCTCGCAGGCGCTCGGCGAGACGGTCCACATGGGACGCCTCGACGGCACGGACGTGGCCTACCTCGCGACCCGCGAATCGCACGAGTACCTGCGCACCATCAGCCGGGTCGGCCGCCGGCTCCCCGCCCATGTGGGCGCCCTGGGCAAGGCCCTGCTGGCCGAACGCCCCGACGCGGAGCTGCCCGAGGGTCCGTACGTCCCCGCCACCCCGCGCACCCACACCCGCCGCGACGCCCTCGCGGCGGACCTGGCCCGGACCCGCGCCCGTGGCTACTCGATCGACCGGGAGGAGGGCGTCCTCGGCATCGTCGGCTTCGGCTTCGCGCTGCGGTACGACGTCCCCGCCCAGGACGCCATCAGCTGCTCGGTCCCCGTCGTCCGGCTGAACCCCGCCCACGAGGACCGGATCATCACGGTCATGCGCGAGATCCGGGCCAAGATCGAGGCGGCTGCTCCCGGCGGAGGAGCGGGCGCCCCGCACTGGCGCTGACCACGACGCCGCACGTCACGGCGAAAACTCCTACGGACTTGTCAGTGCGGAGTCGTACTCTTGGAATCGCAAGGCTGCCCCTGTGGCAAGCGTGCCGATCGAGGAGGAAAAGCAGGCCTCAGAGCCGGCCCATGACTCAGACACCCACAGCACAGACCCCCGCACAGGGGCAGGCACGAGCGCGTTTCACGGTCCCCGCGAGCCACCCCATGGTCACCGTGCTGGGATCCGGCGACGCCCTCCTGCGAGTGATCGAGAAGGCCTTCCCGGCGGCCGACATCCATGTCCGGGGCAATGAGATCAACGCGGTCGGCGACGCCGGTGAAGTCGCCCTCGTCCAGCGCCTGTTCGACGAGATGATGCTGGTGCTCCGCACCGGGCAGCCGATGACGGAGGACGCCGTGGAACGCTCGATCGCGATGCTCAGAGCGAGTGAGAACGGAGAGGGTGACGGCCCGGAGACCCCGGCCGATGTCCTCACGCAGAACATCCTGTCCTCGCGGGGCCGCACCATCCGCCCCAAGACGCTCAACCAGAAGCGCTATGTCGACGCCATCGACAAGAACACGATCGTGTTCGGCATCGGCCCCGCCGGTACCGGCAAGACGTATCTCGCCATGGCCAAGGCCGTCCAGGCGCTCCAGGCCAAGCAGGTCAGCCGGATCATCCTCACCCGCCCGGCGGTGGAGGCCGGCGAGCGCCTGGGGTTCCTCCCCGGCACGCTCTACGACAAGATCGACCCCTACCTGCGCCCCCTGTACGACGCGCTGCACGACATGCTCGACCCGGACTCGATCCCCCGGCTGATGGCCGCGGGGACGATCGAGGTCGCGCCACTCGCGTACATGCGCGGTAGAACCCTTAATGATGCTTTTATCATCCTGGACGAGGCCCAGAACACGAGCCCCGAGCAGATGAAGATGTTCCTGACCCGGCTCGGCTTCGAGTCGAAGATCGTGATCACGGGTGACGTGACGCAGGTCGACCTGCCGAGCGGCACGAAGTCGGGGCTCCGGCAGGTCCAGGACATCCTGGAGGGCCTCCCGGACGTGCACTTCACGCGGCTCACGTCGAGCGATGTCGTACGGCACAAGCTGGTCGGCCGTATCGTCGACGCGTACGAGAAGTACGACAGCGAGAACGGCACCGAGAACGGCACCTACAAGGGCCGCGGGCATACAGGGAAGTAGACCAGCACCGCCATGTCGATCGACGTCAACAACGAGTCCGGAACCGAGGTCGACGAGCAGGCGATCCTCGACATCGCCCGCTACGCGCTCGCGCGGATGCGCATCCACCCGCTCTCCGAGCTCTCGGTGATCGTCGTGGACGCCGACGCCATGGAGCAGCTCCACATCCAGTGGATGGACCTGCCGGGGGCGACGGACGTCATGTCCTTCCCCATGGACGAGCTGCGGCCGCCGTCCAAGGACGACGACGAACCGCCGCAGGGTCTGCTCGGCGACATCGTGCTCTGCCCGGAGGTCGCCGAGCGGCAGGGCAAGGAAGCCGAGACGCAGCACTCCATGGACGAGGAGCTCCAGCTCCTGACCGTCCACGGAGTGCTGCACCTGCTCGGGTACGACCACGAGGAAGCGGACGAGAAGGCCGAGATGTTCGGTCTCCAGGCGGCCATCGTGGACGGCTGGCGCGCGGACAAGGGCATGACGGGTCCCTCGCCGGCCCCGACCGTGTCATGAGCCCTCAACTCGTCGCCGGCGCCATCCTGTTGGTGGTCGTCGCCTGGCTCGCCGCCTGCGCGGAGGCGGGCCTCGCGCGCGTCTCCAGCTTCCGCGCCGAGGAGGCCGTCCGCTCCGGGCGGCGCGGCAGCGCGAAGCTCGCCCGGGTCGCCGCCGACCCGACCCGCTATCTGAACGTCGCGCTGCTCGTCCGCGTCGCCTGCGAGATGGCCGCCGCCGCGCTCGTCACCTACGCGTGCCTCCAGCAGTTCGACGCGACCTGGGAAGCGCTCGCGGTCGCCATCGGCGTCATGGTCCTCGTCTCGTACGTCGCGGTCGGCGTCTCGCCCCGCACCATCGGCCGCCAGCACCCGCTGAACACGGCGACGGCGGCGGCGTACGTCCTGCTGCCGCTCGCCCGGATCATGGGCCCGATCCCCCCGCTGCTCATCCTCATCGGCAACGCGCTCACACCCGGCAAGGGCTTCAGGCGCGGACCGTTCGCCTCCGAGGCCGAGCTGCGCGCACTGGTCGACCTCGCCGAGAAGGAGTCCCTCATCGAGGACGAGGAGCGCCGCATGGTGCACTCCGTCTTCGAGCTCGGCGACACCCTCGTACGCGAAGTGATGGTGCCGCGCACCGACCTCGTCGTCATCGAGCGGTACAAGACCATCCGGCAGGCGCTCACCCTGGCGCTGCGCTCCGGCTTCTCGCGCATTCCCGTCACCGGCGAGAGCGAGGACGACATCGTCGGGATCGTGTATCTGAAGGACCTCGTCCGCAAGACGCACATCAGCCGCGAGGCCGAGAGCGAGCTGGTGTCCACGGCCATGCGGCCTGCCACCTTCGTGCCCGACACCAAGAACGCGGGCGATCTGCTGCGCGAGATGCAGCAGGAGCGCAACCACGTCGCCGTCGTCATCGACGAGTACGGCGGCACGGCCGGCATCGTCACCATCGAGGACATCCTCGAGGAGATCGTCGGCGAGATCACCGACGAGTACGACCGTGAACTGCCCCCGGTCCAGGAGCTCGGCGACGACCGCTACCGCGTCACCGCCCGCCTCGACATCGGCGACCTCGGCGAGCTGTACGGCTTCGAGGCGTACGACGACGAGGACGTGGAGACGGTCGGCGGGCTGCTCGCGAAAGCCCTCGGGCGCGTTCCGATCGCCGGGGCCTCGGCGGTGGTCGAGCTGCCCGACGGGCGGGAACTGCGGCTGACGGCGGAGGCCGCGGCCGGACGCCGGAACAAGATCGTCACGGTGCTGGTCGAGCCGGTGGACCCGGCGGACCCCGCCGAGGAGGAGAAGCCGGAATGACTCCGCAGCGGCTGCGCGCGTTCTGTCTGTCCTTCAACGCGAGCGTCGAGGACTTCCCCTTCAACCCGGACACCTCGGTCTTCAAGGTGCTGGGGAAGCTGTTCGCGCTGACGAACCTGGGCGCTCGGCCGCTGACGGTCAATCTCAAGTGCGATCCGGACGACGCGGTCCGGCTGCGCGAGGAGCATCCGGGGCTGATCATCCCCGGCTGGCACATGAACAAGCGGCACTGGAACACGGTGACCGTCGACGGTGAGCTCCCGGACCGCCTGGTCCAGGAGCTCATCGAGGACTCGTACGACCTCGTCGTCGCCGGTCTACCGAAGGCCGACCGCCTCCGCCTCGACCGCCCCTGAGGCACGCGGCCGGCGCAGCCCCGTCGCCACCAGTACCGCCGCCAGCAGCAGGATGCCCGTGTCCAGGTACAGCACCGTGTGGACGCCGGACAGGAGGTCGGTGGAGGTGGTGGCCAGGACGCCGAGGATTGGGATGCCGAGGGTGATGCCGACCTGCTGGGTGGAGGTCACCAGGCCGGTGGCCAGGCCCTGTTCCTCATCGGGGACGCCCGAGGTGACCGTCAGGCCGTACGAGATGATCGCGCCGAGGTGGCACATGCTGGCCAGCGAGACCGCCGCGGTGGCCAGCCAGACCGACCAGCCGCCCGCGCCGAGGCCGAGCAGCGCACCGGTGAGGACAGCCTGGCCCGCCAGCGAGCCGACCAGCGTGCGGCGGGCGCCGAAGCGGCCGATGACCTTCGGGGCGTACATCCCGGCGACCACCGACAGGACACCCTGCACGCCGAAGACCAGGCCCGTCTCGAACGCCGAGAGCCTCAGGGTCTCCTGGAGGTACAGGGTCAGCACGAAGACCACCGTCGTCATCATCGAGAAGGTGACCAGACCGCCCAGGTTGCCCCACGCCACCGTGCGGCGGCGCAGCATGGGCAGGCTGACCAGCGGAGCCGCGGCGCGCGACTCGACGTAGACGAAGGCGGCGAGCAGGGCGAGGCCCGCGATGAGGGTGGTGATGACGTCGGCGCCGCCGAAGCCGCGCTCGGCCGCCGTGGAGAGCGAGTAGATCAGGGCCAGCAGACCGCCGGTGACGGTGACGGCACCCGGGATGTCCAGGCGCGGGCGGTCCGGGGTGCGGGACTCCGGGAGCAGGCCGGGCGCCAGCGGCAGCACGATCAGCGCGAAGAGCGCGAGCAGCCCCATCGTGGAGCGCCAGCTCAGTACGTCGGTCAGGACGCCGCCGGCCACCATGCCGACCGTGAAGCCGAGGGAGAGGAGCGTGCCGGAGATGCCCAGGGCGCGGTCGCGTGCCGGACCCTCCGGGAAGGTCGTCGTCAGCAGCGACATGCCCGTCGGCACGATCGCCGCCGCGCCGAGACCCTGCAGCGCCCGCGCCGTCAGGAACGACGCCGGGTCCCAGGCGACGGTCGCGAGCAGCGAGGCCGCCCCGAACAGGGCGAGGCCGGTGAGGAACAGCCTGCGGCGTCCGTACAGGTCGCCGATACGGCCGAAGAGGAGCAGGAATCCGCCCGACGGCAGCGCGAAGGCGGTGACCGCCCACTGCAGGGCGGACTGACTCATGCCCAGGTCGGCGCCGAGCACGGGCAGCGCCACGTTCAGCACGGAGAAGTCGAGCGCGACCATGAACTGGGCCGCGCAGAGGACGAAGAGGACGAGCTTGTCGCGGGTCGACAAGCGGGTCGACGGGCGGGTGTCGAGGGGGTGTTGCTGCGTTCGCAGGGGACTTGAGGTCGTGTCGGTCGGCATGCGCAACAGCTTGCTGCCGCCGGAATAACCGTGGGGAGCGGGAACTTATGCTGGTGGTCGTACCACCAGTCGCCGGTAGGGGGATTCGTACGTGGCTGAAGACGCGGCGCTCAAGACGCACCGGCTGCGCGAGTTGCGCGAGTTCCTGATGAGCCGCCGTGCGCGGGTCACCCCGGCCGAGGCGGGGCTGCCGGACGGCGGCGCCAGGCGCCGTACGCCCGGTCTGCGCCGCGAGGAGGTCGCCGTGCTCGCGGGTGTCGGCGCGTCCTGGTACCAGTGGCTGGAGCAGGGGCGGGACATCTCCGTCTCGCCGCAGGTCCTCGACGCGGTGTCCCGTGTGCTGCGGCTGAGCGACGCCGAGCGACGCCATCTGTATGTGCTCGCCGGGCTGAACCCGCCCGTGCCCGAAGTTGCCTCCGAGGGGCAGGACATGGGCGTCGGGCTGCGGCGGCTGATCGACACGTGGATGCCGTATCCGGCGCACATCATGGACCGCTACTACAACTGCGTGATGTACAACGACGCCGCCACCCTGGTCCTCGGCATGCGCCCCGAGAACACCCAGAACTGCATCATCGACTTCTTCACCGACCCGCTCTACCGGGGGCGTTCGCGCACCTGGGAGACGAACGCCCACACAGTGGTCGCCCAGTTCCGTGCCTCCTGTGCCGCCGCCCCCGACGACGAGGGGTTCCAGGAACTGCTGGCCCGGCTGCGGGCGGCCGGCACCGAGTTCACCGACTTGTGGGAGCGGCGGGACATCCAGGACGCGGGGCAGATCCGCAAGGAGCTCGACCATCCGGTGGTCGGGCTGCTCGCCGTCGAGTCCACCGCGATGAAGGTGCCCGCGCGGCCCGACCTCACCGTCGTCCTGCACGCACCGCTGCCGGAGCAGAACACCGCGGCGAAGCTGGAGTGGCTGGCCTCGCCGGAGGGGCGCCGGGGATCGATGTATCCGGTGGCGGGCTAGGTGTACGAAAGCGGTGGCCGGGGGCTCGATAGGCTCCGCCCATGACCGAGAACTCCGACCTCGATCCCGAGGACCGCAAGATCGTCACCCTGGCCCGCTCGGCCCGGGCCCGCAACGGTGTGCCCGAGGGGGCGGCGGTGCGGGACGAGACGGGGCGTACGTATGTCGCCGGGAGCGTGGAGCTGCCCTCGTTGCGGCTGAGCGCGCTGCGGACGGCTGTGGCCATGGCTGTGGCGTCCGGGGCGAAGTCCTTGGAGGCGGCGGCGGTGGTGACCGAGGCGGAGTCGGCGGCCGCGGAGGATCTGGCGGCTGTACGGGATCTCGGCGGGGCCGGGACGCCGGTGCTGGTGGCCGGGCCTGACGGGCTTGTGCGGGTAAGGGTTGCCGCGGGCTGAGCTCTTTCACCCCCTCCGCCCCCGCCCGTCCCGTTTCTGGGGGCTGTTGCCCCAGACCCCCACTTTTCGGCCTGGAAAGGCTCGTCTGCTCTGTTATTCGGCGTTGGACAGGCTGAAAATCGGCCTTACCCGGGGTAACTTCGGGCCACTTTTGCTGACCCCTGGAGGAATCCAGGGGGACTCCCTTGCAATCCCCAGCCGCCGGCGCCTCAATGGAACCGTCAGTTCCGACGGACCGTCAGTTCTGGCGCCGCTCGCGGAACCGTCCGCGCACACACCACTCCGCACCCTCACCGGCGTACCGGTGACGCATCCGTGTGCCCGGCGCAGGACAGCACCGTCCTCCATCCCCACATGGCAATTCCCGTACAAGGGAAGGGAATCCGATGCGACGCATGCGACTCGGAAGTGCCGCGGCGATAGCCGCGGGCACACTCGCCGCGACCGGTCTGGCCTTCGCGCCGACCGCCGCGGCCGTCACCCCACAGACGGCCACCATCAACGCGACCTGCAGCCTTATCGGCAGCGGTGCCGCCACTCTGACGGCCACGCAGACCGGCACGGCCGCGACCATCACCGTCTCCTCCACCGAGATCACGACCCCGATAGGTCTGGGTGAGGACTCGGTCGCTGCCACGCTGACCCTGGTGAAGGCCAGTGGCGGCACCACCGTCTTCAGTGGCACGGAGAACCCCGCCATCCCGGCGGGCGGCGGGGTCACGGTCGGCCCCCTGACCGGCACTGTCGCCCCCGGGGACAGCCTGGAGGCCTTCGGAGGCTCCCTGCAGTTGTCGGTCCTCGGGATCCCCATCACCTGCACCGCGAGCGCGGCGCAGTCCCCGAGCCCGTTCGTGTTCGAGTAGCCACCGGACGCTCGCAGCACACGCGGTACGCGCAGCACACGCGGTACACGCAGTACCCGAAGGCCGGTGTCGCCCGCGCGCGGCGGCACCGGCCTTCGGGGCCGGTCGGGGTTCCGGAGCGGTCGCGGTCAGCGGTCGCGGTCGGCGCTCTCAGAGCGCGTCGGGGCCGCGCTCGTCCGTCCGGACCCGCACGACCGTCTCGACCGGCACCACCCACACCTTGCCGTCGCCGATCTTCCCGGTCCGCGCGGCCTGCACGACCGCGTCGAGGACCGCCTCGGAGTCGGCGTCGTCGACGACGACCTCGATACGGACCTTGGGGACGAGGTCGACCTGGTACTCGGCGCCGCGGTACACCTCGGTGTGGCCGCGCTGGCGTCCGTATCCGCTGGCCTCCGTCACGGTCAGACCGTGCACGCCGAGTTCCTGGAGAGCGGTCTTGACCTCGTCGAGGCGGTACGGCTTGACGATCGCGGTGATGAGCTTCATGCCTGGCCTTGACCTTCTGGGCGGTGGGGCGGGGAGGGGTGAGGAGAGGGAGGAGGGATGGCGACACCGGGCGCCGTGGCCCGGGACCTCGTGATCGTAGGCCGTCCCGGGCACGCGCCGTAAGGTCCGGGCGGGTCTGCTCGTGGTGCACGTGGGGCTTTCCGGGGCTGCGCGGCGGTGGCCCTGACCGCCGCCGCTTTCGCCTGTCGTACGGCGGGGCTCCGATGATCAGGGACAATGGGCGCCATGAGTGTTCGTACCGAGTCATCCGAGCCGTCCGAGGCCATCCACCGCGCCGGCTTCGCCTGCTTCGTGGGCCGCCCCAACGCGGGCAAGTCCACGCTCACGAATGCTCTGGTCGGCCAGAAGGTGGCGATCACCGCGAACCAGCCGCAGACGACGCGGCACACGGTGCGGGGCATCGTGCACCGGGCCGACGCGCAGCTGATCCTGGTGGACACCCCCGGGCTCCACAAGCCGCGCACGCTGCTCGGTGAGCGGCTGAACGACATCGTGCGGACGACCTGGGCCGAGGTCGACGTCATCGGCTTCTGCCTGCCGGCGAACGAGAAGCTCGGCCCCGGTGACCGGTTCATCGCGAAGGAACTGGCGTCCATCAAGAAGACGCCGAAGATCGCGATCGTCACGAAGACCGACCTGGTGGACGGCAAGACGCTCGCCGAGCAGCTCATCGCCATCGACCAGCTCGGTACGGAGCTCGGGTTCGAGTGGGCGGAGATCGTGCCGGTGTCGGCGGTCGGGGACGAGCAGGTGGGGCTGCTGGCCGACCTGATCGTGCCGCTCCTCCCGGAGGGGCCCGCGCTGTACCCCGAGGGTGACCTCACCGACGAGCCCGAGCAGGTCATGGTCGCGGAGCTGATCCGGGAGGCCGCGCTCGAAGGTGTGCGGGACGAGTTGCCGCACTCCATCGCCGTCGTCGTGGAGGAGATGCTGCCCCGCGAGGACCGGCCGGCCGACAAGCCGCTCCTCGACATCCACGCCTTCGTCTACATCGAGCGGCCCAGCCAGAAGGGCATCATCATCGGCCCCAAGGGCAAGCGGCTGAAGGAAGTCGGCATCAAGTCCCGCAAGCAGATCGAGGCGCTGCTGGGTACGCCGGTCTTCCTCGACCTCCATGTGAAGGTCGCCAAGGACTGGCAGCGGGATCCGCGGCAGCTGCGGAAGCTGGGGTTCTGAGGGGAGTTTCTCGCCCCCTCAGCCCCTACCCGTCCCGTATCCGGGGGCTGCCGCCCCCGGACCCCCGCTTCGCGCTGAACGCGCTCGTCCTCAAACGCCGGACGGGCTGAGGGGATTCAGCCCCTCCGGCGTTTGAGGAGCGGGGGTTTGGGGGCGGAGCCCCCAAGGGACGGGGATGGGCAGGGGCGGAGGGGGCGAAAAAACTCACGCCTGCCCGACGCTCGGCGACATGTCCTGCAAGCCCACCACGCGCAGCAGTTGGAGTCGCTCGTGGGACTCCGTGCCCGGGCGGGCTGTGTGGACGATCAGGAACTGGTCGTGGCCGGGGCTGAGCAGGATCTCGCAGTCGAGTTCGAGCAGGCCGACCGCCGGATGGCGGAAGCGTTTGGTGGAGGCGCGGCGCACGGCGACCTCGTGCGCGTCCCACAACTCCGCGAACTCCCCACTGGACGCACGGAGTTCGGCCACCAGTCGAGCCGGACGCGGGTCCTCGGGCCGCGCCGCGGTGACGGCACGCAGGTTGGCGACATGGGCACGGGCCAGCTCCGGATGGTCCTCGGCCGGGAACAGGGCGCGGGCCCTCGGGTCGGTGAAGAAGCGACGGACCATGTTGCGGTCGCCGTCCGCCTCGCCGACGAGAGCCGCGGCCATCGCGTTCTGGGCGAGCACGTCGCCGTAGTCCGTCGCGACCATCGCGGGCGCGTCGTGCAGCCGGTCGAGGATCAGCAGCAGCCCGGGCCTGACATGCGCGGACGCGCTCTCGGAGCGCGGCGGCTCCTCGCCCACCAGGTGGAAGAGATGGTCCCGCTCGTCGTCGCTGAGCCGCAGCGCCCGCGCGAGCGCCCCCAGCATCTGCCGTGACGGTCGCGGCCCCCGCGACTGTTCGAGCCGTGTGTAGTAGTCCACCGACATCCCCGCGAGCGCAGCCACCTCCTCCCGCCGCAGCCCCGGCGTACGGCGCCGGGGGCCCGCCGTGAGCCCCACGTGGGAGGGCTCCAGACGGGCGCGGCCGCGGCGCAGGAAGTCGGCGAGTTCGGCTCGGTTCACCCCTCCAGCGTGACCCAGGGCGCCCGTCTTATCCAGGGACTGATGATCCCCTGATCCGGAGGTCTCTCCCGCCGCGCGCCGCCCCGCCCCAGGCTGGCGGTACGAGAGCGGTACGAGAGAGGAGCACATGATGCTGACACTGGTGACGGGTACGACGGGTGAGGTCGGGCGCCGTTTCGTCCCGCGGCTGCTGGCGCAGGCGCAGCCCGGCGAGCAGGTACGGGTCCTGGTCCGCGACGAGTCGAAGGCGTCCCGGTTCGCCGACCTGGGCGCGCAGATCGCGGTCGGCGACCTGCGGGACTCCGAGACGCTGGGGAAGGCGCTTGCCGGAGCCGACGCGGTGGTGAACATCGCGGCCTCCTTCCGCGGAGTACCGGACGAGGAGGCGCGGGCGGTCAACCGGGACGCGGCGCTGGAACTGGGGCGCGCGGCGGTCGCTTCCGGCGTACGCCGGTTCGTGCAGGTCAGCACGAACGTCGTGTACGGCGCGGGGCGGGGCCGCCCGCACACCGAGTCCGACCCCTCCGTGCCGGGCGGCCACCTGTGGGGCGCGTACGCGGAGTCCAAGGCCGAGGCGGAGCGCGGGCTGCTGGCCATGGCGGACCTCGGCGTACGGGTGGGGCGGCTCTCCTTCGTGTACGGCGAGGGTGACCCGCACCTCACCCAGGCGATGCGGTGGGCGGGGGAGTGGGCCGCGACCCAGCGCCTGCAGATGGTCCACCACGTGGATGTGGCCCAGGGGCTGCTGCGTCTGCTGTACGCCCCGGGCGTCGACGGCCGGGTGTACAACATCGCGGACGACGCGCCGGTGACCACGGTCGAGCTGCACCAGCTCAACGGCCTCGCTGTCCCCGAGGACCTGCACGACCGGACGGACGAGGACCCGTGGCATGGGATCGTCTCCACCGCCCGCATCCGCCGCGAGCTGGGTTTCCGGCCGGTGTACCCGTCGGTGTGGACGGCGGCGGACACAGGGGAGCTCTAGGCCTGCTCCGCTCCCCGGATCCCGCGCCGCCCACATCGCTCGTGCGGCCACCGGAAACAGCCGCGGGTGCCGCTATTTCTGGGCCCGCAGTGCGTCGCGCAGCCAGGCGTACGACGCCTTGGGTGTCCGCTCCAGCGTTGCGTAGTCGACGTGGACGAGGCCGAAGCGGCGCGTGTACCCCTCCGCCCACTCGAAGTTGTCCAGGAGCGACCACACGAAGTAGCCGCGTACGTCGACGCCGGCCTCCAACGCCTTGTGCAGCGCCCGCACATGACCGTCCAGGAACGCGATCCGCTCCTGGTCGTCGATGCCCTCGTAACTACAGCCGTTCTCCGTGATGACCACGGGCGGCAGCCGGTCGCCGTACCGCTCGTGGAAGCCGGTCAGCAGCTCGGTGAGCGCCTCGGGAACCACCGGCCAGCCGAAGTCCGTGACGGGGTAGCCCTCCAGTTCACGTACGGAGAAGGGGAGTTCGGCGGGCAGGGTCAGTCCGCTGAACTCGATCTCCGCGCCCTCGGGGGCGCCCACCTTGGTCGGCTGGTAGTAGTTGATGCCGTACCAGTCCAGCGGCTCCGCGATGATCTTCAGATCGGACTCGACGTCACCGGGGAGCAGGTCGGCGATGCCCTCCGGGTAATGGCCGAGCAGGAGCGGGTCCGCGAACAGGCGGTTGAGGAGCAGGTCGTAGAAGTCGGCGGCCTGCACGTCCTCCTCGCTGTCCGACGCCGTCCAGGTCGGCCCGTGCGAGTTGGCGATACCGATGTCGGTGACTCCGGCCGCGCGCAGGGCCCGTACGGCCAGGCCGTGGCCAAGGAGTTGGTGGTGGGCCACCGGGAGAGCGTCGAAGAGCAGCTTCTTGCCGGGTGCGTGTGCGCCCAGCGCGTGGCCCAGCAGGGTGTGTTCTGCGGGTTCGTTGAGGGTGATCCACTTGGTGACACGGTCGCTGAGACGGGCGGCGACGACGGCCGCGTACTCGGCGAAGCGCTCCGCTGTCGAGCGGTCCAGCCAGTCGAGGTCGACGGGCAGGTCCCAGTGGAAGAGGGTCGGCACCGGACGTACGCCCGCCGCGCAGAGTTCGTCGACCAGACGGTCGTAGAAGTCCAGACCGCCGGGGGAGTTCACCCGGGGCCAGGAGATGGAGAAGCGGTACGCGTCCACGCCGAGGTTGCGCAGCAGCGTGACGTCCTCGCGGTAGCGGTGGTAGTGGTCGCAGGCCACCTCGGCGGTGGAGCCGTCCTTCACGTGGCCTGGTTCCGCGGTGAAGGTGTCCCATATCGAGGGGGCGCGTTCGTCGGTGGCCCCCTCGATCTGGTGGGCCGAGGTGGATACGCCCCAGAGGAAGGTGGGCGGGAACTGCGGGAGGGTCGTCGCCATGCGCGCGATCATCCTTACTCGCAGTAACGGAAGTCAACGGGGCGGTGTGAACTGGGAGTTACGACTTCTGCGGGGCGCCTTATGGGGAGGGTGGTGCGGTTGTCGGGCGACTGCGGGCCGTCTTGGGCTGGTCGCGCAGTTCCCCGCGCCCCTGAAAGCCCTCGCCTGGGCCCTCGTCATGACGCGAGCGCCCCTGATGCTCCCTCGGGCTGACACCTCGCCTTTTACGCACCCTCCTTCAACACCCTTGAAATCAGGCTCCGTTGCTCATCCGTCAGTCTCGGGTCGGCGGCGTACACCGTTTTTCCGTCCACCGTGATCTGGTAGCTGAAGCCGTCGGGCACGCCGGTGGGAGGCGCGCCCCGGCCGGTGGCGAGTGCCTGCTCGGCCAGGGTGTGCCACTCGTGGGCATCGGGGCGTCCCGAGGTGTTCACCTCGCCGTGGCGCTCGATGCCCGCGAATCCGCCCGTGCGCCGTACCTGAATACGCATGGGTCCTGTCTAGTGCGAGTAGGGGCGGGCGGCTAGGTGGTGGGTACGCCGACCTGTTCCCAGGCCTTCAGGACGGCCTGGAGTTCCTCGCCGTCGTTGAAGCGGGCGCGGGCCGCGGCGATGGTGAGCCTGGCGAAGTCGGAGAACAGGGCCTGCTGGCCCAGTTCGCCGCCGGTGAGGACGTCGTACCAGATCTGGCCCGCCCGCTCCCAGGCGTGACCGCCGAGGGCGGTGGCGGCCAGGTAGAAGGCGTGGTTGGGGATGCCGGAGTTGATGTGGACGCCGCCGTTGTCGCGGCCGGTATTCACGAAGTCGTCCATCGTCGCGGGCTGCGGGTCCTTGCCGAGGACGTCGTCGTCGTACGCCGTGCCCGGCTCCTTCATGGAGCGCAGCGCGGTGCCGGTGACGCGCGGGGCGAGCAGGCCCGCGCCGATCAGCCAGTCGGCCTCGGCGGCGGTCTGGCCGAGGGTGTACTGCTTGATGAGCGAGCCGAAGACGTCGGACAGGGACTCGTTGAGGGCGCCGGGCTGGCCGAAGTAGGTGAGGTTCGCGGTGTACTGGGTGACGCCGTGGGTCAGCTCGTGGCCGATGACGTCGACCGGGATGGTGAAGTCGAGGAAGATCTCGCCGTCACCGTCGCCGAACACCATCTGCTCGCCGTTCCAGAAGGCGTTGTTGTAGTTCTCGTCGTAGTGCACGGTCGCGTCGAGCGGCAGGCCCTCGCCGTTGATCGAGTTGCGCCGGTAGGCGTTCACATACAGCTCGAAGGTCGCGCCGAGACCGGCGTACGCACGGTTGACGGTGGCGTCCTTGCCGGGCTTGTCGCCCTCGCCGCGGACCTTCCTGCCGGGCAGGTCCGTGCGGTGGCGGGCGTCGTAGATCGTGCGGTGCGGCTTGTCGTCGGCGGCTTCCCTGGCCGGGGCCACTGCGGGGGCCCCGATGACCGTGGTCAGCCGGCGGTGGGTGCGTTCGAGAGCGTCGCGCTCCAGGGTGCGGCGGGCGGGCCCGGCGAGCGCGGGGTCCTCGGCCCTGGCCAGCCTGTCGAGGACATGGGGCGGCACGATGGTGCAGAAGACAGGCTCGAAGCCTGATGGGTTGGCGGTCATGCCGGGCACATTTGCACTGAGTCATGCCTCTGTCACTACCGGCAACCATGATTGGTGAAATGCGACGATAAGGGCCTCCCGGACCGGCCCTGAAGTGGTATGGCGCACCTTTTGCCCTGTATGTGTAAGCGGTCCCGCATACTGATACGGGCCCCCGCATCCGGTGCGGCTCGGCTAGCATGCGGAGCATCATGCGTTTCGGGCTGCTCCTCCTTAGCTGCCGCGGCGAGGGCCTGTAAGTCGAGGCCGACCCCCTCCCCGCGGAGTCTGGCGTTGCGCCGTCGGCCGTCCTTCCGGACACCTTCGAGGAGCCCCCGCATCATGGCGAACAGTCAGAACCGCCAGCAGCCCACCTCCATGCCGGTCCACAAGTACCGCCCGTACGACCAGGTCGACATCCCCGACCGTACGTGGCCGGACAACCGGATCACCGTCGCCCCCCGCTGGCTCTCCACCGACCTGCGTGACGGCAACCAGGCCCTGATCGACCCCATGTCACCCGCCCGCAAGCGCGAGATGTTCGACCTGCTGGTGAAGATGGGCTACAAGGAGATCGAGGTCGGCTTCCCGGCCTCCGGTCAGACCGACTTCGACTTCGTGCGCTCGATCATCGAGGAAGAGGGCGCGATCCCGGACGACGTCACGATCTCCGTACTGACCCAGGCCCGCGAGGACCTGATCGAGCGGACCGTGGAGTCCCTGGTCGGCGCCAAGCGCGCCAACGTCCACCTCTACAACGCCACCGCCCCCGTCTTCCGCCGGGTCGTCTTCCGCGGCTCCAAGGACCAGATCAAGCAGATCGCCGTCGACGGCACCCGGCTGGTTGTGGAGTACGCCGAGAAGCTGCTGGACGAGCGGACGACCTTCGGTTACCAGTACAGCCCCGAGATCTTCACCGACACCGAGCTGGACTTCGCCCTGGAGGTCTGCGAGGCCGTCATGGACGTCTGGCAGCCGGGCCCGGACCGCGAGATCATCCTCAACCTGCCCGCCACGGTGGAGCGTTCGACGCCGTCCACGCACGCGGACCGCTTCGAGTGGATGTCGCGGAACCTCTCCCGCCGCGAGTACGTGTGCGTCTCCGTCCACCCGCACAACGACCGCGGTACGGCGGTGGCGGCGGCCGAGCTGGCGCTGATGGCCGGCGCCGACCGCATCGAGGGCTGCCTGTTCGGGCAGGGCGAGCGCACCGGCAACGTCGACCTGGTCACCCTGGGCATGAACCTGTTCTCGCAGGGCGTCGACCCGCAGATCGACTTCTCGAACATCGACGAGGTCCGCCGCACCGCCGAGTACTGCAACCAGATGGAGGTCCACCCCCGTCACCCGTACGTCGGCGACCTCGTCTACACCTCCTTCTCCGGCTCCCACCAGGACGCCATCAAGAAGGGCTTCGACGCCATGGAGGCCGACGCGGCCGCCAAGGGCGTCACCGTCGACGACATCGAGTGGGCGGTCCCCTACCTGCCGATCGACCCGAAGGACGTCGGCCGCTCCTACGAGGCGGTCATCCGGGTCAACTCGCAGTCGGGCAAGGGCGGTATCGCGTACGTCCTGAAGAACGACCACAAGCTGGACCTGCCGCGCCGCATGCAGATCGAGTTCTCGAAGATTATCCAGGCGAAGACGGACGCCGAGGGCGGCGAGGTCACGCCGAAGGACATCTGGGCGATCTTCCAGGACGAGTACCTGCCGGACGCAGGAAACCCGTGGGGCCGCATCCAGGTCCGCAACGGCCAGAGCACAACCGACCGCGACGGCATCGACACGCTCACCGTCGAGGCCGAGGTGGACGGCGTCGAGACCGTCCTGGTCGGCAGCGGCAACGGTCCGATCTCCGCGTTCTTCCACGCGCTGCAGTCCATCGGCGTCGACGCGCGCCTGCTCGACTACCAGGAGCACACGATGAGCGAGGGCGCCTCGGCGCAGGCCGCCTCGTACATCGAATGCGCTATCGGCGACAAGGTTCTGTGGGGAATCGGGATCGACTCGAATACGACACGTGCCTCGCTGAAGGCCGTGGTCTCCGCCGTCAACCGCGCGGGCCGCTGACCTCTTTCACCTGGCATTTCCCGGCCCCGTCCGCCTTTCGAGGCGGGCGGGGCCGGGTCGTTTACCGGCCATTCCGTGTGGAGGTCACGGGTGGGTCTCGTCCTGGGTACTGACTCGACATCAACAATGTGGCTAACATCACGCCAGCGCGGCGATGTTGCCGCGGCGTTACGGAGGTGTGCGACGTGCTGCCAGGATGGGGACGAAACGGTCGTGCAGTTCCGGTTTCCCGGATCCTGGGCACCCGTACCGCGTGGACGACCGTCGGCGACGGCGAGTTCTTCTGCCCGGGCTGCGGAGGTGACCGCAACTACCAGCGGCTCACCGGCCGGCGCCGGATCACCTGCCTCGGCGTTCCCGTTCTCCCGCGCGGCGAGACCGGGCCCGTCGTCGAATGCGCCGCCTGCCGCCGCCACTACGGCGCCGACGTCCTGGACCACCCCACCACCACCCGCTTCTCCGCGATGCTCCGCGACGCCGTCCACACGGTCGCGCTCGCCGTGCTCGCCGCGGAAGCCACCTGCGCCCGTACGTCGCTGGAGACCGCCGCCTCGGCCGTCCGCTCGGCCGGCTTCGACGACTGCACGGAGGACCAGCTCGGCGCCCTCGTCGAGGCGCTCGCCGCGGACACCGGGCGCGTCTTCGGGGAGCCGTGCGGCGCGAGCCTGGCCATAGAGCTCCACGAGGCCCTGGACCCGCTGTCCCCGCACCTCGCCCCCACGGGCCGCGAGGCGATCCTCCTCCAGGGAGCGCGCATCGCGCTGGCCGACGGCCCCTACACGCCCGCCGAGCGTGATGTCCTGTCGACGGTGGGCGCGGCACTGACGATCTGCACGGACGACGTGACGCGACTGCTGGCGGCGGCGCGGACGCCCTCCTGACGCTCCCCGTACTCCCCAGGGAGTAACGCCCCGCCTTCGCCACCCTCCGCAGTACCCCCGAACTCGCCCTCCCGCGCGACGAATTGACCTCTCCGCGCCGGAAGTCTGGTGTGTGTCCAGACGAACCGTCCAGGAGGGGGGACCCCGCCATGGGGCCCGGAAACACCACCACGCGTACCCGGAGAAGGGCCGTGCCCTGGGCGCTGCTCGGGCTCTGGGTGGCCCTGCTCGCCTTCGTCGCGCCGTTCGCGGCCAAGCTGGCCGACGTACAGCACGACCGGGCCACGGACTATCTCCCGGCGAGCGCGGACTCCACCCAAGTCGCCAAGATCCAGGAGCAGTTGCCCGGCGGTGAGACCACCGAACTGGTGCTCGTCTACCACCGCGACGGCGGGCTGACCCCCGCCGACCGTACGACGGCGGCGCAGCAGGTCGACGAGATCGCGGCCGCCAACCGGCTGACCGGAACGCCGCGGGGCGTGCCGTCCGAGGACGGGACCACCCTGATGTACCCGGTGGCCAGTACCGAGCCCGGGATCGACGAGGAACTGCGGGACACGTTCGTCAACGACGTGCGTGACGTCGCCCGGGGAGAGGACGGCCTGAGCGTCGACGTGGGCGGGCCGGGAGCCCTGGCCACCGACGCCAGTGAGGTCTACAACTCCCTTGGCGGACCGCTCCTTTACACCACCGTCGCCGTCGTCGCCCTCCTGCTGATCGTCATCTACCGCAGCCCGCTGCTGTGGCTCGTCCCGCTCGCCGTCGCGGGCATCGCGGACTATCTGTCGATGGGCGTCGCCTACGGACTCCACCAGGCGTTCGGCACCACCATCTCCGGACAGAGCTCGGGCGTGATGACCATCCTGGTGTTCGGCGCCGGGACCGACTACGCGCTGCTGCTCATCTCCCGCTACCGGGAGGAACTACGGCGCGTGGAGCGGCCGTACGACGCCATGGTGGTCGCCCTGCGCGGCTGCGGGCCCGCCGTGCTCGCCTCCTCCGGCACCGTCGCGGTGGGACTGCTGTGCCTGCTCGCCGCCGACCTCAACAGCAGCCGGGGGATGGGCCCGTTGGGCGCACTCGGCGTGCTGTGCGCGCTCGTCGCCATGCTGACCCTGCTGCCGGCGGTCCTCGTCCTGCTCGGGCGCCGGGTCTTCTGGCCGCTCGTACCCGCCTTCGGAAGCAGGCCCAAGGAACGGCGCAGTCTCTTCACCGCGATGGGGAGTTCGGCAGGACGCAGGCCGTACGCCGTCCTCGCGGGCGGGGCCGTACTCCTCGGCGCGCTGGCCCTCGGCACCCTGAACCTGCCCGGCGCGCTCAAGCAGCAGGACTCCTTCGTCGACAAGCCCGACGCCGTCGCCGCGATGGAGACACTCGCCGCCGCCTACCCCGAACAGGGCACCCAGCCCATCACCGTGATCACCCCCGCCGACCGGGCCGACGCCACCCTCGCCGCGGCCCGCGACCACCAGGGCGTCGTCGCCGCCGAAGAGGGACGTACCGGAAACGGCTGGACGGAGATCTCCGTCACCGCGAAGGGGGCGCCCCAGTCGGCGGCGGAGACAGCCACCATCAAGTCCCTGCGGGACGACCTCGTGGGGTCCTACATCGGCGGACCCAGCGCCGAACAGCTCGACCTCAAGGACACCAACGCCCGGGACCAGCTCATCGTCGTACCGATCGTCGTCGTGTCCGTCCTCCTCATCCTGATCGTGCTGCTGCGCAGCCTGGTCGCCCCGCTGCTGCTCGTCGCCGCCGTGATCGCGGTGTGGGGCGCGGCGCTCGGAATCGGCGGCCTGTTCTTCGGACCGGTCCTCGGCTTCGAGGGGACGGATCCAGGGCTCGGCCTGCTGTCGTTCGTGTTCCTCGTCGCCCTCGGCGTGGACTACGGCATCTTCCTCATGCACCGGATGCGCGAGGAGTCGTTGTCCGGCGCCGAACCCGCCGCCGCCGCGCTTACCGCGCTGCGGACGACCGGAGGTGTCATCGCCTCCGCAGGGCTCGTCCTCGCGGCGACCTTCGCGGTGCTGACGAACATGGGACTCGTGCAGTTGGTCGAGCTGGGGTTCGTGATCGCGGTGGGGGTGCTGCTCGACACCTTCCTGGTCCGCACGTATCTGGTGACGAGCGCGAGTGTCGCGCTGGGCCGAAAGGTGTGGTGGCCGGGCCAGTTGTCGCGGGAACCGGCGCAGGGGCAGCCGCCCGAGCCGCGCCAGAAGGAACCGGTCGTCGTCGGCTGACCAGCACGAGAGCGCTCCTCCCTGTCGGAGGGGCGCTCTCCTGACGGAGGATGAACCCCGTGCAGGCAAACACGGCAAGCAGGACCGGCACCCGGCCTGGGCTCGCGCAGCGGCTGAACGCCGCTGTCGGGCGGACCCCCCGGAACACCCTGCGTCAGGACGCCTTCCTCACCGCGGGCCTCGCGGCCTTCGGGGCCGCCCTGGCGCTCACCGTCGACGACGCCCGCGACCCGGACGCGCTCGGCTGGACGCTGCTCATGTGCGGCCACGTGCCACTCGTCTGGCGCCGCCGCCGCCCCATGCTCGTGCTGTTCGCCGTGCTCGTCTTCATCGCGCCGTACCACGCGCTCGACTACAACCACACCGCGGCGACCCAGATCACGATGGTCGTGCTCTACACGATCGCTGTGACGGGCACGGCCCGCCGCACACTGCTGACCGGTCTCGGCGTCGTCGGCGGCACGGTGCTCGTGAACGCCGCCGTCCCGCCGCACCAGGTCGGGGAGGTCCTGCGGATCTCCGGCTGGATCGTCGCCACCCTGCTCTTCGGCGGATACGTCCGCGTGCACCGCCAGTACGTCGACACGATCCTGGAACGCGCCGAGCGCGCCGAGCGCACCCGCGAGGAGGAGGCCCGCCGCCGCGTCGCCGAGGAACGCCTGCGCATCGCCCGTGACCTGCACGATCTGCTCGCCCACAGCATCACCCTGATCGGCGTGCAGACGTCCGTCGCCGCACACGTCCTGGCCGCCGACCCCGACCGGCTGGACCGGGAGGCGGTCGCCAAGGCCCTCGACGACATCTCCGGCACCTGCCGCAGCGCCCGCGGCGAACTGCGCACCACACTGGAGGTGCTCCGCGAGTCCCCCTACGGAGGAGACAGACGGGGCCCGCTGCCCGGGCTCGACGGCGTGCCCGACCTCGCGGCGGCCGCCCGGCTCTCCGGCGCCGAGGTCGAGGTCACGGTCGACACCGCCGGCGTCCCCTCCGCGGTCGGCGCCGCCGCCTACCGGATCGTCCAGGAGGCACTCACCAACGCGGTACGGCACGGGGGCCCCGGCGTGACGGTGCGCGTGGACCTGCTTGCCGAGGGCGGCGCGCTGCGGGTCGCGGTCACGGACGACGGGGTGGGTGTGGGCGGCGCGGGCAACACACCCGGGTTCGGGCTGGTGGGGATGCGCGAACGGGCTCGCAGCGTGGGCGGGACGGTGGAGGCGGGGGTCCGAGGGGAGGGCGGGTTCGAGGTGGTGGCGGTGTTGCCGGTGGGGGGCGCGGTGCCCGTGCAGATGGCTGGAGCTGGGGCTGACGTTGTGGGTGAGGGGGATGGCGTACGAGGAGCTGGGGCCGTACGTGGGCCAGAAGCGGTACGTGAGCCAGAACCCGTACGTGAGTCAGAACCCGTACGTGAGTCAGAACCCGTACGTGAAGCAGAACCTGTACTCGAAGCGGACCCCGTACTCGAAGCGGACCCCGTTCATGTCGCCGAGCTCGGGTCCGGTGAGCCCCGATGACCATCCGGGTCGTCCTCGCCGATGACCAGACCCTGGTGCGGGCGGCGTTCGCGATGCTCGTCGAGTCGGCGCGGGACATGGCGGTCGTCGGGCAGGCGGCCACGGGCCGGGAGGCGGTGGAGCTGGCCCGCAGCGCGCGGGCGGACCTGATCGTCATGGACATCCGCATGCCTGACCTCGACGGTATCGAGGCCACCCGGCTGATCGCCGCCGACGCGGACCTGGCCGGGGTGAGAGTCCTGGTCCTGACCACGTACGACACCGACGAGCACATCGCGGAGGCGCTGCGCGCGGGCGCCTCCGGCTTCCTGGTGAAGGACACCAGGCCCGCCGAACTGCTCGACGCGATCCGCACGGTGGCCGCCGGTGAGTCCCTGCTCTCGCCGGGCCCGACCGCCCGGCTCATCGCCCGTTTCCTGCGCAGCCCCTCGGCCCCCGCGACGGGCGGACCCGAGGGGCTCTCCGCACGTGAGCGCGAGGTACTGACGCTGGTCGCGCGCGGCCTCAACAACACGGAGATAGCCGGGACACTGGGGCTGAGCCCGCTCACCGCGAAGACCCATGTCAGCCGCATCATGGGCAAGCTGCGCGCCCGTGACCGGGCCCAGCTGGTGATCGTGGCGTACGAGTCGGGGCTGGTCTCTCCGGGCGCGCTGTGAGCTGACGGCACGTCAACACGCCGTGGTGGCGTGCGTATCGCTCTGTCCCAGCGGGCAGATTAGTTTCTGCTGGACATCCCACGTCCCATGTCTGTCCTTCTACGACCGCCGTCCGCCGCAGTCCAGGGAGCGTCATGACCGTCATGAGCCGCACGGCCGCGTTCGCGGCAGCCACCGCACTCCTCACGGCCGTCGCCGGCCTCGGCAGCGCGTCCGCCGTCCCGCTGTCCTCGCCCGACTGCACCTCCTCCGTGCCGTACACCGCGGGCCAGGGCGGCTACGACACCTACCGCATCCCGGCCACGATCACGACCCCGGCCCGCACGCTGCTCGCCTTCGCCGAGGGGAGGCACAGCGGCGCGGGCGACACCGGCGACATCGATGTCGTCGTCAGACCCTCCTACGACAACGGCTGTACGTGGGGTGAGCTGCGGGTCGTCGCTTCCGGGGACGGTGACACCCGGGGCAACCCGGCGCCGGTCGTCGACCCGCGCACCGGCCGGATCGTCCTTGTCACGTCCTACAACAGCGGGGCGGTGACCGAGCGGCAGATCATGCGCGGCGAGGTCACGGCGGCGCAGAGCAGGCGCGTCTTCGTCCAGACGAGCCTGGACGACGGTCTCAGCTTCTCCGCTCCCCGTGACATCACGGCGGAGGTGAAGCTGCCGGACTGGCGGTGGTACGCCACCGGGCCAGGGCACGCGGTCGCCCTTCGGTACGGGCCGCATGCCGGGCGTCTTGTGGTCGCCGCCAACCACTCCGCCGCGCCGCCGGCCGGCTCCGGTGACACCGGGCAGGAGCCCAAGTACTACGGCGCCCACGCCATCTACAGCGACGACGGCGGGGTGAGCTGGCGGGTCGGGTCCGTCGACGACTCCTACGACGGGGTCGGCAACGCGAACGAGAGCATCGCGGCCGAACTCCCTGACGGGCGGCTGTACTTCAGCTCGCGGGACCAGAACGGCACGAGTGCCGGCAATCGGCTGGACTCCTACTCCGGCGACGGTGGCGAGACCCTGGACCGGCCGTATGCCGTCCAGCCCACGCTGAACGACGTTCCTGTCGTCCAGGGCAGTGTTCTTCAGCTCCGGGGGGCCGGGGATGCGCTGCTCTTCTCGGGGCCGTCCGTGCCCACGGCTCGGCGGGCGATGACGGTCTGGCGCAGCACGAACGGGGGTTCGACCTTCGTCAAGGCGATCACGCTGTCGCAGCGGCCGGCCGCGTACTCCGACCTTGTGCAGCTCGGGACCAGCCGGGTCGGGATCCTCTACGAGACGGGTTCGACGGGGACGTACGAGGGGATCGAGTTCCGGCGGGTACCCGTCGCTGACCTGCGGGGGTGAGGGGGATTTGTTTCGCCCCCTCACCCCCTTCCCGTCCCTTGTTCCTGGGGGCTGCCGCCCCCAGACCCCCGCTTCGCGCTGAACGCGCTCGTCCTCAAACGCCGGACGGGCTAAAAGATCTCTAGCCCCGGCCGGGGAAATTCAGCCCCTCCGGCGTTTGAGGAGCGGGGGTTTGGGGGCGGAGCCCCCAAGGGACGGGAATGGGCAGGGGCGGAGGGGGCGAAAACCCCTACAGCAACCCCGCCGTCGCCAGATACTTCCCCACCCGTTCGATCTCCCCCTCCGACAAGGCGACCTGCGGCTCCGCCGTGATCGGGCAGTCGATGATCCCCCGTAGATACAGTCCCGCCTTGAAGGCACCGAGCCCGGCGGAGCTACCCCCCATCCGGGCGGGGTCACCGACCCCCACCATCCCGAACAAGGAACACAGCCGCTCCTGCTCGGCCCGGGCCCGCCCCCAGTCCCCGTCCTGGCAGAGCCGGTACAGGCGCACGTACCCCTCGGGGTCGACGTTCGCCAGCCCGGGCACGACCCCGTCCGCCCCGAGCGCGAGCGCGGAGTCGACGACGAGTTCGGAGCCGGTGAGGACGCTGAAGCCGGTGATGCCGGGGTGTGAGCGGGCGCCCATGACGACGGAGCGGAAGCTCGCGAGGTCGCCGCTGGAGTCCTTGAGGCCGGCGAGTGCGCCGTCGGCGGCGAGTTCGAGGACGAGCTCGGGGCTCAGCTTGGTGTGGACGGACGCGGGCATGTCGTAGGCGAAGACGGGCACGGAGGACCGCGCGGCGAGGACACGGAAGTGGCGGGCGATCTCGGCGGGGTGGGTGCGGGTGTAGAAGGGGGCGGTGACGACGACGGCGTCGGCGCCCGCCGCGGTGGCGTACCCGATGTGGTCGAGGACGCGCGGCGTGGTCATGTCGATCGCCCCGGCGAGGACGGGAAGCTGCCCGCCGACGTGCGAGACGACCGTGGAGACGACGAGCCGCCGGTGAGTGTCCGTCAGATAGGCGGCCTCGGCCGACGAGCCGAGCACGAACAGTCCGTGCACCCCGCCCTCCACCAGATGGTCCACGAGCCTGATGAGCGAGGGGACGTCCACCTCGCGGGCCGGTGTCAGGGGCGTGCAGACGGGTGGGACGACACCGGTCAGCGGGGCGGGGATCGTCATGAAGGCTCCCTGGGATGGTGCTCGAACGGGACGTCGGCCATGACGGCGGCCGGCGAGGCGGACAGCGCCTGCGCGACCAGGTCGCGCGTGGACTGGCCCTCCTCAACAGGATGGTGGCACCGGTAGCGGTGATCGGGGCGTGACGCGGCCGTGAAGTCCGGCATGGCACCCGCGCACACCTCGTCCGCCTTCCAGCACCGGGTACGGAAGGGGCAGCCGGACGGTGGACGGGTCGCCGAGGGGACGGGGCCCACCAGGGGGATCGGGTCGATGGGGTCCAGGAGGCCCGGGGTGGCGGAGAAGAGGGCCCGGGTGTACGGGTGCCGGGAGCTGTCGGTGACCTCGTGGGCCGGGGACTCCTCGACGATCCGGCCGAGGTACATCGTGATCACCCGGTCGCTCATCCTGCGTACCGTCTGGATGTCGTGCGAGACGAAGACGAGGGCCAGGCCCAGGCGTTCCTTGAGGTCCAGGAGGAGGTTCAGGATCTGGGCGCGGACCGACACGTCGAGCGCGCTCGTCGGTTCGTCGGCCACGACGAGGTCGGGGTCCAGGGCGAGTGCGCGGGCGATGGCCACGCGCTGGCGCTGGCCGCCGGAGAGCTGGCCCGGCAGGCCGTCGGCCAGCACGCGGGGCAGGCCGACCAGTTCCATCAGTTCCTTGACCCGCTCCTCGCGCTGGGCGGGCGTGCCGCGCTTGTGGACGTCCAGCGGGTCCCGCAGGATCCGCCGGACCGTCAGGCGACGGTTCAGGGCGGTCGAGGGGTCCTGGAAGATCATGCCGGTGCTGCCGCCGACGGCCTTGCGCCGCTCGGCGGGGTTCAGCGACCACAGGTCCCGGCCACCGAACGTCACCGTGCCGTACGTCGGCTGCTGCACCCCCACCAGCACCTTGGCGAGCGTCGACTTGCCGCAGCCGGACTCACCGACGACGCCGACCGTCTCGCCGGGCGCGATGGTGAGGTCGGCGCCGGTCAGGGCGTACACCCGGTCGCGGGAGAACAGGCCGCCGGTGCGGGCCTTGTGGACGACGTGGGCGTCGGAGAGTGCCACCAGAGAAGTCACCGCAGGAACCCCGTTCTCGCCGGCCGGCGCGTTCAATTCACGACCTCGCTTCCGGTCGGCTCCGGCGTCAGGTCGATCGCCGGGTGGTGGCAGGCCGCCAGGTGGTAGCGGCTGCCCAGCAGGTCGGGCGCGGTGTCGCGGCAGCGCTCGCTCGCCATCGGGCAGCGGTCGGCGAAGCGGCAGCCCGCCGGGAAGTCGGCGGGGGAGGGGACGACGCCCTTGATCTGCGTCATCCGTTCGGCCGCCGTCTCCAGCGACAGGACACTGCCGAGGAGGCCGCGCGTGTAGTGGTGGGCCGGTTCCTCCACCAGGTCGGCGGTCACCCCGACCTCGACGATCTGGCCGCCGTACATGACGACCACCCGGTCGGTGACCGCCGAGATCAGCGCGAGGTCGTGCGAGACGAGGATCAGCGCGAAGTCCAGTTCGGCGCGCAGCCGTAGCAGCAGCTCCATGACCTGTGCCTGGACGGTCACGTCGAGGGCGGTCGTCGGTTCGTCGGCGACGATCAGCTTGGGGTCGCGGGACAGGGCCATGGCGATCAGGACGCGTTGGCGCTGGCCGCCGGAGAGCTCGTGGGGGTAGCTGCGCAGGGTGCGTTCGGGGTCGAGGCCGACCAGTTCGAGGAGTTCCGCGGGGGTGCGGC
The DNA here is from genome assembly GCF_042671685.1 of Streptomyces sp. NPDC127595. Classification (NCBI taxonomy): domain Bacteria; kingdom Bacillati; phylum Actinomycetota; class Actinomycetes; order Kitasatosporales; family Streptomycetaceae; genus Streptomyces; species Streptomyces sp. NPDC127595. The sequence continues at coordinate 15,711 of NZ_JBHXWK010000005.1, read as the reverse complement.
GGCCGCCTCGCCGTACGACCTGTTTGAGCTGCGACCTGATCGTCATCGCCGGGTTCAGGGACGACAGCGCGTCCTGGTAGATCATCGCCATCTCGTGGCCGAGCAGCTTGCGCCGGGCGCGCATCGGCTCGCCCACCAACTGCCGCTGGTTGAAACGGACATGGCCGCGGACCCGGGCGCCCTTCGGCTCCAGGCCCATGATCGTCAGCGCGGTCAGTGACTTGCCGCAGCCGGACTCGCCCACCAGCCCCAGCACCTCACCCGGCTGCACCTCGAAGCTGATGCCGTCGACGATGTCCACACCCCCGTGGCGGGCATCGAAGCCGATGGCCAGGTTCTCGACGGCCAGGACGGGCAGGGCGCCCTCGGGAAGGGGGCGGGCCCGGCTGCGTAGCCGGGCGGCGGCCTGGGTGAGCCCCGGCAGGTCCAGGACCTTGCCGCTGCCGGGCTCGGGGGCCTCAAGACGGTCCTTCGCCTCTCGTGCCGGCACGTCCCGCGCGGCGGGCGCGGCCCAGGCGTCCGAGACGCCCTCGGAGAGGATGTTCAGCGACAGCACGGTGAGCAGCATCAGCAGGCCCGGGAAGACCGTGGCCCACCAGCCGCCGGTCAGCACCATGTTCTTGCCGTCCGCGATGACGCTGCCCCAGGACGGGTCCGGGGGCCGGACTCCCGCGCCGATGAAGGACAGCGAGGCCTCGAAGACGATGGCCTCGGCGACCTGCACGGTGCAGAACACCAGGATGGGCGCGGCGCAGTTGACGGCCACGTGCTTGATGACGATGTGCGGGGTGCGGGCGCCGATGACGTGCTCGGCGGTGACGTAGTCCTCGCCGTACTGGTCGAGGACGTTCGCCCGTACGACCCTCGCCACCGACGGCGTGAACAGGAAGGCGATCGCGCAGATCAGGACCGTGATCCCGCCGCCGAACACGGCGACCAGGACGGCAGCCAGCGCGATGCCCGGGAACGCCATGACGACGTCCAGGCAGCGCATCAGCGTCTCGTCGACCGCCTTGCGCGAGGTCGCGGCGACCGCGCCGAGGAGCGCTCCCACGACGAGGGCGAGCGCGGTGGCGCCCAGGCCGATGGCCAGCGACCAGCGTGCGCCGTACATCAGCCGGCTCATGATGTCCCGGCCGAGGCTGTCCTGCCCCATCCAGTGGCTCGCCGAGGGGGCGCCGGTGCCGCCGACCGGCGTCTGCTGGTCGAGCGGGTCGTCCGGGGCGAGCAGCGGCGCGAACACCGCCACCAGCACCACCAGGGCCAGGAAGCAGACGGCGATCTTGGACAGCAGGGGCAGCCGGCGCCAGCCGCGCAGCCGGATGCCCGGACGGGACAGCACCTCGGTGAGCCGTTTGCGAGAGAACATCAGGTCGCCTCCCTCAGCCGCGGGTTGACCAGCAGATACAGGATGTCGATGGCGAGGTTCACGACGACGAACCCGGTGGCCGTGGTCAGGACGACGCCCTGTACGACCGCCGGGTCACCGTTCTTCACGGCGTCGATCATCAGCTTTCCCATGCCGGGCAGCGAGAAGATCGTCTCGATGACGACCGCCCCGCCGAGCAGATAGCCCACGCGCAGCCCGAGCACGGTGAGCGGGTTCATCAGGGCGTTGCGCAGGACGTTGCGGCCGACCACGACGTGGGGCGGCAGGCCGCTGCCGATCGCCGTCCGCACGTAGTCCTTGTCCAGCTCCTCGACCACGGAGGTGCGCACGATCCGGGTGAGCTGCGCGGCGACCGGCAGCGACAGCGCGAGGGCGGGCAGCGTCATCGTCTTGAGCCAGCCGGTCAGCGAGTCGCCCGGGTTGATGTAGCCGCCGGTCGGGAACCAGCCCAGGTCGACGGCCAGATACTGGATCATCAGCAGCGCCAGCCAGAAGCCGGGCGCCGCGACACCCGTCAGCGAGACGACGCGGATGATCTGGTCGGGCAGCCGGTCGCGGTAGATCGCGGCGGTGACCCCGCCGAGCAGCGCGAGCACCACGGCGATGCCGAGGCCCAGGAAGGTGAGCTGGAGGGTGAGCGGCAGCGCGGTGGTGACCTGTTCGAGGACCGGCGCTCTGGTCAGCGCGCTGGTGCCCAGGTCGCCGTGGAGCAGGTCGCCCAGGAAGTGGAAGTAGCGCACCGGGAGCGGGTCGAGGAGTCCGTTCTGCTCCCGGAAGTCGGTCAGTTGCTGTGGTGTCGGGTTGGCGCCCTGGAAGAAGGCGGATGCCGGGTCGACGTCCGAGAAGCGCATCACGATGAACACGAACAGGACGATCCCGAGCATCAGCGGCACGAGCAGGGCGATGCGGCGGAGCAGGATTCTGACGACGGTGACCACGTGCTGACTACCTCCGGTCTAAACCCACTTGGCTTGCAGGAGGTTGATCCCGGGGTAGGGCTGTGCCCTTATCCCCGTGAGCTTCTTCGGGTCCCAGGCGGTCATCAGCTCGTTGTGCACGACCGGATAGAGCACGGCCTGTTCGGCGACGACGTCGATGTAGTCCTGGATCATCGTCTTCTTCCGGGTGGCGTCCGGCTCCCGGGTCGCCTGGTCCATGTCCTTGAAGAGCTTCTTGGCGACGGAGTTGCCGGCCCAGCGGGCGTAGCCCATCCACAGGTTCTGCGGGCCGTAGTTGTAGTGCATGATCAGGTCCGCGTCGAGGCCGAACTGGTTGGGGTTCGAGGCCGCGGCGACCACCTGGTAGTCCTGCTTCTGGTCCATCTTCGTGAAGACGGCCGTCGTCTCCTGCGGGTCGAGCGTCGTCTTCACGCCGATCGCGTCCCAGGACGCCTTGATCGTCGGCAGGCAGTCCACGATCCAACTGACGTTGACCGCCATGATGTTGACCTTCAGACCCTTGACCCCGGCCTCCGCCAGCAGCTGCTTGGCCTTCTCCGGGTCGTACGCGTAGACGGTCTTCGCGGGCCGGTAGCCCGGGTTGCCCTCGTTGAGGAACGAACTCGACGGCCTGCCGTGCCCCTTGAGCGCGACCTCGACCATCTTGTCGGTGTCGATGGCGTAGTGCAGCGCCTGCCGCACCCGCACATCGTCGAAGGGTTTGCGCTGGGTGTTGAACATCAGGAAGAGGTTGTTCATCCCCGCGCCGCCCTCGACGGTCATGCCGCCCTTCCTGAGCTGCTGGATGTTGGCGTACGGGATGTTGTCGGCGATCGGCGCCCCGGCGCTCGCCCCCGAGATCTTCGCGACGCGCGGCGCGGCGTCCACCATCGTCAGCCAGTTCATCTTCTTGAAGGCCGCCCTGCGCGGGCCGTTGTAGTCGGCGAAGGCCTCGAAGGTGGTGTTCGACTTCGGGTGGTGGGCGGTCTGCCGGTACGGTCCCGAGCCGATCGCCTTGCCCCGGATCGCGTCGTCCCAGGCGCCCGGCTGGGAGAAGACGTGCTTGGGCATGACCTTCGCGAGGGTGAGCCGCGAAACCCCTTCGGGGAAGGGGAACTTGAGCAGCAGCTCGACGTTCATCGCGTCGATCTTCCTGACTTCCTGCAGCCAGCTCGCGAAGAAGCCTTTGCCGAGCGTCTGCGTCTTCGGATCGAGGATCCGGTCGAACACGAACACCACGTCGTCGGCGGTGACGGGCTTCCCGTCGTGGAACCGGGCGCCCGGGCGCAGCTCGAACTTCCAGGAGGTGCCGGTGAGGTCGGCGGGAACCTGGGTGGCGAGGGCGGCGTACGGCTCGCGGGAGATCGGGTCCGTGTCGAGCAGGCCCTCGTAGATGTGGTTGTTGGCGGCCATGGAGAAGGCGGACGCCGTCTGCGTCGGATCCCAGCTGCCGTCGTTCCCGTAGCCGATGACTGCGGTCAGCGTCCCGTTCCCGCCGCTGCCTCCGCCACCGGTGTCGTTCGTGGACTCCGGCCCCCACGAGCACGCCGACAGCGACGACGAGACGGCGGCGGCCGCGCCCAGCGCGCCGGTGTACTTCAGGAACGACCGGCGGTGCAGCGCCGGAGTGGGGGTCACGTCGCGCACGGTTCCTCCAGTGAGGAGTGGTCCAGTGAGTGGTCCGGGCGGGGGGAGATACGACGTCCTACGTCATAGGGGGCAGCGTGACCATAAGAGGGGGCGAAAGGGGGGTCAAGAGAACACACACGAATGGCGTATGTTCCAAAGGTGCGACCAATGGCACAGAGAAATAGGCCTAATTGACGACTGGTCAATTGCTGATTGACGTTTCTTCATTCCGGAGGTGGGACGTCGGATGTCCAGCGAGCGTACGATGCGGCGCATGCCCGAGGAGACCGGAGGCCGGCGCAGGCCCGAGCGTCGGCTGGGCGGCCAGATACAGCGCGAGGTGATGCAGCTCATCCTCGACCGCGAACTCCGGGCCGGTGCGCCGCTGCCCACCGAGACGGAGCTGATGGAGGACCTCGGTGTCAGCCGCAACTCCGTCCGCGAGGCCCTCAAGGCCCTTCAGGCCCTCGACATAGTCGACATAAGGCACGGCTACGGCACGTACGTCGGCGAGGCCTCGCTGACACCGCTGGTGGACGGCCTGACCTTCCGGACCCTCGCCCGGCCCAGCGACGACGCGAGCGCGCTGGCCGAGATACTCCAGGTCCGCGAGGTGCTGGAGGAGGGGCTGATCCGCCGGGTCGCGGGCACGCTCTCCGACGCGGAGCTGGACCGGCTCGAATCGGTCGTGACGAGGATGGAGACCGCGGGCGGGGTGGAGGCGAAGGGCCCGGACAGCGGTGGCCCCTTCGCCGAACTCGACCGCGAATTCCACGAGTTGCTGTACGCCTCCCTCGGCAACGCTCTCGTCCCCCAGCTCCTCGGCGCCTTCTGGACCGTCTTCCGCCGCGTCTCCGGCATCCGCGGCTGGACCGACGACCCGGCACCCGAGGTCACCGTCCGCCGCCACCGCGACATCGTCACCGCCCTGCGCGCCCACGACATCGAGGGCGCGGAGCGGGCCATGGCCGTCCACTTCCGCGGCATCGAAGCGCGGGCCGCGCAGGAGTCACGCGGGGTAAGTTGAGCCTCGTGACCGAGCCCTGGAACCCGAACGGCGCGGGCGTCCTGCGCCTCCCCTCCGGCCGCCTGGTCCGAGGCCGCGCGCTGCGCCGCCCGCTTCCCGCCGACGGCCCTGCACCGACGTACGCCGTTTACCTCCTCGGCAAGCAGCCGCCCGAAGTCCCCTGGGAGGCGCACTGGTTGCGCTGGCCGGACTTCCGCCTGCCCGCCGACCGGGCCCGCGCGGTCGAACTGCTTACCGACGCCTGGAGCCGCACCTCCGCCGACCGTGTCGAGCTGGCCTGCGGTGGCGGCCGGGGGCGGACCGGGACGGCGCTGGCGTGTCTCGCGGTCCTGGACGGCGTTCCGGCGGACGAGGCCGTGGACTTCGTACGCCGCCACTACGACCGGCACGCGGTGGAGACGCCGTGGCAGCGGGGGTATGTGCGGCGCTTCACCACCTGAGTGGGGACTATGAGGCGGCGTCGGTCTCCGCCACCGTCCGCACATAGGCGCCCAGGTGGTCGATGGCCGAAGGGTTGCGCGGGCTCTCGACGAGGTCGACGTAGTCCAGGACGAAGATCCGCTTGTTCTTGACGGCGGAGACGTTCCGCAACGGCGCGTACGACAGCAGGAACTCGCGCTTCTCCTCGGCGCTGACGTCTCCGTAGTCGCAGATCACGATGACGTCCGGGTCGCGCTCGACGACGGTCTCCCAACCCACCGTCGTCCAGGAGTCGTTGAGGTCGTGCGTGATGTTCACGCCGCCCGCCTTGCTGATGATCTCCTCGGGGGCGGCGTACCGGCCGGAGGTGAACGGCTGGTCCTGGCCGCTGTCGTAGAGGAAGACCTTCGGCCGGTCCGCGCCCGTCGGGGCCTCGGCCTGCACGGCGGCGACCTGCTCCTTGAAGTCCGCGACCAGCGTGGCCGCCCGCTGCTCGATGCCGAAGAGCTTCCCGAGGTTGGTGAGGTCGGCGTACAGGGCGTCCAGCGGCGGCATGATGCCGCGCGAGGAGTCGGTACGGCCGTTGCGGCAGGACTCGGTGAGGATGTACGAGGGGATGCCGAGCTTCTTCAGGGCGTCCGGGGTGAAGCCGCTGTCCTCGCGGAAACCGTAGTTCCAGCCGGCGAAGACCAGGTCGGCGCGGGCGTCGAGGACGTTCTCCTGGGTGAGCTGCTGCTTGGACAGCCACTTCACCTCGTCGTAGCCGTCCTTCCAGGGCACGCCGGTCAGATCGCCCTTGTCGTCGGGCATGGCGAACCCGGCCATGCGGTCCTCCAGGCCCAGCGCGAACATGATCTCGGTGATACCGACGTCGTTCGTGACGACCCGTTCGGGGATCTTCTCGTACGTCACTTTCTGGCCGCAGTTGGTGAGGGTGACGGCCGATGACGCGGGTTTCGACTCCGCTGTCTCGACCTGGGCGCCGCATCCGGTGGCGAGGGTCGCGAGACACACGGCTGCTGCAACGGGCTTGCGCATACGAGGAGTTCCTTTATCGGGCCGAGGGGAGAAGGTCGAAGAGCAACTGCACGGCACCGGTCTCCGGATGGCGCACGGGATGGGCGCGGACCCCGAACACCTCGGCCAACAGCGCCGGTTGGAGCACGTCGTGCGGCGGGCCCGACGCGACGACCCGGCCCCCGTCGATCACGTACAGCAGATCGCAGTGGGCGGCGGCGAGGTTGAGGTCGTGCAGGGCGGCCAGCACGGTCAGGCCACTGCCCCGGACCAGCGACAGCACGTCCAACTGGTGGGCGATGTCGAGGTGGTTGGTCGGCTCGTCCAGGACCAGCACGCGCGGCTGCTGGGTGAGCGCCCGCGCGATCAGGACGCGCTGCTTCTCGCCACCGGAGAGCGCGAGGAAGCCGCGTTCAGCGAGATGCGCGACTCCGGTACGGGCCATGGCGTCGGCGCAGATCGCCCGGTCCTCCTTGGCGGTACGACCCTGATGCGGCAGCCGCCCCATCCCGACCACCTCGGCGACGGTGAAGTCGAACTCGGCGGACGACTCCTGCGGCAGCGCGGCGAGCAGCCGGGCGGCGGCCCGCGGGTCCATCGTGTGCACGTCGTCCCCGTCGAGCCGCACCACCCCGCCCGCCGGCCGCAACGCCCGGTACACGCACCGCAACAGCGTCGACTTGCCGCTCCCGTTGGGCCCGACGAGACCGACGAAGTCCCCACTGCCCACGCTCAGTCGAATGTCGTCCACGAGCCGGACGGCACCGGCGTCGACGGACACGCCCTCCACATCGAGCCGCATCGGTCAGTGCCCTCCGAACGCATAGCCGCCGCGCCGCATCAGCAGCAGGAAGGCGGGCACGCCGACCACGGCGGTGATCACGCCGACCGGCAGCTCCCACGGGGCGAGCAGCAGCCGGGACAGCACATCGGCCCACACCAGCAGGACGGCTCCGGCGAGCGGCGCCACCACCAGTACCCGCCGATGATCGGCGCCGACCAGCATCCGTACGACATGCGGCACCATCAGTCCGACGAACCCGATGGCCCCGCTGACGGCGACCACACATCCGGTCACGCCGGCCGTGACGAGGAACAGCTCCCGGCGCAACCGCCCGGGCGGCACGCCGAGCGCGGCGGCGGTCTCGTCGCCCATGGCGAGGGCGTTCAGCGACTCGGCCCGCCGCAGCAGCCAGGCCCACCCCGCGAGCGCCACCGCGGCGGCCAGCGGCACCTTCTCCCAGGTCGCGCCGCCCAGGCTGCCCAGGAGCCACATCATCGCCGACCGGGCGGCCTCACCGCGGGCCGCGCCGAAGACCATGATGGTGGTGAGGGCCTCGAAGCCGTACGCGAGTGCCGTCCCCGTCAGCACCAGGCGCAGCGGCGTGAGCCCGAGCGGTGATCTGGCCACCGCGTAGACGAGCGCCATGGCGGCCAGCGCCGACCCGAAGGCGGCGACGGACAGCGCCCACACCCCGAGACCGGCGAACAGGCCCAGCAGGATGACGGCGTTGGCGCCCACGGCGGCGCCGGAGGAGATCCCGAGCACGAACGGATCGGCGAGCGCGTTGCGCACCATGGCCTGTACGGCGACGCCGACGGCCGCGAGCCCGGCACCGACGACGGCGGCGAGCACCACACGCGGCAGCCGGATCTCCCAGACGATGGTGTACGGGGCGACGTCACCGGGTTCGATACCGCCGCCGGTCACCCCGGCCCACAGAAACCGCAGTACCCGCCCCCACCCGATCCCCGAAGCGCCCAGCCCGACCCCGCAGAGGAGCGACAGACAGAGCAACAGCGCCAGCCCAACCACCAGCGGCACGACGGGTATTCGGCGCACGGGCGGCGGGTCCTAAGCCTCGGGCCGCCTCGTGAACACAAGCAAGGGATGGGCAGCACAGCCGAACCGTGCGGTCCCCTCTCGCAGTCCGCGGCGAGCGTCATCGGGTCACATGCCACCCCGCGGGTAATCGGGCTCACGCGACGGACCGAAACGGCCTGCCACGCTTACCGTTGCGGGTCAGCGCCGGACTCTCACCGGACTTCCCCCACGGGACGCGCCCCGAGCGTAACAAACGGGCGAAGGCCAAGGACCAAGGGCCGATGCCGGTCTAGGCGCAGGAGGGACACAGTCCGCGGTAGGTGACCTCGACCTCGGAGACCGTGAAGCCGAAGCGCTCCTCCGCCGGGAGGTCGGCCAGTGGATTGCCGGCCGGGTGGACGTCGCGAATGGTGCCGCAGTTGGAACACACCAGGTGCTGGTGGGGGTGGTGGGCGTTCGGGTCGTAGCGCTTGGCGCGGCCGTCGGTGGAGACCTCGAGCACCTCACCGAGGGAGACCAGCTCGCCCAGGGCGTTGTAGACGGTCGCGCGGGAGATCTCCGGCAGTCGCTGTGCCGCGCGGGCGTGCACCTCGTCGGCCGTGAGGTGGACGTGCTCGCCGTCGAGGACCTCCGCAACGACACGTCGCTGGGAGGTCATCCGCCAGCCACGTCCTCGCAGTCGCTCCAGCAGGTCACTCATATCGGTTCACCTATTCAGGTTCAGTGGGATGCCCGGAGTTTACCGGTGGACGTCCGGGTCCCGGTTGGATATGGGCTTGGCCCGCTTCTTGACTTGGACTCGGTCCATCGTAGGATCGGTTCCGGCGATAGCCAAGGGACAGGAAGACTCCAGTACGGCATGAGACAGAGACGTGACGGGACCACCTCGGCTTCGAGGCGATCCATCCCCTCCGGGATGCGCGGTCGCGCGAGCCATATCTCCCTCTCGGTCGTATGTGAGGCCCTCCGCAGGTCGGCGAGGCCGGTCATCCCGACTCCGCCGCCGCCCACCCCAGTCTTCGTACCCCCCGCCCGACCGTTCCACCGCCCGCAGTTCCTGAGCACCGTGATCCGCCAGGTCCGGAAGGATTCCCATGACTGAGAACCACGACGCAATCGTCACAGACGCGAAAACGGAGGGCGGCGGTGGCTGCCCGGTCGCGCACGACCGAGCCCCGCACCCGACCCAGGGCGGCGGAAACCGCCAGTGGTGGCCGGAGCGGCTCAACCTGAAGATCCTTGCGAAGAACCCTGCCGTGTCCAACCCCCTCGGTGAGGACTTCGACTACGCCGCCGCGTTCAAGACCCTCGACCTCGCCGCCGTGAAGGCGGACATCGCCGAGGTGCTGACGGACTCGCAGGAGTGGTGGCCGGCCGACTTCGGGCACTACGGCCCGTTCATGATCCGTATGGCCTGGCACAGCGCGGGCACCTACCGCATCAGCGACGGCCGCGGCGGCGCCGGCGCCGGCCAGCAGCGCTTCGCCCCCCTCAACAGCTGGCCGGACAACGGCAACCTGGACAAGGCCCGCCGTCTGCTGTGGCCGGTCAAGAAGAAGTACGGCCAGAGCATCTCGTGGGCCGACCTCATGATCCTCACGGGCAATGTCGCCCTGGAGTCGATGGGCTTCGAGACCTTCGGCTTCGCCGGCGGCCGCGCGGACGTCTGGGAGCCCGACGAGGACGTCTACTGGGGTCCCGAGACCACCTGGCTCGACGACCAGCGCTACACCGGCGACCGCGAGCTGGAGAACCCGCTCGGCGCCGTCCAGATGGGCCTCATCTACGTCAACCCCGAGGGCCCGAACGGAAACCCGGACCCGCTGGCCGCGGCCCGCGACATCCGTGAGACCTTCCGCCGGATGGCGATGAACGACGAGGAGACGGTCGCCCTGATCGCGGGCGGTCACACCTTCGGCAAGACCCACGGCGCGGGCCCGGCGGACGCCGTCGGCGACGACCCCGAGGCCGCCCCGATCGAGGCGCAGGGCTTCGGCTGGAAGAGCAGCTACGGCACCGGCAAGGGCGGCGACGCGATCACCAGTGGCCTGGAGGTCACCTGGACGCAGACGCCGACCCAGTGGAGCAACTACTTCTTCCAGAACCTGTTCGGCTACGAGTGGGAGCTGACGTCCAGCCCCGCCGGCGCCAACCAGTGGGTCGCGAAGGACGGCGCGGGCGCGGGCACCATCCCCGACGCGCACGACCCGTCGAAGACCAAGGCTCCGACGATGCTGACGACGGACCTCGCGCTCCGCATCGACCCGGCGTACGAGGAGATCTCGCGGCGCTTCTACGAGAACCCCGACCAGTTCGCCGACGCCTTCGCCCGCGCCTGGTTCAAGCTGACCCACCGCGACCTCGGCCCGATCGTGCGCTACCTCGGCTCCGAGGTTCCGTCCGAGACGCTGCTGTGGCAGGACCCGCTCCCCGCGGTGACCCACGAGCTCGTCGACGCCGCGGACATCTCCGCCCTCAAGGCCCAGATCCTCGCCTCGGGTCTGTCGGTCTCCCAGCTCGTCTCCACCACGTGGGCGGCGACCTCGTCCTTCCGTGGCAGCGACAAGCGCGGCGGCGCCAACGGTGCGCGTATCCGTCTCCAGCCGCAGATCGGCTGGGAGGTCAACGAGCCGGACCAGCTCGCGCAGGTGCTGCGCACCCTGGAGGGCATCCAGACGTCCTTCAACGCCGGCGGCAAGCAGATCTCGCTGGCCGACCTGATCGTCCTCGCGGGTGCCGCGGGTGTCGAGAAGGCCGCCAAGGACGCCGGCTTCGACGTCGAGGTCCCCTTCACGCCGGGCCGCGTGGACGCCACGCAGGAGCAGACGGACGTCGAGTCGTTCGCCGCGCTCGAGCCGACCGTCGACGGTTTCCGCAACTACCTCGGCAAGGGCAACCGCCTGCCGGCCGAGTACCTGCTGATCGACAAGGCGAACCTGCTGAACCTGAGCGCGCCCGAGCTGACGGTCCTCGTCGGCGGCCTGCGCGTCCTGGGTGCGAACTACGGGGACTCCAAGCACGGCGTCTTCACCACCACCCCGGAGGTCCTCACCAACGACTTCTTCGTCAACCTGCTCGAACTGGGCACGACGTGGTCGGCGACCTCCGAGGATCAGAACACCTTCGAGGGCCGTGACGCCTCGGGCCAGGTCAAGTGGACCGGCACCCGCGCCGACCTGGTCTTCGGCTCCAACTCCGAGCTGCGCGCCGTCGCCGAGGTCTACGCCAGCGACGACGCGAAGGAGAAGTTCGTGAACGACTTCGTCGCCGCGTGGGTCAAGGTCTCGAACCTGGACCGGTTCGACCTGGTCTGATTCATCCGCACCATGTGATCAGTGACGTCCGGGCGGGCCCGCAGGGGCCGGCCCGGACGTTTCTGTTTCCTGTACCGATGCCGCCGAAAAATCGCAGCGACGAACACATGGGCGCATGGAACCCTGAGCCCCGTGACCCCACCCGAAACGACCCCCTACGACGACGACCGCCGCGCCTACTCCCGAGACGCCCTCGGCCGCCTCGCCCTCAGCCGGGCCGCGGTCACCGTTGCCGACCGCGCCGGCGGGCTGGTCGCCACTCGCAACGATGCGAACAGCGGTCCCGGCGGTCGTGTGAGCCAGGCCCTCGAGCTGACCGAACTCGCGGAGTGGACGCTCGCCCTGGCCGTGGTCTACGAGCGGGAACGGGGGAGTTCCTGGGAGGACATAGCTCGGCATCTGGGGGTCGGGGTGGTGCAGGCCCAGGAGCGCTTCTCTCCGGAACTCGCCCGCTGGGAAGCGGCGTTCGACGCCCCCTACCGCCTCGACGAGACCGGCTGCAGACGCGTTCCGCAACTCCCCACGGCCGCGTACGGCCCCCACCATGCCTGCAGCGGCCTCGACCTCTGGGCGGGCCTGCACCTCACCAGCTGGACTGGCACGCGGTGAGCGCGGGCCTGCGCATGAACACCTCGGCGGACTCGGCGGACGAAGTGGCCGATCCGGAAACCGAGTCGGACCGGATGGACGGCTGGATCTGGCGCCCCCACCTCCGCTCCTTCCTGAAGTCCCTGGCCCGCTACAACGGCACCCACCTCGACGACACGGACTGGGACGTCATCTCCATCGGCCTCGCACCCACTGACGACGAGGACCCCGACGCCTGGTACTCCTGGCCCTGCCCGGTGTGTCCCACTCCCTCGACATCCGTCTCGCGAACGCTCGGCGGCAACGAGGTCTCCGTCGTCATCACTGGCGCGACCTCCGCCGACCTGCGCCTGCGCATCGATACCCTGATGGACGCGTTCGCCCGCTAAGCGGCTCCGCCGAAGTCCGCTGCTGGTCCGCACCTGCGGATGTGAGCTTGTGACAAGATCGCGGAATGCTGCGACTCACCGATTTCATTGTCGACTGCCCGGACACGATGAAGCTGGCGGCTTTCTACTCCGAGGTGACGGGCCGTCCGATCAAGGAAGGCAGCTCCGAGGACTGGGCCGGCATCCAGTTCGGCGAGATCGAGTTGGCATTCATCCAGGTGGACGACTACCGCGCTCCGCAGTGGCCCGACAGCGAGCACCCCAAGCAGTTCCACCTCGACTTCGAAGTGGACGAGATCGAGTCCGAGCAGCGCCGCGTCCTCGACCTCGGCGCGACGCTACGGCAGGACTTCATCGGCCCCGATGGCTACGGCTGGCAGGTCTACACCGACCCGATCGGCCACCCCTTCTGCCTGTGCCGCAACAAGGGCGTCATCTGGACCGACCAGGGCCCGATCTGGCCCAAGCGCGACTAGGCGGCTTGGATGCGGTTCGTTGCTGACTGTCGGATCCCGTCGCGTTGATGGTTCATGGCCTGACTCGGCCAGCTCCAGCCCTGGGGAGAAGCGAGCGGGCGGCCCGACAGTCACTTGAGGATCGGGGCGGGGTCACCTGGCCACGGCGCAAGTGGACTACGTTCAGGTGGTGGATGTAGTCATCGGGACGGGACCGTCCGGGGCTCAGAAGCGGTCGACGGCTTCTGGGGTTTCGGTCTCGGCGGTGAGGTTGTCCTGGGGCGAGGACTCGTGGCGCGGTAGCAGTAGCGGGGTGGCCAAGAGGAGGACTCCCGCGAGTGCGATGGCGGTGCGCGGGCTGGTGACGGCGGCGAGCAGGCCCCACGCGGCGGTCAGGGTCGCGATGGTGGCGCTGCTGCTGACCGACCATGCGGTGAGGGTGCGGGCGACCCGGTCGGGGGCGGTGTGGTCGAGGCGGTAGGTGGCCAGTACCGGGTTGAACAGGCCGATGCAGGTCACCAGGCCGAACTGGACGGCGATGACGAGCACGATCCCGGGGACGCCGGGCTGGACGAACGCCAGACCGAGGGGCCAGCACGCACGCAGGGCCCCGGAGATGCGCATCACCCTGTGCTGCCCGAACCGCGGCACGAGCCGGCGTGAGAGGCGTGCGCCGATGAGGCCACCGATGCAGGGGGACGCGAACACGAGGCCGTACTGCCAGGGTGCGAACCCGAGGTCGCCCAGCAGGAGTACGAGGATCAGTGGCTCGGAGGCCATGATCAGGCCGTTGACCGCGAGCACGTTGAAGAACAGGGGGCGCAGGGTGGGGTGGGTGAGGATGTAGCGCCAGCCTTCGAGCAGGTCGCCCGCTCGTAGGTGTGGTGCGGTGGGCCTTGTGGGCTTTGGGTCCGTTCCGCCGATCGCGCGGATGCCCAGGGCCGAGAGCAGATAGCTGACCGCATCCGCGATCACGGTCGTCACCGGGCCGAAGATGCCGATCGCGGCTCCGCCGAGCGGTGGTCCGACCGTCGTCGCGGTCCATGTCGTGGACTCGAAGCGGCTGTTCGCGACGATCAGGTCCTCCGGTGGCACGAGTGCCTTCAGGTACGCACCGCTTGCCGCGTTGAACGCGATGTTGGCCGCTGCCACGACTACGGAGACGACGAGGAGCTGGGCGAAGCTGAGCAGGCCGAGCGCGAACGCGAGGGGGACGCTCAGCAGCGCCGAGAACCGGGTCAGGTCCATCGCGACCATGACCGGCCGCTTGCGGCGGAACTCCACCCACGGCCCGAGCGGCACCGCCACCACGGCCCCCACCGCCCGCCCCGCGGCAGCCAGCGCCGCCACCTGGGTCGGCCCGGAGTGCAGCACGAGCACGGCGATCATGGGAAACGCGCCGAACCCGAGGGCCGTACCGTACGAGCTCACGGCGAACGACGCCCACAGCCACCGGAACCGCCGCCCCAGCGCCCGTCTCCCCGTCATCCCACCGCACCTCTCGCCGCCCCGGAACAACCCACGCTGACCCCGGCATCCAAGCGAGTGGCGGGCGACGAGAGCAAACAACCAAGCAGCCTGAAGCCACAACCATTGGTTGTGTCACTAGCATGACGGGTGTGGACCTCGCCGCTGTGCGCACCTTCGTGGCCGCCGCGGACGCGGGGCGGTTCCAGGACGCCGCCGCCGAACTGGCGGTCACCCAGCAGGCCGTCTCCAAGCGCGTCGCCACGCTGGAGAAGATCCTCGGCGTACGGCTGTTCACCCGTACCGCGCGCGGAGCGCAGCTCACCATCGACGGGCAGGCGTTCCTGCCGCACGCCCGCGAGCTGCTACGGGCCGAGGAGCGCGCGGTCGCCTCCGTCCGTCCCGGCCGCCGCCCGCTGCGCGTCGACGTGATCGGCCGACGGCTCGCCCCGGCCGCCGTACTGGGCGACTTCCAGCGCGCGCACCCCGAGGTCGAACTCGATGTCGTGACCCGCTTCGACGCCGACGCGGCCGTCGACGCCATCCGGTCCGGCACGATCGACGCGTCCTTCCGGGCCATCACGATGCCCGGCCGACGGCTCCCCGACGACATCGGGGCCGTCCGGGCCTTCGACGAGCCGGTCGAGCTTCTTGTCGGACCGGCCCACGAGCTCGCCGCCGCCCGTGCGGTCACGCCCGCCGAGCTCGTCGGGCACCGGATCTGGATGCCCGGCCTCGCTCCCGGAACCGAGTGGGGCGCCTACTACGAGGACCTGGCCGCCGCGTTCGGGCTGACCATCGAGGTCACCGGCCCCGACTTCGGCACCAAGCCCCTGCTGGACACCATCGCCGAGTCCCGGTCGCTGGTGACCCTCGTGGGGCAGCAGACCCACCTCGTCTGGCCCGCCGACCACGGCCTGCGCCGCATCCCGCTGCGGGATCCGACACCGGTCTACCCGCACTCACTGGTGTGGCACCGCGACAACCCGCATCCGGTGCTGGCCGCACTCCGCGACCACCTCAGCTCCGGGCGGCGGCCCGAGCACGCCCAGGCCGACACCTGGATCCCGGCATGGGCCTAGTGCCGCTCCGCGCAAGTCCGTGGAGGGGTGTGAGGACTGTTCACGTGGTCTTGAGCGGGGTTCCGTCGTAGGTCCACTTGTACGGCTTCGCGGATTCGTTGCGGCCGATGACGTAGACGTCCAGTTTGTCGATGAGGTCGTTGCGGCTGGAGACGTCGCCGTGGCGGAGG